>NZ_VCNJ01000036.1 GCF_005938625.1 Pseudomonas fluorescens
TTGCTTCGCTGCACCTCCTCTCGCTGTGTTTGGCTGCGCCAAACGGTCGCTGCGCTCCCACGCCCGGATCAATCCCTCCACTCAGCCTTCCGACGTCGCCCGTGGATCAAGATCAAAAGCTGCAGCCGAGCTAACGCTCATCCTGTTGAGTGGGGCGGCTTTGCCGCTTGGGTTGTACGCACATTAAAACTGTGGGAGCGAGCTTGCTCGCGAAGGCGGCCTGACAGCCGCCCAATCTTTTGCTGACAGCACGCGATTCAATTGTAGGAGTGAGCCTGCTCGCGATAGCTATCTCTCAGACACAGTAGCTATTGCGGATGTACCCAAATCCTTGTGGGAGCTGGCTTGCCAGCGATGGCGATCTATGAGCCGACCAATTCCCGCCGGTTGCACACATTCACTGTAGGAGCTGCCGAAGGCTGCGATCTTTTGACTCTGATTTTTTAAAATGAATATCAAGATCAAGATCAAAAGATCGCAGCCTTCGGCAGCTCCTACACATGCGTATTTCAATTCGGGATGTTTAAAGGATGTTTCGATTTTGCGGAACCTTCCCACAATGTTTTCAGGTTGTCCGTCGGACGTGCGGTCTCTAGCCTGTGTTCGTCGCTGCCAATTTAGCGACCGGGCATGGAAACCCGAAGACACGAGAGAGCAGATACGCCTTTCATAACGTATGCTTGCGCACTTTCATTGTGTGCACTCTGTTATGGCGGTTGTGCGCGGGAGACATTCGTGTCTGCCGGGTTGCTCTCTCCCGGATTTCCAGCCTGCGTACAGCTGCCACCCATTTTTCCTGGAAGTCGAATGGGCCAGCTGCAACTATCAATGAGAGAGAGTTACCATGAAAAAACCAACACCCAACCCCCCAGAATCAGACGCCGACAGCACATCCCCCTACGCCTCAGTCGATAGCAAAAAACTCCACGAAGCCGCCGACCGCGCCCTCGATTTCTACCTCAATCCCACCGCCCACATCATGTCCAGCGCCCACGAGCCGGAACCCATGTACCTCGCCAACCCCAGGTACAACACCGAATCCCTGCTCGCCAACGCCAGCGAAACCCTCGGCTCGGCCAGCGAAATGCTCATCAACTTCGCCGCCTCGTTGGAAACTTCACAGCGCAAAACCGCCTTGGGCATCGCTCAAGTCGTCATGCTGGGCGAACTTGCGGTGAATCAAGCGCTGGATCACGTCGAGTTGAAGGATGGCTAATTAGATCGTTCCCACGCGCAGCAAAGGAATGCCGCCCCTGACGCTCTGCGTCAAATTCGCAAGTTGGAACGCGGAGCGTCCCGAGAGTCATTCCCACGCAGAGCGTGGGAACGATCAAAGCTGCAGCCGAGCTAACGCTCATCCTGTTGAGTGGGGCGGCTTTGCCGCTTGGGTTGTACGCACACTAAAGCTGTGGGAGCGAGCCTGCTCGCGATAGCTATCTCTCAGACACAGTAGCTATTGCGGATGTACCCAAATCCTTGTGGGAGCTGGCTTGCCAGCGATGGCGATCTATGAGCTGACCAATTCACGCCGGTTGCACACATTCACTGTAGGAGCTGCCGAAGGCTGCGATCTTTTGACTCTGATTTTTTAAGATGAATATCAAGATCAAGATCAAAAGATCGCAGCCTTCGGCAGCTCCTACACATGCGTATTTCAATTCGGGATGTTTAAAGGATGTTTCGATTTTGCGGAACCTTCCCACAAGGTTTTCAGGTTGTCCGTCGGACGTCCGGTCTCTAGCCTGTGTTCGTCGCTGCCAAATCAGCGACCGGGCGTGGAAACCCGAGTAACTACAGAGCGCACAAGCGCCATTCATAACGTATCCTTGCGCACCTTCACTGTGTGCACTTTGTTATGGCGGCTGTGCGTGGGAGACCTTGTGTCTGCCGGGTTGCCTCTGTCCCGGGTTTCCAACCTGCGTACAGCTGCCACCTATTCGCTTGGAAACCGAATGGGGGGCCAGCTATAACCGTCATACAGGGTAAATAAACATGAAAAAGCCAACACCCAACCCCCCAGAATCAGACGCCGACAGCACATCCCCCTACGCCTCAGTCGATAGCAAAAAACTCCACGAAGCCGCCGACCGCGCCCTCGATTTCTACCTCAATCCCACCGCCCACATCATGTCCAGCGCCAACGAGCCGGAACCCATGTACCTCGCCAACCCCAGGTACAACACCGAATCCCTGCTCGCCAACGCCAGTGAAACCCTGGGCTCGGCCAGCGAAATGCTCATCAACTTCGCCGCCTCCCTGGAAACCTCACAGCGCAAAACCGCACTGGGCATCGCTCAAGTCGTCATGCTGGGCGAACTGGCGGTGAATCAAGCGCTGGATCACGTCGAGTTGAAGGATGGCTAATTAGCTCGTTCCCACGCGCAGCAAAGGAATGCAGCCCCTGACGCTCTGCGTCAAATTCGCAAGTTGGAACGCGGAGCGTCCCGAGAGGCATTCCCACGCAGAGCGTGGGAACGATCAGAAAACCGTACCTCCACGGAAGCACGGTTTTTTGTGTTGAGACGAGGAAGCGATCTTAATCGGGGTCGCGTCGAGGGTACTCCTGACGCGCATGCAAGATGCTCACAATCTCAATGTGGTCCGCCACTTGATAAACGACAAGATAGTTCGGGCTTACCACAATCTCTCGAGTGCCGGGAGAGCGGCCTTTGCGATACAGGTGTGGATGCCAACAAAGCGCAGATGTAGTTTTTACCACGGACTTGTGAAGTGCAGTCGCCGCTACAAAATTTCGCTCGCCAATGTGCTTCAGGATTTTCGAGAGTTCGACCCGAGCCTTGGGTCGCCACTTAATCTGCATCAGCGCTTTTGCGCATTGATTCCATCAAGGCGTTGATTTCCTCCATCACTTGCTCATGGGGAATACTCGGACGCGGATCATCGAGAGAGGCCTGTACTTCGGCCCGAAACCAGCGGTCATAACTCGCAGCCTGTTCTTCAGGATCAAGATCCGAGACGACTGGGCACAGCGGGTCAATCATCTTTGGGTCGATCATGGCACCTCCGGGATCAATGCCTGGAAGTCTATTCGGTAAGGGGAATGTTGTCGTGGTTGTCTGGATGAATTGCACGTTGGTCGAGCTCCTTTGGGTTCAGGTTGTCCCGAAAAATCCTAGTCCTTGCGCTTCCGACGGCCAACCGCCAGAGGTAGTAGGAAAACGTGCAGCTTTTCCAGAAACCATTCCTTTTTCTGTAGGACGTGGCTGATCTGACGCTTTAAAGAACGCGTGTCGTTGATCGGTCCTACGGACACAAAAAAACCGCGACCCCCCTCACCAGAGAATCGCGGCCCATCAACACCCAACCCCTACTGCTGCAACACCGTCGCTTGGTTAGCCGAGCCAAACTGCTGAATATTCGCCGTCTGCGTAACCCCACTCTGATCGACATTGGCAATGTTCCCCGTCCCGCCCTGGGTCACATACGCCACGTTCATCGTATCCGCCTGCTTCACCGTGATCATGTTGTCACTGCCATACAACTGGGCGGTATACGCCTGGTTCCCTGACCCCGACTGATCGAAATCAGCGCTGTTACCCGTGCCATTCGAAGACCCCTGCACCAGGTTGCCCGTCCCGCGCTGATCCGAGATCAGAATGTTGTCGCTGCCATTCTGATCAAAATACAGCTCGTTATACGACTCCGCCTGACTGACCGTGGTCTTGTTGCCCGTCCCGGTCTGGTGCGTGGTCATCACATGGCCGACGCCATCCTGAGTGAAGCTGGCGATGTTGCCATTGCCCGCTTGAGTGACGGTCGCACGCTGGTTGCTGCCGAACTGCCCACCCGATTGCGGGCCTTTCCAGTTGCTGGCGTAGACCTTGTTGTCGTTGCCCACGGAGGTGGCACTGAGCGTGTGGCCGTCGCCGCTCTGGTAGGTGTAGTGCACGTTACCGTTGCCAACCTGGTAAAGCGCCAGTGTCGAGTTGACCGATTCGAACTGGTCGGCGTAGATCGCGTTGGTGTTGCCGACCTGGGTGACGGCGGCGGTGTTGTTTTCGCCGAAGCTTTGGTCGACCACGGTTTCGTTGCTGTCGCCGTATTGGTTGACGGTGGCTTGGCTGGCGAGTTGCGAGTCTTGCCAGATTTCGCTGCCGTTGAGGTTGCCGAACTGGTTGATGGTGATGTTGCCGCCGGTGCCGTTGCGTTGGTCGCCGTAGGCGTAGTTGCCTTCGCCGGCCTGGTTGATGCCGATCTGGCCGCCGTTGTGCAGCACTTGTTCGGCGGTGCCGTAGTTGGCGGTGCCGTATTGAGTGATCACCGAGCTGTTGCCGCTGCCTTCATAGAGTTGTTCGATGTTGGCTTCGTTGCTGTCGCCGAACTGGAAGGTTTTGCCTTCGCTGCCGTTCTGCGAGTCCTGATAAATGAACGAGAAGTTGCCGGTGCCTTGCTGCTGTTGCAGCGCGTTGTTCGGTGAGCCGAAGCCCAGCGACTGGCTGGCGTGAGCGGTGTTGAAGGCGCCGACCTGTTGTTGGGTGATGGTGGCGTTGTCTTCGTAAAGTTGCTCGGCGTAACCGGCGTTGTAGTCGCCGACCGCGTCCTGGGTGATCACGCTGCTGGCGTGGTCTTGCACGGCGGCGGCGTCGTTGCCCTGGCCCAGTTGGGTCTGGGTGGCGGTGCTGAACGGGGCCTGGGTCTGTTTCACATCCGCGATGTTGGCGGTACCGGCCTGGCTCTGGTTGGACAGGCTGTCGTCGGCCATCGCCTGGGCACTGATCATGACCAGGATGGCGGCGGTGAGGGGCGTCAGTTTGAACATGATGAACTCTCCGATGATTTGCAGTGCTTAGCGATATTGCTTGACCGAAACGCTCATGCCGTTGCCCGACTGGGTCACGGCGCTTTGCAGCCCCGTGCCGGCCTGCTCGATGCTGGCGTCGTTGTTGTTGCCGTTTTGCGAAATCTGCGCGCGGTTGTGGCTGCCGTTCTGAGTGATCGAGGCGGCATTGCCGGTACCGTTCTGGTTGATCAGCGCCATCAGGTCGCTGCCCTGTTGCAGGATGTACGCCTCCTGATTGCTGCCCGACTGCACGATCTGCCCGAGCAGCGACTGACCATTCTGTTGCAGCAGGGCGACGTTGGCCTGGCCGAGCTGGTCGATCAGGGCTTGCTGACCCACCGGTGGGGGCAGTTCGCCGAGGTCGCTGCTGGTTGGGGCAAGGTCATCGTTTTCCATCAAGTCGTCGGCGCGCACACCCGCACTGCTGCACAGCAGAAGCAGGCAAAGCAGGGCGGCGGTCGGCGTGTTCATGGTTCACATCCTGTCAGGCGTTAACCGGTTTGGAGACCGCCCCAGCCACCCGAAAGTGGCTGGGGTGTTGGCTTACAGCGTGGTTACCGAGACCGTGCGCACGGTGCCCTGGGACGAGCGGATCGTTGCAGTCGGGTTGGCCGATGGCACCACCGTCGTGTTGTTCAGCGTCAGCCGCCAGCGTCCGGTGACCGGTACGGTGGTGGTGCCGAGGGTGACCAGCCCGGTCGGGGTGGTGACCTGCACGGTGATGGTGTTGCCGGTGGTCACTGACGAGGTGCCGGTGAAGTCCCAGTTGAAGCGTCCACCTGCTCGCGCCTGCACCGTTGAAGCCGTGACGGTGAAGGTTTCCGCCGCTGGCCGTGGCGAGACTTGCACCGTGACCGTGGCCGGCGTCGACAGGGCGCCGAAGCTGTCCCGGGCGATGTAGGTGAAGGTCGTGGTGAATGCCGTGGTCACGGTGGCCGGTGGCGTGTAGGTGATCACCGTGCCGTCAGTGCTGACCGTGCCGCGGCCGGCGGCCGGTTGGGTCAGGCTGGCGACACCCAGCGGCACGTTGCCTTCCGGATCGGTGTCGTTGGCCAGTACGTTGATCGGAATCGCCACACCCAATGTGGCAACGCTGTCGGCGACGGCGGTCGGTGCCCGGTTTGGCGCGACGGTAATCGTCACGGTGGCCGGGTTGGCCGAGGCCAGGCCTTTGGCGTCTTGCGCTTTGTAGGTGAAGGTGGTGGTCAGTGGTGTGTTGACCACGGCTGGCGGCGTGTAGACCACGGCAGCGGTGCCGCTGAGGGCGACGGTGCCTTGGCCGGCCGCCGGTTGGGTCAACGCGGTGATGCTCAGCGGATTATTACCGTCGGGATCGCTGTCGTTGGTCAACAGGCTGAGGGTGATCGGCACGCCGAAGCTGGTGCTGCCGGTGTCGGCATTGCTGATTGGCGCCTGGTTTTCACCGGTGTCCGGTGCGGTGCCGGCCACGACAACGGGCTCGGTGTCACTGCCGCCAGCGGCGGATTTCACCGTCACGGTGGCCGGTGGCTGAGTCAGGTCGGCGACGGTGATGCGTTGCAAGGTGCCGGTTTTCGACAGACGCCCATAGCCTTGGGCAACCATGTCCGGGATCGCCACTTCATCGGTCGATGTCGCTTCGATCAACAGGGTTTTGTTAGCCCAGTTGTAGCGCGCGGTCTGCACTTTCACCACGTCGGTGAGTTTGCTCGACACCGATGTCGGGCGGGTAGTCCCGGCCGGGTTGGTCGCGGTCACGACCACGATCGAAGGCAGCGTGCCGTTGCCCAGGCGTTGGCCGAAGAACAAGCCGGTGTTGTCACCCGTCAGGCTGGTTTGGCAAGGCGTTGGTGGCGGGCCGGGCAGCAGCGCTACGGTTTCACGGAAGCACAGAGTCGAGCTGGCGTCAGCTTTGGCGAACACTTCGGCACGCACACCTGCCGAAGTGCGGCGATAGGTAGCGCGGTCGATGTCGACATGGGTTTGCTGACGGCTGTCGAGCACCTTGCCGGCGACGGTGAACAGGGTGGTCTGAATGGTGCCAGCGCCGGACGGCCCGACGATGCGTACGAAGTTGGTGTTGAACGGGCTGCCGGTCACCGCTTCAGTGAGGTTCGGGTCGCCGACGAAAGTTTCGACGCCGCCGGTGTCCGGGTTCACTTCGGTGTAGGGGCCGTTGACGCTGCGCAGGAACGGTCCGATAGCGCCATTGAGCGTGCCGCTGAAATCGCCCGGCGCACCGATGCCGATATCTTTGGTGATGTTGATTGCGCGGCGCCCTGGGGTGGTGACGTTGACGGTTTCGACGCCATACGGGTGAGTAATGACGTAGGTGCCGGCTACGGGGACGTTCACCCGGATACGGATCCGCGCGAAGCTTTGTTGATCGCCGTCAGCCGGGTTTTCCGAGGCGAACGCCGCTTCGATCCCGGCGACATACGCGTCCATGCCATAGCCGGCACCGTTGTTGGGGATCGTGGTTTCGGCGAGAAACCAGAAGGCTTCCGGCGGCCAGTTGTCGGGGAACACCATTGGCAGGCTGTCATCGAAGATGCCCGGTTCCGGCAACAGGGTGCACATGTAGGCCGGTGGCGTGGTGACGCCGACGCGCGAACTGGCGGCGCGCGACTGGCACAGTTCCATCGACAGGTTATTGCTGTCCTGATACCACATCGGGAATTTCCCGGTGGCGAAGGTGTAGGGGCCGGGGTCGACGGCGGCGAGTTGCGCATAGGCACTGCCGGTCAGCGAGAGAGCGAGCCCGAGCGCGTTGAGCGCAAAGCGTGGCCACTTGTTCATGATGCCTCCTGATGCGGATCTGGGCATGTGAGCGTTCATTGCACGATGACCACTTCTTCGGTATCGCTGCCGCCGTTGGACGACGTCACGCGGACCTTGGCTGGCGGTATCGGCGAGATCCCGGTGGCCAAGCTTTTCACCGCGCCGTCGCCGCTCAGCGCACCGATGGCGGCACCGCTGCCGGAGGTGGCGGTGAGGACCGGCGGCGAGGTTTCGTCACTGGTCGAGGCCACCACGGTCAGTTGTCCGGAGCTCAAGCTGTATTGCGCGCTCTGGATCACCACCAGGTCGGTCAGGCTCATGGGCAGGGTGGTCGGCGTGCTGCTGGCGATGGCAAGGTGGTTGTCGGCAGTCACTTGCAGGACGCTCGGCACGGTCGGGTTGGCCGACGATTGCGCGTACCAGGCACCGGTGGAGTTGGCTTCGGTCATGTTCAGCACCGGGGTGAAACTGGTCACGGCGACGGTGCCCGGGGCTGGCGGTGCGAGGACGAACACGTCCTGTTGGGCCACCGGTGCGCTGGTCCCGGCTTTGCGCGAGTAAGTGCTGCGCTGGGTGATCATTGGCGTTGGCCGGACCACAGTCGACAGCTTGCCGGAAACCGCGAACGTGTTGGAACGCAGGTCGATCCCGCCGGGGCCTTCAATGCGCACGTAGTTGGTGTTGAACGGGCTGCCGGTGACAGCCTCGTTGAGGTTCGGGTCGCCGACAAATTGCTCGGCCGCGCCGCTCACTGGGTTGGTCTCGGTGTACGGGCCGTTGACGCTGCGCAGGAACGGACCGATGTCGCCCTTGAGCGCGCCGTCATAGGTCTTAGGCGTGCCGATGCCGATGTCGCGAGTCATGTTGATCGCGCGGCGACCGGGGGTGTCGATGTTGAACACATCGACGCCGTACGGGTGGGTGATCACGTAGGTGCCGGCGGTGGGCACATCGACGCGAATGCGGATCCGCGCGAAGCTGACTTGATCGCCTTCGACCGGTTCTTCGGCGGCGAAGGCGGCTTCGATGGCACTGACGTAGGTCAGGTCGATCCCGCGCGCCGCGTCGACGAGGGTGGTTTCACCGGTGAACCAGAATGCTTCGTCAGGGAAATTGGTCGGGAAGACGATCGGTTGCGCGTCGTCGAACACCCCGGGAGTCGGCAGCAGCGAGCACATGTACGACGGCGCGCCGGGTGCGCTCGGTACGCGAGAACTGAGTGCTTTGGACAGGCACAGGTCCAGGGTGCGACCGTGGGTGTCCTGATACCAACTGGCGAAACCACCGTTGGCCGGCGCGTACGGACCGGGGTCAACAGCAAACAAAGCGGCCTGAGCAATGCCCTGGGCCAAGGCGCTCACGACCAGGACGGTCGCGGTTTTGGACAGTAAAGGGTGCATGAGTTAATCCCTCTATCAAAGTACCTGCCCCTTGGGGATGGGTCAGTTGCACAGGGCCTGTACACCTTCCATGCCAAGGTGCGGTGGATGGGCGGGAGAGGGCCGGATTAGAGCGGTTTGCAGGTGTGAAGTTGGGGTTTTTGGCCCGCGGGGAAAGGGCGTCATTCCCCAGAATCGGGGACGGTGGGGATGAACACTCATGGCCTGCCGAACACAGATCCTTGTAGGAGTGAGCCTGCTCGCGATAGCGGTCTCCCTTTAACAAAAATGTCAGCTGACCCACCGCGATCGCGAGCAGGCTCACTCCTACAAGGGATTAGCGGTGTCTGTGGGATCAACTCAACCGGGTCAATATCCCCGCATCCGGGCAAACCCCCACCCGTGGGCTATAACCCTATAGGGACGTATCGGGAAGTCGCCGCCATGAACATGCAGTCGAAATCGCTACCGGTCGAGGAGGGCAATCTACGGTTGGGCTCGCGCAAGCAGCCGTTCAACCTGCTGCGCTGGTTTTCGCTGATCAGCATGGCGGTGATCGGCACTGTGGCCGTGGCGCTCGGGACGGTGTCGACGCGCTTCGTAATTGAAGAAAGCGTGCAGCGCGATGCTTTGCTCACGGCGCAGTTCATCCAGGCCATCGCTTCGGCCGAAGTGCGCCACGTGTCCATTCCCAACATCCGCACAATGGGCGAATTGCTCGATCCTCGACAGGACAAGGATTTTCCCGATGTCGACCCGCTGGCCCGGGCGGGCGCGCGGGGTGAGTTTCTCGATCACATCGAACACCTGCCGGATGTGATCCTTGCCAATATCTATGCGCCGGATCGCCAGGTGATCTGGTCGACCAACCCTGTTCTCATCGGCACCAGCATCCATGCCGACGAAGACCTCGACCGCTCCTTCAACGAAAAGATTCCGGTGTCCGCCAGTTACCACGACGTCGACAAGGCCCGTGAGGAGCAGAAGTTCGTCATCCCGCCGGATTACATCTTCATCGAGAACTACATCCCGCTGTTCGACGCCGAGGGCAAGAACGTCACGGCGATGGTCGAGATCTACAAGGAACCGAAAGACCTGATCGCCCGCATGGAGCGTGGCTTGACCCTCATCTGGCTGGCTACCGCGCTCGGCGGCGGGCTGATTTATCTGGGCCTGTACTGGATCGTGCGGCGCGCGGCGATTCTGCTCGCGGCCCAGCAAAAGCAACTGATCGCCAATGAAACCTTTGTCGCGCTGGGCGAGATGTCTTCCGCCGTGGCGCACAGTTTGCGCAATCCGTTGGCGACGATTCGCTCCAGTGCCGAACTGGCGCTGGAGTTCGACGCCGGCCCGGCAGAAAAGAACATCAAAGACATCATCGGCCAGGTTGACCGCATGTCGAAATGGGTGCGCGAGCTGCTGCAATCGTTGCGTCCGCTCAATGATGACCCGGAACCGGTGAATCTGGTCGCGGCACTGCACGAAAGCCTCGTTGCGTTTGAACAGCAGATCGCCAAGGCCGGTGTGCAAGTGGTGTTTCATCCCCAGCACACGCCGATGGTGCTCAGCCAACCGGTGCAACTGACGCAGATCCTCAACAGCCTGCTGGCCAATGCACTGGAGGCGATGGACAAGGGCGGCACGTTGACCGTCAGCCTGGAACCGAGCGACGACCGTGGCGTGTGCGTGGTGCTCAGCGACACCGGTAAAGGCATGAATGAGGAACAACGCACCATGGCCTTCCGGCCGTTTTTCACCACCAAATCGGGTGGTTTGGGTGTGGGTCTGGTGCTGGTCAAACGCATCATGGAGCGCTTCGGTGGCGGCGTGACCCTCGACAGCCGCGAAGGCGAGGGCACCACCGTGCGCCTGGCCTTCCAACTCGTCCCCTGATTAACACATTCCCCCTGTAGGAGCTGCCGAAGGCTGCGATCTTTTGATCTTGATCTTGATCTTGATCGTTCCCCCGCTCTGCGTGGGAATGCCTCAAGGGACGCTCCGCGTTCCAATGGGACGCAGAGCGTCCCGGGCTGCATTCCCAAGCAGAGCGGGGGAACGATCAACGCAGCCCGAGCCTTCGTCAGTTGGTACACAAGTTTATAAACGCCGCAAAAATTTATGAACTTCCCCCACCAGTGGGTGTCAAGCCCCGGTCACCGGGGAGTGGGGAAACCCACAGCCTCCTCAAGTCCCTGTAACAACTGGAAATAATTTCTTGGCGCACTAGTTGCAAAACACCATCACCCCTTCCTTGATGAGGCGGCTGGTGATGGACATAACAACGCGTGATCCAAGCAACACCTTCCTGCTGACGCCTTTGAGCGTCTTTCTGATGTTGACCCTCGGCACTATGGCCGGCGTCCGCGCCAGTCCCATCGATGACGAACGACAGCCAGAAACCTCCGACCCGTCGGCGTACTACGACGAACCGGCCGACCGCGCCGGTGCGCTGAATGAGATCCTGACCCTGCCCGAGGCCAACGAAGATTCCTTCGATTTGCCCGACGGCGTCAAAGGCAGCCGCGACTCGACCCGCACGGAAAACATCCTGCCGCCGACCGTGCAGACCAGTTTCAACTACCCCACCAACGGCAAGCCGAGCCCCCTCTATGGCGCGCAACCGTTCACCCAGCAGTTGACCCTGTTCGAAGAGTTCGGCCCGGAAAAACTCGACCCGACCACCCCGGCCGCGCCGCTGCCATTCCCGCCTGCCGCGATTGGCCCGGCACCGGCTCAGGACCCGAACAGCATCGCCCGCAGCGCACCACCCGGCAGCGCCCTCGATGCGTTCCTGCGGCAACCGGGGCTGACACCATTTCCCAGCCAATTCTCTAACGTGGTCGACCGCAACCCGTGGCAGGCGCAGATCGAAGTATTCCTCAACCGGCACATCGGCTCCTCCGCTGAAGGGCGGCCGCCAGGAAAAGGCTGGGCGCACCAGCGCTGGAACGAGTTCTACCCGCAAGTCGCCTACAAAACCGCGCAGACCGGCGCGCGCCTCAATGGTGGCCTGCGTGACAGCGTGCAAATGCACCATTACGCGGTGGGCGAGTTCGGCCCCGGCGGCCTTTACCACAACGTCGCTGGCGTGCCGTTGACTGACGGGACTGCGAAAGGCGTCGATCCGCGTTTCCACCCGAACATGCCGGTGCAAAACCACAACTCGGTGTGGACCTTCGACGGCACGCTGCCGCCGAAACTGTTGATGGTGCGCTACGGCCAACCAGTGATGATGCGTCACTACAACGGCTTGCCGATCGACCCGTCGGCCAACCGTGGTTTCGGTCTGCACACCATCAGCACCCACGAGCACAACGGCCACGCGCCAGCAGAAAGCGATGGCTATGCCAACGCCTTCTTCTTCCCGGGGCAGTTCTACGACTATCGCTGGCCGATCCAGCTCGCCGGTTACGACAGCATCAACACCAAGGCTGAAGACCCGCGCGCCGCGTTCCCGTGCGCACCGGGCGAAACCCTGTGGGTCAACGACATGGCGCCGGCGAAGAAGACCTGTGACAACGGCACCATCAAGATCCGTGGTGACTGGCGCGAAACCATGAGCACCCACTGGTTCCACGACCACATGCTCGATTTCACCGCGCAGAACGTCTACAAGGGCAACGCGGCGATGATGAACTATTACAGCGCGCTGGATCGCGGCAACGAGTCGGTGAACGACGGCGTCAACCTGCGTTTCCCCAGCGGCAGCGCCTTGCCATGGGGCAACCGCGACTACGACGTCAACCTGGTGTTCGCCGACAAGGCCTGGGATCAAGAGGGCCAGTTGTGGTTCAACCCGTTCAACACCGACGGCTTCATCGGCGATCAGGTGATGGTCAACTGGCAGTGGAAACCGGTCCTCGACGTACGCGCACGCAGTTATCGTTTCCGCATCCTCAATGGCTCGGTGTCGCGCTACTTCAAACTGGCGCTGGTGCGCGAAATCAAAGGCAGCGGTGGTGAATTTCAGGGCCCGAAAAACTCCGGCGTGACTTACAGCCGCGTGCCGTTCCACATGATTGCCAACGACGGCAACATCATGGAACACAGCGTGCCATTCGACGGCAGCATGGACCTCGACGCCGATGGCGATAAACAGAACCACAACGCGATCCTGCCGACGCAAGGCATCGCCGAGCGCTTCGACATCATCGTCAACTTCTCGAAAAACGGTATCAAACCCGGCGACAAGCTGTTCTTCCTCAACCTGCAGGCGCAGGACGACGGCAAAGGCCCGAAAGACGTGATCTCGCTGGCTGACGTGCTCTCGGAGAAGTACCTGCCGGTGATCAAGCAGACCAGCAAAGGCCCGCAGTGGGACAAGGGTGATCCGGCGGTGGGCAAGGTCTTGCAGCTAAACGTCAAGGCTTACACCGGTCAGGATCTGGCGATGAACCCGGCAGCCTACGAGCCGGCCAAACCCGGCAAGGCCGAAGGGCTGGTGATGATCCCGCTGAAGCTCCACCGCGACAACGCCGCCGATAAAGCTGTGCTGGCCAAGGCTCGCCACCGCACCTTCACCTTCGGCCGTTCCGACGGCACCGATGAAGCGCCGTGGACGGTCAAGACCGATGGCGGCTTCGGCTTCCACATGGACCCACGTCGCTTGAATGCTTCGACCCAGTTGTCCAGCGGCCCGACCGATGCCGGTATCACCGGGTTCGGCACCCTCGAAGTGTGGAACATCAAGGCCGGCGGCAAGGGCTGGAGCCATCCGGTGCACGTGCACTTCGAGGAAGGGATCATCCTCAGTCGCGGCGGCAAAGCACCCCCAGAGTGGGAAAAGTGGGCGCGCAAAGACGTCTATCGCATCGGCTCGGAAGCGGATGGTCTGGACAGCGTCGAAATGGCGATCAACTTCCGCGAGTTTGCCGGGACCTACATGGAGCACTGTCACAACACTCAGCATGAGGACAACTCGATGCTGCTGCGTTGGGACCTGGAGAAACCCGGGCAACTGCAACTGATGCCAACCCCTCTGCCAAGCTGGGACGGTGTGCGCTACGTCAATTCCGCTGCGCTGCCTACCTTCCGCAACGGTGACGGTATGGGCCCACAAGTGGTGGTCAAGCCATGAACCGCCGCCACGGTGACAGCCAGCCTGTGCATACCCCGCGCTCCCGGGCGCTGGGCATGCACCTGGTGCTGATGCTGGTCGCGTGCGTGCTCGGCAGCCGCGTGCTGCTGGCGCACCAGGCCAGTGTCGGCGAGCCATCAGCGGCGAGCGAATCCGGCACCCCGTGGGGTGGCGACTATTTCCCCAATACCTTGCTGACCGATCAGGACGGTCGGCAGGTGCATTTTTTCGATGACCTGATCAAAGACAAAGTGGTGGTGATCAACTTCATCTTCACCTCGTGCAGCGATTCCTGCCCACTGGAAACCGCACGCCTGCGCCAGGTGCAGAAACTGCTCGGTGATCGGGTCGGCCAGGACATTTTCTTCTACTCGATCAGCATCGACCCGCTCAGCGACACGCCCGAAGTGCTCAAGGCTTATTCGCAACGCTTCAAGGTCGGCCCCGGCTGGAAGTTTCTCACCGGCGAATTCGAGGACGTCACTGACCTGCGCAAGAAACTCGGGTTGTTCATCGAAGGCGTCGACAACGGTCGCAGCAAGGACCACAACCTCAGCCTGATCGTCGGCAACCAGACCACCGGGCGCTGGATGAAGGCTTCGCCGTTCGAGAACCCGTGGATTCTCGCCGACCAACTGGCCAACACTTTGCAGAACTGGAAGCAGCCGAGCATTGAAGAAAGCTACGCCAACGCCCCGGACATTCGCCCTCCGAGTAACGGCGAAGAACTGTTCCGCACCCGCTGCGCTTCGTGCCACAGCCTCGGCCCAATGGATGGGCAGGGCATTGGCATGCGCAGCATTGGTCCGGACTTGATTGGCGTGACCCGCAACCGCGATCCCAAGTGGCTGAATCGCTGGATCCGCGAACCGGATCGCCTGCTCGCGGAAAAAGACCCGATTGCCCTGCAACTGTACGAACAATTCGAGCGAATCCCGATGCCCAACCTGCGCCTCGACGAGCTATCAGCGCAGTCGATCATCGACTTCCTCAGCGCTGAAACCGAGCGTCAGCAACCGTCCGCCAATGCCGTGGCCGACGGTGCATTGACGCCAGTAAAACCGGGCGATCCAGCCGCGACGGTGAGTCAGACGCGGTAGCGGCGAAATAGCATCATTGAACCGTGTGTCGTGGTCAGAGCCACCTACACTGATGGCTGTAACTGGCCCGATACAAAAACTCCAGGGCACTCCCATGCAGCGACTGGAAGCACAAAAAACATCTGCGCCGGACACACCGGCGGCAATGGGCAAGAGTTGGCGCGAACAGTTCAATCTGCTGCGCTGGTTCTCGCTGGCGAGTTTTTTCATCATTGCCGCCGTGGCGGTGGGCCTTGGCTATATCTCCACGCGCTTCGTGGTCACCGAAAGCGTTGAGCGCGATGCGTTGCTGACCGCGCAATTTGTTCAGGCTATCGGCGCGGCGGAAATACGCCACGCCGGCATCACCCCGGCGCGGACCATGGGCGAAATGCTCGACCCGCGCCAGGACAACAACTTTCCCGACGTCGATCCGGGCGCCCATGCGGCGGCCCGCGCCGAGTTCCTCGACCATGTCGAACACCTGCCCGACGTTCTCCTGGCCACGGTGTATGCGCTGGATCGCACGGTGATCTGGTCGACCAATCCAGAACTGATCGGCGTCAAATTCGAGGATGACGACGAACTCGACGAGTCGTTCGAGATGAAAGTGCCAGTGTCCTCCAGCTACCACAAAATCGACGATGAGAAACCCGAGCAGCAATTGCTGCGCGAACCGAAATACCTGTTCATCGAGAACTACATCCCGATGTTCAACGCCGAAAAAAACAAAGTCGTCGCCATGGTCGAGATCTACAAGGAGCCGGCGGATCTGGTTGACCGCATCGACCGTGGGTTTGCCTCGATCTGGGCCGCCACGTGTTTCGGCGGTGCGGCGATTTTTCTGGCGTTGTTCTGGATCGTCCGCCGTGCGGCGAAACTGCTGCAGAGCCAGCAGCAACAGTTGATCAGCAACGAAACCTTTGTCGCCCTCGGCGAGATGTCCTCGGCGGTGGCGCACAGCCTGCGCAATCCACTGGCAACCATTCGCTCCAGCGCCGAACTGGCCCAGGAAGTGGCCAGCCCCGGCGCGCAGCGCAATATTGGCGACATCATCAGTCAGGTCGATCGTATGTCGCGCTGGGTGCGCGAACTGCTGGTGTCGCTGCGGCCGATGAATGATGACGGCGAGGCGGTGGATCTGCTGATGGCGGTCGAAGACACCTTTGGTGCCTTCGACGCGTTGATCAAACGCTGCAATGTCGAAGTGCGCTTCACCCCGCAAAACTGCGCGCCGGTCGTCAGTCAAAAGGTGCTGCTCACGCAAATACTCAATAGCCTGTTTGCCAACGCCCTGGAAGCCATGCCCAAGGGCGGTGTGCTCACCGTCGAGTTCGAATCGCCGCAACCTGACCGCGTGCGCCTGACCGTGAGCGACACCGGCAGAGGCATGAGCGCGCAGCAGCAACTGTTGGTGTTCAAACCGTTTTTCACCACCAAACAGGGCGGCCTCGGGGTTGGTCTGGCGTTGGTCAAAAGAATCATGGAGCGTTTTGAAGGTTCGGTCGTGCTGACCAGCCGCGAGCAGGAAGGAACCCGCGTCAGTCTCAACTTCAAAGTGGCATCGGGAGGGGAATATGGAACACAGCATTCTGCTGGTCGAGGATGACGAACTGCTGGCCGAGAATATTCAGACCTACCTGGAGCGCAAGGACTTCGAGGTGACGGTCTGCCATTCGGCGGAAGACGCGCTGGAGCAGTTGGGCAGCTTCATGCCTGACATCGTGCTGACCGATAACTCGCTGCCGGGCATGAGCGGTCACGACCTGATCCAGAAGCTGCGCATCAGCGCGCCGGATCTGAAAGTGATCATGATGACCGGTTACGGCAACGTTGAAGACGCGGTAGTGGCGATGAAGGAGGGCGCGTTTCATTACGTCACCAAACCGGTCGCGTTGCAGGAACTCAAACTGCTGCTCGACAAGGCCTTGGCCACCGAACGGATGGAGCGCACGCTGTCGTTCTATCAGGAGCGCGAGGCGCAGAAATCCGGTGTGCAGGCGTTGATCGGCGACTCGGCACCGATGCAGTATCTGAAAAACACCATCGGCCAGTTGCTCGACGCCGAGCGACGCATGGCCAACACCGATCTGCCGCCAGTTTTGGTCGAAGGCGAGACCGGCACCGGCAAGGAGCTGGTGGCTCGTGCGCTGCACTTCGACGGCCCGCGCAGCAAAGGCCCGTTCATTGAATTCAACTGTGCGTCGATCCCGTCGAATCTGGTCGAGTCGGAGCTGTTCGGGCATGAGAAGGGTGCGTTCACCGACGCCAAGGATCGCCGGGTCGGGTTAGTGGAAGCGGCGGACGGCGGCACGCTGTTTCTCGATGAGATTGGTGAGATGGACCTGCTGTTGCAGGCGAAGATTTTGAAGTTGCTGGAGGATCGCACCATTCGCCGGGTCGGTTCGGTGAAGGAGCGCAAGGTCAATCTGCGGGTGATCAGTGCGACCAACTGCAACCTTGAACAAATGGTCCAGCAGGGCAAATTCCGTCGCGATCTGTTTTTCCGCTTGCGGATCATTTCGATAAAGGTGCCGCGGTTGTATGCCCGGGGAGAAGATATTTTGTTGCTGGCGCGGCACTTCCTCGCCAGTCACGGCAAACGCTATGGCAAACCGAATCTGCATTTCAGCCAGCAGGCCGAAGAATTGCTGCTCAGTTACACCTGGCCGGGCAACGTGCGCGAATTGCGTAATATGCTCGAGCAGACCGTGCTGCTGGCGCCGAGCGACACGATAGCTGCGCATCAGTTGAATGTGTGCATGAGCCTGGTCGACGAGCCGCCGCTGCATATTCATGAAGCCCCGATGCACTACGAACCGCGCCCGGCGAGCAACACCGAGTCGATGAACCTGCCGGAAGTCGAACGCGACATGGTGCGCAAGATGCTCGACAAGACCGACTGGAACGTCACCAAATCCGCGCGCCTGCTGGGCCTGAGCCGCGACATGCTGCGCTACCGCATCGAAAAACTCGGCCTGGCCCGGCCGGATAAACGGCAGTGGTAACCCCACCGCAAATCCCCTGTAGGAGTGAGCCTGCTCGCGATAGCGGTGTGTCAGTCGACCTTTTTATTGCTGACACACCGCTATCGCGAGCAGGCTCACTCCTACAAGGGATCGGTGTTGCCGCAGATGTTGTGGGCAACCCGGATCAATGCTGCTGCCGACTCAAACACTCCAGCAAACAACCCGGATCGAGCACCTCGTCATTCACATAAATCCCGCGCTCGGCATCGTACGTGCGGATAAACACCCGTACCGTCGCATCCGCCACGGTCGGCAACTGCGAATCGTAGAATTCATGGTCACCCGGAATCACCACAAAATCCTGCGGCGCCGTATCGTCGTAAGGCTTGGGCGGCGTGGAACTCAGTGAATACGGAGCAGGGTGGGCGAAGGGCTGGTTGGGCCCGTAATAATTGAAATTGCTGTCCAGCGCTTGCGCCTGTGTGGCAGCGAGCAGACAGCCGGTCAACAACAGCCGAGCGAGCATATGCATGGCGGCACCTGCGAGTGCGGTTTTCCCCAAGGCTATTAACTATAGCTGCCCACGCCCCCAACGCTCGATCCATATCGGATCCCTGTAGGAGCTGCCGAAGGCTGCGATCTTTTGATCTTGACCTTTAAAAACAAGATCAAAAGATCGCAGCCTGCGGCAGCTCCTACACGAATTGGCTTACAAGTTTGCAACAACCGCAATTGAAGAGCTGATCTAGACTCGGATCCGCTCAATCACGAGCATCGTCCGGAGTGCGCCATGGAAGTGCCCAACAATAAAATCGCCATCGAGAGCAATCGACAGGCGTGGAACGATTCCGCCCGTCATCACCAGGATTCGCCTGACTGGCAGGCTTTGCTCAGTGAGGTTGGACAGGTGGATTTCTCCTGCCTCGATGAGACTCTGAGTGGGTTGCTGGAGGTCGACGGCAAAGATGTGATTCAACT
This sequence comes from Pseudomonas fluorescens, assembly GCF_005938625.1. Lineage (GTDB taxonomy): Bacteria > Pseudomonadota > Gammaproteobacteria > Pseudomonadales > Pseudomonadaceae > Aquipseudomonas > Aquipseudomonas fluorescens_BD. Next base: position 19,044 of record NZ_VCNJ01000036.1, read on the forward strand.
GGGCTGCAACAACGGCCGTGAGAGTCTGTCGTTGTTTGCCCTCGGTGCACGCAGCGTGGTCGGTGTCGACCAGTCGGCGGCGTTTCTCGAACAGGCGCGTGAGCTGAACAAGCGTTCACCGCACAACGCCGAGTTCATCGAAAGCGATATCCATCACCTGCCAGCGTCTTTGCAGAACCGTTTTGACGTGGCACTGATCACCATTGGTGTTTTGAACTGGATGCCGGACATCGGTGAGTTTTTCCGCCATGTCGCTTCAACGCTGAAACCGGGCGGGAAACTGGTGATCTACGAAACCCATCCGTTTCTGGAAATGGTCGACCCGGATGCGGAAGATCCTTATCGCCTCGCCAGTTCCTACTTTCGCGCCGAGCCATTTGTGCAGGAAGAGCCGATTGTCTACATCGGCAAGGTCGAGCAGCAGTCGGCGAAGTCGTATTGGTTTGTGCATAACCTTGGCGCCATCTTCAGCGCTGCCATTGCAGCGGGGCTGAATATTGCGCACTTCAAGGAGTATGCGCATTCGAATCGGGAAGAGCTGTATGACCGGTATTTGAATCGAGAGGCGCAGATGCCGATGTGTTTCACCCTTGTCGCCATCAAAACCTGAATGCTTCAGTGAGTCGACTGCTCCCACATTGGCTCTGCGTCATACACAACCCCCTGTAGGAGCTGCCGAAGGCTGCGATCTTTTGACTTTGAAGATCAAAAGATCGCAGCCTTCGGCAGCTCCTACAATGGTATTCGGCACGCAGCAGATCCCCTGTGGGAGCGAGCTTGCTCGCGAAGGCGGCATCAAAACCCCTGCAAGTTCCGAAAGAGAATCAAGCCTGCGCCGCCGCACTCACCACCGGCCGACCTGGTTTGCGCAGCGGTTCCAGCCGCGAACCCTCATACCGAGTCTCCCGGAAAAACTTCCACCGACCAAACAGGCAATACACATGCATCACGCGCCCCTGCTCGTGATAGCCCATGCGGATATGCAGCTTCAGCGCCGGAATATTGTGTGTCTCGCAAACGTCTACCACTTTGTTGCAACCCTGCGCCGCCATGGCCTCCCACAGCGCCACCTGCACGTCCACCGACAGGCTGCTGCCGAAATACGCACGGGTCATCTCGCCGCCAAACTCAAAGAACTCACCCGGCTTCACCGGGAAGGTGCAGCCGTAATAGTGGCGGTCGTGATAATCACGAATGCTGCCCCAGATAAACGCGACGGCGTGGCCGTCGGCATCGAGGTACATATGCCCGGTGTGGCCCTCGGTCGCCAGCTCCGCCATGGTCTCCACGCGATCACCGAAATGTTTGCTGAACGCGATGGCGTTCTCCGGCGTGATATCGACTTTGCGCAGGCCATCGTAAGGACGCAGCTTGTGCGGCGGCACCGGGCTGACCAGGTCACGCTCCATCCACAACAGTTCCCAATGGAAGAACACGTAGCGTTTCCACAACGTGCTGAAGGTGCGGCCAAGGCCTTTTTGCCGGATGCGTTCTTGTAGTTTTTCGATGATGCTCATGCTGCCCTCCGTGGCCGTAGCCCGGGTGTTGTGGATGGTGCTTTTGTGGGTATAGATCACCCTTGCCAATTCATTTCAAAGTGCCATCTTCGAAAGTATTGCAAGGTATGTAACTCAATCGAGTGCTGTAGCGCCGCGTAGAAAATCCTTGTTCAGATCGCTGTAGGAAACCCTTGGGATGCCCGCCAGCCGCTGCTCTAGCACGCGGCTCAGGGATTCCTCCGGGTTGAGATAGGCGTCACCAAAATCGGTGCCGAGTTGCGTTGGGTGGGCGACGATTTCCAGCACGCCGTCGGTCGGCGCGCTGTCGTTGCGCAGGTCGATCGGCGTGCACACATAGTCCGCGGTGACACCGGCCAGACTCTGTAAACGCCAATTGAGCAAACCCTTGAACACGCGTTTGGGCAAACTGAGGTTTTGCCCCAGATTGCGCGCAAGCCGAATCGGCACGCCTTGCTGCGCGGCAAACCGCGCGACGATTTCGCCGATCGGCCAGATGTTGTGCACGTGCTGATGCGAATCGATGTGGCTGGGACGCAGGCCGTGATCGACGCACCGCTGCCACTGTGCCTGCAACTCTTCGCGCACCGCTTCACGATCCTCGCGCGCCAGCGAAAAACTGTGGCGGGGCAGGCTGAGGTCGAACACACCGAAGTCATCGCAAAACGTTCGTCGAGTCAGAATCGCCTGGCTCAGCGGTCGTCCGTAAGTCAGGTTGAAGTGCAGACCGACCCGGCCTTGCAAGGTCGGATGCCGGGCCATGGCACACGCCGCTTCGAACGCCGGCATGTTGGCCATCGCTGTTGCAGAACTGATGACCCCGGCCTGAAACGCGGCGAAGATCACCGCGTTTTCGTTCGGGCTGAGGCCGAAATCGTCAGCGTTGACTATGACTTGGCGAGGCATGTTCGCCCTCCGTGGTGATCGCGACAGGTTTCAGTGCGGGTTTGGCGGGCTCGGCGCGGCGTGCCCGCCAGGCTTGCAAGCGTGGTTTGAGTCGATGCCACAGGCGCAAGCCCAGGCCGAGCACCAGACCACTCGGGCGCCAGGAATAAAAACTCCAGCGCCAGTGCTCCAGTTGTCCGGTCATGCGTTCGTGCAGTTGATGGCTGGAGTTTTCCAGACTGACCCGCGAGGCATCGATCCAGCGCCAGTTGTCGTCCAGGCCCCAGCGAATCCATTCCTCCAGCAACACCCGGCCGCTGCCCAGATCGGCGTATTGCGGCAGGAATGCGAGGTTGTAATCGTAGAGTCGTCCTTGCTCCAGCAGGCCGAGGCGATAGCTGATGCAGCGGCCGTTCAGTTCCAGCGTCACCACGCGCACCAGGCCTTGGCCGGCGAGGGCAGTGAAGGCGCGTTCGATCAACTGGCGGCTGCGTTCGCCGGCGAAAATCCCCACACCTTCATCACCTTTCCAGCTCACCGCTTCGACTTCGCTGATGACCTGCAACAGCGGGCCCATGCTGAGCGCATCGGGAATGATCCGGCGTACTTCGGCACCACAGGCGGCGATGCGCTTGCGCGCTCGGCGCAGCTTGTAACGCGGATCGCCGGAGACTTCCTGATGATCGGCTTCACTGATCAGATGCACCGGCACCCGACAGCTCAACCGCCGTTCCCCGGTGGAGCTGTGCATCATCCATTCGGTCAGCGCACTTTCCTCGCCGGCGGGCTCGGACAATTCATTGAGTTGCAGCAGTGCGTGGGGCACACGCTGGCGAATCAACCGCAAGGCCTCACGCATGTCTTCGCTGCCGAGCAAAGACAACAGTGCCAAGCGATCGGCCAGCGGATAACCCAAGTGATGCAACACCCGAAAGGGCACGCCGGCAAAGCGCTCGCGACTCGCCACCAATGGCAGACACAGACGCAATTCGTCGGTTTCCCAAGCCAGCAGGATGTGCAAACGCTCACCCTCGCCAAGGGCCTGCTCGGCCGCGCACAACCAGCCAAGGTTGTTGAACGGCGTGTGATCCGTCACCCGCAGGCGCAGCGCTTCATATGTCGCTGCCGGGAAATCGGCGGCGCACAGCGAAGTGCGCCATTCAAATCGCGTCACCATAGGCTCAGGCCGCCGTGGCTGTTACGGGTGGACGGGAAGGTTTGCGCAACGCATCCAGACGCGAGCCGCTGTAGCGGGTTTCGCGGTAGAAGCGCCAGCGACCAAACAAGGTGTACACATTCATGATGCGGTTTTGCTCGGTGTAGCCCATGCGCAAATGCAGCTTGAGCGCCGGGATATTGTGGAACTCGCAGACGTCGACCACCTTGTCGCAGCCTTGTGCGGCCATGGCTTTCCACAGTTCCAGTTGCAGGTCCACCGACAGCTCGCTGCCCCAGTAGGCGCGGGTCAGCTCACCGCCGAATTCGAAGAATTCGCCGGGTTTCACCGGGAACAGGCAGCCGTAATAGTGCCGGTCGAAATAGTCGCGAGAACTGCCCCAGATAAACGCCACGGCGTCGCCCAGATCGTCCAGGTGCATATGCCCGGTGTGACCTTCGTTGGCCAGTTCGGCCATGGTGCCGACGCGGTCGCCGAAGTAGCGCGCGAAGGCGCTGGCGTTGTCCGCCGTGATCTTTACCACCCGCAATGGCGGGTAGGGTTTGAGGTTGTGCGGCGGCACCGGGCTGACCAGGTCGCGCTCCATCCACAGCAGTTCCTGATGGGAAAAGATGTAGTGCTTCCATGCCTTCTTGACGGTGGCAGTGAGTCCTTTCTGCCGCAGGTTTTCAGTCAGTTTGCTCAGCATGTTCATGGTCTTGGCTCCTGATGACGAGGCATCGCGCGGCCACAGGCCTGCGCGGCTGAACATCAACGGACGGTTCACGAAGTGCTCCAGCTAAGGGAGAAGAGGGTCTGCCCCGGAAGCTCGAAACGCACACGCCCGTCCTGGCAGGCAAATGGCGCGTCGCGGCTGCGGTTGTCGGCGCCGAAGTAGCGCAGGGCGCCGTTGTTCAGCGGGCACTTGGCGCCGCTCAAATCCACCCGTTGCAGGCGTGTGCCTTTGTTCACCCCGAGCAAGCCGCGCTGATCGTCGCCGGCCATCGCCAGCACATCGACTTCAAAGGCATCGTTCTCGAGCCACAGCACCTGATGCAGCCAGTGCCGGGCAATGAACTGCTGGGCCAGCCCCACCGGTTTCAACTCGAAACGTTGCTCATCCGCCGAAACACGCAACATGCCCTTGGGATACTGCGGCTCATCGGCCGCCTGGAACCAGTTGAGCATGCTCAGCAAACCGTCCTGCGAGGCGTTGATCACCACCGACGCCCACCACAGCGAAGCGTAGTGGGTTTCCTGATCGTAAGGGCTGAGGCTGGAGCCGCTGGACAGGTTGGTCTGGTCGAGCAGCAAGGCCTTGCGCGGCTGACCTTTGCCGTCGAGGCCGACCAGCTCAGCGGCGCGGCGCACACTGTCGCGATAGACGCGGGTGGCGAGCAGGTCGCGGATCATCCATTCGTGCCACGCCAGCGCATCGACCTGATCGCCGGATTCGCTGAGCAAACGCCGCGCCCAATCGATGCCGCGTTTGTCCGCTGCGTTATTGGCAAATGGCCCGTTGACCAGCCGCGAACTGGCCGGCATGGCGATGCGCACCCCAGCCTTGGCATTCGCCGGATCGCTGCGCACCTGCCGGGCCATGCTGGCGAAAATCGCCTGATACTGCGCGTAGCTGGCGTAATTGAGGTTCGGCTCGTCGGCAAAACCGATGTAGTGCGTGCCTTTGCCACCGAGCGCGCGGGTGCCGGCCAGCCACGCATCAAGCCCGCCGTTGCTTTGCACATCGGCGCGCAGATCGGCCTGACGCTGACTGCCGGCCAGCAGGGTGATGTCCTGTTTGATGCCGAAGCGATCCTGATACACCTGACGAAACGCGTCTTCGAAATGCGGATTTTTCGCCGTCACATCAACAAAGCTGTAGTAACTCGCGGCGCTCGGTTTCAGCGCATCCAGCGCGGCATGACTGGTTGGCGGCGGCATCACGTAGGGCATGGCGATGCCCAGATCCGGCGTGCGTCCGAGCACTTTGTCGTGCAAAACCAGTTGCGTCTGACCGTCGTTTTCACGCAGCGGCTTCAGTTGCTGTGGCGTCTGCGCGAAAAGGTTGGCCGTGCCGTCGAGCCAGAACGCCGCTTTGCCGCTGCCTTGCAGACGCAGACGCCAGACCTGCTCGCGTTCACTGACGGGCAAGGCAACCTGATCGAACTGCCAATAGGCACGATAGGGTTTCAATGCCAGCGTCAGTTGCTGATCATCGCCGACCCGCTGGGCCTGCAAGCCGCTGACGCCGCCATGAAACTTGCCGGCCAGCACCGCGTGTTCACCCGGCGCGACCTTGAAATACAACTCGTCGCCATTGCGGGTGTCGACGCTGAAATGCACTTTCGCCGGGGCGAATAACGCGACTGTGCGCTCGTCATGTTCGACGCGATAATTGCGGAAGCTGTAGCCGGGAATTTCCAATCGGTAACTGGCCGCGCCAGGCAACAGTGGCCAGCTCTGGCTGCCACGTACTTCGCTGGCCTTTATGAACCGATCGCCCTGCAGCTTGCCTTGGCCATCGAGCAGATACAGATGCTCTTCATTGGCCTCGGCCTGCCATGCCGGCGTCCAACGCACCGTCACCGTGTCCGGGCGATCCGCTTGCAAATACAGACTGCCGTCGCGAATCTCGCCCCAACGCATGGACGCGGCAAAGGCGTCCAGCGACAGGCCGAGACCGAACAGCAGGGCGAGGGCTTTCATGCGGTTTTCCGCCGTTGCAGCATCAGCCACATCGGCGTGACATCGCGGGGCAGGATGATCAGGGTTTGCCAGAGCGGCACGCCGCTCAGACGGCAGTAAAGCACCAGCATCGCCACGGTCACGGCCAGATAGGCAATCGACGAAGCCGCCGCCGCGCCAACGATCCCGTAAGCGGGAATCATCACCAGGTTCAATGCCAGATTGAGCAGGGCACCGAGGCCCATCAGCAACGACACCGTGCCGGGACGATTCTTGCCCAGCAGATCCAGACGCAGAATGCTCGCGTAGCACAGGCCCAACAGCCCCGGGAGCAAGGCGAGCAGCGCCGGATACGCCGGTTGGTACGCCGCACCAAACAAGGTGACGATCAGCCATTCGCCAATCACCGCCATGGTCAGGCACGCACCGAGCATCACCGTGGCGGTCAGACGCAGTGCCAGCGGCGTGACCTTGTCCATGCCTTCGTCCTGTTGCAGCAGGCGTTTCATCAGTGGTGTGGTCACCGCTTCCGGGACGATCAACAGCAGTTCCGCAGCAGCGCTGGCCATCGCGTAATGACCCAGCGCGGTGCTGCCGAGCAGGGCGCCGATAAACAGATAATCCGAGCGCAGAATCACTTGCTGGAACAGCAGGTCCGGATGACTGCGTGCACTGTAACGCAGCAGTTCCTTCTGGCTGGCGCGGTCCCATTGCAACTGCAACGGTTGCGCACGTTTGAGCCAGACCCAACCGACCAGCACTACCAGACTGATCCCGGCCAGCCAACTGATCAGCGCCGCTTCCAGGGCGGCGCTTTGCCACATCCAGAACAACGCGAGAAACAGCAACAGCGGCGCCAGCGATTCGACCAGACGCAAGGCATTGAACGCGACCACGCCACCCGAGGCGTTGTGCAGCGTCAGCAAACCGCTTTTCAATACCGTCAGCGGCACTGCCAGCAGCAACAGCCAGGCGAGCAAGCCAAGTTGCATCGTTACATCCAGCTCAGTGCCGAATTCACGTACCAGCGCGACCACCAGCAAGGTCAACAACGCCGCGAGTAAACAACCGAACACCAACACTTGACTGAGCAACAAACCCATCGGCCGCTGCTTGGCCGCCTGATAACCGACTGCCGAATTCAGGCCGCCACTGGTGGCGGCGCTGATCAGATCCGGCAGGGTGCTGAGCAGCGCAAACAAGCCGCGCTCACTCGGCCCGAGAATCCGCGCAAGCAATACGTTGCGCAGCAAGCGCAGGGCGATCATCGCCAGTTTGGTGCCCATGCTCAGCGCCAAATGTTTGAGGTAGTTGCCTCGGCTCATGGCCGCGCCCCGCGAAAGATCCGCCACGACAGCAACTCCGGATTGCGCGCGGTGCGCTGGCTGACGCCGAAACGCGGCAGGTTGAGCGGGTCGCCTTCGCCGCGATAGATGCCAGTGCCGGTGCCCAGCGCGAACGGGTAATCGTGATTGGCAATCTGCCCGCGTACGCGCTCGTCGTTGTCGCCATTGGGGTAGCAATACACCGGCAGCGGCCGGTTGCAGCCGTTGTGCAGGGCATCGCGGCTGCGGCTGATTTCTTCGCTCAGGCGCACATCGTCAAGGCCAGTGAGGATCGCGTGACTGGCGCCGTGAGGGCCGAAACGCACCAGTCCGGAAGCCTCCAGCGCGCGCACTTGATGCCAGTCCAGCGCTTGCGGTTGCGACTCCTGCGGACATTCATCGGTCAGGCGTTCAAGCTCCTGCGGGTCAATCGACTTCAGGCCTTGCAGGTAATGCAACAGCGCCAGGCTACGGCGATCGACATCGATGTCATCAAGCAACACCGGCAGCGGATGATGCAGGACTTGCAGGCATTCGATCAGATGCGTCCGCGCCTTTTCACCGTGGCTACCCCACAGGGTTTCGCCAAGGCTCTCCCACCAGAAGCGCTGACGGCTGCCGATGAAATCGGTGGAGAGGAAAATGCTCGCCGGCACCTGATGTTTTTGCAGCAACGGGAAGGCATTGACCGCGTTGTCGCGCCAGCCGTCGTCGAAAGTCAGCGCCACCCGTGGGCGCTCGGTGCGCAACGAATTGGGCTGAAGGATTTCCATCAGCGGTACGCAATCGAAATGTTTGCGCAGCCACACCAGCAAATGCTCGAAGGCTTTCGGCCCCACGCACAGTTCATTACGGTGCGGCAGATCGGCGGCGCGGTCGTTCGACAGCACCCGGTGCAGCATCAGGATCACCCCGGCGCCGTGCAGTTGGTTGCGGCCCATGGACGAGTTGAGATAGAGCCAGCCACTGGTGCGTTTTAGTAATTGTTTGATCGCCATGGCTTCGATCCTCTTAACGGTTCTGTTCCGGATTCCACTGGGCATACCGCTGACCGCGCAGGAACTGCCACAGGCCGAGACTCATCCCGGCGAGGGTGACCAGCAGAAACGCGGCGAGGCGGAAGGGTTTGGGCAAGCGGTGTTGCGAATCCAGCAGCCCGGCGATCGCGACGGTGTAGCCGAACAATTGCGCGATCAGGGCCAGCCGATAGAAACCGTGGTCGTCCCACAGCCAGAAGTTGCTCAGCAGCAGAGGCAGCAACAGCACCGGTGCGAGACGGCGGATCAGCTTATGACTGATCAACGCGATCGAATACAGGCCATATTTCAGCGGATTGAGCAGTTCGCGGCGCTGCGCAAGGCTTTGCAGACCGCCGACGGTAACGCGTTGACGGCGGCGAAATTGCTTGTCCGCCTCATCGACGCCGTGGTCGATCACTTGCGCTTCAGGCACGTAAACGATGCGTTTGTGCGCGACCGGTGCGCAGGTGCTGATAAAGAAATCGTCGTTGACCTCGGCCGGCACGTTCTGGAACAACTCGCGGCGCAGGGCGAGCAGGGCGCCGTCAGCGGAGACCATGCAACCGGTGCGATTCTCGACCCGGCGCAGCCAGCCTTCGTAATGCCGATAGAGGCTGTCACCTACACTCAAACCACCGCCAGTGACCGGAATCACCATGTGTCCCGCGCAGCCGCCGACTTGCGGATCATTCAGCGGCGCAAGCAAGTAGCCGAGGGTTTCGCGCGACCATTGGTTGTCGGCGTCGGTGAATACCAGAATGTCGCCCGTGCTCAGGGCCACGCCGGCATTGAGTGTTGCGGCTTTGCCCTGGCGCGGCAGGTCGAGAATGGTGATGCGCGGGTCAACGACCTTGTGCGCGCAGGCCACCGTGTCATCGGTCGAACCGTCGCTGGCGAGAATGATCTGCAGGGTCGCCGGCTGATAATCCTGGGCCAGCAACGTACGCAACTTGTGCTCGATGTGCCGCGCCTCGTTGTGTGCGGCAATCACGATGCTGACGTTCAACGGCGGCGCTGGCGTGTGCCGCCAGGCCGGGAACAACGGCGCGACTAACGTCAGCAACAGCGGGTAGCCCACGTAGGCGTAGACCGGCAGCAACAGGCACATCCAGAAAATGAATTCAGCCACGGGCAGGCCTCCTGGCGTTCCAATGACACAGACTCAAAATGAACGCGGCGCCGGCCAGGTGCAGGCGTACGTAATGCAGGCCCCACAGTTGCAGGCTCAGGCCGATATTGCGGTGCTTGAAACTCTGCCGCAGGCTGAGGACGAGCCCCGGTATCAGTGTCAGCGTGACCATGACGGCCGCGTGGTGCGGGAAGCCATCGAGCAGCGCCGAGATCGCCAGAAAATCCAGCAGCCACACCAGCAGCGAGAGCATCGGAAAACGCAGCAGGCGCAGACTGAAACCGTGAGTGCGCAGCAGTTGCAGATGACTGCCCTGACGCCACAACTCCTTGCCCATCCATTCGCGCCAGTTCATTTCGTAGCCCCAGTGCAGGGCGACGTTGTCGTTGATCGACAGCAGCCGCGCGCCCTGTTCGTGCAGGCGCAGGGTGAATTCCTTGTCCTCGCCGGTGCGCAGGGTTTCGTTGAAACCGCCGACCTTGTCGAACCAGCGACGGCGCATCAGCAGGTTGGCGCTGGGCAGCCAATCCACGGCGTGGGAGGTTTGCGAAGACACGCGCAACGTGCGTTTTTGCCACGCGGTGGCGTACCACGGTGCTTCGGCGGGGGTGTGCAGGTCCAGCGCAAAGATATCGGCCTGACCGCCGGCCTCTATGTCGAACAGCGACTGGAGCCAGCTCTCCGGCATTTCAATGTCGGCATCGATAAACGCCAGCCATTCACCCGTGGCGATGGCTGTGCCGCGATTGCGCAGAGCGCCGATCAACAGTCCCGGCAACACCAGCACCTGCGCGCCGAACTGGCGGGCAATCTGTGGGCCCTGATCGGTCGAGCCGTTGTCGACCACGATCAGCTCGCATTCAACGTTGGCGGCATGCGCGGCTTTCTGCGCGGCGAGCAAGGTGCGGCCAATGTGCCGGGCCTCGTTGAACATCGGGATGACGATGCTGATGCGGCTCATGCCTTGGCCTCCGTGGTCAGGGGTGCCTGCTCGGCTTTCAGACGCAGAACACTGGTCAGCGCGAGCATGATCCATACGTATTTCTGGTTCGGCGCACTGAGAAACATCAGGAACAGCGTCAGCGACAGAAAGCTCACACTCAGGTGCGTCATCAGATCGGTCTGATACGTGTCGCGGCGCAGCATCCACGCCGCCCGCGCGCGAATCAGGTTGTACAGACCGAGGCCGAGCATGCCGACGAACAACAGCCCGGCAGGCACGCCGAGTTCACTGAAGATTTCCAGATACGTGTTGTGCGCGCGTCGATAGAGGTCGCCGATCTTGCGGTTGGCCGAAAACGCCTTGGCGTAACCGGTGGTCGCGTAATGCAGCGGGAAGGTGCCGGGGCCGGAGCCGAGCAGCGGGTTCTCGCGGATCATCTGGCTGCCGACGACGATGTACGAAGCGCGGCGACCGAGGGATTCGTCGTTGTGACCCTTGGCGCCGGCGCTCAACACGCTGAGTGACTGAATCCGCGCGAGATAACCGGCCGGCATCGCGTAGATCGCCAGCGGAATCACAATGGCCGCGCCGAGCATGGCAAAACCCAGATGCCGAGGACGAATCCGTGTCAGTTTTGCGCGGTAATGCCAGCAACCGATCAACAGACTCAAGGCCAACACCACCAGCCCTGAGCGCGATTCGGTTTTGGTCATGCCGCCCAACAGCAGCAGGCAGCAAGCGCCCCAGAACAAGCGGTGTAGCAGGTTCGGGCTGCGGATCACCAGAAACAGACCCATCGGCACAGCAAAAGCGATCAGCAGGGCGAACGCGTTGGGGTCTTCGAGCAAACCGGCGGCGCGGCCCTGGTCCTGAAACTTGGTCGAGAACATCGCCATCGCGCAGGTGGTGCTGACGGCTAGGGTGACCAGACGAGCAAACAGATCAAGGTTCAGCTCGCGGCCGATCAACAACGTGATGACAAACAGAATCAGCCCGACACTCAACTCGCGAAGGTGCCCCAGCGACATGCCCAGATCATCGGTGTTGAGCAGGCTCAAAAAGTACAGAACCATGAACCAGATCAGAAAGCGCCAGATATTGCTGCGCAGGCGTTCCGAAGGAATCTGGTGCAGTGCCAGTTGCAGCATCAGGATCACCGCCAGCGAAGCACCGATCAGTTTGCTGCCGGAGAACGACGTATCCTTGAAGAAGCCTTCGAACGGCACCAGTGCGGCAATGCCGAGCAAACCCCAGGTCGGCTTGCGGTACAACACCGCAAATCCCACCAGGCCCAGCACCGCCCCCGGCGCCAGAAACGGATAAGGGCTGGCCAGCAAACCGATGCAGACCAGACCGAGCAGACTGACGATCGAGAGCGGGAAAATCATGCGCGTGCCTCCCGTGCCGTGCGGATGTACAGCTGCGACCAGCGTTCGGCCAGAGCCTTGAGGTCGTAGCGATCCTGTTGCGTGCGTTTTGCGTTGTCGCGCAGTTGCCGGGCCAGCTTCGGCTCGCTCAGCAAAGTGTCGAGCTGACGGGCGAGGGCGGCGCTGTCGGTGGGTGCGGCGAGCAAGCCGTTGTGCCGATGTTCCAGCACATCAGGAATGCCGCCAACGCCGAACGCCACCACCGGCACCCCGGCCTGCATGGCTTCGAGCAAAATCATCGGTGTGCCTTCGGTGCGCGAGCTGATCACCAGCGCATCGAGTTGTTGCCACCACGGTTGCATGGCGATCTGGTAACCGGGCAAACGAATCCGTTGCTGCAAACCGGCGCTGTCGATCCGCGTCTGCAACGCCTCGCGTTCCGGGCCATCGCCGAGCATCACCGCATCCAGTTGCGGATGCTGATGACACAGCGGGATCAAGGCGTCGAGAAACAGATCCGGGCCTTTCTCGCTGCTCAACCGCCCGACATAACCGGCCAGCCAGCGTTGCCGATCCGCGTCCGGCACCAGCGCCGCAGCGGCCGGCAAACCGTTGGGGATCACCTGCAATTTCTCCGCACGGACGCTGGCCTGACGGTGCAGCGCGGCGATACTTTCCGCCACGCAGACCACCCGGTCCACCGATGCGGTGCGGCACAGTTGCAGGCTCAGCCAGGTGTAGAACTTCTGCTTGCGACTGCGCGGTGTGAAGCCGTGCTGGGTAATCACCAGCGGCAGGCGCAAGAGTGTCGCGCCAACCCAACCGAACAACAGACCTTTGAAATTGTGCGTATTGATCAGCGGTTTTTCAGCGCGACGCTGACGCAAGTGCCGGAGCAATTCCCCCAGCCCGGCACAGCCGCGGCAGTCCACGCCGGCCTCGCGAAAGCGTTGGATCAATTCTGGCGGTGCGTCGAGAAACAGCACCTGATGCTGCCCCGGCGTCGCCAGACAATGATCCAGCAACATGCGCTCGGCCCCATAGAAGCCGCCGCTGCTGAGCAAATGAATGATCGGCAGCGCGGCAGTCGGGGAGGGTGCGGTGTTCAATTGCGCACCCAGTGCAGGAAGCTTGGCACCGTCCAGTTCTTGTGCGGATTGCTCGGCAGCGTGTTCTGGTCGTTGATCACCAACAGCACCGGTACGCCCAGCTCGTGGCTGATTTGCGCCGGGTGTTTGAAGCGGTGATCGAAGAACTCACGCACGTAGACCAGGGCAATCGCCAGCAGCAATCCGGTGAACAAACCGAACGGAATGATCAGGCCCGGTTTCGGGAACGCCGCTTCGGTCGGTTCGAACGGTGGGCTGAGCACCCGGGCGTTGGACAGATCGTCGTTGAGCGCGCCGCTGGTGCTGCTTTCGGCGAAACGCTGGGCGTAGGTCGAAAACGCGGCGTGCAGCGCATCGATCTCGGTGTCCATCTGCCGCAGCTTGCTTTGGGTCTGCTGCAACTCGTGGATACGGTTCTTGAACTCGGCGATGCGCGCGGTTTTCTGCTCGATCACTTGTTTGACCACGGCCAGATCGGCGGTGCGTTCCTGAATGCGGTTGCTCACCACTTTGAGGAATTGGCCACGGGTGCGAGCGATCTGTTCACGGGTCAGCAACATCGGCTCGCTGCCAGGCTGGAACACCGCCAGATCGTTCATGTAGCGGCTGACCTGGGTGGTCAGTTGCTCGCCCATCTGTTTGATTTCCCGATCCTCGAACGCCACGTTGTCAACGGTGGTGGTGAAGGTGTAGGGGAAGGTGTAGTCGTTGAGTTTGTTATTGCTGGCGGCGGCCAGCGCGGTTTTCAGGTATTCGAGCCAGCGTTGGCTCTGCAACAGGCGATCCTGATACAGGTTAAGGGCTTGCTCTTCGGTGTTGATGGCGTTGAGGCGGAAGGTGATTTCTTCCTTCGGATCCGATGAGCCGACACTTTCCAGCAAGGCTTGGCGGTTACCTTCCAGGCCGTCGAGGCGCACTTGATAGAGATGCTTCTTCGATTCGTAGAAGGACTGCGGCAAGTCGATCGACTGCAAAGCCTGACGACTGAACAGATAGTTCTGCAGCAGGGCTGAAACAAACGTTGTGCCCTGATGCGGATCGGGGAAGCTGTAGACGATCGAGATCACGTTGGAGCCAGGCAGGGTCTCGATTTTCAGACTGTCGATGGCTTGTTGGGTCAGCGCGTCGAGCGCGGTGTCACGCACCGGATCGGTTTCCAGCCCGAGCACGTTACGCACCGGGTTGATCACGTATTGGCGCAGCGGCGAACTGACGTAGCGCTTGAACGGCTCGGCCACCAGTTTGCTGAAGATGCCCGGCGAAGGCGTGTATTCACCCTTGTCGCGCAGTTCACTGATGGTCTGCCGGATCAACGCTGGCGAACGGAGGATATTGCTCTCGGTTTCCATGTCCGCCAGCGATGGCGGAATGAAGGTGGCGTTGTCCACCGTGAGCGACGTGGTGGCGTCACCCTGAGAGAGTTTTTTCGACTGTACGATGACCTGCGCGGTGATATCGAAGCTCTGTTTGAGCACCAACGGCAGGAGCAGGGCGATCACTGCAAAGATCAGGAAGACCCGTTTCACCAGTTGCTTGTTGGCGAAGAAGATCCTGAAGAACTCATGCAGGTAGTTTTCCTTTGGGTTCATGGTCGGTCACCTGAGAGTTAGTTGCTGTCACTGTCTTTGTTGTCGACGCGGTAGCCGAAGCTGAACCCGACGCCCTGGAACAGCACCACGTCGGCCAGTTGACGGGCGAGTTCGCCGGCGCTGGCCAGTTTGGTTTTCGGCACGTAGAGCATGTCGTCCGGCTGCAGGTAGGCGATCTGCGAAGCATCGCCGGACAGCGCCTTCTCGACGTCGTAATGTACCGCCTGCACCTGATTGCCGTTGCGGCGCATGATCACCACCGAATCCAGGCGCGCCTTGACGTTGGTGCCACGGGCCAGGGTCAACGCTTCAAGCACCGAGACTGGCCGGCGGATCGGGTAGGAACCCGGTTGGCCGACTTCGCCCAGTACGTAGATTTCGTTGCCGGCGGTGGATTTCAGCAGCACATCAACGGTCATGCGGCCGGGCAGTTGCGCGTATTTCTTGTTGAGGAAGGTTTCCAGTTGATTGACGGTCATGCCTTGCAGCGGCACGGCGCCGATTTCCGGGAAGCTCGCGTAACCGTCAGTGCCGACGGTGATCTCGCGGCTCATGCCGGTGGCCGGGTGGTTCAGCGCGCTTTTCAGGTTTTGCTCATTGGTCAGCGGGCTGATGATCTGCACGGTCAACTGATTGCGGTTGGGCTGGAACAGTTGCTTGCGCTGATAGACGCGCTGGATTTCTTCGCGGGCCTGATCGCTGGTCAGCCCGGCGATTTTCACCGAGGTGTTGGCGCCCGGCAGTTCGATGGTGCCGTCGGGCAGCACCAGTTGATTGCCGTTGAGCTGGCTGGCGGCGGTGAAGTTCAGGCCGATCTGGTCACCGGACTGCACGCGGTAGGCGTCCGAGCCGCTGGTGCTGATATGGAAGATCACGTCGAGCACATCCTGCGGACGCAGGGTCTGCTCGATCTTCGGCATATCGGTGGCCTGGGCGTTGGCCGGTGTTGCGGTGAGAATATTCACCGGCATGTGCTGGGTTTCGGAGGTGCTTGAGCAGCCTGCAAGCGGCAGCATCAGCAGCACAAGAATCTTGGCGTTCATGGCGTCATCCTTCGCGTTCGCTTAGAGGTTTTTGTAAAGCCATTTGGGCATGTAGTACTTGCGCCGGTTGAACACGCTGCCGACCACTTTTGCCCCAGCCTGGGTCAGGCGTTGCACGGCGGCCTGGGCGACTTCCCAGCGGGTGTCTTCGGCGCGTACGACAAACACCACGCCATCGACCTGAGTGCTGATGACCAGCGTGTCGGCGGCGGAATACACCGCGTCGCCGTCGATCACCACAAAGCGGTACTGGCTGCCCAATTGATCGAGCAACGGGCTCAGGCGCTCGGCGGTCAGGTGTTCCATGGTGCGGATCGGCCGGCCATTGGGCAGCACGTGGAAGGGCAGGCTCGACACCTGCACCACGCAGTCCTGCAACAGCGGCGGGTTGTCCGGGTTGAACAGCAGGTCACGCAGGCCGCGCTCCTTGCTCAGGTTCAACTGCTGGGTGAGGTTGCTCGCCGATTGGCTGGCGTCGACCAGCAGCACTTGGCCGCTGCTCATTTGCGCCAGTTGGCTGGCCAGCGCCAGGGCACTGGTGGTGGTGCCGGCGCCGGGGTTGGCGGCGGTCAGGAACAGGATCCGCAGATCGAGATCCAGCACGGTCGAGGTCAGGTTCGATTCGCTGGGATTGGCGATGCTCAGGCTTTTGTTGGTTGAACCGTCCATTAGCTTGCTCCGTGGCCGCTGAATACTTTGAAGGGGGTTTTCAACAGAATCTTCAGATCAAGCAAAAGGCTCTGCTCGGCGATATAGCTGAGGTCCAACTCAACGCGCTGGTCGAAGTCGATATTGCTGCGTCCGGAGATCTGCCACAGGCCGGTCATGCCGGGGTAGATCGCCAGACGGGCAAGGTGATTGTCCTTGTAGCGGTAGGCGTTGAACGAGGTCGGACGCGGGCCGACCAGGCGCATGTCGCCGGTCACTACATTGATCAGATTGGGCAGTTCATCGAGGCTGGTGCGCCGCAGGAAACCGCCGATGCGGGTGATGCGCGGGTCCTGATCAATCTTGAAGTCGATGGCGTCGGCACCGTGCTTGTTCAGGTGACGCAGCGACTCTTTCAATTCTTCGGCGTTGGCGACCATGGTGCGAAACTTGTACATGCCGAACTTGCGCCCGCGATAACCCGTGCGCTTCTGCACGAACATCACCGGGCCTTTGCTGGAGTATTTGATGGCCACTGCCAGGCCTAGCAACAGTGGTGAAATCAGCAGCAGAATCATCAGCGCACCGAGGCAGGCAACCACGCGATTGGTGCGCGACAGTTGCCATGGGCGACCGCCGTCGCGACCAGTGAACCAGCCGCGCCCCTGACGATGAATCGCTGCGTCGAGACGCATTCGGTGCTCGGGATCCACGCGCTTGTCGCGGCGCATTTGTTGGATCGGTACACCTTTCTCATGACCAGTCATAAAATCCTCCGCATTAATTCAGCCGCGTACGGCGCTTGGGCGATAGGCAGTGGGGTAGTAGTCGCGGAACCAGGCGACAAAGCGTCCGAGTCCCTCATCCAGCTCTATCCGGGGCTGAAATCCGGTGGCGTGGGCCAGATCACTGGCCTCGGCGCAAGTGTTGAGTACGTCGCCCGGTTGCAGCGGCAGCAGCTCGACAATGGCTTTCTGGCCAAGGTGTTTTTCCAGCAGTGCCAGATAGGTTTTCAGCTCGACCGGGTGCTGCCCGCCGATATTGAACAACCGCCACGGCGCCATGCTGCTCGCCGGGTCGGGCTGCTCGCGATCCCACTGCGGATTGACCTGCGGTGGCTGCTCGATGAGGCGGGAGATGCTCTCGATGATGTCGTCGATGTAGGTGAAGTCGCGCTGGTGCTCGCCGTAGTTGAACAGCTTCAGCGGCGTGCCTTCGCTGATCGCCCGGGCGAACTGGATCGGCGACATGTCCGGCCGGCCCCACGGCCCATACACGGTGAAAAAGCGCAGGCCGGTGCAGGGGATGCCGAACAGGTGGCTGTAACTGTGCGCCATCAGCTCGTTGGCTTTTTTGGTCGCGGCGTACAGCGACAGCGGGTGATTGACGCCGTCCTGCACCGAGTACGGCGTGTGCTGATTGGCGCCGTACACCGAACTCGACGAAGCGTAAATCAGGTGCTCGACCGGGTGATGCCGGCAGCTTTCCAGAATGTTCAGAAAACCGTTGAGGTTGCTGTCCAGATACGCCCGTGGATTCTCCAGCGAGTAACGCACCCCGGCCTGCGCCGCGAGATGGATCACCACTTGCGGACGTTCGCGGACAAACAGTGCTTCGATGGCCGAGGCATCGGCCAGGTCAACCGTGGCGAGCTGGAAATCGCCGACCTGCTCGCGCACCCATTGCACGCGGTCGTGCTTGAGTTGCGGGTCGTAGTAGGCGTTGAAATTGTCCAGACCGACCACCGAGTGTCCGTCGCGCATCAACCGCAACACGCAATGGGCACCAATGAAACCGGCCGCACCGGTGACCAGAATCTTCATGGCCGCAGCCCTTCCGGGGCAATGTGGCGCAGACCGATGCCGCTGTAATGCAGGCCGGCGGCCGCCACTTGTTCCGGGTTGTAAAGATTGCGGCCGTCGATGATTACCTTCGAGCGCAGCTTTTCGGCAAGCAATTCGAAATCGACCACGCGGAAGTTTTTCCACTCGGTGCAGATCACCAGCGCATCGGCGTCTTCCAGAGTGTCGTCGCGGGTGGCGCACAGGTGCAGGTCGTTGCGGTAACCGTAGAGGCGGCGGCACTCGGACATGGCTTCCGGGTCGTAGGCCTGCACGCTGGCGCCTTCGGCCCACAGCGCATCCATCAGATAACGGCTCGGTGCTTCACGCATGTCATCGGTATTGGGCTTGAACGCCAGGCCCCAAATCGCGATGGACTTACCGGCCAGGCCTTGCGGGAACTGTGCTTTGAGTTTGCTGAACAGAATGTGCCGCTGCAGGTCGTTTACATCGGTGACGCTGCGCAGCAGTTTCAGCGGCATGCCGTTGTGTTCGGCGGTGTGCAGCAGGGCGCGCAGGTCTTTGGGAAAGCACGAGCCACCGAAGCCGCAGCCCGGATAGATGAAGTGGTAGCCGATGCGCGGGTCGGAGCCGATGCCTTTGCGTACCGCTTCGATGTCGGCGCCAAGCAGTTCGGTGAGGTTGGCCAACTCGTTCATGAAGCTGATGCGCGTCGCGAGCATCGCGTTGGCCGCGTACTTGGTCAGCTCGGCGCTGCGGTTGTCCATGAACATCAGTTTTTCGTGGTTGCGGCAAAAGGGTGCGTACAGCTCGCTCATCTGCTCGCGGGCCGCGTCGTCGTGGGTGCCGACGATGATCCGGTCCGGGCGCATGCAGTCGGCGAGGGCGCTGCCTTCCTTGAGGAATTCCGGGTTGGAGACCACGCGCACTTGCAGGTCAGTCTTGCCGCGGCGCAGCAATTCACTGTTGGCGGTGGCCAGTACCTGATCGGCGGTGCCCACCGGCACCGTGGATTTGATGATCAGCGTGCGATCGGCTTCCATGTGCGAGGCGATTTGCCGGGCGACGTTGAGCACGTGGCTGAGGTCGGCGGAGCCATCCTCATCGGCAGGCGTGCCGACGGCGATGAAAATCAGCTCGGCGTGCTCGACCGCGTCGCTGGCCTGAGTGCTGAACAGCAGACGGCCGGCCTTGATGTTCTCCTCAAGTGTGCTGGACAAACCTGGCTCGCTAATTGGCGGCACCGCTTGTTGCAGTTGTTTAATCTTGTTCGGGTCAATATCCACGCATAAAACCCGATGACCGACATCTGCAAGTGCGGCGGCTTGTATTAGTCCAACATAGCCCGTGCCAAATACGCTCACGTCCATCTGCGCACCCTCGATAGAGCGAAAAGAAGAAGTTCAAAATGAGACTGTCAAAAGGGGTATAGCGCAGGGTTTGAAAAGCGTGTCAGCAAAATGACATGTTGCACCTGTATAACAGCCCCATTTCTGGGGGCGATTGGCCATCAAGTGCTTGCTATTGCTGCATTTGTGGCGTCCTTGACGCTTTTTTCACATTTCAAAGAAAACGATGGACGGTCGAAGGCCACGAAATTAAAGGCTTTCAGCAAGTTGAGTGTGTCAGATTTGAGTCATCGGTTTTTTGACGCTTTGCCAGAAATCCAGCCATTTCTTGCGCTTTGATGGCCGGGTGCTAGTGTCAGTTTTTGACCGACAAACTCTTGACCCTCGACGATTTACGCGCGACCGGAATTGCCATGTTTCGATATCTGAAAGAACTGCTTTTAGTTGTTTATTTGCTGCTTTATTCCGAATATTACATTGATCGGTTAAATGCTATCGGCCTCGGTTTTTCTGTACTTCTTTTTGGCGCGATGTTTTTGGCGCTTACTTTAGCGTTATATCTAACGGCGTATATACGACAGTCACTCATTCGGCATGTGTTCGCATTGGCGATGTTTGCCTCGGCGGTGTTTTTCGACGTCTACACCCGGGTCACCGCGGATTACCTGAGCTACAGCAGTTTCGTCTCGCTGGTGTATTCCGGCGGCTTCATCCAGGAAGCGGCCTACCAGTATCGAGACGCGATCCTGCACGGCGCCGTCAGTGGTTTGCTGTTGCTGTTCGGCATCGGCCTGAAACCCCGCCACGGTTTGTCGATTCCCAATGCGCTGCGTGTGGCGGCGCCGTTGTGCGGCGTGTTGCTGCTCAGTGCCGTGCTGTTCTTGCGTGCGGGTGAGGGCGCGCGGGGCTTGCCGATCATGTACACGCCGCTGGCCTATCTGAATCTGTTTGCCTATGAGGCGCTGCACAACACGGTCGGCCCGCGCGAACCGGTGACACTGGCGCGCACCTCGCAAGCCGTCGGCCACGACATTGTGCTGATCATCGACGAAAGCATTTCCGGCAATTACCTCGACATCAACGCGCCGTTCGGTGTGCACAGCAACCTCAAACAGGCGCGTCCCGGCGTCGACATCTTCAATTACGGCTACGCGGCGTCCATCGCCAATTGCAGCGCCGACACCAACGTAACCCTGCGCTACGGCGGCACCCGCGCCGACTACATGCGCATCAACAGCACGTTGCCGTCGATCTGGCAGTACGCCAAGAAAGCCGGGTTGCGCACCGTGTACATCGATGCCCAGCGCACCGCCGGCAATCTGCAGAACCTGATGACCGACACCGAGAAAAAGGACATCGACCAGTTCGTGCAATTCGACCAGACCAGCGTGCGCGACCGCGACATGGCGGCAGCGGCGAAACTCATTGAGCTGCTCAACGATGACCAGCCGGAGCTGGTGGTGATCAACAAGGTCGGCGCGCACTTCCCGGTGCACGACAAATACCCGGACGCGTTCATGGCGTACCGCCCGACCTTGCCGCGCGGGCAGTTCACCGAGGTGGCCGATACCGGCGAACGCAACGGTTTCAATGGTCAGCCGGATGACTGGGTGCTGTACCGCAATGCCTACAAGAACACCGTGTTGTGGAATGTCGGTGAGTTCTTTGCGCGGGTTTTCGCTCAGGGCAATCTGAACAATGCGTTGCTGATCTATACGTCTGATCATGGCCAGGATTTGCATGAGCGCGGCAATCCGGGCTTGAACACCCACTGCGGGGGCGATCCGGTGGAGGAGGAGGGCCTGGTGCCGTTGGTAGTGATTTCCGGCAGCGAGCTGAAAACGCTGGACTGGTCGGCACAATTGTCGGCGAACAAGGATCGCTCCAGCCACTACAACATTTTTCCGACCCTGCTGCAGTTGATGGGTTACGACCTGGCGGGGATCGAGGCGGTTTATGGCAAGCCACTGAGTGTCGCGACGGCGGATGAATTCACGTTCAACTACCGCTTCAATGCGCGGTTGGGGGCCAAGCCTGAGTGGAAGCACATTGATCTGGGCAGCATTGTCACGCCGTCGCAGGCACCGGCGAGTGTGGCTGCCGGTCAGTAGATTGTGTGCTGGCAGGACTGGCCCTATCGCTGGCAAGCCAGCTCCCACAGTGTTCGTTTGTGTACTCAGAGGTGGGAGCAGCCTTAATCCTGTGGGAGCTGGCTTGCCAGCGATGAGGCCATTTGCTTCAACGCAAGATTCAAGTCTGTCACCGGCATCCGCTATCCTTGCCCCACACTGACCGATCAGGTGGCGGCATGCTTCGTGTTGAAAACGTCTTCAAAAGCTATCTCACCCCGCAAGGCCCATTGCCGGTGCTGCAAGGTGTCGACCTGACGCTGGAATCCGGCAGCAGCCTGGCACTGATGGGCGAATCCGGCAGCGGCAAAAGCACCTTGCTGCACCTGGTGGCCGGTCTCGACAAAGTCGACAGCGGCAGCATTCGCAGCGGCGAACATCGGCTGGAGGTGATGAACGAAGCGCAACTGGCGAATTGGCGGCGCACAGAAATCGGTCTGGTGTTCCAGCAGTTCAACCTGATCGGCAGTTTGCGCGTCGAAGACAATCTGGCCTTTCAGGCGCGTCTGGCCGGGCGCCATGAGCCACGTTGGCAGGCACATCTGGTGCAGCGTCTGGGCCTGGGCGATTTGCTCAAGCGTTATCCCGAGCAACTTTCCGGTGGTCAACAGCAGCGGGTTGCACTGGGCCGGGCGCTGGCCTCGCAGCCGAAATTGCTGCTCGCCGATGAGCCCACCGGCAGCCTCGATGAAGCGACCAGTGACGAAGTGCTGCGCTTGTTGCTGGAATTGCTTGATGACACGCCGACCACGTTGTTGATGGTCACCCACAGCCCGCGAGTCGCGGCCCGCTTGGCGCAGCGAGTAGTGTTGTCCAACGGGCGGCTGACGTGAGCGTTTTCCGCCAGACCCTGCGCGCGCTGCTCAGCCATTGGCGGCGCCATCCGGTGCAGTTTTTCAGTGTGCTGACCGGGTTGTGGCTGGCGACCAGTCTGCTCACCGGCGTCGAGGCGCTGAACAGTCAGGCGCGTGACAGCTACGCACGGGCCAGCCAGTTGATCGGCGGCGAACCGCAGGCCAGTCTCAGCACGCCGAACGGTGCGACTTTTGCGCAGCAATGGTTTGTTGATCTGCGCCGACAGGGCTGGCCGGTTTCACCGCTGTTGCAAGGGCGGGTGCTGCTCAAGGGCTTCGAAAATCAGCGGCTGCAATTGATGGGTATCGAACCGGTGTCGCTGCCGGCCGATTCGGCGGTGGCCGGGCAGGCGATGCCGATCGAACGGGTCGTAGAGTTCTTCACGCCGCCAGGCAGTACGTGGATTTCACCGGAAACGCTACAAGCGCTGGATCTGCGTGAAGGCGACACGCCGCAAACGGCGAATGGTCTGCGATTGCCGCCGTTGCTCGCGCAAAAGGACATGGCGCCCGGCCTGTTGCTGGTGGACATCGGCGTCGCGCAAACCCTGCTGGAACAACCAGGACAATTGTCGCGGCTATTGCTGCCCAAGGATTTTCACGCCGAGTTGCCCGCCGCGTTCAAGGGGCAGTTGCAGCTCAAAAGCAGCGGCGAGGAAAACAATCTGGCGCGACTGACCGAGAGCTTTCACCTGAATCTCGATGCGTTGGGTTTTTTGTCGTTCATGGTTGGCTTGTTCATCGTCCACGCCGCGATTGGCCTCGCTCTGGAACAGCGGCGCGGCTTGTTGCGTACGCTGCGCGCCTGCGGGGTCAGCGCGCGGATGTTGATCTTGTGCTTGATCGTCGAGCTGGGGGTTCTCGCGCTGATCGGCGGATTATTCGGCGTGATCAGCGGCTATTGGCTGGCCAGTGTCTTGCTGCCGGATGTCGCCGCCAGCCTGCGTGGGTTGTACGGCGCAGAAGTGGCGGGGCAGTTGCGCCTCAGTCCCTGGTGGTGGTTCAGCGGCATTGGTTTGAGCCTGCTCGGCGCCTTGCTCGCCGGGACCAACAGTCTGCTGCGCGCCGCCCGTTTGCCATTGTTGGCCGTGGCGGATCCGCAAGCCTGGCATCAGCAATACGCGCGCTGGTTGCGCCGACAAGGTTGGCTGGCGGCTGTATTGGGCTTGGTCGCGTTGGCGGCATTGATCTGGGGCGACAGTCTGGCTAGCGGTTTTGTCTTGATGGCCGGATTGCTGATCGGCGCCGCATTGGCGCTGCCGGTGTTGCTCAGTGCGCTGTTGAATCAGTTGCTCGGGCGCAGTCGCTCGGTGCTGGGTCAGTGGTTTCTCGCCGATTGCCGTCAGCAATTGCCGGCACTCAGTCTGGCGTTGATGGCTTTGCTTCTGGCGCTGGCCGCCAACATCGGCGCCGGCAGCATGACCGCCGGTTTTCGCCAGACCTTCAACGACTGGCTAGAACAACGCCTGAGTGCCGAGTTGTATATCAATCCGAGCAATCCGGCACAGTCGCGGGAAATGTACAGCTGGCTCAAGCAGCAGCCGAATGTTGCAGCAGTGCTGCCCAACTGGCAGGTTGCGGTGACGTTGCAGGGCTGGCCGGCAGAAGTGTTTGGCATCATCGATCACGCGCATTATCGCCAGCACTGGCCGTTGCTCGATGTCAGTGGCAGCGACCCGTGGGCGCATCTGGCCACGGATGATGCGGTGATGCTCAGCGAGCAAATCGCCCGGCGTCTGAAATTGCACGTGGGTGAACACGTGGCGATTCCTACACCAAACGGCACATGGTCGCCGCGCATCGTTGGCATTTACGCCGACTACGGCAATCCCAAGGGACACTTGCTGGTCAACATCCACCACCTGCTGCGCGGCTGGCCGCAGTTGACGCCGAACCGTTTCAATCTGCGCATCGAACCGCAGAACATTCCGGCGTTGTTGAACAGCTTACAGGCGCGCTTTCAACTCGATGACAGCCGCATCGTCGATCAGGCGCGGCTCAAGGGCTGGTCGGTGCAGGTTTTCGAGCGGACCTTTGCGGCGACGGCGGCGTTGAACAGCCTGACCCTGGCGGTGGCGGGCGTGGCGCTGTTCATCAGCCTGCTGACGCAAAGTCAAAGCCGCCTCGGCCAACTCGCACCGCTATGGGCGCTGGGCGTAACGCGACGGCAGTTGATGCTGCTCAATCTCGGTCAGACCTGGCTGCTGGCGGTGCTGACATTGGTGTTGGCGTTGCCGCTGGGGATCGCGCTGGCGTGGTGCCTGGACGCGGTGATCAATGTGCAGGCGTTTGGCTGGCGGCTGCCGTTGCGGGTGTTTCCGTGGCAATTGCTGCAGTTGATGGGGTTGGCGTTGTTGGCGACGTTGCTGGCTTCGGCATGGCCGCTGTACTCGCTGTACCGCACGCAACCGGCGGATCTGCTGAGGACGTTTGCCCATGAGGATTAACTTCGCTGTGCTCATGGTTTTGTTGCTGCTCGGTGGTTGCGATCAATCCGCGCCGGAGCAGAAAGGCTTCGCCGGGATGGGCGATCAGGCGTTGGCGTTTACGCCGGTGGTGCCGGGGCGGGTGTTCAGTTTTCCGGCAGATCACGCTGCACACGAGGGTTTTCGTATCGAGTGGTGGTACGTCACCGCCAATCTCAAGGATCAGCAGGGCAATGAGTTCGGCGTGCAGTGGACGCTGTTTCGCAGTGCGCTGAAACCGCTGGCGGAGCAGGCCGGGTGGACTGATCAGACGATCTGGCTGGGGCATGCTGCGGTGACTTCGAGCACGGTGCATCACGCCGTCGAACGTTACGCCAGAGGCGGAGTGGGACAGGCGGGCGTGCGGCTGGCGCCGTTCGAGGCGTGGATCGACGATTGGCGGTTCGCCAGTCAGGCGCAGGATCCGTTGAGCGACCTGCAACTCAGCGCTCGCGACAAGGATTTCGCCTATCAACTGCACCTCACTTCCAGCCGCCCGCTGGTGTTGCAGGGCGACAAGGGTTTCAGTCAGAAATCTGAAGAAGGTCAGGCGTCGTATTACTACAGTCAGCCGTTTTTCCAGGCCAGCGGCACGTTGCAGATTGACGGCCAGAGCTACACCGTCAGTGGCCCGGCATGGCTCGATCGCGAATGGAGCAGTCAGCCGCTGACCGCGAATCAAACCGGTTGGGACTGGTTTTCCCTGCACTTGGACAGTGGTGAACACGTGATGCTGTACCGCATGCGCCAGAAGGACGGTGCGCCGTATCTCACCGGCACATGGATAGCCGCCGATGGCCAGACGCAAACCCTGCGCAGTTCGCAGATCCGGCTCATCCCGCAAGACACTGCCAAAGTCGCCGGACGGGCGATGCCGGTGAAATGGTCGATCAGCATCCCCGACAAGCACCTCGATATCACCCTCGACGCGCTCAACCCGAATGCGTGGATGAACCTGCGCATCCCCTATTGGGAAGGCCCGGTGCGCATCAGCGGCAGTCATCCCGGCCAGGGCTATCTGGAAATGACCGGGTACTGAAAGGTATCCGCAAATCCCTGTAGGAGCTGCCGAAGGCTGCGATCTTTTGATGTTGGTTTTAAAAGCAACATCAACAGATCGCAGCCTTCGGCAGCTCCTGCAATGGATCGGTTTGAACTCGGCTTGCTGTGTTGTCCTCTATAGAGAAACCTGTCGAGGATTGGCAATGAGCGACGACCTGCAACCCCCAGACCTGAATTCCTGGCAGCGCCTGTTCGATGACCAGACCTACTGGCAGCAATCCCCCGACGCCCACTACTTCGACCTGCAACGCATCGCCGACGACTTGCTCGGCCAAGGCGCCATCGATCTTGAGCAATGGCAGATCCTGCGCGCCAAAGCCGACGATATGCACAAGGATTCACCGTCGATCAACGTCACCCGTGAACTCGACGACCCTGAAGCCTGAGGACTACCCCATGAAACCCATCACCCAAGGCGAACACCCCGACGAACCCCGGCCACCGGGCGAAACCGAACGCGACAACGACGCCCTACGGCCCACCGATCCGAAACAGCGTAAAAACACTGGCAAAGGCACGCCCAGCGGCGAATCCACCGCGCAGGACACCGCAAAACAACAGACCTCCTCGACACAAACCAAAGCCAAGCCCTGAACAGCGTCTATGCTCAGTGGCACGTTCGTCGTCGAAGTCGATTCGGCGCCGGGCGCTGCCATTCATCACAGGGAAAGTATTGCTTATGAAGCTCGACGCACTGGCCAAGGCCATCACCCTCGCAACCGTACTGTCCGCCACCAGCTTCGGCGCTCTGGCTGCCGATATTCCGCTGTCCGCCACTGTTGAAGCCGATCAGGTCACCACCAAAGTGATCTCCGTCGATGCCGCCAACCATCAGGTTGTGCTCGAAGGTGCCGAAGGTAAACCGGTTCACGTTCAGCTCAGCGACAAGGCGAAAAACCTCGACAATCTCAAGGCCGGCGATCAGGTCAACATCCAAGTGCAGCGTTCTGTCGCCGCTTACCTCGACACCGATGTGGATAAAGGTCTGCCTGGCACCACCGAACGTACCGGCGAGTTGCGTAAGGCCCCGGGCAGCGATAACCCCGGTGGCGAAGCGTTCCGTCAGGTTCAGGTGCAACTGAAAATCACCAAAATTGATTTGAAGAAGAATCAGGTGACCCTGCAAAACCCGGCGGGCGTATCGAAAGTACTCGACGTGAAAAAGCCTGAAATCCAAGCAAAGCTGAAAGATCTGAAAGAAGGGCAGAGCGTTATTGTCACTTACACCGATATCTTGAAAGTGACTAGTCAACACGAAAGTTGAGCTTTAACTCTACAGAGTGACTGCTCTTGTACAGTTTTTGTATGAGAGTAGTCATACTATTAGTTTGGATGGACCTCATTGAAAGTTTCATGAAAGGAATCGTCGATAAATATCTATTAACGTTTTCGTACATAAATTTCATATTCAAGAATGAGGACATAAGCGCCAACTTCAATTAAAATCCTTCCCGTTCGCCCAGTGTCAGGGCTCTTTACCGGTGCATGGATTGCCAGGCCATTACACTGGGCGAACACCTCTTCGGAGTGGATGTATACAATTTCTGCAAACAAAAAGGGCGACTTTATAGTCGCCCTTTTTGTTTGCTGTGAATTAGACCGAGTTGTGCGCTTCAGCCTTGTCTTGCTGCTCCTTGAAAGCGCTTCAGCGTGGCCTGATACATTCTTGTCCTGCGGTGATTTGCCCCGTAGGTGCCCGCAGCCGCGACGGTTCCGGACTGGATGTGATCCAGATAGCGGAAAATCTTGCGCGGCGACAGGAACTTGATGCCATAGCCCAGGCTGCTCATGCGATCTTGCAGCGCATAACCCGGCACCTGTTCATCCATGCAGAAGTGCAGGCCTTGGGACTTCATCAAACGTGCATTCCACAATGTGCAGAAACTTTTCAGATGGGTTTCTTTGTACGGTCTTGGCATTTTCGAACGCAGGCCCAGACGCACTTTTGCTCTGCGAACATAGTGCTTGCAGAAGCGAGAAGTTAAGCGCCAGGTATCACGAACAATGCCGCGATTGAGTTGTTCGACACAACCTACCGCTGCCATGTCTGGGATTTTCGTGCACTCGCGCATCATCATGGCAAACACTTCCTTGTCGTAGACAAAGGTATCGGTGTGCAACAGAAACAGATAATCGGTGTCGACTTTTTCCAGCGCCAGATCCAGTGCTTTACCGTGCGCAATATGCCCGGCTTCCTTGCCCGGCGAAGGCCGTTCAATCAAGTTGATCCAATCGAGCGAACGCAAGTAATCGAGACTGGCGTCCGCCGAATCGTTATCCACCACCCACACCGGAATGCGTTTTTCCTGGACATGCTCACGCAAAAGCTCAAGGCACATTCTGGTGATGTCCGGGGTTTTGTAATTTACCAAGACAAGGCTGAAATTCGGCGATGGCTGGGTTGGTAAATCAAACGCTTTCATGTCAGAAGGGCTCATCCGCTATTCAAGGGCAACAGGGTTTCGTGGCCGCGATCGTAGCGACGCAACCTTAGTCGAACCTTAATTTGCGGATTGGGTAGCCGGCAGAGTGTGTCGAAGTGAGACCGCTGGTCTTGTGAAATGCATGGGGTGCTGCCGGTCATTACCGGATAAAATGCGCGCCCCTCTCACGTTCAAGGAAGAAACGGCGCGCGCCGTTGTGTCACGGATGAAACCACTTTCCCTCTACCACCCGGTCTTGTACTGGCTGCGCGTGTGGCAAAAAAGACTGTTCCGCCAGATTGCCTGGCACTGTTCCAGCAAACGCTACGCACGCCCCGTCGCCACGGCCGAGCGCCTGCCTTATCGCTACCTCAAACACACCTCGAAACTCATCCGCAAACTCGGCGACTCCGACCTCGCCCTGCAACACAACAAAGTCATCAACCTCAAACTCGCCGTCGCCGCCATCGACAGCGTCATCATCGCCCCCGGCGAACACTTCTCCTTCTGCCGCCTCGTCGGCCGCCCGACGTTGAAGCGTGGCTACGTTGAAGGCATGGAACTGTCCTTCGGCGAGGCTCGACGCGGGGTAGGCGGTGGCATTTGCCAACTGAGCAACCTGATTCACTGGATGGCCATTCATTCGCCGCTGGTGGTGGTCGAACGCTCCAACCACAGCTTCGACCCGTTTCCGGATGAAGGGCGGGTGCTGCCGTTCGGGTCAGGGGCAGCGATTTTCTATAACTACGTTGATCTGGTGCTGCATAACCCGACGGATCGGAGCTTTCAGCTGAAGTTGAACGTCGGCGAGACACAACTCGAAGGGGAGTTGTTGTGTGATCGGGTGAGGGAATATCGCTATCACGTGTTTCAAGAGGCACATCGGTTTGTTCGGGAGGGTGCGCGGGTGTATCGGGAGAACGAGATTTGGCGAGAGGTCAGGGAAAAGGGGCAGGTGGGGCAGTTGGTGGAAAGGGAGAGGCTTTATCGGAATCGGGTCGTGGTGAAGTATGAGGTGGCGGGGGAACTGGTTGAATAGATGCATCGTGAATGCGGGGCTTCAGCTTTGATGACGTAAGTGTTGTTCTTCAGTTATTCGTGGATTTTTTATGTGGGTTAGCTGTTTACCGAGTAAGGGGGCAGGCTATTCGGGGGGAGACCACTTCTAGAAGAAAGAAAACGTGGTTTATCCCCCATTGTTCCCAATCGCCGTCGGTGATCGTAGAGCGCTCCAGCCGCAGCTTCGTCCGCTCCGGGATCAGGCCCCGGCTCCGGGGAGGTGATTTTCTTTAACTACCAGGAGATCTCAGTATCCATAAACAGGGACGAAATAAGAAAGCGGTGGGTGCGTTTTTTTCCATTCCTCTGCGAATAGAAGGCCTTGCTTGATTTCTTGCTCCGTCATTTTTTCAGCTATATCAGGCAGTATCATCCTTCCATCTTCACCTGCTGTCCCGCCGCCCTCGAATTTCGACATCAGATAGGCTAGTCCATAAGCCTCAATCATGTTTTTTGGATAGTCTAGATCGTTTGGCAAATGGGCTACGCTGAGTGCGTAATTGCCGACTGCGCTGGCGTAACCGTTTTCGGCCGATTTTTTCAGCCAATAAGCAACTTCTTCTTTCTTGCCATCATGTTCGAATAGATAGTTGGCATAAAGATACATTGCCTTGGGATATCCACCTTCAGCTGAGGCTTTGTACCACTTTTGAATGGTTTTATCGCGGCTACCCGGAATAAGAAACCAACCCTCACCATCTTTGTACTCACCAGCGAGCGTTTTTTGAGCAAATCCACTGCCTGCTGTCGCTGCCTTTTCTAACCATTGCAAACCTTGGCTAGCGGTAAATAAAACAATCATTGCCTCAGTATCGCCTTTCTCGGCGCGTTCATTTGCAATCTGCAGCGCATAACTCCGCCATTCTTCATCGTTTTTACCTGAGCAACTTTGCATCTCTTTGCACAAGTCATGCGCACTCAGCCGAAGCATTGCGTACAAATTTCCTTGATTAGCTGCGGATTTGTACCATTTTTTTGCATCTTCGGTGGTGTAGCGGTTGCTGAGGCGGATAGCCTCTCCCAGGTAATATTGCGCTGTACTGTCCCCTGCATCTGCCGCGATTTTCAGTAGTGGCTGTGAATCGTACCAATCACTTTGTTGATAAAGGATAATCCCGTTATTTCTTGCTAATAGCTGTTCTGTTGTTAGCTGTGCGAAAGCTGGAGTGAATAAAAATATTGAGTATAAATTGATGATATATATTATTTTAGTCAATGATTCGTCCTGTATGGAAAGCTTTGACTATTTGAATGGGGGGGGATGATGGCCAGTGTATACGTTCGATTAAGTATGGTCGCTATAGGTTTTTTCTCTGGTGCAAAAAAGTCTATCTTTCAATGGTGTTTTTAATCGGGGGCATTCCACATGTAAAACATGATAAACCGTGTTCTGCCCCTGAATGTAATTGAGCGAAGGTAGGGTTGTTAGAAATGTTTGATCGTCTAGTATCCGTATATTGGGTCAAAATAAGATAAGGGAGGGTGATTTTTTTTCCATTCTTTCGAAAACTCAATTCCTTCTGTTATTTCTACAGGATTCATCTTTTTAGCCAGATCCGGGAGCAGTCGCTTTGCATCTTCTGGTGCTGTTCCTGCCTCCAGTTTTGAAAGTAAAAGCGTCAAACCGTATGCTTCAATCAGATTTTCTGGGTAACCAAGTTCATTGGAAGGATCTGAAATTTTGTATGCGTAGGTGCCAACTGCATCTATATGACTGTGTTCCGCTGATTTTTTCACCCAGTATGCGATCTCTTCTTTACTACCATTATGGTCGTATAAGTAATTCGCATATAGGAACATACCTCTCGGGTTACCGCCTTCCGATGACGCTTTAAACCATTTGATAATCGCTTTTTCTCGACTACCTGGAATCAAAAACCACCCGGCACCGCTTTTGTAAGCGCTAGCCAGCATTTGTTGTGCGTAACTGTCACCTGCTTCGGCCGCTTTCTCAAGCCATGGCAGGCCCTGACCAGCCGTATACAGGACGGTCATTGCTTCTGTGTCGCCTTTTTTTGCTCGTTCTTGAGCCGTTGTTAGTGAACGCTCTCGCCAGTCCACTCCATTTTTATCTGTGCAGGCACCCATACTTCCGCACAAATCATTTTTGTTGCTTAAGCGGAGCATTGCATATAAAAAACCTTGCTCAGCTGAGGCCTCATACCATTTTTTTGCGTCTGGAGTGATATAGCGCTGACTGAGTCTAATAGCTTCGCCCAAATAATATTGTGCGTCACGATCCCCTGCCTCTGCAGCAATGTTCAGGAAGGGCTGGGAGTCGTACCAGTCGCTCTGCTGAAAAATAGCGATACCCGTGTCTTTTGCATTTTTTTGTGTTGGTGTCAGTTCGGCGTTTGCTGTTCCGCACAATGCAAAGTAGGCAATAAATAACCAAGTGTAATGTTTAATCAATGTTTGGCCCTTTATAGATGCTTTTGATCTTTTGAATAGGTGCGAACGCTGGACCTTTGTATTCGGTTTGATAACTGCAATGGTCGTTCAGGCGAGCGCCCATAGTCGAAACTAGCGCTCTGTATCGATTTCTCATTTCGTTAGTGCCAACTTGCAATGACAAAACACGCTCGGCCATGAAGGTGTCCAATTTAAGCTTGTTTTTGCAGTAAACGGATCCTGCCTGACTTGACCGCGCTCCGTCTCTGTTCATGCGAATAATCGCTTCTTCAAACTGTAGGGAAGCATTAGTCTTGTTTGAAATCCAGGTTAAACACTTCTCTATTGCTCGCTGTTGTAGGAGATGTGTCTGTTCTTCATCAAAAACTTCAGCTTGCTCATCTTCTTCGAAGGTGAAAGCTTTTGGAGGAGCGCATAATGCTAAAAGGAGCGGCCCTAAAGCCTCTGGCTGGAGATTAAAAACCCAATCCTGTATAGCTTTCTGGTTCTTATCTCTAATTAACGTATAAGCAATCAACCCCCCACGCCCACCCTCAGTCAGCGCATCAAATATCCCTTTAACAATCGCATACCCACGCACATAGGCAAACGCCACATCGATACCAGTGGCTCCGAGGAAGCTCAGTTTTTGCAGGTAGTCCAAGGCTTCGCCATCGACCCACTCAAGATCCTTGTATTGGTTCGCGGCCATTTCCTGTCGCACCAGTTCCGTCAAGGCTACGATGCTGTCGTAGCCGACTTCAAAGGTCAAATACCCTTTGACGCCTGCGCCCCAGACCAGAGCGCCCTTGATCGATAACAGCAATAGGCCGTTTTGCATCCGCAGTTGCATGTCGCCGGTGTAGCCGGCGCCGATGGCCACGGCCACTTCAACTTCCAGTTTGGCCATAGGGCGCCACTGGTTGGCTGAAATGCGATTGGGCACGGGAGCAGGCGGGAGGACGCTTGGGGGAGGGCACCAGAACAGTTTGCCGGTGACTTTGCACCCGGCTTGGGCGCCGGCAAACACTTCGAACTTGGCGAGGTCGCCAGATTTTTCAGCGATGTCCACACCGACCAGGCTGGTGTAGCCAGTTTTCTGGTCCAGGGTCAGGTCGCGCGACAGCATGAGGCTTGCGCCAGCGAATCCCCAGGCCTTGGCTTCCAGATCCAGAGACAGTTTGCCGAAGTTGACGCTGCGCACGCTGCCGTCCTGGGCCTTGTATTTCGCGACCCAAGGATCGGCTTTTGCCCGTTTCGGGAATTCGACTTTGAGTAAGCTGACTTCCCCGCGCCACGCAGTTACATCCAGTGCTACTTCTACGTTGGCAATCTGAGGGGAACCACTTTTCAGAGTGGGGCCTTCCATTTTGACTTCGGACAGCAGGTTGGCGCTTTCCGGGAGCAAGCATCGAACCAGTTGGGCCTGCGGGCTGTTGTCGAACAGCATGAGGTTGCGCAACTGCTTATCTTCGAAAACCATGGCTTTGAGGTTTTCGCCCCAGCTTTTGCGTTTGGCTTCGGCTTTGATGCTTTCGACTCTGTAGCCTTTGGCTTCCAGTGCGCTAAAGAATTTTTCAGGCACGAAAAGTCCATGTTCATCGAACCATGGTCCCTTTTCATCGAACTGCAGCGCGCCTTCTTGTTCTAGCCAATCACTGAATATCCGGTCGTCGTCGGATTCTTTGGCAATCGATTTGGGCAAGCTGGTCGTGAGTTCTTTGAGTTGACCCTCGAATGCGTTGCCGCTGACCTGCGCCAGATGTTTCAGGCTGATGTGGTTCAGGATCGTCGTCGACGATGCGCTGCTGAGCTCACGCAGTGGAATGTTTGTTTTGGCCAGTCGTTCGAGGGGTTTTGGCTTGTAGCTTTCCGCGTCCCAGAGAAACAGACGGGGCGGCTTCAGTGTTCGAACGCGTGCTTCGGCGGTGTTCTGAATTCGCTCTGCCTCGTCATTCAGGTCGTACCACTGTTTCTGCAAGCTGACGAAGAGCACGCCGGGTGGCGCTGATTTTCCGCCAGTGGCCGAGACCCATTGGGAGTAACGTTCTTCGATCTTTTTCTCAAGCTCATCGCGTTTGGTGGTCAGCTCGATGAATGCCTGAAAATCCTCGGTACCGGCGTATTGGTCATCGGGACTCAGCGCAAACTCGGGAACTGCAATCCCGCACTCGGCAAGCTCGACGATGGCATTGATGTACTTGGACATCAGGTCTTTCAACGCCAGGATGTTGATTTGCACACCCTTGAGTTTCTTTTCGTCGATCTCGCCGGTTTCAATCAACTTTTTGTGAAGGGCCTTATATTCTTTCAGATGTTCCCAAGCCGAGGCGATCTTCTTGGTGCCTGGATCGAACATTTTGTAGCCGTGGGCTTTCGCCTTGTCGCGCTCTTTAATGTACGTATCGATGGCTTCACAGGCCTTTAACGCGCGCGGGGTATAGAAGACGCCGTTTTCTCGTTTGTACCCCAACGTTTTTGCTTTTTCGTCGGAAACTTTTTCGAGGGTTTCCATGTTTTTCTGGTTTTTCTCGATGCGTTGTCCAGCGTGGAACATCTCGCGCTCGGCGTGCATCGTGGCGTCGCTATCACCCTTGGCTTTTGCCGCCTCCCAATCCTTGCGGCACTGCGCCTTTTTGGCAGTATCTTCGGGGATTGCCGACTTCGACGCCAGGTAACTGCTATGTTGCTCGCCTTCGAGAAAGGCTTCCGGGCCTGGGGTGAGGAAGTAGTCCATCAAACCCGCGTCGGCGATGTTGCTCATGCGCGTGGCTTTATCAGCGTCGACGGTTTTCTGTTTGAGCAGGCTGACGCTTTCCTTGAGTTTCTCGGACGTGCGCTTGGGCAACAGCCAGAAACGGCGCTGACCAGTGACGTAGATGATGTCGTCATAGCTGCTGCTGCAGCCCGGCTTCTTGTCTTTGCAGAACGTTTCCGCGTCGGCAGTCTTTTTTGGTGGATCGGCCGGAATGACAACAGGTGGTTGTTCTGGCGCGGGTGTTTGTTCGGACGTACCTGTCATCTCAGACTTCCAGTCGTTGTACTTTCTCGAATGCCGGCATGTCGCTGCTCAGCACGTTCATGACGTCGGTGCGGGCCTGCAACGGACCTTGGTTCAGATTCGGCAGCAGGTGCTCAAGATGACGTCCTTCTTCAATGCCGTGATCCACCAGCAGTTGTAAATTATCGGCCACGTCAGACAATTGCGAATCCGATAAGCCCGCTGCGGACTCGGCGTTCCGCAGCCGAATCCAGTACCACCAGCGGATCTCATCAAACGCTATCAGCGTGTCGCTCTTCAGGTGCAGCGGATATTTTTGTTCGCCATTAGAGGCATCAACTTTTTCTGTTTGTTCCCAAACACGCCATTGTTGATCGTCGCTGTGGGCGGGCGGGGTGTAGACGCTGGCCCAAGGGCCGAACAGCGCTCGGGCGGGTACCGTCAGCGCCAGCGCGCTCCAGAATGCCGGGTCGTAGTAGCGCGCCAGCGAGTCACCATGAGACGGGTCGTTCATGCGCAGGAGGCGACGAGCATGCAAGAGCGCGGTCTCTGGCTTTTCACGCGAGGTCAGCAAAATTCCCGCGCGGTTGTCGCGGCATAGCTCTATGGCTTGGGCGGCGGCAGGACTTCCCGGTGTCAGTTGCAGCCAGATCGGACTGACATCATTCATTTCGGCAAACGGCGTGTCCTGAAACAGCTTTTCAACACCATTCAACCCGGACTGTTGATAAAGCTTTTCCAGAGCCCGAGGCTGGCGAACGCTGTCGATGATGCCATACAGGGTGCGGTTTCCACTGTTGCCCGATGGCGTTGTGGCCACGGGTTGTTCAAGGAAATGACTCAGCCATTCAGACATGGGCAAACCTCTCGCGAGCAAGCGCCATTGGCTTGCTTTCCACAGATCGGAACAAGGGGCAGGCCTTGAACGCTTTTTCGTACAAACGGATTGGTCATTGGCGGGACTAACACCTTGCCAGCCTTGTCGGCGTCAGCCTGTTTCACGACGCCCGGCAACAAAGGAGCCGCACCGGTGCCGCTCCCCGGACTACCCCCGGAGTTCATATTGATCACCGGCCCACTCATGGTCACACCACCAGCATCAATCTTGATAAAGCTGCCGCCGCCGATCAGGGTCAGCTCTGCGCCGGCCTCCATCACCACTTTCATACCACTGCTCAGGTGGATTTCTTGCCCTGCATCGATGAACTGCCCGGTGCCGATCTTGATGTGCTGATTGACGCCGACGGTCAGGTGGTCGTTGGCGCGGGTTTCGACTTTGCGGTCGTCGTAGACGGTGTGGTGTTCTTCGGCCTTGAACTCGCTGTAGCTGTTCTGTTCGACGGTGTCGTGGCGTTCGTTGCCGACGCGGATTTTCTGGTCGTGCTCGATGTTTTCGTCCCAGTCGCGCTGGGCGTGCAGGTAGATCTGTTCCTGACCTTTTTTATCTTCGATGCGCAGTTCGTTGTAGCCGCCACCGCCCATCGAGCTGAGGGTCTTGAAGGTGCTGCGGGTTTTGTTCGCCGGCAGTGGATAGGGGACGGTGTTTTCCTTGTGGTACAGGCAGCCGCTGATCAGCGGTTGATCGGGGTCGCCTTCAAGGAAGGTCACCAGCACTTCCATGCCGATGCGCGGGATGGCGATGCCGCCGTATTGCGCGCCGGCCCAGGCGCTGGAGACGCGCAGCCAGCAACTGGTTTTGTCGTCGGCCTCGCCTTCGCGGTCCCAGTGGAACTGGACTTTGACGCGGCCGTACTCGTCGCAGTGAATCTCTTCGCCTTTCGGGCCGGTGACCACGGCGCTCTGGCTGCCGAGGATGCGCGGTTTCGGGTGGCGCAGGGGCGGGCGATTTGGCACGTCCCATGGGGTGGCCTGGAAGCGGTTGCGGTAGCCCTGGTGGAAATCGTCTTTGAGTGCGGTGGTGTCGCTGGTCACCGACTCTTCGAGGACTTGCGGTTGCTTGCCTTCGTGGTGGACTTCGGTGAGCAGCCAGAGGTCATTCCATTTGGCTTTCGGGTGCGCGGTCAGGGCGAGGAAGTGGCCGCTGACCAGCAACGGCTGATCACTCTTGCCTTCGGCGAGCTGGAAGTCGCTGCGATGGCGTTCGAGGGCGCGTTTGGCCAGGTGTTTGCCGCGCTCGCGGTCGATGAAACGACCCGGATAATCGTAGTCTTCGAGGTCGGGCAGGGCGTCGCCGCGCTGTTCGCTTTCCAGGGTGATGCGTGGTTTTTCGAAATCGTAATCGCGGCGGGTGGTGCGGCTGGTGCGGGTTTCCAGGCGCAGGTCGAAGCGCTTGATCACCGGGTCGCTGGCGACCATGCCGGAGTCTTGCTGATAGGCCACAGGCTTGAGTTTCGGGAACACCGTCTGGTCATCGCCGAACACCAGTTTGTGCGCCGTCGCCGTGTGTTCGAAGTGGTAGTGAATACCTTCTTCCTCGCACAGGCGCTGGATGAAATGCAGGTCCGATTCATCGTATTGCACGCAGTAGATGCGCTCGGGATAGATCGAACCGGTCTTGAATTCGTAGGCGTTGCTTTGGATACCGTGCTCTTCGAGAACCATACCGATGATTTTTGGCACGGTGAGGTTCTGGAAAATCCGTTGATTGACGCGATGCGCCAGGTATGACAATTGCGGGCGCAGGGTCACCGAATAACGGGTCAGGCGCTTGCCGGAATCACCTTGCGCGGCGCGATAGATCTGGCCATGGATGCCGCTGCCGTCGGGCGACAGTTGCAGGAAGGCCGGTTTGTGCAGCAGGGTTTCGAGGTCCAGCGACGGCTGCTCACTGACCAGCTCCACCTCGAAGACAAAAGGCTGGCTGATGGCTTCCCGACCGGTGAGGGTAAACACCTGGAAATCGGCGGAAAGACCTTCGATGGTCAGGGCAAAGTGGGTTTCATTGGCCGGCGCGAACATCCCTTGTTCCTCGTGCTGTACAGCGGCGTTCGTCGACGACCGCAAAGCGGCTCAACGTACGCGAAATTCTGGAGGGCGAAAACAACATCGACCAGCAGAGCTGGCCGATGCTTGTAACGATCAGCCGTAATTAAACGACTGGAGCACGCCAGTCATCGGAACCCGAAGTACCGGATACTTCGTGGGTCCAGGTGATTTTGCGGTAGGTG
The DNA here is from genome assembly GCF_005938625.1 of Pseudomonas fluorescens. Classification (GTDB taxonomy): domain Bacteria; phylum Pseudomonadota; class Gammaproteobacteria; order Pseudomonadales; family Pseudomonadaceae; genus Aquipseudomonas; species Aquipseudomonas fluorescens_BD. The sequence continues at coordinate 57,122 of NZ_VCNJ01000036.1, forward strand.
AACTGCACTTCTTCCAGGTGGGTGAAGTGAGCGTTGCCTGGATCCTGGCAGTTGTGCATTTTGTTGTTGATGGCGACGATGATCGCGTCTTCCAGTTTGGTGGTGTAGTAGTGCTCTTGAGTACCTTGAGCCGAAGTACGGTACCACTGGATAACGATTTCGCTCATGCGCTCGCCGGAGGTCAGAGCTGCTTGCAGCAGAGGCGAAGCTTTGTCGTAGACCTTGGTGATCACAACTGGCTTGTGAACGCGTTGGCCGGTTGGCTGACCGGATTGCGGGTCACGCGGGATGATCACGTCGTGGGTGAAAGCCTGAACCATAACCTGGTCTTCGTGGCCTTCCTGGTAGGTGTTGCCTACGGAGTCAGCGGTGAAAGCGCCTGCAGTGATCAGGCCTTGTTTTTCGCCGGTAACCGACATGTACGCTGGTGTTGCCATGGGGTGCTCTCCTTGCGGAATAATTTAAGGTGCCCGGGAGGCGAAATCGCCCGGTGGGTGCCTGACTGTTATCAAGGAGCGTGCCAACAATTGTGCGGGCCATGCGGGCCGGGGTGTTTGTCTGATTTTTCAGGCGCTTGTGCGAAATAAAGCGCTCGTCGAATGCAAAAGTGCGCAAGAAGTTGCGCAGTACTGCGCAACTTCTTGCGCAC
>NZ_VCNJ01000037.1 GCF_005938625.1 Pseudomonas fluorescens
GAAGCCACCGCGCCTGCACCGACATGATCAGCACCATCCGAAGCAACCGCTCCGGCGCCGACATGATCCGATCCATCGGACGCCAACGCCTGCGGTTGTGCTGCCCAGACATTGGGCACCACCACGGTCGCCGCGACCGCCAGAAGCACGCCTGACAAGAGCTTGTGTTTCATAGTTTTCTCCATGACCCGGCAGCCACGAAGCGATAAGGCATCGTCCGCCGCGTATTGGCTGGCGCCACGACTCATTTGGCTGGGGTCAGTCTGGTTGGCGAAAGGCACAGGCACACCGTCAAGCGTGCGGGTGTCGACAGAATCATGATCGAACTGATTGAGTATAGATCGCGATAGCGAGGCGGTACGGCGGGGGGATCGACGGGCGTTAGGCGCTTATCTTCCTGCCCGTTTTGCGCAAAGCTCAAATCAGTCTAAGAACTCTGATTCAAGTCGACGAGCCTTTGCTAGTCTCAAAGATGTAGGCGAAGACGCAGACTGATGCGCAATCGGATAGCAAGGGGGCGTGGGGCGCGCTCCGAAAGGTACACGGTTAGAAAGATCTCCGCGCTGAGATCCAGCCCTTATGCCGTGTGAAGCAGCCGAGGCACTAACTTTCAATTTGACCCGGTACTGTGGGAAGCCCGATAAACCTTGTAAGCCAGAGACCAGCACTGGCCGCCTGCTCGAACACCAAAGCCCGCTTCGTGCGGGCTTTGTCGTTCCTGCAAGGTCAGATCGATTGCAGCGCCTGCGCCAGATCGGCGCGCAGGTCTTCAACGTCCTCGACGCCCACCGACAGCCGCACCAGACCGTCGCCAATCCCCAGTTTCGCCCGGGTATCAGCCGGAATGGTCGCATGGGTCATGATCGCCGGGTGTTCGATCAGGCTTTCCACGCCGCCCAGACTTTCCGCCAGTGCGAAGATCTTCACGTTCTCGAGAAAACGCCGAGCACCGTCAAGGTCACTGTTCAGGTCCACGGAAATCATCCCGCCGAAACCACGCATCTGGCGCTTGGCCAACTCATGCTGCGGGTGCGACTCAAGGCCCGGATAGTAGACGCGTTTGACCTGCGGCTGCTGTTCCAGCCACTGCGCCAGATCCAGTGCGTTGCTGCAATGACGCTCCATGCGCAGCGCCAGAGTCTTCACCCCGCGCAGAGTCAGGAACGCATCGAACGGCCCGGCAATCGCACCGACCGCGTTCTGCAAGAAGCCCAGTTTCTCGGCCAGTTCTTGGTTCTGGCCGACCACGGCGATACCGCCGATCACGTCGGAGTGACCGTTCAGGTATTTGGTGGTCGAGTGCAGCACGATGTCGAAACCCAACTCCAGCGGCCGCTGGATGTACGGGCTGGCAAAGGTGTTGTCGGCCACGCTGATGATCCCGCGAGCGCGGCAGATACGGGCGATAGCGGCGAGGTCCGACAGGCTCAGCAGCGGGTTGGTCGGTGACTCGACAATCACCAGGCGTGTGTCGTCTTGCAACGCCGCTTCGAACGCCGCCAGGTCAGTCAGATCGACGTAGCTGAAACGGTGTCCGGCACTGCGCTGACGGACCTTGTCGAACAGGCGGAACGTGCCGCCGTACAAGTCATTGCCGGAGATCACGTGCGAACCGGCATCGATCAGTTCGAGCACCGTGGAAATCGTCGCCAGCCCGGAGGCGAACGCGAACGCCTGGGTGCCGCCTTCAAGGTCCGCCACGCAACGCTCCAGGGCAAAACGCGTCGGGTTGTGCGAGCGGCCGTAATCGAAACCCTTGTGCACGCCGGGGCTGTCTTGCAGGTAGGTGGAGTTGGCGTAGATCGGCGGCATCAGCGCGCCGGTGGTCGGGTCCGGCGTCTGCCCGGCGTGGATCACCCGGGTCGCGAAGCCTTGGGATTTATCGTCGTGCTGACTCATGCGAGGGATCTCCGTAATTGGTTGAGCATGTCGGTGCGGGTGATCAGACCATGGAAGCCCGATGCATCGGCAATGATGGCGACGAGGCCACGGCTGAGCACCGCTTCCAGCTCGGCAAGGCTGGCGCCGGGCGCGAGGGTTTGCAGTTTGTCGGTCATCACGCTGGACACCGATTGGCTGAAGCGGGCGGCGTCTTCGTGCACTGGCAGGAGGATGTCGGATTCGTCGATCACACCGACCAGTTGTTTGCCTTCCACCAGCACTGGCAATTGCGAGACATCGGCCAGACGCATGCGCTGGAACGCGGTGAGCAAGGTGTCGTCAGGGCCGACGCTGATCACGCGGCCGTCCTCGAAACGCCGGGCGATCAGGTCGCGCAAGTCGCCGTAGCCCTTGCGCTGCAACAGGCCCTGATCGGTCATCCACTGGTCGTTGTAGACCTTCGACAGGTAGCGCGTGCCGGTGTCGCAGACGAAGCTGACCACGCGTTTCGGCTCGGTCTGTTCGCGGCAATAACGCAGCGCCGCAGCGAGTAGAGTGCCGGTCGACGAGCCGCCGAGAATGCCTTCGGCCTTGAGCAACTGACGGGCGTGAGCGAAGCTTTCTTCATCGCTGATCGAATAGGCGTGACGCACGCTGGAGAGATCGGTGATCGACGGAATGAAGTCCTCGCCGATGCCTTCCACCGCCCATGAACCGGGCGTCGGCAGGGAGCCGTCGCGGCTGTATTGCGCCATCACCGAGCCGACCGGGTCGGCCAGGACCATTTCCAGATCCGGTTGCACACGTTTGAAGAAGCGGCTCAGGCCGGTCAGCGTGCCGGCCGAACCGACACCGACGACGATGGCATCCAGATCATGTTCGGTCTGCGCCCAGATTTCCGGCGCGGTGCTGCATTCGTGGGCCAGCGGGTTGGCCGGGTTGTTGAACTGGTCGGCGAAGAATGCGCCGGGAATGTCTTTCGCCAAACGGGCGGCGACGTCCTGGTAATACTCGGGATGGCCCTTGCCGACATCGGAACGAGTGATGTGCACCTCGGCGCCCATGGCCTTCAAGTGCAGGACTTTCTCGGTGGACATTTTGTCTGGCACCACCAGCACCACGCGATAACCTTTGGCGCGGCCAACCAATGCCAGGCCCAGACCGGTGTTACCGGCGGTGGCTTCGACGATGGTGCCACCGGGTTGCAGGCGACCATCACGTTCGGCGGCGTCGATCATCGCCAGGCCGATGCGGTCCTTGATCGAACCACCGGGGTTCTGCGATTCGAGTTTGAGAAACAGCGTGCAAGGCCCAGTGTCGAAGCGGGTGACTTGCACAAGCGGAGTATTGCCGATCAGCCCAAGTACGGCAGGGCGTGATTCCTTAGACATTTCTTCACCTCTTGGTGGTGTTGATCGCGTTCCAATCGCGGGGAAAAGACTCGCGTGCAACATAGGCTCAGACATCAGCTGTCGCAACCTTTAGTCGGTCGCCAATTCAGCCATTTCGATCTAACGATAGATCGAAATCAAAGACCTGCCGGGGCGGGTTTGAGTGCGTTTACACAGAGGCGTCATCGAGTTTTCAAAGGGCGTCGTTACGCTCACCAATCGCTTGATCTGTGAAGAAATTTCCTGCTGCGAAAACGGTTTGGCGTTTTTGCCAATGCACAAGTCAGAAGTGTTTTCAGCGACGATTTGATCATGAGGGAAACTCGTGTTGATCAAGATTAAAATGAGTTTGTCTCACTAGAGGCCGATGCCGACAATGGCCGCCATCAACAAGACATTGGAGTTGTTTGTTATGGCACTGGCCCATTCCCTTGGATTTCCGCGCATCGGTCGCGACCGCGAACTGAAGAAAGCGCAAGAGGCGTTCTGGAAAGGAGAACTGAACGAGGCAGGCCTGCGTGCCGTCGGTCGCGAGCTGCGCGAGGCCCACTGGGACTTGCAGAAAAGCGCCGGCATCGAGCTGCTACCGGTCGGCGATTTCGCCTGGTATGACCAGGTCCTGACGCATTCGCTGATGTTCGGCGTCATCCCCGAGCGCTTCCGTCCGCATGACGGCAAAGCCAATCTGCAGACCCTGTTCGCCATGGCCCGTGGCGTCAGCGACAGTTGCTGCGGCGGGGCGCACGCCCAGGAAATGACCAAGTGGTTCGACACCAACTACCACTACCTGGTCCCGGAATTCAGCGCGGATCAACAGTTCCAGTTGGGCTGGGAGCAGTTGTTCGAAGAGGTCGAAGAAGCACGCGCACTGGGCCATAACGTCAAACCGGTGATCATCGGCCCGCTGACGTATCTGTGGCTGGGCAAGGCCAAAGGTGCCGAATTCGACAAGCTGGAATTGCTCGATCGTTTGCTGCCACTGTACGGGCAGATCTTCGCGCGCCTCGCTGCCCAAGGCGTCGAGTGGGTGCAGATCGACGAGCCGATTCTGGTGCTCGACCTGCCGCAGGAATGGAAGAACGCTTTCGAGCGTGCCTATAACCAGATCCAGCGCGATCCGCTGAAAAAACTGCTCGCTACTTACTTTGGTGGTCTGGAAGAGAATCTTGGTCTGGCGGCGAACCTGCCGGTCGACGGTTTGCACATCGATCTGGTGCGCGCACCGGAGCAATACCCGACCATTCTTGATCGCTTGCCGGCTTATAAAGTGTTGTCCCTGGGCGTGGTCAACGGCCGTAATGTCTGGCGCTGCGATCTGGAAAATGCCCTGGCGACGTTGCAGCATGCCCATGAGCGTCTGGGCGATCGGCTGTGGGTCGCGCCGTCCTGCTCGTTGCTGCACAGCCCGGTGGATCTGGGCCGTGAAGACAAGCTCGATGCCGAATTGAAAAGCTGGCTGGCCTTCGCTGTGCAGAAGTGCGAAGAAGTCGCGGTGCTGGCTCAAGCGGTCAACGAACCTGAAGCGCCGAAAGTGCTGCGCGCATTGACTGAAAGCCGCGCGGTGCAGGCTGCCCGCGCTGCGTCGCCGCGCATTCACAAGCCTGCGGTGCAAGCGCGTGTTGCAGCGATCACTGCCAAGGACAGCCAGCGTCAATCGCTGTTCGCCCAGCGCATTGCCAAGCAACGCGCGGGGCTGGATCTGCCGCTGTTCCCGACTACGACGATCGGCTCGTTCCCGCAAACCGCGTCGATTCGCCTCGCTCGTCAGTCGTTCAAACAGGGCAAGCTGACCGAAGCCGAATACACCGAAGCCATGCACAGCGAGATCCGCCATGCGGTGGAAATCCAGGAGCGTCTGGGCCTCGACGTGCTGGTACACGGTGAAGCCGAGCGCAACGACATGGTCGAATACTTCGCCGAGCAACTGGACGGCTATGTGTTCAGCCGTTTCGGCTGGGTACAAAGTTACGGTTCGCGCTGCGTGAAACCGGCGGTGATCTTCGGCGACCTCAGCCGTCCCAAAGCCATGACTGTCGAGTGGATCCGCTACGCTCAAGGCCTCACCGACAAAGTCATGAAAGGCATGCTGACCGGCCCGGTGACCATGCTGATGTGGTCGTTCCCGCGTGAAGACGTCAGCCGTGAAGTGCAGGCGCGGCAACTGGCGCTGGCGATCCGCGATGAAGTGGTGGATCTGGAAGCCGCTGGCATCAAGATCGTGCAGATCGACGAAGCCGCGTTCCGTGAAGGTTTGCCGTTGCGTCAGGCGCAGTGGCAGCAGTATCTGGACTGGGCGACTGAGGTGTTCCGCTTGTGCGCCTCCGGTGTGCGCGACGAAACGCAGATCCACACGCACATGTGCTACAGCGAGTTCAACGATGTGATCGAGTCCATCGCCGCCATGGATGCCGACGTGATCACCATCGAAACCTCGCGTTCGGACATGGAGTTGCTGGATGCCTTCGAAGCCTTCGCTTACCCGAACGACATCGGCCCGGGCGTCTACGACATCCACTCGCCACGCATTCCGGATGCTTCGGAAATGGCTAATCTGCTGCGCAAGGCGGCCAAGCGGATTCCGGCAGAACGGCTGTGGGTCAACCCGGATTGCGGTTTGAAAACCCGTGGCTGGCCGGAAACGGAAGCGGCGCTGGTGCACATGGTCACCGCCGCCCGCCAACTGCGCAAAGAACTGGCCTGACACCTACAGCTGGAATACACACAATCCCCTGTAGGAGTGAGCCTGCTCGCGATGGCGTCGCATCAGTCACTAATGAGTTGACTGACTCACCGCTATCGCGAGCAGGCTCACTCCTACAAGGGTTGTGTATGAAGTTCAGAATCGGGGATTTCCTTGGCATCGCCGGGAGGCTGTTGCTACTGTGCCCAGCCGCAGTTCAGGTGTTTGCCGCTACATGAGTGATCAACCCGTAATCCAGGCCGTGTCCGACGCAGACATTCCTGAAGTTCTTGATTTTGTTCTAAAGGCCCGTGCCGAGCTTTTCCCCAAGCTCAGCACGACCGGCATGCCCGACGATCTGGCGCGGTTCACCGAGGTTTATCTGCGTGGGGCAGGGCGCTTTCTGATCGCTCGCCACGAAGGGCAGATCGTTGCCTCCATCGGCTATCTCGCCTACGACCGGCGCTTCCTGCACTTGCCCTATCCGGACCTTAAAGTGGTGGAAATCGTCCGGCTGTTCGTCCTGCCATCGCAGCGCCGCTCAGGGCTGGCCGGTGCGTTGTACCGATCACTCAAAGACCTGGCACTCGCCGACGGAGTCGAGGTGATCTACCTGCACACCCATCCGTTTCTGCCGGGCGCCATCGCGTTCTGGCAGCGGCAGGGTTTCGAGATTATTGACGTCGACGCTGACCCGGTCTGGCAGACCACTCACATGCACAGCGTCATGAGTGAAATCGAAGAATCTGCGCCCCATCAAACGGGTCCGTCAGATAGTGCGCCCTGACCCCGAACGTCTCCTGTAACCGCTGCGGTGTCAGCACCTCCAGCGGCTTGCCCAACGCCACCAGCCGCCCGCGTTCCAGCACCGCCAGACGATCACATTTCAATGCCTGATTGAGATCATGCAGCGCAATCAGCGTGGTCACCGGCAACGCCTGCACCACGTTGAGAATGGTCAGTTGATGCTGAATGTCGAGGTGATTGGCCGGCTCATCCAACAGTAGAATTTGCGGTCGCTGTGCCAATGCCCGAGCGATGTGCACCCGTTGCCGTTCACCCCCCGACAAGCTGCGCCAGAGACGGGTGCGCAGGTGCATCGCGTCAACGTCGGTGAGCGCCTGCTGGACAATAGCGTCGTCCGCCGCCGACCACGGTTGCAGCGCCGACAGCCAGGGCGTGCGCCCCAACGCAACGGCGTCGAACACACGAATGCCGTCGTCGGTGTCGGCCTGTTGTTCGACCACCGCAAGCTTTTGCGCAATGCTGCGCCGGGCCATTTTGCCGAGGCGCTGACCTTCGAGCAGCACCTCGCCAGCGCTCGGTTCGCGCAACCCCGCCAGCAACTTCAACAGGGTGGATTTGCCCGAGCCATTCGGCCCAACGATGCCGAGGGTTTCGCCACGCTGAACCTCAAGGCTGACACTGTTGAGCAACTCGGCGCCGCGCACTCTGAAGCTCAGACCAGAACAACCCAAAACACTGCTCATCGTGCGGACCTGCGGCCAACCAGAATCAAGGCAAACACCGGCGCCCCGACCAGTGCGGTAATCACCCCGACCGGAATCACCTGGCCCTTGATCAGCGTGCGCGACAACACGTCAGCGGCAATCAGAAACACCGCGCCACCCAATGCACTGGCCGGCAGCAATCGCGCGTGACCGGTGCCAAGCAACAGCCGCGCCGCATGGGGAATCACCAGCCCGACAAAACCGATCGAACCGACAATCGACACCATCACCGCCGTCACCAGCGCCGCACAACCAATCAGCAGAATTTGCACGCGTCGCACCGGAATGCCAAGGGATGCCGCCGAATCCGCGCCAAAGGTAAACGCATCCAGCGCCCTCCGATGCCATAGACACACAATCAACCCCAACACGGCCACCGGCACCGCCAGCCACACCGATGGCCAGCGCACGCCGCCCAGATTGCCCAACAGCCAGAACATGATCCCGCGTGCCTGTTCAGAGCTGGCCGAGCGGGTGATCAAAAACGCCGTCAGTGCATTGAACAGTTGCGAGCCGGCGATCCCGGCAAGAATGATCTGTCCGGTACCGCTGGCCGAACCGCTGACCCGCGCCAGCACAATCACCAGCACAAACGCCGTGACTGCGCCGGCAAATGCGCCGACTGACAACGAGATGATCCCGGCGCCAACGCCGAGCAACGCCACCATCACCGCACCGGTCGAGGCGCCAGCAGAAATCCCCAGCAGATACGGGTCGGCCAACGGGTTGCGCAGCAGCGATTGCAGAATCACTCCGCACGTTGCCAGACCGGCACCGCAGGCGGCCGCGACCAGTGCGCGGGTCAGGCGATAGTTCCAGACGATGCCTTCGTCGATAGGATCGAGCGCGTACCCGGCGCCCCACAATTTATTCGCCAGCACTTGCACGACCACGCCCGGTTCAATCGACGTCTCACCAATGGCCACGCCAGCAACCACTGCAATCAACAGCGTCGCCAGGGCCAGTAACGTGCGGATCAGGCTGGCATTCATTGCGACAGGTCATAGCCGTTGATGGCCGTGGCCAGTTGCTCGATGCCGTCGAACATGCGCAGGCTCGCCTGCATGGCCATGGCGTCAAGAATGATGATGCGGTTGTGTTTCACCGCGTCCATGTTGCGCGTCACCGGATCGCTGCGCAGGAAGGCGAGTTTCTTTTCATAGTCGTCGGCAGGGAAGCGCCGACGATCCATCCGCGCGATCACAAGGAAAGTCGGATTGGCCTTGGCGATGGTTTCCCAGCCGACCGTTGGCCACTCTTCATCGGACTGCACGACGTTGCGCACGCCTAGGGTGCTGAGCATGAAATCGGGAATGCCTTTGTGCCCGGCCACGAATGGCTCGATGTCCATTTGTGCGCTGGAGAACCAGACCAGCGCGCTGGCGTCCTTGAGTTGTTTGCCTTGGGCTGTGGCAATCGATTTGGCGAGACTGGCCTTGAGTTCGTCGTTGAGCTGCTGGCCGCGCTCCTGCACATCGAAGATCTGCGCCAGTTGGCTCACGCTTTTGTAAATCGTGTCGATGCGGAACGGCGCCAGCCGCGTGCCGTCGGCGCCAACCAGGTTGTCCTTGGCTTCGCAATCGGAGGGCAGCAGATACGTTGGAATCTTCAGCTCATGAAACTGTTCGCGAGTGCCCACCGCACCTTGCGGGCCGACCATCCATTCCAGCTCCACGGCGACCAGTTCCGGGCGCTTGCCGATCACCGATTCGAAGCTCGGCTCGTTGTCAGCCAGACGCTCGATCTTGTCGTCCTGCGCTTTGTATTTGGCCAGCACATTGTTGAACCACAACGAGGTGCCGACGACTTTGTCGCTCAGGCCCATGGCGTAGAGCATTTCCGTGCCGGCCTGGCCGATGGTCACCGTGCGCGTCGGGGCGTGCTGGAAGGTCAGGCTGCTGCCGCAGTTTTCGACCGTCAGTGGATAGACAGTCGGGGCCGCCTGCGCCATGGCGCCAAGGGTCAGGCCGGTGATGAGGGTGGCGATGCGGGGCAGCAGCATGGGGCAGTCTCCGAGGGAACCGTACGGGGAGCGGGAGAGTACGGATCGGAAACACATCGTCGAACGCAGTCAGGGCAACAGCGCAAGGCCGGGCAGTAAACAAAGACGCACGCGGCACGATGTCCTTCCCGGACACCCCGCCGGTTAGTAGTCACTGTGCCGGCAGGTCTCCTGACTGATGCGTCATCGCCTGGCTCCGGCCTTCCCGGGATTCACCCAGTGGCAGTCGTGGAGCAGGCTCGGCACCTACAGTTGCGGGGGCAGTTCCGATCGATGCAGTGCAAGCACCTCGGATTCCCTATTAGTCCCCTTCGGGAACCGGCGGCGGCATGGTAGTCGATCAAGCCGCTGAAGGGGAGACGAATCTGTCGCGACGAGGATCAGTGTTGGCTCATCAAACCGTGCAACACGCCTAAACGCAGGCCCGGTTCGGAGGGCAGCATCTGCGCGATGCCGAACACTTTGAATGCCGCGAGCATCAACACCAGACCACCGGGCAGAATGCTCTGGCGATGAGGTTGCAGCCCGGCCAGTTTCAGTTGCTGGACGTTGTTCACCTTCAGCAGAAGCAACGACAGGCGCAGTAGCCCGCCGTAGGTGATGCCGTCCTGACCGAAGTCATTCAGGTGGTTGGCCTTGAGCACTTTGGCCAGCATGCGCGCAGTGCCGGAAGAACCGATAGTCTGCTGCCAGCCCTGAGCACGGTAGCGCCGGGCAACTCTTTCAAACAGCAGAATGGCGAAGCGTTCGGCTTCCTGCAGCGCTCCGGCGGACAGATCACCGCCGCGAAAGAAGCGCGTGCTCAAGGTGCCGCTGCCGATGGCGATGCTTTCGGTGAGCAACGGTTGCGAGCCTTGGCCGAGGATCAGCTCGGTGGAGCCGCCGCCGATGTCGACCACCAGGCGCAGGTCTTCAGCGCTCGGCAAAGCGTGCGTAACGCCGGCATAGACCAGCCGCGCTTCTTCATGGCCGCAAATGACGTCAATGGGAAAGCCCAGATGCCGTTCGGCACTGGCCAGAAACAGCTGCGCATTATCAGCCTCGCGCACTGCGCTGGTTGCCACCGCACGTACCCGGCCGGCCTCGAAACCGCGCAGCTTTTTGCCGAATCGCGCCAATGCCTGCCAGCCGCGATCGAGCGCCAAGGCGTCCAGCGCGCCGCCATCAAAGCCTTCGGCAAGACGCACCGGTTCACGCAGGGTTTTCACTTCCTGAATCTGCAGGCCCTTTCGACTGCGCACCGACTGGCCGATCATCAGGCGAAAGGCATTCGAACCCAGGTCGATGGCGGCAAACAGCGAGGCGTCGTCTTTCATGGGAGTCCTTGCAAAAACTTTCGCCCGAAGGTTCAAGACGGTTTGCGAGGATTCTGCCGTGATCTTGATGACATCCTGATGACGGGGCAGCGGCGGTTCAGTGAATTTGCGGCTGTCATGACACTGTCATTATCCGGCGTCTATGCTGAAGCCAATACATCGCGTGTTCTTAAAGTTTTTGCTGCCGGTTTTGGCAGCTTTTTTTTGCCCGCGATTTGAGCGAGCCACTGATCGTTCCCACGCTCCTGCGTGGGAATGCAGCCCGTGACGCTCTGCGTCACTGGACGCGGAGCGTCCCTAGAGGCATTCCCACGCAGAGCGTGGGAACGATCAGGTTTCAGCAGGACTGCGGGGTTTCGCCCCGGGACAAGCGCGCATTGATGTCGTCGATCACCTCGGGCAGCTCGGCGATGGTGTCGATCAGATAATGCGGGCGCGAGGGCGCGAACATCTTGCCGATCCGCGCACGTTCTTCAGCCAGTCGATCCGACGGCAACGCCTTGTATTGCTCATAGCTCAGGCCCAGTGCGTTGCCGGAACAGGTCAGCGCCACCGTCCACATGCCGGCGCTGCGACCTTCAAGAATCCCCGGCCAGGTGTCGTCGACCTTGACGCACGCCGCCACGTCGTCAATGCCCAGGGCAATCACGTTAGCCAGCGCCTGCGCCGGATGCGGCCGGCCATTCGGCACTTCATCGGTGGCCACGACATGATCGGCGACGTAGCCATTTTCCCGCGCCAGTTCAACGACCTTGGCCATCACCACCGCCGGATAACCCGAGCAAGAACCGATTTTCAGACCCTTGTCGCGCAACGTCGCAATCGCCTCAAGGGCGCCCGGAATCAGCGCCGAATGCAGGGCGATTTTCTCGATCTGCAACGGCATGAAGCGCTCGTAGATTGCCGTGACATCGTCGTCACTCGGCAAGCGATCAAACGCTGCACGATAGCGTTCAGCGATCTGCGGCAGGTTACACAGCGTGCGAATGTGATCCCACTTGCCCATGCCCATCGGGCCGCGCGCTTCTTCCAGCGATACCGCGACGCCAAACTCGGCAAAGGCTTCGACGAAAATCTGCGTCGGCGCAAACGAGCCGAAATCAACAACGGTGCCAGCCCAGTCGAGGATGGCAGCTTGCAGGTGAGTCGGGTTTTTGTACTGCATGGTCAAATCTCCGTTTTCGGGTAAGCGTGGGCCGTCCCTCGGCAATGAGGTAGGCGGTTTCAAGGTTCGATTTTGCTGATCAGGTCAGCGGTGGATTCGAATCAAACAGTTCGGCAATCACCGGTCGGTTCCTGCGGATGCCGAGGCAGCACAGGTGGTATTCGATAAAGAACGGGTGGTCGACAAAGGTGATCGGTGTGGTGCCCGGGGTTTCGGCGTACTCGACGGCCGAGACAAACCCGATGCCGATGCCTTTGACGATCGCGTGCACGATGGCTTCGCGGCTGTTGAGTTGCATGACGCGGTTGAGGTCGATGTCGAGGCGCTTGCAGCTTTCTTCCACCAGTTGCCGGGTGCGCGCACTTTGCTCGCGCATTACCCATTTCTCGCGGCTGATTTCGCTGATGTGAACCTGCGCCTGACTGGCCCACGGATGGTCATCGCGGACCACGGCGATGATCGGATAACGGTGATACAGCCGCGTATGGAAGCGCTCATCGAATTCCGACAAGGCCAGAATTGCCACGTCGATATCGAAGTTGAACAACCGCGCCAAGGTGTCCTTTTCCGAGGAAAACGAGGTTTCCAGTTCGATATCCGGGTGGCGCTGCATCAGCTCATAGGTCAGGTTCATGGCAATCGGCGGCGACACCGCGCCGATGCGCAACATGCCGTTTTTACGTTGTTTGAAACTCTGCAGCAGTTGCACCGCTTCGTCTTCCTGGCCGAACAGACCTTGAGTGATTGCGTAAAGCTTGTGCCCGGCAGCGCTCATCTCGATGTAGCGGCCGCGACGATGGAACAGCTCCACCGAGAAGGTTTTCTCCAGCGCATTGACCTGCTCGCTGACGGTCGGCTGGCCGACGCTGAGGTACTCCGCCGCGAGGGTGAAGCTGCCGGTTTTCGCCACCGCATGAAACGAACGCAACCACTTGTGATACTGATACATGCAAGCCCCGTCAGCGTCGAATGAACAATGCCACTGCCGCGCTGCACAGGCAGGCGCTGGTGACCACTATGAAGATGAGAGACGTGTTTGCCGTGGTGTCAAGCAAACGACCGATCATCGGCTCGGCCAGTCCGGCGAACAGGTAGGACGAGAAGTTCATGATCCCGGTCGCGGTGCCGGCTCGTTTGGCGCCAACCAGATCCGGGCACAGCGCCCAGAAACTCGAGGCCGGGCCGTAGACGAAGAAGCCACAAAGGAACAGCGCGACCAGGCCGATCACGCTGTGCGGCGGCAGGCTCCACATCCACAGACTGGTCGCGGCGCCGAGGAACATATAAAGCATGATTGCCAGATAGCGCTTGGAGCCGAACAGCTTGTCCGACACCCAGCCGTTGCTCAACGCGCCGACCGCCATGCCGACGGGGAGGGCGACGGTGATCCATTTCGGATCGATCATGCCGTCACCGCTTTTCCAGTCGGCGCCGAGAAAGTGCACCGGCACCCAGACGATCAAGCCGTAGCGCGCCGCGTTCTGAAAGCCCAGTGACAGCGCGGCGATCAGCAGGCGCGGATTCTTCAACACGGCTTTATAGCGTTGCGCCGAGGTCTCGACTTCGCCATGCGCGGCTTCCTGATGTTTGTCGTCAGCGTTGGCCACGCCAGTATCGCCCACCGGTTCGAAGCCCAGATCCTGCGGGCGTTCGCGGGCAACCAGATAGAAAATGATCCCGCCGGCGAGCATCAGCAGTACCGGCAAACGGAAGATCCAGCGCCATTCCAGTTGCAGCACTTCGAGCACGACGATGGAGGTGACGTACGACAGAATCGACGCGCAACCGGCGGCGAAGGTGTAAAAACCATAGACCTTGCCGCGTTCGCCGGCCGCCCACCAATTGGCAATCAGCCGCCCGCCCGGCGCCCAGCCTAAGGCCTGAAAGTAGCCGTTGACGCCCCACGGCAGGATCAGACTGGTGAAACCGCCGGCAAAACTGGTCACCCAGTTCGCCGCGCAGGACAGCACTGCGCCGAGAGTCATGATGCGCCGGCCACCGAATTTATCGGCGAGGTTGCCGTTGATCGCCTGACCAATCGCGTAGGCCCACAGCATCGCCGCAGAAGCCCAGCCGAGAGTTTCTTTGCTCAAACCGAACTCGGCCTGAATGCCCGGAATGGCAAAACCGAAGGTCTGCCGTCCGGTGTAGAAAAACAGGTAACAGAACATCGCCGCCAGCAGCATGCGCCACTGCGCGACCCGGAACGAGGCAGAACGTACGGCGAGACCAGGCATTGTTTCGGCACGATTCATGATCTTTTCCTTATTGTTGTCGGTTCCCGCCGGGTGTCGTCGGCGGGTGCACTCTTTTTCGGTGCGGCAGGAAATCACCGCGGCTGCATGCCGCTGGCGGTGCTTGGGTTACTCGGGTTTTATCAGGCGTCAGGCGGCTTGTGAGCCAATGAAATTCTTGCCGCGCGCGCCCTGCATCGCGAGGTGGATGATGGCTTCGGCATCCTTGGCCGAGACGCCGTAATCGGCAAACTCGGTCTTCACCCCGAGGCTGTGCAGGAACTCGCGTAACTGCTGCTGGGCTTTGCCCAGGTCCGCGCCGAACACCCGTTGCAAGGTACGGTCGCGAGTGGCGTCCTGGCCCCAGGCCAAACCCAACACCAGCGGCAAGGTGAAGGAGCAGGCGATGCCGTGGGGCAAGCCGTGGCGCAAGGTCATCTCATAGGAAATCGAGTGCGCCAGCGCGGTTTTGGTGTTGGAAAACGCCAACCCGGCCTTGAGCGCGGCGAGCGCCATGCGCGTGCGCAACTCTTGGCTCGACAGATCTTTGTGCAAACGCGGCAGGCATTCGAGAATGTCCTCGATCGCGGAGATCGCGAAGGTGTCCGAGACCGGGTTGGCGTTGACATTCCAGATCGCTTCCAGCGCATGGGACAACGCATCGAGCCCGGTAGAGACGGTGACGCTGGCCGGCACAGTGAGCATCAGTTGCGGATCGATGATCGCCACGCGCGGCCAGGTGCAGTCGAGGTGCAGCGAGTATTTCTTCTGGCTGGCGCTGTCCCAAATTGTCGCCCATGGCGTGACTTCGCTGCCGGTGCCGGCGGTGGTCGGTGCGGCGATCAGCTGTTTGCAGCGCGCCGGAGTGAACGGCTTGCCGGTCGCCAGCAGCGTCAACAACTCATCGAAATGCCCGGACTCGGTGCCGACGATCAGCGCTTTGGCGGTATCGATGGCGCTGCCGCCACCGACCGCGAGCACCACGTCGCAATCGCCGGCCTGCTGCCAGAACTGCTCATAAGTACTGCGCAAATGGAAGACGTCCGGGTTGGGCTGAACGTCTTCGAACACGTAGACCAGACGCTCACCGAGCAACGCTTGCAGGCGATCGACCAGCCCCAGCCCACGGGCCTCAGGGAAGGTGACGAGGGCCACGGTCTGCTGGTCGGTAATGGCAGCGAGGTCTTGCAGGCTGCCCCAGCCGAAACGGGTATCGACGGGGTTCTGGAAGCGGGCAGTCATGATGAATCCTTATTGTTGTTGTCGTGTGGCGCCATACTCAGCGCCCGTCGACAACGGCTCAAATCGATAATTCGCAGGTTTGAATCGGCTCAGCCGATAGCCGCTCGACGTCAGTGCGCCGAACCGCTCTGGATCGCCGCACGCAGGCGGCTGGATAGGGTGTCGGCGACGATCACCATGAAGGTGATGACGATGATGCACGTCGCGGTTTCCGGGTATTTGAACAACTTCAGGCTGCTCACCAGTTCGAACCCCAGGCCGCCGGCGCCGACCATTCCCAGCACCGTGGCCGAACGCAGATTGACTTCGAAGCGGTACAAAATCACCGCAATCCACGCCGTGATCACCTGCGGCAGAACGCCAAACACGATCACCTGCAGCGGTCGCGCACCGGTGGCTTGCAGCGCTTCAATCGGCCCTTGATCGATCTCTTCGATGCTCTCGGCGAAGAACTTCCCGAGCATGCCCAGACCATGCAGCGCCAGCGCTAACACGCCGGGAAACGGGCCGAGGCCAACGGCCGAGACGAAGATCAGCGCGAGAATCAATTCGTTGATGCTGCGGGTGAAATTCAGCGCCTGACGGGTGATGTGAAACACCCAGCGATTGCGGCTCAGATTGCGCGCGGCGAGGAAGGACAGCGGAATCGCCAGCAACACGCCGAGCAGGGTGCCCCAAATGGCGATCTGTAAGGTTTCCACCGCTGGCGCGACCAGACGCGGCAGGATGCTCAGATCCGGCGGAAAGGTGCGCGAAAGAAAGTCACCAATCTGCGGCAATCCCGCTGCCAGTTCACCGAGGCTGAGTTGCGCACCTTGCGCGCTCCAGTTCAGCGTCCACAGCACGATCAGGACGATACCAGCGGTGGTCAGCCAACTGCGTGTGCCACGGGGCCGTTCGCCGACCCACTGATAGTTTGGCGATTGCATGCTCAGGCCCTCGAGGCGGTGCGGTAGTTCAGGGTGGGCGCCGGGACGTCAGCGGAGTGTTCTGCGGATTGCCCCGGATAGATTCGCGCCAGATCGGCGTCGGTCATGCTCGACGCTTTGCCATCGAACACCAGACTGCCGTGAGCGAGGCCGACCACGCGGTCGCCAAACTCGCGGGCGTATTCGACTTGATGCAGATTGCACAGCACGGTGATGCCCAGTTCGCGGGTGGCATCGCGCAGGTACTGCAACACCAGTCGCGTAGTTTTCGGATCGAGGCTGGCGATCGGTTCATCGGCCAGAATCACTTTCGGCCGTTGCGCCAAGGCACGGGCAATACCGACGCGCTGCTTCTGCCCGCCAGACAGTGAATCGGTGCGCTCGCCGGCCTTGTGTGCCAGTTCGACGCGTTCCAGGCATTGCATTGCCAGCGCCACATCGTCACGGCGAAACAGTTGCAGAATCGAGGCGAGGGTGCCGACGGAACCGAGGCGACCAGTCAGCACATTCTTCAGTACGCTCAGGCGCGGCACGACGTTGTGGTGCTGAAAAATCATCGCCACTTCACGGCGCAAAACGCTGGTGTCGGGGCAGGCGAGGGCATCAATGCCCGCCACGTTCAGCGTGCCGCTGTCGGCCTTTGCCAGGCGATTGATGCAACGCAGCAAGGTCGATTTGCCAGCGCCGGACTGACCGAGCACCACGACGAATTCGCCCGCAGCGACGTCAAGGTCGATGCCGCGCAACACCGGGTTGCTGCCGTAGTGTTTGGTCAGTTGGCGGATGCTGATCATTTCATGCTCCGCAAATCGAGATCGAGCACCTTGGCGGTTTCGCGCACCACGTCATACGACGCGTCGGTGGTGGGCTGGAAGCCATTGAGCACGCCCTGATCACCCCACGGCACGTCCTTGATCGAAGCCAGTGCGTCGGCGACTTTTTTCTTCAATTCCGGATCGAGCGCCTTTCGCCAGACCATCGGCGATTCGGGAATCGGCTTGGAACTCCAGACGATGTCGAAGTCATCCTGCTTGACCACACCTTTGGCCACGGCGCTGGCAAAGATGCGGTCAGCCACGGCGGCGGCGTCGACTTTCTTGTTCTCGACCGCAAGGATGCTGGCGTCGTGGGAACCGGAGAAAATCACGCGTTTGAACAAAGTGTCCGGCACAAACCCGGCCTGCTCCAGTCCTGCTTTCGGGAACAAATGACCGGACGCCGAGCTTGGGTCAACGAACGCGAATGTATGGCCCTTGAGGTCAGCCAGAGAGTGAATGCCGCTGTCCTTGCGCGCCAGGATCACGCTCTTGTAAGCGCTCTGGCCGGTCTTCTTGGTCACCGCCACGGAGAACGCTTCGACATCGGCCACCGAGGTCGCCAGCACGTAGGAGAACGGGCCGAGGTAGGCGACGTCGAGTTTGCCCGAACGCAGCGCTTCGATGATGCCGTTGTAGTCGGTGGCCACGAACGGCACCACAGGCATGCCGATTTTGGCTTGCAGATCGTCGAGCACTTGTTTGCTCGATTCGATCATCGCCTGGGAATCTTCGGAAGGGATCAGGCCAATGGTCAGTTTGTCCTTGGCCCAGACCTGGCTGGCACTCAGGGCAAGTACGGCAAGGCTGGCGACACGCAGAAACTGTTTGATTGTTTTCATGGCATTCCACGGTGTGGTTGGGAGTTGCCACAGGCTAGGTCTGTCACGTGACAGTCATTCAATCAATTCAATATGCGAAACCGCAGCTGACTATTGATGGAGTCTATGGATGTCGAGCGCCAAATTGCGGGCCTTTCTCGCCGTCGCCCGTCACGGCAGTTTCAGTGCCGGGGCGCGGGCGTCAGGCTTGAGCCAGCCGACGCTGACCACGCAAGTTCAAGCCTTGGAACGTCAGCACAATGTTGAGCTGTTCCATCGCCGTGGGCGCCGGATTGAATTGTCGGATGTCGGTCGGCAATTGCTGCCTATCGCTCAGCGTATCGCTTTGCTGGAGCTGGAAGCGCATAACCTGATGCGCGATTCAGGGCGGCTTGACAGTGGTCAGCTCAAGGTCGGTGCGGTGGGGCCGTTTCATGTGATCGAGATGGTCGACAGCTATTTGCAACAGCATCCGAATATCGATGTGTCGATCCGCGTCGGTAACTCGGCGCAAGTACTGTCGGACCTGGAAAACTATGTGACCGACATCGCCGTGCTGGCCGGGCGTCAGGATGATCCAGCGTTGAGTGCGGTGCGTTATGCGCGGCACGCGATCATCCTCTTTGCCCACCATGAGCATCCGCTGGCCAATCGCGGCAGCGTGCGCCTGGAAGAACTGGAAGGGCAGCGCCTGCTGCAACGTGAGCCCGGTTCGACCACGCGGCTGGTGCTGGAGCAGGCACTGAATGCGGCGCAGGTAAAACCGCGCATCGCCATGGAAATCGGCAGTCGTGAGGCGTTGCGTGAAGCGGTGGTGCGCGGGTTGGGGCTGGGTGTGGTGTCGGAAGCGGAGTTCATTGCTGATCCAAAAATCCGCACGATCAGAATCGATGGCGAAGAACTCTTTACCGAGACTTATCTGTACTGCCTGGCCGAGCGGCGTTCCAGTCGGCTTATCTCATCGTTTTTCGATGCGGCGCTGAGTTGATTTGCAATTTCGCTTAAGGCTTGGCTAATATACGTTCCATATACACATCGTATCGGATTCATATATGGGCATCGTAAAGATTTCAGAGGACATGCACGAGAACCTGCGTATCTCCAGCAACGCCCTCAGCCGCTCGATCAACGCGCAGGCCGAGCACTGGATGCGCATCGGCATGCTCGCCGAACTGCACCCCAACCTCGACCACAGCGCCATTTGCCGCTTGCTGATCCGCGCCGAACAGAACGGCGGGCTGGATCTGCAACAACTGACTCAGGAAGCCGTCAGCGCATGAGAAACCAGATCAAGATCAACACCCAGGCCGACATCGCCCAATCGCGCGCTGCCGGCAAACTCGCCGCTGAAGTGCTGGCCATGCTGGTGCCGCACGTCAAGGCTGGCGTCACCACTGATCAGCTCGATCAACTGTGTAACGACTACATCGTCAACGTGCAGAAAGCAGTGCCGGCCAACGTCGGTTATCACGGCTTTCCGAAAACTGTCTGCGCGTCAGTCAATGACGTGGTCTGCCACGGCATCCCGTCGGGCACGCCGTTGAAGGATGGCGACATCGTCAACCTCGACATCGCGGTGATCAAGGACGGCTGGTTCGGTGATACCAGCCGCATGTACGTGGTCGGTGAGGCAACGCCTGAAGCGCAGCACCTGATCAAGACCACCTATGACGCCATGTGCGCGGGCATTCGCGTGGTGAAACCGGGCGCGACGTTGGGCGACATCGGCCACGCGATTCAGAGCCTGGCGGAGAAAGAAGGTTTCAGCGTAGTGCGCGAGTACTGCGGGCACGGGATCGGCAAGGTCTATCACGATGAGCCGCAGATTCTGCATTACGGCTTTCCCGATCAGGGAATGAAGCTCAAGGCCGGGATGATTTTTACCGTGGAGCCGATGCTCAATGCCGGCAAACGTCACGTGAAGAACATGCCGGATGGCTGGACGGTGCTGACCAAGGATGGCTCGTTGTCGGCGCAGTGGGAGCATATGGTTGCGGTCACCGAAACCGGCTTCGAAATCCTCACCGCCTGGCCGGATGAAATCGAAGGCTATTCCCCGATCACCTAAACACCATAAACCCTCTGTGGGAGCGAGCTTGCTCGCGAAGAGGCCGTGTCAGTCAACATCAACATTGAATGACACACCGCATTCGCGAGCAGGCTCGCTCCCACAGTTGGAATGCACTCCTGTAGGAGCTGTCGAGTGAAACGAGGCTGCGATCTGTTGATCTTGTTTTTAACAGCAAGATCAACAGATCGCAGCCTGCGGCAGCTCAGGTTATGTGGTGTGTGCAGGGACGCTTTGCAGCCAATCAAGCACCTCATCCCACAACGGCTGTGCGCTTTCGCGGAAGTAACCCATGTGCCCGTACGGTTTGCTGCCCAGTGGCGGCTGCAGATCCAGCAATGTCAACGGTGCATTCACCATGGCTTTGACAAACGCATCGCGCGAACGCGGCGGCGCCCACGGATCATCGACCGACGTGGCGAAAACGCATGGCGTTGTGACCTCGGCGTAGAGCGCATGCAGATGGCTCATCTCGGGGTCGTCGAAGTAGTAGTGGGGGAATTTGCACCAGCGTTTCCAGTCGTTGTAAACGCCCAGCGGCAAATCATCGCCCATGCCCAGCATGCTCCAGGCCATGTAGCCTTTGCGGGCGACAATCACCGGCAGCACAAACGTCCACATCAGACGGATTTTCCAGGCCTCGGCTCTGGACATCCAGCCGCTCCATCCCGCACCACTGCCCAAGGTGTAGCAAGCCGTCAGGGCGTGGTGATTGGGCAACAGACCAATCGCGTGACCACCAAACGAATGGCCGACCCAATACAACGGCAACGCTTCCTGGCTTAGCAGATCCACTGCCGCCGCCAGATCCTGATAAGCCCAATCCAGATAAGACATCTCAAAGCCTTTGAGGGAAGCCGGCTTCGATTCACCGATGCCCCGGTAATCGAGGGTCAGGACATTGAAGCCCTGGCGCGCTGCATGCTCGGCAAAACGCCGATAAAAGCGCTGTTGCACCCCGGTGGCGCCGGCCATGATCAGGTTGCCTTTGACCGCGCCCGCCGCGCTGTAGCGCTTGGCTGACAACGGATAACCATCGCGGGCAATGAGGGCGATGTCCTGTCTCTGGATCGATTCGGCAAAGGCTGCGGCCATGGTGTTCATGAAATTGTTCCGAGTGAGTTGAGCAAAGCCTTCAGCGACCTTTGAACTGCGGTTCGCGCTTCTGCATCATCGCCATGACGCCCTCGCGGACATCCTCGGTTTTGATCAGGGCCAGCAGTTGTTCATCAAGCTTCGACAATGCCGCATCGTCTCCCTGATCCTGCGCCAGAAACGCCGATTGCAATGTCGCCTGAATCGCCAGCGGTGCAGCTTTGGCGATGCGCTCGGCGTACTCGATGGCGCGAGGCAGTGTCTGACCGGGCTCGACTACTTCGGTCAGCAGGCGCATGTGCAGGGCGGCAGTGGCATCGAACTCTTCCCCCGTGAGCATGTAGCGCATGGCGGCGGTCCAGCCCGCTGCGCGGGTGAAGCGCACGGTGGAACCGCCGGCGGGTGAGATCCCGCGCAACACTTCCAGATGAGCGAAACGGGCATTGGTGGCGGCAATGCTGATGTCGGCGTTGAGCATCAATTCGATGCCCGCCGTCCAGCAAATGCCTTCAATGGCAACCACCACCGGTTTACGCCTGCGCGGTTTGGAAACGCCCCATGGGTCGATGCCTTCTTCAGGATACTTGAAGGCGCCTGATACCAGTTTTGGCGTCAGTTCCATCAAGTCCAGACCCGCAGTGAAGTGCTCACCATGCGCGAACAGCACGGCGCAGCGCAGTTCGTCATTGCGCTCGTATTCGCCGATGGCCAATGCCAGGTCCGTCAGCATTGCACTGTCGAATGCATTGCGTTTGCCGGCGCGATCCAGACCGATCAAAAACAGCTGGCCGTGTTGTTCGCGGGTGACTCTGCCGGGGCCACTGTTGGCTTCGTTCATCTCTGCTCTCCTTGAAATCTATTGGTCACCAGTTACTGACCATTTGTTTGGTAAACAGAAACTAAACGAACAGTTGGTAACCGTCAAATTGAGAAGGGCAGGCTTATGTCATAGAATCACCGCCAGTTATCCGGATCAGGAAATACCCGTGCGACCGTTGAAAATCCCCCGTGAAGAACTGCTTCTGCGGTGCGCCAATACCTTCAAGCGCCTTGGCTATCATGGCACCACCATGGACGTACTCGCGTCCGCCTGTGGCTTTACCAAGGCTTCGTTCTATCACCACTATCCGAACAAGGAGGCCTTGCTGCGTGACGTGCTCGACTGGACGCATCAGGTCATCAACCAGACCTTGTTTGCCGTGGCCTTCGACGAAAAACTCACGCCACAAGAACGCCTGAGCAAAATGGGCCGCAAGGCTGCGCGGCTGTTTCAGGATGACTCGATCGGTTGCCTGATGGGTGTGGTGGCGGTCGATGCGGCGTACGGCAAAAGTGAATTGCTGGAGCCGATTCGCAGCTTTTTCGATGCATGGGCCAAGGCGTTTGCGCATTTGCTGGAAGGCCAGGTCGATGAAGTCCAAGCCTTGCTGACCGCTCGACAATGGGTGGCGGATTACGAGGGGGCGATTCTGCTGGCGCGGGTCTATGGTGACGCGGCTTACATTGATGCGGTGACGCGTCGTGCGCTGGAACATTTGAGTGCCTGTCAGGCACCGACATAAGGCTTCCCCGCTGTTTGTTGTGTCCTCGACAGTGTCAGCCACGAGGCACACTGACTTTTTATCCAATCAGGGAGCAACACCATGAGTGCAATCACCCCGGCCGTGATGGCCGATCTCGCGCCCGACGGCGTGCTGCATGCCGCCATCAATTTTGGCAACCCGGTGCTGGCACAGCGCGGGGCGGACGGTGCGCCGCAGGGTGTTTCGGTGGCATTGGCCAAAGCATTGGCTACCGAGTTGGGTGTCGAATTGGAGATGCGCACCTTTGATGCAGCGGGCAAGGTTTTCGCCGCGCTGGAGGAGGGCGTGTGGAACCTGGCATTCCTCGCCATCGAGCCGGTGCGTGAGGCGCAGATTGCGTTCAGCGAGCCGTACGTGATCATCGAGGGGACTTATCTGGTCGAGGTGCAGTCGGCGTATCGCCAGGTCGAGGATCTGGATCAGCCAGAATTGCGACTGGCCGTTGGCAAAGGCGCAGCCTACGACCTGTTCCTCAGTCGCACGCTGCAGCACGCACAATTGGAGCGTGCCGAAACCTCGGCGGGTGCCGTTGACCTGTTTATCGAGCAACATCTGGATGCCGCCGCCGGTGTCCGTCAGCCATTGCAGAAAGTGGCGAATGCCGACGCGCGCTATCGCGTGCTGGACGGCGCGTTCACGGCGATTCGCCAGGCCATGGCGGTGCCCCGTGGGCGAGAGGCAGGCGCGGAGTATGTGCGAGCGTTTGTCGAGCGCAAGAAGGCTGAGGGGTTTGTCGCTGCAGCGCTGGCCGAGAGTGGGCAGGGCGATGTGACGGTCGCGCCTTGAGATCAAAAAAAGTGCCACCGCGGCCCTGAGGCGTAAACACGGTTCAATTGTAGGAGTGAGCCTGCTCCCACATTTGCAATGCATTCCTGTAGGAGCTGTCGAGTGAAACGAGGCTGCGATCTTTTGATCTTGTTTTTAACGGCAAGATCAAAAGATCGCAGCCTGCGGCAGCTCCTACAGGGGATTTCAGTGAGAACCGGCGGCTTTGTTGAGGTCGCTCTCGGTCCATTCGGTGTAGACGCAGGCGTCAGCGGTGGCCCAGCGCACTTGCACTGGATCCCCGGCCTTGAGCGGCATGCCGGCGGCGGACAACGCTTTGACCGTCATCGAAGTCCCGCCCGAAGTGACTACGCTGCACGTCTGGCTCTCACCCAGAAACAGCACTTCTACAACCTTCGCTGAAACCTCATTCCACCCCGAAGGCAACGGTTCGCTGATCGCCTGCGACACGCTCAACGCCTGCGCTTTTTCCGGCCGCACCATCAGCAAAACATCCTGATCGGTGTGCAACCCAGCGGTCAGGCGAATCGACAATGACTGTCCTTCAAACGAAGCCGCCGCATTGCCCTGCGCCTTGAGTTTGAGGAAGTTCGAGTTGCCCAGGAACGACGCGACAAACGCATTCGGCGGATTCTGATAAAGGTCATAACCGCTGCCCAATCCAACAATCTTGCCGTGACTGAAAATCGCGATGCGCTGCGACAAACGCATGGCTTCTTCCTGGTCGTGGGTCACGTAAACGATGGTGATGCCCAGACGGCGATGCAGTTGGCGCAGTTCGTCCTGTAAATCCTCGCGCAGTTTTTTATCCAGCGCACCGAGCGGTTCGTCCATCAGCAAAATGCGTGGTTCGTAGACCAAGGCGCGGGCGATGGCGACACGTTGTTGCTGGCCACCCGACAACTGCGAAGGGCGGCGATGGGCGAACTGTTCCAGTTGCACCAGTTTCAGCATCGCATCGACGCGCTTTTCACGTTCGGCGGCCGCTAGTTTGCGAATCGCCAGCGGGAAGGCGATGTTGTCGCGCACCGACAGATGCGGAAACAGCGAATAACGCTGGAACACCATGCCGATGTCACGCTTGTGCGGCGGTACATTCACCAGCGATTCACCGTTGACGAGGATTTCGCCGCTGCTCGGCGTTTCAAATCCGGCGAGCATCGACAGCGTGGTGCTTTTGCCCGAGCCGCTGGAACCGAGGAAGGTCAGGAATTCACCGTCCTTGATGTCCAGCGAGATGTTGTCGACGGCGGCAAAGTCGCCGTAGTGCTTGTTCAGATTGCGCAGGCTGACCAGGGGTTTGTCATTCTGCTGGGAAGCGTCTTTGATCACGGCACTCATGTCGTACTCCTGGGCGCTCAGGCGCTGATTTCGTTGCGCCGGCGCAGCGCGGCGGCGATGACCATGACCAAAACAGACAAGCCGATCAGCAGCGTCGAAGCGACGGCGATCACTGGCGTCAGGTCCTGGCGCAAAGTGGTCCACATTTTCACGGGAAGGGTTTGCAGGGTAGGGCTGGCCATCATCACGCTGAGCACCACTTCGTCCCACGAAACGAGGAAGGCGAAAAGGGCGCCGGCAACCATGCCCGGGCGAATCGCCGGGAAGGTCACCTTGAACACCGCTTGCAACCGTGAGGCGCCGCAGATCACCGCCGCGTCTTCAATCGACTGATCGAACAGCTTCAGCGAGTTGATGATCGAGATGATGGTGAACGGTAGCGCGACAATCACATGGCTGACGACAAAGGCGAACATCGTCCCGGTGTAACCGAGCTTGAGGAACAGCGCGTACACCGCCACGGCGATGATCACCAGCGGCACGATCATCGGCAGGGTGAACAGGCCGTAGAGCATTTCCCGGCCAGGAAAACGCCCGCGCACCAGCGCAAACGCGGTCGGCAAACCGAGGGCTACGGCGCAAATCGTCGTCAGTACTGCAACTTTGAGGCTGGCCGCTGCAGCGTTCATCCAGTCGGGATTGGAGAAGAACTGGCCGTACCATTTCAGCGTCCAGCCCGGTGGTGGAAACACCAACCACTGCGAAGAGCCGAACGACAAAAGCACGATGAACACGATCGGCAACAGCAGAAACAAACCGATCAGCCCGGTAGTGGCGTAGAGGCCGAAGCGCATGCGCCGGCTCATCGCATTGGGGGTCAGGAGCATGTCGGCTTACCTCGCGTTACTGGCGCCAACCGGGGATTCCGGCTGAAGCTTCAGGTAGAAGTAGAACAGCACCAAAGTGATCGCGATCAGCAACGCGGCGCCGGCACTGGCCAGGCCCCAGTTGAGGAACGATTGCACCTGCTGAATGATGAACTCCGGCAGCATCATGTTCTGCGCCCCGCCGAGCAGCGCCGGGGTCACGTAGTAACCGAGCGACATGACGAACACCATCAAACCACCGGAGGCAAGACCCGGACGACACAGCGGCAGGAACACCCGGAAGAAGTTGGTCCACGGACTGGCGCCGCAGATCGAACCGGCCTGCAGAATCATCGGGTCAATGGCCTGCATGGTTGCCTGCAACGGCAGGACGATGAACGGGATCATGATGTAACTCATGCCGATCACTACGCCGGTGAGGTTGTGCACCATCTCCAGCGGCTGATCGATGATGCCCATCGCCATCAAGGCCTTGTTGATCACGCCCGAAGCTTGCAGCAACACCAGCCACGAATAGGTGCGGGCGAGCAGGCTGGTCCACATCGACAGCAGCACGATGTTGAGAATCCAGCGCCCCCAGCCGCGCGGCACCAGAGTGATTGCCCACGCTAGCGGAAAGCCCAGCAGCAGGCTGAACAGTGTTACCAGCCCAGCCACCGAAAAGGTGTTGAGCAGCACCCGGGCATAGGCCGAGTTGGCGAACAGTTGTTCGTAGTTACCAAGGCCAGGCGTCGGTTCGAGCACGCCGCGCAACAGCAGACCAATCAACGGCGCGAGAAAGAACAGGCCGATGAACAGCAGCGCCGGTACGAGGTTGCCGGCGCCGCGCCAGCGTTGTCTGAGGGACGGGGCTTGCTGCATCGCAACCGCCTGTGTTCCGTGGGCCGAACCGGCAGCGCTGGCGGCGCTCCCGGTGGCAGTGGAGGGACGGGACGCGGTGGCCGCCATTTTCATTTGACCAGCCATTCGTTCCACCGTGTCGCGATGGCCTGGCCGTTTTTGGCCCAGTACGCGAAATCAAGAGTGATCTGATCCTTAGCGTAGGCAGTCGGCAGGTTGGGGGCCAGCGTCGAATCCAGACGCTCCACACTGTCGAGGTTGACCGGGGCGTAGGCGGTCAGGTTGGAGAAGTCGGCCTGGCCCTTGGCGCTGCTGGCACTGGCCAGAAACTTCATCGCCGCGTCCTTGTTTTTCGAGCCCTTTGGAATCACCAGAATGTCGGCCATGACCAGGTTCTGTTTCCAGCTCACGCCGACCGGCGCGCCGTCTTCTTGCAGGGCGTGAATGCGCCCGTTCCAGAACTGGCCCATGCTCGCTTCGCCGGACGCCAGCAGTTGCTGCGACTGCGCGCCGCCGCCCCACCAGACGATGTCTTTCTTGATGGTGTCGAGTTTTTTGAAGGCGCGATCCAGATCCAACGGGTAGAGCTTGTCGGCGGCTACGCCATCGGCCAGCAGCGCCAGTTCGAGCACGCCAGGGCTTGGCCATTTGTACAGGGCGCGTTTGCCGGGGTAGGTCTTGGTGTCGAACAGGGCGCTCCAGTCCTGCGGCTTGTTGGCGCCGAGTTTGCCCTCGTTGTAGCCGAGGACGAAGGAGAAGAAGAACGAGCCGACGCCATGATCGCTGACGAAACGCGGGTCGATCTTGTCGCGTTGAATGACTTTGAAATCGAGGGGTTCGAGCAGGCCTTCAGCGGCGGCGCGCAGGGCGAAATCGGCTTCGACATCGACTACGTCCCACTGCACGTTGCCGCTCTCGACCATGGCTTTGAGTTTGCCGTAGTCGGTCGGGCCGTCCTGCACGACGGTGATGCCGCTGGCCTTGCTGAACGGATCGGCCCAGGCCTGTTTCTGCGCATCCTGGGTGCTTCCGCCCCAGCTGACGAAGTTCACGCTTTCGGCAGCCATTGCAGCCTGGCCGGTGACGCTGAGCAGTCCCGCAAAAAAGATCGCGGTTGCAGCTTTGTTCAACACCATGTTCACGCCCTCATTGTTGTGTTTTTGAGCGGGCTTGCGTTGTTGCCCGCCTATCGGGAGCAGTAGATGGACGTTCGTTGGAGTGTCCGGTCTATGGAATATCATATTATGGTATTCCAAACTTTGTGCAAGCACTTTGCCTTACCGGTTATCTGGCAGCTGATGGTTTTTCACTTGAGAGATGTGTAGGAATTTTAGATCCAGCCCCTCATCGGAACGCCGCCCGCCCAGCCCTCTCCCAATGGGTGAGGGGGAAAGGGAGCAGATCTTCATGCTGTTCAAAACCGAGTTCGACTTGGTATTGGAAAGGGAGCCGATCTTTGTACTGTTCAAAACCTGAGTTCGGCTCGGTATTTCAGGTCGGCGTATAGCGTGCAATCACCTCGGTAGGCTCCCTCTCCCTCCGGGAGAGGGCTGGGGTGAGGGCAGCTTCATTCGGTAAACGGAATACTCTCTACTACCTCCAGGTCATACCCAGTCAACCCCGCATACTTCACTGGCGGGCCGAGATGGCGCAATTTGCCCACCCCAAGGTTCTGCAGAATCTGCGCCCCAGTCCCCACTTCCGAATAAATCCGCGACTGCGAGCGACTGAACTGCCGCGGCGGCTGGGTCAATTGCGGTACCCGCTCCAGCAACGCCTGCGAAGACTCATGATTGGCCAACACCACCACAACCCCATGCCCCTCAGTCGCGACCCGTTGCAGCGCCGCCCACAGCGTCCAGTTGGTCGGCCCGCTGTACTCGGCGCCGACCAGATCGCGCAACGGATCAATCACATGCACACGCACCAGCGTCGGCTCTTCACGGCGCAACTCACCCATGACCATCGCCATGTGCACGCCGCCTTCGATGCGATCCTCAAAGGTGATCAAGCGGAACGTGCCATGCACCGTCGGCAGCTCACGTTCGCCAATCCGTTCGATGGTGTGTTCGGTGCTCAGGCGATAGTGGATCAGATCGGCGATGGTGCCGATCTTGATCCCGTGCTTGCGCGCAAACACTTCCAGGTCCGGGCGACGAGCCATGGTGCCGTCGTCGTTCATCACCTCGACGATCACCGAGGCCGGGGTGAAACCGGCGAGACGGGCCAAATCACAACCCGCTTCGGTATGCCCGGCGCGCGTCAGCACGCCACCTTCCTTGGCGCGCAGCGGGAAGATGTGGCCGGGCTGCACCAGGTCTTCAGCGCGAGCATTCGGCGCGACGGCGGCAGCAACGGTGCAGGCGCGATCTGCCGCCGAAATGCCAGTGGTCACGCCGACCGCCGCTTCAATCGATACGGTAAACGCGGTGCTGAACACGCTGCCATTGGCCGGGACCATTTGCTCCAAACCCAAACGCTGGCAATGTTCGTCAGTCAGCGTCAGGCAGATCAGCCCGCGCGCTTCACGGGCCATGAAGCTGATCGCCTCGGGCGTGCAGCGGTCGGCGGCCAGCAGCAGGTCGCCTTCGTTTTCGCGGTCTTCGTCATCGACCAGCAAGACCATTTTGCCGAGACGATAATCTTCGATGATTTCTTCGATGCTGTTGAAGGCCATGCTGGACTCTCAGGGTTCGTTGGAAATATATTGGTATACCATAATACAAAATCAACAAAGAGGTCACTATGAAGGCGTACTGGATTGCTCATGTGGATATAGCCGATGCCGATCACTACAGCCAATACACCCAGCGCGCGCCGGCAGCCTTCGCTGAGTTTGGCGCGAAGTTTCTGGCCAGAGGCGGGCGTAGTGAGGCGATGGAAGGGCGCAAGACCCCGCAGCGCAGCGTGGTGATCGAGTTTGAAAGCTACGAAAAAGCCGTGGCGTGCTACCACTCGGCGGCGTACCAGGAAGCGAAAAGTTATCGCGAGGAATGGGCAAGGGCAGAGATCGTCATCGTGGAAGGCATCGCCCCACTCTGAAGCCTAGGGTATTGATCGTTCCCACGCTCCGCGTGGGAATGCCTCTTCGGACGCTCCGCGTTCGGCTTTGAAAGGGACGCGGAGCGTCCCGGGCTGCATTCCCACGCGGAGCGTGGGAACGATCAGACAGGGGGAAAGGTGGTGATCAGCGGATAAAGTGAATCTTGCCGCTATCGTCATTACCCATGTAAATCCCATAAACCCCAGCCTGGCGCTCCTCGATATAGCGCTCGAGAATCTGCCGGATCGCCGGGTAATAGATCTGTTCCCACGGAATGTCTTCCGGCGCGAAGAACTTGTAATCCATGGTCTCCGGCCCGTACTGCCCGGTGATCTCCAGCGCGATGGCGCGGAAGATGATGTACACCTCGCTGATCTTCGGCACGCTGAAAATCGAATACGGCGAGACGATTTCCGCACGCACGCCGCTTTCTTCCCAGACTTCACGGATGGCCGCTTGCTCGGTGGTTTCGCCGCTTTCCATGAAACCGGCGGGCAGCGTCCAGGTGCCCGGGCGCGGGGGAATCGCCCGTTGGCACAAGAGGTATTTGCCGTCCTGCTCGATGATGCAGCCGGCGATGATCTTCGGATTGACGTAATGGATGTAGCCGCAGCCGCGACACATCAGGCGCTCGTGCGTATCGCCCGCCGGTATCTGCTGACCGAGGTCAGGGCCACCGCATTTCGGGCAATAGCTCGGGCTGAACATATCAGTGACCTATACGCGGTTCTTTCAGCGCGATGGGCAGGGTCATGGCCGGGGTTGCTCCGGTCTCTTCCTGCTTGCGCTTGAGATAGTCGAGCGCTACCGCAGCGGCAGCGCGAACGTGATCGACACAGGCCTGATGCGCCACCAGCGGATCGCCGCTCTTGATCGCTTCGACCATTTTTTCCATTTCCTGATTACTCGCGCCGCGACGGTTCTCCTGGGAAACCGAGGTCGCGCGCAGGTAGCTGATGCGCGCCTGCAACTGACGCAGCTGAGTCGCCGCGACATGGTTGCCCGAGCCTTCGAGCAGCACATCGTAGAAGCCTTGCACTGAGTCGATCACCTGTTGCAACTCGCCGTCCTTGAGCGCCTTGCGGTTCTCGTCGAGGGCTTTTTCCAGGGCTTTGATGTCCTTGGCTTTGGCGCGCAGGGTGAACAGCTGCACGATCAAACCTTCGAGTACGCAACGCAGTTCGTAGATGTCGACGGCATCGGCGAGGGTGATGATCGCCACGCGCGGGCCTTTGGCATCGGCAAACTCAACCAGACCTTCGGATTCCAGGTGACGCAAGGCCTCGCGCACGGAGGTGCGGCTGACGCCAAGGCGATCGCACAGATCGCGCTCGACCAGACGATCGCCGGGCATGAGCTGGAAATTCATGATCGCGCTACGCAGTTTATCCAGCACGATTTCGCGCAGGGTAACGGGGTTGCGATTGACCTTGAAGCTGTCGTCGAGTGGCTGGCGTTTCATGGGGTCCGCTCTTTAAGTTGGCTGTCCATGCCAGACGGGCATCTAAACAGCCGAGGGGTTAACTGGAGGCCTCGGCGTCGGCTTCGGCAAAGGCTTCACGGGCCAGCCGGAAACTGTCCACGGCTGCCGGAACGCCGCAATAAATGCCGACCTGAAGCAGAATTTCGCGTATTTGCTCACGACTCAGGCCGTTACGCAAGGCGCCGCGCACATGCAGCTTGAGTTCGTGCGGACGGTTGAGCGCCGAGATCATCGCCAGGTTGATCATGCTGCGCTCCTTGAGCGACAAACCTTCACGACCCCAGACATGGCCCCAGCAGTATTCGGTGACCATTTCCTGCAGCGGGCGGGTGAAGTCGTCGGCGTTCTCTATAGAGCGCTGCACATAGGCTTCGCCGAGTACCTGAGTGCGGATTTTCAGGCCTTTTTCGTACTTTTCGTTACTCATCATTCCTCCTCACGACACCGATCCCTTGTGTAGGAGCTGCCGAAGGCTGCGATCCTTTGATCTTGCTCTTGAAAATCAAAGTCAAAAGATCGCAGCCTTCGGCAGCTCCTACAGTGATGTGTGTGAATCTGTCAGGCCAGGGTCGGCAGGGGGCCGAGCTTGCCTTTGTGGTAAATCATCGGCGTCACCGGTTGCGCGGGCAGGATCAGGTTCTTCACCGCGCCAACAATGATCGCGTGATCACCACCGTCATATTCACGCCACAACTCACACTCGATGATCGCGGTGGCTTTGGCGAGGATCGGATTACCGAGTTCGCTCAGGTGCCACTCGATGTCCTTGGCCTTGTCCTTGCCCTTTCCGGCAAACGCATAGGCCTCGGCGGTCTGGTCGGCGGACAGCAAATGAATTGCGAATTTCTTGCTGTCGCGCAGCACCGGGTAAGTGTCGGAAGCGTAGTTGGGGCAGAACAGCACCAGCGCCGGGTCAATCGACAGCGCACTGAAGGCGCTGGCGGTGATGCCGACGATGCCGCCATCCGGGTCGAGGGTGGTGACCACCGTGACGCCGGACGGGAACGAGCTCATGACGTCTTTGTAAATGCCGGGTTCGATCATTTCGCAGGACTCCTAGCGCATCACAAACGGATCAGGCATTGGCGCCTGAGAAAGGTTGATCCACACCGTTTTCAGTTCGGTGTAGGCCAGCACCGAATCGATGCCGCTTTCGCGTCCATAGCCACTGTTCTTGAAGCCGCCGATCGGTGCCATCGCCGATACCGCGCGGTAAGTGTTGACCCAGATAATCCCCGAACGCACATCACGAGCAAGGCGATGGGCACGGCCGAGATCGCGGGTCCAGATGCCGGCGGCGAGGCCGAACTGCGAGTCGTTGGCGATGGCCAGCGCTTCCGCTTCATCTTTAAAACGAATCACTGAAGCCACCGGGCCGAAGACTTCTTCCTGCATGATCTTCATCGAATTGCGGTCGCATTCGAACAGCGTTGGCTCGTAGAACCAGCCTTCACCGAGATTGGTTGGGCGCTTGCCGCCGGTACGCAAACGCGCGCCTTCAGCGATGGCATCGGCGACCAGACCTTCGACCACCGCCAGTTGCTGCGCGGTGGCCATCGGGCCCATCTCGCTGTTGTCTTCTTGCGGGTTGCCGATGCGGATGCGCTGGGCGCGCTCGACCAGTCGATTGACGAATTCGTCGTAGATTTCGTCCTGCACCAACAGCCGTGAACCGGACACGCAACTCTGACCGGACGCCGCGTAGATCCCGGCAATCGCGCCGTTGATCGCGCTGTCCAGATCGGCGTCGGCGAAGATGATGTTCGGCGACTTGCCGCCCAGTTCCAGCGACAGCTTGGCGAAGTTCTCGGCGCTGCTGCGCACCACATGGCGTGCCGTCGCCGCGCCGCCAGTGAAGGCGATTTTGCGGATCAACGGATGGCGGGTGAGGGCGGCACCAGTGCTCGGGCCGTAACCGGTGACGACGTTGACCACGCCCGGCGGAATCCCGGCTTCGAGGGCCAGACGCGCCAGCTCAAGAATCGTTGCCGAGGCGTGCTCGGACGGTTTGATCACAATCGTGTTGCCGGCGGCGAGGGCCGGGGCGAGTTTGATTGCGGTCAGATAGAGCGGGCTGTTCCACGGAATGATCGCCGCGACCACGCCCATCGCTTCGTGCACGGTGTAGGCGAACAGATCCGGCTTATCCAGTGGCAGCGTGCCGCCTTCGAGCTTGTCGGCAAGGCCGGCGGTGTAGTGAAAGAACTCCGGCAGATAACTGACCTGGCCACGGGTTTCGCGGATCAGCTTGCCGTTGTCGCGGCTTTCCAGCTGCGCCAGTTGCTCTTTATTTTCTGCGATCAAATCACCGAGACGGCGCAGTAACTTGCCGCGTGCGGTGGCGGTCAGGCCGCGCCACGCCGGGCTGTCGAAAGCAGTCTGTGCCGATTGCACGGCGCGCTCGACGTCCGCCTCATCAGCGTCGGGCAGCTCCGCCCAGGCTTGCGCCGTGGCCGGGTTGAGGCTTTCGAAGGTCTTGCCGGAGAGGGCGTCGACCCATTCTCCGCCGATGCACATCTGGAAGCGTGCGAGTGTCATGCAACGATCCCCTTTATATGGTTTTGTCGGGAGTGTGCGAATTGGAGAAATTCCAGCAGCGTCTGATTGACCAGACGCGGCGACTCTACGGGCATCATATGCCGTTGCTCAGGCAGCACGGCAACCTTCGCACCAGGGATGCGCCGGGCCAGTTGCTCGGCCATTTCCGGGGTTGAACCGGGGTCGAGTTCGCCAGTGGCGATCAGCGTCGGCGCCTGAATGCTGCCGAGGTCGTCGGCGCGGTACATGTCTTGGGTGGCGAACAATTCGTAGGTGGTCAGGTAACCCTGCGGATCATTATTGGCAAGGGTCTGGCGCAATGCGGCGATCTGCGCCGGATTGGCCGCTTGATACTCGCGGCTGAACCAGCGTGACAACGCGGCTTCAGCGTTGGCGTCCGGGCCATGTTCGGCCGCTTGCGCGGTGCGAGCGATGACGCCGGCACGCTGTTCTTCGCTGCGGTTGAACACACTGTTCAACACCACCAGGCTTTGCAGGCGCTCCGGGTAATGCAGGGCAAAGGCCCGCGCGACCAGACCGCCCATGGAGAAGCCGATCACCGCTGCCTGTGGCAGATTCAGGTGATCGAGCAGCTCCAGCAATTGATCGGCGTACCCGAGCAGGTTGGTGCCGCTGGCCGGTCGCGGGCTGGCGCCATGGCCAAGCATGTCGTAGGCGATCACCCGGTATTGGCTGGACAGGCCGACAATCTGCCCGCCCCACATTTCTTTGTTCAGGCCCACGCCGTGGATCAAAACCACGGGCTGGCCTTGGCCGGTCGCCAGGTAACTGGTGCCAGCCGGGGTGAGTTCAGCGGTGAGCCGAATCATGGAGCGCTCCTGCAATGCCTTTTTATTGTGATTACTGGGCTTTTTCGGCGGCCAGTTCTTCCAGATCGATGTAGCGGTTACCGATGCGCGGGTGCAGGCGACCACCGTCGGCGCAGCCCAGCACGACGACGATTTCATCGGCACGCGGCGCGTCTTCGATCTGCATTTCCAGGGTGATGTAGTGCGAACGCTGACCTTCGTCGTCCTTGTGCATCATCGGGATCTGAATCGAAGTGCCCGGGCCGCCACGCTTGTTGGTGAAGCTCAGGTAACTCTTGGCGTTGACGGCTTCGCGGTAGTGGTTGCCGAAGCGCAGGGTGTGGATCACGGCGGAGGCGTGTTCGATCTCGCCATCAGCACCGACCACGGCGGCTTTGCCGTAGGCCTCGATCTTCTCGGCGCCGCCGATGATGCCGACCAGACGCTCAACCATCAGCGCACCGAGGTCAGAGCAGTTGGCGCGGATCTGCGGTTTGAGGTCTTCAACGAAACCGTTGCCCACCCAAGGGTTTTTCATCACCACGGCGAGGCCGACCATGGTCACTGGCTTGTCAGTGGCCTTGCCGCCTTCAATGAAGGTTTCTTCGACATAGCTGACGATCTTGCGAATTTCGAAACTCATGAGCTGCTCCGTAGGGGGATTGAGAGTGTCTGTGCGTCTGATGGTATACCATAATACCGATCGTGCAAGTCCCCTTGATGACTTTTGCCGCATCACCCCGGCGAATGGTCATGTATTCAAATCCCAAAGCCCCACCAATCTCTGTGGGAGCGAGCTTGCTCGCGAAGAGGCCCTTCCAGTCGACATGTTCATTGCCTGACCCAGCGCTTTCGCGAGCAAGCTCGCTCCCACAGGGGAATTCATCTGTTACAGAGGGCCGCTTTCGGTTAACAAAAGATAACGTGGCGCCGATTGTCAGACGTTTCGAAAGCCCGATAGGATGAGCCAGCTTCCGAAGTGGCTCTGGATTGCGGGTTTCAGGACTATGCT
Organism: Pseudomonas fluorescens; assembly: GCF_005938625.1. Classification (GTDB taxonomy): domain Bacteria; phylum Pseudomonadota; class Gammaproteobacteria; order Pseudomonadales; family Pseudomonadaceae; genus Aquipseudomonas; species Aquipseudomonas fluorescens_BD. Next base: position 35,413 of record NZ_VCNJ01000037.1, read on the forward strand.
CCTGAGCAGCCATCAGCGGAGCACACTTGCGGCGCCCTTTAAGGCCTGATGGCCTAACAATAATAAATAGGGGAAGGTCTATGAGTCGTTGCCGCCCGCCGGCGTTACGCAACACCGCGTTGCTGGCCACAGCACTCTCTCTGCTGGGCTTTGCCACGTTATCGGCACCGGTGATCGCCGTCGAGGCGCCGGCCGATGTGGTCTATGCCACTGAATCCGCCAAAGCCGCGAAAAGCCTGATTCTCGATGTCGTCCACGCTGGTGCGCGCCTGGTCGCGGTTGGCGATCGCGGGCACATTCTCTATTCCGATGACCAGGGCAAAACCTGGACGCAAGCCAAAGTGCCGACCCGGCAACTGCTGACCGCGGTGTACTTTGTCGACGACAAGCACGGCTGGGCGGTCGGCCACGACGCGCAAATCCTCGCCAGCGCAGACGGCGGTCTGACCTGGACCAAGCAATTCGAAGACCTCAAACGTGAATCGCCGCTGCTCGACGTCTGGTTCAAGGACGTCAACAGCGGCCTCGCCGTAGGCGCGTATGGTGCGCTGCTGGAAACCACCGATGGCGGCAAGAACTGGGAAGACGTCAGTGACCGCCTCGACAACGAAGATCAATTCCACCTCAACGCCATCGCGGCGGTGAAGGACGCCGGGCTGTTTATCGTTGGCGAGTCGGGCAGCATGTTCCGCTCCGCCGACGAGGGCCAGACCTGGGAAAAACTCGAAGGCCCGTACGAAGGTTCGCTGTTCGGTGTGATCGGCACGGCGCAGCCGCAGACCCTGCTGGCCTACGGCTTGCGGGGCAATCTTTATCGCTCAACGGATTTTGGCAGCACCTGGGAACAGGTCGAATTGAAAGCCGCGCGCGGTGCACTGGAGTTCGGCCTGTCCGGTGCGACGCTGCTCGAAGACGGTTCGATCGTCATCGTCGGCAACGGCGGTTCGGTGATCAGCAGCAGCGACAACGGCGAGACCTTCAGTGTGTTCAACCGTCCGGACCGCATCTCGCTGTCATCGGTCACCGCTGCCGGCGACGGCAACCTGATTCTGAGCGGGCAGGGTGGTCTTCACACCACACAGCCGAACGGTGCCGAGATCAATAACAAGAAGGCGGGGCTATGACTTCCTTGATCACTCCTCAGCAGGACAAGGCGACGTTTCTTGAGCGCCTGATCTTCAACAACCGCCCGGCAGTGATCCTGATCTGTCTGGTGGTGAGCATTTTCCTGTTCTGGCAGGCCACGCTGATCCGGCCGTCGACCAGTTTCGAAAAAATGATCCCGCTCAAGCATCCGTTCATCGAGAAGATGATGGAGCACCGCAACGATCTGGCGAACCTCGGTAACACCGTGCGTATTTCGGTGGAAGCGACTGACGGCGACATCTTCTCCAAGGAATACATGGAGACCCTGCGCCAGATCAACGACGAGGTGTTCTACATTTCCGGCGTCGACCGCTCCGGCCTGAAGTCGCTGTGGAGCCCGAGCGTACGCTGGACCGAAGTGACCGAAGAGGGTTTCGCTGGCGGTGAGGTGATCCCGCAGAGTTACAACGGCTCGCAGGACAGCCTCGATCTGCTGCGCAACAACGTGCTCAAGTCCGGCCAGGTCGGGCGCCTGGTGGCCAACGACTTCAAGTCGAGCATCGTCGACATCCCGCTGCTGGAGTCTTACCCGGACCCGGAAGACCAAGGTAAGTTGCTCGCACTGGACTACCGCAAGTTCTCCCATGAGCTTGAAGACAAGATCCGCAACAAGTTCGAAGCACAGAACCCCAACGTCAAAATCCACATCGTCGGTTTTGCCAAGAAAGTCGGCGACCTGATCGACGGTCTGGTGATGGTGGTGTTGTTCTTCGGCATCGCGTTCGTCATCACCCTGATCCTGCTGTTGTGGTTCACCAACTGCGTACGCAGCACCATTGCGGTGTTGAGTACGACGCTGGTGGCGGTGGTCTGGCAGCTCGGCTTGATGCACTTCTTCGGCTTCGGACTTGATCCGTATTCGATGCTGGTGCCGTTTCTGATTTTCGCCATCGGTATTTCACACGGGGTGCAGAAGATCAACGGTATCGCCCTGCAATCCAGCGAGGCCGACAACGCCCTGACCGCAGCGCGACGTACCTTCCGGCAACTGTTCCTGCCGGGTATGATCGCGATTCTGGCGGATGCGGTGGGTTTCATCACACTGCTGATCATCGACATCGGCGTGATCCGTGAACTGGCCATTGGCGCGTCGATCGGCGTGGCGGTGATCGTGTTCACCAACCTGATTCTGCTGCCGGTGGCGATTTCCTATGTCGGCATCAGCAAGCGCGCGATTGCCAAGAGCAAGAAAGACGCGAACCGCGAACACCCGTTCTGGCGCTTGCTGTCGAACTTCGCCAACCCGAAAGTCGCACGCATCTCAGTGGTGCTGGCGCTGATCGCCTTCGGTGGCGGCCTCTGGTACAGCCAGAACCTGAAAATCGGCGACCTCGACCAGGGCGCGCCGGAACTGCGTCCGGACTCGCGCTACAACAAGGACAACAACTTCATCATCAACAATTACTCCACCAGCTCTGACGTATTGGTGGTGATGGTCAAGACCAAGGCCGAAGGCTGTTCGCGTTATGAAGCCATGGCGCCAATCGATCAGTTGATGTGGAAGATGCAGAACACCGAGGGCGTGCAGTCGGCGATCTCGCTGGTGACTGTGTCCAAACAGATGATCAAGGGCATGAACGAGGGCAACCTGAAATGGGAAACCCTGTCGCGCAACCCGGACGTGCTGAACAACTCGATTGCCCGCGCTGACGGTCTGTACAACAACAGCTGCTCGCTGGCGCCGGTGCTGGTGTTCCTCAACGATCACAAGGCTGAAACCCTGGATCGTGCAGTGGCTGCCGTGCAGGAATTCGCCAAGGAGAATAACAAGGACGGTCTGGAATTCATCCTCGCCGCCGGTAACGCCGGGATCGAAGCGGCCACCAACGAAGTCATCAAACAGGCTGAGCTGACCATCCTGATTCTGGTGTACATCTGCGTGGCGGTGATGTGCATGATCACCTTCCGTTCGTGGGCCGCGACCCTGTGCATCGTCCTGCCGCTGGTACTGACCTCGGTACTCGGCAACGCGCTGATGGCGTTCATGGGCATCGGCGTGAAGGTTGCGACGCTGCCAGTGGTGGCGCTGGGTGTGGGGATTGGTGTCGACTACGGCATCTACATCTACAGCCGTCTGGAAAGTTTCCTGCGTGCCGGCCTGCCGTTGCAGGAAGCCTATTACCAGACGCTGAAATCCACCGGTAAAGCGGTGCTGTTCACCGGTCTGTGCCTGGCGATCGGCGTGTGCACGTGGATCTTCTCGGCGATCAAGTTCCAGGCCGATATGGGGCTGATGCTGACCTTCATGCTGCTGTGGAACATGTTCGGTGCGCTGTGGCTGCTGCCGGCACTGGCGAAGTTCCTGATCAAGCCGGAGAAACTGGCGGGGCAGAAGGGCAATTCGCTGTTTGCCCACTGATCTGAAGGGCTGAAACGACAAAGCCGCAACCTTAGGGTTGCGGCTTTTTTGTTGTTTGAGATCAAGAGCCCCTCACCCCTAGCCCTCTCCCCGAGGGAGAGGGGACTGACCGAGGTGTGCGGCTTGATCCATCGACCTGAAATACCGAGTTGATTATGGATTCACAGCAAATCGTTCGACTTGAGATGCCGAGTTG
>NZ_VCNJ01000038.1 GCF_005938625.1 Pseudomonas fluorescens
GTCGTTAACTCACCGTTCTTTCCTCTTGTCGCGGTATTTCAGGGCTATTGGCCCGCATTACAGGCGCGCCGCGCCCATACCCATCCACCGTTTTCGCACCAGCCACAAGTTTGACAACGCGAACAACGTTGTCTGCTGTGCGATGTTTTTCGCCAGACCACGAAAGAGCACTTTCGTATAACCAAACTGGCGCTTGATCACGCGAAACGAGTGCTCAACCTTGGCCCGCACCTGCGCTTTCGCGTATTCGATCTTGCGACGCATGCGCCCAATCAAACTCTTTTTTCCATGCTTTTTATAGCTGCTTGGGCGGGCCGCAATCGACCAGATCATCTTGCGATCCTGATGCTCGGGACGTTTGTCCACGCCGGTGTAACCGGCGTCGCCACACACATAAGTTGCCTCGCCGTGCAGTAACTGATCGACCTGCGTCACGTCGGCCACATTCGCCGCCGTGCCCACCAGGCTATGCACCAAGCCCGATTCGGCGTCGACGCCGATGTGCACTTTCATCCCAAAGAAATATTGGTTTCCTTTCTTCGTCTGATGCATCTCAGGGTCGCGTTTACCGTCCTTGTTCTTTGTAGAACTCGGCGCGTGAATGATCGTCGCATCGACCACCGTGCCCTGGCGCAACATCAGTCCACGGTCGCCCAGATAACCGTTGATCACACCGAGAATTCCGCTCGCCAGTTCATGTTTTTCCAGCAAACGACGAAAGTTGAGGATCGTGGTTTCGTCGGGAATCCGATCCAGGTGCAGACCCGAAAACTGGCGCAGGATCGTTGTTTCATAGAGCGCCTCTTCCATCGCCGGATCGCTGTAGCCGAACCAATTTTGCATCAGATGAACGCGCAACATCGCCATCAACGGATAGGCCGGACGGTCACCTTCACCCTTGGGATAATGCGGCTCGATCAAGGCAATCAAGCCCTTCCAGGGCACCACCTGATCCATTTCGATCAGGAAACGCTCGCGGCGGGTCTGCTTACGTTTGCCTGCGTACTCGGCATCGGCGAAGGACATCTGTTTCATCGGGGCTCAACCGTTCGATTCGTGTGAGACGGGTATTTCACCAGAGATGGAAGTCTTTTTCAGAGTTTCCCTAGATCCCCATCAAAGCCAGTCATTGCAGAAACACCATCATCGCTCTGAGCACTGGATTGTGGTCTCAGGAACGGCACTGGCGCTCGTCGCAGGCGAGAAGAAGCGCATGCTGCCCAGTGACACGGTCTCTATCAAAGCAGGGCAAATGCACCGCCTGACAAATCCCAGCTTGATTCCATTGATTCTGACAGAGGTTCAGTGTGGGGATTATTTGGGTGAGGATGACATTGTGCGCTTTGCTGATCTGTATGGACGAACCGTGGTAAGGACTACAGCATGATTGGGCTCGCCCTGACACCGCCATCCCCCCGCGCCGGTTTATCAGTTGATGATGGATTTACCGCAAGCGCTCTGCTGACTAGGCCAGGTCGATGGCCGAGTGAGGGCAGTTCGCTCCCAACGATCAAAAGGCAATGTCATGGGCAAGTTGGACACGATCAATGACCGGTTTGGCGATAGTTGATCCATAAGATGGTTTCGCGGCTGCTTCCGATATTCGGAGTACCGTTCATGAGCATTGCAAAAACAAAGGTGGCCCTAGATTAATTAGCGGCTATCGGTGAATGGCCTGGATTTTAAACTGTTGCGGATAACGTGGATTGCTCAGGGCACTCCCAAGTAGGGTGCCTGTCCCGATTTCAGACTTCGGCTTTCTTCTGCAATCTAAATGTTTTATAAAATCTCCTATGGCTATTGTGTCCTGCCAGAATAAATGTGGCCAACTCCATAGTTAATTTATGGAGTTGCATTATTGTGAAGTGTGCAAGCCTGTCACCCAATTGTTCCTGCGAGCGAGCACGCCTGAGCACCCTGTCACTTAAAAAGTCGCCGTGGTTATGCCGGGCTACGCTCGCCGTGCCCCACCAATCACAAGGAATTCTATATGACAACGTTTGACGAAGCCCTGAACAGAATCGCTGGCTTAATGAAGCGCGATTCTGAAATCAATGAATATATTAACCGGCCAGCCTTAAATTGCGAAAACGCCTCAAACCGTGTGACCACCCTATTGCAGGCAAACACCATCGCCTATGAGGTGAGGGGGTTGCTAACCTGGCAAAATGCCGGGGAAGGTAGTAGTGGCAATCACTTTGTGGTGATTGCAAAAATTGACGAGCAGCGCGTCGTAATCGACATAACGGCCGGTCAGTTTTACGCCCAACGTGTCGGCGAGCCCATTATTGATAGTTCTAAAAGTTGGGAGGAAAAATTTCTCTCACTCCCCAGACTCCGTCGGTCACTCATAAAATATCAGGATTTTACGACGCATGCGTCCGCCAAAACTGCATTAGCCGTCATCAATGAGCCGCTGATGACAGATACTGCATGGACAGTGCTAGGTGAAGCGCCCGCTTGGGCCAAAGATCATCTTGACTATCCGCGTTGGGGAAGTCGGTACGCAGACTTCCAGTTGTCGATTTCACCGCTGACCCCGCGCGCTCTTCGCCCAACGAAGGAGAAAATAATCGCTATACAGGCCGATCTGGCACGCCTTTATAAAAAAGAAGTCACGCCGTTCAAGGCGGTAAAAGAAGAAATCAACAACGGCGTGCGCAGTATCCCGGACACGCTGGACGATCGACAGCGGTTGATCGCAAAAGCGGGCACACCGGATGGTCCTTCGTATACACGTATTCTTGATGAGCTTGATCGCTATCACGCCGAAGCCACGGGTCTCAGTGTCTTGGAAAAGATGGGAAGATTAAGCGACCTGGCTCAACTGGCTGATGAGTACGTGGCGACTCACCCCCGTAATCTGAATAAGAGATCGGTCAAGTTACTCGAGTTTGCCAAGCATGTACGAGCCTATGCGATCGGCTTGCGCCTACGGGAAAATGCGCTGGGCAGTCTGGATGTCTCCCAAGGATGGCGCCGCCCCTTATTAAGTACCTTGGCGAGGCTGTCGCGTAATCATATTGAGCCGACCTCCGGGAGGGATTTTCTCCGACAACTAATTGTTCAACTGGAAGGTGACGATATCAGTTTCAACGCGGCCATGGCTCTGTTTGGCAAACACCCAAGGCACTCCGAATGGGTGCAGTTGCAGCCAGGCGAAACACTGAAAAATATTAGATCCCAGGCACCGCTGCAACTCGATGACGCTGGACGCGTCAAGATTGTCTTGGTCGGACATGGCGTGAACAGTGATGGGCGAACGTTGTTTGGAGGAAAAACCGTCAACGAACTCAAAGCCAGTCTGACAGCACTGATGGCCCAAGCCTCGCGGGATAAGATTAAAGGCATCCACCTGGATTTGGTCGGCTGCGAGTTGCTCAATGACCATCAGTCGCTGGCGACCAGCTTGCCCGGCCAGTTGGGAGAGTGGTTGCTCAGCACCGGGGACGCCCTGCAGATAAATCGGGACAATTTGTCACTGAGCGCGCGCAAGTACGCGGTACGCGTGACGGAAAATGGTAAAAAAGAAATCCTGACGCCGGAATGGGGCTGGATCAACAAGGAACAAGCGCGACTGAAGGATGTTGTCCATAAGGTGGAACTGGTGTGGGATGCCGAACTCGGTGCATTCGCTCGCAAACCGCTGCCGGTGAGCACCTTGATGGAAGTCGGTACGGAAATTGAGAGAGTGGTGCATTATCCTGGGCTTAGTGACGATGACCGGGAAGGGTTAGTCAGTCTGCATCAAAGCGTTGGTGACCAGGTTCGCAAGCAGGTATTGGATATAGATCCCCCAGACGCGGAACACCGAAAAACGATCGAACAGTTAGCTATTAAAAACGCCCGTAGCGCGCTGCTTTCCAGGCAGTGGGTTGAATCCATACAAGTCGTGATGCAACAGCATCAATTGTCCAATGAGTGGATCCCGACACTGCAAAGTCGTAAAAACGAAAGCGGGGCTTTCGAACTCCTGTTTATCCGCCGAACCGCGATAGCGGGTGATACTGCCCCCTCACGCTGGATTGCCATCAAGGACAACGCCGCTTTTCCTCAGATTAATGCTGAAATCAATGACTTGATCAAAACTGTCCGACGGGGACTGACATGGCACAAGGTTGAACAAAGACTATGGATCCGGCCGAATGTGACAGAAGTTGATGCAGTTCACACCCTCAATGCCGCTTTCATGTTGAAAACCTTGATCGATATGCGCTCCACCAATGGCGAGCTAACGCCAATGAGTGATGCACTCAAAGTGCAAGTCTATGCTCAGTTAGCCCAAAATGGCATTCAATTGGCCACCGATGGCGCCAGGATGGGCCAACTGATTCGCTCAGCTCTTGGCACGGAATTGGACTTGGTGCCCAAAGCAATGACCCTCATCGGGAAAGTGGGGGGCGTAGCAAGTCTGCTGTTTGATGCCATTAATATCGGCGCCATTGTCGTCGAATTGAATCAGACTACAGACGCGGCTGCGCGTGCAGCCATTGAGACCAAACTGTCTTTGTCTGTTGTCAGCAGCGGGGCGAACATCGCAGGCCTGATTGCTGGCCTGGTGGGCGCTGGTACCGTGGCGGGTGTACTCGGGGCATTGGCAGTCCCTTTGACGGGCCTGGCCGTCGGTGTCCCCATTCTGGTCGAAAACTATGAGCGGCTGCGACAAGGATTCGATCGCGCCTCGACCTACATGGACGCGATCTTGAGCAGCGTCTCTACACCCGGTCTCAGGCAGGAGGGGAAGGTCTGGCAATTTCAACCGGGCGCGGTCGTCAATACAATCAATTTTATAGAAGGCAAAACCCAATATGGTTCGGTTTTAATCAACGGGACCAAAGGGGGGAGTGGGCATACCGTGTCAGGTGGCTGGGATCATTATTTCGCCCGTCCTGACCCGGATCTACATAAACTTCTAGATGTGTATACCGGCCTAGGTGCACAAAAAACCCAATCATTCGATGCCAGCCAGGCACCTGTCGTGCTGCTGCCAAGCGGGGTTGAACGCAATATCAAGATGGATTATGAGCAGTTGACCGGCCGAAGGACCGCTCATGCACCCGCGCTGCGTCGTTTGCGCGAGTACTATGGCGATCAATTCGTGTGGGGCATGTACGCTTTTCCAACAGATTGGGGTATTTACAAGATCACCGTAGATTTGAAAGCCACCAGCATCCAGACAATCCTCGATGACATCCAACGGACGCTGATTGTACCGACCATTGTCGACGACAACGAACGTCAGCACCTCAGTTATCGCATCACTGGCGGCAGCAATGCTTGTGTTGTGGTCCTGCCCGCTATTGCGATGCAGATCAGTATCGATAGTTACGAGGGCCCGTACCGAGATACCCCACCGGCTTATGATTGGATTTTTGATATTGATTATGCCGTTAAAGAGCACTCCATCGTCGATGGCAAACTTGTGCCAGGCGAACTCAAGCCGGGGGTGTTTGCAGGCATGCAGGTCCAGCACAACGCCTTCTCGATCGGCGGCCAGACAGTGCAGTTCAATGGGAATGCCACCACCCTGATGCTGGTCACGACCATTGGCAATGTCGCCACGATGCAAATACATGCGGAGCTTGGTGCGGACCCGTACCAAGGCGGCCCTCGCCTGTTGATGGCAGCATTACCCACGGCTCAGGATTTAGTGCTACTGCAACGTTATTTCACAACACCGACGACCGAATCTCTGTTAACCGATGGCTTGATTGCAGCGGATATCGATCTTGGAGGAACTATGGGCCTAAAAGCCGGTGTCTTTGACATCTCCAAGGGGGAATTTATTCATGCTACCGGCCGAGTTTCAGTAGCTGCGCTGGTGCCAAAAAACTAAGCGTCCGCCCTGAGTCATCTATCCGATCCCTGCAATTAGGGCGATGTTCTCCACTTAAAAATAGGTGGACAGCATCGCCCTTGTTGTCAGGAGTGTCCAGGCACCGTAAGCGTACGCGCGACACACCGTGCGCCGATCATCCAGCGCTACACGGAGGCGGCGATAGCTGTTCGATCTCGCTCGCCCTCTGCGCTGCAACTGCCTCCGCACAGCCTTGAGAGGCGCGTACGGATCATGCCTGTTCAGGCGGCGATTGGATAGGCTCATGCTCGCGGCCGCCCGTTGACCGCTGCGCGGCGACCCTGTAAAGAACCCGTTCCAATAACCCAGCGCCCGGCCTGCTCTATTTGCCACCGCAGGGTTGTCCACGGGGACAGCACCCTTTTTCAGGTGACGCATCAGCGCTACCCAGCGTTGGTGTTGGGATAAAGGTATGGGGCGGACTTGGTGCGACAATAAAGGTCGTTGCAAACCGGGCCTGTGTCTTTACACAAAGGTGGGAGACGTTAAACCTCCCAACCTGTTCATCGGCCAATCAAACGATCAGCACAGCTTCGCCTGATCAACCGACACGCCGTTGACAGCCACCGAGACCGAGGGGGGTCCAGCTGACGACGGTGCCCTCGCGGATGCTCACACCAGCAATACCCTGAAGGGCATAACCGCCAACAACAGCCTGGGTTCCTTGGACAGTGATTTCTTGCATGTACATCTCCTTCAATTGCAATGGTTGCCTTCGCGCTTTTACAAGTGCGCTTTCAAAACCTATCGAGCTTCTTGAGCGAGTCAACGTACACAAGTGTTTTTGGTATTTTTGACAGTCACCATTTACTTGAGGACTTGTTGGTAATTTTGATTTTTAGTCGGGCGAGGGCGTGGCTGCAACCGCCTGCTGAACTCGCCGCCCGGCCCGCCCCGCAGGCCTTAACCCGCAGTGCGACTAACGCGTTTGACGAGCACGGCCTTGACGGGGTTGTGATGAGAGGGGCCATTCAATCAAGCCTTGACACTCGGTGCTGCCGCCACGGTGAGCGGCACACGGTGTATAGCCATCACCTTGATTGAGCACGAGCCTGCTCGTCCCAAGAGGGGCGGCTTTCATTAGATCACTGCAAAAAACCAGGGATTGCCCTACAGGAAATGAGGCCCCTGCCTACTTAATATTGGGTTGGCCAGCCTGAGAGTGAACGCAAGAGATACTTCGGGCACTGGCCTGTCGTCATTCTATGAGTGGTCATCTGATATGCACACGCTCAGTGATATTTCAGTTCGATCTCGCCGTACTCAGTCTGTTTTTCTTTCTTCTGGCTACGCCCCTGTCCGTCACAAGGCGCTGCTGTGCGCTTGGTTGTTCATGACGTGCATGGCGACGGGCGGCCTTCCTCTGTCGGCCCAGGCCGCCTTGACCCAAGTGATGACCCAGCGTGTGGTGCTGCATGCCGTGGCCGTGGCATCCGCTTGCCGGGTGGTTGTGGAGGGCGACAGCGTCGGCAGCAACCGCCTCTCCTTCGGTGTTTACAACAAAGGCTCCGGCGCGGCGCCCGTGGCTCGCCCCCTGACCTTCTGGCTGTACGAAGAGGGGGCCACGATGGCGGGCTGTTCGGCCTTTCTGGTGGCGCCCTTGGCCTCGGTGCGTTTCGGCAACCCCGGCCAGCTGGATGAGGGCGGGGTGATGACCCGGGGGGCCGGTGGCCATGTACGCGTGGATATCCGCGCCGCCGATGCGCAGGCCGATTATCGCGGCGCCATTACGGCGCAAAGCGCCCAGGTGAATTACCCCTCCGCGTTTGCGGCTCGGGGCCGACTGGCCTTTTTGGCCAAACCCGTGGCGCTGGAGCTAGCCAGCGCCGGCGAGTATCAGGGCACGCTGTCTTTTGTTGTAACTTACAACTAGGAAGCATCGCGTGAGCATTCACAAACACGCAGCCGGAAGGGCTCGTAAGCGACGCGCTCAGCTGTCCCGCCTTAGTGCATTGGCGTTGATGGCCGGTGGCGCTTCATCGATTCAGGCGGCGGAGTCGGTCGTCTCCGCACCGGCGCCGATGCAGGCACCGAAGGCCAGCGGCAGCGGCAAGCTTGACTTCTCCTTTATTCAGGGAGGGACCGGGGTGGATCCATCAGCGTGGGAGTCGGTGAACAGCCAGTACATTCCAGGCCACTATCTGCTGGATGTAGTGGTCAATGACAAAAAGCCCGTCAAGCAGACGCTGGATATCGTGTCGGCCGATCGGGACGCCCTGTGCCTCAAGGCGGACTGGTTGATACGGGCCGGTATCTTCATCGATACCGCCTACTTTAAGGATACCTACAACCAGGCGCGCGCCTGCTACGTACTGGCCAACGCTCCATCCGTGAGCGTCGACATGGACATGGCATCCCAGACGCTGACGCTCGGTCTGCCGCAGGTGGCTCAGGCGGCTTCGCCGGAGAATGTCGACTGGGACTATGGCAATTCGGCGATGCGCGCCAACTACAGTGCCAACGTCAGTGCCAACGACGTGGACACCAGCGCTTTTGGCTCGCTGGATCTGAAAGGCAATGTGGCTGGCTGGGTAGTGACCTCCACCATGACCGCCACACAAGAAGATACCAATGTGGCGATGCTCACCGCCAGCCGTCCCATCAAGGCGCTGCAAGCCGATGTCCTGGTGGGCAAGACTTTCGTGGGCGATAGCCTGCTGGGCAGTGCCGGCGTTATTGGAGGTGGTCTGCGTAGCAACAGCAGCATGCGCTCTAACGATATCGGCTATCGCCCGGTGTTCAGCGGCGTGGCCCGAAGCAATGCCCGCGTCTCGTTGATTCAGGCCGGTAATACGCTCTGGTCGCAGCCAGTGCCGCCAGGCCCCTTTGCTATCCGCGATGTAACCCTGCTGACCAGTGGGGATGTGGAGATGATCATCACCGAGCAAGACGGCTCGGTCACTCGTCAGGTGTTCCCGCTCACGGTGGTCAGCGGAATGATCGCGCCGGGCGAGCGAGAGTTCTCGACTTCACTGGGTGTACGTGATGAGAAGGACCAGAATCACGGTGCTGACGGCGGCATGGGCTCGCTGAGCTATGGCTACGGACTTGGCAGCCTGACGCTCAGAGGCAGTACGCTGGTGCACCGTGACTTCCAGGGTGTCAGTGCGGCAATCGCGACCAACCTGGGCGATCTGGGCGGGATATCCATTGCCAGTGCCTGGCAGCAGGCGCTGTACGACGACGGGAAAACAGAGCAGGGCGTCAAGCTGCAGACGACTTGGAACAAGTCCTTCAGCAGCACGGGCACCAACGTCTACCTGAACCTGTCGCGTAACTCCGAGCGATTCACCGACTTTGCGTCCTTTACGCCTGAGCGTAACCACCGCTGTAAGGTGCAAACCGATTTCGGTGGGTTCGTCATCGGCCCCGGTGGTATTCCCCTGCCGGGGCAGTTCTGCCTCGATGGCATCGACCGGCAAAACCGTAATGAAATCAACCTCGGCTTCAGCCAGGGATGGGGAGTGCTCAGCACCGGTCTGACTGGCTGGAAGCGGGACTACTGGAATAGCTCCTCCACCGAAACTGGCATCACTGGCAGCCTGAGCGCGCAGGTGTATGGCGCCACCGTGTCTTTTGGCGGCTCGATGAGCCAGAGCCGTAATGACAGCGGCCCCCAGGACAACTGGTCGGCCTCGCTTTCGGTGTCCGTGCCGTTTTCGGTCGGCGAGCGACGCTACAGTTCCTGGACCACCGCAACCACGGGTAAGCAAGGCGGGGTTGGCGTTTCCAGCGGAATATCCGGTTCGGTCAACGATCGCCTGAGTTACTCCGTGGGCGGCGGTCGCAGCAGCGATGGCGCGGCGCAAGGCACCGTGTCCGGCAACTACACCGGCAACCGGGCAGGGATCGGGGTCAGTATGACCCAGTCCTCCAATGGCACCATCGGTTCGGCCGCGGTGACGGGCTCGCTCCTGGCACTGCCGGTTGCCAAGAGCGTGATCTTCAGTCGCACGGTGAGCGATACCGTCGCGGTGGCCAACATCAAGGACACCCCAGGAGTGAAATTATTCTCCGGCGTGGATGCGACCGACAATGCCGGCAACGTGGTGGTACCGCTGAGCGGGTATCGCTACAACACCGTGACAGTAGATGCCGCGACCCTGCCGCATAACGTAGAGCTGGGAAGCACCAGCCAGGGCGTGGTGCCGGTCGAACAATCGGTGGTGTACATGCCGTTCGAGACCTGGAAGGTGCATCGCTACCTGTTGCAGGTGCGCAGAGCCGATGGGGTGTTCGTCAGCAGCGGCACCTGGGCGAAGGATGAGCAAGGTTCGCCACTGGGGTTTGTGGCGCAAAACGGCGTTCTGTTCATGAACTCAGTCACCCAGCCAGGTGATATCCAAGTGGGCGACTGTCGTGTGCCTGCCACAAAAATCAAAGATACCGAGAAGGTTCAAGAGGTGATTTGTGAATAAGGGCATCCATCAGCAGGACGTCGTCGGTAAACGCATGCAGTGGTCTTGGGCTGCCTTGGTGCTGGCCGCTTTCCTGGGGCAAGTATCTTCGGCGCACGCTGCGCTGGCCATGGACGCCACCCGGTACATTTTCCCGGGCGACAAGGATTCGGTGGCGATCACCGTCACCAACGAGAGCAAGAAGACCTATGGTGGCCAAGCGTGGGTGGACAACATCGTCGAGAAGGACACCCGCCCGACCTTCGTTGTGACCCCGTCCTTCTTCAAGCTCAAGGGGCAAGGCAAGCAGGTACTGCGAATCATCCAGGCCAACGATCTGCCGCAGGATCATGAATCGGTGTACTGGCTGAACCTGCAGGACATCCCCCCCGCGCTGGAAGGCAGCGGCTTGGCATTGGCCCTGCGTACCCGGGTGAAGCTGTTCTACCGCCCGGCGGCGCTGCTGAAAAACCGTAAAGGCGCCGAGGCCGCTCTGCAGGTGGAAACCGTGCCGGGAGCGATGGCGCTGGTCAATACCACCCCCTACATCTTCGTTATCAGTGCGGTGACCGATGCCAGCGGAAAACCTCTGAAACTCACCCCCGAGGCGGCGGACAAGTTACTGATGTTCATGCCGGGTGAGCGGGTAGTGGTTCCGCCAGGTGCCGCCAAGGTCGAGTCCGTGGATGACTACGGCGCGGTGACCAAGGTGAGCTTGGGGGCCAAGAGCGAGAAGTGACCCACATGAAACCATACGGATGGTTCGCGTTGCTGCTGATGGTGGCAGACCAGGGACAGGCCGCCCAAGGCTATGAGGAACGAAACACGGACCTCGGGCTGGTGAATGGCGTCGTGCGTCACGACCAGGTGGTCGAGGCCGAACGCGCTCTGTCTAACCCGGTGCTGTTTGAAGTGAGCCATCAGGAGACTCCGAACATGCCGACCCTGCTGCTGGTGCGTCACGCCCAGGCCGAGGACGGCGGTGGCGGCGCCCTCCTGCTGAAGCAAACACAGCAGATGCCGGTACCGGGTGGGCAGCCCGTCAGTCTGGGGTTCAAAAGCCGCGTGAAACTGTGGGTAAACGGGGAGGTGGTCAATGCGAGTTACCGCACCCAAGGTTCGGATGTGCTGATCCCGCTGCCGGCAGGCGCCACATCGGTGTCATTGCGCAGTGACGGCCCGGTTTCGTTGCTCTACCCCAAAAGCTACCGGGGAGAGCTCAGCCTCGTACTGGAAATTGAGGGATGGCAGGAAACGCCTTGAGGGGCCAGCTCTGACGGCTTATTGCGTCTCATGAGCCGTCAGACGTGGCGCTTGATCAACGTCGCACACAAACACGGCACTCATGCTGTGCCGACATGTAACCAATCACTACTGTTGATATCAGGAGTAACAAAATGAACATGAACAAGTCTTTGCTGGTAGCCGCCCTGGCTGCAGCAGCTTTTGGAGGAGCCTCTAGCGCCATGGCGCTGACCTTCACCGATGGCGACTTCACCGGCAGCGTTGACATCAGCGGCACCGTCACCGTCCCCGTGGCCACCAACCAATGGCAATGGGCCACCGGCGATGCCATCCCCCTTAATAAAGTCGCCACCGAGATGACCAATAATTACAAGACCCTGACCGTTGCGGCGCCCGCCAACCTGCCACTGCTGGTGGGTCAGACCAAGGCGGCAACGGTTGGTAATGCAGGAAACGGGGGTATTAATCCCCAGATTGCCTTCACGGATGCTACTGGCGCCACCGTGACCCCGGTGTGGGGCATCACTGGCAACACCGGTAAAGGCACCATCACCCTGCCAGTGACCGCAGATGACGGCACCACCGTCCTGGGTAACATGAGCATGACGGTTAAGGTTGGAGCCGTAAAAGCGGCACAGAGCGGGGGTGATGGTGGTGCGGAAGTAACCTCATCCTTTACTTCGCACAGTAGCTTGGAGCTGTATGGTGGGGTCGCTCAGCCTTCCGTGGCAGCTGGGACCTTAGCGACAGGTTCGAGCGCCGGGGTATGGAACGCTGCTCTTGGGGCCAAGACGGTTACAGACTTGCTTGGTCAACTGAACGCTGGTAGTGGCTTCACTACTACTGGATGGGCTATTGATGGCACAAGGGCCGCAGGTTATTTTGATATTCCTCATTGGTATTACGCTGGCACTTACGGCCTCGGCATCGCCCTGGGCGACAACATTGTCGTGAACTTCACCAATCCAGTCACCGTCACCACTCCGTGGAAAAGTGCACTAAAGGCAACCGTTACGTATCTCTAACCGGTAACTTATTCTCTGGCCAGGGAAGGCCGGAAATAACTGCTTCTTGAACAGTCCTGCCTGTCATGGCGTATTTATTCTCTATGTGCCGCAAGCTGGCTTAACTCCGGTCAGGCGCAAGAGTAATAACGCGTATACATACGTATGCGCTCTGTGCACCAGCGTTTTTCTTAGTGATGCCCATGATTTTGATTATTGCTGTTCCAGACCGGAAAAAAAGGAAGGTGCCATGACCCGTACAGGTTTTCTGTGCCTGTTGCTATTCTGCGCAGCCAGTCCGACGTTCGCTGCCATCCTGGATCAGGGAGAGGTGGAGTTTTCCGGCTACGTGATCGATGAGGCTCCGCGCTGGCTTTGGCAGGTCACCTCTCCCGATCAGGTCTGGGATGTCGACGTAGCCGACGCCCGCCCGGATGTACAGGGCAATCAGGTCTTTTCCCTGCAAGACAAAGGCCCCCTGGCCTTCCTGGAAGGCCACCTGAAAAAGGTCGCTGACCGAGGTGGCGCCGGCATGACCCCCGTCATTAGTTTCTCGTCCGAAGGCACACCTTTGACGCCCGTCGCCGGCGGCGGCAGCCCCCAGGACTCCCGGCTGCGCACCAGTGTACCGGTGCGTAATGCCCAGACGGGTGAGCTCGCCGGGCAGCTGTCGTTCACCCTGGAGCAAGGCATGGTCCTGGCCCAAGGTAATGCCCTGCCCACCCTCGACGGCGGAACCGACCGAAAACTCGGCCTTTCCGGTATGGCCTTGGTCTCCGGCGACGGCGGACAGACCGGTGACGTACCGACGTCGCTGATAAGCCGCCTGGCGGTGCTGATGGGCATGAACCACGGCGTTGAAACCGCCGGTATCCCACTCACCTGGCAAGGCGAGCACATTGCCCGCCAAGTCCTGGCGGACAGTCACATCCCCCTGCTGGCGGCGGCCTACGCTTCGCAGTTGTCAAATTTCACGCTCTCCTGGCCACAGGACAAGGTGCCCTCCCGCTGGCGGGCGTCCCTCAGCGTCACCGTGACGCTGCGTTAAGGCCAGAAGACTAGGAGAACATGATGCAACGCTATGCAGCACGCACCGTAGCGACTATTGCCCTGCTCGGGGCCAGCATGACCGCCCTGGCACAGTGGCAGGAAGGGGATTTCAGTGGTGAGCTCAACTGGCAAGGGACGGTGACCCAAAACCGTAACCCTTGGTCATGGGCGCAGGGAGTCTTGCCCGACATTGGCACCCTCAATCAGACCCATCTGCAGACCGAAGGCAACCAGGTGGTCTGGCATAACCTGCTGACACAAACTCCCGTTCTGGTGGGCAAGACGGAGCAGTTGATGCCGGCCGGCCGACCAGGCGTCAGTCCGGTAATCGAGTTTGGTCAGAATATCGACGGCTTCAGCCTGACCTGGAAGGGGGCTGGCGTGATGCAAGTGACTCTGCCGGTCACCGACAAAGAGGCGGGGAGCCGCGCGACTGGCAGCCTGACGTTCCAACTACGGGTGGCCGGCATCCTAGTAGCCAGCACGGGCACGACCCGGCGAGGATACGGGGTGATCGCCGGTGACGCGGACGATGGTAACGGCGTACCGCCCTCAGGCAATGCACTATCGTACGGCGCCGCCGTGTCTGCCCTGCAGGCAATGGTCGGGACGCAGGTGCCCACGTGGCTGTCCGGCGCACTGGCCGATGGCGGAACCATCACCCTGAACGCTCTGCACGATGGGCAAACACAAGCGACTGGAGCCATGTATGGGGCAGAAATCCTGCCGGGTAGCGGCACCCTGCGCTTTGCTGCCGGTAAGATCCCGGAGCGCTGGCGGGTATCTCTGCCGATTCGCATTACCTATCGATAAACAACCTTTGACTCGATCCATCGGCCCGCGAGGAAGCTGTCAAATGGGCGCGCAGTATTCACCAGTGTGCGAGCCGTCGCTCGCGTTCGTCTGCTGATTCTGCTGCTCGGTATCTCAGTGGGCCCGCACCGAAACGTCCCCGGCCTATGATGGGATGTTGTCTCGTCCTGAATAAGGTTTACACCTTCTGGCTGCTTATCAGGGAGGTGCAATGGATACGGGCGCAAAACGCCGTCAGCGTGATTACACGCTGACTTTTTAAATTGTCGGTTGTCGACCCAGTCGAAAAAGGCGAGCTGAGTTATAAAGAAGCTCAACAGTGCTACGGGATCCCGATCCGGTCGCCAGTGTTGGTTTGATTACGCCAGCAGGGTCGCTAGGACTGGAGCCAAGGTGCCTTCATTCGCTCCCAGAGAACCCGACCGATGGACGAGCCCACTTCGCCATTAACTCACGAGCAGAGCATCAAAGAGCTTGAGCAGTTGGCGCTGGCGAATCAGAAAGCCAAGTTTTTTGAAGGCGTGGTGGATGTCCTGAAGAACGACTAGGGCGTCTGCGTCGTAAAAAAAAACGGCCCGGCAAGTCGTTGCGCAAACCCAACCCCTGAGTGTCAGCAGGGCTTTCCTGTTTATGGGGGTTCCTCGCCAAGCCTTTTACAAACGTAACCGCGTCTATCGAGCTCGAACCGAGCAAGATCCGAAACTCATCCAGTTTGTACAGGCAAACCGCGGGCGGCACCCCTGCATTGGCACCCGCAAATTGCACTCATTGATGCACGCAGAGCGTGAGAAACAGCAGCTGCATGTCGGCGTCGGCCGGGATCGTTTTTGTCAGGCTTGCGTGATCACCGCCAACGGGGCCGCAGGAAATGTGCCTAATACAAACCGACCGACAGCCCTCATCACTTGCGCTGCCATCCCAATCTGCTCAAACCAGGTCCGGCGCAAGTCGTCGCTGGCGGTTCGGAACAGGTCTGGGTAGTCGATATCACTTGTCTGCCCCACCCGCCAAGTTTGAAGACCCTGTCTACCTGCGTTTTGGTGACGGAATGCACTTTCGAGAAAAATTATCGGTTATCACGTGCATGGCAGCCTGCATGCTGACTCGTTGGCCCTGGCCTTACGCATGGCGTCGAAGACGCGGCGAACAAGTCAGAGGTTGATTCATCATTCGGATTGAGGTGCGCAGGGCGGATTCAACCGGTCGTCGCAACACTGGATTGTTGTACAGACTTTAAATGCTCATTCAGTGCCTCGGCAGCTCTTTGGACAAGATTGTCGTAGAAGGCCGTTCGTATTCCTGTCGAGGCATTGTAGGCAAGTGCCCAGCAAATTGAGGGAACGCCCTACAGACTCGCCGAGCACGCTTGTTTAAGGTAGGAAGATGGGAGCGATTAATAAATTTAATATACGCCAATGTTTTATGGCGGAATTAGGGAAGCATTTATTGGATTGTTAAACCGGTCAAATACCCCATTAAGGCGCGCACGGCATTCGCGATCAGAATCGTATCGAGGCCTTCCTTTCACGCTGTGGCCCCGACCTGCCAACACGTTGCGCTTTATCGAGATTGGCTACGTCCCTCACTTTAATGCAAACACCTTGAAGCGCCTGCTGTTCGGCGTCGCGTTTGCGTGTAAGCCAAACTACCAAGACAAAATAAAAGTAGGAAATATCGTACTTGAGTACCACTAAAAATGTTATTCCTCGACGAGGCCAACGGAGCAACCACCATGCGCGAGAGCATTTTGAGAGCCTCTTTGCACTGGCCGACATACGTATCGACGGCACGCGGCCTTGGGATATACAACTGAACCATGCCAGTGTGCCGGCGCGCGTGCTCGCCTTCGGAAATCTGGGGCTTGGCGAGTCCTACATGGACGGCCATTGGGATTGCGCTAATCTAGATCAAATGTTTGATCGTTTGCTGCGCGCACGGCTTGACCGGAAAGCTCGCAACGTGCGAACAGCCCTACATTCTCTTCGTGCTCGCCTGCTCAATCTGCAAACCGCACGGCGTGCCTGGAAGGTTGGAAGAACCCATTACGACTTGGGCAACTCGTTTTACGCTGCGATGCTCGACAAACGCATGACCTACACCTGTGGGTTTTGGGAAGGCAGCAGTACCTTGGACGAGGCGCAGGAGCACAAGCTCGATTTGGTTTGCAGAAAGCTGGACCTGCAACCTGGCATGAGAATGCTCGACATCGGTTGCGGGTGGGGTGGCTTGATGCAGTTTGCTGCTACGCACTATGGCGTGCATTGCACTGGCGTCACCATTTCCACCGAGCAAGCGTTAGCTGCGCGCGAGCGCTGTGCAGGCCTTCCGGTGGACGTGCTGCTCAGCGATTATCGCAACGTCGATGGGACATTCGACCGCATCGTCAGCCTTGGTATGTTTGAACACGTCGGGCGCAAGAATCACAATATATACATGCAATTAGCTGAACGGTGCCTAGCTTACGATGGTTTGTTCCTACTTCACACCATCGGGCGCAATGAAATAGGTCACGGTACAGATCCGTGGATTGATCGCTACATTTTCCCTAATGGCGAGATTCCCACGATTGCCGACATCGGACGGGCTTGCGAAAACCGTTTTGTGATTGAGGATCTGCATAGCTTTGGCGCGGATTACGACCGCACGTTGATGGCTTGGCATTCGAATTTCGACGCACACTGGGCGCAGTTTGCTGATGAGCTGGGGGCGCGATTTTGCCGCATGTGGAAGTACTACTTGTTGTCGTGCGCCGGCGCATTTCGTGCACGAGAAATGCAACTGTGGCAATGGATATTGTCAAAGCCGGGGCGTCCTGGGGTTTACCGGCGGGTATGCGCAAAACCCTAGGGAAACCCTGAAGAAAGCTTCCTGACTTTGGCAAAATGCTCACTCCAGCCGTCGAGTTTTCCGATGAAGCACATGACTTCTCCTTGATCGACTTGTGATGGGGGATTGGCTTGTCCGTCGTCTCGACGCGCTGGGTCCACTGCGCCGCCAAGGCAGGCGATTTTCAGGGGTTAACTAATCGAGCTTTGGAGGCGCAGTCATGCCGCCGATTTGCCAGAAAGGGTGAGTGGCGGCGTAGACTGATGGACCAATGGCGCGCGGCTGTAAGCCTGTTACGACCGTTTGTGTTCAAGGGCCCCCACATGGGGCATAAGCGTGGGGGCCTTTTTGTTTGCCGGCGCAAACCTAGCGCTCATGGACTGGTGAGGGCAATAAGCGTCAGCCTAACTCTACCCACTTCCGAAAGCTCAGACCAACGCGCCACCTACCTGAGGTCGTGGTTGCCTGAGTAAAACTGGCATCGCCCGTATGCCAGCCGAGTATGGCCACCGATTAGCCTAATAGCATCCGTGAACAACGTGGTGGTTTGCACAGCTAGGTCCCACCTCGAGCCCTCAGCAGTATTCACGCCGGGTGACTTCAAAGCTGACATCGTAAAGCTCTGCAGTCGTCTCCTGTCATCTACGTTTGCGACAAAGCCCCGATACGTAGGTAGACACCGCGCCAAACTTACCTCAAGAATGTCAGTTGCAGTGTCGTTGGCCCTGATAGCGTCACATTCGGCGCTTGTACAGCGTATGTCGTCAGGGCTGGCGCAAGCCACACAAGGGGGCGAAGCGGCTCGGTTCATCGGGTGCTACAGTAAATCGTCAATGCAAGTCTTGAGTGCAGCGTTGACTGATGGTTGTTGACACCGGGTCAGTACTGTTTTCGCGTGTCGTTCAACGAGGAAGATTCTTCTTGGCTGGAGTCATCCTTGATGGTTCGGGAGACACGTCTCCAGGTCGATCTGCCGGGCCGTCGATTTGGCCACCCTCCGCTGGGGCGGTCCAGGCCGTCAGGGATAGGCAGTGAAGCGTGGCTGATTAAAGGCCAAGTGTGGCTATTGCCGGCTGTCATCGACGGGGTAGAGCGCATGTTTGTCACCATCAAGGCTCGTGTGTACACCGATGCGACGGGTGTCTACACGGAGCTTCCCGCACTGTTGACGCCTGCCGGTGTGCTGACATCGTTGCTTGACTATTGCCTCTATCGCAGTCATGACCGCAGCCTGATGTGGATGACCAAGGTCGCCCGCTCGGTCCGGATGTTCCTAGAGTACATGCAAGCCAACCCTTCTGAGTTCGACACGCGTTATCTGTTTCAGACCTTCGCCCAGCGCCTTTACACCGGTACCTTTGATCGGGATACCGGCCTTGATCCAAGTGGCTTATGCTGGGCGCCGCGCTCCCCCCAGGACGCTTCGCACATCATTACTCACCTGTCTGATTTTTTCAGCTGGCTCAGTGAGACCCGCCCCGAGGCCGCCAAGGTCAATCCACGCTACCGGGCAAGCGCCTTTGATCGACAGACCGACGAGCTCGCCTACCAATACCGGCGCAGCCAAGCTTTTCTGGGGCATACTTGGGCGGTGAAAGCACTGAGCACTCAGGCCGGTGCTCATACGCGAAGCCAGCGCTTACCCATTGTCGAAAAGAGCGAGCCACCCGCGTTCCCGGAACAGCACTTCGAAGACCTGTTACTCAAGGGGTTTTGCTGCGCCGGACGCTATGATTATCGTGGCATGCTCATCACCTTGTTGTTGCATGGGGCGGGCTTTCGAGAGTCGGAGCCCTTTCACCTTTACATCCCTGATGTGTTTGCCGACCCTGCCCGTCCGCTTGAGGCCAGGGTTCACATTCACCATCCCCACCACGGACTCGCCCCCTCTGACTGGTATGACGAACGCGGGCGTCGGTGCAAAGGCAGTCGGGCACAATACCTGGCCCGCCAATTCGCCATGGTCCCGCGCACTGACCTGCTGGGTCGCCAGCATGCCGGTTGGAAGGGAGGAACGCACGATGGCCCTTACTTTAAGCAGGCCTATTGGTTCAAGCCAGAGTATGGCCAGTGGTTTTTAAGCCTGTGGTATCGCTACCTGGAACAGGTGGCGTGCATCGAGCGCCACCATCCCTTTGCCTTTATCAACCTGGCCCGCGAACCAATCGGTGCCATGTATACGCTCACTCAATACAACAAGGCCCATGCCCTGGCCTGCACCCGTATCGGCCTGACGGTGAGCAAGGCCTTGGGCACGACGCCCCATGGGCACCGTCACGCCTACGCCCGTCGGCTGTATAACGCCGGTGTCGACAAACACCTGATTCGTCGTTTTATGCATCACGCCTCATTGCAGAGCCAGGACATCTACACCCAGTCGAGCACCCGGGAGATCCGGGACGCTCTGCGGGAGGCTGCGGTGCGGCTGCGAGAAAATCATCCTGATACGCCATCTTCTGGCTCCTGGCTGACGTCTCTCAACCCAGATTGAGGAGGCCGCGCTCATGGTCGAAAAAAAACGCGTCACCCGCAAAACCGATATGGCCTTGGGGTGGGTCGAGCGAACCTATCCCCAGCTCGCGGCCTGGCGTGTACTGGCGACCGAGTGGATCCAGGGAGAGGCGCGGGGCATTGACGATAAGCTCAAGGCATTGGCGGTCTTTTTTGAGCGGTACTTGATCCAGCAGGGATTACCGCTTGAGCCGGCGACGATACTGGCGCGCGATACGCTGCTGCCCGATTTTTTCCAAACCGCCTGTCCGGACTCGGTGAAAGGCATCAAGTACAACAACCATGTCTGCACCTTCCTTGATTTCGTTCTCAGACACGTCTTCAGCGAAATCGCTGCCAGCGGGCAGGTCACCGTACGTCCTGAATTTCGTAACCCGGTCCAGCGTATGTCCCGCCGCAGCCTGCCTGCGTGTGATGAAAGTGTGTATTCGCCACTGCCCTATGGTTACCTGCAAGAGTTGCGCAAGTTGCTCGTGGCCGGGCCGCATTTTCGCGACTGGCGCTGGGCCGCCAATGCGCTGGGGACTGAAATCGGCAGCCCCGGGTTCGGCGCACCGGATTGGTTCGAGGTGAGTGAAGAACAGATCGACAAAAACGATCCGGACTGTATGTGGCGTGAACGCCCTATGAGCAACAGAACGCGTCTGGAAATGTGGAGCCCGGTTCGCTGGGTGGCCTTGGCCGTGAAACTTATCCTGCCTTTGCGCACCTATCAGGTGCGCATGCTTGACTCGGGCGAAGCCGATACCTGGCGCTATGAGGCAGGCGCCTGGAGCCTTAATCCTCATCGGCTCGCCCAGGGCAACCTGCGCCGGCCATTGCAATTGGGGGTATTTAGGCGCTGCGATCCGCACCTTCCCGGTGAAACCACCTGCGCCGTACTCTATATCAATACCAATAAGACCGCTGACATCGCCAAGACGACTTCAGAGAACGGTTATGTACTGCCGTGGCCGGCTGGCGGCACGATTGAGCAGGATGTCTTCTACTGGTTGGAGAAGCTGCGCAACTGGCAGCAGAAATACAACCCGGTCTCGCGGCGCACCGCATGGTCGGAACTGGACGGGCGGCACACCACTGCCAAAAGCAGCATGCAGTTGGCAAGCTATCCTGACACGTGCTTTCTGTTTCGTATGCCAGAGGCCCCCGCGCATGAGCGTCACCTTCCACTCAAGGAAATGACGTTGTTCAGAGGTTGGTTTGGCCTGCTGCAGGCGCTGGAAACACGGCTTAAAGAGCGGGGGGAGACCCACCGAAACGGTCAGCCTATTCGACTGTGTGCTCCGCCAACAGCCCGGGAGTGGTCTTCGCATAACACGCTTTTTCCCCTGCACAGCCTGCGTGTTTCACTGATCACCGCACTGGCCCTGGAAGGGCAGGTACCGTTTCCCATCTTGCAGAAACTGGCAGGCCACAGCCGCCTGCTCATGACCTTGTATTACACCAAGCCTGGGGCGACGCACATTCGCGACGTACTGACCAATGCCGCCAAACGGCTAGAAGAGAACAAGGACGCCAGTATCCAGAGCTTCTTGCTCGACACCGACCATGCCCAGCTGGTGCAACAGGCCATTTGTAATGGTGTTTCGGGCCTTGCCACGGCCATTGCCCATCATCCGGCGGCTCGCAATCCGGTAGGCTGGATGCTTATGCACCACGGCCTTTGCTTGGTGGGCGGAAACACCAGTGAAATCGAGGGGCAAGGCAATGTGGGAGGCTGTTACAACGGCGGGGCGTTGATTGCCAAGGGCTCCGCGGCGAGCACGCCCAAGTACGGCCCCGTTCCAGGCGGCATCCGAAACTGCGTACGGTGCCGCTGGTTTGTAACCGAACCCCATCATTTGCCGGCTCTGGTCGCCCACTTCAATACGCTCGCCTATCATTTCGACGAGGCGCGCAATGCGTGTCTGTCCCACGAACAGGTTCTGCAAAATCTCAAAAAGCAGAAGCTGGATGCTGAAGATGCAGGCCAACCGTTTGCCAGGATGCAGGCCTACCAGCAAGCCACGCGGATGTGGGAACTGGCGATCAAACGCTTCAGCGACCTGGCGGAAGACCTTGTCGCCTGCTGGCGTCTGATCGAGCGCTGCAAGCTGGCACTCAAGGCCGTACCCGGGGACGGCGCCCAGTTGGTGGCGGCCGGCACAATCACCGATGTGCACATCGCCTTTGAGGAAACAGAATCGGAATTACTCCAGCTTAACGGAGTATGCGAAAGCGTCGAGATCTATGCGGATCTGGAACCGGGCAAAGCCGTGTTTCGCCGCAGCCAGTTACTGGACGCGGCGCTCTACCGTGAACGTTTACCACCCGTATTCATGCTCCTGGGTGAACAAGAACAACTGCTCGCCGGCAATGCGTTTGTGCGCCGACTTGCCGAGCAAATGAGTCCGACGAATCCCGCGCTGGGGCAGAGAGAGGTGATCCGTTTGATGGACGCAGGTATGAGGCTCAGTCAGTACTTCGACATCGATCTTTCCTTGCTGCTACCCAACGCACCCGACAGTCAAGCGTTCGTCGCCGGTCACCCACCTCTGACGGAGGATAAATGATGAGTGGCAAAACGGAGGTTCATCCGGATTTCGTTCTGCAGGCCTTACTCGCCAAGGGCGGACGCTCAAACCGATGCGCCAACCTGATGAAAATACATGAGCTGTGTCGAATGGAACATGAAACGGGCTCTTGTGATTTCTCATTGCCCAACATGGGGCGGATCGCTGAGGCAGCGGGCATTTTGAAGGGGCGCATCCTCTACAATGCGCAGTCCGCCGACTACAAGGTGCTCCTCCAGGCGTGGGAGGCATACGCCGGGCCTGCGTTACCCAAGTCGCCAAGCCCGTTGGCAAGCCACCAATACCTGAGGCGTATCGAAGATCCGGCGCTGCGCTCCATCGTCCAGGCCATTATCGCCGAGCGTGACAAGCTCAAGGCACAACTGAATGTTCTGAAAGCCAACACGCAGGTGATTGTCGACCGACGTCCGCAGGGCGCCACCCTAGCGGTTTCGCCAGGATCACCGCCGGTGGCGGTACTTGCCTTGTCGGCCCAATTGACCTTATCTGAGCGCGAAGCCTTACAAAAGGCCATATCATCTGAATATTTGGAAGAGCGCGGGTTGCAGGAAGGGAGCCATGGCGAAATCATCAATCATCAGGGGCGGATCGTGTTTGAGGTGGGTTTTGCACGTGCCATTCGCAAGGTCCTGCTCGATTGATTTGCCAGTTTTGACCGGTATGTCAGGGGCGGCTAACTTGAAAGGCCGTCTCTCAAGGGGGTGGACAACTTCACTCTTTATTCATTTTTGAGGGGTTGTGGAACAAGAAGAGCTCGATAAAAAACGGTTAATAGGGCATCTTTTACTTGTCACTCGGAGCCTCTGGAGGCTCGTATTGGGCCTACCCCAACTTTCCGGAAAAGCCCCGAGTGACAACCTAGAAAGTGAGCACAGCTACTGGCTTTTAAAATCTACGACGCGTGAGGGTGATCAAAGCACAATCAATGTATGCGAGGGTAAAATTTC
>NZ_VCNJ01000039.1 GCF_005938625.1 Pseudomonas fluorescens
GGTTATTCCCCCCTTGATTGAGTACATATGTAGGGTTCCTTCAGATCGTGGTTTTTCAAATACCGTTTTCTGATGGGCTAAGGAGGTGATCACCGGTGATATCCTGCGAGGGCGACGCTTTCGCAGGATATTTGGTTTTCAACGCCAATGATTGATTCGTCGCATTTTTCTGCCTGGACGGTGGCGATGGAGCCTGCGCTGCATTGGTTCTCTTGCCAGCTCAACGCTAACTGCATCAACCCGCAATTTTTTTTAACCTTTGCGCGTCGTGTTCTTCTGATGATTGACTCATGATCGCGCCGACGCCGTTAACCAGATGCTTGGCTTTTTACTCGAGTTTGTATCAACCTGTCGCAAAAACTGACTATTTTGAAGCAGCAAGCATGTGTTTTTGCGGACGATGAACCTTAAACGGACAGTGCAATATCAGTGTCCGCTCGATTGCTAGCGAGACAAATGACATCGAACACCGTGGGTCGACTTCACATCGCCTTTGTGTCAACAATATCATTTTTAGATAACTGACTAATCACTGTAAGCCAGCTTATCAGCTTGGGCTCGGCTAATTATCAGGGCACGTTGATGCGCGGGCGATCACCGCAGGCGAGCCGACAGAGGCATTTGGGCGCCGCAAGGGGGTTAGGGTGTCCAACATATTCTGGATTCACGTCAAACCATATTTTCGTGATGAGGCCGCCGATACTTCCAGGCCCGTTTTAGTTGTATACCAAGTCATGGATCTCACAGATGCCATATTGTTTACGCGCACTTCAGTTGCAGTCCGCGAATAAATTATAGGGGGGGGCGTTGACATTCTATACCAGCCGGACGTGACCCATATCTTTCGTGGGGTGTAAAGTAGGGTAAGTTAATTAGATTTGATTCGTATATCAACTGCACAGGGTGCTCAATTATTGCGCTGACCTTCTTTGTGATCTGTCCGGATAGTTCATCGTTGAGGTCGTCACATTTTCGGTGTTGGTGACAAAAGACTGGACTTTGATGGCTTGCGCTGTCACCACCCGTGTCGTCTGCGCGTTTGTTAAGATATTGGTACGTCTACCATTGTTGGATGGTAAGTTTCGCTTTGCTATTTATACTAATCTACGACAAAAACGACGACACGGTACTGTACCCGGCATTGTGTTAATCAATTGCTTCGTTCAGCCAGGTACTGACTAATAAAGTCGGAACAAAATAAAAGCTCCACAATAATATTTTCTCGACAGCTGTCGATGTTTGATGGTGTTGTGGGCATATGCGAAAGGCGTTTATATCAATTTTGGGACGGTGAGGAGTCAAATGATTGTGTAAACGTTATTGTCTGTATGGAGGCGAGTGCTCGCCGTGTGGGGGTTGGGTGTTGCAGGACGTTATTGGACGACTTCAGATGAGAAAGGGTGGACACCGGTACGTGACAAACCTATTTATTCCTAATTGATCCGGCCAGGGACTAAGTGGGGTGGTCGTCCTGTCTCGAGTGAGGGAGGCAAAGGTCGTTTATTGCGGTTAAGTTCAGTGGCGTAAAATGGCGCATCGCGCGCTCCTTGGAGCTGGAACGGTGCGAATGCGCCGTGTTTAAGTCAATCTGGATCTAATCACTCGAGGGGCTAGCTGCTTCAATACGAGCATGGCAGTTTTTTTATAATACGCACAAGGTACCCTCTCTCCATTTCTATATATTCACCTTCTTTCAGTGCTTTTACGATGGCTAGCGCGTGGGATCGGGAGACGCCTGTTGTTGTATTGACAAAACATATAAGTGTGAATTTTGTTTTGATGACAGCGGGTAAGGAGTCGATCCACTCCAGAGAGGTTTTTATTTTTTCGTAGCTGTCATTGGTGCACTGGATTAACCATTTGGTGGAGAGCTCTCTTAGATGTCGGCTGATAAACTCAAATACACCATCGATAAAGCACGGGTCAAGCGTGGATAGTGATATTGAGTTGATGGGGAGTTCGTAATACTTTGTGCTTGATATGATTTTGTACTGGGTGGCCTCCTCTGCATGATCCAGCGGAGGCTTTTCAAGCCAGACGATGCCTCCAGCGCTCACGAAGTTAATGGTTTTTCGGCCCCCCACCAGCATCTGCCATGCACCGTCTTCAACGTAGACAATTGCCTTGACATCTATACTAGCTATGGCCGTCCCCTCGTCTGCCCACCTCAATGTTCCGAGTTTGCTTATCCAAGTTCGTAAATACACCATCACATCATTAGGCGTTGGCGCTGCGTCAGAGTTTGATTTTTGAGAGCTGGACATAATTGTTATCATTCCCTTGTCGTGATGGAGGCCGGCTTAGTGCAATTGCAAATAGGCACGGTCCCTCAAGTGTTTCCCTCCCCCCTTTCTCCGTTGTCGCTGGGCGTTATGCACAACTGCAACGCAGGTTTATTAATATGCGAAAAACATTTAAAAATTCAAGGAAAGTCTGATATAGGACTCACCCTGTGGCGCCAAATAACAGTTTCGTTGTTTGAACGCTAATGCATAACCTCTATGGGGCGGCGATGGCTTGCTGCCCCCCACTTCTTTGTCGACTCGCCTGCCGTTTGCGGATCGTATGGGCTTTTTTTGCATGCGCATGGATAGTTTATTTTTATTGATAATTTTTTTTACAATTTTGGAGACGTGGCGCGCAGGTGAAGCCGTAAATAAATCCAGGCGGGACAACTGATTAATCTGGGCACGACGCACTCCATTATTAAAGGAAGATTAAAGCGGCTTCAGCACCGGCCACAATAAAGTGGATAATGGCTTCAGAAATTGGGTGTTCAAACGCACCTCACGTCGTGCCCTTTATAGGACGTCCGGGGGGGCAATCGGTCACACGCTAAGTTGGCTGTCAAGCGATATTGACGTTCTGGATGGCAGACGGTTGTCAAGGGGGAATAGGCGTTTGCCGCGTAGGGGGTTTCTGATTAGTTAACTTAAGTGTTTCATCTTCATTCATGCTTACATGGCGACGATCGCCAAAGTCATAGGCACTTCTCGTCCGCAGCGCCTCGGCAAAGTGGAGCTCTGTATTCAGACCTTTTCGGAGGCTGTGGGGCTATGCCTGTAGTTACTTTGCTCTGCGCGGGCCGCCGCCGCCCTGCTGTACACTTTGCCACGTCTGTAGCCGAGCTCTTCCGAGGCATGGCCCGGGGACGGTCTATGTGATGTTACACCCCGAAACATTGTTCATTGACCAATTCCGCTATCAGACTTGCGGCTTGCCAGTGGCAGAGGACGTTAGTTATAAGTCAGTTGTACTTAGCAGGGGTGGGACGGGAGTGAACAGTGTTTACTCATCATATCAAATGACAGATGAGGTCGTGACGCCTGCCTGACCCCCGACTTTAATTTAATTAGCACTTTTGCTTTTCAGTGAGCGGGGCTGGTTAAAAATATAGTGCGAGCTGGAGATTTGACGTTTGGAAGGGAGGAGAAAATGGATGAATTTATACGTTCGTGGATGTATATCATGATTGCAGCGATTGGCGGCGCATTGGGTCATATGATGCGCCGACTGGGGTCTCAACAACCCATTAAAGTGGGTGAGACACTTTTGCAAGGTGTCGGCGCCGCCTTTGCGGGTTACCTGGTGCTCTTGGGATGTCGTTCCCTGGCTATACCCCCCGATATGTCAGGTTTGATCATCGGCTTGTGCGGCTGGTTAGGAGCCGATGCCACGCTGATGTTATTGCAGGATTACATTTACAAAAAGATCAGGATTATTGCCCCCCATGATGACCCGCCCAAGGATCAGTAATATCCAACGCCGGTGAGGCGAGCCAATCGCCACCTTTTAGCCGCGTTCACTGGATGCCGCGTGACAAGGTGCCGGGTTGCAAGGTGTCTGGGTACGAGTCAGGATTTGCGGCCTGGCCAGGAAAAAGGAGGGGCTTGTCTCACGTCCCAGGATGATCGTAGTAAACATCGAGTGCTGACCGATATTTGGGGTTGTTCAGTCCTGTGATTTATCATGAGGTTTTGTGATTGTTTCCGAGTTGCAAGTATCGACATTCTTTCCCGCTCCGGCGCGGCCGCCAAATGGTTTACGCCGTTGCTGAATAAGGCGATGCACCGTTACGAGATCAATACCCGGCCGCGTATTGCTGCTTTTATCGCTCAAGTCGGCTACGAATCGGGCGAGCTGCGTAATTTGCGTGAGGTCGACAGCGGGCTTGGCGACAGGGGAGCAAGGGGGCTCTCTGACCGGCTTGGCGATCCGGCTGCAATGGCGCCTGTCCTGCCGCTGTATGGGGGGGGGCGTGGCCTGATTCAGATCGCAGGATTAAGCCATTATCGGCATTGCGGCGCGGCCTTGGGGCTTGATCTGGTCAATCACCCGCAACGCCTGGAGCAACCCGATTATGCCTATCTGTCGGCGGCCTGGTATTGGCATCGCAAGGACTTGAACCGATTGGCCGACCGGGGCGAGCTGGACGCGATCACGCGGCGGATCAAAGGTCATCTTGATGGACAAACGCAGCGATGGGCCTTGTATCAGTTGGCGTTGTCGGTATTGAAATAAGAGGCGACCCGTTACAAAGACGGGGGCGCAGAGCGCCCTTTGCCAGAAAGTCATGATTGAGGACCATCGCAGATCGGCGCCCAGGGCAGGGCGCGATCTGCGGGTGGAGGCTGAGCCTACTCGACCTTGACCACGAGCGGCACGCCGGGGGTGCCGGCATAAAATACAATCAGCTCAGCCGACTCATCACCGGTTACGCCGCGATGCGCCGCGTCGACCATTTCTGGCAATACGTCACCTGGGCCGATCACCAACGATTTTCCGTCGCTCTTGCGTTCGACCGTCAGGTGGCCGGACAGTACATACGCAGCGTTGACTACCCGGTGGAGATGCCACGGCAGAGCACTGTGGGGCGCAATCGTATAGCGCATGACGGACACTTCAGGCTGGCCATTGGGGTACGCACGGTATTCAACACCATCCCAGGATTTTGTTGTTTTGAGCAGCTCGGTGATGACAGTCTTGGACTTTGTCGCAGTGACAGGCATGGACGTGTCGGCGGTGGCCAACAACGGCAAGGCGGCGATCAGAAGGGCAAAACACGCACGTGTGGAGAGGTGACAGGACATAAATCGAACTCCTTCGAATAATTAAAGTTGTATAGAATGAGGCTAGCTAACGACGACAGTCGCTTATTTGGGCGAGCGCTTAATTATATTTCAATGTTTATCCTGCTCTCCATAAGCACATTATTTAAGAAAGTAACCGAGTAACCGAGTAACCGAGTCGCCGATTTTGCAGATTAGTAGCCGGCCGCTCGTCACCGTTCGGGCTTGCCTGGTTGATTGTTAGCCGTCCGTACGGGCCGTTGCAGTTTGTTCATGACCCCCTCATTTAATTGCCCGTCAATCGAGCCATCAGTCAGGCCGCCTGATGCGCGGCGCATGCTACGTGCAGCGTCAGATCCGTGCTTTCGACCTTGATCCTCCTCGATCAGGTCGTCGCCCACCAGCGCAGATCCGGTTTAGCACACTGCCTGTCGCGGGCGCCGGAAATGCCTCCTCACAATTGGCGAACAAATTTTTTGCCGTTTTCGGTTATAACGCCGGCGAGCTTCATGAGCACGCGATTACGTACCGTTTCGACAAAGGACTGACCCTTGTGATGAAAAACTCCGGAGCCAATATCGGCCGGGGCCCCATGCCCAGTGTTCCATCGCCCGCCAGGCCCAACACGCCGCCAGCGTCTCAACGACATGCCAGCGGCAAGGTTTTCTCCCCGACTGAAAATGCCCAGGCGTTTGTCCCCAGCACCTTGGTCCCCTCGGCCCCAAGCGTGCCCGCGAAGGCGGCCAAACCGGTCCCGTTCGCCATTCCCAGGCCCTGCGCCCTGTGCCGCACCTATCACGAGGGGGGCTGTACGGTCTCTCCCCCTGAGGCCGCGTCTTCTTCGTCAAAGCCTGGATCAGCGCAGCACATCTATGAAACTTATCAGGCTACCTACCAACCCCAGGATCGGCGTCAGCCGTTTGAAATCATGCACGCGGTCACGCAAGGCCAGTTGAACTTCACCAGCCCGCAGGCCAGTCAGGCGGTGCTGGAAAAAGTCGCGCACATGAAATTCACGCTGCGCCACTACACCTCGTCAGCCGACGGTCCGCCGGCGTTCAACACGATCTCGTCCAACTTTGAGCTGGTACACCGTCACATCAAAACCCTGCAAAGAACCCAAGGCAGCAACACCAATCAGGATGACTGGGTGCGTCTGGGCAATACCGCGTTTACCTTTTTTCTCCTGGCCGTCGACGGCAAGGTGGCTCAGCGAAAGTTTCTCGCCGCAGCCACCCATTACGCCGAAATCGATCCGGACGACCTGGAGCAGATGGCGGCGGCCGGTCTGAGCGATGCAGAGCTTTTCGCTTCGCCGGATTTGCTGCACACCAAGGATCTGTCGACGGCCAAAGCCATCCGAGGGCCGCTCAAAGACCTTAAGGCGCTCATGGTCGCCAGTTCCGGACTCAAGCCGATCATGTTGGGACGTACGGCGGCTGAGCGCTTGCTCACGGCGATCGACGAGCCCTTTGGCGGCACCCTGGAAATCAAGGTGCCCGGGGCTGTCAACGTGACCCAGTGGCATCGCGTCTAGACGCCTGTGCATGCTTGAGGCTGTCATGATCGGGTAGGTCTGGACGTCTCGTTCGTCAATACCGCCAGAGGCCTCACGGGCTCTTTTCTGCTAGGCGATAACGATGCTTGCGCCTGATCGGTCATCGGTCATTGGCACGACTCGATGGACGGCCTCGGTAGGCACCTGCAGCGAGCCTGAGTCGCGATACGCTTGTTCACTCCTCGGCCTGCTGCCCAGTGGAGTGCACGGCGGCCTTGAAATAGGCAACCGTTCTGGACAGGGGGATGTTGACCCCGTGCATGCCCTTGGATTCGCGCCAGGTTATGTCCCACGGGGTATCCTTGCCATGGACCATTTGCGTGAGCTGGAGATCGGAATACGCCGCGTAGTGGCGAAACACGGTGCGCAGAAGGGTCTGGGTCTCCGTGTCCTTGGGCGGCGAGGCCACATGTGCTCCGTGTGCATCGTAGTCCAGCGCTTTACGGGTAATGGGGTCTGCGCCAAATCGGTTGAATTCACGGTAGAGCGAGGCAATGACCAGCCCATAGGGCCCGGCCTGCACTTTCTCGTTGAGCAGGGCGCGGCCGGTGTACCCTGCGTGCCACCCATGCGCGTAATAAACCAGAGCCTGAAGTTTCAACGAGCTCAAACTTTGGTCACTGCTCTCGGCCAGCTCAAGAAAATAATTGGCAATCGATTTGGCACTAAACATGTTACGACTCTCGATCCATTAAATTTAAAGCGACACACCTTTCATCGCACCTGATCGGCCGGTGACTGGCCTGAAGCCAAGTCTGCCGGCGTCACCGGCTCAATGAAGAGGACGCGGTTGATCCTTGACTCGGCAGGACGCAGGGGGGGCCAGGTTCGCTGCCCTTCGTCTATTGCGGGGTGTACATTTTTTGTGTTTGGCCGACTTGAGTTTTAAGTGTGACCAATACCTGTCAGGATAAAAAGCTCGCTAACCAGGTACGGCTGACAGCCGCTGGGTAAAAGGGGGCTGGCAGTACCGCCAGGCGGTATCAACGGATGAAGTGCTTCCTTCCAAGCACCCTGCCAGCCCGTACGCGAAACATTAAGCGAAGTAGGGAGAGGGGGCTGTAGGGGGTTCCTTAAAGTTGGCTGAACCGCACCTCCTTATCCGGACAGGGGCGTGATTCTGACGCCTTGCTGGAATGAGAGGGGGCCTCAAGACGAACTTGTCACATGAACGGGGACCCTGACGAGGCGGTCAGCGGGAGCGTGCCGGCACTTGGCACAAGTTGTGACTTCGAAGGGGCCTCGGTCGTGATGACGGAGGCGCCTGTTCGCAGAACTTCAGGGCGTGCTAGTATTTTTGTGCACTTTCAAAGTTGAGAGTGCGAATCCATGGAGTGTTTATGTCTTTAATTATTGAATACCGCGCCACTGAAGACGCCATCAAGCAATTGCAACGAAAGTTAGAGGTCATGGCAGATGATCCGGCATTACTCACCGAGATGGAATTTGAAGAGCGGCTGCGAGCGTTAATGGGGGAGTACAGTAAAAGTCTGCGCGACATTATCAAACTGCTGGCTCCTGAGAGAGACATGCCGGCCGCAGAGACTACATCCAAACGCAAGCGTCGCGCCGTCAAGGTTTACCGCCATCCCGATTCCGGTGAAGTGGTGGAAACCAAAGGGGGCAATCATCGACTCCTCAAGGCCTGGAAGCAGCAGTACGGCGCCCAGACCGTGGAAAGCTGGCTGGACCGGTAAGCCCCCCCTACCGGATGTCTTGCGAAATGTGGTGAGCCGGACCGTGTGCTGCGTTGGCGAGCCGCTGCTCGTTAAAAAGGTGGGCTGCTTTCGGCCGCCGATGCAAGCGAAAAGGTCTGGACGGTGCTTGGGATATTAGGCGTCCCTGAGACGACCTTGAGCACGGCGCCAGGCCGGCCTGTGCAAAAGCCGGCGTATCCCCCAAATCTGGGGCCCTGCGTGCAGGGCGATGCCCCAGGCATCATTGGTTGTGGGTACCTGAACAAGACTCTAGCAACGACAGGTTTTCGCCGAATTCGATGTCATGCTCTTTGGCAATCAGTCGCGCGCGGGCGCAACTGATTTTCAGGTTGCTGGCCGCCTGGGCCAGGTATCTGCCGGCTTGGGCCTGTCTTAGGAGGGCGGGTGCCAGTCTGGCCCGCTCTTTCTTCAATTGATACTGACGGGCAGCCGCCATGTCCGTATAGACCTGTCCGCTGATACCGCTCTGGATTTGCTGAATGCGATGTCCGGCGGCCACGAACGCTTCGATCTGCTGTTCCAATTCTGTTGCTAGCGCGTCGCGAGGATGCGGTTTTGAGTCGAAAATCACGGAGTGTTCCTGTGGGGCTTCTTGCTGTGACGGATGAAAGCGTTTATCGCGGTATTGGGACGCTGAGGGGGGAGGCGCGTTTTGATCGACCGTCCCTGGCCCTCCGCATCGACAATCAGCACTCCTGCCCGCATTAAATACAGTGCCGGTCTGCCTGGCTGTAGGTGAATACTGAAATTCCTGTCACGCGCCAGGCGAGTATGGTCCTGCCCTGGGGCGAGAGCGTGACGGAACTCCGAGACGGCTTCGCAGCAGAAGATGAAAGGATGAAAATGAAGGGACAGCGGATGCCGGCGGGGCGCCGTACTGTCAAACCCAGGCGAACTCAACGCAGCGAACGCCATGGCTTGCGCCCCCAAAATCAGTATTTCCCTACAGAAAAAGACCCGGTGATGCGTCAAGGTAAGCATGTGGACCTTATGCCAAGCATTGGATGGCTGACAGTTTGCTCGCTTAGGGTGAGTGAGCAGCTTCAGCCTTGGTTTCCCATGTAAAGCCCCTTGACCCCGTACTCCGTTCCGGATGTACGGGGTTTTTTTGCATGTCAGGAGAGGTCTGAGCTCAGGCGGTTTATCCAAGTGCGCTGTAGCCGCAACCGAAATCACATATCTATCAACAGAATCGGGTCTCGTGTCGGGATATCACGGACATTCTGAGCTAAAGGAGCAGGCATTACCTCATACCGGTCTCTTCGCACGCCGAAGGGGGGGTGGGTCCGGTGACAGGTCGCCAGGACTACGGTTTCACCCTTCACCGGGTTCGTATGTGAATTCAAGCGATTGTCGTGAAGATTCGGATAAGGCGGTGGGCTATGGTGGGCCGGTTGGATGGCTATATAGGCGCTCTTGACGAAAGGGGGGGCGGCCTCTCACTCTTGCCGATAACGGAAGAAACTGGCGGTTAAAGAGGAAATCCAGATTCAAGATCATGATGACAAATGGTCATGAACAGATGGCGTTTGCACGGCTATTGATGCTTGACAGTAAATTGAGAAGACGGAGGAACCGCCTCTTCGGCTGAAGAGTGGCGGCTTTCCAGGATAACGTAGAGCAGGGGGCGAGTAAAAAAAGATATTAATTACCGCTCAGGGCACTAGTTGGTGATTGGCTTGCATTTGTCTTCCTGCAATAGTTGGCGGGGGGATCCCCAGCCAACCATAAACCAAGGTGAATTCAGTTCTTAGGAAAAATTACAGTGGCCAGGGTTTGGATCGTGCCTGATGCCACAAAACGGCAGGTTAGCGCCGACTGAGCCGAGCCAGATTGAACCAGCAGTGCCGCCGACTGAGGCGATCCAGATTGAACCAGCAGTGCCGCCGACAACCGTTTCGGCTTCTTGAATAGTAATTTCTTTAATGTCAGCTTCTTGGGCAATGACTTGTTGCATGTGAGTTTCCTTAATTGGATTAGTGATTTTGTCTGCGCGTCGACGCTCAGTGCCGCTTAAACTTATCGAAAGTTGTGTGGTGTGTCAAATGATTAGGCGGGTTTGTTGAGTTATATAAAGAATAATTGTTATTGGAGGTGCATTGATGATGTTAATTTAAATTATTGAGGCTGTACGAGCTCTTGAGGTTTGCTTGGGGCGGCTGCAAATCTATATTAAATATTGTGTGTCGGCTTGGTGGTGTCTTGCCTGTCACGTCTTTTGGGGTGGGGCGTTAATTCGCAGCGCTGGCTGTGCGCTTGGGGTGGTTTGATAAGGTTACCTGAGGTTGTGTGAGCTGTTAGGGGGGGTGGCTGAGAAGGTATATGCAGAAGGTGTTGGTATCGCTCGGTAAAGAGCGACAAAATACTTTAGTGGAGCGCCTTACTCGGGAGGCGTGTGAAGGGTTTGGTGATGGCAGTTCCAGTAAGCCAGCGCAGTGATGATTTTGTGTTTATTTGATAACTTTTAAGGGTTTTTCTTGGGGGCGCGTGAGAGTATCTTTTCGTGATAAACCTATCTGTGCAACAAGTCAGTTGTAAAGATAGTCTCATTAAGGTCATCTCTCGCGCTGACCGGATCTTCCTTTTACGTGTCGAGAGCGGCTACGAGTCGCTGGCGTTAAATGGCGCCTTGCCACACGAGCATTGAGGCGCATGATAAAAAACGCACCGTCACGTCGATTGAGTGCGGCTGCTTAACTATGATCGCGAGGTTATTTTGTTGTCAGTTCGACGTTAATTCACAACCCTTGCACCGTAGGGAGTTGGTGGCCTGGCCTGCCGTCCTTGCGCAGGTCTGCATATTGCCTCCTTCACCTAATAATCATCGATGGAACATTTATGCTTGACATTGGCAAGGTGGCGCCGCGCTCGGCATTTTCACCTCTTTTCTTTGCATGGATTGTGTGCGCGTTTTTTTTACGGCGTTGATCATCTTGTTCATGGGACGGTACGCTGAAAAAGAGGAAGTGATGGGGCGAGTGGTCACCCGCAACGTGGTCAGAATCAGCAGTGATCGTGCGGGTTATGTTGACGCGGTCTTGGCTCCGCCCGGGACGACGATCCTGAAAAATCAACCCTTGCTGCGCATTCGTAATGTGGCCCCGGATTCGTTAAGTGAACAGGGCGGCATGTCGGGCTCAACAGATAATGTAGCCAGTGTCGAAGCCCTGCTGTTGGAAGTGGGGGTTGATGAACAAAAAGTTCAGGCTGCTTACGATGACGAGAAAAGCTCACTCGACCTGCAAGTTGATCAGGTGACCAAGAGTCTGGAGCTCAATAACAAGATCCATCAATCGATTCAAGACCGTGTAGCGATCCTCGCCCAGGAGCGCCAACGCTACGAGCATCTCGCCAGGCAAGGCGCCGTGTCTGAAGCGGCGTTGCATGAGGCGATCACCCGCCACGAATCGACGGTTCAGGAGCTGGTGAGCAATGAGCTTGATCAGAGCAATGCACAGCAAAAAATGCTGCAGTTAAAACAACTGATCAGTGATGCAGATTATTCGCGCACCACACGGTTGAGTGATCTGGCCAGCCGTAAACAAGAGTTGGCAGAACGGCTCGATGCTTTAAAGAAGGCGCAAGAGTATGTGCTGCTTTCTCCCGTCGACGGCGTGGTGGATGCCATTTCGGTGTTTGCAGGTACGCGTGCCGAGGCGGGCAATGCGCTTATGCTCATTCGTACGCGGACCAGCGAAGCGCTGGCCCCCACCGTAGTGCTGGATGTTAAAGCCTCATCCATTGGCTTCGCTGAACCCGGTACGGAGGTGGTGCTTCGTATCGACTCTTTTCCTTATGAGCGTTACGGCGTCATCAAGGGCCACATCCTCACAACGCCCGCCAGTACGTTTGTCGATACTCCTTTGGGCGGTCCTCATACCGAGCAAAATGCCGCGCCGACCTACCTGGTCGAAGCGCAACTCGAGTTTGCCAAGGGCTCGACCAACATTCAGCAGGACTGGTTACGTGACGGCATGACCGTCAGAGCCTCACTCAAGCAGGAAGACTTGAGTTTGTTTGAATGGTTGTTTTTACCCGTGTTGAGAGGCATGCAGCGCAACCCGGACTATTTAGCCGAATTTCATAAAGTGCCGGTGGATGAGCTCAAATGACAGAGCGTAATGATCAGCGTAAGCCTAGCGTTGCGTCGCGATTTTTTGCCAAACGCATTCCCGTGATTCTGCAAGATGAGATTGCCGAGTGCGGTCTGGCTTCGATCGCCATGATTGCCAACTACTACGGGCGCCCGACCACGCTGCGGCAGATGCGCCAGGACTACAGTGTCGCGCTGGGCGGCATGTCGCTCTATCAGATCACCAAAGTCTCGGAAACACTGGGGCTGGCTGCCCGGCCTTTGAAACTCACGCTCGACTACGTCAAGGAACTCAAAACGCCGGCCATTTTGTTCTGGAACAGCATGCACTTTGTGGTACTGGAGTCGGTCACGCGCAAAGGCATTCACATTGTCGATCCGGCGGTAGGGCGACGTTTCTACAGTTGGGAGGCGGCGCTGCCCTTATTCAGTAATTTTGCGTTGGAAGTGGTGCCGGGCCTGAGCTTTCAGCCCGTCGATGAAGGCAAGGTGGCCCCTCGGCTGAGTTTTACCAGCATCCTTAAAAATAACGCCTGGCTGTATCGCTATCTTATTCCAATGGCGTTGTTGGCCATTGTCATTCAATTGGGCGCGATCGCCGCGCCCAAACTGTTTTCCCTGACGATTGATCAGGTGGTGGCCAAGAATGATCCGGATTTTCTTTACCTGATTCTCTATATTTTTTCCGGTCTGTTCTTTTTAAGACAGTTGCCACTTGGCTGCGTACCTCACTCAATGCACGCATGCGCGTGGCCTTGACTCAGGACCTGTCGACCGGGGTTATCGCCTGGTTGCTGCGATTACCGGTGCCTTTTTTTGAGCGTCGCTCACCGGTCGATATTTTGCGCCGCACCCAAGCGGTTGATCAGGCTTACATACAGTTCACGGCGGGCACTGTAGACATGGCCATTGATTTCATGTTTGCCGTAGTCTTTGTGGTGTTAATGGGGTTGATCAACCTGCAACTGGCGGGTTTTTCCCTGGCGCTGTGCCTGGCCTTTTGTGTGTTTCGCCTGGTGATGCTGCCCCTTATCGAAAAGAAACACCAAAGTTCCATCGAAGCCGAAACCGCGCGCAATGCCGTGCTGTTCGATGTGCTGGGGGCGGTGCAATCGATGAAGCTCTATGGCTACGAGGCGGCAAAATTGGCGTTATGGAGCAACCGCCAAGCCGACACTGAAATTGCCCGAGCCGATGTCAGCCGCATGCAGGAAATGAACCTGGTCGTTCATACCGGGGTTTCGCACACCCAGTCTCTGCTGGTGAGCGGATTGGGGGCCTTGGCCGTGCTTAAGGGGGTTAACAGTATTGGCGATCTGTTTGCCTTTGTGTTGTACAAAGACCTTTTTATGGACTCGATCCTGAAGGCGGTGGATCGCTACATGTCGCTGCGTTTGATCAAGGTTGAACTCGACCGGGCTGAAAATATTATCGATGAAAAGCCCGAGGAAGTAGGGGCGAATGTGTATGCGTCCAACGCGCTCCCGCAGCGCGAAACCATTCGTCACATCGAGGTTCAAGCTGGGGTGTTTCGCTACGGCTCGTTCGAGCGCCCGGTGCTGAAGTCGTTACAACTGCAGGTCAACAGTTCGCAAAAAGTGGCCATCTATGGCGGCTCGGGATTTGGCAAAAGCACCTTGCTAAAAGTGCTGGCAGGGTTCTATGCGCTGGAATCCGGCGAACTGAAGATTAATGGCATGGCGATCTCCAACTTTGGTTTACGCCGGTACCGAGCCAGTACTGCCTATGTCACCGCGACGGATGAAATTATCGACGGCACAGTCATTGACAACATCCTGATGGACGCGGACCACATCGACGGCGAGCACCTTCAGACGTGTGTCGAGTGTGTCGGGCTAATCGATAGCATTCTTCAGCTCAGCAATGGGTTTAACACGCTATTAGGCACCGCGGGTGTGCAGCTGTCCTCCGGCCAGAAACAGCGCTTGCTCATTGCCAGGGCGTTGTACCGCAAGCCGGACGTTTTACTGCTGGATGAGCCGACCTCGCATCTGGATCACGAAGCGCGTGATGTGGTGATCCGCAGCCTTAAACAGCTGTCCATTCTGTGCGTCATCGTGACGCATGACCCGGTGATGCTGCAGGCGTGTGACATCGGCTATCAAATGATCGACGGCGAGCTTCACCGCCTCTAAGCGAGTGATTGAGGAGGACGTGATGGCGGAAAATCGGAGTTGGGTTGGGCGGGGCTGGAGGGTTCGAATGAGGTGTAAATACCTGATCGGCCAACGGCTCATCAAATGCATGGCTCCGCTTTTTAGAGTCGGTGCGATGCAGTGGCTTTATCGAGCAATGCCCGGTGCCCTGGCCTGTCTGCCACCAAGCTGGCGTGGATCAGATTACAGCTTGTGCCGGCAAAACCTTACCCTGTTTGATTTCGATGACGGGCAGTGTGACGCTGTTGCCCGGGGTTATGTCGCCATACAGTTTCAACGTCAGATCAATAAATACCTGTATGAAGCTTGTGAGCCCACTCGGTTACGCAGGCGCCTCAACCGTATTCGTTGGGTCGATCCAAAGAATCTGTTTCAGCGTTCGCAGAACGAGCCTTGCCTGGTGTTATTGACCCACACCGGGGAGTACTGGATGGCGGTTGCAAGCATTGTCGAGCGCACGCCGGTCGCCACACATTTCATCATTCCGATCCTGGCTTACGCCGATGAGCTGACGATGCGTTCGATGAAAAGTCTTGAGGCCTTTGGTCACACTATGGAAGTGAGGGATGTCAACGACCCGACGCTCGCCTTGGCCATTCTGCGGGGCGCTCGCCAAGGTAAACGCATCGTCATCTTCTTCGATCTTCCCGTGAGCATTGGCGCGACGCGTTTCGGCGCCTCCGTCTCGGCGCGTTTTTTAGGGCGCGATGCACTGTTTGTGAAGGGGCCTTTATTTTTTGCGTCCAAGCTGCGGTTCAGTGTGCTTTTGGCAGGCCATCGCGTGGTGCTGGGGCAGCCCAGCGAATTTCATCTGTTCGACTGGATTGAGGCGCACAGCCCCGAATACATGAGTGAACAGTGCGTTGTCGCCTTGGAGCGCTTTATCCGTCACTCGCCAGAAAACTGGTTTTACCTGACACGCATGGAGGCCTTTTTCCATCGCCAACGATCGGCAAGTGAAATGCCCGTCAAAATGCCTAATGCGTTGCAGGCCCAACGTCAGATCCGTTATTGAGTCGAAGAATATGAACCTCGGATTTTCCCGAAGCATAACGGTGTGCTGCCTGGTACTCAGCGGTTGTTCATTTGAGCCTGCATACGTACGTCCTGCGTTGCCTGTGGCGCAGGCATGGCGAGCAGGCTCGATCACCGATCAAGAAAGCTCAGCCGCTCTTGAGTGGCGGTCAGTGTTTCAAGGGGCCTATCTTCAGTCCTTAATCAGCACCTCACTGCAATACAACCGAGACCTGCGCATTGCAGTCAACCGCATGGACGAGGCGCGTGCCCAGTATCAAATCCAGCGAGCTGATGTGTATCCAACCCTCTCGCTTGCCGCTCAAGCCCAACGACAAAGGCTATCTGACGCCGATGCGCCCTACGGGGCAGGGCGCGTCTCCGAACACGGGCAATTGGGACTGAGTCTGAATGCCTATGAACTCGACGTATGGGGGCGTTTGCGTAATCTCAAAGGGGCTGCGAATGAGCTTTACAACGCCAGTGTGGAGGAGGCGCTCAGCGTTAAATCCAATCTGATTGCAGAGGTAGCGCGCGCTTACGTCGAAGCTTTGGCGTGTGTGGAACTGCAGCGCCACAATGAGACGGCAGTGGCCATGGCCCGTCGTTCGCACGAACTGGTGAGACAGCGCCGTTTGCTCGGTGTGTCTAGTCAGTTGGAAGTGCAACAGGCACAAAGCTTGGTGCTTTCCACCGAGGCAGAACAGGCCACCGCCATTCGTCAATGCAACGTTGCATTCAATAAGCTGGAATTTTTAGTCGGTACTCAGGTGGATCAAGCCCAGTTGCGCGCGGGTTCCCTGGACGATGCGGGCATCACCGCCTCGATTGCTCCAGGCTTGCCTTCAAGCCTGCTGGTGCGCCGCCCTGATATTCGAGCGTTGGAGGCCAGACTCAAAGCGTCGAATGCCAATATTGGCGCCGCCCGAGCTGCTTTTCTCCCTCAAATTTCGTTGACTGGATTATTGGGCTTGAGCAGTCCTCAACTGAGCGCTCTAACGCAGGGCAGTGCGCGAAGCTGGTCCTTCACCCCGAACTTGCAGTTACCCCTTTTCGACGCCGGACGCAATATGGCGCATCTGGATTTGGTGTGGGCTCAAAATAAGACCGCCATCTCCGAATATGAAAAGGCGATCCAAGGCGCTTTTCGTGAGGTGGCCGATGCGCTGGACTCCAGCAAAACGATTGGCGATGAGCTGAATGTGGAGCAACAATGGAGTGCGAGTGAGGCGCGACGCGTCCAGTTGGCCGAGTCGCTTTACCGGGACGGCGTCAATAGTTATCTGGATGTTCTGGATGCGCAGCGCCAATTTCTGACGGCACAACAGAGTTTGATCAAGACCCGGCTATTGCAACTGACCAATCGTATTGCGTTGTACAAAGGCTTGGGCGGCGGCTGGACAGAAGCGGACAGCCTTCAATAGGCGTTTGGCAAGGCGGCAATCGCCACTCGGGTACGCCATGCTGTTTCGCCTCCTCACGCACTTGTCCACGTCGCGTGATCTCGATGTGGCTCGGGGGACGATCACCTTGACGCAGCCAAGGCGAGTGGGTTGCAGGCACACGAAATAAGGGAAATGGGAAACGGGAAAGTGACAGGGTAAAAACAGACAGGGGATGCGCAGCGTGCTGCGCCCGCCATCTGATCGGGTACCGGCCTGGTCGCGCCTTTAAAAAGCCCCACAGCGCGGCCTGCTGCAACCCGGCTTAATGGCATTGGGCTGCTGATTGTTCGCAGGCTCCGGCCTGCACTCCATGCGCGGCACTCAATGATTTTTTCGGTCGTGCGGTACGTGTCAAGGTAACTGTCGCCTTGGTCTTACGGTTGCTAGTCCATTGCGCCCTTAATTTCAGGGCGCTCAGGATTTAAGTAAACGGCATCTGCCAGCTTCCAGTTGCGTGTGCGAGTGCTCCACCGGCTTGGGTTAGTTCGCCTGGCATCCTCATAAAGCTCTGCCCGGGCTTGTAATAGGGCGGTTGCTTTGCCCTCGTGCCGTTGGTTTGGCGTGACGTATTTCAGGGCAATACTTTGCGGTGCGAAAAAGTGCTTCGGCGTAAGCATTGTCATTGCTCAC
This sequence comes from Pseudomonas fluorescens, assembly GCF_005938625.1. Taxonomy (GTDB): domain Bacteria; phylum Pseudomonadota; class Gammaproteobacteria; order Pseudomonadales; family Pseudomonadaceae; genus Aquipseudomonas; species Aquipseudomonas fluorescens_BD. The sequence continues at coordinate 17,705 of NZ_VCNJ01000039.1, forward strand.
CCTTGGCCGACTAAAAGAAGGTTCTACGCCCAGCGCGACCATGCTTTCACGCAACAAAGAACCTCTCATCACGTGTCCGTTATCTGAGTGCAACACCAGCGGACGACCTGCCGTCTGTTCGCGTAAACATCCCTTTCTGAGCAGTTCACAGGCGTGTTCGGCGCTCTCCACTTCGTGAACTTCATTGGCGACCAGTTTGCGGCTGTAGACGTCCTTGACCATGTACCAGTAGAAAAAACGGCCCTTCACTGTGCTCGGCAACCAGGTGATATCCCAGCACCACACCTGATTGGGGCCATCAGCGCGATGCGTCGTCAGTACTCTGAGTTTTGGGGCTTTGGCCCGGCCGCGACGGACGTTTTGATTGGCGGCTTTCAACATACGATAAAACGTCGATTCAGAAGCTAGATAAATGCCTTCGTCAGCCAGCTTAGGCACGATTTGGTGAGGGGGCAGGCTGGCGTAGCCAGCCTGATTGGCAGCATCCAGCACCGCTTGACGCTCCGTATCATTGAGCTTGTTAGCCGGAGCTGCACGTTGAGCCAACTGTCGCCCGTCACATTCAGTGTGTTGCCAGCGTTGAACTGTGCGCAGGCTCAGCCCCAGTTCATTGCAAGCGCGGTATCGACGAGCGCCATTCAGCACTGCGTCGGCAATCAACTTCATGGCTTGCGTACGATCAGAGGCGTTGATCAGTCTTCCTTGTCCTTGCCCCAGATCGCATTGCTTTTTTTCTGAGCTCCAGCAACGCCACCGCCTCTGCACGACTGGCATCAGACTGAATCAGTTGGCGCTCAAGTATTTTGATGCGCCGTTGCTCGGCCGTTTTTGAAGTTCGAGAGGTGAGATCAACAACGGGATTAGCGTTTTGGCATGCCACTCGCCACTGTTGGATTTGCTCAGGGTAAATGCCTTTGATTCGGCAATATTGAGAGATCTCGACCTCGCTCAACGGCGCGGTTTCCATGACGGCATTGAATTTATCGGCGCTAGACCATTGGTCACTGGTCTTGCCGTTTCCCGGAACGATCAAGCCTTTATCTCTAGCCATTTGTCTCCAGTTTCGCAGTGACTGTGGCGTGAGATTGAGTGCAGCGGCAAGTTCCGCCACTGATCGATTGAGGGGCGGCATCATTTGCAGAACGACCCAGTCTTTGAAGTCATTGTCGTAGCGTTTGCCCATTTTGGACATGGTTATGCACCTTCGCCCTCTTGATTATTTGAGTCAATCAATAAGGGCGACAGATAGCCTGACACGGAGGGCGTGGTTCCATTGTTGTCTGGGGGCTTGCTGAGTGTAAACGAGCGCGCTGGCCAGAATCAGGAACGCCCTACAGCCGGGCCATCGCACTGCGCGTAGAGTCAAGGCCAGTCCGGCCAGATGCGTGTCTGGCAATAACGCTTGCGTGTCGCAAAACCCAAGCTCGGCAGCCCCTCATCTTCTGACATGATGCGTGCGACTTTTACAGGCGCCAGAAGGGTTCATCACGGCGTGTGGCTGATGCAAGGGCTCACAGAGCGCACCGGTTCGAGCACCTTGGTGGTGGGGGCCCCACCAGTCATGCGTTTTCCAGCCTCAGACCTGAGTAAATCCATGAACAATAAAGTGCTTATCGTTGAGGAACACCCCATCACTCGTCTGGCACTGACCATGTGGCTCAAAGACAATCATTTTACGGTGGTGGCCGAAGCCCGCAATGGCGTCGACGCGATGCAGTGCATTCACCAGCATGCGCCGCACATCGTGATCCTGGAGCTCGATCTTCCTCGTCTGAGTGGTTTAGTGATTATCGACCGTATCAAGCTGCTGGAGCTGCCGATCAAGGTCATCGTCTTCTCTGCTCAGACCTCCCGGTTTTCGATCATCAATTGTCTTCAGGCCGGGGCCGACGGTTTTGTCAGCAAGGCACAAGAGCTGGAGGTGCTGCTGCGGGCGCTGCAGACCGTACGATCGGGTCTGACGTTTTTTCCCGATTGGGTGCAGTCAAGCCCACGCACGTGCGCCTGCGCCGATCCGATGGACCTGCTGTCATGGCGCGAGCGTCAAGTCCTGCGGCTGCTGACTCAAGGGCTGTCCAACAAGCAGGTGGCGGCACGTATGCAATTGAGCAGCAAGACCATCAGTACGTTCAAAAGCCGCTCGCTCAAAAAACTCAATGCCAGCAGTCTGCTGGAGCTGCTCAACCGTACGTCCTGAACAGTCTGCGCGCTTGCGCCCTGATCCTGGCAATCAGCACCGCACGCCCGGTGGGCTCAGCCGCCCACGCGTCGGGTGACAGGACGCACGGCTGAGGCGGGTGAATGAGGTGAGCGCAGGCGCGCCGCTAACTGCCCAATCGTTCGGCCACGGCCTGCTGCAATTGCACGATGGCCCGGCGAACCTCAACGGCATTTTGGATCATCTGCTCCTCGCTCAACTCCTCGTGCTCGTGCTCGTGCTGGGCATAGGTCTGGGCTGCGTCAATCAACACCTGCGCCCCGACCATACGGGCCGCGCCCTTGATCCGGTGGATCAGGCGAACCAGCTCATACCATTGGCGGGCTGACACAAGCTCGTCAAATTGTTGCAGGTCAAGGCAATTGGTGGTGTACAGACTGTCCAGCAGCAATTGCTCCAGGTGCGGGTCACTGCCAGTCAGCGAGTTGAAGATCTCCAGGTCAAAGACCGCCGAGGCGGTGGCAGCAGGGGAGGCGCTGGGGGCGACTCGATGATTGCCCGCGGTGGCTTCGCTCAGGCAGGTTCTGAGCATGTCCAGGCTGACCGGTTTGAACAGGCAGCCATTCATGCCCGCCGCCAGGCACCGTTGTCGCTCCGACGCCTGGGCGTTGGCTGTAAACCCGATCACCAGGCTGGCTGTGCGCTGTTCTTCTCGTTCACGCGCGCGAATCAGGCGGGTGAGTTCATAGCCGTCCATCACCGGCATGCTGCAGTCCGTGATCACGACATCAAACACCTGCTCCCTGATCAAGTCGAAGGCCTGCTGGCCGTCCTCGGTTTCTTGGACGGTGTGGCCGAGAAAAACCAGCTGCCGCCAGAGCAGCAGGCGATTGGAGGGATGATCGTCCACCAGCAGAACGCGCAGCGGGGAGGCCGGTTGGGCAGGCGGGCTGGGGGGCGATTGCGCAGCGGCCGCTTCCAGCGCCGGCGCGTTCAGCGTCAACGTAACGCGTGTGCCTTGCTGCGGGGTGCTTGTCAGTTGCAGGTGGCCTTTCATCAACTCGACCAGTTGTTGGCAGATGACCAGCCCCAGCCCCGTTCCACCTCGCCCGCTGGCCGGCCCGCTGAGCTGGGTAAACGGTTGAAAGAGCAATTGCAGTTGCTCCGGCGAGATGCCGATACCGGTGTCTTCCAGGACAAACTCCATGCACAGATCCGCACCGACTTGCTGAGCATGCAAGGAGAGGTGGATGCCGCCCTGGTCGGTGAACTTGATCGCATTGCTCAACAGATTGAACAGCACCTGCTTCAGACGCACTCCATCCATCATGGCATCCTTTTCGCTGTCGAGCTGTACCTGCACGATCAGGTACAGCCCCTTTTGACGGGCAACCTCGTGGAATATCTGCCGTACCGTTTCCACAATGTCGCGGGGGTTGTGGCGTTGGGACTCCAGGGTCAGTTTGCCCGACTCGATTTTGGACAGGTCAAGAATTTCACCGATCAACACCATCAGGGCGCTGGAGGAGGCGTGCGCCACTTCGATCGCCGAGCGGTCCCAGCCTTCGCCCTTGTCGACGCGCGCCAGGGTCAGCTCCAGCAAGCCGATGATGACGTTCAGGGGCGTACGAATCTCATGGCTCATGACGGTCAGGAAACGGGTCTTCGCCTCGCTGGCTTGCACTGCCTGATCACGTACCGCATACAGCTGCTGCAACAATCGCTCGGTGTCGGACATGTCAATCCAGCCCATCAGCAGGCCCACACAGCGGCCATTGGTTTCCCGGTGCGGTACCGACCATTGGCGATAGCTGCGCACCACGCCATGGAGGGAGAAATTAACCAGGCGCACGTCGGGCTCGTTGGCCCACAACAGCGCCTGATAGGCGCGTTTCTGATCGCTCGTCTGCACCCCCCGCAGCCCCTTCACCTCCTCCCAGGTGCGGCCAATGACATCGGCGGGGGACAAGCCAAACACGGTGTAGAACGCGTCATTGCACAGCAAGAACACGCCGTTGAGGTCGCGCATGACCACCGGCTGAGGAAGGCCGCCCAACAGTGCACTGCGAAACGCCTGACGGCCTTGTTCGGTATGGGCCTGAATACGTCGATAAAGGGTGTAGAAGATTCCCATCAGCAGCATGCCCATGAGCGTCCCGATGCTCAGAACCACCCAGCGCAGTCGCCCTTCATGACGCCCCCAGACGTGCCCTTGAGACCGACCGTCCTGCCATCGCTCCAGAAGATTGCCCGCCATGCGCGGCTCCATTCGAGAGAGTGTGGTATTGATGACCTGCAAAAGCAGTGCTTGTTCCTTGGTCACGGAAAAGGCCAAGTTGGCTTGCAGGGCCGGCAACGAGGTCAGAATCGTCAATTGTTTGGAAAAGTCCTGATCCACCAGGTAGCGGGCAATCGGCAGCAAGATCACGGCCGCCTGCGCGTAACCACTGGTAACGGCTCGTAGGCTGTCCAGGGGGTTGTTGGTTTCAACCACCTCGATGTCAGGCTCGCTGTCGCGCAACAAGGCGATGGCCGGTGAGCCGTAGGTCAGGGCCACTCGCTTGTTGCGCAAGTCTTTGAGATCTTTGAAGGTCGCACCTTGCCGCCCGACCAGCGCGAAGGTACTGACGCCAAAAGGCTCGGTAAAGTTGAGGATTGCCGGGTGTTCAGGCGTCATCAGCATAAACGGCGACAGTTGCGCCTCACCGCTCTGGAGGGCCAGGACTACCTCCTTGGTCGACGCACGCTCGAGCACGTTAAACCGCAAACCGCTGCGCAGGCTGATTTCACTCAACAGATCCGCCACCAGCCCGCTGTAGTGTCCTTCGTCGTCAAAAAAGCTGTAGGGCGGCATGGCCCCGTTGGCCACCACCTGTATCTGCGGCTGGGTGGCGAGCCAGGCCTGTTGTTCGGCGTTATAGGGCGATTCCTGAGCAGCATGCACATACACCCCGCCTGCCCAATACGCGCGGATATTGGCTTGAGCGACCGGCGTGATGTCGGCGAGCACCCGATTGAACAAGGCCTGCAGCAGCGAGTCGGACTTGCGCAATACAAAGCTGTAACCCGGGTAGGGCAGGTTCAATGAACGCATGCGCAAGTTGGACAACTCCCCCAGTCCCAGTTGGTAGACGGCGGTCAGGGCATCGCACACCGCCCAGTCGGCGTGCTTGTACGCCACAGCGTGCAGTGCCTGGTGCACCGTGGGATAGACCTGAACCTGAGCGTCGGGGAATAGGGCCTGCAATTCGGCCGCCGAGGCATAACCTTGCACCGTGGCTAGGCGTGAGCTTAAAAACGAAGGCTCGGACTGGCTGTCGCGTCCAACCAGCACCGGTTGATTGACGGTATAAGGGAGGGAGAGCAGAAGACCTGGAAGCTGCGCTTCATAAGAGGACCCCAGGCCCAGGACGTCCACTTCGCCCGCGCGCAGGCCCTGCAGGGCCTGCGGCCAGCTGGGGTAGACCGTCACCTCGACCCTCAGGCCCAGGCTGTTGGCAATAATCGACAGGTAGTCCGCCATCAACCCTTTAAGTGTGTGGTTGCGCAGCAGGGACAGCGGGCCATAGTCCTGCTCGGCCACCCCCAGGCGCAGCACGGGACGTGCCTGCAACCAGCTCCATTCATAGGGCGCCAGCACCGGCTTGACCTGCGGCAGGCCGGCCTGGGGGGCCAGTTGCAACGGCCCCTGGGCGTGAGCGTGCTGACTGTACACAGGGCACAGCAGCAGCACCAGCAAGGTGCGCCACGCCAGGGCCCGGTAGTCCCTCAGGCCGCGTCTTCCTTGTTGAGCGATAGGTTGATGGCTTGACATGACAACTCCTTTGTCCATGAATAAAGGGCCGCCGGCCTCTGGCTCAGCTTAACGTCAAACTCTTGCCAAAACGAATCAACTCTTTATTCGTGGACATGCCCAGTTTGGTGTTAAGTCGTTGATTGAGCTGCGCCGCGTGCGCCGAACTGATCATCAGTGCCGAGGCAATGCTGTCGAGGTCTCCCCCCCGTACCAAACAGCGTAGTGCGACAATCTCGCCGTCGGATAAATCTTCTGAAGGGGCGAGCATCGGATGACTGGGAAACAGCATCTGCCCCTGCAGCACTTGCCGGACCGCGTTGAGGATCAAGGAGAACCCGGCGCCTTTGCTGATGAACCCCCTGGCCCCCAGACGCAGGCAGCGATAGCTGTAGACGCGGGCGTTGAGCATGCTGTAGACGACCACCGGCAGGTGTGGATGGGTCTTTTGCAGTTGGCGCAGGGTCGAGAGGCCTTCCATTAACGGCATATCCAGATCCAGAAGGATCAGAGAGGGCGCGCAGCTCTGGGCCAGGCGCAAGGTTTCAACGCCATTGCTGGCTTGTCCCACCACCGTGAACTCATGACTGACCAGTCCTAGGGTCAGCATGGCCCGTATCGCCGGATGGTCATCGCCAATAAGAATTCGGTGTTTGGCTTCGGGATCACCCTCCCATGTTTGATGTTCGCTTCTTTTCATAGCAATGACCTTCATCTACACGTGGAGGGTCTCTCGGCTGACCCTGTCCTGTTTGACCCGTCAGTACCTTGGCAAAAGGACGGCGCCTGACGCGGTGGTCGACGTGGTTGTGGGAGAGGACTGGCGGTTATCCCGCCAGGCGCGAGGACTCGAGGGGCTGGGGAGGGAGGATCCGGGTCGCACGCTCAAGAGGGGGAAGGTGACCACCGTTGAACGGGGCGATGTGGCCGGACCCGCTTCACAACGGGTTGATCGCCGCTCCCCAAAAGCGATAAACAAAGACCCAATATAGGGTTAATCATTGAGGTGAACACCCCCATGTTCGCGTCAACCTTGGCCGGCCACTGCCCTGCTACATTATCCCCCCATCCCTCCATCCCATTGATCGCTATGATGGGGGCTAACTGGACACGGACTGCGTTTTGTCAATTACTCTCGCAGCCGATAAACCGCGCAGTCATTATTGTCCAGGTGCGCAATGGGTTATACCCAGCAAATGCCCAACACACCGTAGGGAAATCCCTAACTTGTTCGAGGCAACGTCCTCCCCCGGCACCGATCCTGCCAGGTATCGTCAATTCGCGCGAATCGCCCAGAGAGGTTGCCCGTGACCGTTCTGGTCGGGGGGAAGGGCTCGAGCGGCGCGGGTTCCTCACTCGACCCAATGGCTACCACCTCGCCAGGTTTTACTCAAAGAGCATCGAGCGCGCGCGCAGGCGTGGTGTCCACTGGCATGGTTCACGCCCGCCGGTTTCGTCTGACTGCAACTGGTAAGCAACAACACAGCGCTTATCACCCGGTATGACCGGTTTTTTCCCTGCGCGAGTGTGATGTTTACATGAAGCCGCGTTAGTGCATTCAGGGGACGACAAAGTTAGTCCGAATTTGGACTCATAATTGCTTCACTGTACCGCGCTAGCTACTGTAACCGTACCTGATTAATCGGCATGGCACACACGTCTGCGTTCATGAATAGAACAGTTGAGCTGATACGGATCATCCCCTTGCGCACCCGGATTAACAGGCGTTCGGATGCATGCCGACAATTGCGCCTTTCAACAAATTCAGCCGGATGAAAATATCAAGTTCTGACAGTACCTGAATGAGTGGCCGTTAAATATTGAAACTTAAACTCAAATTATTCACGCCGAAAAGGCAGTGGAGGAAACATCATGGCTAAAATCAGCGAAAAAGAAGCCGGCGGGCGAAATGTATTGGCCTTTCTGGATATGCTGGCCTGGTCTGAAGGTACGCATAATGGCAAACAACCGACCCGAGACGTCGGCTATGATGTGATGGTCGGGGGGCAGCTGTTTGCAGACTACAATGACCACCCGCGTCAATTGGTGTCGCTATCCAGATTGGGTATTAAGTCCACAGCCGCCGGTCGTTACCAGCTGCTTTCAAAGTACTGGGACGCCTATTGTGCCTCGCTCAAACTCAAAGAAGGTTTTACGCCGGAGAACCAGGATCGGGTGGCCATTCAGCAAATCCGTGAGCAAGGCGCGCTGAACGATATTAAGGCTGGCCGAGTGGCCGGCGCGATTGCCAGGTGCAACAACATCTGGGCCAGTTTGCCGGGGGCGGGCTATGGTCAATATGAGCACGATATAGAGGACTTGATTGCTTACTACGTGAGTGCCGGTGGTGTCTTGAGTGATGCGTAGGCCGGCTGTCGGGGATAGGGATTGACGTCTTGTCGAAGGGCGCGCTCATCATTCAACCGCGGCTTGACTATGTTTGCGGGGTGTGTGTGGGGGGGCGTTCACCTGTTCACCTGTTCACGTGGTGGCGGCAGGCCGCCGTGCACGAACCAACGGATCACCACAGGTGCGCATGCCGTGAAATGCTAAACGGCGGCAGAGGAGGTCTGCGTTGTGCGTCGCAAACCGTTGCTTGTTGGAAAAAGTCATCCGCTACGCCACCGCAGCGACGTTGATGCGAGGATTATTCACGCCTCCGTTCAACGAGGACGCCAGCGTGTTACCCACGATGAACCTGATCAACTTGACTTAGAGGTGCCGGTGTCACTGTAACCGAGATGAGTGTTCGCGTCTGAAATCGTACTTGTTATGCCGCGAGGCTTGACGCAGTTTTTTTCTAACGTTGTTTCAACGTTGGTCGGTTTTATGAATGTCGGCAGTTTATGAACTGCGACTTCGTTTTTGCCTGAGTGAAGCCCGGCCCAGGTCGGTTGTTCGTGTTTGTCACAGTGGCCATGCAACATATAAAAGAGTGTGAGCCATAAAACTTTCGTTATTCAGGGGGCTGGTTTTAACGCGACCCGTGTGCGGGGCGCGGTGATCGGAACTTGACATGTATCCAATTATGATCAGGAGATTGCATGAGCAGTTTCACGGAGTTTAGTGCGCCGTTAAATACACAATTTGATGCCCTGGCCAGTAAAATACTCGGCAAGGATTATTGGCGAGTGACCCAAGGATTTCGCTATTATCTTCGTCATGAGGACGGTGAGGAATGGGTGTATGTGCCTGCCGGCTACCTCACCGATGGCGCCAGCGTGCCGCGCCTGTTCTGGTCGTTGCTGCCACCCTGGGGAGCTTATGGCCAGGCCGCAGTGGTTCACGACATCGTGTGTGAATACCTAAGCATCACGGTAAACGGCATGCCGCGTACGATTACGCGCAAGGCGTGTGACGACATCTTGTTCGAGGCCATGGCGGTGCTCGGCGTACCGGCCTACAAGCGGCGAATCATTGAATTGGGCGTCAATGCCTATCGACGCTTGTCGGGGGTGCAACGACCCAGCAGTACGCCCAAGAAGCGAGCACTGGAAGCCAATTGGAGCGGTTGAAAGGCCGCGTGGCAGTGCTTCTACGCGATCCAGAGAGGGCCACCTGATCGGGTAGCCCCATCCGCAATGCGCTCAAGTCTGGCGGTGGCTGCATGCGCAGACCCGCCGCCTGAATCAACGTCTGCGCCGGGTTACACGACGCTCACCCAGCCAATCTGGCTGACACTGCTGGACTCCTCCCACCTCACTCTCTTGATGACATGCTGTATGGGGCCTGTTTTCCCCAGCCCTAGGCTTACCTGCAAATGATTCAGCAATTGCTCCAGATTCGCGCCGCAGGGTGTTGCCGTAATAGGGGCGGCACCGGGCGAAAGGACGTCATAGTGCTTGTCGATCTGGTCACCGATGCTTGAATTGGTCTGAGCGAAGCCGACATACAAGTTGTCGGTCGAGCTATCAAAAGCGTTCAGCATCAGATTGACGTCCAGGACTACTTGGGGCTTGCCCTTCAGAGACGCGAGATTTTTTTAGTGAAGCCACTTCCTGTGCAGCGGTAACTGCAAACCCTGGCCCGTGTAGCCTTGCAGCAGTGATTCCAGATGAGACCCGGCCCGAGGCGCGCGGCGCGGGATTGGTTTGAACCAGTTTCAGAAAGCTTTTCTCCATCGACGAATACGGGATTTTGTGGCAGGCGGCGCAGTTGTAGGTCGACAAAAACTTTTTGCTTTTCATGGCTTGGGCAATCTTGCGCGCGTTGCCTTGGCTTTTAGGATCGTGTGTCGTAAGAAGCAACTGTTCCGCATCATTGAGGGGCGTGGTGCTGATGATGTCCGTGATCAGATCCGTCAAAACTCTCACGTTCAAGTGTGAGCCAGGACGTACCCCCATCAGAGGCAAAGGTATTGGTGCCAGGGTCGTACCGGATACCCATGAGTCCGGGCTTATCCACATAATTGACGGGATTATTTCGCACCATCCGAAACAGGTTCAGTCCGTCTACCATGTCGGCCGGATCGGGGTTGATCCAGCGCCCCGGCCCCGGAACGTAATAACGCAAACCGTAGTAATACAGCCCGGTGGCATCGCGCTCCTTGCCTGAATAACGCAAAAACTTGTACTTCGTTTCGCTGCTGTTCTTGCCCGACCACACCGCCGTGCCGCCGAACGGGTAGTACTCTTCCTGGGTCAACACATGGGCGTTTTCATCCAGCTCCAGCACACTCGAGCCAATCTGGTTGTCCAGACTGGCGCGCACCTGGTCATTGGGGAGGTCGCTCGGCTGGCCGGTGACCCAGTGCAGCAGTCGTACCTGCTGACGGCCGCTATTGTGAGGTGCAGCATCTGCAGCTCCTCTTCGGTGGAGGCTGCGCGTACTGAATCCATGCTGTTGGATATCACCGTTGAGATGATCGCTCAGTAATGTACGCTGGGTCGCCAGTTACCTTAAATCATCGATGATGCGCGCGCGGTCGTGTTGCAGGTGATAGGTGGCCATGCACTCAATGAAGGTCTGAAGGTTCATGCCGCCTGACTCCATTGGTCGAGCAAGCCATCCAGACGGCGGTTGTCCAACTGACGCAGCAGCGGCACGTAGTGGGCGGCGGCCTGCGGGCTGAGGTGCTCAATGACCTGAAAGACCTTCCACGCAACGGCGGGGTGATGATGATAGATCAGCTCTTCAGCGATCTTGCCAAGGCCGGGATCCTGGGTCGCCTCCAGCAGCTGGAGGCTGACGAGAAACCGTGCCGCACTCTCGTTGTGGGGAAACCAGGCGATTTTTCGCAACGACTCACGATCAAAGACTCTGACGTCGACTGTGCGGTCTGGCCAATTGAGGCTGCCAATCACGGCTGAGGGGTTCTGGGGGCAGGGAGGACAGTCGAAAAGCGTATGCCTTCCTTCAATCAGCAGCGGCTGGCCTTCGCGCACCACCGCACGGTCTTTGAATACGAGGTGATCGTCGAAGACGCTGTACAGGTCGACCGTGAACGACTGGGCGTTAGTCGCGAACAAGAGCGGTTTTTCCATGGACGGGCAGGGCGTCGAACAGGTCTCTGACGTGCCGTGTCATGTCCATGGTTTTAACGGCGTCCACTATTTTTCAGGATTGACGTCGTCCGAAAGGAGCTTTTCTAACTGGTCCAATACTACGTCCTTGTTTTCGTTGAAGATTAAAGTGTTAGGCCACGCGTATGACGGGTCAACGGTGGAGTGTTGCGAAATATTTGGTGTGGGGCCTTTAATCGCTGTTTAACAACAGCCGCCCCTCAAACGCGGTATTCAACCCGCTGTAGCGCGTCGATACCCTGTCGGGAAGGAGAGCATTCGAACTGGGGGGGACTTGGGCGTGCGGTGCAGGATTTCCCTACAGCCAGGGCCGCGCCGGTATGTTTGTATGATCGGCAATCCCACTCTGTCATCTTTTAAGCTATTGACTTGCGTGATTTTATTATGCAGCCCTATTTGTCGTTGCAAGCCGTACGAGGTCTGGCCGCGTTTATTATCGTCGCCGGCCATGTCTCGTCGCTCAGTGCCCAGTACATGAACGCGTCGCCCGGGGCTATGGAAATGGCCCACCTGGGTGAAGTGGGGTGGGATCTGTTATTTGTCTTAAGCGGATTCTCCCTGGTGCTGTCCGAGCATTGTCAGTTCGGTGCCAAGGGCCAGGCCTGGACATTTTTGAAGCGGCGTTTTTTGCGCGTTTATCCCCTTTACTGGGCCTATTTTGTGGCGGTCTTTGTACTGCTGCGCCTTGAGCCGGGCCCGACCCATCGGGCGCCCAGTGATGGGGTCGATTTGATCGCCTCGCTCTTGCTGTTGCCTTACGCCCCGGTCCCCATGTTCAACCAGGCGTGGACGCTGACGCAGCTGCTGTGGTGCTACCTGGTGTTGGCCGCCTTCTTGCGCTTGAACCTCAAAGCGTTGGTGGTGGCGTTGTCCTGCTGGGCCGCTTTGGTGCTTTACGCAATCGCCTGGCTCCCTGCGCCGCACAACCCTTACGGACACGTCATGGTTCACGCGTCATCACTCGAGTTCATTTTTGGCGCCCTGACCGGGGTCGTTTTCCTCAGGCTCGGCAAGCGTTCGCCAGGGACGGTGATGGCCGAGCCGTTGATGCTGGTGCTGGGCCTGGGCAGTATTGGCTATACGCTGACTCATGAGGTCGTGGGGTACACCAGTGTGGCGGGCTTGATGTCCTGGCCGCGTGCGATGGGTATCGGCGCAGGCACCGCACTGCTCCTGGCGTTTTTGGCATTGCAGGAGACGAGGCGAAAAGTCAACGTGCCTGTCGCGCTCAAAGGCATCGGTGACCTGTCCTATTCGCTGCTGCTGTCCTACGCCCTCACGCTCGGGTGGTGTAGCCAGATCTGGCAGGGATGGCTCAGCGGGCAGGCGAGTGTCTGGCAGGTGGGCCTTGTAGGGGGGCTGTCCTTTGTCCTGGCCCTGATCGTGGCCTTCTTTTGTCACTGGTTCGTGGAAAAGCCGTTTGCGCACTACTGCAGCCGATTCCTAGGCTCATCCGCCTCACCGCCCGGGCGCTGAACGGCTGACGGTTCCCGCATGACCCGTTTAGCCGCTGCTCAAAGAGCACGGCGTGGGTGGGCGCTTTCTGAGCCCGTCGATAGCGTTCTGCTGAGTTGTTGGCGAGTGTGGGGTTTTTTCCTGCCCTGCAGGATTTTCCTACACCCTTTGAGGGAATGGATGACCTCTTCGTTCGGGCAGGATGGCGATAATCACCCCAGCGTCATCGTGTGAGATCAGGGCCTGCAGGTGTGCGCCGCAAGCTTGGAGGCGCGCCTGCCCATGGTGGTCGCGCTGCCTGTATTGAGGACACGCGATCAGTCAGGCGCCACGAGCGGCCCCACACTGGCCAGCATCGGCCTGATGTCACATCGGTATCGACGGCAAAACAACCCTGCGTTTTGCCCGTTGATACCCGATCAACATCTGTACTTATTGACACGTGCTCGAAGTTTCAGCCCTGCGCAGCCAGCTGGGCATCTGTAGCGTATCCGTGTCCCTGCACATCCATCGGTGGCGATCTGTGTGAGACGTTTCTCCCGGATCAGCGCTCGTTTACACAGAGGCTATCGGGCACGATGAAGGATGAACTGGTTATTACACTGTCGAGCCTCGGCGGTTCACGCGATATTGTCGTCACCTGGAAAGCCAAGCTGGGGGTGGGGGTGGCAGGTGCGGCACTGCTGGGCACGATGGCGGTGATGGGCGTCACGGTCGTCTTGACCCGCGCCTCGCTTGCTCAGGCTCAGGCTCAACTGTCCGCCCTCCAGGAAGGCCACCTTCTTCAGAAACAGCGTGCCGATGAACTGCAACAAACGCTGCAGGAGAAGGTCTCCGCTGCAAAAGCCCCCACCCAGCCGCCCCCTGAGGAGAAACCGCTCAGCCCGCCGGTAACTGAGGAAAAAATTGAGCGTGCGCTGCCCAAAAACCAGAGCATTCGCTCGACTGAGCGCCCTGCGCGTGTAGCCGATATCCTGCTGGTGCCACGCAATTCGGTGCTGCCCAAACTGAGCGAGCGCACGCTGTTGCTGGGCATGATCCCCAATGGCACTCCGTTCAAAAAAGCCGCGAAGATCAGCTCTTATTTTGGCTTGCGTACACACCCGATTTTGCGTCGTATACGCAGCCACAAGGGCATTGATTTTGTCGCCAGCATCGGGACCCCCGTTTACGCCACGGCGGGTGGCGTGGTCAGCCGGGTCAATACCACCAGCAGAGGAGGGTATGGCCGGCAAGTGCTGGTTCAGCATGGTCTGGGGTTTTCCAGCCGCTACGCGCACCTGAGCCAAGTGTCGATCAAGTCCGGAGAGCATGTCGCCCAGGGCACCTTGCTGGGACTGACCGGAAACTCCGGGCGCAGTACCGGCCCTCACCTGCATTATGAAGTGTTGTATCGGGGCAAAACGCTCGACCCGATCAATTTCGCACGCTGGTCCAATCAGAACTTTGAAAGCATTTTCACAAAAGAAAAGGAGATCCCATGGGCGTCTTTAATAAAACAAAGTCATCAATGGTCCCAAATGGCCAGCTTACCATTCTCGCCGAAGGCTGTACGGTAAAGGGCGATTTGTCCGTCGAGGGCAATATATTGGTCGCAGGTTTCATGGATGGGACGCTCATCAGTCAGAACAGTGTCTCGATTGGCGTCACAGGCGCTGTGCGGGGCACGGTCAAGGGGCGCCATTTGACCGTCTCCGGCCTGATGGAGGGTGAGGTGTGGGCCGAAGTCGTGGAGATCCTGGCAGGCGGGAAAGTCCAGGGCACCATTCAGACCGATCAGTTGATCATCGAACGCGGCGGCTTTTTTCTGGGGGCTTCTGCGGCGGTGACGGGGGCCGGCGTCAAGCCGATTCCGTTACCCCCTGACACGCGCCGACCTGTTCGGGCGCTGGAGTCAAAGGTGCAGGCCAGCCCCGAGTCCGCCAGTCCAAAGGGTACGCCGGTCGCTGAAATCGACAAGACCGTATCCCCCTCCAAGCCAAGCCCGGCTGACGGCTCGGGGGCTCCTGCACAATCGTGATGCCTGAGCATGTGATCGGACTCGCGTGCGGGCCATGAATAGGAGCTGGAACAGGCGGGTCGTTGCACGCTTCGATCTTTTATGACCGGCCCCGAGCCCTGTGCAAGCCATCGCATGGTGGTGCGTCATTGGACCGTGAGAAGCACACGCTGGCCGTAGGTTTCCCCAGGCAATGAGCAAACCGACGCGGCCCATGGGCACGTTCGCCAAGGCGTGGATTAGTCAGCAACGCGTACAGTCGGGTAATGTCGGAAAGCGCCTTGTTTGCCCACTTCAATTGCATCAGCGCGGCACCGGCAACGGAGTGTCGGTGCTGAGGCTATTAGCCTAGGCCTGGACAGCCTGGTGGTCAATAACGCGGCCAGCGTCAACATCGGCCAAGGCCTCACGGGTCAGGCTACTGCGCTCTTCTTTCTAGTCTATCCAGGCGGGCAGAGCTTGTTTGACGATCCGGTTTTTGGAGCGTTCCAGACGCTCGGCCATCAAATCGACCTTTTGGGCAAGTTGTTCAGGGACGTGAGCTGTGATAGATCGGGTTTTCGCGGTGGTTGCCATGATGAGAGTTACTCCTGACCGTTACTTCTTGAATTTGATGTCGCCGGATCCTGCAACGGAAATGGCTGGAATGGTTCATGGGTTGATACATGGTGATTTACTTCGCGCTGATCTTAATTATTTCTATTGTCAGTTTGGGCTATACCCTATCCTGATGTCAGGCAAGGTGCCGTCGGAGGCACCGACCGCCTTCATCAAGCCGCGCTGGAAACCGCTGGTAATCACGCCGCAAGGCCGGAGAACACCGCCTGTTCCAATACCTGCGCCGTTGGGCAGGGAACACAACAACCTGACCGGCGATTACGTCTGGCAGCAGAGCCGCAAACTGAAAGACGGGAAGTTCAGGCCGCTACGGCAGGTCGCAAAACCTTAGCGTTTCTTTCCGAACTCTGTGGGCTCCCCGTTAAGGCGTGGACTATGAACGCCGACTTCGTCAAGAGCATGTGATTAGGTTAAAACCTCTCGAAAAAGTGCAATGCTTGAGATTACTCAATAAGGAGGCTTGACGAAGTTGCACGCCAGTTCAAGAGTTAGTCTGTGGGGATGTTATGTGAATGTTCGGCAAACATACCGCAGTCTCTGACGGGCTATATCGTTTCAGCTATTGATCTTAACGTGTGAGCCGAGCCTTCCGCGCGAGAATCCGGTGGCGGAGTTGTTGCTTAAATTTTTGGATGCTGAGGTTGGGAAGTTTTTACTTGGGCAGGGGTTTGGGGCGTTATTGCAAGCGCTGAGCAACTTGAGTACGTGTTCTAAAAAGAAGAGAGGGGGCGGTGTGCCGCGCTGAGAATGGGTAGGTGTCCAATTTCAGACTGTAAAAGTAATTGATGCGCGCCCATCCGCTACTTACGCTTAGAAATTAGCGCGGCCTTGAATTACATCCATCCCAAAGAGGGTAATGACGTGACAAAAACCACTATGTCCGTAGGTTCTTCAACAGAAACGCTCAAGGACCGATTCGGTCCTCAAAAAGTGCCACTGGCCTCACATTTTTCCGACCTGATCGACGTCGCCGATGTGGGACGAAAGGCGGTCGGCCTGTCACCTGATCAACTTCCCGGCCAAGGGCAAGGCCTGCAGTTGGATGAACACCTCAAGCTGGCGGTCCTGCCCCAACCTGCCGGTGGACTCAATGTCAATGGCACGGGGGTCGGCATTACTGTCGAGGCGGACAAGGGACTCGTGCTGGGCGCCGCTGGCCTGGCCCTTCAAGCAGGGAGTGGTATTAGTGTCGGCGGCATGGGCGTGGACGTCAAGCTCAGACCCAATAAAGGACTGAGCATCACCGCCGAGGGCTTGGCCATCCGGGCAGGTAGCGGCATCAATCTCACCAAAGCCGGGGTGGGAATCACGACTGAGGCGGGCATGGGGCTGGTGGTGGGGGCCAATGGCTTGGCCGTTCAGCCGGGTGACGGCATTCAGTTGGGCGATATGGGGGTGGGGGTCAAAGTCGAAGCTAACAAGGGGCTGAGCGTCGGAGTCAATGGTCTGGCCATTCAGCCGGGCAATGGCATCAGCGTCGACACCGCCGGTATCGGGGTGACGGCCAACGCAACCAGGGCGATCGTCGTTGGCAGTGGGGGGGTAGGTGTCAACTACGATTCCACATTGCAAGTCACCAACAACCAATTGGGGGTGTCGACCAGTGCTTTTCAACGCAGGACGTTGTCAACCGATTTGATGACATCGACCACCGTTTGGAAGCAGATCATGAGAGTCGGGCCCCGTTTTACTACGGCGCAGGAGGATTCAAAGGAACAAGCCTATGCTCAGGTATATATCGTGGCAACTGGCGGACAGCGGTTCGTTTTAACGCTTTGTGCCGAGCCCAATACTTCCCGGTCTAATCCGTTTTCACTTTCGTTATCCAATGTCTATAGAGGTGGGACTTACAGTATCGGCTCCATCCGGGTTGGAACCGATGAGAAGGGAGGCGTCTGCGTCGACGTTGAAGTAACGCTGACGGGGAAACGTGTAGATCTGTTCATGTATTACTCAGTGTTTGATACGCAATGGGTTCAACTACTGCCTTTTTCCGATTTGACGTATGAGGGCGAGCGCGCTAGGCGCGATAAAGGTGGCGTTATAGCAACGAACTCCAATGGTTCAATCCAAGGAATAATCAAGGGTTGGTAATCATCGGTACACAGAATGCAGTTGGCTACGATATTCTGACGTTTACGTACAGGAGGGCGGAGCGACACTCGGCTGCGTATGTAATCTATAAGCACGCCCTGGGCGTCGCTCCCGTTTTTGAGGAGTGTCACAGACGCAGGTTAGAAAGGTTGCACCTTGTCATGGCCTAATGCCACCTTGAAATTGGCCTGCAGCTATCCGCGCGGAGGCTGCAGGTCTCAACCGTCAGGCAAGGGCACTCAAGTCCTGATTCCCCATTCCAATGTGTTACAGCGCAGGCGAGAGGCGGAGCTGCCTTCTCGTCTGCGTTATGCTGTGTGACATCCTGCGAAATCCGACATTGCTCGAACGACCAGACAGGCAGGAGGAGGCTTGCCTCACAAAAAATGACCAATTTCATCCGCGCCATTTCGCTTGAATGGTCGGGCGCCAAAACGCGTGCGCGTGTGCTGGACGATTGAGTTTGTGACGGATGGAAAGTGTGTTTGGGGCTCGAACGCTGATACGTGACACTGGGCTGAAGGCATACCGATACGACGGCGTTTCACCCCTCCGGCGCCCCTCAAGCGGCCTGAGTCCTATGCCTTACAGGACTCAAGCACAGCGTGGAAAACGGCATCCACTATTTCGGACCGCTTATCCTGAGCGGTCCCCCTTGCCCTTAACTACCGAGCATGCGAACAGGATACCGCCCGTAGCAGCCTGTCATCGCACCCCATACAGGAACGCTTTCATGAAAAAGGCTCCCGCATTGTTGACCGTGTACGTGGTGGCGGCTGACACGCCCGTTTGCGGGTAGAACACCGTGGCGCCTTTGAGCGAGGTGCCAGGGTGGGTATAGCCGCTGAACCCGGTCACCGAGCGCCCCAGCGAATTGGCCAGGCGCTGCGCCTGGGAGCCATATTTGCCACCGACCGAACTGAAGCAACTGGCCAGGGTCGCCGGCCCGTTGCCTTGCAGGACCGGCCGCAGCCGGGTTGCCAGTTGCCCATCACAGCCAGGGAGCGTAGGGCATGATCGGTATCGTTCCCTGCGGCGGCCACTTTGTGGCGTTACCGATGCCCGTTGGCAACCCTAATCGATGGGATCGACTGGAGAAATAAAAATGTTCTGATCCGCCACCGCAGCCAGATCGACGGTCGTCAGATCCATTTGACGTTCACCGAGCACGGCCAGCGACTGGTTGGACGGCTGCCCTACAACGGCGCGGATGCGATGAACGAACTGGCCACAGCCCTTACCCCGTACGAGCTAAAAGCCCTGGAATATCTGCTCAAGAAGATCTTGTCGGTGGCGCGGGATCCGATCACGCTTCAGCGTATAGGACCCACCATGAGCGCTGACGAACCTTGCGCAGCCAACCTGGCGGGACAGTATCCTCGCCCGACGCCAAGGCCGCCTTGGCCCATGCTCACACCTGTGCACCGCCTCTCCACGAGCCCGCCATCCACGACCGGTACCTGGTCAGAGCGGCGGTCGACGTTAAGGTGAGCAGTCGCCTCGGCAGCCGTCGCACACGTGTTTTGTGCATTCCTTGGCAGGGTGGAAAACGTCATTGTTTGGCGATTTTTCCTATTCAAAAATGATCTAAAAATCCACGGGAACGATTCTTGTCGGCGGAAGTAACGCCAGCTTTACTTCATCCTCAGGAGCCAACTTCCAGGAGGAATAACCGCAGGATAAAAATCGAATTAGGGAGTGTTCCATGCACGCTGAAGCGCACAGTGTATTGGAAAATGTCTTGATGACTTGCAAGACCATCAACGCATTTGGTGACTTGGCCATCGAGAATTTACAACACGGCATACCCAACGATCTGGCCGACGTTGAGAAGGAGAATCTGAGACGAGCCTTCAGGCTGATGCGGCTGACACTTGATTGTGTAAACCCCTTGATTACTGCCACCGTTGATGAGGCCTCACAACTTCGGGGTAGGTAGACGTTGGCTTCTCCTCTGCTTTAAACAACCCGACTTCGGACGCGGGTTGTTTATGCGCTTACTCCTCTTCAGATTCTGAATGTCCCTTCTGGTCACGGAAGGGACTGCGCCCCCTTCTGGTGTTAGCCATTTTTGCCTCTCTGTCGGCGCGCTGGATGTCGCGCCCTGCCAGGGCGCGACCGTCTGCACAAGGATCGCCGCTCGGATGGCTGAGCGGGCACTTGGCAGCCTGTTTGGGAGACAAACGCTACCGTCTTTGTCGGCCCAGAAAAGAGCGACTCAGAAAGGGGCGAGTCGTATGTTTAGTTCACGCCGCAAGCAACACGCTCACCACCCCCTCCCAGCGCTTTGGGCCTTTCCGAATGGTTGTCGCTGCCAGCGTGGATCATCAGGGCGTGGCCTTTAATCTGCGCGACGTTCCTCAGGCGTGGGGCCAGCACCGGATAGTTGGCAATGCCGTCGGCCGTCACGTAGAGCGCCGGCAGGTCGCCCAGGTGCCCCTCGGCGTAAGGGCCCAAATGCTCGCCGGTTTTTTGCGGGTCAAAGTGGCCACCTGCGGCCATTGCTGCGACGTTCACCCCATCTTTCATACCGGCTTCACAACTGCCGTTTTCATGCACATGAAAACCATGCAGGCCAGGCGGCAAGGATTGGAGATGGGGAGTGAACAGCAGGCCATAGGGCGTCGCATCGACCGTAATCGTGCCTATCTTCTGGGAAGCACCATTGGCGCTCACCCGCTGCATAGGAACCTCCAGGGAGGCGGCGTGAACTGTGCCCATGGCAAGCGTACCGACCAAACTCAAGAATAAACGGTGTTTCATAAGTGGTTTCCTGACATTGCATGAACGTTCGAAAAATGAACGTGGACTGACATGAACGGCTGAGCAACTAGACGTCGTTGATGCCGTGGACCAGCGTAGAAAAAACATGACCCTCTGAGCAAACCAAAAAATGGACGATCGACGATAGAAAAGGGCTATTGAATACAAGGCAGGTCTCAGGTGTTGTTGTCGTGATCAGGTCCACTGGCGGTGGAGCCTTGATGAGGCAAGCTGGCCTCCTGTGCCGGTGCGTGATAGACAATCGAGGCGGCCTGGTTGTCCGCGAGGAGGCTGAGGCGCACCCACTCATCGGTCATGGGCTCATGGCGCGCACGGCCAGGTGAGGCAACGGCGCGTGTTCCCTCCGCGCCGTGCTTTTGAACGCAGGTGATTGGGCCCGGCAAGGCCGGGCCCTTACTCAGGCCGTGGTCAATGCCCAGGGGGCAAGCCCGCTGAGCAGGTCTTCGGCCAGTGGGGTCAATGCCTTGAATGTTGCCTCCTGTTTATTCAACTGCGCCAGGGCATACAGAGTGCGGGCGGTTCGACCGTTGCCATCACCAAAAGGGTGGTAGCGAACCAGGGCGCCGAAGAGCGCCTCACCTGCATCCACCTGCCTGGCCTGTACCTTGGTTTTGATCGCATCCAGCGCCTTGATAAAACCGACGCGTGCCACATCCGAGCCCATGAACAACGGATCGCTGCTCGAACGGAACACCCGCTCCACTTGCCCGACCGCCGGTTGATAGACCCCATCGTGCAGGCGAATGATGGTCTGGATATCAAACAGGTCGGCCTGGCGATTGAGTGACAGCGCGCTGCGGATACGCCCCTGCAATGCATTCACGGGCTCGGGATCGGTATCAGAACGGCTATTGCCGGTGTTCCAGTTGACGGCCGCCTGTTCAGGAACGCCCGCCACGATTTGTCGAGGCACGGCCGGGGGGAAGTCCAGCAGCTTTTGAACGTGGTTGTTTGCTGCGCTCATGCGTGTCAGGTCCGACAGCCGCCGACGCTCAACCTGCGCTTGTTCAAAGGCCAACGCACCCCAGGCGAAACGGGTTCTGGCGGTGCCCAGCGAACGATTGCGCAAACGCACAAAGACAGCCCTGTTTCAATTTTCTGCACCCAGGTGATGACCGATCGTACGCAAGCGGTGCCGTCATCGTCCGTGCTGCGCCCGGTGACCTTCACCGCCAGTCAAAGCCAGCGTGATCTGGCCAACCGGTTGTTTGACAGCCTGATGAGTCGTCTGGCTGCCGACATCGACTATCTGGTGTTCAGCTCGTGGGAGCAGACCACCGGGCATCTGCTGGAGGTGGCCAAGGTCATTCTGACCCTTGCAGCCATTGGGTTGAACACCACGCCGCTGGTTGCGCTGGCAGGGATCAGGAATACGCCGTTGACCTTGACGCCATCAAAGGACACCTCCTGGGCCTGGACAGTCCCGGCCAGAAAGCTCTCCACCGTCTGGCGGTACGCCAGCAGGGAGCCTGGGGCATCCAGATAAGCCAGGCAACGCAGCCTGATCAGGTTCTGATACTGCGCCGTCAAGCCAGTTCGGTTGGCGGGTGTGTCGCGGTATGTCGACAATGCACTTTCCATCACTGTTTGCAGGTTGTCCTGCGTCAGGGACTGGATGAGGTCACTGGGTTCAAACGTGGTGAGTGGGTAGGAGTACTGACGGCCCAGCGAGTCCCGGGCTTGCTTGAAAGCATAGAGATAGTGCCCCGTCACGACGTCCCGAAGTGGTACGCGTACCGTTAAGCTGCTCGGTGCACGGACATGCGGGGGGATCAGGGTCGGGTCGTAGGTGCTGGGGTGGTAAATCACGCTGACATTGCTGTCGGGTGACAAATAGGTTGCTCGACCGGTTTGCTGTTCGTGACGACGGATCCCGGCGTTGATGTACTCACCAATAAACACGGCGGGATTCAAAATGGAGCAGGACAACTGATCCGCCGGCGGCGCTGTTGCGGTGGCGTCCGTGGGTTCTATGACCGGCAGGGGAGTCAATCGGGCCAATAACGTCCGCTTGTATTAACAGACATGGGCTTGAGCCTGCGCACCGGACAGGCTGTGCGCGATGCTCCACAGCCCATTGAGTACAGGGCGATAAGTCTGGGCAGATTCAAAGGTCTGCTCTTCAATAAAAAAAGAAAGACTGTCGATAAACTGGAGCAAAGCCAGAACGTCGCGTTCAGTCGGCGGCCTTTGCAACACCAATCTATTGGCACTGGCCAACAGATTGGCGAGGGTCGAGTTGTTGGTAAATCCGGTTTCTTGCAGTAAACGTGTAATGCGTTGGACAAGGGGACCTTGAGCAGTGTTAGGCATTGAAAGACGTCCGTGTTGGGTTTGAATTAAAACGTTAATAAATAGGGCTGGTCGGATTGAAGTGCGCACTATTGACTCGTTGTTTATGCCTCGTGAAATTTAATAATAAGTGGACGGGCAGCGGTCGCCTCGGGCGAAGGGAATACCCACGCGCTTCATTGACACTGCCATAGCGACTGCCAACGACAGACAAACGCCTGTTCATCCAGACGCCCAGGTCGATGTGTGCAAGTAAGATAAAGTTTTCGGCGAAACAGGAGGGGATGACGCTCGTTGAATAATGCGCCATCTAACCGCCATTCATTGACCGGTTAAAAGTCACTGCACAGACAGCTGCTCCACGAACATGTGGGGCACAGTCGATTGTTCAGTCAGTTTCGAGGCGGCTGGCAATAGCCTGGACAAAGTCAGAACGACTTTTGGTGTTATTAGAATTAAAACCTGTCCCGTTGGTTTATTTGAACCCAAGCTTTCGTGGCATGCAACCTGCAGTCCGAGTTCGGACTGGGGAGTGAGCCGGTGTTGGCATGGTTCCAAACCATGACCAGCGCATGCTGGCTGGTCACGGCCCATCCCCGGCCCGCAGGGAGGTGTCAGTCGACCTTGGAGGTTCGCGTCAGCCACTCACGACCTTTGAGCATCCCGTTCCAGTAGAACCACGGTAGAAAGTTCGCCTTCAGATACCAGGCCAGCCGGCGTGCGACTGTCGGTTCCAGAGGAAATGTCGGCAGCAATTTACCGGCATAACCGAACTCGGCGAGTATCACCTTGCCTCGCTCCACCGTCAGTGGACAGGCGCCATAACCATCGTATTGGCGCACAAAGGGCTGCTGTTTGCGCAGCGCCAGCAGGTTCTCAGCCACCACCACCACTTGCTTGCGTACTGCCGCCGCGGTCTTGGCGTTGCCGGTGGAGCAGATATCGCCCAAGGCAAACACGTCCGGATAACGCACATGCTGCAAGCTGTGAGCGTCCACTTCGCACCAGCCATCGGCGTTGGCCAACGCACTGTGACGGATGAAGTCCGGCGGGACCTGCGGTGGGACCACGTGCAAAAAATCGAATTTTTTCGCGTGCAGCGTGACTTCCCCTGCGGCGTTCCTGACCTCGAACCAGGCCGTTTGCGACGGCCCATCGACCTTCACCAACTGCGAGTTGAACGCCAGCCGTGCGCGGTATTTCTCGATGTACTTCATCAGCGGCGCCACAAAGGTCGGGACACCAAACAGCACGGCACCGGCGAGGTTGAATTCGACATCGAGGTTCTTCAGTACGTCCTGTCGCAGCCAGTGATCACAGGACAGGTACAGCGCTTTTTGCGGGGCTCCGGCGCATTTGATCGGCATGCCGGGCTGGGTGAAGATCGCCTTGCCGGTGCGCAGGTTCTGA
Organism: Pseudomonas fluorescens; assembly: GCF_005938625.1. GTDB lineage: Bacteria > Pseudomonadota > Gammaproteobacteria > Pseudomonadales > Pseudomonadaceae > Aquipseudomonas > Aquipseudomonas fluorescens_BD. The sequence continues at coordinate 41,830 of NZ_VCNJ01000039.1, forward strand.
ACCCGATGCCACGTGTAAGCCGCATGCTGATAGCTGTAGTTGGACGTGACGCCGTGCTGTCCCAGAGTGGCTTGCAGGCCTTCGATTTTTTCCCACGCCAGGCGTAAACCCGGGCAGACGATCAGGTTCTGGTAGGTCACGCTGCGCCCGTTATCCAGAATCAGCAGACGGTTCTGCGGATCGATGTGGTTGACGGCGGCCTGCAGCCATTTAGCCTGGCTTGGCATCACCTCGGACATCGGTCGTACGGTGTTTTCCAACTCATAGACACCGCCGCCGACCAGGGTCCAGGCCGCCTGGTAATAGTGATAGGCGTTGGGCTCAATCACCGTGATGTTCAAGCCGGGGGCGCGCTTGAGCAGGCTGGCAACGAAGGCAATACCCGCAGTACCGCCGCCTATCACCACGATGTCGCCTTGGTAGGACTGGCCCAGGTGTTGATCGCTCATAGGTTGTTCCTTGTGGTTGTCGGTAAGGGGATGTGCCGCGAAAGACTCACCCCGTTTTTGTCTCCATGCCGAAAGGCCGCAGAGCACGGACGTGACAGAGTCACGAGGTGGCTAATGGGAGTTGGGCAGGTGCGGCCTCCACGAATGCTCAACGGCCTAGGCTTCGCCAGTACAGGCCTGCGTGAAGTGACGTCATGGAAAAAAAGAAGCACTGGCGAATCCACCAGCCCATTGCACATGGCATGAGGTGGTGGATTCACTGTGTGTGCCAGCGCTCAGTAAATGCCACGCGATCGGGCGCGTATGTAGGGGGTTTCTTAAGTAAGGTGCGGTGGACCTGATTCAACGTCTGGCTATGGCGGAGCGTCGCTCAAGCGCGATCTTCGCCGAGGGGGCTTGAGGGGATGTGGTTGCGCGCCCGCCCGGGTGGGATGGCGTGTTGGGGCTTATAGAGGCTGAACACACACCGGCGAAATGATCGTGAAGTGCACCCTTGCCGGCGCACGGTCCACGGGCGGTTGGCCCTGTCGCAGGCAAACGGCAGCCTCGGCGGATGCGTTGCAGGGGGGGGCGCATGACAACACAACGCTGATCGTTATCACCCGACGATCAGCAGGTCTGAATGGCCTGGGGGTATCGGTGCATGAGCGTGAATACTCACCTGACGATGGGGTAAGGGCGCGGCCTCTGAAGGCAGGCTTTGCTGGCGCCGAATGCGTTAGCAGGCATCACTTGCACGATCAATGGCGCGCTGAACGGCCGGCAGGATCAAAGCTCGAGAGCCGGGCGAGGGGCAAGGGCAGAGTGATGGAGCTGGGTAAACGGATCCCGGTACCGTCGCGGTTCCCGTCCTGGCTCGCGCTGGGCAGGCAGGTGCAAGGCGTTCAAATGCCGGGGGTAACGACGTTTTGCCTGCTGCAGCGACCTGAAGAGGGCGCGCATTTGGCCAGGCTTCCCTGTGTATTCAATCCGAGAGTGTCAAGGAGAAATGGGGCGAAGTCCGCACGGACTCGGGGCGAGTTTTGGCCAGATTAAAAACATCAATTGATCCGGCAACAGCTCGGAGCGCGGGTGGATCCTGCCTGCTGGCTGAGGCATAGATGCACCCTGTACAGCCACGCCGGCTGGGGTGTCGCTCGAACTGCCTTGGTTGTCAATCCGCGCCCTTGAGCCTTGCGCGCCATTTCAAACATTCCCATAGGCGCGCTGTTGCGCGCGACGGTTCGATCATGACCGCGGCTTTTTTTCTGGGGTGAAGAGAACTGTCAATGTATGAAATTGACAGCTTTTGATTTGGGTCATGGGAAGGGTGTTGGGATTTTAAAAGAAATACCACGAGTAATCCTATGAACCATATCTATCGTCTTGTCTTCAACTCCTCCACCGGGCTGTGCCAGGTGGTCTCCGAACTGGGCAGTAAATCGCAGGGCAGTGGAGCCGGTACGGGTATTGTACTGCCACAAAAATCAGGACTGGCGATGATCTGCCTGCTGGCATTGGCTACGGCCAGCGGGTCCGTTTGGGCAGCCCCCGGTGGAGCTGGATTCAATGGCAGCGGCAATGGCGGAGCGACGGGGGTCGCGGGTCAGGCGGGGACGGGTGTAAATGCTTTCGGAGGTGCCGCTGGCGTAGCCCCTGGGGGAAACGGTGGTCAAGGTGGTCAAGGTAGTTTTGGCGGTGGCGGTGGCGGTGGCGGTGGCGGTGCCAGTGGTACGTCGACGGCTCCGACCGGCGGCAATGGTGGCGACGCGGGCAGTTTTGGATTTGCGGGTGGCGGTGGCGGCGGCGGTGACGGCTTTGTCACGGACAGCGATACCACCAACACCTTGGTGGCGACAGGAGGCAAAGGCGGAGGTATTGGGAACGGTGGCGGTGGTGGCAATGGCCTGACCGTCAGTTCGGCCGGCCATACGGTGACCAACACCAATAGCGGCGTATTACGCGGAGGTAATGGCGGGGACGGTGACTCTTTCGCTGGGGGGGGCGGTGCGGGTTTGTCGGGGGCTGGGTTGACTGTAGTCAATGACGGTCATATCGAGGGGGGCAAAGGCGGGACAGCAAAGGTTGCCGCGGCGGCCCGCCCTGGCACCGGCGGCGCAGGCATCACCGGCGCCACCCAAGTAATCAACAGCGGCTCCATCACCGGCGGCCTCTCCGGTGATGCGACGCCGGTACGCGCCAACGCCATCGAATTCACGGGCACGGCCAACACTCTGGAGGTGCGCAAGGGCTCGACCATCGTCGGTAACGTCATGGGCGCTGCCGGCGCCAGCAACACCCTGGCCCTGGGCGGGACGGTCGACGACAGTTTCGACACTTCGCAGATCGGTAGCGCAGCGCAATACCGCAATTTCACCGACTTCCAGAAGATCGGCACCAATACCTACACCTTGACCGGCACGACCACCGCGGTCACTCCTTGGTCCGTGCTCGGCGGCACCCTGGCTATCTCGTCGGACAATAACCTCGGCGCCCCCGGCGGTGCCCTGACGCTTAACGGCGGCATACTGCAAAGCACCACCAGTCTCTCCGTTGGCCGTGCGGTGACCCTGGGGGCGAACGGGGGGACCGTCAACACCGCCCCGAGCATCACCACCGCCATGAGCGGGGCGATCTCGGGCGCGGGCGCACTGAGTAAAACGGGCGCCGGTGTTCTGGCCCTGAGCGGTGCCAACACCTACAGCGGCGCCACGCACGTGGCCGCCGGCACACTGGAGGCCAATGCGTTCAACACCTTGAGTGCGTCCTCGGCGCACACCGTGGCCAGCGGCGCCACGCTGGACACGGCCGGCTTCAACCAGAGCGTGGCCGGTTTGACCAACAGCGGCACAGTGTCGCTGGTGGGCAGTGCACCGGGCAGCACGCTGACCGTCACCGGTCCCTATGTGGGGCAGAACGGTGTACTGCGCCTGGGCACAGCATTGAGCGACAGCAGCGGCGCGAGCGACCGCCTGGTGCTCAGCGGCCCCGGTGCCACGGCCAGCGGCCAAACGGCGCTGCAGGTCGTCAACCAGCAGGGTCTCGGGGCCTTGACCGCGGGTGACGGGATCACCGTGGTCAGTGCTCTGAGTGGCGCCACCACCACGGCGCAGACCAGCAAGGATGCGTTTAGCCTGGCCGGTGGCCATGTCGATGCCGGTGCGTACGAGTACCGTCTGTACGCGGCGGACGCCAAGGGCGCCGGGGAAAACTGGTACTTGCGCTCAAGCCTGGCGCCTACGCCTGCGCCGGGGACTACGGGAATCCCGGGTCAACCCGGAAAACCGACCTACCGCACCGAAGTGCCGTTGCTGGCGGGGCTGCCTGAGCAACTGCGTCAGGGCGACCTGGCCATGCTCGGTAACCTGCACCAGCGTTTTGGCGCCAACCCGAACTCGGGTGCGTCGAGCATGGCGGATGACAAGGCGCCCGATCAGCGTCATGCCTGGGGCCGTGCGCTGGGCACCGACCTGAGCATCGCGCAGCACGGCACGGTCAACCAGAGCAGCAGCGGCCACCTGAGTGGTTTTCAGACAGGCACCGACCTGTACGCGGACGACAGCTGGCGAGCCGGGGTGTTTGCCGGTCAGCTCAAGGGCCATCAGGACGTCAAGGGTTTTGCCCGCGGCGTTAACCACCTGTCGGTGGGCGACAACGACCTGACTAGCCAGTACCTGGGTGGTTATGCTACTTGGACGGACGCCTCGGGCCTGTACGTCGACAGCGTCCTGCAAAACGGCCGTCATCAGTACAAGGCGCACTCCGATGATCAGAAGATCTCGGGTAAGGCCGACAGCTGGCTAGCCTCCGTGGAAATGGGCAAGCCCTTTGCCCTGGGTGGCCCGTGGCGGATCGAGCCGCAGGTGCAGCTGGTGCATCAGCACCTGAGCGTCGACGATGAACACCTGGGCAGCACCCGGGTCAGCCAGGACACCCAGCAGCAGTGGTTGGCCCGTCTGGGCACGCGCCTTGAGGGCGACTTTGCCACGGGCGTCGGCCTGCTGCAGCCCTATACCCGGGTGAACCTGTACCGCGCGGCCAACGGCACCGACCGGACACGTTTTGCGAGCGCCCAGGCGACGACGGCGATCGACAGCAGTACCGGTTATCTCTCCAGCGAACTGGCCGGTGGCGCGACCCTCAAGCTCAACGACAGCACCGATGTGTACGCCGAAGTGGGCAAGCAGTGGGCTGCCGGCGGAGACAGCGACGTCAGCACCGCGGTGCAGGGCTCGATGGGGGTGCGGGTCAAGTGGTAAGCGCTGACGCCAGAATGCTGATCGAGACCGCTGTACGGGTCATCGAATACCGCTGGTCAAACCGGGACTGAATGACCCCGAGTCATATGCCTTCGACGTATGACTCGGGGCCGAGCCCCAGTTCGCTGTAAGCGAGACGTTCACACTGATGAACGCCCCCTGTTTTGGCGTCGTTGCGTCTTTAAACAGATCGACCTAAACGTCAAGGCCAAGCACTGAACCGCCCGGATGTTGCAAGTTCTCTCTGAAGCAGATCGGGATCTACTGAATGTGGCCACTTGCCCTGCATCGGCCTCACTTGAACAAGGCTTTAACCATGGCACGTATTGTCCGGATTCATAATAGGGTGATGCCAGCGTCCTGACGCTGGAAGAATTAAAGGTCTGTGCCCCCTGCGGCAGACGAGGTAAAAATTGAAGGCAAAGCCATTGGCCTCAATCGTGCTGAAGTCATGTTCCGCAATCATGCCTACTTGCAGCAAGCGCAGTTTCCCAGTCGTCTGGATTATGAGGCCGCAGGTGTCATCGTGGCCGTCGGGAGCGCGGTGTCCGCCGTCAAGGTGGGGTGATGCAGTTGGCCTGAATCCCTCCTTTGAATATCGCGCGCTGGGGCACCTATGGGGAACTGGCGAAGGTGCCTGCTCACGTGGTGGTTCAAACGCCGAAAAACCTGTCTTTTGGAAGCCGCCGCTTCCTGGATGCAGTACATCACTGCGTGGGGCGCCCTGATTGAGCAGGCGAAACTGAACCCGGGCGATGTTGTCGTGGTGACAGCGGCATCGAGCAGTGTCGGCCCGGCGGCCCGACGACCTTACAGATGGCAACGGAGGGTGGGAGCGACGCGATCACCATCACCCGAACCCACGCAAAGAACCAGGCACTCCTTGAGGCCGGCGCTGCCGATGTGATCGTCAGCGATGATGAAGACATCGCCGAACGTCTCATGGCCATCACCGCCCGAGGCGGCATTTTGCTGGAATACGGTGCGCTCAGCTCTGAGCCAACCCCCTTCCCGTTGTTTACCGTATTGGGGAAAAGCCTGACGCTCAAAGGCTACCTCTACGCGGAAATCGTCTCGGACCAGCAGATCCTCGCCCGGGCCAAGGCTTTTATTCTGGAGGGATTGAAAACGGGAGCGCTGCGCCCCGTGATTGCCAAGACGTTTGCTCTGGAGCAGATTCAGGAGGCTCTTCGCTTTCTGGAAAGCCCATCAGCAGATCGGCAAGGTAGTGAATGTCCTAATACGCGTGTATCGGCGCGGGCAGGGGAAGGGTATGGCTCCAGGCCGCACCAAGCCGGTGAGCGGCAGGGGCGATGGGGTTGAAAAGATGCTCCCCAAAAAACCAGTGAGACGCCTGCCCTTTTAACGCTGGCCCTAGGCGACTGGCGTCAATTCGACATCCACGGTGACCCGACCTGCGCCCCACCCGCGTTGCCGTTCACCACAGCTGACCCGTTTGTTTGTAAAAGCTGTGGATCATGTTGCCAACGTCCACCGCACGCGGCGTTGCGGGCAGGACCTGCGGGGTCACCTGAAGGTCACCGCTCCAGGTGGTGCCGTCAAATACGCCGAACCAGAGCTGCCCATTACCGTTGCCCCCTTGATGCAGGACATAAAGTTTTTCGTTGTTCATACCCTCCTGGCACACCGCAGCCGCGGGAGAGTAGGTGATAGGCATCCCTGGGACCTGCGTATCCCAGGAGGCAAGAGACAAGGGTGTCACCGGTAGGTTAAAGACCGCCGGATCATCCAGGAACGAGGTGGTTCCCGAACTCGTCAGCCACGCACAATAGACAGTGCCATCCGGCTTGCCACTGGCCAGACCCTGGAAGAAGACATCGACCTGTTCGTTATAAACGATCACGGCAGGCGAGTACGAAAGGTTAATCCCTCTGAGCTGGGAGGCGCCAGACCAGGTGCCGTCGCTCGACAGGCAGGCGTAGTAGAGATTCCCATCGGGTTGGTTGGCGGATTCACCCTGAAAAAAAACATAGAAATGGTCGTTGTAGATCACAGGGGCCGGGGCGAAGGACATCCCCACACCTGGGACGTGCCTGCTGCCAGACCAGGTCCCAGCCGGCGACAGGCAGTCGTAGAGCAGGGCGCTGTTGCCTTTACTACCCGCTGCGCCTTGGTAAAAAACGTAGAGCTCGTTATTGAAGACCACCGCCGCAGGGGAGTACGCCAGGCAGGCGTTGGCCACCTGGACGGGCGGTGAGCAACTGGCCGTGGCCGGATCGAAGATGACGTACCACAGCTGTGCGCAGAGCGTGTCATCGATGGCGTGATAAAAGAGGTAGATCTGGGCCGCCGACGCCCCGGCGGGTGTGAACAAGACCGCCGAGGGGGTGTACAGCAGGTCGATGGTGTTGGACTGGGTGGTCGCTGACGGCCAGGCGACCAGGTAAGGCGACGTCCAGCGATCCCAGGTCGTGTCGCAGGTGGCATAACAAAGCTTTGCGTCTTGCTGAAAGAAGGCGTAGAGCAGGGTGGGGGACACAGCAACGACAGACGGTGACCTGCACAGATGGAGCGCAGGGGCAGCGCCAGGCGAGGCCCCGCTCGATTGAACGCTGTCTTCGCTTTGGTCAAGCACTTCATCTGCGCTGGGTCCATGGTACATGTCGTAGAGCTGATGGTTGAACTCGACGGTGCTCGGGCTGCAGGGGCGCTCTTCGTTGAATGCCCCTTGCCCGAAGCCATCCAGCGCGTTGTTGACGCTGGTGGGGGGCGGAGCGTCTGTACGTTGTATCGCGGCCAACTGGGCGTCGCCGCTCCAACTGCTGGCGTTGAAGGTGTTTACATGGAGGTTCAGCGAATGCCCAGCGCCTTGATGAAACACCAGCAGTTCACCGTCGCTGACGATGGCGCAGGGTTCGGCGCGGATGCCGGCACGGCTGTTCGTGTTAAGGGGGCTGCTCCAGTTTTCCCCCAGCGTGTTGTACAGCAACTGCCCGTTGTGGCCGCCGTCCTGGTACAGCACAAACAGTTTGTTGACATACACCGCGGCGGCGGGCGACCCCGACATTGAGGCGTGGGGTAGCTGCTTAGCGGCTGCCCAGCGGTGGCCGTCGAAGGTGCTGTACCACAGTTGCCCTTTGTACCCTACGCCCTGATGGAGGACGTAAAGCCGGTCGTTGAACACGACGGCGCATGGCGAACAGGAAATGCCCACGGTTTTCACGCGTGCCGCCTCACACCAGGCAGTGCCATTGAACGCGCTGTAATAGAGTCCCGGCGTCTTGCTCCCTGACGGCGTGCCCTGATAGAAAACATATAACAGGCCGTTGAACACCACCGCACCAGGTCCAACCGCCGGCGTGAAGGCGGTGGGTTCTGATAAGGGTGTGAGGATGAGGCCGCCCACCCCCACCCCAGTACTGGCCGACCAGCTGGTTTCATTCCAGGTAGAGTACTGGAGTGAGCCACTGCTGAGGCTGAAGACATACGTCACGTTATTGTAGTGAATGGCGGAGGGGGCGTCCGTTGTGACGTAAGTCAGCTCCATTCCTTTGGGCTTCGCGACAGCGAACGCAATTTTCCCCGCGCTGGCTGCGATTTCACCGCCGTCGACCACAGTGCCCCCAAAATCCGCGATCAACCTGTCAGCGACAGTAACGGTTGCGGTTATACCAAGTGCCATGCTGTTATTCCTGTTCCTCAGAAAAGTACGACGGGGGGCGTTTGCGCGCGCTGAAGTGAACGCCTGATAGGTGATGAATGTTCGAGCGACTTGATGACATGCAGGGCCTGAGCACTGAGCGTCGTCATTTTGGGTAGGCTACATGACGATCGTTCATCCAACAGGCGCGTGAGCCGTGTTTATGGTTTTACTCGACCGAACGGGGGTGGCTGGGGATTTTCAATTAAATGAATGCCGCTCAGAATGGGTAGTTTCAATTGTCGTGACGCCTATAAAACGATAGAGGGCTTTGCCAGTTTAAAAAACGCTTCCTATTGAACGCTTATAAAGTAAGAACATACGAGCGCAAACCCTAAGTCTGAAATCATATTTTAGGGTGTCGACAGGGTTGGGGGCTTGAGATTCGTGTTCATAATGAGTGCTTGAAATGAGCGCGGGCGCGACATGACAGGACTGGGAAAGTTCTTGAGGGCGCTACATTGCCGGGCTCGAGCATTGAGGTTGCGCTCTGGCGACGCGCACCAGTGGACGCCGGTTCTGCGACGACTTCCGCCCGCGTTATGCAGTGGCCACGTGACTAACGGAAAGATCCGGGATAAGGGCGCCTAATGGCGGCGCGGAACATGGCCCCCCGTTCGCCTGCTGGCCGTATTTAGTTGCGTAAGCAGGACATCGGCAGAGTTCGCTCCAAGAGTCTCGTTCCAGGCTGCGGCCATTGAACCTGCTTTCAGGGATCCAGCTGCCGGGGTGGACTGAGCGCGCGCGCCCTACAATCAGTATCCCCGCTATCAGTCTGTGTTGATTGCAGAGCGAGCCCCAGACGCGGTCACGATAAGAGCGCTTGGCCTGCTCAATCGTGTGCTTGTCTTTACAAGGCTCTGTGTGGCGCTGAGGTGGATAGGCGCTACGTTGGCTGGCCCTTCCCAAAATGGGCCGGACGCTTCAAAAGACGCAAATGGAAGCTCGGATCCCGCGATAGCCTCCATCGTAGAGTTCAGCAGTAGAGCCTGGTAGGCACCGACCGGCAATGCTTTGTCAGCAGTCCAAATTCAGACCCTGCATAGTTAAATGCATTTTTCTGGGGCAGAATGCTGCAACGGTTCAGGCTTCTCGCAAGGTTGTGGGTTCGCCGAGTGCACACTCGTAGCCTTGAGTTCACGCAGTGTCCCAACCATCACCCTACATACCCGTTGCAGGAAAACCTGATTTGAAAGTGTGGCTGCGTTTAGGTTAAGACCCCTTGTGGGGAAACCAGTATGCAGGTTGCATCAATAGAGAGTCCGCTGAGCGCTGGATAGCGTGTTACTACCATCGGGTGTGCAACATGTCTTTCACGCCAAGTGATGTTTGTCGCGTATGAGTCGTGAGGGGATCTTCAATCGAATCACGAAAACGTACCTTATTTAATCTTCCCTCACCTACCGCAGGCGCTCTAACTTGCGAGCAGCGATTCATTTCAGAATCGAGAGTGGCTGTAAAAGATGTAAAAATTGATGTGTTATTCAGGAGTCGATCATGTTCAGTAAAATCGCGATGCACAAAGCCGAACAAGTTGTCGGTGGCAATCCTTATATTTACAAATGCTACACTGCGCAGGGCACGGAGTACTGGGACACCAAACCCAACTCGGCGGGCTGCACCAACAGCCGTACCGGCGCTTGGGAAGTGGGTCGGGGCAAGGGGAGTGGTCAGCGTAAATAACGCCGCGGTGTCGGGACTGTATTAAGGTACGCCCCTTTAATCTGAGCTAGGTGATGGTTGTTGCCTGGCACGCCTGATGGCGTGGGCATGACTGTGTAACATTAAAAATTACCTCGTTCATGGATGGGAGCGTCAAGTTGCGATTGTCTAAATGGCCAGTAGTGGCTCGCGGTGAAACGTGCGCGGCGGTCATTGACCATTGGAATAATTGTTGATGAGTCTGCGCAGCGGCCGCTCTGCTCACCGAGCGATTCGTCAAAAAAATGAGTCATGAGCGAGCGATTGATTGATTGATTGATTGAATCCTTGAGGAAAAACATGTTTAACAAAATTGATACACAGAAAGCTAAACAAGTCGTCGGCGGCAGGATCAACTCGGGCGGTCATTGCGTTGATGTACGCGGCCACAAGCAGAGCTGTGCTTTGCCAGTGAAAAAACGAGCAAAATAGTCTGTATTGTCGGCTGCATTAACGCCAGTGGCGACGTTGAGCCGGTTGACCCACATGACCGATGTGCCTGGTGCGCGTGGATAGGCGCCATGCATGCTCCACACTGCATCTGCACCAGACTCAGAAAGCGGCCAATCCATTTGACAGAACTTGTAGGTAGTTTGCCATAAGGCTGTATTAATAGTGAGCCGCCGCTGTCCCTAGGGTTAGCGCACGCCTCATCAGTAGTGCTCGCTTCGAATAGATAATGTGTTTTGACGGTTTCGAATCCTTCAGAAGCGGCTTCGATTACGAAGCGACAATGTTGTGGCTCGCCATACAGCGATCACTTCCCTCGCCAAGAGTGGAGTGTCAGCGGCGTGAGTGTTAATAACTTTGATGATGAACCGGGAGAAAAAATATGTTCAAGAAAATTGATGCACAGAAAGCTCAGCACGTCGTGGGTGGCGCGGAACAACTTTGTTATTACCCGCAAAATCAGTTGCTTCCCTGCCCCAAGTCAAAAGTTAAAAAAACCAAATAGCGACCTGGCCCGCTGCCGACGGTGTTTGCATTAATAGCGAGCCGTCGTTGCTGCGGTGGGTAGCGACATGCCCGCGCAATAATCGAAAGGCCTTTGTCACCTTAAAGCTTGCTGTGCATTACTGATGCTGAACGTTGTTGTTATTCGATACGGGCCTTCGCTGCCCAGAAGGTCAACAAATTGTAGGCCACACCATCCCCATTAAGGCAACCCCGCTTGATTATACCGGCCATATATTGCGTGGCACGCTAGGGCAGCGAAAAGCCTAAATGATCCCGTGCGCTGTCAGGTGCAGTAAATAGAGTCGGGCGCCCCTTCGTAAGTTGATCCGCGGGTACGGCAGGTGACGAGCGATTCTCTCTCAATCAATACACTGTTCGTTGCGCTCATTTTTTATGAACCCATGTGTGTTTTTATTAACGTGACGATCTTTACAACTTTATGCGCCCATTCTTCGATCGATCAAAACCCATCACGCTCTTGAGCGATAACGCCCTCAGAAGTGGCTGCCTGCGAATGGAGCTGATTTATCGGGCCCATCTTTCGAGCACCCGGCAGGCCGCGAGACGCGCGTTGCAAAGGGCACGCAATGGCTGTATTCACGCGTTTCAGCGGGTGTGTGGTGGTTTGGTTTATGGGATGCCTGCGTGGCTGGATCGCGTGTGCGAAACGCGCACTGACCGGTATGCCGTCGCCAATGTTCAGCAACTGGTGCCGACCGCGGCTCGCTACTCACCCAAAAGCCTGTGGCGCCAGAAAGACTATCTGGAAAAATCCATCTACCTTCACCGCGCCAAACACGTACGCGAACTCAGGGCCTGTGCGCAAAAACTAGAGCGCGCGGCGGCACAGATTCGACTCGGTGGTCGGCCCATCATATTTGCCCCCCTGCATATCGTGTCAGACGTCATTCCGGTTCTGGTGGTGGCCTCGATGAATCTGGGATGCAGCCATGCCACCGTCATTTCTTCGCATGGCCAGGGCGTCGCGTTGGGCCCCTTTGAAGCCGACAGCCTGAAGGGGCTGAACCTTAATCTCACCCAACTGGATCCACTGACTCTCAACTCCGGTGAGTTCAAGGCGGCGATTCAGGCCATCAAACAAGACCGTACCCATTTTGTGGTATTTCCAGACATCCTGCCGGAAATCACCTACCGGCTGAACCGCAAGTCCATGCGCACCTTTGACTGCTCGCTCTTTGGACGTCCTGCCAAGCTGCACAGCGGGCTGAATGACATTGCACGCCTGGCGGGGGCGACCGCCTTGTTTTTTTGCCTGATTGAGCAGGGCGGTCAGCTGGACATCGACATTCTGGCATCGGTGCCCGCCGAGCAGCTCCCCGAGCAGGGCCCGCGGGTGATCGAAGCGGCGATACGCCAACACGCCGAGCAGTGGTTGTTATGGCACTCGCCCTCGCTGTTCTATTTTAACCCCTCAGAACCTTAAGCCATGCCCAAACCGTCCTCTTTGCACTCACCGCACATGGTCTTCCAAGGTGAGGTGGCCGACTGTGGTCTGGCCTGCGTTGCCATGCTCGCCCAGTCGGTGGGCAAACACATCGAACTGGCCGAGTTGCGCGAGCGCTTCGCGGTCTCGACGGCGGGAGCTTCCCTGGCCAAGTTGGTGGAGATGCTCCAGGCGTACGGCATCAAAGCCTACCCCGTGCAGTTCGAGCAAGCGTCGGTCGCGGATTTGCCGATGCCGGCGATCCTGCATTACGGCGGCAATCATTTCGTGGTGGCGGCCGACGCCTACCAGCGTCATGTCCGGCTGTTGAACCCGGCCACCGGCAGTGGCGTCTTTAGCGAAAAATCGCTGAGCGCGCATTTGAGCGGATTTGCGATTTTGTTGGAGCCCGATCAGGACATGCCCGTGCAGGGGAACGATCGCGGCATGCCACCGCAGGCCAAGCCGTCGTGGCTGTCGCTGCGGGCGATGACAATACCGCGCTTGCCCCTGATGCTGATCGTCAACTCGCTGATTGGCGCCACCGGCTTTTTGTTGCCGGCGCTGTTATCCAGATTTATCGATGGTGGGGCGAATTTGCCGCCCGGGGAGATGCTGTCTTTACTGGGCGCAGCGGGTGCCCTGACCCTGATGGCCTGCGTGACCGAGTTGTACCTGGCCAAGGTGCAACTGCGGATCGGCAACGGTTTGTCCATGCAATGGATCCCGCAACTGTTTGCCAGGATGACCCGCAATCCCGCCCCCTTTTTTGAACAGCGCGCGATGGCGGACATCTCGCAGCGGTTGCTGTCCTTTGCCCAGGCGGTGCGGGATCTGTCGGGTGTCCGGGTAGGGCTCTATGTGTCGGCCAGCGTGTGCGTGACGGCCACCGCGGCCCTGCTGTGGATTCACCCCTGGCTGGGCGCCCTGGTCGTGGCGACCATTGGCGGTTATGGCCTGATCAGCGCCTACTACAGCAGCCTTCGTACGGCGCTGCTGCACCGGGTGCAAGAGCTGTCCAGTGACCGTAACGCGTTGGTGTTTGAAACCATCCAGGGCATCGAAGTGATCCGCTCGGCCAACCTGTTTGTTCAGCGCCTCACCCACTTTTCGCAAAAGCACGCCAGCTTCCTCGCAGTTTCGTGCGATCTCAGCCTCATGGAGGTACGCCAGCGGGTTTGGTACAAGTTCATTGGCGGAGTGGAAACCATTCTGGCGCTGGCCATTGCCATGTACCTGTTCTCCATCGACCGGTTGAGCCTGGGAACGTTTTTTGCGTTTTTCTTTGTCAAACAAGTGGCCCTGAGCGCTTCTACCGAGTTCTACATGGCGTTGATGGCGATCCGGGCTAACGATATTACCAGTGAGCGGGCACTGGACATTGTTCAAGAGACGGCCCAACACGCTGCGCCGGTCACCGAACCGGTACGATTTGAGCACCAGCTTAAATTAAGCCAGGTCGAGTTTGCGTACGCGGGGTCCGAGGTGGTCGTCAACAACATCTCGCTGGCCATCAGGCCCGGGGAGAAGGTGGCGGTTATCGGTGGATCTGGCAGTGGCAAAAGCACGCTGATCAAATTGCTGGCCGGGGTGTATGCGGCCAAGAGCGGGGGGGTGTCGATCGACGGCCAGGCGGCGGGCGCCCGTAATCTGGGCTCGCTGGCCTTTTATCAGCCGGCCAATGCCATCCTGTTCAAGGCGTCGGTCAGGGACAACCTCTCGCTGTTTGGCACGGCCGACCCGCAGGTGCGCCTGGAGCACCTGGCTGAGCAACTGAACCTGACCGACTGCATCCAGGGCTTGCCCCATGGCTGGAACACGCTCATCTGCGAAGCCAATCCGCTGATGTCGTCGGGACAACGTCAGCGCTTGCTGGTGGCCAGGGCGCTGGCCAACACCCGACCGATCATGGTGCTCGATGAGCCGACGGCGAATCTGGATCACGCGTGCGCCCAGCACACGCTCAAGATCATCTTGGCCAGTCCCAAGACGGTGATCATGGCGTTGCATGATCACAGCCTGCTCAACTATTTTGATCAGGTCATCAGCCTGTCCGATGGCCAGATCCAGCCCCCCGGCTCCTGTTTGGGCGACGCTTCCTCCCGTCTCGGCCCAGCGGCGTCGACTCAATGACCATTCGGGGTGGGCTCATGCTCTTGCGCTTCAAATGGCTCGTCTGTTCGATCGCGGCCGTACTGGCCCTGTTCGCACTGCTCTACGTGCTGTTTGGCCGTACACCCGATGTCCAGCACATTACCGCCGCCGTCCGGCGAATGGACCTTGAAAGTGTGGTGCTGGCCACCGGCCCGATCGAAGCGACCCATCTGCTCAACATCGGTGCCCAGGTCAATGGTCAGGTCAAAGCGATCCATGTGCGCCTGGGGGAGCGGGTTAAAAAGGGCCAGTTGTTGGCCGAGATCGATCCGCAGCTGCAAGAGAACGCCTTGAGCAAGGCGCGGGCCAATCGCGGGCTGCTGCTGGCGCAACAAAAGGCCAAGACCACCCTGCTCAAACGCGCCGAACAGGTCTTTGCGCGTCAGCAAGCGCTGTACGCGGCCAACGCCAGCGCCCAAAGCGACGTTGAACAAGCCGAAGTGGATCTGGAGGCCGCCCGGGCGGAAGTTTCGGCGCTGGAGAGCCAGATACTGTTGGCGCAGCTGGAGATGGACAGCGCCGTGACCAACCTGGGCTACACCCAGATCAAGGCCCCGGCCGACGGCGAAATCATGGCCATTGTGACCAAGGAGGGGCAGACCATTGTGTCGGCGCAGGCCTCACCGACCATCTTGATCATGGGCAACATGGACCGCATGACCGTCAAGGCGCGGGTGTCGGAAGCCGATATCGTGCGCGTGAGCGTCGGCCAGGCGGTGGAGTTCAGCGTCACCGGCGCGCCGGATCGGGTGTTCAAGTCGACCATTGGCGCGGTCGAGCTGCTGCCCGAATCCGCGGTGACGGAAAGCAACGTGCCGCCAGGATCCAGTGTGGCCTCCACGGCGCCGGTCTACTACAACGCCATTTTTGAAATTGACAACCCCGAACGGGTGCTCAAGCCCCTGATGACCGCCAATATCAAAATCATCCAGGCGCGTGCCCTGCAAACCCTCGTCATCCCGATTGCGGCGCTTGGACAAAAACAGTCCGAGAGCCATCAGTTTGAAGTGCGCCGCCTATCCGCGACCGGGGAAGTCGTGCCGACGGTCGTCACCCTCGGTCTGCGCAGCACAACCCAGGCGCAGGTCCTCTCCGGGCTTGAGCTGGATGATCGGGTCATTCTCGAATGAGTCCTCATCAGCCGCCGGCGGGAGGGGAGGCCGCGCGCGTGGAGCGTTCACCGACGAACCGCGCGCCGGACGGTGAACCGCTGCTCAAGTTGATCAATGTCAGCCGCTGCTATTTCAGCGGCCAGTCGCGCGCCGATGCCTTGCGCCGCATTGACCTGGAGATTCATGCCGGTGAGATGGTCGCGATTGTCGGGACCTCGGGGTCGGGCAAATCGACCCTGCTCAACATCCTTGGCTGTCTGGTGCCGCCCTCAGAGGGGCAGTATTGTCTGCGCGGGCGCAATGTCAGCCACCTGAGCAGCAACGAGCTGGCCGACTTGCGCCGCAGCACCTTCGGTTTTGTCTTTCAGCGCTACCACCTGCTCGGCCATCTGAACGCTGAGGAAAACGTGCTGGCCCCGGCGCTGTATGCCGCCGGGCTTAAAAAGAGCCTGCGGGCCCGTGCACAGGACCTTTTGCGCAACCTCGGGTTAGCCGAGCGGGTGCATTACCATCCCGGCCAATTGTCCGGCGGGCAGCAACAGCGCGTCAGTATTGCGCGCGCATTGATGAATGGCGGCGAAATCATTCTGGCCGATGAGCCAACGGGCGCACTGGATACCCAAAGCGGCGAAGAGGTCATGGCCATTTTGCGTGAACTCAATGCTCAAGGGCACACCGTCATCCTGGTGACGCACAACCCGGACATCGCCGCCTACGCCCGACGGGTGATTCACCTGCAGGACGGCAGCATCGTGGCCGATCAGATCAATCCCTCTGACGCCACTGAGGCCATGCCACGCCCACTGGCGGCCCCTTCGGCCACGCGCCGCGCCGCGGTCAGCGCGATGACGGGCTGGCTGGGGTCATTGCGCATGGCCTCCTCGTGGCTGGTAAAAAAGCCGCTGCAGGCGGGATTGACCATCCTGGGCATTGTCATTGGCATTGCCGCCGTCTCCTCGGTGATTGCCCTGGGCGAGGGCGCCCGTGATCGGGTCATTCAGGAGATCAGTTCGATGGGCGCCGACACCATCGACATCTATTCGGGCAAGGACTGGGGGGATCTGTACAGCGTCAGCAGCAAGACCCTGCGTGAGTCGGATGTCGACTACCTGCGATCACTGCCCTACGTGGACAGTATTTCGCCTGTCATCGCAACGTCCGTCACCGTGACGTCCCCAAGCGCCAGTCTGGCGGCGCAGGTGTTAGGGGTCAGCGACGAGCTGATTCGGGTCAGAGGCCTGTCGTTAACCGAGGGCGTGTTTTTCTCTAAAGCCGACGTGCAACGGCAAAGCCAGATCGCCGTGATTGACGACAACATGCAAAAGAAGCTCTTTCCCAGTTGGGAGGATCCGATCGGCCAGGTGATCCTGGTCGGACCGATGCCCACCACGATCGTGGCGGTCATCAAGAGTACGCCATCTGCCTTCGCCGGGCCGCCGGTGCTGCAGATCTTTATTCCCTACACCACGTTGATGGCGCGTATTTCGGGCCAGCAACCCTTGGACAGCATCGCGTTGCGTGTGGCCAGCCGGGTCTCCAACGAACTGGCCGAGGCCAATATCACCCGTCTGCTGGAGCTCAAACACGGTAGCAAGGATTTTTTCATCAACTCGTATGACGCCGTGCTGCAGTCGGTGACCAAGGCCACCCGAACCTTGAACCTGCTGATCGTGTCCGTGGCCGCCATCTCGCTGTTGGTCGGCGGTATCGGGCTGATGAACATGATGCTGTATTCGGTCGCTGAGCGAACCTATGAAGTGGGCGTGCGCATGGCTTTCGGGGCCCGGCGTCGGGACATCATGCAGCAGTTTCTCAGCGAGTCCTGCCTGCTGTGCGTGGTCGGCGGCCTGCTGGGGTTGCTGGTGTCCTTCCTGGTCGGAGAGGTGGCGGGGCAATTGCAGTCGCAGATTCCGCTCTCCTTCTCCTGGTCCTCGGTCAGCGTGGCGTTTCTGAGTTCGGCGGTCATTGGCATGGTGTTTGGTTACCTGCCTGCGCGCAACGCTGCCCGCCTGGATCCTGTCGACGCACTGGCGCGGGCGTAGGGCGTTGAACGTGCCAGCACGCGGTGGCGCTCAGCTTCCCCCATTGTCCTTATCGTGCATCCCCCCGGGGTATCGGGTCGGTGCCGCAGTCTTGTCGAGCACATCGTTGTGAACATCAAAATCGTTACCCTGTTTTTCTTTCTAGGGCTGTTGGCTGCCTGCAGCACCGACGCCCCTGACGTCGATACGGTCAAAGCGCAACTGGCCTTGCCGACGCAGTGGCGTCATGCGTTGCCGGACGGTGAATACGTCATCGAGCATGATCCCTGGTGGCGCTCTTTTCACGATCCGCAGCTGGAGGCATTGGTCGAGCGTGTGCTGCGCAGCAACAATGACCTGGCCGCCGCCTCCTTTCGGGTCAAAAGCGCCGAAGCCCAGGCGGGCATCACCCGTACCAATTTAACGCCTAATGTTTCCAATGGCTTGACGCACAGTATTGGCAAGAGCCTGGACAAAGGCGACCCGAGTACCCGAGCGTTCACCAGCACGTTTTCGTTGAGTTATGAGGTGGATGTGTGGGGCCGTCTGTCCAAGGCGCGGGATGTCGCCGAGTGGGAGGCGATGGCCACACGCGAAGATCGGCTGGCGACCGCCATGCAGTTGATCGGCACGACCCTGCAGTGGTACTGGCAATTGGCATTTGTCGACCAGAGCCTTGCCGTCAATGACGCCGGCGTGGCCAACGCGCGCTCAAGTCTTGAGTTGTCCCGCGTGCGTAACGCGGTGGGGCAGGTGAGCCCGTTCGAGCCCCTTCAGGCCGCGCAGCAATTGAATGAGCTGCTGGCGGCTAAAACCGGGTTGCTGCAACAGCGGGAAGAAACCGGCAATGCGTTACGGGTGTTGTTGGGCTCTCCCAGCGGCGAGGAAGTCTTTGTCAGCCGCCCCATTCCTGGCGCAGCGCCTGCGCCACTGCGCCCCGACATCCCGGCGCGGATCCTGGCCCAGCGTCCGGACGTGAAGGCCGCCGAGCTGCGCTTGCGGGCCTTGTTCGGCCGCATCGAGTTGCAGCAACGCAGCCTCTACCCGATCCTCAACCTGACCGCCGGTGTAAACGGTGGGGGCACCCGCGAGCTGTCCGACATTTTGCGCAACCCGCAGGGGGTGTTGACCGACAGCGTGTTCCTGCCATTTCTGGAGTTCAACAAGTCAAGGTTATTGGTGCAAGGCGCCCAAGCGGATTATCAGGAGAGTGTTGAGCTGTTTAAAAAGCAGTTGTATGTGGCCCTGCAGGATGTTGAAAACGCCCTGTCGGCGGATCAACAGTTCGCCGATGAGGCGGTGTATTTGACGCGCGCACTGGCGTTGTCCACCCAGGCCGAGCATATCGCCCAGACTCGCTATCGTCTGGGGCAGTCAAGCATCAAGGAATGGCTGGATCTGCAGGACGCTCAGCGCACGCTGGAAATAAACGTGGCGCGCAATCGCGTCAATCGATTGCTGGCACGGGTGAAGTTTTACCAGGCCATTGGTGGGGATTGTGGTGACGACTGCGCCGGTGTTGCGCGCTAGGTCCTCAGTCCCTGTTCCCAGGTGGGGAGGCGATTTTTGCGGGCCCCCGCCAATTGCGCCCTGATGCTCCTGAGCCTGCTGCGCTAAAGCGAGACCCCATAAAGGGTGGCAGATAGGATTGCTCCTGCCCTGGATGCTTCCACCTGATAGTGCGCGCGATGGAGTGCCCCGCAGCTACCAGTCCGCGTTTTCGCAAAGGCGCTCCTGAAGGCGCTTGTGTAGCCACCAAATGTCTCTGAACGGGAAGCGCGACAATTTTGAGCTCAAGGAGCTACTTGCCGTCGCGAAGCTGATTACAACCTGGATGGTCGAAAGGTAATTAAGGAGATTGTTGAGGCAGTCCGCCGCTGGCGCGAATTCGCCGATGTCGCCGGGATGACAATCTGATCGAACAGATAGAATCGACCCACCGTCTTTACCTTGGCGACGGACTTTAGAAATCACACAAACCCGGTACGCCGGGTTAGTCACCCATTCCTGCTCCGACACTCTTCTGTGGTAGAGAAAATGTGCCGTTCTCGTGGATCGTAAACAAAAACGGTCAAGCGAAGGCGCCATGACACTGCGAAAAGGTTTGTCCGGAGCCGCAAGGACACTCCGCCGATCCATCTTCCACAATGGTCGGGAGTACTCCCTCAACTCGACATACGAACCGGCCCAGATAACGACAAGGGAATACCGACATCAGGTCTGCTCGCTCACGTAATGGTGGCGAAATTCGCCGACCACTTGCCGCTGTACCGGCAGGGAAAAGTCTTTGGCGCGCCGGTTTATCCATCGCGCGTTCAACTCTCGCGCAATGGGTTGGGCAGACCGGTGTACAGCTTCAGCCATTGGTTGATGCCTTGCGAGAAGCTGTTCTGGCCCAACGAGTTGTCCCGGCTGACGAAACTCCGGTGCAGATGCTTGCGCCCGGGGAGAAGAAAGCTCACCGCGCTTACCCGCAGGCGCAAGGGCCTGTCGGTTTCAGCGTCGTTTATATTTTTTGATAATTATTGACTGTACGAGCGCCTAGCCCTGCGACTTAATGCCATTCATGAAATTCGAAGTCCTTTAGCCTAACGAACATCAGCCGGCGACTTGCTCATCGCCCATGCCATTTCCCAGGATCAAGCATGCACACCACCACGACCCTTCCCCCTGCTTTGTATACTTGGGTGGCGGAGCAGCGCCGAGCTGGACAGCCGGTTGAACGGCTACGAAAGGCCATGCTGGACAAAGGCTGGAGTGAGCAGGACGCCGATGTGGCATTGGGTGAGCCTGGCCCGCCATCGGCTGAAGCAAATGGAACGCCAGACGTCGTTGCAATAAAGCTTCCAGCGCCCGACCTGTCGGCCTCCCCGCAGTACATTACCGTCGACCATCAGCGCATCAAGGTGCTTCAAACGCTGGAGCACCCTCGTATTGTCGTGTTCGCCGATTTCCTGTCCGAGGAGGAGTGCGAGCTGTTGATGGCGGCTGCCCGCCCGAGGCTGGAGCGATCCAAAGTGCAGGGCAAAGAGGAACGCGTATTGTCCGAGACTCGCACCAGCGAAGGGATGTTTTTTAGGCGCCAGGAAACGGACTTTGTCGGGCGAATCGAGCAGCGTATTTCAACGCTCCTGAACTGGCCTTTGGAATATGGCGAAGGCATACAGGTGCTGCGGTATGGACCGGGCGCCGAATTCGCGCCGCATCACGACTATTTTGATCCGCGTCATTTCGAGAAGCCGTTATTGCGAGGCGGGCAGCGGGTGGCCACACTGATCATGTACCTTCATGAGCCCGAGCAGGGCGGCGCCACGGTCTTTCCGGATATCAATCTCTCGATTTTTCCCGCCAAAGGCTCTGCGGTTTTTTTCAGCTATCACAAACCTGACCCCAGCACGTTATCCCTTCATGGCGGCGCTCCTGTCATCGCCGGAGAGAAATGGATTGCGACAAAATGGCTGCGTGAAGGCGAGTTCATCTGAACGAAAATCATGGCGCAGACGGTACGGAACCTGCCAGCAAGGTCGTAGTGGCGTGGTGGTCGGGTTTCGGACTCCATAGATCTACCCTGCGTTGTTGCCCACGACGGATAGAAATTTTGCGGTTGGTTTACACTTCGTGGCTTCAGCATTAGCAACGGGGTGGCCATGTCCAAGAGCGCCGCTTCGAAGCACGCATGGCAGCAAAGGATGTCGCGAGAGGGAATCAGAAGCTCATTGACCGTGGCGTCGCAACACAGCAATTCTGGTGGACTCTTGCGATTTTTGTAACTAGAAACGTTTTGGGTGGTGCGGTATCTGCGGCACTACTTCAAAAACTGGGCAATGGACATAACTCTGCACTACGCAAATGATCCGTTGTTTGATGACACGCTTCTGGATTCTGTACTATCAGAAACGGACGAGTTGCAGGTAAGAATCATTTCCGGCTGACTAGTCCCGAACCAGAGCCTCTCTGGCGGTAAGTACCCATTCCCCCATCGACTCCATTGTCACGATCACCCATCCAAAACGATGGTCAATCTAAATTGGTCAGCCTATCTGCGCAACTTTGACGTAGGTCACTTCAGCAAGCTGTTTATGCGGCCGCATGAGGAAAATAATTAATTGTCAAACTTATTAAATTCTTCCCTTGAATCGTTTTTGATTCGTAAATGCTCAGGAGTGATGTGCATGGTTCTCTGCCAAATGGGTCGACACTCGCTGTTATTGAGCGCGGTTTGTTACTTGGCTACTTGCACATGACTTCTTACGGGGAGCCACGTGGCATTTGGGCTATAGATGTGCTTAAGTCTCAGCCGCGATATAGACGCTTGAAACGTCCGGACTTCTAGCTAGGGTCGTTATCGGTTATGACTCGCTTGAAGCAAACGCCAAGGCTTGCGTAATGGCGCAGGGCAGGGGGGCTGCGTGATGCAGGCGCTGCGTCCCCACTTTGGTTCACGTGCAGGCCAAGGCGCCGCATTAGCCTAACGAGCTTGTTCATCGGATAATGGCAGGACTTGCCGCGCCAATTGATTAGGCAGGTTTGACCAACCAGTTCTCCTTGAGCTTGGCCAATGCGGTGTCTGTGGGGCGGGCGGACGCAGCACGATAGATAACACGGACGACCCAATAATCCAGGATTGATGGAACAATGAATATGCCAAACAACGTTAAACCCACCCTGATGCCGTCGTACAACTCTAGGGCGGCAGATAAGTTCGTAGTGCGCATGCCGGAGGGGCTGCGTGACCGTATCAACGAGGCGGCAGAAAAAAATCACCGAAGCATGAACGGTGAAATTGTCGCGCGAATTAGTGGCTCACTGGATCTTGAACGCAGATACGAGGAAATGCGGCAACTCAACAGCTTTCTGAATCAGAAGATCTCAATACTGGAGACGGCACAGCTCAAGGGAATGCCTGATGTGGCCAGCCGTTAAAGACCGCCAGGAGATGGTCATGCCGACCTTTACGGAAGATGAAAAGCGTACATGTTGGGAGCATGAAGCGTCTGCTTGATGATGCACGAGAGGAGCGTGCGGTTCATGACATGCCTTGAAGACGGCTCAGGGCTGTGGCCAAGAGAAAGGGGCATTTTGCCTGGAGGGCACCGTTGGGCGTCAAGGGCGTTTCTCTGGCGCCCGCCTTCCGGGTCCGTGAGCAGGATCAGGCGTGAGCTGAAAGTGAATCCCGCGAGTGGCGCCGCAATAACAAGGTCCACTTTTCCCCAGGACTGCAGGGTCGCATCCTTGTAAACGTTCACCCCCGATTGTGCCCTGCAACCGCAGGCCCATTGCTCCGCGGACCGATAGGGCTGAGCGGGGGTCTGCCCGCCAGGGGGGCAGGCTTCGAAAACGCAAAGGGGAGGGGCACGCCTTGTGGCGAACCTCCTTGCCCGGTCGCCCTTCAATTCAAGATGGTCTTGAGCAATTGCCGGGCGTCCTCGTCGGCCACTTGGATAAAGTTGCGATGACCGTCAATGGAATACTTCAGATACACCTGCGCCCCGTGGTCGAAGGTGCCTTTGATTTTCGACGTCACGTGGGAAATCAGGTCTGTGTTAAGCACCAACACTTCGCCGTTGGTGTCCTTCAAGTACACAAAAGCCATTTTGCAGTTCCTTTTGCTGGGCCCCAGGCCGTGTTCACCACGGGTGAGGTCATCACGTCGACAGATGGCCGTTCATACGGCGGCAGAAGAGTGCCGTACCCCGATCATTTGTTTGATGGAAGTATCCCAATGAGTGCGCCCGCGGTCTCTTCACCACTTTAGCCGCACGGCGCCTCACCGGGTGCCATTTAACGCAACATGTGCCATGACAAGTTGTTCAGTCTCGATCACCAGAGGGGTGGAAAAAAATCCGGTATCGGTAGGCGGGTGGGGGCCTCATAGATAATGATGGGCTCTTCATATATAACCGCCGGTACCTCATAAATAACAACCGGTGGAGGCCCTCGGCGCTGTCTGATAGGTGGAGCTTGATGATAAAACGTCGTGGTGCCATAGACCACCTCTGGGGAACGGCTGGAAATGATGGTGGGCTTCTGAAAAATCTCCAGATAGCTTTGCGCAGCGCACGCTGTGGACAAGATAGAAGCCGCCAGAACGATGCAATATTTAACAAGTCGATGACACATGAATTCCTCCAGCGTAACGAGGGTGGTTTGACGATTTACAATGACTGCCGTTGCTCAGTTGCGCGATGAATAAGTCGCTTTAGGTCGTGCTTAGGTACTGACGACCTATGGGTTGGGCATACCCGCGGTGAATCGACTAAGCGTTACTGAGGGTTATTGTCTTCAGGGATGTACTGCAATAGATCGCCCGGCTGACAGTCCAGTGCACCGCAGATGGCTTCCAGCGTGGAAAACCGCACCGCCTTGGCCTTTCCGGTTTTTAGAATGGACAGGTTGGATAAGGTGATTCCGGTTCGCTCGGCCAGCTCGCCCAGTCGCATTTTGCGGGTGGCGAGTACGACATCCAGGTTGACAATGATGGGCATTAATACGTCCTAAATGACCGATTCCAATTCTTGCTCGGCTTGGGCAAGTCCTTGGGTGGCCATGCAGCCAATCCAGGTTGCTACGCCCGTGACGAGCATCGGCAGATTAAGGCTCAGATCGACCTGCACATGCGGGTTGTCTGACACCGAAACTAAGCTTCCTGACAGTTGACCGAACAGGGCTGCGAAGGGCCAGACCAACGTAACGATGGCGATTCTGCGCAGTCCAGGGATGAGCTGTGCGGCGGCCGGTCCCTGGCGCAACGAAGAGAGCAGCGTTCTCAAGCTCAGAAAGAGGGCAATCGAGAAGCTTGCTTCGATCAGGATATCGATCATGGCACCGACGGCGCCCTTGGACGTGTCGACCTGTAAGGACAGTCCCTCGGTGGCGGCGCTCGCGTTCTCTGGCGAGAGAGCCGATGCGTTAGAGGAAAGCTCCAGGTACCCCGTTGCTTGACCGGTCATGATCAGATACAGCGCCAGACAACCGAACAATGCAGTGCAGATCGCCAGGAGGGTGCAGGTGGTCTCCAGGCCCTTGATGAGTTTTCCGGTAAAAGGGTGTGCCAGATCGTAGCGGCTGGGTGTGGGTGAGTGTGTCATGAAGCTGCTCCTTGGTGATTGACGTGTCGACAATACAGCGGTGATTGTGATTATCAATGATGATTTGTCTTTTATCAATAAATAATAGGCGAATTTCGCCAAGGGCTGCGATACCATCTGCTGGTCAGATGGTACGAGTACGACCGCAAAAGTAAACGAAGGGGGAGAAAACGAGGTCCGCGATTGTGATCCGCCGAATCATGAAGCTAAACGGCCTCGGTTGGTGCGCGTTCAAGAGAGAGATTGATAGGAGATCTCGTCGAATCTCAACACCGTGAAGCCCACACCAGCCACCGGCCTTGGCCACCCACGCACTTCGAGCGATTGCCGCAGCGTTCGCAGCACCGCCCCACGGGCATCAAAGACCACAGGGGCGCCTACGCGGCTTAGGGGCGTCATTTAAGAGGAAGTCGATCAGTAAAGTTTTTTTGCTAACGCAATGGGGTTCATCATATATCTGCGTGGTGACTTACCGATAAAGGATATTGGGCGCTGATCATTTGTGGACAAGGGTTTGATCGCTGAACTGCGTCTCTGACGCGTCTCGTCAGTCCTCAACGACTTCACGATGGTTAGTCTGTTGGATAGGGCGATTGTTCTTGGGAAACAATTTACGGAATTCGTTAATTTGAGACCTCGACATCTCGATGGGCTGCTTGAACGAGCCCCATGAAAGGCAGGACACCGTTTCCCCCCTTACGATAAGGGATAGGCAAACGGTTATGTTTATGACTAACAGCAAAGATAAGAGTGGAGAGCTTTTGGGCCAGGAGCGGCGGCGCCGCTGGAGCCCAGAGCAAAAACTGGCCATGGTGCGAGAGAGTCTTGAGCCAGGCCAAAGCGTTTCAGTGGTGGCTCGTCGTAACGGCATCAATGCCAATCAGCTGTTTCTGTGGCGCAAGCTTTATCAGGACGGCAACCTGTCGGCGGTCAGTGCTGGTGAAGCCGTGGTGCCAGCGTCCGAGCTGAGCGATGCGCTTAAACAGATCCGTGAACTGCAACGGATGCTGGGCAAGAAGACGATGGAAGCAGAAATCCTCAAAGAGGCCGTGGAGATCGCCCGGTCGCGAAAATGGATTGCGCACTCACCCTTGTTGCCGGGGGATGACCAGTGAAGCTGGTCAGCGAATGTCTCGGTGTGGCGCGCTCGCAATTAACGGTTCGAATCAAGCAATCGGTATCGCCCAAAGTGCGGCGAAGCAGGCCTGTGAACGATGTAGAGCTGGTCGCTGAGATCCAGCAAGAGGTCAGCGAACTGCCCAGCTATGGATACCGCCGCGTCTGGGGACTGCTGCGTCGTGCACGTGAAAAGCGGTCGCTGCCGGCGATCAACGTGAAACGGGTTTACCGGGTGATGCGTGATCACAACTTGCTGCTTGAACGCAGGATCAAACAACCTGGCGTGCCGCGTCGGCACGAAGGCCGTATTGCGGTGGAAACCAGCGATACACGTTGGTGCTCGGACGGTTTTGAGTTTCGATGCGAGGACGGCGCCAAGCTGAGCGTGACCTTCGCCCTCGATTGCTGTGATCGCGAAGCCATCGGCTGGGTGGCAAGTCCGACCGGGTACAGCGGCGATGACATCCGCGACTTGATGCTGGAAAGCGTGGAGAAGCGTTTTGGAGATCAACTGCCCACCACGCCAGTGCAATGGCTAAGCGACAACGGCTCGGCGTACACCGCCGAACAAACACGCCTGTTTGCTCGACAGATCGGCTTGCAGCCGGTGACCACCCCTGTGCGCAGCCCGCAGAGCAACGGCATGGCCGAGAGCTTCGTGAAGACGATTAAACGAGATTACGTGGCGCACATGCCCAAGCCGGATCGAGAAACAGCGTTGCGTAACCTGGCAATTGCCTTCGAACACTACAACGAGCAGCATCCGCACAGCGCCTTGAACTACCGCTCACCGAGGGAGTTCAGGCGCTTGGCGGCGGCATCAATTTAACGGGGAGTTGGTGTCCGGTTTTGTAGGGGCAAGTCCAGCCTTGTCACTGCTGATCCGCGCCAGTGCTAGTGGGGCATGCGCGAATCAGACCGAAATTAAGTGGCGTAAGCTCGGTCGATTACCGAACCCACGCCGATCACATGGGGCGATTACATCGTCCAACTTTTCGGGGGCAATTCAAATCCATCGTCTATCTGGATTGCGCATACCGTGCCTGATTGTCAACCAGGACTGCTTCCGTCACGGGGGTCAGCGCGGAGGTTATGCCTGGAGGCTCGCAGAGATCCTACTCGATATAGCCATGACGACGATCCCTATTGTCCGGCTGGCCTTTATTGGGCTGGGAGCGCAACAGTATATTGGGCGTGTCACCAGTCTTACTATTACCGCCTACGCTCGAAATAATATCAACAGGCAAGCGTGTTCCCTTGGGTAAAGTTATTAGAAAAGGAGCCCCACCCGTAGGCCTAACGCTCGAACTCATGTCAGGATAGAGCCGTCCCCCCAGTTTCAAAGCCTCGACAAAGGGAAACGACAGCCAAGACTTACCTGGTTCGGCGTACTTCCCCCCGGCGATCACTTCTCGCTCAGAACCTTTAGGAACCAGCATCACGTTGAGCGCGTCCTGTCCGGTTTTCTGTGCCATGGTCGCAGCAAGCTCGTGACGACTCCTACCGTTCACTGGGTCGTATCCGTTGAGGATCGTTGCATGAGGCTTCTGATGTCCCTGAATCGTATTTGTCTGAAAATCGATGAATTCGTCCCCCTGCACGCGCACTGCAACGAAATCCTCGCCAACGTTGTAGTCGTTCATGATTTTCGCGGTTATTCGCCCGTCCGGAATGCGGTCATACAACTCGGCATTCTTGATCGGCACCTCCTGCAGGCGTTTGTTGAACGCCTCCCGATCGGAGATGTACGGTACTTCGTTTAGCAGCGATTTAACCGTCGCTGGAGTGAGTACGCGTTTCCATGCCTTGGCTGTTTCCTCCCTGGCAGTGGCTTCGTTCTTAGCTTCTTTCGCCGCTGCTCTCAAGGGCGAGAGCGTTGGATGCTCTTCCAAATCGTCGGTGTAATCGTTGAGCCCCAATTCCTCCATCAGATGGTTGACTTTCGTTTCAAGCCCCTGCTCCGCTGCAATCCATTTTTTATGTGACGCTTCTTTCAACTTCACAGCGTTATTGTACGTCTCGTTAACATCGAGGCCATGACGATGATCCCCCATATTGTCCGGCTCACCTTTATTGGGCTTGGGACGCAACAGCATGCTGGAGGCGTCCTCAACTTGTCCATCCGGAATGCTGTCATATAACTTGGCATTCTTGATTGGTACCTCCGGCGCGCGTTTGTTTGCACGTGCCGCTTCGTTCAACTGCGCGGCGTTAGCGTACGTATCCTCAACATCGAAGCCATGACGACCGTTGTTCTTTTCCTCCTGCGCACCTTCGCCAGGCTTCATGAGCCCCCCTTCATCCACCGAGTGGATATGACCGTCGGCTGTCAGGTCAATCCGCCCGTCATAGCCCTTGGTCGGCGCATCGATTGCTTGTTGATGCAACGCCTCACCCACGGCATTGGCCAAACTCGGGCCACTGTCACACACGCCTGTGCCACAACCCACGAGGTTCACTTTTTTGATCGAAGGGGTGTCGGTTGCACCTGCATCATTACGTAACTTGCCTACCTCGTGCGCAAGTCCTTCGGCATCCAGCCCGCCCAGCGTACGGGAGCCACCTGGCGTGCCGTCACCGTGGCCCACCAGCTTAACCTTGGTCTGGCCGCCGATGCTCTGAAGGTCTCCAGCCACCATGGTATGTTGGCCTTGAGCGTCCCGCTGAAGCAGGACACTGTTGTCCGGGTGTTTGTCATAGATATGCTGGGCGGCTTGATCCGTAACCGAATCAGACTCCAGCTTCACGATCACTCGGCTGTCGTACTTGTCAGCTGGCTTTGTTTGCGTCGCCCCATGGCTATCGGTATTTTTCATGACGCTGTCCGTCACCCCGGGTGCCGGAGTCACTTTCACTGCATCAACTGGACCGGACTCATTGCCGGTATGGTTCGCGGGAGCCAAAGATAGCTCAAGCCCGTCCGGCGTCCGCAATGGTTGATCGCCTGCTTGTCGGTGCAAGGCTGGCGTACCGGAAGTCTCGCCGGCATCAATCAGGTCGTGT
>NZ_VCNJ01000040.1 GCF_005938625.1 Pseudomonas fluorescens
CGAAAGAGTGGCCTTTTTTGTATCTGTTGAAAAAGTCCTTTCGCAACAATGATCTGTCACTGTGCAGTGAACCGCTTGGGATCTTCAGAAGTCCTCACTTGCGACTATGCTTGAGTCGCAGGCAAGACGTCTGCAATCCAGGAACTGCCCTCGCCGATACCCGGTGAGAGGCGTAGTATTTTGTGATTATTTTTTTCTACAGGGATTGGTAACTTGGCTGGATACCTCCATCCTGTCGCGCACAATCCAAGAGGTGATTGATGCGCGCCAACTCGTCTGATCCACAAGACACCGTCACAGCGGAACATCCGATCAAACCCGAGCGCCTGCGCTTGCTGGATCGGTTGAGCAAATACCGGCAACCGATTGGTCTGGCGGTCACTTTGCTGCTGTTCGCGATTGCGCTGATTGCCTGTCGTCATCTGCTCGCCGAACTCGATCTCGATGCACTGCACGACTCGATTCTCGACGTGCCGAAACCCGCCCTGCTCGGTGCGTTCGGCGCG
Source organism: Pseudomonas fluorescens (assembly GCF_005938625.1). GTDB lineage: Bacteria > Pseudomonadota > Gammaproteobacteria > Pseudomonadales > Pseudomonadaceae > Aquipseudomonas > Aquipseudomonas fluorescens_BD. The sequence continues at coordinate 507 of NZ_VCNJ01000040.1, forward strand.
ACCGTGGTCGGCTTCATTATTCTGCTCGGCTACGAATGGTCGGCCAGCCGCTATGCCGGCGTGACCTTGCCGCCGCGCGCATTGGCGCTGGGCGGCTTCACCGCATTTGCGATTGGCAATGCGATCGGCTTGTCGCTGCTGTCCGGCGGCTCGGTGCGCTACCGTTTATATGCACGACTGGGTCTGGGCGCGTCGGAAGTCGCGCACATGACCTTGTTCGCCAGTTTGTCGCTGGGCTGCGCCTTGCCGCCGCTGGCCGCACTTGCAACGCTGAGCGACCTGCCTGCTGCCTCGCAGGCGCTGGGTTTGTCCGAAGGCCTGCTCGGCACAGTCGCCGCTGTCGTGCTGGCGCTTGGCGCAGTACTGGCTATCGGCATCTACCGTCGACGCCTGCCGGAACAACCGTTGCGCGACAACCTGCTGGTCAGGGTTGGCCGCCGCACGTTGCGCTTGCCGGGTCGACGCCTGACGTTCCTGCAACTGATCATTACCGCCCTCGACGTTGCGGCGGCTGCCACCGTTCTCTATCTATTGCTGCCGGAAGCGCCACCGTTCGGCGCGTTCCTGCTGGTGTACCTGCTGGCACTGGCTGCCGGCGTACTCAGCCACGTACCCGGCGGCGTCGGTGTGTTCGAAGCGATTCTGCTGGCCGCTTTCGCCGACAAGCTCGGTGCCGCGCCTCTCGCCGCTGCGCTGCTGCTGTATCGCCTGATCTACGTGGTGTTGCCGCTGCTGGTCGCCTGCGTATTGCTGCTGATCAACGAAGGCCAGCGCCTGTTTCAGACCCAGACCATGCGCGCGGCGTCTGGTCTGGCCGCGCCGATTCTGGCGGTATTGGTGTTTCTGTCCGGCGTGGTGCTGCTGTTTTCCGGCGCCACTCCCGAGATCGACACACGTCTGGAGCACATCGGCTTTCTGATTCCGCATCGCCTGGTCGACGCTTCGCACTTTGGCGCCAGTCTGATCGGCGTCCTCTGCCTGATGCTCGCTCAAGGCCTGCGTCGGCGTCTGTCGGCGGCGTGGATGCTCACCACCATTCTGCTGCTGGTTGGCGCCCTGCTCTCGCTGCTTAAAGGCTTCGACTGGGAAGAAGCGACGCTGATGACCCTGACGGCTGCGCTGCTGGGAGTGTTCCGCCGTTCGTTCTATCGCCCGAGTCGCCTGACCGAACTGCCGTTCTCGCCGCTGTATCTGGTGGCCAGCCTCTGTGTGCTGGGTGCTTCGACGTGGCTGCTGCTGTTCGCCTATCAAGACGTGCCGTACAGCCATCAACTGTGGTGGCAGTTCACCCTTGATGCCGACGCACCGCGCGGTCTGCGTTCGCTGCTCGGCGCCGCTGTGCTGTTGCTGGTGATCGCCCTGACCTGGCTGCTGCGCACCGCACGCCCGGTCATTCACCTGCCGACGCCTGACGAACTCGATCGCGCAGCGAAGATTCTGATGGCGTCGTCGCAACCCGATGGCGGCCTGGCGCTGACCGGTGACAAGGCGTTGCTGTTTCACCAGAACGACGAAGCGTTCCTGATGTACGCCCGCCGTGGCCGCAGTCTGGTGGCGCTGTACGACCCGATCGGCCCTGGCCAGCAACGCGCCGAGATGATCTGGCAGTTCCGCGACCTCTGTGACATTCACCACGCTCGCCCGGTCTTCTACCAGGTGCGCGCGGAGAATCTCCCGTACTACATGGACATCGGCCTGACCGCGATCAAACTTGGCGAGGAAGCCCGGGTCGATCTGCTTCGCTTTGACCTGGAAGCCAAGGGCAAAGAGATGAAGGACCTGCGCTACACCTGGAACCGTGGCACCCGCGATGGTCTGTCGCTGGAGATCCATGAGCCGGGTCAGGCGCCGATGGATGAGCTGAAAGTGATTTCCGATGCATGGCTGACCGGCAAGAACGTGCGTGAGAAAGGCTTCTCCCTCGGCCGTTTCAGCGACGATTACCTGAAGCATTTCCGCATCGCGGTGATTCGCTTCGAAGGCCGCCCGGTGGCGTTCGCCAACTTGCTCGAAACTTATAGCCACGATCTGGCCAGTCTCGACCTGATGCGCGCACACCCGGACGCCCCCAAGCTGACCATGGAATTCATGATGGTCGGCCTGATTCAACACTATAAGAGTCACGGATACGCGCGCTTCAGCCTGGGCATGGTGCCGTTGTCGGGGTTGCAACCCCGGCGTGGTGCACCGCTGACCCAGCGTCTGGGCTCGATGGTTTTCCGCCGTGGTGAGCAGCTGTACAACTTCCAAGGCTTGCGCCGCTTCAAAGACAAGTTCCAGCCTGACTGGGAACCCCGTTATATGGCCGTGCCCGCCGGACTCGATCCGTTGGTGGCGCTGGCCGACACTGCTGCCCTGATCGCGGGCGGCTTGACTGGATTGGTGAAACGCTGATGATTCAACGCTCCCTGAAGTACATCCTGGCTGCACTGATCGTGCTGGCCGTGATTGCCGGCGGCGGTTTCTGGTACCTCAAACGTCCGGCACCGGAACCGACCGTCGAACAATTGACCCCGGCCGACGGCGCCGCCATGACCCGCGTTATCCCGGGCACCAAGCCCAAGGCGCAGGTGCTGGTCGCGGTCAACGACGACCAGAAACTCTCTGAAAAACAACTGACCACCCTGAGCCGCAGTGCCTCGGCGCAGATCGTTCAAGTGATTCTGCCCAAGGACTGCCTGCTGCAAAGCCGCGCCCTGCAATCGGGCCTGCGTGAACTGAACGGCCCGGCCACTCTGGTCAGCGGCATTGGCCCTGGCGCTGTACTGGCCTGGCGCTGGTTGGCGGAACAGAAAGACGACAAGGCCCAAGCCATCTCCGTGGATCTGGCCCTGGAAAAAGGTGGCTGCACCCACCTGCTGCCAAAATCCGCCGCCCACGGCCACTGGCTGGCAGCCTGGAACGACAACCCGGACGACGCCAGCGCAGGTTTCGTGCGCGATCAACCGAACGCCGAAACCAGCATCAGCGACTACGACATCAACTTGCCGCAAGTGCTGAACAACGAACTGCGCAAAATCCTCGTTGGTGGCGACAAGGCCAACGGTGGTCTGGCGATCCCGGTGGTTGAAGTGCCGGCCGGCCAAGCCAAAGACACCGTGACCCTGTTCCTCTCCGGTGACGGCGGCTGGCGCGACCTCGACCGCGACGTCGCCGGTGAAATGGCCAAGATCGGCTACCCAGTGGTCGGCATCGACACCCTGCGCTACTACTGGCAGCACAAGAGCCCGGAGCAAAGCGCCCTGGACCTGACCGAACTGATGCAGCACTACCGGCAGAAATGGGGCACCAAGCGCTTCATCCTCACCGGTTACTCGTTCGGCGCCGACGTTCTGCCGGCGATCTACAACCGTCTGCCGGACACCGAGCAGCAACGCGTAGACGCCATCATTCTGCTGGCCTTCGCCCGCACCGGCAGCTTCGAAATCGAAGTCGAAGGCTGGCTGGGTAACGCCGGCAAAGAAGCCGCCACCGGCCCGGAAATGGCCAAGCTGCCACCGGCCAAGGTGATTTGCATCTACGGCGAAGAAGAGACGGATGAAAGCGGTTGCACGGACAAGACTGCAGTGGGCGAGGCAGTGAAACTGCCTGGCGGCCACCACTTCGACGAGAACTACCCGGCGCTGGCCAAGCGTTTGGTGGATTTGATCGAGAAGCGTCAGAGCAAGGACTCGGTCGCCGAAGAGTGATCTGAGCACCCACAAAAAGCCCCCGCAACTTCGCAGTTGCGGGGGCTATTTACATCTCGGACGATGAACCCGTTCCCCTGTAGGAGTGAGCCTGCTCGCGATAGCGCAGTGTCAGCCACCTAGTTGCCAACTGACACACCGCTATCGCGAGCAGGCTCACTCCTACAAGGGATGGCGCTGGATTCGAGATCTTGTGCAGTGACCGTAAATTTCTTGACTCTTCAGGAAGCTAAAAACGCGAAGTGTCCACATTCCATAAAACGTGGACACCTGCTTGATTGGCATTATCGAATCGTCAACTCCACACTCATTCATTTGCTGAACAAATACCCGCAAAACCGCCAGCAACGTTTAGTTTCGTTTACTTCTGGTCTCGCAATATCAGATGACGCCCACAGACCTTGTAGGCAAACTCCGAAACTCTTGTTGGGGCGCTGTGCCGCTCTATTGCGCTGTTTTTCGACGGGATACTCTCCGGACGTCGCTGACCCATTCAGCGATCGGGCTTGGTAACCCGGTGGAATAAGGCGCAACAGCGCACCCGACACGACTCAGGCGAAATCCCGTCCGAGCCCCTGTGTTATGGCAGCTGTGTGTGGGACGCTTTCGAGCGTGCCGGTTTCCTTGGTTCCCCGGTTTACCAACCTGCGCACAGCTGCCACCCATTCGCTTGGTATCGGATGCGGCAGCTCTCGAAATCAAGGGACCTGACAATGAACAATCCATCTGATCTTAAAACCATCGGCTTCACCCCCTTCCTCTACCACTCGGATCAAGCGTTCTTCAACGTCCGCGCCGGCATCCCGATCATCGATGCCTTGTCGCAATCCTCCGACCTGCTGTCCCTCGCCAAATCCTTCGCCGAGGATGCTGCTTTCATCAGAGACACCGACCGCCATGCTTGGGCTGCGCATTACCTGACGGTGATGGGCAAGGCCTTGATTGATGATGTGATCCAAGCGCTGATCCCACGACCTGCGCGGACGAAGAACGAGTCTGAAGCTGATCTACCTGAACGCACCTCTTGATTCAATACAATACCCTGTGGGAGCGAGCTTGCTCGCGAAAGCGGTGGGTCAGTTAAAAGATTCGTCGACTGACAGTACGCCTTCGCGAGCAAGCTCGCTCCCACAGGGGATTTGCGGTGGGTTTGAAGTTTATGTGCGGGCATAAAAAAGCCCCCGCCAGCCACAAGGCTAACGGGGGCTTATCAGTTGAGGCCAGGCTTACATCTCCACCTGCGTCCCCAACTCAATCACCCGATTAAGCGGCAAATTAAAGAACCGCAAATTACCATTGGCATTCTTCAACATGAACGCAAACAGCGCCTCACGCCAACGCGCCATGCCTTCAAGCTTCGAAGCAATCACTGTTTCGCGGCTGAGGAAGTAGGTCGTGCGCATCGGACTGAAATCCAGATCATCCAGATGGCACAGCTTCAGCGCCTGCGGCACGTCCGGCTCGTCGGTGAAACCGAAGTGCAGGATCACCCGGAAGAAGCCCTCCCCGTGCGCTTCAACTTCGAAACGTCGCGATGGCGGTACGCGCGGGATGTCTTCGTAGACCACCGTCAGCAACACCACTTGCTCATGCAGCACCTGGTTATGCAACAGGTTGTGCAACAACGCATGCGGTACGGCGTCGGAGCGTGCGGTGAGAAACACCGCCGTGCCCTGCACCCGATGCGGTGGCTGCACACGGATGCTGCTGATGAAGATCGGCAGCGGCAATGCGCCTTCATCGAGGCGTTCGACCAGCAGTTGTTTGCCGCGCTTCCAAGTGGTCATCAGCACGAACAGCGCGATACCGGCGATCACCGGGAAGGCGCCGCCCTGAACGATCTTCGGCACGTTGGCGGCGAAGTACAGACCGTCCACCAGCAGAAAGCCCAGCAGCACCGGCACCGCGAGGATCGGTGGCCATTTCCACAGCAGCAACATCACGGCGGACACCAGAATGGTGGTCATCAGCATGGTGCCGGTCACCGCCACGCCATAGGCCGAGGCCAGTGCGCCGGAGGATTCGAAGCCGAGCACCAGCAACACCACGCCGACCATCAGCGCCCAGTTCACCGCACCAATATAGATCTGGCCCTGCTCGTCGCTAGAGGTGTGCTGGATGTACATGCGCGGAATGTAGCCGAGCTGGATCGCCTGACGGGTCAGGGAGAACGCACCGGAAATCACCGCTTGCGAAGCGATCACCGTGGCCAGCGTCGACAGACCGACCAGCGGAATCAGCGCCCAGCTCGGTGCGAGCAGATAGAACGGGTTACGCGCCGCTTCCGGGTTTTCCAGCAACAAAGCGCCCTGACCGAAGTAATTGAGCACCAGCGCCGGCAACACCAGAATGAACCAGGCGCGGGCAATCGGCTTGCGGCCAAAGTGGCCCATGTCGGCGTACAGCGCTTCGGCACCGGTCAGCGCCAGCACCACAGCGCCGAGGATCGCCACGCCCATGCCTGGGTGCACCGTGAAGAAACGCACGGCCCATAGTGGGTTCATCGCATGCAACACTTCGGGGGTGTGGCTGATGCCATACACACCGAGGGCGCCGAGGACGAGGAACCAGGTGACCATGATCGGCCCGAACAGGATGCCGATTCGCGCGGTGCCATGGCTCTGGATCAGGAACAACCCGACCAGCACCACCAGCGACAGCGGCACGACCCAATGGTCGATGCCATCAAACGCCAGCCCCAGACCTTCAATCGCCGACAACACGGAAATCGCCGGGGTGATCATGCTGTCGCCATAAAAAAGCGCCGCGCCGATCAGTCCGCAAACCACCAGCAACGAGCGCAACTTCTTGCGATGCCCTGCCGCCCGCCGTGCCAGTGCGGTGAGCGCCATGATGCCGCCCTCGCCCTGGTTGTCGGCGCGCAGCACGAACATCATGTATTTGATCGACACGACCCAGATCAGCGACCAGAAAATCAACGACAGAATGCCCAGCACGCCGTCGTGGTTGACCGGTACGCCGTAACCGCCGGAAAACACTTCTTTGAGGGTGTACAACGGGCTCGTGCCGATGTCGCCGTAAACTACCCCGACCGCCGCGACCAGCATGCTCAGCGGCTTGGTGGCCGAACCCTCGGCGCCTGCCGCATGACTACTTGCCTGACCCATCCAACACTCCTACTTCTCAGAACCGGCTTCTTTGAATGAAGCACTATGCTTTGTGGTGCAGCATGCGCTGTTTTACCTGTTGTTACAGACGTTTTGTTGACTGTAAAAAATTGGTAAAGCTCAACGGCGCGAAGCATAGCGCAGCACTCGTCGTATTTCCCTGCATAAAGCTGGTCAAGTGCGTTGCCCGCCGCTAGAATTGCGCACTTTTTGATCAGAGGCGCGCCCTAAGCGCCCGTCCGTCGGCTTTCGCACCAAGAAAGCGATGTCACAAAATACCGAGGTTAGACATGTCCACCACTCCTGCGCCGGCCAATCCAAAGGTTGGCTTTGTATCTCTGGGTTGCCCGAAAGCACTGGTCGACTCCGAGCGCATCCTGACCCAGCTGCGCATGGAAGGCTATGACGTGGTGTCCACCTATCAGGACGCCGACGTTGTAGTCGTCAACACCTGCGGTTTCATCGATTCGGCCAAGGCTGAGTCGCTTGAAGTGATCGGCGAAGCAATCAAGGAAAACGGCAAGGTCATCGTCACCGGTTGCATGGGCGTGGAAGAAGGCAACATCCGCGACGTACACCCGAGCGTGCTGGCCGTGACCGGTCCGCAGCAGTACGAGCAAGTGGTCAACGCCGTGCACGAAGTGGTGCCACCGCGTAAGGATCACAACCCGCTGATCGACCTGGTGCCGCCGCAAGGCATCAAGCTGACCCCGCGTCACTACGCGTATCTGAAGATTTCCGAAGGCTGCAACCACAGCTGCTCGTTCTGCATCATCCCGTCGATGCGCGGCAAACTGGTCAGCCGCCCAGTGGGCGATGTGCTCGACGAAGCTCAGCGTCTGGTCAAATCCGGCGTTAAAGAGTTGCTGGTCATTTCGCAGGACACCAGCGCTTACGGCGTCGATGTGAAATACCGCACCGGTTTCTGGAACGGCGCGCCGGTGAAAACCCGCATGACCGAACTCTGCGAAGCCCTGAGCACCCTCGGCGTCTGGGTCCGTCTGCACTACGTTTACCCGTACCCGCACGTTGACGAGCTGATCCCGCTGATGGCCGCCGGCAAGATCCTGCCGTACCTGGACATCCCGTTCCAGCACGCCAGCCCGAAAGTGTTGAAGTCGATGAAACGCCCGGCGTTCGAAGACAAGACCCTGGCGCGGATCAAGAACTGGCGCGAAATCTGCCCGGACCTGATCATCCGTTCGACTTTCATCGTCGGCTTCCCGGGCGAAACCGAAGAAGACTTCCAGTACCTGCTGAACTGGCTGACCGAAGCCCAGCTCGACCGCGTCGGCTGCTTCCAGTACTCGCCGGTTGAAGGCGCTCCGGCCAATGATCTGGATCTGGAGATCGTACCGGACGACGTCAAGCAGGATCGTTGGGATCGCTTCATGGCGCACCAGCAGGCGATCAGCTCGGCCCGCCTGCAAATGCGCATCGGCCGTGAAATCGAAGTGCTGGTGGACGAAGTCGACGAGCAAGGCGCGGTTGGCCGCTGCTTCTTCGATGCCCCGGAAATCGATGGCAACGTGTTTATTGATAACGGCAGCAATTTGAAGCCGGGTGACAAGGTCTGGTGCAAGGTTACTGACGCCGACGAATATGACCTGTGGGCTGAGCAGATCTGATCTGAAGGTCAAAAGCCCCTCACCCTAGCCCTCTCCCAGAGGGAGAGGGGACTGATCGAGGTGTCTTTCGAATTGCGGCGACTAGAAATATCCAGTCGAACTCAGGTTTTGAAAAGCACAAAGATCAGCTCCCTTCCCCCTCGCCCCCTGTGGGGAGAGGGTTGGGGTGAGGGGGAGAGATCTTGCTGGCGACAGAAGTATCCAGCCAGACACCGCAACAAATACAAAAAGCCCCACTCTTTTTACAAGATGCGGGGCTTTTTTACGGCTATCGTTTAGCGGGGGACGGACTCCCTTGAAACGGACAAGAGGCAGACGGGCATGCGCCACCATTCGGTCATCCATACGCCGAAACTCAGCGATTATCAGGAACTGACCCGGGTCTGGGAGGCCTCGGTCCGCGCCACCCATGATTTTCTGCCGGACAGTTACATCGAGCTGCTGCGTAATCTGGTGCTCACGCGTTATCTGGATGCGGTGATGTTGATCTGCACCAAGGACGCCGACCAGCGCATCACCGGGTTCGCCGGGGTAGCAGCGGGCAAGATTGAAATGTTGTTCATCGATCCCGACCATCGCGGCCAAGGGTTGGGCAAGAAGCTGCTGAACTACGCGATGCAGCATCTGAATGCTGATGAACTCGACGTCAACGAACAGAACCCGCAGGCCTTGGGTTTTTACTTCAAACAAGGTTTTGAAGTAATCGGCCGTTCGGAAGTCGATGGCATGGGCCAACCGTATCCGTTGTTGCACATGCGCCTGCGACAAAATCAGCAACGCTCAGGCAACGGCTGACACACCATGGAACTCCTGTGGGAGCGAGCTTGCTCGCGAATGCGGTGTACCAGTCACTGCACATATAGACTGACAGGACGCCTTCGCGAGCAAGCTCGCTCCCACATTGAATTCAGCGCCTGTAAATGGAACCGGGCTTAACCGGCGCCACACAGGTACAATGCCCACCCCTTTTTTGTTACGGCCCTGTCATGACTGACCCGATTCGCCTCTCCAAACGCCTCATCGAACTGGTCGGTTGCTCCCGCCGGGAGGCCGAACTGTTCATCGAGGGCGGCTGGGTCACCGTGGATGGCGAAGTGATTGACGAGCCGCAATTCAAGGTCGGCGAGCAGAAGGTCGAGCTGGACAAGGACGCCAAGGCCACCGCGCCGGAACCGGTGACCATCTTGCTCAACGCCCCTGCCGGCATGGACGTCGAGAGCGCCATGCAATCGCTCAGCGCCGAAACCCTCAGCGAAGAGCACCGCTTCAGCAAGCGCCCGTTGCGCGGGCACTTCCTGCGCCTGACCGCCAGCGCCGATCTGCAAGCCAAGGCCAGCGGGCTGCTGGTGTTCACTCAAGACTGGAAAATCCTGCGCAAGCTCACCGCCGACGCCGCGAAGATCGAGCAGGAATACATCGTAGAAGTCGAAGGTGACATGGTCGCCCACGGCCTCAACCGTTTGCAGCACGGCCTGACACACAAGGGCAAGGAGCTGCCGCCAGTCAAGGCCAGCTGGCAGAACGAAAACCGTCTGCGCTTCGCCATGAAAAACCCGCAGCCGGGAATCATCGCCCAGTTCTGCGAAGCGGTCGGCCTGAAAGTCATCGGCATCCGCCGCATCCGCATCGGCGGCGTCTCGATCGGCAAAGTCCCGGTCGGCCAATGGCGCTACCTGTCCGGCAAAGAGAAGTTCTAAGACTTCCACTGCCGCCACACATTCCGGCAGCGCGCCTGCGCGCTGCCCACAACGCTTATCAGGATTACTCACATGATTCATAACGACGTATTGCGCAGCGTGCGCTACATGCTCGACATCAGCGACAAGAAGGTTGTCGAGATCATCAAGCTCGGCGGCATGGAAGTAGCCCTCGCCGACGTAGTGACCTGGCTCGACAAGAAAGAAGAAGACGAAGAAGGTTTCGTACGCTGCCCGGACGAAGTCATCGCGCATTTCCTCGACGGTCTGGTGATCTTCAAGCGCGGCAAGGACGAAAGCCGTCCGCCGCAGCCGATCGAAGTGCCGGTGACCAACAACATCATCCTGAAAAAGCTGCGCGTGGCCTTCGAACTGAAAGAAGACGACATGCACGCAATCCTCAAGGCCGCCGAGTTCCCGGTGTCCAAGCCTGAGCTTAGCGCGCTGTTCCGTAAGGTCGGCCACACCAACTACCGCCCGTGCGGCGACCAGTTGCTGCGCAACTTCCTCAAAGGGCTCACGCTGCGCGTGAGAGCTTAAAAGCAGCTACAAGCTACAAGCTGCAAGTTGCCACACCGCGTGAACTTGTAGCTTGCAGCTTGCCACTCGAAGCTGGCCGCATGGCCCCCCATTCCTTTCGAAAATAGTGGCTCCGCTTTTCGCGGCTGACGACTAGGGTGTATTGATCCCTAATCCTCAGGACTCGCCATGCACCCGTATTTCTCCCTGCAAGGCCGCACCGCTCTGGTGACCGGCGGCACCCGTGGTATCGGCAAAATGATCGCCAAAGCCTTTGTCGAGGCCGGCGCCCGCGTCTATGTCTGCTCGCGCGATGCCGAGGCGTGCCATCAAACGGCTGAAGAACTCAGCGCCTTGGGCAAGTGTCACGGCGTGGCGGCGAATCTGGCGACGGAAGAAGGCGTGCAGGAACTGGCCGCTCGCCTGGGCGAGCAGATCACGCATCTGGATATTCTGGTGAACAACGCCGGCACCACTTGGGGTGCGCCGCTGGAGAGCTATCCGGTCAAGGGCTGGGAGAAGGTCATGCAGCTCAACGTAACGTCGGTGTTCAGCTGCATCCAGCAGTTTCTGCCGTTGTTGCGCAAGGGTGGTTCTGCGGCGAATCCGGCGCGGATTATCAATATCGGTTCGGTGGCGGGGATTTCTTCCTTCGGCGAGCAGGCCTATGCCTACGGGCCGAGTAAGGCCGCCCTGCATCAATTGTCGCGGATTCTTGCGCGGGAGCTGGTGAGCCAGCACATCAACGTCAACGTGATCGCGCCTGGAAGGTTTCCGAGCAAGATGACGCAGCATATTGGTAATGATGAGAAGGCGCTGGCTGAGGATACGGCGCTGATCCCGATGAAGCGCTGGGGGCGTGAGGAAGAGATGGCGGCGTTGGCGATCAGTCTGGCGAGTACGGCTGGGGCGTATATGACCGGGAATATTATTCCGCTGGATGGTGGTTTCAGTCTGTAGATCGGCGGCGCGGCCTTCGCGAGCAAGCTCGCTCCCACATTGGATCTATGGCGTGTACAAGATCCCTGTGGGAGCGAGCTTGCTCGCGAATAGGCCAGCCCTGCCACCACCAGACTTGAGGTTGGACGGGTTATCATGCCCACCCCGCCCCCGCTTCGAATGCAAACCATGACTTACAGCGTTTCCCCCATCGGCTTCGTGCGCTCCTGCTTCAAGGAGAAATTCGCCATCCCCCGCCAACCACAATTGGCCCCCGCCGCCCGTGGCGTGCTGGAACTGGTGGCGCCGTTCGATCAGGGTGACGCGGTGCAGGGTCTGGAACAGGTCAGTCATGTCTGGCTGCTGTTCCTGTTTCATCAGGCACTGGAAGACAAACCGCGCCTGAAAGTCCGCCCACCACGCCTGGGCGGCAACAAATCCATGGGCGTGTTCGCCACCCGCGCGACTCACCGTCCCAACGGCATCGGCCAATCGGTGGTGAAACTGGACAAGGTCGAGGCCAATCGTCTGTTCATCTCCGGCATTGATCTGCTGGACGGCACGCCGATCCTCGACATCAAGCCCTACGTGCCATACGCCGACATCATCCCCGACGCCGCCAACAGCATCGCCAGTGCTGCGCCACAGCTGATTGACGTGCAGTGGACGGACTCGGCGCTGCAACAGGCGCACACACACGCTCAGCGCCTCGACGAGCCGTTGGTTGAGCTGATTGAGCAGTGTCTGGCGCAGGATCCGCGCCCGGCCTATCAAAACCCGGCGCCCGAGCGCGAATACGGCGCGCAATTCTGGGATCTGGACGTGCGCTGGCATTACCCGACGCCTGAGCAGATTCGCGTGCTCGAAGTCATTCCCGCCATGGTCTGAAACCGCGCCCAATGTAGGAGCTGCCGAAGGCTGCGATCTTTTGATTTTGCTCTTCAAAAGCAAGATCAAAAGATCGCAGCCTTCGGCAGCTCCTACAGGTGAATGTCGCGGGCATAAAAAAGCCCCCATTGCCAATTCAGGCAATGGGGGCTTTTTCAGTGGGGCTTACTTCTCGACGAACGCACGTTCGATCAGGTAGTCACCCGGCTCGCGCATCCGCGCCGAGATCTTCAGGCCGAAGCTGTCGAGCACTTCGCTGGTCTCGTCGAGCATGCTCGGGCTGCCGCAGATCATCGCGCGGTCGTCCTGCGGGTTGATCGGTGGCAGGCCGATGTCGCTGAACAGCTTGCCGCTGCGCATCAGGTCAGTCAGACGGCCCTGATTCTCGAATGGCTCGCGGGTCACGGTCGGGTAGTAGATCAGCTTGTCACGCAGCGCTTCGCCGAAGAACTCGTTCTGCGGCAGGTGCTCGGTGATGAATTCGCGGTAGGCGACTTCGTTGACGTAGCGTACGCCGTGAACCAGGATTACTTTTTCAAAGCGCTCGTAGGTTTCCGGATCCTGAATCACGCTCATGAACGGCGCCAGACCAGTGCCGGTGCTCAGCAGGTACAAATGCTTGCCCGGGTTCAGGTCATCGAGAACCAGAGTACCGGTAGGCTTCTTCGAGATGATGATCTCGTCGCCTTCCTTCAAATGCTGCAGCTGCGAGGTCAGCGGGCCGTCCTGCACCTTGATGCTGAAGAACTCCAGATGCTCTTCCCAGTTCGGGCTGGCGATCGAGTAAGCGCGCATAAGCGGGCGGCCGTTGGGCTGTTGCAGGCCGATCATCACGAACTGACCGTTCTCGAAGCGCAGGCCCGGATCGCGGGTGCACTTGAAGCTGAACAGAGTGTCGTTCCAGTGATGAACACTGAGGACACGCTCGTGGTTCATGTTGCTCATGTACGTTTGACTCCTGGATATTGGGTCTGCGCTGGCTTTTGAAGGCGACGGTGCGCAATTGCATCGCATTCTAATAGCGACGACAATATCTGTTAACTGGATTATTAAGATAAGGGTTATCGGTTATATCGATATGCGATTTACTCTCCGTCAACTGCAAGTCTTCGTCGCCGTCGCCCAGCAGGAAAGCGTATCCCGTGCTGCGGGTCTGCTCAACCTCTCGCAGTCGGCTGCCAGCACCTCGATCACCGAACTCGAGCGCCAATCCAGCTGCCAGCTGTTCGACCGCGCCGGCAAACGGCTGAGCCTCAACGCCCTCGGCAAACAGTTGTTGCCGCAAGCGGTGGCGCTGCTCGATCAGGCCAAGGAAATCGAAGATCTGCTCAACGGAAAATCCGGTTTTGGCTCGCTGTCGGTGGGTGCGACGCTGACCATCGGCAACTACCTGGCGACCCTGCTGATCGGCAGCTTCATGCAGCGCCACCCGGAGAGTCAGGTGAAGCTGCACGTGCAGAACACGGCCAATATCGTGCAACAAGTCGCCCACTACGAAATTGATCTGGGTCTAATCGAAGGCGATTGCAGTCACCCGGACATTGAAGTGCAGAGTTGGGTCGAAGATGAGCTGGTGGTGTTCTGCGCGCCGCAACATCCGCTGGCGCAACGCGGCAGCGCGACCATGGAAGAGTTGACCCATGAGGCGTGGATTCTGCGCGAGCAGGGTTCCGGCACGCGACTGACCTTCGATCAGGCCATGCGTCACCATCGCAGCGCGCTGAATATCCGTCTGGAGCTGGAACACACCGAAGCGATCAAACGCGCGGTGGAGTCGGGGCTGGGAATTGGCTGCATCTCGCGGCTGGCGCTGCGCGATGCGTTCCGACGCGGCAGTCTGATACCGGTGGAAACGCCGGATCTGGATCTGGCGCGACAGTTTTACTTCATCTGGCACAAACAGAAGTATCAGACTTCGGCCATGCGCGAATTTCTCGATCTGTGCCGCGCTTTCACCGCCGGGGTGCAGCGCAGCGACGAGATCGTCTTGCCGACCATCGCTTAAAACAGAATCACTGCCCACACCAGCGCGATCATGCTCAGCGCGACAAACTGCGCGGCGCTGCCCATGTCCTTGGCGTTTTTCGACAGCGGGTGCAGCTCCAGCGAAATGCGGTCGATGGCCGCTTCCACCGCCGAATTCAACAACTCGACGATCAGCGCCAGCAGGCACACGGCAATCAGCAAGGCCTGCTCGACACGGCTGACATTAAGGAAGAACGTCAGCGGAACCAGCACGACATTAAGCAGCACCAGTTGACGGAATGCCGCCTCACCGGTGAAGGCTGCGCGCAGACCGTCCAGCGAGTAACCGGAAGCGTTGAGGATGCGTTTCAGGCCGGTCTGGCCCTTGAAAGGTGACATAAAGTAGAAACCAACCAAAAAGGAGTGGGAAAGCTAGATCAACAAAAGTCAAAAAAGCGTGAAGACGCCAGCCATTATTGGCTCGGAATTGACTCAAGTTGTTGCAGCAGTAAAGCCGCTTGCGTGCGAGTGCGCACATTCAGCTTGCGAAAGATCGCCGTGACGTGGGCCTTGATGGTCGCTTCCGACACACTCAGCTCATAGGCAATCTGCTTGTTCAGCAGGCCTTCGCAGACCATGGTCAACACACGGAACTGCTGCGGGGTCAGGCTGGCGAGACCATCGCTGGCGGCTTTGGCTTCGTCGGAAACGGCGACCGCTTCAAACGCTTGCGGCGGCCAGAAGACATCGCCATCGAGCACTTTGCGCACCGCTTCCTGAATCACGCTGAGGTCGCTGGATTTGGGAATAAAGCCACTGGCGCCAAACTCACGGGATTTGACCATCACCGACGCTTCTTCCTGCGCCGAAACCATCACCACCGGAATCTGCGGGTACTGTCCGCGTAGCATGACCAGCCCGGAAAACCCGAAAGCGCCGGGCATGTTCAGGTCCAGCAGGACCAGATCCCAGTCAGCTTTTTCGGTCAGGCGAGATTCCAGCTCGGCGATGCTCGCCACTTCTACCAGGCGGACATCCGGGCCAAGGCCCAGCGTCACCGCTTGATGCAGGGCGCTACGAAACAATGGGTGATCATCGGCAATCAGGATGTCGTATGTGGCCATTTTTCAAATGATCCTGTTTTTGATGGCAGCCCCGGTGCATTCCGGTCTGGCCAAAGCAACTCAAGATGCCGCTTGAAAGCGGTATCCACAGGGGCACGTTCAACGCCAATCAACAGCAAACACGGCGTTTCAAACCTTGGCCGCACCCTAATCGGCGCCAAGCATGCCCAGCGAAGACGGGGTGGTCAAGCAGCACGGCCGCTGGCTTGTACAGTATGGGCCACTATTGCGCCAACTCCGGCTGCGGCTTTCGTATATAGGGCAACAACTCGGCGTGGGCCGGCGTTGACTCGTTCATGTCCAGTTGCTGCTTGGCGCCCAGATAATGCTGGCTGAACACGTCGAAATAGGCGTCCAGCGCCGAGGCTGCGTCGCTGTCACCGGCCAGTTCCAGGCACAATGCTGCGACTTCGGCGGTGCACAGGTGCTCGCTGCGGGTCGAACGGCGCAAGCGGTAGCGCGAAAGCTTGTCGGGCAGCAGGCTGAGAATCGGCAAACGGTCGAAATACGGACTCTTGCGGAAAATTTTCCGCGCTTCAGTCCAAGTGGCGTCGAGCAGAATGAACAGCGGCCGCTTGCTGTTATCGATCGCGACGGTGTTGGTCACTCGCGCCGGTTCAACGTATTCGCCGGGAAACACCAGATACGGTTGCCATTGCGGATCATTGAGCAGCGCCAGCATCTGCGGATCAGGCTCGGTACGCGACCAGATAAATGCGTGGTTATCGCGCACCACGTCGGCAATCAGCCAACCGGTGTTGCTCGGTTTGAACACTTCCTTGCCGGTCATGATCAGGCACACGCCCGATCGGGTTTCGACACTCGGACGCCAGGCGCACAAACAATGGCTGATGATCACCCGACAGTCGCGGCAACGCTCGGAGCGAAAGCCACGAGCCTGAATCGGCTTGATGCCTTCATCTTCGCGCTGATCGCGCAGACGGGCGACGGCGTTAGGGGCATGATTCATCGCGGATAACGCCGAAAAGCAGGAAAACTCGACACAAACAACACTCGGCAGGGCAATAAAGGCCGGCAGTTTACCAGAGCGACGGGCACAAGCCTGTACCCTCCCGACCGGCTCCCCTATAATTCGCCGCCACTGAACGCACAGTCACGTGGCTGGTCGAAGCACCAGTCACTGAACCAGGAGAGTTTCATGCTGCGCCTTATCGTTCCCACCGCTGCCATTCTGCTGGCGTCGTCCTTCACCGCTCAGGCTGCATCCCTGAGTGAGCAGAATCTGAACCGCGAGCTGCGCAACGTCGCCGCCCAGAGCAGCGTCGGCACGCCTCGGGCAATCAATGAAGACATTCTTGATCAGGGCTACACCGTTGAAGGCACGCAGTTGATCAACCACCTGAGCGTGCAAAAGAGCCACGCCGACAAGATGCGCGCTGACCCTAAAGCCGTGTATTTCCAGTTGGGCGCCTCGGTGTGCAACAACCCGTCGTTCCGCAAGCTGATGGCCAAAGGCGCGATCATGCGTTACGACTTCACCGAAGTGAAAACCAACAAGGCCATCGGCTCCGCCAGCTACCAGGAATCGGATTGCCCGAAAGCCGGCCCGGCGAAGAAGAAGTAATCATCGCGAATTGGCGCGCCGCTGTTCATCCTCGGCGCGCAGTTCGGCCAGCAAGGCCTGTAGATAGTGCGAACGGCGTTCACCGCCCGCCAACCGCCGGCAGCACTCCTCTTCGAGACTGAGATGATTGGTCTCGGCTGATGCCTTCAACATTCGATACAGCTGCGTATCGATCTCCAGAATCACTCTGGCCATGTGTCCCGCCTCCTTGCCACCCGCAAATCCTTAATAGCGTGCACCTTGACGCAAAGCTGTCGTACGGCGCCTGTAAGTTAGTTAATCAGAGGGATTGCCGCTCGGCGCACGTTCGGACGAGCGGTGACGGGACGGGCGGAAAATCAATAAACGGTTGCCAGCCAAAACCTTGCAGCGCAATGATCAAGTCAGCGCGATTGCGCGCAAGGGTCTAGATTCACAGTATTCCCGATCACTTTTTCAACGGCAGGAAAGGAACTGCCGATCGTGTGTTTTTTGCAGCGCGGCACTGACGCTGCTCGTCAGGGCCATCCGCTCTGTGCAGAAGGAGACGTTGAATGCCTTACCAACCGAATGACCTCTTGAGCCGTCATTTTCAGGAAAGCGGTCCCGACCTCATCAGCCAGGTCGAAGCACAACTCAACCGTGTTTCCCCCAACAGCCCGAACATTCCCATCTACCGCGACATGATCCTGACCGTGCTGCGCATGGCCCAGGAAGACCACAACCGCTGGAACGCCAAGATCACCCTGCAGGCCCTGCGCGAACTGGAGCAGGCGTTCAGGGTACTGGAACAATTCAAGGGGCGGCGCAAAGTCACGGTGTTCGGCTCGGCGCGCACGCCGGTTGAACATCCTTTGTATGCCATGGCCCGAGAGCTCGGCGCGGCGTTGACGCGCTCGGACATGATGGTCATCACCGGTGCCGGGGGCGGCATCATGGCCGCCGCCCATGAAGGTGCCGGCCGCGATCATAGCCTCGGTTTCAACATCACCCTGCCCTTCGAACAGCATGCCAACCCGACCGTCGACGGTACCGGCAATCTATTGCCGTTCCACTTCTTCTTCACGCGAAAGCTGTTCTTTGTCAAAGAGGCTGACGCACTGGTGTTATGCCCGGGCGGGTTCGGCACACTGGATGAAGCATTGGAAGTGCTGACTTTGATCCAGACCGGCAAAAGTCCATTGGTGCCGGTGGTGCTGCTGGATGCGCCGGGCGGCACATTCTGGCAAGGCGCGATGGACTTCATTCGCCAGCAACTGGAGGACAACCGCTACATCCTGCCGACTGACATGAAACTGATGCGTCTGGTTTACACCGTTGAGGAAGCGGTGGAACAGATCAATCAGTTCTACAGCAACTTCCACTCCAGCCGTTGGCTCAAACGTCAGTTCGTGATTCGCATGCATCACAAGCTCAGCGATCAGGCCCTAGGGCACATGCAGGAAGCATTCGCCGATCTGTGCCTGAGCGACCAGTTTCATCAACACGACTACAGCGGTGAGGAACACGATGAAGCACAGTTCAGCCATCTGGCCCGGCTGGCCTTCGCCTTCAATGCCCGCACTCACGGGCGCCTGAGGGAGTTGATCGACTACATCAACCTGCCGGAAAACTGGGCTCATTCAAAACCGCAAACAGCGCAACGTTCGCGCGAACCCTCCAAGGTAATTTGAGGGCAAAAAAAACGGCCCGCTATTTTCATAGCGGGCCGTTTTTATTGAATCGATTTAATCGTCCATGCATCTACCGCTGAACAAGCGGTTGATCATCTCCATCGAAAACCCCCGATAGGCCAGAAACCGGCCTTGCTTGGCCCGTTCTTTCGCATCAATCGGTAAATGCCCGGAGAACTTCCTACGCCACGTTTCCTGCAGTTGTTCCTGCCAGCTGATACCGCTTTCGCGCAGGGCAAGCTCGATATCCGCGCGTTGCAAACCGCGCTGGCTCAGCTCCTCGCGAATCCGTAGAGGGCCGTAGCCGGAACGGGCACGGTAGGAAACAAAGCTTTCAAGGTAACGGGCTTCGGAAAGCAGTCCCTCTTCCGTCAAACGGTCGAGGGCTGTTTCGATCATCTCCGCCTCAGCGCCGCGTTGACGCAATTTGCGCGTCAACTCGACTCGACCGTGCTCGCGGCGTGCGAGCAGGTCCATGGCGGTTCGCCGCACCGCGACGAGGGTATCGAGTACGGCGGTGGTCATCGCTGTAATCAGATATCAGCGTCGGCCAGGTCGTCTTCAGTCTCTTTGACTGCAGAGGCCTTGGAGTCGATCACTGTCGGCGTCAGCAGTTTGTCACGCAGTTGTTTCTCGAGCTTCGCAGCGATTTCCGGGTTGTCCGCCAGGAACTTGGCCGAGTTGGCCTTGCCCTGACCGATCTTGGTGCCTTCGTAGGCATACCAGGCGCCGGATTTCTCGACAAAACCGTGCAGCACACCCAGGTCGATCATCTCGCCATTGAGGTAGATGCCTTTGCCGTAAAGAATCTGGAACTCGGCCTGACGGAACGGCGAAGCGACCTTGTTCTTCACAACCTTGACGCGGGTTTCGCTACCGACCACTTCGTCGCCTTCTTTCACCGCGCCGGTACGGCGGATGTCGAGACGAACCGAGGCGTAGAACTTCAGCGCGTTACCACCCGTGGTGGTTTCCGGGCTACCGAACATCACGCCGATCTTCATACGGATCTGGTTGATGAAGATCACCAGGCAGTTGGCGTTCTTGATGTTACCGGTGATTTTACGCAGCGCCTGGGACATCAGACGGGCTTGTAGGCCCACGTGCATGTCACCCATTTCGCCTTCGATTTCAGCCTTTGGTACCAGTGCAGCCACGGAGTCGACGATGATCACGTCAACAGCGTTGGAGCGCACCAGCATGTCGGTGATTTCCAGCGCCTGTTCACCGGTGTCCGGCTGCGACACCAGCAGGTCGTCGACGTTGACGCCCAGTTTGCCGGCGTACTCAGGGTCGAGAGCGTGTTCGGCGTCGACGAATGCGCAGGTCGCGCCGGCTTTTTGCGCCTGGGCGATCACGGACAAGGTCAGTGTGGTTTTACCGGAGGATTCAGGACCGTAGATTTCAACGATACGGCCTTTTGGCAGGCCGCCAATGCCGAGCGCGATGTCCAGACCCAGAGAGCCAGTCGAGATAGCCGGGATCGCCTGACGGTCTTGATCGCCCATACGCATCACGGCACCCTTGCCGAATTGACGTTCGATCTGACCCAGGGCCGCAGCCAAGGCTTTCTTCTTGTTGTCGTCCATTAAAGTCCTCACGTAATCAATAAGGCCTGACGGCCAACACCTGTATAAGTAGCCAGTATTATTCCACAGCGCTCGCGGATCGCCTACCCCTGATTTTCGATTTCTCGTGCCGCTAGTCGCAGGAGCCCCTCTAGCGCGGCCTTCACCGTTTGTCGGCGGACGTCATCGCGGTTGCCGGGGAAGTGCTGAACCTCACTGGTGACCGTTTCGCCAACGCCCCAGGCCAGCCACACCGTGCCGACCGGTTTGTTCGGCGAGCCGCCGTCCGGCCCGGCCACACCACTGACGGCTACGGCAAATCGCGCCAGGCTTTTGTCCTGGGCGCCACGCACCATCGCTTCAACCACCTCGCGACTGACCGCGCCCACCGTTTCGAACAACTCGGTCGGTACATTCAGTTGCTGGGTTTTCTGCCGGTTGGAGTAGGTCACATAACCGGCCTCGAACCACGCCGAACTGCCCGGGATCCGGGTGATCGCTTCTGCGATGCCGCCACCGGTACAGGACTCGGCGGTGGTGACGTGGGCATTGAGCAGTTGCAGACGTCGGCCAAGGTCGGCGGCCAGTTGAGTGATCTCTTTCACGGCGTGCTCCGGATCGTGTGGAATGCCTCCACCGTACACGACCCGGTTGCGCTTTCAATACACAGACTCATTCAAAATGTTCGGGTGCGAGCGCTCTGACATACGCCTGACACGCCTGCAAGGCGATCAGTCCACGGTCGCCGGTGTCGGTGATGGCGACAATTCGTTGAGCATGCGCCGGGTCAAGTCGGGCGCGTACGGTTGCATGATCCACGCTGCCGGCGCCGGCGGTGGCTGACACGTTGCAGCCTGGGGCAGTGTCGCTGGCGTCGAGAAGGACTGACAGGCGCACATCAGCAGTGGCAAGACGATCGCGCAAGCGATCCTGATCACGTTGGGCATCGCTCAGCGCTCGATAATGGGTTTGTTCACTGGCGGCGAGTCGTTGCTCCAGCGCCAGGCGTTTATCCTGCTCAACCTGCTGCGCTGCGGCAGCAGCAACATTCTGTTGATTGAGGACTTCGGCGTTTAACCGTGCCTGCTCCGCCAATTGCCGGCCGTAGCGCCACTCCTGAAACTGCCAGGCTGCGGCAAAAGCAGCAGCGGCCAGCAACACAACGCCAATCATTCGCCAGTGGATTGGCATAGCACCGCCCTCGCCCGTGCCCAGATTTCCAGACGATCCTGCAAGCCGTTCAACCCGCCGTTGATGCGCCGGGTGATGGTGTTGAACTGGTCGCGATCGGCCAGTTCGTTCAAGCCGTTCTGTTCCCAGAACCAAGCGGCAGACTCAGCGGCCCATTGCGGTTGTTCGAGCAGCTCGGGCAACGACAGCAGACGCTCATCGCCGAACAGACCGAGGCTGCACTGACGGTAATTCGAACGGCCGGTAATCTGAATCAACCCGCGCCCCCGATACTTTTGTCCGTCGCCGTCAGCCTCAGGTGTGTTACCCAGACGTAAGGCCAACGTGCCGGTGTCGTATTTGCTCAGGTATTGGTTGTTGCCCAGTTCACGCACATAGCGCAATTGACCCGACTCGTGCCCGACTTGCGCGAGGAACGCCGCGATACGTTTAGGCGTGTTGATATGGCGGCGAACCATGGCGCTATTGAGCGCAGAAACAAAAACGCCCGCTTGGCTGCGGGCGTTGGGCATGATGTCGATAAGGTCTTTTTCAGTAATTTGCATAATGCTTGATCCTCCCTGGATATTGCCCTGATTGAATCATGGTTGACGGCCAATACCTGCCAGCCATTTATTTGCCAGAGTTTTCAGGGTGCCCGCTGCCGCCTCAGGTGTTTCGTCCAATGGCAGCACTTGCCCGCCCGATGACAGCCAGGCCTGATACTCAGTCCAGTCGCGATTGGTCGGATCCTGGGGGATGAATGCTGAATCCTCCATGCGCAATACGCCGCACGCCGTCAATTGGTATGTCATGTGTCACTCCTAGATTTCAGCGTCCGCTGTCCATTCAATCTGCAACCCGTTACCGGGCGCGCTGTTGGGTGATGTCACCGTGCTAAGCGCGAAAGTACGCTGCGTCACACCGTGCACGAACGTCCCCGTACAGGCTGTTTGTACCGTGTAGTTCCAGACCTGATTACCTGTATTTGCAGGGCAATACAGCACGACGGTAGGTTGCACTCGCTTCAGTATTTGCATGTGGATGGCCAAGCCATATTGGCCAGCGTTGGCACCTGCCGATTGACTGAACGAAAGAACGCACGTACTGACGCCATTGTTCGCCTGAATCGGTAAACGGTTGGCGAAAGACTTCTCAAAGTATCGCTGACACAACATCAACTCTTCAGCGACCGGACGGTATTCGAAAGGCGTGGAAACCGGTCCTTCCTCCAACTGGAGTTGCGCCAGATCAACCGTCTGCACAACGTTGAGTGGCAGGTCGAACGCCAGTCTCAGGTGGTCGTTCGTGCCCAGCATTTTCCCCGCAATGGACGGTACTTGAAATGTCGCGGTGTATTTTGTCCAAGCCGTATTCAACTGGAAGACGTCCACCGTTTTTATTACGGATTCCGAACCGCTGACGCCAAACAACTGCCCCACGGTCACTTTCAGCGCGCGCGGCGCATCGGATCTTGCCCAGAACGTGACGGTGGCGGTCTTCCCGGCCAGGGTTCGCACCGACTCAATGGCCTGGGAGATTTTGTGCTCCGTTGCACCAATTCCTGCCGTGGTTTGCTGCCAACGCAGGAAATACGCCGGCTCACCGGCCACCTCGGTTTGCCCCGGGGTGAAGCTTTGCCGGCTGATACCCACAGCTGCATTACCGTTCCAGTCACAGCGAAAACGGTCGGCTACATAACCACCGACGTTCGGTGCCTGATTGGTGATCCCGCGTTGCCAGATATCGAATCCGCCATTGATCAACAGATTCTTGCGGTACACCTGCACCGGGAATTGCTGCAAGGGGTCGGGTTTCGACAACAGCCGAATCGCCTGCGCGAGTTGATTGGTTTGCTCTTCGTCCGGGGTCAATCCTGCGGCTTTAATTGCGCTGAGAATTTCTTCGGTAACGCTGTTACCCCAACTGGCCGGGATTAATGAACCGGGCTTTCCAGCAATCGGGTCTTCATCGACAAACTTGCCGTTCTCCAGGCCGGAGCCGGGAACGCTTTTTGGATAGTCCATGTTGATTCCTCAGCCGTTTGCCCGCAGCAGGCCTTCCAGCCAATCGGGCTCGACCGGACGCGACAGTGCGTTTGGAAAGTCCGGATCATTTGGCCACTCACGCAGAGCTTGCCGGTAAGCCAGCAACTGCTTGAACTCTTCGGCGCGCAGGGTCGTGCCGCCGCCAACTTCAAGCTCTTCAGCGTCGCGGAACACCAACCACTGGGTGTTTTGAAGCACCTGGTTGCGCCATGCACGCTCATGACTGGCAAGCGCAATCGGCGAAATAAGCGGATCGGTCAGTACAGGCTGGCCAGAGTGACTGGCGCTGATGACTTTGCCGCTTGCCTGCCCGGCAAACAGCTCGGCGTATTGCGCCTGGGTGATTTCCACCGCCCCGTCAGGCACTTCGGGAAGTGCGCTGTCGACTCGATCAAAGCCCAGGCTTTGCGCATAGAAATAAATCGTCATGATCAATACCCCCAAACCAGAACGCGACCCGAAATCCCCGGCTCAGCCTTTACACTTCCAGCCAGCACATTTCGGACCCGCGCAACCACTGTCGTTGTCGTGGAGTTCGCGCCGTCAAATGCCCAAACGGTTACGTTGGAGCTACTCCAACCTGCCGGATAGCCTTCATTGGCAACACCTCCGAGGACAGCATTGGGAAACCTGATCGGCAGCGACACCGTCATGTTGCCATTCGCATCGGAGCCCCCCGTTACCCACTGCACGATCAAACCGCTGGGCAACTTTTGATATCCCGATGTGGCGAACTGCGCGGCATAATTGGCTGAATACTTCAGCGCAGCGGTGCCATACACCACCCACACTCCAGACTCCCTGACGAAGTTCGCACTCTCCCCATTGGTCATCACGATCGACGCCAGATAAGCCCCTTGCGGACTGATCTGCGCACCGGTTTTACTGGCCACCGTGACGGGCGCACTATTACGGCAATGCAAGCTGATCGTGGCGCCGCTCGGCACCGCAGCGGCATCCGGAAGCGTCACGGTATACGCCGCGTTACCGCCCAGCCCAATCGAGCAGCCAACATCGGTCTGGGTCAATTGGGTGGCGGCGGATATTCCGCGAGCACTGGCATAACTGCCCAGCGCCCGTTGCACAAACTCGGACGTTGCTGCCGAGCGTCCGCCATCAAACTGCGGCGCCGTCGTGAACAATGTCGGGCTGCGCAAAGCCGCCAACAACTGATTGTTCGACGACTCATTCGGCGTCAGGCCGGCCGCCTGAACGACGTTAAGAATTTCTTGCGTGACGCTGTTGCCCCACGTCGCCGGGATCAGCGAACCGGGTTTACCGGCGATCGGGTCTTCGTCGACAAACTGGCCATTGACCAACCCGACACTGGGCACACTCTTGGGATAGTCCAAGGTTTATCTCCTTAATCTGAAAATACATTGGGCGCAGGCCTCAGCCGCTTGAAGCGGCTAGCCACACCGAGGCCGAAGACCGGGAAACGGTCAAAGGAACAAACGTTTCCTTGTGCAGATATCAATCGGTCACGACAGCGCCGGGAATTGCCGGCCAAGTGACGGCCTCGGGAAAGCCGCCCTGCTTTTCAATGCGGTTCAGCTCTACGCTGTAGAGCTTCCATTCCATCAGCAAAAGCTGTTCATCATGGCTGGCATCGCCGATGTCTTCGGCGTACTGCAGGGGCGCGATTCTCAGCACGGCATCGCGAAGCAACGCATCACGTTTAGCGAGAATGACGCGTTTGCGATCCGCCAGTTGCGCGATGTCATCGACCCGCCAGGCGTGATCCACCCAGATGTGAAAGCCACCCGGCCAAGGCAACCGGGTGAAGCCCTCCGGCAATTCGCCAAGCGCGTTCCAGGTTTCCCGAATGCCTGTGTCAGTGCGATAGACATCCCCACGACAATCGATCTGCTGTTGCAACGAACCCTTGTCATAGGCCCAGGCAAACCCCTCAGGCGCTGGGGAGAGTTCGATGCTCAGCGTCACCGCATTGCTTGGCAGTTGCAGACCGATCCCGGGCACCAGCGGAAACTCGACAGGCCCGGTCAATGCACCGCTGTCATCTATCAGATAATTGAACATGTGCACCTCAGATCAGTTTGATTCGCGCGGGATAAGCGATGTTTCGCGGTCGGGTTTCGCCAGCGAAATTGCCGATATTGCCGATGTAGGCATCATTGTCGAATGCAGGGTTGGGATAGGTCGTTGCCACCGTTGCTGAAGTCGGTAAAAAATTGACGTTGGTGGTAACGTCCCAGGCGGTATCCGGAATCGCTGGAGCAGGCTTGAATGTCGCCCCGGTTCCCGTCGGCAGATAATGGTTGTGGCTTTGCAAAGCGTGCATTTGCAGACTGCCTGTTACACGTCCAGCATCAACGTTTCTGCTCTCACTCAGCACCCGCAAAAATTCGCCCCGAATCTCGGGAATTCGAAAGTTCGAAGCGCCATCGCCACTGGTCCAGGCACCTTCTCTGCCCACTCGGGCCGCTTCGGTCGTCAATGCCCCGGACGCCTGAGCAAAATCCCACAGCCACGGCCATTCGGCCCGCTTGAACAGATCACCGTTGGGAACGCCATAACCACCCGGATTAAGCGTTGTGGTGGTCTCGAACAACGGGCGGCCCAAGGCGGTATTGTCGAAGCGTCCGATCGGCCACCAGCTCCCGGCTCCGTCACTGCGCAGATGCCACCAGTCACCTCCACCCATCAACACCAGAAACGGATAACCGCTGGCCGACAGGTAGGTGTGAAAGCGAATCCTGTCGGTGCCGGATGCTTGAACAACGAGGCGATTGCCGCTGTTGTCGACACGACGAAGAATCACATCGCGTACACCCAGAGCAAGATCCGCCGGAGGTAAAGTCAGGGTCACGGGAGCGGGACTGCCATCGATCAAAACGAGACCGAGTTCCTGCTCGGCCAGTGACTTGGAAGCTGCAAGCCGGGTAATCACCGAACGCATCGGACTCGCGCTACCAACAATCGACTGAATCGCCTTGTACAACTGCCCGGTATCCGCCTCGGACGGCACTAACCCGCCGCCGGTAACCACACTCAGAATCTCCTGAGTCACACTGTTGCCCCAAACCGCCGGAATCAACGAACCCGGCGCTCCCGCCACCGGGTTTTCATCGACGAAACGACCATCGACCAGACCGACGCTGGGGACGCTTTTTGGATAGTCCATAATTGGTTTTCCTGTACCTGGAATATTGATAGGCGATGCCGACAAAGCAGCATCCAGTCACTCGGCAGTCATCCAGGCAGGCTTTTTCGGTCGAGAGCGTTTGGCGGGAAATTTCTTCGCCTGGGGCCACTTGCGCAGCGCCTGCAGGTAGGTCAGCAGCGTCAGGTATTCAGCGTCGGACAGCGTGGTGATCTTCATCAGCTCCACTTCGTCACGGTGACGATCGCGCAACCAGACAATCCGGTTGAATTCCTGATCGCGCCACGCCTTGGCTTCGGCCGATGTTTGCTCTTCAGAAAGAGCTGTCGACTCGACCAGGATCGGCAGACCTTGCTCGTCATGGGATCGCTCGGTACCCGCTACAGGATTTGCGATGACCGACTCATAACGCGCCTCGTCGATTTCAACGGCATCGTCTGGAAGGCTGGTGTGATAACCCGACAAATAGGTGTTGCCGGTGGTGCGGCTATAGAAACGTTTCATTTCAGTTACCCACCCCCAGGACAGTGACAAAACCGGAGCCACCGGAATTACTCAAGACTTGAACCTGGCTGGGATCAAAGTAGGTCACCAAGGGTGGAGTGACGATATCGAAAAAGGGTGCGTTGCCGCTGTGCGAGTAACTTGCCCAGGTAGCGGCGCACTGGGTCTTGAAAGCCACCGGCCAGGGTTTTGCAACATAGGTTTTATCTGTAGCGATGGTGATCATGACCCACTGAATCATGAAGCCCCCCAACCAGCTCGGAAAAGCGATATAGCCGTTCGCGCCAATGCTGTAGGAAACACCAAACCAGAGTTTTTTCGGCGTGACGAAAGTGGTGTCATCCGTCCCCGCATTGACCTGGGCTTGAGTCGCGATCCGCGCCCAGCCAAAAACCGTTTCAGTGGCTTGCACCACTTTCTTTTCGATCGCCTGGAACACCCGCTGCGGAGTCATCAGACGGCTGCTGCTGGTACCCGCCTCGGCCTCATCCTTGCTTGCCAGAGAATCACTTTTGTTCTTTTCGACAATTGCCGAAATCGCCGCTTTGAGTTGCGTAGTGTCGCCCTCGTCGGGGGCTAGTCCGGCGGCAGTGATCACATTGATGACTTCATCGGTAACGCTGTTGCCCCATCGCGCCGGAATCAATGAGCCCGGCGTTCCCATCAATGGGTTTTCATCAACAAATTTGCCATTCACCAGCCCGGAACTGGGCACACTCTTCGGATAATCCATCCCGTCATTCCTCCCTAGTCATAATTGATGTGCACCTTGGTATGCGCCGGCGCACTGCGGTGAATCAGGCATTCCAGTGCCGAGCCCGGGTTGACACCGAAACGCTCACCCCAATAGCTCGCGCCGAAACGCCGACCCAGCAACAAGCGCCCGCCGGTATTGAGCGTCCACATGAACTGCGCTTCCCACGTACCCCAATGCGCCGAGCCGAAACGCGAGCGGCCCATGCGTGGGGCTTCGAGTTCGGTGATGGTCGCGTTGGGGTAACCCTGGCTTTTGGCGATGTCGATGTAGTAACCGACAGCCTGGCTGCCGACCGCGAGCAAGCGCCGGCGTACGGCGAGGCGGCGGTCGTCGAACAGCGGTGTGGCGCCCAGGCACGGGTCGGGCAGGTTCATCACCCGCTCCCAATCCGGCACCAGTTCGCTGACGCCGGCCGGGTCCATCTCGTTGAGCAGGTCGGCGGCGCGGGCATCGAGGCGCGCCAGTTCGACGGCGACGCCTTGCAGCACTTCTTCCAGCTCCGGCACGCGCTCCGGGTCCCACGCAGGGCCAGTGGGCAGCAAGGCGCGCAGTTGCGCCTGATATTGCGCGGCGGTTCTTATGCCCCCCATACGCAACCTCCGAAGGTCAGCAGTTCGCTGTCGTTGGCCGTGACGTTGGCCACGGGAGCTGTCAGCACGTGGTCGGTTTCACCTGCGGCGCTACTGATCGCTTCGCGAATATGGCTGATCAGCAAGTCCTCACCGAGGTCAGCCTCGCGGTTGTGCAAGTCGCGCAATTGGGTTTCGACCGCCGCGCGCACGGCGCTGGTGTCGGGGGTCAACTTCAGGCGATAGGTCACGGGCACCTGAATCGGTGGAAGCACATGCACTTCAGCCGTCACTGGGCGCAGCGGCTCGATGTAAGCCTGTACTTCGGCCAGTTGCTCGTCGTTTGGCACCGGTTGCGGGTCGTCGTCACGCATGATGTACACGCCGACGGTGCCAGGGCCAAGCAGGCCACCACGGCACCAGGCACGCGTCACGCCCGGCACTTCCAGTGCCCAGGTCTCGTAGTCGCTGGCCGAACCGCCATGGGGAATCACGCGGTAAGAACGAATCACCCGCGAGCGCAGCGACTCCAGACTTTCCCGCGCAACACCGCCGCTGAGTCCCGGTGCCAGCACCACAAAACTGTTACCGACCACACCGGCAATCGGCTGCACCGGTGTCAGCGCCAGCCCGGCGTCGGCATTGCCGAGGCTGCCGGGATCCAGCGCGGCGATGGTGGTGGTGTTGCTGCCATTGGCCGTGGTGCGCACGGCGGTGACTTTGTAGGTGCGGCCGTCATTGGTTTGCAGCAGCGTATCGGCGTCGAGCACCGCGCCGGCAGTCGCGGTAAAACTAACGCTACCGGTGGCGACTTGCGCGGGTTTGCGCGGTTGATTCAAACGCAGCGCAGCGATGCGCTCCAGAGTCGATTCATCGGCTTTGTCGGGAAGGATCTGCTCGGCAATCCAGTCGAGATAACCGTACAGACCATAAGCGGCGCCGCCGAGGGTACGGGCCAAGACTTGCGCATCGGACTGGCGCAGCGAATCGCCGGCCAGGTCGCTTTGGGTGCGCTTGATCAGCACCGGCAGCGAAGGGGTTTCAAACGGCATAGATCACCTGCCAACTGTTATCGGGGTTGATGTCCAGACGTTCGCCGTCAGCCAAGGTCAGGACCGTGCGCAGGTTCAGGCGCTGGGCGTCGAGGCGTTCGCTGATGATGTCGATGGCGCTGCAGTGGCCGTCGTCGATCAGCCACTGCAAGGCTTCACGGGCATAGAACTCGGCGTCCATCTGCGTTTGTCGGGTCAGCTTGACCCGGCGCAACAGCCACAGCCGCGAGCCGATGCGATCGTCGGCGACGGTGGGAAAGGTGTCGCCCCACCAGCCGAAACGTTCTTCGTCGTCGAGAGCGTCGTCATCGGCGGCGCGACGCCAGGTGAACAGGCTGATGAGCACGGAGCGGGTTAGCGCGGCATGGAGGTTTTGGCTGATAAGCATCACTTGCCTCCTGCCGGCGCGCCGGTCTGGCCGCTGCCGGCCTGTACACCGACGTGCACGTGTTTGATCTGGCTGATGCCACCGGCGAGTTGATCGCCGGTGGAAACGATCTTGCCGGTCTGGTTGATCACCGGCGTATCGAAGTTCACCGCGCTGCTGGCGCGGATGTTCAGCGTGGCGGTTTCGATATCGATGATCCGCCCGCGCTTGAAGTGAATCCGGTCGCCCTCGTCGGTGTAGATCGCCACTTCGCCCGACGCCAGCGATTGCAGGCGATAGCGGCGGTCAGCGATGACCAGGGCGATGGCGTGGGAACGGTCGCCACCGATGAAGGTGACGACACCTTCGGCACCGGCCAGCGGATGGCTGGTGAAGCCGTAAGGTTCGAAGTGCTCCATGTCGTCATTCACTTCGCCGGCGGTGAGGCGCATTTGCAGCGATTGCAGCTTGGATGCCGAATTGGCGAGCACGACAGTGCCGCGCGCCAGCAGGCGTGTCAGTAGGCTCATGAATTGTCCTCAAGTGGTGAGGTTGATGCTGATCCCTGTGGGAGCGAGCTTGCTCGCGAAAGCGTCCTGACAAGCACCAGAGCGGTGTCTGATCTGACGCCTTCGCGAGCAAGCTCGCTCCCACAGGGGCGGGCGTCAGGCTGATGGTTTTTTCGGGGGGCTCGGATTGGCGTCGAAGGTATGCGGCGGTGCCACTTGCAGCGTGGTCACCGAGCCTTGTGCCGACAGCGAGTACGTGACTTTGGAGATCAGCATGTCGCCATCAAACCCAAGCACCGGATCCGTGACTTTGACCAGCGTGTTGTGCCGCCAAAGATCACCGTTGGCCTGACGCCAGCCCTGCACCTGATATGTGGTGGTCTGCGCCCGCCCCATACGGGTGATGCTCTCCCACTGGGCGCGTTGCTGGGCCAGTTCGAATGTCAGCGCGGTGCCCTCGTTGATGATGGTGGTGCGTCGACGTTTGAAGCTCAGATCGGTCGCGCTGGATTCAACCTCGCTGACTGCCGCCCCGCTCTTCTTGTCCGAACCTTTCTGCTGGCCGATCACCCGGTACTCGGAGAACACCTGGCTCTGATCCATGGGGGCGTTGGCCGACAGGATATTCTTGCCCAGCTCCAGCGCATCACTGGCCCGCCCACCGCTGCCAGGCTTGGCCAGCACCAGCCGGCCCTGCGCGTCATCGGTGGAAAACACCCGGAACAGCGAGAGCAACCGGTCGATCGACTGGAACACCGTTTCGCCCGGCACGATGGTGTGCTTGGCGAGCCGCACGGTCTCGGGAATTTCATTGACCACCATCAGCCCGTACTCCATCGCCAGCGCCTGAACGATGCTCAACAGCGGTTGCTCCTGCCACTGGTTCGGCTGGTTTCTGGCGGCGCAATCGACCAGATCCTGGGTCTTGGAACTGCCCTCGATGCTCAGGCTGATCTGGCGCCCGTCATAGCTGATCGGAGCCTTGAACACATAGCCGGTGAGCACCAGGTCCTGGCCGATTTTCACTTCGCAGGGGTCACCCGGCTTGATCCGCTGGTCCACCGTCTGCCCCGGCCACTGCCAGGTGATGTCAAGTTTGAAAGTGCGGAACTGGCGCTCTAGATCGGCCGTGATCTCCACGCTTTTCCAGCCGCCGTATTCCATGTTGTTGACGGTCAATGTGACGCTGTTATCCATCTCGCTCATGGTTCACTCCCTGGACACTTTCACGTCGTTGGGGGAAAAGCCCGGATGGTTCATCGCGTTGCTTTGAGTCACCTGAGTTACCCGTGTGGCATCGGCAAATTGCTTGTAGGCCACAACCAGCGCCGGCAGGCTTTCCTGGAACGATTTGGTGACCTGGCGCACACCGGATGACGCCACTGCCTTGAGATGCGCCAGCAGCGCTTCCTTGACATCGTTGATTGCCTGGTGGTGCTGGGGATCGGCCTTGTCCAGCATCGGATCAATGGCCACCCCGACCGCCTTCTGCAGCGCTTTCATTTCATCGGTCACCGGTACTTCCGGACGGGTCACGGGTTGATCCGCCTGATGCGCCACCGAAGGTGTCGACGACAGTTTCACTGCCGGGGTCGCCACTGGCATCGACGCCACCCACTGCGCCACTTTGACCAGCATTGTGTCCTGCACCAGATCGGCCATGGCTTGCGCCGCGGCGTTGGTGTCCTTGCCGGTGGTGATCTTCGGCGCATCAGCCTTGCGGATGGCTTCGAGTTGCTGGGAGACGTCGGCAATCACGCCACGGTAGCCCTCCTTCGCAAACTCCTTGAGCTCCTTGATATCGCCGAGCAAACCCTTGAATTCCGCTGCCACTTCCTTGGGTAACTCCTTCACTGCCTTGACCAGTTCAGTGATCTGTCTGTACTGCTCGATCAGCGGTTTGAGCTGCTCCTTGATCACCTCATAAACCCCGGTCAGGCTGTTGCGCAGATTGGCGATGCCGATCCGCGCAGCCTTGATCAGCGTCATCGCCTGTTCGAAGCGTGCCACCGCCGAACCCAGCAGTGTGTCTGCCTTGACCAGCAAGACTTTCTGCGTGCTGACGCTGGCAGTCGGGAACGGCAACGGCTGATCGGGATAGAACTTCAGAGTAAAGGTCACCAACCCGCCGTCCTGGCGGGTGTGGGTCATGTCGCATTCACCGACCTTGACTTGCAGGCGTCCGAGCCACGGATGCACCAGTTCACCACTGCCCGCCTCCAATGCCTTGAGCAGCTTGTCGCGCTGCTCCAGGCAATCGGCGCCGATGATGAATGCGGTGACGTCATGAATCCTGGCCTGCTGGCCGAGATCTTCGAAATACGGCAGGTCGCGCTGCGGATACTCGTGCAACTGACCTTTGCGACCGACCGGGGTTTTCGCCTGATCGATCCAGAACCCGACACCACGAAAGGATGCCGGCAACAAACGGTCACGCCAGTTCATTGGAACCTCCTGCCGACAACGAGCGATAGCCAATGCGCGAAGACAGCGCCAGGCCCGGTTGATTGCTTTGCGGTTGATCGGTGCGCAATCCGGCCGGCGCATTTTCGAAGCGCACGGTCAGGCCGCCTTCGAGTTGTGTGCGGTTGTTGATAGCGCTTTGTTGAATCAGCGCGCCAGAACTCTGTGGCAACGAACCACTTTGCAGTGCACCGTTGCCCGCTGCTTGCGGCGTCGCCCCGAAGAACGCCGGCGCCAGCTCCCCTTTGCCTTCGGCATTGGTCTGGCGTTGCGCTTCGGTGAACGTTTCAACTTTGCCGGTGACCTTGGCGATCAGTCCGGCAAAGCCACCGTCGAACAACTCCTTGATCGGCGCAATGACGGTTTGCAGCTTTTGCCACAACTCGCCGAACCACTCGGTGATCGGCCCCCAGTTCTTGATGATCTGCCCCAACGGCGTCCATTCGAACATGTTGTGCAGAAACTCCAGCACCGGCGCGGCCAACGCTTGCACCACGCGCCACAGCGCCGAAAACACTTCGCTGATCGGTTGCCAGTACATCGCGATCTGTTCCAGCGGCGACCATTCGAACAAGCTCTGGAAGAAACTTTTGATCTGCTGCGCCGACACTTGCAACGCTGCCCAGATCGGTTCGAAGAAGGTCACGATGCTGCCCCAGTTGTTGACGATCATGCCCAGCGGGGAGTAATCGAACAACGTGCCGAAGAAGTCCTTGATGGCTTGTGCCGCCGGTTGCAGCGCCGTCCAGATCGAGGCAAAGAACCCGGTGATCGCCCCCCAGTTGTTGATGATCATCCCCAGCGGTGTCCAGTCGAATAGACCTTTGAGGAACGCCATCACCGGCACACTCAAGGCCTTGAGCAAGTCCCAGATCGCCGAAAACAGACCAGTCAGCGGCGTCCAGTTTTCCAGGATCATGCCGGCGGGCGTCCACGAGAACACCGACTTGAAGAAGTCGATCACTGGCGCGGTGACCGCTTTGACCTTGTCCCAGATCCCGGAGAAGAATCCCGCGATCGGTGACCACAGCGCCGCCAGTGAATCCAGCGGTCGCCAATCGAGGATCGAGCGCAACGTCGCCATCGCACTCACCCCGATGTTTTTCACGCCCTCCCACATGCCCTTGAAAAAGGCACTGATCGGCGTCCAGTTGGCATAAATCAAACCGGCCGCCACCGCGATGCCCATGGCGATCAACATGATCGGGTTGGTCTTGAGCACCATGCTCATCACGTCCATCACCTGGGTCATACCGGTGACGGCAGTTTGCATCGCCGAGAAGGCAATCGCCCCCGCCGCCAGGCCCTCGACCAGTTTCGGGTTGTCGGCAAGCAGGCTGCCGACCTGCGTCAGCATCGGTTCCAGCCCGACCACCAACGCCCCCACCGCCGGCACCAGTGCCGCGTCCACGGCTGCGGAAACCTTTTCCATCGACGCACTGAACACGTTCATGTTCTGCGCTGCGACTTTCGGTGTGGCGGGCAGGTCGACGGTTTTTGCAGCGTCGCCCACTTCGGTCAATTTGCCCTGAAATGCTGCTGCCGACTTGATG
The DNA here is from genome assembly GCF_005938625.1 of Pseudomonas fluorescens. GTDB lineage: Bacteria > Pseudomonadota > Gammaproteobacteria > Pseudomonadales > Pseudomonadaceae > Aquipseudomonas > Aquipseudomonas fluorescens_BD. The sequence continues at coordinate 35,005 of NZ_VCNJ01000040.1, forward strand.
CCATCCACAAACGGCGTGATCACGCTGCCGCCCTTGAACAGCCCGCTGATGTCCAGTTTGTCGAGGCCGACCTGCTCGAGATTTTTCTTGAAACTGCCGACCTTGGCCTGAAGGGCGCCGAGCTTGGGCGATAGCTCATCGATGCCCGTGATCAGCACCGGAGTTTTTACTTTCTTTTCTTCGTCTGCCATCACTGCACCTGCTGCATCGCATTGATCCGTTGCGCGTGCTCCAGCGATTCGCGGAGCACATCCAGTGGCCTGGCCATCATCTGTTCGGGGTCAACCTTCCAGAACCAGGCCAGGTCATAGGCGACGGCAATCAGGTCGGTGATGGCGCCGACGCCGCACTCATGAAAAAACTCGCAACGGCCCAGCTCAGCGCGTTGAGGTCAGCCAGATCCAACTGGTTGACCGACGACGGTGGAATACCGGCGCACACGGCGATGTATTTGGCCGCCACATCCATGTCGAGGCTGACTTCTTCGCTCTTGTCGATCTTGTACGGCAGCGCCTTGATCGCTCGCACTTCCTGCACCGTCGGGCGGCGCAGGACGAGTTCGGTCAGGGGCTCGCCGTGAGCTTCGATCGCAACCTGAAGCTTCACGGCGCCGCTCATTGCCAGGTCCCCTTGATGCCTTCGAATTTCAGTTCGATGGTGGCGTCATCGCCCTTGGAGACTGGCTCTTCGACCAGATACGCACCGGCCAGTACGTAGACTTTGCCGTTGCTGAATTCGCAGGTGACGGTGATGTCGGTGCCTTCGATCAGCTTTTTCAGCGGGAAGTCGGCGGTGTGCAGCGCGGTCACTTTGAACGACGGCGCGATGTCGGTTTCCTTGTAGAAGCCGGGTACGACGGTTTCGCGTTTGACCGCCATCAGCGGGGCTTCGCAGCCGCCATTGATGGTCAGTTGTGCGCCGTCGACTTTGACGTAGCAGGTGCCTGCAATCAGTTGACCCATGGTGTTACTCCCTTGCATAAAAAAGCCCACGCGAGGTGGGCTGATAACTTGCCGTCAAACGCGCGGATCAAGCCGCGTCGTCGTACTGCAGACGGAATTGGTTGAGCAGTGCGAACACGCGCAGACCGTTGATGTAATCCGGCGGGAACAGCACGTTCACGCGGCTAGGATCCTGCACGTCGCGTTCGACGATCAGGTGTTCGGCGAACAGCTCGGCGTTCTCGACGTGGCCTTCCAGTTCGAGCTTGGCGTACTGGGCGATCAGCTCACCGCGAATGGTCGCCGGGGTGACGATTGGCTGGCCAGCGCCGAAACGGGTACCGTCGGAGGCCAGTTTGTGGCGACCGTATTTGCTGGTGATCACGCTTTGCAGACGGCGCACGATGAACGCCGACTGGTGCATTGTTTCGCTGTCCAGGTAGGAGTTGTCGGCCTGACCGTAAGCGTTTTTCTGGTAAGTGGTGATCGAGCGCTGGATGCGCACGTAGCCGCCTTCGTAGTACGCGGTGGCGATGCCGTAGTTGAGCAGCGACTGACGCTCGGTCAGGGTGAAGCGTTCACTGGCCGGCGCCGGATCAACGCCCGGCAGGCTGCCGCTCTGGGTTGGACGGCTGGCGTCGGCGGAGATAAACACCGCGGTGCGTGCAGCCAGTGCAGCGGCTTGTACCCAGAACGGTTGCGGAACGCCCGGCTCCAACGCCTGAATTGTCATGTGCTGATCGTTACGTGCCTGGCCGGCTGCAACCAGCGTACCGACGGTGCCGCGTTTGGCGCTGTAGACGTGACCGAACAGTTGCTTGGCCCACGACCAGCGACCGGTGCTGTCATCCATGACCGCTTGCCAAGTGTTGAGGGTCGACAGATCGGACCATGGCAGTGCGATGAACTCGAACGGCTCGTCACCCAGCGCGGCAATCGCCGCCACCTGATCCGGCACACCGGCACCGCCGGTCATGGCGGTGATCGCAGTGGTCAGGCCGGCCGGGGTGTCTTCGCCGTTGCTCTTGCCCAAGCGATTGAATTGCAGGCTGATGTCGTTACCGCTGTCGCCGGTCCATTTGGCGCTCAGGGTGACCACACCTTCGGCAGCGGCAGCGCTGACCGGCAGATCGGCGGTGGCGTTGATTTTCTGCGCCAGGGCGGTGGCCGCCTGAGCAGCGGTGGCACCGTTGACCACGGTGGCTTGCACACGCACGCCGCCGACATACAGATTCAACACGCCAGCCTGAGTGGCGGCGCCAGTCAGGGTCAGCACGCCTTTGGCGATCGCGCCTTCGGCGTTGTGCAGCGGCAGGCACCAGATCTCACCGATCGGGTCAGCCTTGCGGAAGGTCTCGTACATCGAGGCGAGCATCGAGCCCTGGCCGCCGATGCTCTTGGCCAGCGCAACGCTGGAGACCAAAACCAGTTTGCCGACTTCGGTCGGGGCAATGTTGTCGTTGACCTGAGCGACGATCAAACGACGCAGGGTCGAACTCGCGCTATTGGCGGCCGAGTTGTCCATTTCGGCATAGAACAGCGGTACACGAATGTCCGCAGGGATGTTGCTGAATCCGATCGCCATTATTTGGCTCCCTTTTGTTTGGCTGGTGCGGTTTTGAGGGTGATATCGCCGTCGGCCAGACGTCGGCGCCACCAGGCGCTGTCCAGCACTTCACGGCCTTCCAGCGGCAGCAGATCGCCCGCCTCCGGGTCAGGTACAACGCGGCCTTCGGCCGGCAGTACGGTGATGCGATTGCTCATGGGGTTACGTCTCCAGAGAAAGTCATTTCCACGCGCCCATCGGGGCCCGGGCGTTTCAGGTTGGGGTCGGCCGGGTCGATCGCATCGACCCGCACGGTGGCCCCGGTAAAGGACGACAAACCGTCCAGTTCGCGTTCGTGCCAACTCTCCGCAGGCTGACTCGGCAGATTGCGGCCAAGCTGGAACTCGGCAAAAAAGCGCAGCCGGTAGAAGGCGCGGCTGCTGTTGATCGAGACCAGCTCGCCGCCGTCGTAAACGATGGCGCTGTAGTCTTTGTCGGGCTTGAACCCCACCACCGCGCGCCACAGTTCGGCGCGCAGGTCGTGCAACAGATCCAGCGCTTTTGTAGCGTCGCTGGCGTCAAGCACCAGGACGATTTCGAAGCGGTCGCGGATCGGTTGGGTGGTGAGGTTTTGGCTGGTGCTGTTGCTGGCCAGATCGGCGATTGGCAGCACATGCGCCGAAGGTGTTGGCAGATCCGGGTTGCCTTGCAGCAACGCCAGATCGACACCCACCGAAATGTGATTGGCCAGGCTTGGGCATTGCCCACGCAATTGCGTGAGGATCGGGGTGATCTTCATGGGGGGTGTTCCAGAATTGAAATGAGTTGCAGAAAACACCGCGAATCCCCTGTAGGAGTGAGCCTGCTCGCGATGGCGGTGCCACATTCAAAATCAATGTGCCTGACACACCGCTATCGCGAGCAGGCTCACTCCTACAGGGGACTCGTGGGCTGAGAGATCAGTCTTTGGCTTCGGCTTTGGGGTCCAGGCACGATGCATCGATCAGACAGCGATAGCTGTTCTCGCGATTGCCGCTGGCCGTGACCTTGTCGATCGACCAGCGTCCGCGCATGAAATCCGGCCAGGTATCATCGAGCAGCACCAGGCCTTCAGCGGCCAGTCGCGGATCGCCCGGGCAGGTGATCTTCACCTTGAACTTTTGCCGGAGCATCTTGCGCACTTCACCCTCGCCGACGGCAATGGCGTCGGCTTCATTGGGTTGCTTCTGGCGGATGGTCTTGAACGGCGCAAGTCCCGTTTCGACCCAATGCAAAACGCCTGTAACCGCATCGACAAAACAGGTCTTGCAGCCCTTGGCCTGTTCGCGGGCGGCCTCTTCCAGCGTGGCGCTGATGAAGGCGTGATCGCCGGGACGATTGTTGTGGGTGACCGACAATGTCACATCCTGCAGTTTCTGCCCCGAGATTGATTTGATCTGCCCGGGCCGCGCCAGCACATACGCATCGCCATAAGGTTTGGCGACCAGGTTGTACTTTTTTGCCAGCCGCGTCAGAAAGCCCATATCGGTTTCATTGGATTGGTCGACGTGGGCGATCTTGATCATCGAAACGTCCGCCGCGACACGCGATGAAAATCCGTGCTGCGACACCAGTTTGCTAAACAGTTGACCGAGCGTCGTCGGTCCATGACTGGCGGTGCGGCGCTGCTTGAAACCGGTCTCGTCATCCTTGCTGAAAGGCGCTGCAGTGGCCACCAGGGTCAGGCGAAACGGAAACAGCGTCGGTGTCAGGCGAGTGACTTTGAACTGGCCCTTGTCGACCATCTCTTCCATTTCCAGGTAACCCACCAGCAGGCCGATTTTCCCGCCGAGGTTCGGCAGCCCTTCGAGGCCTTCCAGATCAATGGTCAGGGTCAGTTGATCCGACTCGATACCGGCGGCATCAATGTGTTCCCAACTGATCAGACGCTGGTTGAGCAGATCGGCGTTTGCGCCATAGATCTGAACGACCGGGGTAAAACCCAGTGCCATACAACCTCCTTAATCCCAGGCCGTAAGCGCTTTGATCGCGGCGGGTTTGCTGTCGAGCTCAGGCAGCACGATCCAGATGCCTGCAGGCAGGACCGGACCGTGCTCGGCCAGAGTCGGGTTGAGTTTCCACAGGGCTTCTTCAGCGGCATCATCGCTGCGCCCGGTTTCGCGGTAGAGCAGCAGATTCACCGAATCACCGGCCACGCTTCGAACCTTACGCATTGTTGAACTCCGCCAATTCAATGACCCAGTCGACCACCATCGCCGTGCCGTCATCGATGATCTGGCTTTGGGTTTCCTGAACGTTGTTGATCCGCCACAGACCCCAGTTGCGACCGATGCCATCGATCAGCGGCAGCGGTATACGCAGCGCCTGCAAGTCGCGCAATTCATCGAGCCGATCCATGGCCACGGCGTACATCGACTTGCCGGTGATGGTCAGGGTTTCCGGTTTTTGGCCGGTCTGGCTGGATTTCGGTTTGCTGGTGAGGATCTGTATTTCGGTCCAGCCGCCATCGGACTTGCGCAGCAACTGGTGGTACGCAAAGTTGCGCGACAGGCCGAAGATGAAACTGCCCAATGCCATTTGTTGTTTCATCAGGCGACTCCATCGGTGAGGGCTGCGTCACGGCGGGTGCCGAGAGGGTTGGTATTCATCGAGGAAATGAACTGCGTGTTGAAATGGTTTTGCATGACTTGCGAGATCACCGCGCCGACTTTTTCCGAGCTGGCTATTTCGCTGCCGCTGATCTGAATCGACGGTGCATAGGTGATCTGCTGGTTTTGCGTCTGAGCGTTGCTCAGGTCCTTGGCCACTTGCGCGGGAGGCGCGAGTTTGTCCTCGGCAGGCTTGCCCCATTGTTCACCGACGTAAGAACCGAGCATTGCGCCCAGAGTCCCACCGATGAATGTCCCGATACCGGGCGCAATGAAAGTACCGATTGTGGCGCCAATGGCAGTGCCGGCGAGCTCGCCGGCGGCACCTTTGACCGCTTGGTCATCGCCTTCGCGCCAACCTTTCAGTCCGGTATAGGCCGCGTGCGCAATGGCCAGCGGCGCTCCCAGTTTTACCGCCGGCAGCGCTTGGGCGATTTTGGGCATGACCTTGGCGCCGACGCTTTCGACCAAGGGCATAAGCTTGGCAGCAGGCCCTTTGAGTCGCGATGTCATCTCGCTGTTGCCCAGGCGATCGGCGAACAGTTTGAAGCCCATTTTGATGTCATCGAACAGAGGCGCGACCTTAGCCGTGATCCCCCCTAAACGACTGCCCCCACTGGCGCGCGGAACTGTCGTGCGCGCCGCTGTTCTGGCCTGCGGGCGTCGACCCGATCGACGACCCGATCGTTTGTTTTTTCGCCCGCCATCAGAGACATCGTCACCGACGATGGCATCAGCAAGATCGGGGGGGAGTCGCGTCGTCGCCAGACGTAACAGCTTCGCGGAAACGGTGTCGAGGACTGAGGCAACGCCGGTTTTCAGCGCCCCTCCCACAAAAGGAAGAGCAGCGGCACCAAGCAGAACCAATCCTGCAGTAAGCGCCGGGAAAGCCTCCGCCGCAGTACTCACGCCATTGGCCAGCGCGGTGAGCACCACTGCCGCACCATCGGCCAACGGCGCCAATGCCGTGCCGAATGCGGTGGTCAGCCGGGTCAGACTCGCATCGAGCGCATTCCAACGCCCTTGCGACGTATTGCCAAATGCCTCGGCGGATTTCGCGGCTGCCCCCGAATCGGCGCCAAGTTCCGACGTCGCGTACTTACCCTTGTCGGCTACCTGCGAGAAGGCGTTTTTTACATCATCGGGCTTCTTCAGCAGTTCAAGAATCCTGACGTCGTTTTCGCCAAACAGCGTCTTCGTCAGTGCTGCCCGTTCTTGCAGCGGTTGTTTATTGAGTGCAGCAAGCACCGAGTTGATGGCAGCGGGAGCGTCCTTGCGCATCTCTCCTGCCAACGATTCGGGATTCAACCCTAACTGGCTCAGAGCCGTACGCTGCTCCGTCGAAGTCTCTGTGCCCTTGGCCAGCACCGAAGTGATGCCCTTCAGCGCGGCGCTGGCGCCCTCCTTGTCCGCGCCGCTGTTAAGCAGCGCAGCCGCAAACGCGGCCACCTGTTCCGGGGTCATGCCGGCAGTGATTGCAGTCTCGCCGGAGCGTTGCACGACCGAACCGATGTCGGCGGCCTTGGCATCCAGGCCACTGTTGCCGAGATAGCTCGTCGCATCGGCCAGATCCTGGCTCTGATAGCGATCCAGCTTCAGCGACGAACGCCAGGCCGCCAACATCTCGCCAGCCGTTTTGACGTCCATGCTGAACGCCGATGCGTTGATCGCGGCATCACGGGAGAACCATTTCAGCTCGTTCGCCCGTTGGTCACCCTTGGCTCCATCGGCAATACCGGATCGTGCTCCGGCGACTTGAACTTGCAATAGGTCAGCGTTGGTTGCACCACTGGCCGCCACCTGTTTCTCGCTGGCCAGTTCCAGAGTGTTCTGTGAATGCGTTTGCAGCTGGTCGTTGCTCATCTTGAGCAACTGATTGAGTTCAACCAACGCAGTCTCGTTGGCCATCGCCGGCTGCATCAGCTTCGGCGGCGGACGCTGCTCGATCTCGGCCTTGAGTTTGGACTTCGGCTCAGCGCTTGCAGCAGGGGCTGTCGCGCCAGCCTTGAACAACGACTGCTGGCTGACCAGTAGCTCCCGCAGCTTGACCTGCTCCTGAGTCAGCAAACGAATATCCACGCTTGCCAACGCCAACGTGACGTTCAAATCCTGCAGCGGTTTGCCGAGGTTGTCGGGCAGCGTAAATCCGCCCGTTGTATTGCCGCCCTCACCGGCGTACGTGAGCGCATATTTGCTCTCTGCCATGCCGCTCTACTCCTGTTTTACGCCAAGGCGAGTGATCGCTATGTCGTAGCGGCGCAACGCCTTTTCGGCGTCCCATTCCAGAATCTCCGCTTCACTTACCGGGTAAATGAGCGGGACGATATCGAGGATTACTTCGATGTCGCGTTCCGAAAGTAGGCCGCCGGCTGGTTTAAAAAATCGTCGATGCGCACCTGCAATTGCGTCCAGTCCGGGACGGTCATCAGGGCCAGATCGGGGATCATCAGGCCGGTGCAATGGGCGGTGATGAACTCGGCGCGTTCCTTGGCCGTTTTCAGTTTCTTCATCACTTTGGTGGCGCGCAGCACCGGCATTTCCAGGCTCAGCGAGGTCACGGTGCGGCCAGTCACGGCGAGCGGTTGCAGCAGCTGGATCTGGTCGGGATCGGCGGATCTCTCCGCGTCTTCGACCTGGTCGAGAAAGTACGACGCAGGGCGTGTCGACATCTCGTGCACGTACTGGGCGATGCTCACGTAGTCCGGGCGCTTGAGCTGGTCGAGTTCCTTGACCGACAGGCCAGTGGCGAGCAACGCCAGTTCGAAGAACTGATCGTCTTCATCATCGCCGGCGCGTTCCAGCGCTTCTTTTTGCGCGGCGTAGAACAGTGGCTTGAGCTGGATTGTCTCGATCTGCGAACCGTCGTCGCCGGTGATCGGCGACAACAGGTCATGCTGGGGTGGCATCCACGACATGTATGAATTCCTTGGTGATTCTTGGGGGTTACTCAATTTCTGCCAGTCACACTGGCCCACTGTGGGAGCGAGCTTGCTCGCGAAAGCGGTGGTTCAGTCACATTGATGTTGCATGTGCCAAAGGCTTCGCGAGCAAGCTCGCTCCCACAGGGTTTTGTGATTGCCTGTAAGCCGTGAGTTACGGCATCAGCACCGCACGCCGCGCATCACCGAGGATGTCGACGCCGTTGAGCACGAACTTCTGGGTGCGCACATCGATGTCGATCACCGGTACGCCGTTTTCCAGGCGGTTGTAGGTACGGCAGGACAGCTCGAGATTGGTCTTGGGCTTTTCACCCATTTTCATCGCGGTTTCCTCGAGGGATTTCAGCTTGCCGCCGACGGTGTGGTAAGTGAACCAGGTGTTGCCGTCCTGATCCTGACCGGCTTCACGCACGTTCAGCAGAATGTCGTCGCCCAGCTTCACACCCAGTGCCAGCATGACTTCGGCGCCGAGACCTTGCAGGGTCAGCTTGGCGTTCAGCGCTTTGCCGCCCTTGGCCATTTCTTCGACGATGAAGCGGCCGCCACGCATCTCTTCCACGTCGAATTCGATCTTCGGCGGGGTGAATTCTTCAACGGTCGCCGACAACGGCAGGCCTTGCAGGGTGGCCGCGATGGCCTGTCTTACGCGGTTGGTAAACATTAGAGAACGTCCTCCAGGAACTGCTCGATGATTTCATCGCGGGCGTTGAGTTGATAAACCATGTGTTCGTTCGGCGCGTAGCGGCCGTAGTCGATGACCACGTACCAGGTGCCGTTCTTGTACTTCTCGACGCTGTTGAGTTCCGGGTGCAGATAGACGCTGCCACCAGGAATGGTTTCGTCGGCGACCAGGGTTTGCAGCCAGTCGTTGATGCGCTTGACCTCTTGATCCATGAAGGATTTGGTCAGGTTCTTGGCCATGGCTTTCTGGCCCGCCTTGACCAGCTTGCGGCTGATCGCATCTTCGAGGCCGACGTAGCTGATGAACTTGCCGGTGATCGAGCGGTTACCCAGCAACGAGAAGCCGCCGAGCACGGTGCGGGCGTAATAGCTGACGCCGTAACGGTTGAGCAGATCGCCCTCAGTGGAGGTGTCGAGGATGTTGTATTCGACGACGCGGGACACGTCCTCGGCGTAGGTCACCTGGTTGCCCGGGCTCTCCCACTGCTTGACCTTGGCCAGCGCGGCAATCGCCAGACTCGACGGCGACAGGAAGACGTTTTTCTTCGCCGCTTTCGAATACACGGCAGGCATGTTGTGCACCACCAGGCAGCGGTCGAAACCGAGGTCGGCACCGCCGAGTTCCTGGCTGTACAGCACTTGATCGGCGACCGAAGCGTCCTTGCCGTCCAGCACCACACGGGCCTTGATGCGCTTGCCGAACGAGGCGAACTCGCTGGCTACTGCTTTAGTGCCGGTGAAGCCCGGCGCACCGATGATGGTCAGGTCTTCCGGAACGCTGCCCAGCGCAGCTAGACCGAGCTTGCGGCCGGTCAGTGGATCGACGCCGCCGATCACTGCGTTAACGGTGTCGGCCGGGGTCGCGCCCGCTTCGACGATCACTACGTAGACCGGCACCTTGACCACTTTGAGGATCTGGTAGACGGCATGGTACAGAGTGCCCTCTTCCGAACCGGTCGGATCGAGCAGCGCGTGGGTGGTGAAGCTGTTGATGCGGAACGGTGCGTTGCGCGGAATCAGCGGATCGGCTTTCGGCGCAGTGCCGACCAGACCGATGACGTTGTCACCCAGGCCACCCATGGCCTCGGGGGATTCGGTGGCATTGACGGTAATGCCGTTGTGCTCGAAGTTCAAAACCTCAGCCATGTTCAGTCAGCCTTCTTGGCAGCGGCCTTTTTGGCCTGGGTGGTAGGTGTTTTCAGTTCCAGTCGACCGGCGAAGTGCAAGGCACTGGCTTCGACATCGAGCAGATCAAGGTCTTGACCGATGCTCGACCAATGCCCACCGCCGGTGGGGAATGGGACGAGCACGGTGTAGGTTTGGCGGGTTGCCATTTTTCGTTTCTCCATAAACGGGAAAGCCCCTCTTTGGGAGGGGCTTGGCGGGTGTTGAGTTTTTTGAGCGGATAAGAAAACGCCCCGGGGGGGGGGGAGGGGCTCTTATTGAGGTTCTATAGGATCAAGCGGAGCGGAATCAGGCCAACCGTCCAACAGCATATCTTCGTGGAATTCACCGGCCTTGATCGCGCGCAAAAGTGTCAACTCGCGATCAAAACAAGCTTGAACGTGAGCCCGAACAGCCTTGGCGATGGTAATGATTTGCCCCGACCCGATCTCGACAAAACCAGTCACCGTTTTGAAGTTGCAGCGGTAATCGGGATCGAGGACGGCGGACAATCCGGTACTGGCAATCAGCGCCTGGCTGTCTCGGGTGGTCTCGATTTGCAAACCTTCAACGCTTACGCCAGTTGCCTCGCGCCTGTAGCGCTCGACGGCGACAAGTTGCGGATAGTTTGGCAAGACTTCGGCGATTGGCTCCTTGACTACCTCTCCGTCAACCAACCGCCAAACCCCATCTGATTCTAATACCGTGCGACGAAACAGCTCTGCAGTGATCGCGACAGCCCCACTGGGAATATCTGCGTGAAGGGCTGAGTCATAGCGTCCTGTCAAAATGCCTGTGTTATCAAATACTGCATATTTAGTCATAACCACTACCACCCCACAGCAATGACAGTTGTAGGGGCAACCGCACCAAAAGCCCCCGACAAACCAAGGTTTTGAAGCGTTGCGCCGTTTTTATCGCGGGCCACTACCGCTAAGCTGTTGTAACCCGGCGAGCTATTCATACAGTTCGTTGCAATAGCGCACGCCGCCATGGTGGTTGGAAAAGTCATTGGCCACACAAACCTGGTAGTGCCGAGCGAAGTCGTCGGCATGACAACATCGAGCCATTGGATGACAAAGCCGCCCAGCCACGAAGGAAACACTATGTAGCCGCCGGTTGCCCCCTTGAGGATCTGAAAACCCCAGCGGAGCTTTTTCGGGGTCACGATCGTGGCGTCATTCGCACCACCATCTGTCAGCGCCTGCGTAGCGACATTGGCAGTTCCAAGTTTGATTTCGGTCGCTTGTTGAGCGAATACCGAAAGTGCGGCGATATCGATGCTTCCCTGATTGATCGGCGCGTTCCAGGCTTTGATGCACCACATGACGGCGAGGTTGCGCGGGCGAGTGCCGACCAGTGTTCCTCGAGTGTATTGGGCCTCATCTGCCTGAAAGAGTGCGGAGGGGGGAACTCCGGTCGATATACCTGCGCCGATGTAAGCTGCAGACCCCGCAAGATCCCCACCGACGAACGCATGACTGTTTCCCGAACCGTCAGCATTGACCTTCCACGCGGCACTTACAGATTGAACGCCAAGCCCGTCCTGAGTAACGGCGTCGACTCCCATCAGCGTGGCTTTCTGCCAACTGCCTAGAGAGCGACCTGCATCCACGCCTCGACCATGATCCCATCCACGCAGGAACTCACCACGCGATTCCGGCAAGCGGAAATTGCCTGCGCCCTCATTACCTTTGTTGTAAGTGGTGCCGAGGTAAGCGGCCAGGTCAGGATAGGTCGCAATGCTCTGAACACTGCCATCCAGTTCCAGATAACCGGGAGCGACGATACCCGTCGGGAACGCCAGAACAGCACCAACCGGAACAGCAGACTTGAGCCGTTCGACTTCCTTGGCCAGTGCGGCGACATCGATGGTCCCCTGATTGACCGGGGCGTTCCAGGCTTTGATGCACCACATGACGGCGATGTTGCGGGGGCGAGTTTCATTTCCACCGGTGTAGGTAGTAGACCAATTGGGAGTACCACCTGCAGATAGAATGATTCCGTATGAGCCGCCTGATGCTGTAATGGATGTCGGTGCCGAGAAGACGTGGGTATGAGACTTGAGTTCATCTGCCTGGTAGCTACCAATTCCTCGTCCAGCATCCACCCCGCGCCCATGATCCCAACCCCGCAAAAACTCCCCACGCGCCTCCGGCAAACGGAAGTTCCCAGCGCCCTCATCACCCTTGTTGAACTTGCCGCCCAGATAAGCGCTCAAGTCCGGGTACGTCGCACTGCTCTTGACGCTGTTATCCAGCTCCAGAAACCCCGGCGGTGGTGCATCAACCGGGAACGCAACAATCGACCCCACCGGCAACGCCGAAGCCTTGGCAATCAGCGCTTCGACTTCAGCCTTGGTGTAAGAGTCCTTGATCCCAAACCCAGCCAGCGTCTCGGGGTTTGCCCCGGCAGTCGCACGGCCATATTCATCAACCGTCAGACTCTTGTAAGTCCCGGCAGCAATCCCGGTGCGCCCGGCCAGCATCTTGAACGTCAACGCGGTCGTGCCGAGGGTGATCGGTGCATTGGTGGTCAGGTGCCACAACGAATCTCCATTCGCCGTGCCCTCCTCGACCATGACCGTCAGACCCGGCGTAACCTTGGCGTTACTGTTGGCATCGGTCGCCCGTACCCAGTCGCCATTGGCGACGATCCACAGGCCGTTGTCCTTGGCCAGCGTCTGGTTCGCAACAAGCACGCGGTCGCCAGCAATCACTGCAACACCGTCGATTTGCTGCGCACCGTTCAACACGATGTTGGTGGATGCCGCAACACGCACCGATTGCTTGCCATCGAGTTTGCCGAGTTCTTCGGCCAGATAACTCATGACCCAGGCACGGGTGGCTTTGACCACGGTGTCGTCGATCAACAACGTCACCAGCGACGCATTACTCGTCTCGAAAATCGAGCGAATGTAGAACTCTTTGCCCGAACCCGAGGTGGCCAGCACCGGTTTGAACGACTCCGGATATTTGACGATGGCGTAAAGAATCCCGGTGTCAGTCCACAACCCCGCTTCCCGCACATACCAGCCGCCAACATCCGGCGGAATGGTCACTTCGGCGAGCAGCCAGCTCGGATTTTTCTCGTCCTGGAACAGCGCATTGAGCGGTCCGCGCCAGACTTCGCGCTTCAGCGCAGTGGCGGTCGCGGCCGGGTTGTAGACCGTGCCGCCGCCGTCACCGACGGAAATCTGCGTCAACTTGATCGGCGTGCCCGCGGCCTTGCACGCCGTTTCGTAGGCAATCCCTGCGTTGGTGAGCAGGGTGTAATAGTCAGCCATTCAGGCCCCCTGGGGATAAATAGTGGATGTTTCGACGGTGTACATGCCGGCAGCCACGAACGCCTCTCCCGAGGTTTCGAGCCCTTCGATGAACACCGGATAAACCGTGGTCAGTTCGCCGCAGAACGTCGCGGCGCCGATGACGTGATTGCCGAAAGCGCTCAAGCCAACGGAGACCGTCAGCACATCGCGCTCGCTCTTGGCATCAGCCAGACGTCGATCGAGACGGGCGTCGATTTCTTCGCTATAGGGTTGGTCGCTGAAGGCGCGTACGGAAAAGCTGTACGGCGCGCCGGGCGGTGTCTGCTCGTACCAGGCGCGGATCTCGGGTCTTAACTGCAAACCCTTGGCGGCGTTTTCCAGCGCCTTGCGAGTGCCGGCCTGGCGCGCGGTGGGCCAAGCGAGCTCGACGGTCAGGCGCTTTTCTGCCTCCGGTGCGGTGGTGCTCCATTCAGCAACACCGCGATCAGCTGCCAGATACGGCAGAAAAGCGACCGGGGTTTCTGCGGGGTTCATCAGTTCGGGAAATGGCGGCGCGATGCGATCAAGCAGTGCGCCGAAGCCCAGATCCAGGCCGCGTTCGAGGGCCGAACTGTTCGCCGGCAACAACGTCGGGCGCTGAGTTTTTTCACTCATAGCATCAGCACCTCAACCTCGACCGCCGTGCAGTACGGCGCTTGAAACGCTGAGGTCACGATCGGCGCCAACGGTTCTAGAATCTGCAATTGCACGGCGCCGGCGCTGTGCAGCGTGTAGTCGATCCAGCTCGGATCGACCCGGCCTTCGAGGCGATGGCAACTGTCGGCGTAGGCCTGCAATTGTTGTTGCGCAGCGACTTTGGTCAGGCCCGAGTCGGGGCCGGAATTGATCTTGGCGACGACGCGAATCTTGTAGCGCTGAATGTCGGCAGCCTTGACGGTGACGAGGTCGGTTTCCGGTCGTACATCAGGCCGTGCGAAGTGCTGACGAACGCCTTCAAGCAGCGACGCGGAAGGCGTGCCATCGCCGTCGCGGGACAGGACAGTGACCTGCACTTCGCCCGGCGCGGTGCGTCGAGCATTGCCATCCTTGACCTGCGCGGCGAGGCCGTCCGGATTGAAGGTGTAGGTGACATTCACCACACCTGCCTCGGTGGATTCGACCTGCACTGTCGGACGCTCGCCGAGGGTGAAGACTTCGCGGCGATACTGCATCCGCGAACCTGCTGCCGGCGCATGCGGCGCCAGGTAATAACGCAAACGCGCGTCGTCGTCGCTTTCATAAATCGCCGGCACCGGTGGAAATGCTGCCGAATCACCTGGATCAAGTAACTGCCGCTCAAGGCCCATGTCCGCCAGCCGCGCATCGAGATTGCTGCCCGTCGCCCACCACGCCAGCATCTGTTTGATGCGAGCGTTGTATTTGCGCTCGTGGGTTTGCAGCCGCACACAGAAAGCTTCAAGCGCCAATGTCAGCAGTTCGCTTTCGTTCTCGAGACTGGTCCTGAGTTTCGCAGCACTGTCCGGCGAACGTGCCCCGACGTATTCGACGACGAAAGTCTTGAACTCAGCGAGCAAGTCTTCGAAGGCTTCAACGGTGATCAGCGCGGGTTCGGCCAATTGGTTCTGGCCGGGGATCAACATGCTCATGTCACGACCTCGAAGGTTTGTTGACGGTTTTTCCAGGTGCCGGCGAAACGCAGCAGCAGGCCGGCGCCCTGACGGCTGGCGACGATCACTTGCGGTTGAAAATCGCTGATGCCGTTTTCGGCGTTGTAGAACGCTTGCGCCGCGTGGCTCTGGGCCAACAGCAGAACGTCATCACCGAGGTTTTTCCCCAGTAGCGAGGGGATCAGTGATCCGTACAAAGGCCGTTTTTGCCGGGTGCCCAGCGGCGTGGTCAGGGCCCGGGTCGCGCGCTGCACAAACTGCAGCCAGTCGTCGACCGTGGCCCCGCTGTCTCTATCGATTCCGATCATGGGAAGCTCTTGATTCAGGGGCTGATGACGCGGCCCTGGTGATCGACCAATGGGCCGCTGAAGTGCACGCCCGAGGTGTCGATAGTCAGGCCGACGGCACCGAGTTGCAGGATGATCATTTGTGGAGTCATCGCTAATCGGGCCGGGCCGATGCTCAGTTCCAGCGAGTCGCGAGAACCGCTGAAGGCTGCCGGGCCGTTTTGCCAGTGCAGGGTGTGCGAAGCATCGTCGTAACCACTTTCGCTGCCGTCCTGATGCACTCGACGGGTCAGCGTCGGCACCGTGGAGGCTGGCGGAAAGCGATCGCTGTTCAAGCCGAACAACGCCACGCTTTGTGCGCCGCTTTCGCCGCTGCCGTAGTTGAACAGCAGACACTGCTCACCCACTGTTGGAATCCGCGACTCACTTTGCGCCCCGGCACTGGGGTTGAAAAACTTGATGGCCGGCGTGAGCAAGCCACCGTGACTGACCTGACAGCTGTTGCTCGCGGCGTCGACTGTCTGGCAAATGCCGATGCGGCAAAAGCTTTCCGCGCGGCGGTGCAGGTCTTCGATTTCCGCTTCCATCTCGGCCAGGCGCTCGATGATCGGGCCGAGTTGCATGCGCAATAGTGCATCAAACATCTCAGGCCTCCAGCGCGGTGTATTGGTCGGGATCGTCGATATTGCTGACTTCCCAGGTGCGGGCGAATTTCGGCGTACCGAGTGGATCGTCGAGCAAGGTCGGGCCGAGGTAGAGGGTTTGGTTGAACGTCAGCGTCCAGGTTTTGTATTGCTGATCGGCGCGAATGAGTAATGACGGCAAGCCATCAATGTTCATTGGCAGATCGCATTGATCGCCGGGCAAGCTCCAACCGTTGTCGGTGATCAGATTTTTCAGCACAGCGATCAGATCGCATGCTGCAAATGCGCTGGCAGAAAGGGCCGGGATGACTTGCAGGGATACCGTCATGACATGCGCAATTCGCCCGTCAGCGCCACGTACTCCCGCCCCATTCCGGTCGAAGTTGATCAACACCCAAGCCTGATCGCCCGGGGCAATGAAATCATCGTGATTGCCGACATTGAGGTTGAGACCGGCAGCGTTGCGCAGTGTCGTCGCGATGGCCGTGAACAGTTGCGACGGCTGCTGGATCGGTGTGGGCATACATGACCTCCTTTTCGATCGTCCACGCGCAGCCCTGCCGCCAAAATGGCGGCACGGAGAATTAATACGGTTAAGGTTGGTCGCGGGGCGGGACTTCGCAGACGCCGATGCGCTTGGCGGCCCAGCGTTCATACAGACCGATGGCGACGTCGGCGCCGGCCATCGCTGTCAGGCAACCGAACGCGCCAGCGGCCCAGATCGACATGCCGGCGGCATACAGCAGCATGATCGCCGACACACCGCAGATCATGCAGGCACCGGAGCGCAGGGCCAGACGGCGCAGCAGCGGCCAGCCACGTGCGCCCTCCTTGTCGGCCCGCCACATTTCGCCGGACACTCCGCCCACTACGGCAAGGAGGATGACCAGCCAGATCGGCATGTCTGCCAACGCTTGTTGCTCGGTTGTCATGTCACGCCTCCTGGTGTGATGGATGAATTGTGTGTGTTGGGTTCAATCGGTTTCTCTTGAGGTAGGCATTCCAAAAAGCCCGGCGCGGGGGCTGAGCTTTTCAGTAATGCACTCCAGACTTGGTTACGGCGGATATGCCGAATCAGAACGGAGCGACTGGCCAATTGATCGTCGGGAATGTGTTTTGCTCGTTAACTTCGCTGACGGCAACGAAGTACTGCTTATAGGCGATCAAAGCCGACTCGTCCGCTGGAGTGGCGATGCCGAGGTCCGACTTGTATTGCAAAGGGTTAAACATCAGCCAGCGCTCGGCTGCATCAAAACGTTGTTGCATGCGACCGGTGGTGATCAGTTGTTGCTCGAGGGGAGTAGCCGCAACATATTCATCTCCAGCAGGGCCCCAGGTGATTTTCATTCCCGACTGAGCAGTGTCGTTACCGGTGATGTCCCGCCATGCGGCATAGGGTTCATTTGCCGGTACAGCCGGAGCGTCTCCCTCGGTGTCGACCACCTGAAGAATCACGGTGTAACCCATTACGGTGGTTGTAAGTGCGTAACGATTCATTCCAATTCCCTTTTTTGATGAGTTCTAAGCGAACGCTGTGTGTTATGTCTGTCAGTACGGCGCGACAGGCCAGACCAGTTAATAAAGATTCATTTCGTGTTGCTGGGTTTGTTGTTAGCGATAAACATCGCGATGAAGTTAGGCAGGCATTCCAAAAAGGCCGGCACCAGTGCCGGGCTTTTCAGTAATGCGCTCCTTCGCCTTCCTTCAAATCCTGTGTTCAAGAAGGAAGCTGACTTTTCGGCGCTACTGGCGCGGTACGAGTCCATTCAAACTGTTTTTCCGACCGCGGTCCCTGCCCGCCGGATAACTGCTTCTGGTGCTTTACGCTGCACACCCGGGTCAGTTGCCAACCCTCTGAACCGTTGAGGCCGGTTCATCGCTGCCTGTTCTTGTGGAACTAAAGAGCTTTCTTGCCAGCCGCTTTGTCGAGCGGCTTGGTGGCAAGGATATGCATGTATGCATATCCAGTCAATGCGTAAATGCATTTATTTATGCATGATAAATGCGCAGATGCATGGGAGCCCCGCCGTTCAAGGGCTGCAGGTTTTTGTGCAGACGAAAAAAAACCCGCAAAGGGCGGGTTCTATCTGAAGGGGTTCAGGCTAGCGGGCGTACATGCCCCACCAGAAGACGTGACCGAGAATGACGATCTGCTCTTCCTGGATTTCCTGGAAGCTGTAGTCCTCGTCCGGGTGTTCATCGCGATTGAAGCTGCGCAGACGAATGCCGGTGGGCAAGCGGTAGAGTTGCTTCACGCGCAACTGGCCATTGTGGTTGATTGCGTAAAGGTCGCCATCAATGATGTCGCCAATGCCGCACTTGCCCGCATTGACGCCGACGGTGGCGCCATCGCGTAACACCGGCAACATGCTGTTGCCGCGCACTGTCACGCATTTGGCCTGGTCGAACTGCACACCATTATGGCGCAGGCTGCGCTTGCCGAAGCGCAGGCTAGAGCGTTCGCTCTCTTCGATGACGAATCTTCCTGATCCAGCAGCCAATTCAACCTCGCGAAGGAACGGCACCGATACTTCGTCATCATCGACAGGCGTATCGTCGTCCCACAGCATTATGTCCTTGAGTTCCGCGTGTACGTCATCACGCGCGGCACCGGCCGACGGCACGACATCCGCGCGCCCGCGCAATTGATCGGTGCTCACGGCGAAGTACTCGGCGATCTTCGAGATGTGTTTATCCGAGGGATCGACGATCTTCCCGCTGAGAATTCGCGAGAGAGTTGATTGAGGCACGCCGGTGCGACGGTGGAGCTCCGTGGGGGAGATCCCGTGCTGGTCGAGCAGTGCTCTTAAGACGGAGGCTACGTTGCGTTTTTGCATAACGCGCATAGTGCTTGAAGTTATTCGTTAAGACAAATGCTGATTTGCATAATTAACGCATAAAAATGAATTCAGCTGCAAAATGATATTGCCGAGCCATCATTCTGCATTGAATAACGGTCCAGCGCCAACGTGTGGTCAGCCTTTGACGCGACGCGCAGCAGCATTGGCTTTTTTAAGTCGATCAGTTCTGGCCTTCCTGTCGTAATCGTCCTTGGCGCCCATGATTCCCCCGGCAGCGTGCACCCAGTCGGTGGCGGTACAGCCAGAGATCAGCACAGCAGAAGTAAAGACTGAAGCAATGATAAGGATGTTTTTCATATTCGATTTCCCGGTGTCACTGATGAACACGTTGAATTGCAGGGTTGAAGAAAGAACACACCCCGCGAATCTTTGGCGGTGATTGGCTCTTTACTCATCCATAAGCTTTTGCAGTTTTGTCTGAGCCCGTTCGAGCCTCGCTTCCTGTTTCTTGATCACTTTCACATCACCGTACTGACGCGCGGCCTCCAGATAGTTCTGTCTGCGTCGCACTTCGGCTTCGGCCTTCTGGATGGCGCTTGAACGGTCATCTTGCGCGGAGGGTTCTTGGCAATAACGCTCGACATTGGCAAGTGCCTGCTCTAGACCGGACTTGCGATAAACATTGTCCGTCGCCTCAGCGCGCTCAATCTGGAACACAAGTTCGGCACGGCGCTGCGCGCAACTTTCACGGGCACCAGCCCATGAACTATCTATGATCAAAACGCTACCAATCAGCAGAGACAGATTGCAAAACAGACTCGGTCTCATGAGAAAAATCCCAGATAATTTTTTTCTCCAGCGCGGCTACGGAAGTTGCTCACCCGAGACCATGCATTACGACAACCTAACGTTTCCTGTACGCCAGAAAGTGCCGCCATCATCATGTCGCGACAGCGAGCTCTACACGTTGGAAAATGCTCCACCATCCACGCTACTGGTACGTAAACATGATCGAAACACAGCAGAACAGGAGTGCGATCACACAATGTGGAAATACTCACATCCTTTTCTTTTCCAGCAATAACCGCCGGCACAAACACAATACCTTCCCGGCTTATTGCAATTGATCGCTTCCAGGCGGGAGACTTGGCCCCATGAGAACTGCGCACGCAAAACCAGAGCATTTATAACGTTCCTCAACAGCCTAAACATCATCATGTTATTCAAGGCAACTAAACAGCCGCACTGCGCTGACTCTCCGGCAGTCGCAGGGGCTGTTGGCTTGACTTGGATCACATTAACAACGAACGGCCGTTGAGGCCTTACTGGCGTCTTACTCAGTCTTACTTAGTCGCCGGAGGCCTTGCACCCGGGGGGTTTGCGCTAGCGAGGGACGTGGCATACGCCATTGATCAGGTTATTGATGTTGTAGTAATACTCGGCATCGGAGAAGTAATTGAACGTCACCATACCGCCTTGAAAGCCTCTTTCCATGAACGGAAGTTCATCGCCGGCAGTATCCGCGTCAAACTTTACAATCGAACGCGTCTTGAACAGAAACCTGGAAGTATCCAGATGTGTTAGTGCAATCTCGAACTTTCGATCATAGGTATAAACTTTTCCTTCAGGTGTTTTGACGACGTAGTACACATAGAGAGCGCCCTCCCTTGGATCGATCGTCATATCACCAACGCCATGCCAACGAACTTCGTGATCATGAGTATGGACAAAATCGATGGATGCAAAACAGGGGGCGCGTGGAATATCGCGATTAATAAAATAGAAATGCCTGATAACCAGAGCACCAAAGATGCATGCAGACGAGACGCCAAACAATGCGATTATTTTTTTCCAACGAGTTGGTAGTTCACGCATATGGCCTCCCCTTTACTTTCCGGCTTGATACACTTGATCAGTAATTGAGAGAGCGGTTTACGCACATAGTAGTTAATATCGGACAATACAATCGGTGGTTCGAACTCGCTGAGCGCTTTGACAATATCCTCTTTGGACATTCTTTCACTTTCTTCTACATACAATTTCGCTTCGCCTTCTTGCCAGATGAGTTTCCACTCCTCCAGATCAGCGGGCTTTTTAAACACCAGATAAGCGTAAAAGACCGGAAGAGCAATCGCCGACACCAGGATTGCAGGCAAAAGGAAGCGCCAGTAACGACTGAATGGCTTTTTCACCGTGGGAGCGTCGACGATGGACGGTTCAGCATCGTTTACCAACGCAGGCGGCGACTCAGAGGCTTGAGTCTGCGCGCTGACCAACCGGATTTCACACAACAGCACCGCGCCACGGCGTGGCAAAGTTTTGAGACTGTCCCGTGGCAAACCAACGTCAGCGAAATGCGCGCGGAGCATGTGCAGGGTCTTGTAATAACTGCTGTCGGAAATCACCAGCCCGCGCTCCCCCCAGACCCTGGAGATGAGTTGTTCCTTATCAGTCACGCCGGCTATCAGCGCTAGCAGCAGGTCACTTTCATTACTGCCCAGCAAGGCTGACCGCCGCGCCCGGCTGAGGGTCATTTTCTCTGCATCGTAGTAACAATCGCTCGCTGACGCTTGTGAGCCGATGCCCTCTGACTGTTCCAAGCTGCTTCCTCGACTTGCCTTGCGCCCACGCGTTCTGATCATTCGATAGCTTTTCGGCACTATAGGACACAATGCCAACCCGAGCGGCCGCGCGTTGCTGCATCCACCTCAAAAAAACTTCATACTCAGCCCCACTGAATCAACCCACGGGCCGCATCGCTGGCAAACACTCGCCATTTCGTAGATGCGAACGACCCCGTTTTTGCCTTGTCACTTTTTCCGGTAAAGCTAAACCTCTGATGAATAAAGCTATTTCAGACCTGTCCTCCCACACCCCGATGATGCAGCAGTACTGGCGCTTGAAGAATCAGCATCCAGATCAGCTGATGTTCTACCGCATGGGCGACTTCTACGAGATCTTCTACGAAGACGCGAAGAAGGCAGCCAAGTTGCTGGACATCACCCTGACCGCCCGTGGACAGTCGGCGGGGCAGGCGATTCCGATGTGTGGCATTCCTTACCACGCGGCGGAAGGCTATCTGGCGAAACTGGTCAAGCTTGGCGAGTCGGTGGTGATTTGCGAGCAGGTCGGCGACCCGGCGACCAGCAAAGGCCCGGTGGAACGTCAGGTGGTGCGGATCCTCACGCCGGGGACGGTCAGTGACGAGGCGCTGCTCGACGAGCGCCGCGACAACCTGATCGCTGCGCTGCTGGGGGATGAGCGTCTGTTCGGTCTGGCCGTGCTGGACATCACCAGCGGCAGTTTCAGCGTGTCGGAAATCAAAGGCTGGGAGAACCTGCTCGCGGAACTGGAGCGGATCAATCCGGTTGAGTTGCTGATCCCGGATGACTGGCCAAGGGACCTGCCAGCGGAAAAACGCCGTGGCGTCAGTCGTCGTGCGCCGTGGGATTTCGAGCGTGATTCAGCACTGAAAAGCCTTTGCCAGCAGTTCTCCACCCAAGACCTGAAGGGCTTTGGCTGCGAGAACCTGACCCTGGCCATCGGCGCTGCCGGTTGCCTGCTGGCCTACGCCAAGGAAACCCAGCGCACTGCCCTGCCCCACCTGCGCAGCCTGCGCCACGAACGTCTCGACGACACCGTGGTGCTGGACGGTGCGAGCCGCCGCAACCTGGAACTGGACACCAACCTGGCCGGTGGCCGCGACAACACCCTGCAATCGGTGGTCGACCGTTGCCAGACCGCCATGGGCAGCCGTTTGCTGACCCGCTGGCTGAATCGCCCGTTGCGCGATCTGACGGTATTGCTGGCGCGCCAGACCTCGATCACTTGCCTGCTCGATCGTTATCGTTTCGAAAAGCTGCAACCGCAGCTCAAGGAAATCGGCGATATCGAGCGAATTCTCGCGCGGATCGGCCTGCGCAACGCGCGTCCTCGTGACCTTGCCCGGCTACGCGACGCCCTTGGCGCACTGCCTGAACTGCAAATGGCGATGACCGATCTGGAAGCGCCGCACCTGCAAGGTCTGGCGACCACCACCAGCACTTACCCGGAATTGGCGGCGCTGCTGGAAAAAGCCATCATCGACAACCCGCCGGCGGTGATCCGTGACGGCGGCGTGTTGAAAACCGGCTACGACAGCGAACTTGACGAGCTGCAATCGCTGAGCGAAAACGCTGGCCAGTTCCTCATCGATCTCGAAGCCCGCGAGAAAGCCCGCACCGGTCTGAGCCACTTGAAAGTCGGCTACAACCGCATTCACGGCTACTTCATCGAATTGCCGAGCAAACAGGCCGAGTCGGCACCGGCGGACTATATCCGTCGACAAACCCTGAAAGGCGCCGAGCGTTTCATCACGCCTGAGCTGAAGGAATTCGAAGACAAGGCACTCTCGGCCAAGAGCCGTGCTCTGGCCCGCGAGAAGATGCTTTACGAAGCGCTGCTGGAAGACTTGATCAGCCAGTTGCCACCGTTGCAGGACACCGCCGGTGCGCTGGCCGAACTTGACGTGTTGAGCAACCTCGCCGAGCGTGCGCTGAACCTCGACCTGAACTGCCCGCGCTTCGTCAGCGAGCCCTGCATGCGCATCACCCAGGGTCGTCACCCGGTGGTCGAGCAAGTACTCACCACGCCGTTCGTGGCCAACGACCTGAGCCTGGACGACAACACGCGCATGTTGGTGATCACTGGCCCGAACATGGGCGGTAAATCCACCTACATGCGCCAAACCGCACTGATCGTCCTGCTCGCGCATATCGGCAGCTTCGTACCGGCGGCCAGTTGCGAACTGTCGCTGGTCGACCGCATCTTCACCCGCATCGGCTCCAGTGATGACCTCGCCGGTGGCCGTTCCACCTTCATGGTCGAAATGAGCGAGACCGCCAACATCCTGCACAACGCCACCGAGCGCAGCCTGGTGCTGATGGACGAAGTCGGTCGCGGCACCAGCACCTTCGACGGTCTGTCGCTGGCATGGGCGGCGGCCGAGCGTCTGGCCCATCTGCGCGCCTACACGCTGTTCGCTACGCATTACTTCGAACTGACCGTGCTGCCTGAAGCCGAGCCATTGGTGGCCAACGTCCACCTCAACGCCACCGAGCACAACGAACGCATCGTCTTCCTGCACCACGTGCTACCGGGGCCTGCCAGCCAGAGCTACGGTCTGGCGGTGGCGCAATTGGCCGGCGTGCCAAGCGAAGTCATCGTGCGTGCCCGCGAGCACCTGAGCCGACTGGAAGAAACCGCTTTGCCGCATGAAGCGCCGAAACCTGCCGCCAAGGGCAAACCGGCGACGCCACAGCAAAGCGACATGTTCGCCAGCCTGCCGCACCCGGTACTCGATGAGCTGGCTAAACTGGATCTGGATGACCTGACCCCGCGCCGTGCACTCGAAATGCTCTATGCACTGAAGAACCGGATATAAGCACTGAAGAAGCGGATATAACGCAAACGGCTTCAAGCTGTTAGAATCTCGCGCGGTTTGGGATGCTGCTGGCTAATAGCCTGGCCAGCAGGTATCGCTCCCGAACCTGGCGACCCCAACCGTGAAGGGGCAACGCTGCCGCCGCCTGAGGAGAAAATTAGAAATGACCTTCGTCGTCACCGACAACTGCATCAAGTGCAAGTACACCGACTGCGTAGAAGTCTGTCCGGTGGACTGCTTTTACGAAGGCCCGAATTTCCTGGTGATTCACCCGGATGAGTGCATCGACTGCGCCCTGTGCGAACCGGAATGCCCGGCTGTAGCAATCTTCTCCGAGGACGAAGTTCCGGAAGAGATGCAGGAGTTCATTCAACTGAACGTTGATCTGGCTGAAATCTGGCCGAACATCACCGAGAAGAAAGAATCGCTGCCTGATGCCGAAGAGTGGGATGGTGTCAAAGGCAAGATCAAAGACCTCGAACGCTGATCTGCCCCGCGCTCGAATGAAAAGGCCCCTTGCGGGCCTTTTTGCTTTTCTGTCATTTGCTTTTTTACGGGCAAAAAAAGGGGCGGTATGACCCGCCCACATTTTTTCCCTATTCCCTGTATTCCTTTTCATCATCCTGATGAATCGCTTCCTGCGATGTCCGTTCCCCTCTTCCTTGAAGGGCGTGTCTGTCCGTCGACACAATCCAGATACTAAAGAGTTCCCTGCCAAGAGCAATCGTCCCTGGATACCAAAAAAAACTGTAATAAGCCCTTCACATTAAAAAATAAGTATATAAATCAATATGTTAAATACTTAGCTTGAGTACGATCGCCGTCTGCTTCAGTGTAAAAATAACGAACACCTACGGAACGGTAAGCCAAGGCTTACACCGCAAACCTACAAAACCTCCCCTGTAGGAGCTGCCGAAGGCTGCGATCTTTTGATGTTAAAAACAGAATCAAAAGATCGCAGCCTTCGGCAGCTCCTACCTAGGCCGTCGCGCAAAAAAAAACCCCGAACCAGTCGGGGCTTTTTGCGGGTGGTCGTGTGATGCGCTTACTGAAACAGCGACTCGCTCGACAGGCCATTCTTCTCGAGGATTTCACGAAGGCGCTTGAGGCCCTCCACCTGGATCTGCCGCACCCGCTCCCGGGTCAGGCCGATCTCCAGGCCTACATCTTCCAGCGTGCTGCTCTCATGACCGCGCAAGCCGAAGCGGCGTACAACCACTTCGCGCTGCTTGTCGGTCAGCTCCGAGAGCCATTGATCGATGCTCTGCGACAGGTCGTCATCCTGCAACAGTTCGCACGGATCGGTCGGACGATCATCGGTGAGGGTGTCGAGCAGGGTTTTATCCGAATCCGGACCCAGCGAGACGTCGACCGAAGAAACCCGCTCGTTAAGGCCCAGCATACGCTTGACCTCGCCCACCGGTTTTTCCAGCAGGTTGGCGATTTCTTCGGGTGAAGGTTCGTGGTCGAGCTTTTGCGTCAGCTCCCGTGCAGCCCGCAGGTACACGTTGAGTTCCTTGACCACGTGAATCGGCAACCGGATGGTCCGGGTCTGATTCATGATCGCGCGCTCGATGGTCTGACGAATCCACCAGGTCGCGTAAGTCGAGAAACGGAAGCCGCGCTCGGGATCGAACTTTTCCACCGCCCGGATCAGCCCAAGGTTGCCCTCTTCGATCAGATCCAGCAGCGACAGCCCCCGATTTACGTAACGCCGGGCGATTTTGACCACCAGCCGCAGGTTACTTTCAATCATGCGCTTGCGCCCGGCCGGATCGCCACTTTGCGACAAGCGCGCAAAATGAACTTCTTCCTCCGGGGAGAGCAATGGGGAAAAGCCGATTTCGTTGAGATACAACTGCGTGGCATCAAGTGCACGCGTGTAATCGATGTACTTATGTTGTTTAAGTGAAGCGGAGTGTTTGGATTTGGAACGAACGGAAGGTGGAGCAGCCCCTTCATCATTCGACATCGAAGAATCCGAATCGATGCCGGTCTCCATAAGGAGAACCTCATCGTCGATGTCAAACTCCGGCACTTCTTTACTGAGAGCCATTGTTATAGTCCTTTGGTGAGTTCGACCCCAAGCTCAAGCGACGCCTTTATCCTTGGCAGCGCTGGAGCCTGTCCCCTCTACGTGACGGAACAGGCTGGCTTACAAATCAACGTCTTGGCAGGAACTGCAGCGGATCTACAGGTTTACCTTGGCGGCGAATCTCAAAATGCAGTTTCACCCGGTCTGTACCCGTTGACCCCATTTCGGCAATTGTCTGTCCGACCTTGACCTGCTGTCCCTCCCGAACCAACAGCCTGCGATTATGTCCGTAGGCACTGACGTAGGTTTCGCTGTGTTTGATGATGACTAATTCGCCGTAGCCCCTTAAGCCACTCCCGGCGTATACCACCGTCCCATCAGACGCAGCTAAAACAGGCTGTCCCAAATCTCCGGCGATATCAATTCCTTTATTCAAACTACCGTTTGAAGAGAATTTTCCAATCAGAATGCCATTAGATGGCCATCCCCAGCCGGTCGGGGCCGGACCTGCCGGAGGCAGTGGCGCGGGTGCTTGCTTGTTGGCGACGGACGGTGCAACGCCTGCCGAACCGCCAGTAGAACCGGTGGTTGTGGTGGTCGTCGTGCCATTTGCCTGGCGCCGGATTACCGTGGTTTTACTCGAAGAAGAAGGCGAAGAACTGCTGTTGCTGACCACCGCCGTCGGCGTTGAACCGGTGCGGCCATCGAAGCGAATCGTCTGACCCGGATGGATCGTGTACGGCGTAGGAATATTGTTCCGGGCCGCGAGGGCTTTGTAGTCCCAGCCATAGCGAAACGCGATTGAAAACATCGTATCGCCCGGACGGACTACATACTGTCCGGTCGTCACGGTAGGACGCTGGGCCACCGCATTGTTGCGATCGACCACCCGGACATTGCTCGATTTGGTGCTGGAGCAACCGACCAGCAAGGTGCTCAAGACAAGGCCAGTCACCAGGCGCTGAAAGCTCGTGTTACCCATACGCTGCGCAATGACTGTGAGACTCACCCGCCGCTCCCTTTGTGGTGGCTGAAAAATGTGAAATGCCGGATGTCGGCATGAGGTGTCGCCAGTATAACGGGCCGGATCGGCTTTACCTTTAATGAAGCGAAATCGCTTCGCGCACACGTTTGCAAGTTGGCAATCTGCTGCGTTTAAACCATCGCTGCCGGTGTAAGACACAGACGAACGAAAGGAATTCAGCGCACCGGAACAAATGCTCAGGCCAGTGGCCCATTAAGCAGCGGCACGAAACGAACAGCCCCCAGAACGTGTCGGGAAAAGCCGTTTTCCTCACGCACGATCAGCAACAATTGTTGCACTTCACCGGAGCCCACCGGGATCACCATGCGCCCGCCCGGAGCCAGTTGATCGAGCAAGGCTTGCGGTACATCCGTGGCCACGGCGGTGACGATAATGCCGTTATACGGCGCCAGCGCCGGCCAGCCTTCCCAGCCATCGCCCCAGCGGAACACCACGTTGCGCAGGTTCAGTTCGACCAAACGTTCCTTGGCACGGTCTTGCAGCACCTTGATGCGCTCGACCGAGAACACTCGCTCAACCAGTTGCGACAACACCGCAGTCTGGTAACCGGAACCAGTGCCGATCTCGAGCACTTTATCCAGTGGACCCGCCTCCAACAGCAGCTCGCTCATGCGCGCCACCATATAAGGCTGGGAAATCGTCTGGTTATTGCCGATCGGCAGCGCCGTGTCTTCATAGGCGCGATGGGCCAGCGCTTCATCGACGAACAGGTGACGCGGCGTGCGCCGAATCACTTCCAGCACCTTGGCGTTGGACACACCCTCTTCGTACAGGCGCTGGATCAGACGCTCACGGGTTCGCTGCGAGGTCATGCCGATACCGCTGCGCAGCCGGTCTTCGTGTTCACGGGCCATCAGCGCAGTCCCTCCAGCCAGCCGTCGAGGCTTCTAAAGGCATCGTTGAAGGTGCGATCGAGCTGCAACGGGGTGATGGAAACATAGCCCTGCATCACCGCATGAAAGTCGGTGCCCGGGCCGCCATCTTCGGCATCGCCGGCAGCGGCAATCCAGTAACCGGCCTTGCCACGCGGATCGACCACTTTCATCGGCGCCGCCGCGCGGGCGCGATGGCCGAGCCGGGTCAGCTGGATGCCACGAATGTGATCGATGGGCAGATTGGGGATGTTCACATTGAGCACCGTGCGCGGTGGCAGATCGAGCCCGGCATGGGCCTCGACCAGTTTGCGCGCAAAGTAAGCTGCCGTCGGCAGATTATCCACTTGCCGCGAGACCAGCGAAAAAGCGAACGACGGACGCTCGAGAAAACGTCCCTCAAGGGCGGCCGCCACTGTCCCGGAATACAGCACATCGTCGCCAAGGTTGGCGCCGAGGTTAATGCCGGAAACCACCATGTCCGCCTCTCGCTCCAGCAAGCCGTTCAGGCCCAGGTGCACGCAGTCGGTCGGTGTGCCATTAAGGCTGATAAAGCCGTTGGCCAGATATTGCGGGTGCAGCGGACGGTCGAGCGTCAGCGAACTGCTGGCGCCGCTTTTGTCCTGCTCCGGGGCGATAACCACGCACTCGGTATAATCCGCCAGCGCAGCATAAAGCGCGGCAAGACCGGGTGCGGTTACCCCATCGTCGTTAGAAATCAGAATACGCATGGGCTGTCCGTCTGCCCCACCGGCACCAGATCAACGAGTTCGCGCACCAATACAGTGGCGAAGCATCCGGCCGGGAGGACGAATTCCAGTTGCAGAATGTCAGGCTGGGGATAATGCCACGTCAACCCGCCAATGGGCAGCCGCAGGATGCGACGTTCGTGACTCATACCGGCGTTGATCAACCAATCGCGCAGATCCGCTTCACCGGCGGCAATCCCCTGCTCCAGATCATGGACAGCGCCTGCGGTCGGCGAGTCACCTTCGCCCCACTGCGGGCCGGTCGGATGCAGGTCAAGAATCGCCAGACGCGGGTCGCTGCACTCGGCCTCACCGGCCGGGAAAAAACTGCGGCTGTCGGTGAACGCCAGCAGATCGCCGACCTGGGCTTTTTGCCAGGTGCCATCGGCAACCCGTGCGGCGAGCACCTGATTGAACAGAAAACTGCGCGCGGTCGAGAGCAGGCGCGAACGCACATTGCGTTGCTCCGGCAGGGCTTTGCGCGCGGCCCACGAACGCGCGTCAACGACGTTGCCGCCGTCATGGCCGAAACGCTGGGCGCCGAAATAATTGGGGATGCCTTGCCTGGCGATCAGTTGCAGTCGCTGTTCAATCGCATCTTTATCGCCAGCGAACTGAGTCAAGCGCAAGGTGAAACCATTGGCCGAATGCGCGCCGCGTTGCAGCTTGCGTTTGTGGCGAGTGATCTTGAGGATTTTCAGCGTATCGTTTTCCGCCGCCGACAGATCCGGATCGGCCTTGCCCGGCAATTGCACGCTGAACCACTGGCGGGTCAGCGCCTGACGATCCTTGAGACCGGCATAGCTGACCGTGCGCAGCGGCACGCCGGCAGCCTTGGCGATACGCCGCGCAGCTTCTTCAGTGTTCAGGCCGCGTTTCTCGACCCAGATCCACAGGTGTTCACCGTCGCCACTGAACGGGATGTCGAGGACTTCATCGACCTGAAAATCTTCAGCGATGGCTTTCAGTACCGCGGTCCCCAATGGTTCGCCATAGGCGCGCGGGCCGAGCAATTGCAGTTCATTCATGCGCGCAGCAACAAGGCAACGGAGTGCACGGCGATACCTTCTTCGCGACCGACAAAGCCAAGCTTTTCGGTGGTGGTAGCTTTCACGTTCACTTGATCCAACTCAACTTGAAGATCCGCCGCGATCAGCGCGCGCATCGATTCGATATGCGGGGCCATTTTCGGCGCCTGGGCAACGATGGTGTTGTCGATGTTGCCGACTTTCCAGCCTTTGGCATGGATCAGCGCGACCACATGACGCAGCAGCGCGCGGCTGTCGGCACCCTTGAATTGCGGGTCGGTGTCCGGGAAGTGTTTGCCGATATCACCCAGCGCCGCAGCGCCGAGCAAGGCATCGCTCAAGGCGTGCAGCAGGACGTCACCGTCGGAATGAGCGAGCAGCCCGAAGCTGTGTGCAATGCGCACGCCGCCCAGAGTAATGAAATCGCCTTCAGCGAAACGGTGCACATCATAGCCGTGGCCAATACGCATAAAAAAAACGCCCCGATTTTTGTCAGGGCGTGATTCTACCCGCATTAACCGCGCAGAGCGCGTGCGTGATGCTGCAAGTGGTCGTCTATAAAGCTTGAGATGAAGAAATAGCTGTGGTCGTAGCCCGGTTGCAGGCGCAATGTCAGCGGATGACCCGCTTGTTTTGCCGCTTGTTGCAAGGCTTCGGGTTTGAGCTGAGTGGCGAGGAAGTCGTCGCGATCCCCTTGATCGACCAGCAGCGGCAGTTTTTCATCCGCTTCGGCGATCAGTGCGCAGGCATCCCACTCTTTCCACTTCGAACGGTCTTCACCGAGGAAACGGGAAAAGGCTTTTTGCCCCCACGGGCAATCCATCGGATTGTTGATCGGCGAGAACGCCGACACCGATTGATAGCGCCCTGGATTTCGCAATGCGCAGACCAACGCACCGTGGCCGCCCATCGAGTGGCCGCTGATGCTGCGTTTGTCCGACGCAGGGAAATGCGCTTCAACCAATGAAGGCAATTCCTGCACGACATAGTCATGCATCCGATAGTGGCGCGACCAAGGCTCCTGCGTAGCATTCAGATAGAACCCGGCGCCGAGGCCGAAATCCCACGCACCGTCCGGATCAGCCGGCACATCAGGGCCGCGCGGACTGGTGTCCGGCGCAACGATGATCAAACCGAGTTCAGCGGCCATGCGCATCGCGCCGGCCTTTTGCATGAAGTTTTCGTCGGTGCAGGTCAGGCCGGACAACCAATACAGAACCGGCAGCTTGCCGCCCTGCTCCGCCTGCGGCGGCAGGTAGACGGCAAACACCATGTCGCAACCGAGCACGTCGGAGCGATGGCGATAACGCTTGTGCCAACCGCCAAAACTCTTCTGACAGGAGATGTTTTCCAGACTCATGGGGATTCTCCCAGCTGCAAGTGGCAAGCTTCGAGCTTCAAGAACAGGCAAAAGCGCCTTTGCTTGCAGCTTGAAGCTTGTAACTTGGGGCTGCTTTTAGAAATGAATGACGGTACGGATGCTCTTGCCTTCGTGCATCAGGTCGAAGGCCTTGTTGATGTCTTCCAGACCCATGGTGTGAGTGATGAACGTATCCAGCGGGATTTCGCCGCTTTGGGCCATGTCGACGTAGCTTGGCAACTCGGTACGACCGCGCACGCCGCCGAATGCCGAACCGCGCCAGACGCGACCGGTCACCAACTGGAACGGACGGGTCGAAATTTCCTGACCAGCACCGGCAACACCGATGATCACCGACTCACCCCAACCTTTGTGACAGCACTCAAGGGCGGCGCGCATCAGTTGCACGTTGCCGATGCACTCAAAGGAGAAGTCGACGCCGCCATCAGTCATGTCGACGATCACTTCCTGGATCGGACGATCGAAGTCTTTCGGGTTCACGCAGTCGGTGGCGCCGAGTTGTTTGGCGATCTCGAACTTGGCCGGGTTGATGTCGATGGCGATGATGCGCGCAGCCTTGGCTTTCACCGCGCCGATTACTGCCGACAGACCAATACCGCCGAGACCGAAGATGGCCACGGTGTCACCCGGTTTGACCTTGGCGGTGTTAAGCACTGCACCGATACCAGTGGTGACGCCGCAGCCTAGCAGGCAAACCTTTTCCAATGGCGCATCTTTGGAGATCTTGGCCACGGAGATTTCCGGCAACACGGTGTATTCCGAGAACGTTGAAGTGCCCATGTAGTGAAAAATTGTTTCGCCCTTGTAGGAAAAACGCGAGGTGCCGTCCGGCATCAAACCTTTGCCCTGGGTTGCGCGAATCGCCTGACACAGGTTGGTCTTGCCCGACTTACAGAATTTGCACTGGCCGCATTCCGGGGTGTACAGCGGAATGACGTGATCGCCAACGGCAACCGAGGTCACGCCTTCGCCGATCGCTTCAACAATGGCGCCACCTTCGTGGCCAAGGATCGAAGGAAAAATACCTTCCGGATCAGCGCCGGACAGGGTGTAGGCGTCAGTGTGGCAAACCCCGGAAGCGACTACGCGCAGCAACACTTCACCGGCCTTGGGCATGGCGACATCGACTTCTACGATTTCCAGCGGCTTCTTGGCCTCGAAGGCAACGGCGGCGCGCGACTTGATCATGCTGACTCTCCAGTGAATCCAATGAATAAAAAAACCAGACAAGGAGTGTAATACATGGCTTTACAATGAATAATCCGGGCAAAAGCAAAACATTATTGCCATACAGGGATAATCCCGATGTCCGAAAACCGCTGGGAAGGCATCGACGAGTTCGTCGCCGTTGCTGAATGCAGCCAGTTCACTGCCGCCGCCGAACGTCTTGGGGTTTCGTCCTCCCACATCAGTCGACAAATCGTACGCCTGGAGGAGCGTTTACAGACGCGCCTGCTCTATCGAAGTACCCGCCGGGTGACGCTGACTGAGGCTGGACAGACATTCCTGCAACATTGCCAACGTTTGCAGGACGGTCGTGAAGAAGCCTTGCGCGCAGTTGGCGACCTGACCAGCGAACCGAAAGGCATGCTGCGCATGACCTGTGCCGTCGCCTACGGCGAGCGGTTTATCGTGCCGTTGGTGACGCGGTTCATGGGGCTGTATCCGCAGTTGCGCGTCGATATCGAGCTGAGCAATCGCCAACTCGATCTGGTGCATGAAGGGCTGGATCTGGCGATTCGCTTGGGTCGTTTGCAGGACTCGCGGTTGGTTGCGACACGCCTGGCGCCTCGGCGAATGTATCTCTGCGCGTCACCGTCCTACGTTGAGCGGTACGGTCGCCCACACAGTTTGTCGGAACTCTCTCGCCATAATTGCCTGATCGGCAGCTCGGACCTCTGGCAGCTTGAGCAAAACGGGCGGGAATTTTCCCAGCGGGTGCAGGGCAACTGGCGCTGCAACAGTGGGCAGGCGGTGCTGGATGCGGCGCTTCAGGGAGTGGGGTTGTGTCAGTTGCCGGATTATTACGTGCTGGAACATTTGCACAGTGGCGCGCTGATTTCGTTGCTGGAGGCGCATCAGCCACCGAATACGGCGGTGTGGGCGCTGTATCCGCAGCAACGGCATTTGTCGCCGAAGGTGCGCAAGTTGGTGGATTTTCTTAAGGAAGGGTTGGCTGAACGGCCGGAGTATCGTGGGTAACTCACGCGTTGTCTGAGCAGCCGCTTTCGCGAGCAAGCTCGCTCCCACAGGGGGCCCGCAGTGAATGCACATTGGGTGTCAGGCGCAAAGCAAATGTGGGAGCGAGCTTGCTCGCGAAGGCAGCAGAACAGGCAGCACAGCACTCAGCAGCGATTCGCCCAACGCTGACGCAACCATTCCAAATCTTCCGGCCGTGTCACCTTGAGGTTATCCGCCCGCCCTTCAATCAGACGCGGCTTGAGACCGGCCCACTCCATCGCCGAAGCTTCATCGGTAATCACGGCATCCGCCACCAGACTGTCCGCCAACGCCCGATGCAACGCACCGAGGCGAAACATCTGCGGCGTGTACGCCTGCCAGATCACGCTGCGATCCACGGTCTCAACCACCCGACCTTGCTTGTCGACCCGCTTCAACGTGTCGCGCGCCGGCACCGCGAGCAAACCGCCCACCGGATCATCCGCCAGCTCATCAAGTAACTTGTCGAGATCTTCACGACTCAGATTTGGGCGTGCCGCATCGTGCACCAGCACCCAGTCTTCATCATCGGCACCCTGCGCATGCAAATGCAGCAAGGCATTGAGCACCGAACCAGAACGCTCGGCCCCGCCTTCAACCCGCTGAATACGCGAGTCGCCCGCGCACGCGAGGTTCGGCCAGTAAGGATCATCAACCGCAAGACTGACCACCAAACCCTTGAGACTTGGGTGATCGAGGAAACAGCCAAGGCTGTGTTCGAGAATTGTGCGCCCGCCCAGTTGCAGATATTGCTTGGGACGGTCCGCGGCCATTCGGGCACCGACGCCCGCGGCAGGAATCACGGCCCAAAAGGCCGGCAGGGAATTGATCATTGGGCCAACTGGTAAAGGGTTTCGCCGTCCTTGACCATGCCCAGTTCGTGACGAGCCCGTTCTTCAACGGTCTCCATGCCCTTCTTCAACTCGCTGACTTCAGCGTCCATCACCCGATTGCGCTCCAGCAAACCTTCGTTCTCGGCGTGTTGATCAGCAATCTGCTGATTCAGCTCGGCGACTTGCGCCAGACTGCCATTGCCCACCCACAGGCGGTACTGCAGACCGGCCAGTAGCAAGAGCAAAACGAGAAACAACCAGTAAGGACTGCGCATCGAATATCAGGTATCCAGTGAAAAAAGACAGCCACGCCAAAACTTTGAAGCATCTGATAGCACGAAGCCTGGAAAGATCCAGGCTTGTGCTGTCAAGGCATCAGATTAGTGGCAAATCCATCGCTGTCACGACTTTTTCGACACAATCCGGTGTCCTTCCATCGATTTGTACTTAGCCGCGGAACTCGCTGCGACCGTTGTACTTGGCCTTGCCATTCAACTGCTCTTCGATACGCAGCAGTTGGTTGTACTTGGAAACGCGGTCGGAACGGCACAGCGAACCGGTCTTGATCTGGCCAGCCGAGGTGCCCACAGCCAGGTCGGCAATGGTCGAATCTTCGGTTTCGCCCGAACGGTGCGAGATCACTGCAGTGTAACCGGCAGCCTTGGCCATCTGGATGGCTTCCAGGGTTTCGGTCAGGGTGCCGATCTGGTTGAACTTGATCAGGATCGAGTTGGCGATGTTTTTATCGATGCCCTCTTTCAGGATCTTGGTGTTGGTCACGAACAGGTCGTCGCCCACCAATTGAACCTTCTCGCCGATCTTGTCGGTGAGGATCTTCCAGCCAGCCCAGTCGGACTCGTCCAGACCGTCTTCGATCGAGATGATCGGGTAACGTTCGGTCAGGCCTTTCAGGTAGTCAGCGAAACCTTCAGCAGTGAACACCTGGCCTTCGCCGGACAGATTGTACTTGCCGTCTTCGTAGAATTCGCTGGCCGCACAGTCCAGGGCCAGGGTCACGTCAGTGCCCAGCTTGTAACCGGCATTGGCCACAGCTTCGGAGATCACTTTCAGCGCGTCTTCGTTGGACGCCAGGTTCGGTGCGAAACCGCCTTCGTCGCCAACGGCAGTGCTCAGGCCACGGGCCTTCAGCACAGCTTTCAAGTGATGGAAAATCTCGGTGCCCATGCGCAGACCTTCCGAGAACGACTTGGCGCCAACCGGCTGCACCATGAATTCCTGGATGTCGACGTTGTTATCGGCGTGCTCGCCACCGTTGATGATGTTCATCATCGGCACCGGCATCGAGTAAACACCCGGCGTGCCGTTGAGGTTGGCAATGTGTGCGTACAGCGGCAGGTCCTGATCCTGTGCAGCAGCCTTGGCCGCAGCCAGGGACACGGCGAGGATGGCGTTGGCGCCCAGAGTTGCCTTGTTTTCGGTACCGTCGAGCTTGATCATCGCGTGATCCAGGGCTTTCTGGTCGCTTGGGTCGGTACCCAGCAGCAGATCGCGGATCGGACCGTTGATGTTGGCTACCGCTTTGAGCACGCCCTTGCCCAGGTAACGGCTCTTGTCGCCATCACGCAGCTCGAGCGCTTCACGCGAGCCAGTGGATGCACCGGACGGCGCGCACGCGCTGCCGATGATGCCGTTGTCGAGAAGCACGTCCGCTTCCACGGTGGGATTGCCACGGGAGTCGAGAACTTCACGACCTTTGATGTCGACGATTTTTGCCATTGTTGTAAACACTCCAAAGTTGACGAAAACGACGCAGCTAGAGGAAATCTTTTTACCGTCGGCAAGGGGTGTGCAGCGGGCAGACTTGCAGACGATAACGCTCATGCCCGAGGGCATGAGCGACAAATCGTGCGGTACTTTACCGGAGAATTGAGTGTTACGCGGTTTCTACCGTCGGAAAACTCTTCACCAGTTCGTCCAGAGCTTTGAGCTGGGCCAGGAATGGCTCCAGTTTGTCCAGACGCAAGGCGCAAGGGCCGTCGCATTTGGCGTTGTCCGGATCCGGATGCGCTTCGAGGAACAGACCCGCCAGCGACTGGCTCATGCCGGCCTTGGCCAGATCCAGAACCTGTGCACGGCGACCGCCGGCGGAGTCGGCACGACCACCCGGCATTTGCAGCGCATGGGTCACGTCGAAGAATACCGGGTACTCGAACTGCTTCATGATGCCGAAGCCGAGCATGTCGACCACGAGGTTGTTGTAGCCGAAGCTCGAACCACGCTCGCAGAGGATCAATTGATCGTTACCCGCTTCCACGCACTTGTTCAGGATGTGTTTCATTTCCTGAGGTGCGAGGAACTGGGCTTTCTTGATGTTGATCACTGCATTGGTCTTGGCCATCGCGACGACCAGATCGGTCTGGCGCGACAGGAAGGCCGGCAGTTGAATGATGTCGCAGACCTCAGCGACGACCGCGGCCTGATCAGGCTCGTGGACGTCGGTGATGATCGGCACGCCGAAGGCTTGTTTGATGTCCTGGAAGATGCGCATGCCCTCTTCCAGGCCAGGACCACGATAGGAGGTCACAGAAGAACGGTTGGCCTTGTCGAAACTGGCCTTGAACACGTAAGGGATACCGAGTTTCTCGGTGACCTTCACGTACTCTTCGCAAACCTGCATGGCCATGTCACGGCTTTCCAGCACGTTCATGCCGCCGAACAGCACCATGGGTTTGTCGTTGGCAATCTCGATGTCGCCGACGCGGATGATCTTCTGTGCCATCGGGGTTACGCCTTCTTCTGGTGTTGAGCCAACGCGGCTTTGACAAAACCGCTGAACAGCGGATGGCCATCGCGTGGTGTCGAGGTGAACTCAGGGTGGAACTGGCAAGCGACGAACCATGGGTGATCGGCCGCCTCCACCACTTCAACCAGCGCAGCATCAGCGGAGCGACCGGAGATTTTCAGGCCGGCTTCGATCAGTTGTGGCAGCAGGTTGTTGTTCACTTCGTAACGGTGACGGTGACGCTCGACGATCACGTCCTTGCCATAGCAGTCGTGCACCTTGGAGCCGGCTTCGAGCAGGCAGTCCTGAGCGCCGAGACGCATGGTGCCGCCCAGGTCGGACGATTCGGTACGCACTTCAACGGCACCGGTCGCGTCTTCCCACTCGGTGATCAGACCGACAACCGGATGGCCGCTGGCGCGATCGAACTCGGTGGAGTTGGCGTCTTTCCAGCCCATCACGTTACGGGCGAATTCGATGACCGCCACTTGCATACCGAGGCAGATGCCGAGATACGGAACCTTGTTTTCGCGAGCGTACTGAACGGCAGTGATCTTGCCTTCCACGCCGCGCAGACCGAAGCCGCCCGGTACGAGAATCGCATCAACACCTTCGAGCAGCGCAGTGCCCTGGTTTTCGATGTCTTCGGAGTCGATGTAACGCAGATTGACCTTGGTGCGATTGCTGATGCCGGCGTGACTCATCGCTTCGATCAGCGACTTGTAAGCGTCCAGCAGCTCCATGTACTTGCCGACCATGGCGATGGTCACTTCGTGTTCCGGGTTCAGCTTGGCGTCAACCACCGCTTCCCACTCGGACAGATCAGCGCTGCCGCATTGCAGACCGAAACGCTCAACGACGAAATCGTCCAGACCTTGCGAGTGCAGGATGCCCGGGATCTTGTAGATGGTGTCGGCGTCTTCCAGCGCGATCACCGCACGTTCTTCAACGTTGGTGAACTGAGCGATCTTGCGACGCGACGAGATGTCGATCGGATGATCGGAACGGCACACCAGCACGTCCGGCTGCAGACCGATCGAACGCAGCTCTTTTACCGAGTGCTGGGTTGGTTTGGTCTTGGTCTCGCCGGCGGTGGCGATGTACGGCACCAGCGTCAGGTGCATCAGCATCGCGCGCTTGGCGCCGACTTCGAAACGCAGTTGACGGATGGCTTCAAGGAAAGGTTGCGACTCGATGTCACCGACGGTGCCACCGATTTCAACCATCGCCACGTCAGCGTCACCGGCACCCTTGATGATGCGGCGCTTGATTTCGTCGGTGATGTGCGGGATTACCTGGATGGTCGCACCCAGGTAGTCACCACGGCGCTCTTTGCGCAGCACGTGCTCGTAGACACGGCCAGTGGTGAAGTTGTTGTTCTGGGTCATGGTCGTGCGGATGAACCGCTCGTAGTGGCCCAGGTCCAGGTCGGTTTCGGCGCCGTCGTGGGTGACGAACACTTCACCGTGCTGGAACGGGCTCATCGTGCCCGGGTCGACGTTGATGTACGGGTCCAGCTTCAGCATGGTGACCTTAAGTCCCCGCGCCTCCAGGATGGCCGCCAATGAAGCCGATGCAATGCCTTTCCCCAATGAAGAAACAACACCGCCCGTGACGAATATGTAGCGCGTCATGAAAAACCCTAGAAGTCTGCGTTAAAGCGGTACGAGCCGCCGGGGAAAGCGAAGGAAGGCCGAAGCCCCCGATCACCTGCATTAATCACAGTGCACCTTTCAAAAAAACCGCCGCGTTGGGACAGACCGGCAGGTGAAACACCGGTACGTTGCTCGCTACACATTTTTTGGAATCGCCCAGCAAAGACTGCTTGGTAATCGGCAACTCCTGCAATTCAGGCGAATCCACAGAAGTTGTATCAAGAAGGGAGCGTAGTCTACCGGAATGCTCCTTTCAGCTCAAACCTTGATCTTCGTCTGTTGGCTGCCAATGCAATTTCCAGCCGTCCAGCACAGGGCCATCAAGTCCCGGCAGGTTCGCCACCGCGAGCAATTCATCGCCGCGAAACAGCAGCGGCAATCTGCCACGGACGAAACCCGGCACCGAGCGCTCATTGAGCAGGCGCTTGAGGTCGCGATGGCCGCGATCCGCCAGATGCATCACTTCACCGCCCTGACGATAGACAATGCGCAGCGGCCCGCAAGGCGACTGCCCCGTGAACATGACACGTCCGTTATCGGCCAAGCGTAGCGCTGACGCCGGGCTCTGCCACTCGGTGCCGATCACTGGAGTGCGTAGCCAGTCGCCGCTGAGCCACCACAGACGACCGGCACTGCGGTGGAGCTCGCCATCGGCCAGGCGCCAGATCGGTGAGGCATCGTGAGCGGCCTCGCACAGATCCATCCATCCCGACCAATGGTCGCTATCGGGCAGTTGTGTAAAGGGCTCGAGCCAATGGCTGATCGCGTTTCGTTGGCGGGCGGCGGACAGAGCGGCAAGTGGCGCCAGTTCCAGCGACGGCAAACCCAACCATGCGAAATCATGAGCAGTCGCGGCTTGTGCCAGATCGATCTGCGCCAGTTCATCGAGCAGCCCCTGGGCTTCACGCAGATGCGCGGCACTGCGGGCCATGCTCGCCTGCGCTTGTGGCCAGCGCCCGGTCAGCAGCGGCATGACTTGATGGCGCAGATAGTTGCGCGAGAATTGCCGATCCTCATTCGATGGGTCTTCAATCCAGCGCAATTGATGAGTCTGCGCATACGCCTCCAGCTCGGAACGAGAGAAGTCCAGCAAAGGGCGAATCAGTGTGCCCTGCCCCACTGGCCGTTGCTGCGGCATCCCGCCAAGCCCTCTGACACCGGCACCGCGCAACAGACGAAACAGCAGCGTTTCTGCCTGATCGTCACGATGCTGACCGGTCAGCAGTACATCATTGGCTTGCGTCAGCGCACTGAACACAGCGTATCGCGCATCCCGCGCCGCCCGCTCCAGACTCGCGCCCGGCTGCACCTTCACCCGTTCAATCAGCAACGGCACGCCCAGTGCGTCGCAAACTGCTTGGCAATGCTGCGGCCACGCATCAGCCGCAGCCTGGAGGCCGTGATGGATATGGATGGCGCTTAACGGAGGGAGTGATACGTTTTTTGCCAGATCGGCAAGCAGATGCAGCAGAACAGTTGAGTCGAGGCCACCAGAGAAGGCGATACGCCAATGAGCGGCATTGCGCCAAGGCTCAAGTTTCAGCAATAGCCGGGAAGGCAAATCACTCTTCGAAGAATTCATAGAGAGGGTCGCTTCTCAAGGATCCTGTAGGAGCTGCCGAAGGCTGCGATCTTTTGATCTCGGAAGATCGCAGCCTTCGGCAGCGCCTACAGGGGTATTGCGTTCGACTTAGAGACCGTAGCTCATCAGTCGATCATAACGGCGCTTCAATAGCGCTTCGTTATCGAACTTCTTCAACATCGCCAGTTGCGAGCTCAGCTCGGCACGGATCGATGCTGCCGCGGCAGCCGGATCACGGTGTGCGCCGCCCAGAGGCTCGCCAATCACCTTGTCGACAATGCCCAAGCCTTTCAGGCGCTCGGCGGTGATACCCATCGCTTCAGCAGCATCCGGCGCTTTTTCAGCGGTTTTCCACAGAATCGAAGCGCAACCTTCCGGCGAGATCACCGCGTAGGTCGAGTATTGCAGCATGTTCAGCTGATCGCAGACACCAATCGCCAATGCACCGCCGGAACCACCTTCACCGATAACGGTGGCAATGATCGGGGTCTTCAGACGCGACATCACACGCAGGTTCCAGGCAATCGCTTCGCTCTGGTTGCGCTCTTCAGCGTCGATACCCGGATAGGCACCCGGGGTGTCGATGAAGGTCAGGATCGGCATCTTGAAACGCTCGGCCATCTCCATCAGACGGCAAGCCTTGCGGTAGCCTTCCGGACGCGGCATGCCGAAGTTGCGGCGCACCTTCTCACGGACTTCACGGCCCTTCTGGTGACCGATGATCATCACCGGCTGATCTTCCAGACGGGCGATACCGCCAACGATTGCGGCGTCGTCAGAGAAGTGACGGTCGCCGTGCAGTTCGTCGAACTCGGTGAAGATGTGCTCGATATAGTCGAGGGTGTACGGGCGTTTCGGGTGACGCGCCAGGCGTGCGATCTGCCAGCTGGTCAACTTGCCGAAGATGTCTTCGGTCAGCGTTTTGCTCTTGTCCTGCAGGCGGGAGATCTCATCGCCGATATTCAGCGAATTGTCATTACCGACCAAGCGCAACTCTTCGATCTTGGCTTGCAGGTCGGCGATCGGCTGTTCGAAATCTAGAAAATTCGGGTTCATAGGCGTCCGTCTTGGGTCGTGTCCCAAATGAGCTTGGGCCGGCCGGTTGTCTATTCGCGCCCTACCTTAAGGGAGAGGCGCGCTGAGGTCGAGATTAAAAATTCAGGTTGCGGGCAAGCGCAGTGATGGCACTTGCCGGTCAACGGTATTGGAGAAAGACGTTGTCTCGCCCGAACTGGTCACGCAGAGCCTGAATCAAGGCATCCGCCGGATCAATTCGCCAGGTCTCGCCAAACTGCAACAAGGTCTTGGCATCCGGGCTGGTGTATTCCATGGTGATCGGGCAAGCGCCACGATGACGCTTGAGCAACTCGCCCAACCAGCGTAGCTGATCGCCTTTCAAGTCCTGAGTCTGAAGCTTTAGACGCAGACTTTCGGCCAGGTTGGTCCGGGCGTCTTCCATGCTCATCACACGTTTGACCCGCAGCTTCAGGCCCCCGGAGAAGTCGTCATTGCTGACCTCGCCTTCCACGACCACCATCGCGTCAGTCTGCAACAACGACTGCGCCGCATGGAACGACTCGGAAAACAGCGAGGCCTCGATGCGTCCAGAACGGTCATCCAGGGTAATGAACCCCATCTTGTCGCCCTTCTTGTTCTTCATGACCCGCAGCGCAATGATCATGCCCGCGACGGTCTGGGTATCACGCGCCGGTTTCAGATCAATGATGCGCTGGCGGGCGAAACGACGAATTTCACCTTCGTATTCATCAATCGGGTGACCGGTCAGGTAAAGGCCCAGGGTGTCTTTCTCCCCTTTGAGCCGCTCCTTGAGCGTCAACTCCTTGGCCTTGCGATGGTTGGCGTAAACGTCAGCGTCTTCTTCGACGAACAGTCCACCGAACAGGTCCGAGTGCCCGCTGTCCTGAGTGCGTGCAGTTTGTTCGGCGGCCTTGATCGCCTCTTCCATGGCCGTCAGCAGCACCGCGCGGTTGCGGTCGATGTTGGCCTGGTAGGCTTTTTGCTCATCGTGGAAGTACGGGCCAAGGCGATCCAGAGCGCCGCTGCGAATCAAGCCGTCGAGCGTGCGTTTGTTGATGCGCTTGAGGTCGACCCGGGCGCAGAAATCGAACAGGTCCTTGAATGGCCCCGCCAGACGCGCCTCAGTGATCGCCTCAACTGGCCCCTCGCCTACGCCCTTGATCGCGCCCAGGCCATAAATGATCCGGCCCTCATCGTTCACCGTGAACTTGAACTCCGAAGTGTTCACGTCCGGCGCGTCGAGGCGCAGTTTCATCGTGCGCACTTCCTCGATCAAGGTCACGACCTTGTCGGTGTTGTGCATGTCCGCCGAGAGTACCGCGGCCATGAATGGCGCAGGGTAGTGGGCTTTCAACCATGCAGTCTGGTACGAGACCAGGCCGTAGGCGGCGGAGTGGGATTTGTTGAAGCCGTAACCGGCGAATTTTTCTACCAGGTCGAAAATGTTACCGGCGAGGTCGGCGTCGATATTGTTGGTCGCGCAACCTTCAATGAAACCGCCGCGCTGCTTGGCCATTTCTTCGGGTTTTTTCTTACCCATGGCGCGACGGAGCATGTCCGCACCACCGAGGGTGTAACCGGCCATGACCTGGGCAATCTGCATCACCTGTTCCTGATACAGGATGATGCCGTAGGTCGGCGCCAGAACAGGCTTCAAACCTTCGTACTGGTAATCCGAGTGCGGGTACGCCAGTTCGGCGCGACCGTGCTTACGGTTGATGAAGTCGTCCACCATGCCGGACTGCAGCGGGCCCGGACGGAACAGGGCCACCAGTGCGATCAAGTCTTCCAGGCAGTCGGGCTTGAGCTTTTTGATCAGCTCTTTCATACCACGCGATTCAAGCTGGAATACCGCGGTGGTCTCAGCTTTCTGCAACAACGAGTACGTCGGTTTATCGTCCAGCGGGATAAACGCGATATCCAGCGGTGGCTCGTTGACCTTGGCGCGGTCGCGGTTGATGGTTTTCAGCGCCCAATCGATGATCGTCAGGGTCCGCAGACCGAGAAAGTCGAACTTCACCAGACCGGCGGCTTCAACGTCATCCTTGTCGAACTGGGTTACCAGACCATCACCGGCCTCGTCGCAATAGATCGGCGAAAAGTCAGTCAGCTTGGTCGGCGCGATTACCACACCACCGGCGTGTTTACCGACGTTACGCACAACGCCTTCGAGCTTGCGCGCCATCTCCCAGATTTCCGCAGCCTCTTCATCGACCTTGATGAAGTCACGGAGGATTTCTTCCTGCTCGTAGGCTTTTTCCAGGGTCATGCCGACTTCGAACGGAATCATCTTCGACAGACGATCCGCCAGGCCATAGGACTTGCCCTGTACCCGCGCCACGTCGCGCACCACAGCCTTGGCGGCCATGGAACCGAAGGTGATGATCTGGCTTACCGCGTTGCGGCCGTACTTCTCGGCCACGTAGTCGATCACGCGGTCACGACCGTCCATGCAGAAGTCGACGTCGAAGTCGGGCATGGATACCCGTTCCGGGTTAAGGAAACGTTCGAACAGCAGGTCGTATTCCAGCGGGTCGAGGTCGGTAATCTTCTGTACATAAGCCACCAACGAACCGGCACCCGACCCACGGCCCGGACCTACCGGCACGCCGTTGTTCTTGGCCCACTGGATAAAGTCCATCACGATCAGGAAGTAA
The DNA here is from genome assembly GCF_005938625.1 of Pseudomonas fluorescens. Taxonomy (GTDB): domain Bacteria; phylum Pseudomonadota; class Gammaproteobacteria; order Pseudomonadales; family Pseudomonadaceae; genus Aquipseudomonas; species Aquipseudomonas fluorescens_BD. The sequence goes on from NZ_VCNJ01000040.1 coordinate 78,851, forward strand.
CCGGGGAAACCCATCTGGATGATGATATCCAGCTCGAAATTCAAGCGGTCGACGTAGACCTGACGCTTGGCTTCGTAGTCTTCGGTGGTGTCCTTGGGCAGCAGCACCGACAGGCGCTCTTCGAGACCGTCGAAGGAGACCTTGCGGAAATATTCATCGATGGTCATGCCATCGGGAATCGGGAAGTTGGGCAGGAAGTGAGTGCCCAGCTTCACTTCGATATTGCAGCGCTTGGCGATCTCGACGGTGTTTTCAATCGCGTCAGGAATATCGCTGAACAGCTCGATCATTTCCTCGGCGCTTTTCAGGTATTGCTGATCGCTGTAATTCTTCGAGCGCCGCGGATCGTCGAGGGCGCGGCCCTCACCGATGCACACGCGGGTTTCGTGGGCGGCGAAATCTTCCTGCTTGATGAAACGTACATCGTTGGTCGCCACCAGCGGCGCGCCAAGTTTGTCGGCAAGTGCGACGGCACCGTGCAGCTGCTCTTCATCGTTAGGACGATTGGTGCGCTGGATTTCCAGATAGAAACGATCCGGGAACACCGCCATCCATTCGCGCGTCAGAGTTTCGGCTTCAGCCGGATTGCCGCCGATCATGGCCATGCCGATCTCGCCTTCTTTGGCGGCGGACAGCATGATCAGGCCTTCGTTGGCTTCAGCAACCCACTCGCGCTCGACGATGATCATGCCGTTGCGCTGACCTTCGATGAAGCCGCGCGAGATCAACTCGGTGAGGTTGCGATAGCCCTTGGCGTTCATCACCAACAGGCTGAGCCGGCTCAGCGGTGCGTCCGGGTCTTTGTTCGACAGCCACAGGTCGGCACCGCAGATCGGCTTGATGCCCGCGCCCATGGTGTTTTTATAGAATTTGACCAGAGAACACATGTTGTTCTGGTCGGTGACCGCGACCGCCGGCATGTTCATGGCCGTCAGCGCCTTGACCAGCGGCTTGATCCGCACCAGCCCGTCGACCAGGGAGTATTCAGTGTGCAGGCGTAGATGAACGAATGAAGCCGGCATAGTGATCCTGTCCAGTTACATAGAGACAACAAGGCCCGGATTGTACCGGGCCTCGAACAAAACATCAGCCTTGCGACTAAACCTGTGTCAGGCCTTCGAGCGCTTCATAAGCCTGACGCACCGGGGCGAACGAGCGCCGGTGAATCGGCGTCGGGCCAAGCCGCACCAACGCTTCCAGATGAACGGGCGTCGGATAGCCTTTATGGCCACCGATGCCGTAACCCGGGTAGATCAATTCAAACGCGGCCATTTCACGGTCGCGGCTGACCTTGGCCAGAATCGACGCGGCAGCGATGGCTGGAACCTTGCCGTCGCCCTGCACGACCGCTTCGGCGCGCATCGGCAGTTGCGGGCAGCGGTTGCCGTCGATCATCGCCAGTTTCGGCTGGATGTGCAGGCCAGCGACGGCGCGCTGCATGGCCAGCATGGTTGCGTGGAGGATGTTCAGCTCGTCGATTTCCTCGACTTCCGCACGGGCGATGCACCAGCTCAGGGATTTCTCGATGATTTCGTCATAGAGCTTTTCGCGCTTGGCTTCGGTGAGTTTCTTCGAGTCGTTGAGGCCGAGGATCGGCCGGTTCGGATCGAGAATCACCGCCGCTGTCACCACCGCACCGCACAAAGGGCCACGACCGACTTCATCGACGCCGGCCACCAGGTCTTCAACTTCGGCGACCAGGGTGAAATCCAGGCCCATCTGCATGCTTGTCTTGCTCATCGTGTCTGACCGATCAGGTTGAGGACGGCGTCCGCCGCCTGATTGGAGGCGTCCAGCCGCAGCGTGCGGTGGATCTCATCAAAGCCGCGCGTCTGTTCTTCGCCACCTTCGATCAATGGCGACAGGGTCTGCGCCAGTGCTTCGACTGTTGCATCATCCTGCAATAATTCTGGCACCAGCAGACGTTGGGCCAGCAGGTTCGGCAGCGACACGTACGGGCTCTTGACCATGCGTTTAAGTATCCAGAACGTCAGCGGTGCCAAACGGTACGCCACCACCATCGGTCGCTTGTACAACAGTGCTTCAAGGGTGGCGGTGCCGGAAGCGATCAACACGGCGTTGCACGCCGCCAGAGCGAGGTGGGATTTGCCATCGAGCAAGGTCACCGGCAGATCGCGGCCGGCGAGCATCTCTTCAAGTTGCGCGCGACGCTCCGGGTTGGCGCACGGGATGACAAAGCGCAAACCCGGGCGCAATGCACGCAGACGTTCAGCGGTATCGAGGAACAGCGCGCCCAGTCGGGACACTTCGCCGCCACGGCTGCCGGGCATCAACGCCACCAGCGGGCCGTCGGGCAAGCCCAGCTCGGCACGCGCCGCAGCGCGATCGGCCTCCAGCGGAATGGTGTCGGCCAGCGTGTGGCCAACGAACCGCACCGGCACGCCTTTGTCTTCGTAGAATTTTGCTTCGAACGGCAGCAGTGTCAGCATCAGATCACAGCCTTCGCGGATCTTCAGCACACGCTTCTGGCGCCACGCCCATACCGACGGGCTGACGTAATGGACGGTCTTGATCCCAGCCTGACGCAGCTTCAATTCGATATTGAGGTTGAAGTCCGGTGCATCGATACCGATGAACACGTCCGGCTTCGCGGCGATCAGCGTGGCGATCAGGTCCTTGCGGCGCTTGAGCAACTCACGCAAACGGCCGAGGACTTCCACCAGACCCATGACCGACAAACGTTCCATGGGAAAATAGGAGGTCAACCCCTCGGCCTGCATCAACGGGCCGCCGACGCCGATGAACTCGACCGCCGGGTGTTGAGCCTTGAGCGCGCGCATGAGGCCGGCGCCGAGAATGTCACCGGAAGCTTCACCCGCCACCAGCGCAATACGCAGATTGGCCATGATCAGCGAGTGATGCCGCGAGTCGACGACTGAATGGAGTCACGGAATATCGCGACTTCCGGGAACTGCGCCGCAGGTTCGGCCAGCTCAGCCAGCGCCTGTTCGACCGTGAGGCCCTGGCGATAGACGGTTTTGTAAGCGCGACGCAGGGTGTGGATCGCGTCCTCGCTGAAGCCGCGACGGCGCATGCCTTCGAAGTTCATGCTGCGCGCTTCGGCCGGGTTGCCGAACACGGTGACGAACGCCGGGACGTCCTTGCCAATGGCAGTGCCCATGCCGGAAAAGCTGTGCGCGCCAATGTGGCAATACTGGTGAACAAGGGTGAACCCGGAGAGGATCGCCCAGTCATCCACATGCACATGGCCGGCCAACGCCGTGTTGTTGACCAGAATGCAGTGGTTGCCGATGACACTGTCGTGCCCGATGTGCGCATAGGCCATGATCAGGTTGTGATCGCCCAGGGTGGTTTCCGAACGGTCTTGAACGGTGCCACGGTGGATGGTCACACCTTCACGAATGACGTTGTGGTCACCGATCACCAGGCGGGTTTCTTCGCCTTTGTATTTCAGATCGGGCGTGTCTTCGCCTACCGAGGAAAACTGATAGATGCGATTGTGCTTGCCGATGCGGGTCGGGCCTTTGAGGATTACATGCGGCCCGATCACGCTACCCTCGCCGATTTCCACACCTGCGCCGATGATCGACCACGGGCCGACCTCGACGCCGTCGGCCAGAACGGCCGACGGATCGATGATTGCGCGAGGGTCAATCAAACTCATAGCTTGCGTTCCGCGCAGATGATCTCAGCGGAGCAGACCGGCTTGCCATCGACCGAAGCCTGGCATTCGAACTTCCAGATCTGACGCTTGCAGCTGATGAACTTGGCTTCAAGGATCAGCTGATCGCCCGGCAACACAGGCTGGCGGAAGCGCAGCTTGTCGGAACCGACGAAGTAGTAGAGCGTGCCGTCGGCGGGCTTCACATCAAGCATTTTGAAACCGAGGATCCCGGCAGCCTGAGCCATCGCTTCGATGATCAGCACACCCGGCATGATTGGATGCGCAGGGAAGTGACCATTGAAGAACGGTTCATTGATGCTGACATTCTTGTAGGCGCGAATGCGCTTGCCTTCAGTGTCCAGTTCCACAACCCGGTCCACCAGCAGGAACGGGTAACGGTGAGGCAGGTATTCGCGAATCTCGTTGATGTCCATCATTTCGGGGGGAAGCCTATGTAAAGATTGGGAGCGCGACTGACGCGCACTCCTCTAGCAAATCAAGGAGGCAGTCTAGAGGCTGTGCACACTTGATATGGAAATGGTATCAGCCATCTGATGAAGCATTGCCGTCAGGGGTCACTTCCCCTACGCGCTTTTCCAGCTGTTTCAACCGTCGCGCGATGTCATCGAGCTGACGGATGCGGGCCGCGCTTTTGCGCCATTCGGCCGCCGGTTGCATGGCTGTACCGGAAGAATAGGCACCCGGCTCGGTAATCGAGTGGGTCACCATGGTCATCCCGGTCAGGAAAACGTTGTCGCAAATATCAATGTGGCCGACCAGGCCAACACCGCCGGCGAGCATGCAATGCTTGCCGATTTTGGTGCTGCCGGAGATCCCGACGCACGCCGCCATGGCCGTGTGATCACCGACCTGAACGTTATGGGCAATCTGGATCTGGTTGTCGAGTTTCACGCCATTACCGATCACGGTGTCAGCCAGAGCGCCGCGGTCGATGGCGGTGTTCACGCCAATCTCGACATCGTCGCCGATGGTCACGCCACCGATCTGGGCGATCTTCTGCCAGATACCTTTTTCGTTGGCAAAGCCGAAGCCTTCACCGCCGAGCACGGCACCGGACTGGATCACCACACGCTTGCCGATACGCACGTCGTGATACAGCGTCACGCGCGGGGCGAGCCAGCCGCCCTCGCCGATTTCGCTGCGGGCACCGACGACGCAATGCGCGCCCAGCGTCACTTGCGGACCAATTCGCGCGCCGGCCTCGATCACTACAAAAGGACCGATGCTGGCAGTAGGATCAACCATGGCGTCCGCCGCAATGACCGCTGACGGATGGATACCCGCAGTGGCTTTCGGCTTGGGGTCGAACAAGTGAGAGATACGCGCGTAAGCCAGATAAGGATCAGGCACCACCAAAGCATTACCGGCAAAACCTTCGGCATCAGCTTCTTTGAGCAGCAAGGCTGCTGCCTGCGAGCCGGCCAGGTATTTGCGGTATTGAGGGTTTGCCAGAAAGCTCAACTGAGCTGGGCCAGCCTCTTGCAAAGTGGCTAGCCCAGTAATTTGCGTCTCAGGGTCGCCACGCAAGGTGGCGCCGAGGAACTCGGCCAACTGGCCGAGCTTGATAGTCACGGTCATGGGTTACTTCAGCTGATTCATGCGCTCGATAACCTGGCGCGTGATGTCGTACTGAGGTTTGACATCAATCACTGCGCCACGCTCGAACACCAAGTCAAAACCACCTTTCTTGATGACTTCTTCCACTGCGCTATCCAGCTTCGGCTTCAGTTGCTTGAGCATTTCGCGGTCGGCAACAGCTTTGGCTTCGTTCAGTTCTTTGGACTGGAACTGGAAGTCACGGGCCTTTTGCTTGAATTCAAGCTCCAGACGCTCACGCTCACCTTGCTGCATTTTATCGCCACCGGCCATCAGGCGATCCTGAATGCCCTTGGCACTGCTTTCCAGGGTCTTCAGTTTGGTCAGCTGCGGACCAAACTTCTTCTCGGCATCCACGGCGTATTTCTTCGCAGCGTCGGATTCCAGCAAGGCCATCTGATAGTTCAGAACGGCAATTTTCATGTCAGCAAATGCCGGGCCTGCCACCATCAAGGAGGCCAGGAGAACCAATTGAGTCAACTTACGCACGATGCACTCCTACAAAATCCATTGTCGTTATCTTGGGTCAGACGCTTAGAACGTCTGGCCGAGGGAGAATTGGAACACTTGAGTCTCAGCGTCATCCGGTTTCTTGATCGGCATGGCCAACGCGAAGCTCAGAGGACCCAGTGCGGTGACCCAGGTCACGCCCACACCCACGGAACTGGCCATGTTGCTCAGGCTGATGTCGTTGCACTGCGTGTTCGACTTGGTACCGTTGGCATTGGTAGTGTCCGAGCACTTGGAGTCAAACACGTTACCGACATCCCAGAATACCGAGGTACGCAGGGAGCGCTGATCTTTCACGAACGGCAACGGGAACAGAACCTCGACACCACCCTGGATCAGGACGTTACCACCGAACGGCAGTGGGTCCTGGTCCGGGTCGGCCAGCGTACCCGGGTTGGTGCCACGGCTCGGCGTACTGCGCGGGCCAAGGGTGCTGTCCTTGAAGCCACGTACCGAGTTGAAACCACCAGCATAGTAGTTTTCATAGAACGGCAAGCCGTCAGTCGAACCATAACCGTCGCCGTAACCCAATTCGGTATGCAGACGCAGGGTGTAGTTCTCGCTGATCGGCTGGAACAGCTGACCGCGGTAATCAAGCTTGTAGAACGACAGGTCGCTGCCCGGCACGGTAGTTTCCAGCGTCAGACTCTGGGAACGGCCACGGGTCGGCAGTACGCCTTTGTTCAGGGTCGATTCAGACCAGCCGGCCGAGGCCTTGAAGTTCAGGTACTTGTCGCCTTCCTTGTTAACGAAGTCGAAAATCTCGTCAACGGTGTAGGTACCGGTCTTGATCTCGTCTTGTTGAACCGACAGACCAAACGTCAGACGCGAAGTCTCGCTGATCGGGTAACCAACGTTAACGCCGGCACCCAGGCTGTCTACCGCATAGCTTGCCACGTCGACGTCGAGGTCTTTGTAGTCAGTAGTGCGATAGAACGCGTTGTAACCCAGACTCACGCCATCGGCGGTCCAGTACGGGTCAACGTAGCCGAAGTTGTAGCGGCTCTGGTATTCGCTGCGGGTCAGGCCGATGCTGACGCGGTTACCAGTACCGAGGAAGTTGTTCTGGGTGATCGAACCACCGAGGATCAGACCAGCACTCTGGGCGAAACCGACACTTGCGGTAATCGAACCGGAAGCCTGTTCTTCAACGGCGTAGTTCACGTCAACCTGGTCGTCGACACCCGGAACAGCCGGGGTTTCGACGTTGACCTCTTTAAAGAAGCCCAGACGCTCAAGACGGGTCTTGGATTGGTCGATCAGGTAAGTCGAAGCCCAGCCGCCTTCCATCTGACGCATTTCACGACGCAGCACTTCGTCTTCGGACTTGGTGTTGCCACGGAAGTTGATGCGGTTGACGTAGGCGCGCTTGCCCGGATCAACAGCGAACAGGATGTCTACAGTGTGATCATCATCGTGCGGCTGCGGTACGCCGTTGACGTTGGCGAAGGTGTAACCCTCGTTACCCAGACGACGGGTGATCAGTTCGGACGTGGTGGTCATCAGCTTGCGCGAGAACACCTGACCTTTCTGCACCAGCAGCAAGGACTTGACCTGATCTTCAGGGACTTTCAGATCACCGCTGAGCTTGACGTCACGAACGGTGTACTTCTCGCCTTCGGTGACGTTGACAGTGATGTAGACGTGTTTCTTGTCCGGGGTGATCGACACCTGCGTCGAAGCGATATCCATATTGATATAGCCACGGTCCAGGTAGTAGGAACGCAGGCGCTCCAGGTCACCGGACAGTTTTTCACGGGCGTACTTGTCGTCGTTCTTGAAGAACGACAGCCAGTTGGTGGTCTTCAGCTCGAACAGGTCGGTCAGGTCTTCCTCAGGGAAAACCGTGTTGCCTACCACGTTGATGTGCTGAATGGCCGCAACGGTGCCTTCGTTGATTTTCACTTTCAGGCCGACGCGGTTACGCGGCTGCGATACCACTTCGGTATCGACCGTAGCCGAGTAGCGACCTTGCGCGACGTACTGACGCTGCAGTTCGTTACGCACGCCTTCAAGGGTGGCACGCTGGAAGATTTCGCCTTCGGCCAGACCGGATTGCTTGAGACCTTTCATCAGGTCTTCAGTCGAGATCGCCTTGTTGCCTTCGATTTCGATACTGGCGACCGACGGACGTTCGACGACCGTGATGACCAGAACGTTGCCTTCGCGGCCCAGCTGGATATCTTGAAAGAAACCGGTTTTGAACAACGCACGAGTGGATTCCACCAGGCGACGATCATCCGCCTGCTCACCGACGTTCAACGGCAAGGCACCAAAGACGCTACCCGCGGAGACCCGCTGGAGGCCATTGACGCGAATATCAGAGATAGTGAAGGACTCGGCGTGAACTTCGGCGATCATCAATACGGTGAGAACCGCAGTTAGCAGCAGACGTTTCATGAAGTCCTTTCTTATTCCAACTGGCAATAAACAAACTGCCGCAAAATGCGGCAGATTCGCAATTCAGCGAAGCGTTACAGTCGACCCAGATCGTTGACCAGAGCAAGCAACATCACCCCGACCACCAAACTGATACCGATCTGTATCCCCCAACCTTGCACCCGATCCGACAAGGGACGACCACGCGCCCACTCGATCAGATAAAACAACAAATGCCCCCCATCCAGTACAGGAATGGGCAGCAAATTCAGAACCCCCAGGCTAATACTCAGATAAGCAAGGAAATTCAGGAAATCAGCGACGCCCGACTGGGCAGAAGCGCCCGCCACTTTAGCAATGGTTATCGGTCCACTCAAGTTTTTTACCGAGAGCTCGCCGAACAGCATTTTCTTCAGTGAATCGAGCGTCAGGATGCTCATGGTCCAAGTGCGACGAGCACCCTCGCCAATCGCCGCCAACGGCCCGTAACTGACCTCGCGAATCATCTCCGGCGGCCAGTCGACTGCTTTCACGCCCGCGCCCAGATAACCACTTGGCGATTTGCTTTCACCACGCGCCGCCAAGGTCACAGGGACGTCGATTTGAGCACTGTCGCGCTCGATGCGCAGCATGATTTTGGTATCAGGACGCGTACGAACGGTATCGACCACCTGCTGCCAGTCATTCAGCGCCTGACCGTCGAGTACCAGCAAACGATCGCCAGTCTTCAGGCCTGCGGCCTGGGCCGGACCTTTTGGATCAAGCTCGGCAAGTACCGGCGGCAACGCCGGGCGCCACGGGCGAATACCCAGCGAGCGAATCGGATCCGGCTCATCAGCGCCTTTGAGCCAATTGTCCAGCTTCAGCTCACGCGGCGTATCCGCAGTCGAACCCTGCTCACGCACCAGCAATTGCAGAGAACCGCTTTCACCAAGACGTCGTACCAATTGCAGATTGACGGCCGCCCAACCGGTAGTAGGCTCACCATCGATAGCGACGATTTCCTGGCCTGCGCTCAAGCCGGCGCTGGCGGCGATGCTGCCGGACTCAACCGCACCGATGACCGGACGCACCTGCTCGCTGCCGAGCATGGCCAACACCCAGAAGAACACCAGCGCCAAGAGAAAGTTGGCAATGGGGCCGGCCGCAACAATGGCGATACGCTGACGCACGGATTTGCGATTGAACGATTGATCAAGTTGATCGACCGGAACCTCACCCTCGCGCTCGTCGAGCATTTTGACGTAGCCGCCCAGCGGAATCGCGGCAACCACAAACTCGGTGCCTTGCTTGTCGTGCCAGCGCAATAACGGCATGCCAAAGCCTACAGAGAAACGTAGAACCTTGACGCCACAGCGACGTGCGACCCAGAAGTGGCCGAATTCGTGAAAGGTGACCAGCACACCCAAGGCGATCAGGGTGCCGGCAATCATATAGAGCGCGCTCATCTACTTTCTCCGCAATCCTGTTCAGTGCCGCGTGTAGCCATTGTGTAGCAAATTCTATCGATCGTGGCGCTTCAACCATTGCTCAGCCAGAGCTCGCGCCTTGGCATCAGCCGTAAACACGGCATCGAGATCTGCCAGCGCAACGACCGGCTCGAGGCTCAAGACCTCCTCGATGATACTCGCGATTTCCAGGTAACGAACCCGTCCGTCGAGAAACGCTGCCACCGCCACCTCGTTGGCTGCGTTGAGCATCGCCGGCGCACTGTCGCCAGCCTCGGCAGCTTGCCGTGCCAAACGCAGACAAGGGAAACGCTCTTCATCCGGTGCTTCGAAGTCCAGACGCGCGACAGCAAACAAATCCAGCGGCGCCACGCCAGAATCAATGCGCTCCGGCCAGGCCAAGGCATTGGCGATCGGCGTCCGCATATCCGGATTGCCCAACTGCGCCAACACCGAGCCATCGACATAATCGACCAGCGAGTGAATGACGCTCTGCGGGTGAATCACCACTTCAACCTGCGAGGGTTTTGCATCAAACAACCAACAGGCCTCGATCAGCTCGAGACCTTTATTCATCATGCTGGCCGAATCGACCGAAATCTTGCGCCCCATGGACCAGTTCGGGTGCGCACACGCCTGATCAGGTGAAACATGCGCCAGTTCACTCATCGGCGTCTGTCGGAACGGACCACCAGAGGCTGTGAGCAAAATCCGGCGGACACCGACAGAGCTCAATCCACGGGCAAAATCCTGTGGCATGCACTGGAAGATCGCGTTGTGCTCGCTGTCGATCGGCAGCAACACCGAACCGCTCTTGCGCACCGCCTGCATGAACAAGGCGCCGGACATCACCAGCGCCTCTTTATTAGCGAGGAGAATCTTCTTGCCGGCTTCAACGGCGGCCAGGGTCGGACGCAGACCTGCCGCCCCAACGATCGCTGCCATTACCGCATCGACTTCCGGAGCAGCAGCGACCTGACACAGGCCCTCCTCCCCCACCAGCACACGGGTCGGCAAACCGGCGGCGCGCAAATCATCCTGCAAGCCACGCGCGGCGGCGGCCTCGGGCACCACGGCAAATTGCGGCACGTGACGCACGCACAAAGCGAAAAGCTCACTCAGACGCGTGAAACCACTCAACGCGAAGACCTGATAACGCTCAGGATGACGAGCAATAACATCCAGCGTGCTCAGGCCGATCGAGCCCGTCGCGCCCAGAACGGTAATCTGTTGAGGGCGACTCACGGTGCAGCCATCCACAGCAGCACGGCAAACACTGGAATTGCGGCAGTCAGACTGTCGATACGATCAAGCACACCACCATGACCGGGCAGCAGATTACTGCTGTCCTTGATACCGGACTGACGCTTGAACATGCTTTCAGTCAGGTCGCCGACAACCGAGATGAAGACGATCAGTGCGGCGCCGATCAAGCCTTTAAGCAGTTCGGCGACGGTCCAGTCACGCACCAGACCGACAATCGTGGTGATCAGCAGGCTTAGCGCCAGACCGCCGTAGACGCCTTCCCAGCTCTTGCCCGGGCTGACTTGCGGGGCCAGCTTGCGCTTGCCGAACTTGCGACCAGAGAAGTAGGCACCGATGTCGGCACCCCAGACCAGCACCATCACAGCCATGATCAGCCAGTTACCCAGCGGGTATTGTTTGATCTGCACCAGACCTTGCCAGGCCGGCAGCAGAATCAGCAGGCCGATGACCAGTTTGGTTGCCGCACTGGACCAATGCACGCTGGAACGCGGGTAGGTCAGCACCAGCCAGGTCGCCGCCGCCCACCACAATACAGACGCACCCAGCACCCACGGCGCAAGCCCGGGCAGGATGTACATGATGAACAACATGAACGCGACCACGGCGGCAAAACCCACGCGGAACGCTTGCCCGGTGAAACCAGCCAGACGCGCCCATTCCCAGGCACCCAAAGTCACGACCAGACCGATGAACAAGGCAAAACCGGAGCCTTCCAGCAGGAAAAACCCGCACAAGGCAATCGGCAGCAGGATCAGTGCAGTAATGATTCGTTGTTTAAGCATTAAACCCGGGCTCCAGCTTCGACCTGTTCGCTCGTTTTACCGAAGCGACGCTGGCGCGAAGCGAAATCGGCCAGCGCATTGCGCATGGCATCGTGTTTGAAGTCCGGCCAGAACAGGTCGGAGAAGTACAACTCGGCGTAAGCCAGTTGCCACAGCAGGAAGTTGCTGATGCGATGCTCGCCACCGGTACGAATGCACAGGTCTGGCAACGGCAGATCGCCGGTCGCCAGACAGGTTTGCAGCAGATCCGGGGTGATGTCTTCCGGACGCAAGTGTCCGGCCTGGACTTCACGCGCCAGACGCTGTGCAGCTTGCGCAATGTCCCACTGACCACCGTAATTGGCGGCGATCTGCAGGATGAAGCGGTTGGAGCCCGCCGTCATCGCTTCAGCTTCACGCATTGCTGCCTGAAGCTCCGGATGAAAGCGCGAACGATCGCCAATGATGCGCAGGCTGATGTTGTTGTCGTTGAGGCGCTTGGCCTCACGACGCAATGCCTTGAAGAACAAGTCCATCAAGGCGCTGACCTCATCGGCCGGGCGCTGCCAGTTCTCACTGGAAAACGCGAACAGGGTGAGCACTTCGACCTTGGCCTCGGCGCACACCTCGATCACGGCACGCACAGCGTCCACGCCCGCTTTATGCCCGGCGACACCCGGCATAAAGCGTTTTTTCGCCCAGCGATTGTTGCCATCCATGATGATCGCGACATGGCGCGGCACCGCGGACGGCGCAGTCTGCTTGGTCTTATCCATTAAAAGCTCGAACCTTATACGGCCATCAGATCCGCTTCTTTTTGCTTGGTAGCCGTGTCGATATCAGCCTCGGCCTTGTCGGTGAGCTTCTGAATATCGGCAGCGGCACGACGCTCTTCGTCTTCGCTGATTTCTTTGTCCTTGACCAGCTTCTTCAGCTCGCCCAGGGCATCACGACGAATGTTGCGCACGGCAACACGGGCGTCTTCGGCGGCACTGCGCGCCTGCTTGGTGAAGCCCTTGCGGGTTTCTTCAGTCAGGGCAGGCATGGAGATCAGCAGCAACTCGCCCAGGTTGGTCGGGTTGAGGTTCAGGCCAGCACTCTGAATTGCCTTGTCGACCGCTGCGAGCATATTGCGCTCGAACGCAACGACTTGCAGGGTGCGCGAGTCTTTTACAGTGATGTTCGCCACTTGGGTGATGGAGGTATCTGCGCCGTAGTACGGCACCATCACGCTACCCAGAATGCTAGGGTGAGCCTTGCCGGTACGAATCTGACCAAATGCGTGGGCCAGAGAGTCCAGGGATTTCTGCATGCGCTCTTGAGCGTCTTTCTTGATTTCGTTGATCATTGTTGACCTTCCTCGATCAGGGTGCCTTCAGCGCCGCCATGGACGATGTTCAGCAGGGCACCGGGCTTGTTCATGTTGAATACGCGCAGCGGCATCTTGTGGTCGCGGCACAGGCAAATAGCGGTCAGATCCATCACGCCCAGCTTGCGATCCAGCACTTCATCATAAGTCAGATGATCGAACTTCTCGGCATGCGGGTCTTTGAACGGGTCTGCGGTGTAAACGCCATCGACCTTGGTCGCTTTGAGCACGACGTCGGCATCGATTTCGATTGCACGCAGGCAGGCTGCCGAATCCGTCGTGAAGAACGGATTGCCGGTACCGGCTGCGAAGATCACGACGTCTTTGGAGTTCAGGTGACGCATGGCTTTGCGACGATCGTAGTGATCAGTCACACCCACCATGGAAATGGCCGACATCACGATGGCCGAGATATTGGCACGTTCCAGCGCATCGCGCATGGCCAGGGCGTTCATCACAGTGGCCAGCATGCCCATGTGGTCGCCTGTAACCCGATCCATACCGGCTTTGCTCAGGGCTTCGCCACGGAACAGGTTACCGCCACCGATCACCAGACCGACCTGTACGCCGATGCCAACCAGTTGGCCGACTTCCAGCGCCATGCGATCCAGCACTTTTGGATCGATCCCGAACTCTTCCGAGCCCATCAGGGCCTCGCCGCTAAGCTTGAGTAGAATGCGTTTATAGCGAGCCTGATAACCACTGCCCTGCTGAGCCATTGCGAATCTCTCCTGCGGCGTATTTAAAAATTCTTTGCGAGCTGTTTACAGCTGGCGTTCACTCTAGCTTGGCGCTGCTTCAGCGCCATCGGAACATGGCTTTGTAAGTCAGTTCCAAGTGGAAACCAATTAAAAAATTGGCAACCCCATCTGAAAAGAGGCTGCGCGCGTTAGCGGGCAGCCTCTTTCGGCGACAGTTGAAAAACCGTCTTACTGCTTGGCGGCAGCCAGCTGGGCAGCAACTTCTTCAGCGAAGTTGTCTACTGGCTTCTCGATGCCGTCACCCACTTTGTAGTAGGTGAAGGAAACGATTTCTGCGCCGCCTTTCTTGGCCAGCTCGCCAACCTTGATTTCAGGGTTCTTGACGAACGCCTGCTCAACCAGGCTTGCTTCTGCCAGGAACTTGCTGATACGGCCTTTGACCATATTTTCAACAATGTTTTCTGGCTTGCCTTTGATCTTCTCTTCGTTCAGCTGCAGGAACACAGCTTTTTCACGCTCGATCGCTTCAGCCGAAACTTGCGAAGGCAGCAGGAACTCAGGGTTGCTAGCAGCTACGTGCATTGCGATGTCTTTGGCCAGCTCGACGTCACCGCCTTTCAGAGCCACAACAACACCGATCTTGTTGCCGTGCAGGTACGAACCTACAACGTCAGCTTCGATACGAGCCAGACGACGAATGTTGACGTTTTCGCCTACTTTGGCAACCAGTGCTTCACGAGCAGCTTCTTGCGAAGCGATCAGCGGAGCAGCGTCGGTCAGCTTGTCAGCGAAAGCTTTTTCAACGCTGGCAGCAACGAAGTTTTTGAAGTCGTCTTGCAGGGCCAGGAAGTCGGTCTGCGAGTTCACTTCCAGGATAACGGCAGCCTTACCGTCGTCCTTGATTGCGATTGCGCCTTCAGCGGCAACGTTGCCAGCCTTTTTCGCAGCCTTGATCGCGCCCGAAGCACGCATGTCATCAATGGCTTTTTCGATGTCGCCGTCAGCCTTTTCCAGGGCTTTCTTGCAGTCCATCATGCCTTCGCCGGTACGCTCGCGCAGTTCTTTAACCAACGCTGCAGTAATTGCTGCCATTTTCAAATTCCTCTTGGATAGGTTTTCAACCATTCCACCCGATCGAACGGGCGTTCAATTCTTCCCGAACCAGCTTGTAGCCGCTGCACGTTACAGACGCTGTAGCTGCGCTGCCGACAAATGGTTTTCGAGGTGGCAAAAAGGGGGCCAAGCCCCCTTTTTGCTTACTGAGTCAACGCCAGGGCGTTAGTTACTCAGCTGCAGCCTGAGTTTCTTCAGCTGCGAATTCTACAGTGCCGCCAGCAACATTGTTGCGACCACGGATTACTGCGTCAGCCATCGAACCCATGTACAGCTGGATAGCGCGGATTGCGTCATCGTTGCCTGGGATGATGTAGTCAACGCCTTCCGGGCTGCTGTTGGTGTCGACAACGCCGATTACCGGGATGCCCAGCTTGTTGGCTTCGGTGATCGCGATGCGCTCGTGGTCAACGTCGATCACGAACAGTGCGTCTGGCAGACCGCCCATGTCCTTGATGCCGCCCAGCGAACGATCCAGCTTCTCGAGATCACGGGAGCGCATCAGCGCTTCTTTCTTGGTCAGCTTGGCGAAAGTACCGTCTTCGGCTTGAACTTCAAGGTCACGCAGACGCTTGATGGAAGCACGAATGGTTTTGAAGTTGGTCAGCATGCCGCCCAACCAGCGGTGATCGACGTACGGCGAACCGCAACGTGCTGCTTCTTCAGCAACGATCTTGCCAGCGGAACGCTTGGTGCCGACGAACAGAATCTTGTTTTTGCCCTGGGCCAGACGCTCTACGAAAGTCAGAGCTTCGTTGAACATTGGCAGGGTTTTTTCAAGGTTGATGATGTGAATCTTGTTACGCGCGCCGAAAATGTACTTACCCATTTTCGGATTCCAGTAACGGGTTTGGTGACCGAAGTGCACACCGGCCTTCAGCATATCGCGCATATTGACTTGGGACATGATAGTTCCTTAATAAGTCGGGTTTGGCCTCCACGTATCCCAATGACCAACCAGTGGCATAAAGCCAAAAGCACCCAGGTCATCGTGTCGACACGTGTGTGGATTTAAGCTTTTCGGGGTATCCCCGGAAAGCGGCGCATTTTATACCACAGGGTACGCAGAAACGGAACCCGGAATCTGTATTCGCACCAAGGACATGGGCGCAGCCCCCTTGGAATCGGCCCCGAACGCACCATTGTATAGAGAGAAGCGATGCACGCGGGCGCTGAATTGCGCCGTGCGTCTGTTAGAATCGCGTTTTTCAGGGTCGCCAATCGAACACCCGCCACCCTATTTGTATCAGCAAGCGCCGCCGAGCGCAGAGAGAGCCTGTATGACCGTCAACCTCAAAACCCCCGAGGACATCGCTGGCATGCGTGTCGCCGGCAAACTGGCCGCCGATGTGCTGGAAATGATTGCCGAACATGTCAAACCGGGTGTCACCACCGATGAGCTGAACCAGATCTGCCACGACTACATCGTCAATGTGCAGCAAGCCATCCCTGCCCCGCTCAATTACAAGGGTTACCCGAAGTCGATCTGCACCTCGATTAACCACGTGGTCTGCCATGGCATTCCGAATGACAAGCCGCTGAAAAACGGCGACACCCTTAACATCGACGTCACCGTGATCAAAGACGGTTACCACGGTGACACCAGCCGCATGTTCCATGTCGGCGAAGTGCCGGTCTGGGCTGAACGCCTGTCGCAGATCACCCAGGAATGCATGTACAAAGCGATCGAGATCGTCAAACCTGGCTGCCGTCTCGGCGACATCGGTGAAGTGATCCAGAAGCATGCCGAGAAAAACGGTTTCTCGGTGGTTCGCGAGTTCTGCGGCCACGGTATTGGCAAGGTCTTCCACGAAGAGCCGCAAATCCTGCACTACGGCCGTGCCGGCACCGGCATGGAACTGAAAGCCGGCATGACCTTCACCATCGAACCGATGATCAACCAGGGCAAGGCCGACACCAAAGTATTGGGCGACGGTTGGACCGCGATCACCAAAGACCGCAAGCTGTCGGCTCAGTGGGAACACACCCTGTTGGTCACCGACACCGGCTACGAGATCTTCACCCTGCGCGCCGACGACACCATCGCGCGCATCTCGGCCTGATCCACACAACGCTCCCAGCCTTATAGAAGGAAAGCCAATCGATGCCGCAGGTGGATCCCGAACTCTTCGACCGCGGCCAGTTCCAGGCTGAACTGGCCCTGAAAGCGAGTCCTATCGCGGCGTTCAAGAAGGCGATCCGCCAGGCTCGTGAGGTGCTCGACACGCGTTTTCGCCAGGGTCGCGACATTCGCCGCCTGATCGAAGACCGTGCCTGGTTCGTCGACAACATCCTGCAAAAGGCCTGGGAGCAGTTCAACTGGAGCGAAGACGCCGACATCGCGCTGGTCGCGGTCGGCGGCTACGGTCGTGGTGAGTTGCACCCGTATTCCGACATTGATTTGCTGATCCTGCTGGACAGCGCTGATCACGAAGTCTTCCGCGATTCCATCGAGCGTTTTCTCACTTTGCTGTGGGACATCGGCCTGGAAGTCGGTCAGAGCGTTCGCTCTGTCGACGAATGCGCCCAAGAGGCGCGCGCCGACCTGACCGTGGTCACTAGCCTGATGGAAAGCCGCACCATTTGCGGCCCCGAGCGTCTGCGTCAGCGCATGCTCGACGTCACCAGCACCGCACACATGTGGCCGGCCAAGGAATTCTTCCTCGCCAAACGCGCCGAACAAAAGGCGCGCCACCACAAATACAACGACACCGAATACAACCTGGAACCCAACGTCAAAGGCTCGCCCGGCGGCCTGCGGGATATCCAGACGATTCTCTGGGTGGCCCGGCGTCAGTACGGCACCCTGAACCTGCGCGCCCTCGCCGGCGAAGGCTTCCTGGTCGAGAGTGAAAACGCGTTGCTCGCCTCCTCCCAGGAATTCCTCTGGAAAGTGCGCTATGCGCTGCACATGCTGGCGGGCCGCTCCGAAGACCGTTTGCTGTTCGATCATCAGCGCACCATTGCCGGGCTGCTCGGTTTTGAAGGTGACGACGCCAAACAGGCCGTCGAAAACTTCATGCAGCAGTATTTCCGCGTGGTGATGAGCATTGCCCAGCTCAGCGATCTGATCATCCAGCATTTCGAGGAAGTCATCCTCGCGCCGGAAGACGAAGCGCCGCCGCAGCCGATCAACTCGCGCTTCCAGCTCCACGACGGCTATATCGAAGCACGCAACGACAACGTGTTCCGCCGCACGCCGTTCGCCATGCTCGAAATCTTCGTGCTGATGGCTCAGCAGCCGGAAATCAAAGGCGTGCGCGCCGACACCATTCGTCTGCTGCGCGAGCACCGTCACCTGATCGACGACAATTTCCGCAACGATATCCGCAACACCAGCCTGTTCATCGAGCTGTTCAAGTGCAAGATCGGCATCCACCGCAACCTGCGCCGGATGAACCGTTACGGCATTCTCGGGCGCTATTTGCCGGAGTTCGGCTTTATCGTCGGACAGATGCAGCACGACCTGTTCCACATCTATACGGTCGATGCGCACACGCTGAACCTGATCAAACATCTGCGCAAACTGCAGTACACCCAGGTCTCGGAAAAATTTCCGCTGGCTGCCAAGCTGATGGCCAAACTGCCCAAACCCGAACTGATCTACATGGCCGGCCTGTACCACGACATCGGTAAAGGCCGGCATGGCGATCACTCGGAAATCGGCGCGGTCGATGCCGAGGCGTTCTGCCAGCGCCACCAGTTGCCACTGTGGGACAGCCGTCTGATTGTCTGGCTGGTGCAGAACCATCTGGTGATGTCGACCACCGCCCAACGCAAGGACTTGTCCGATCCACAGGTGATCCACGATTTCGCTCAGGCTGTCGGCGACGAAACCCGCCTCGATTATCTCTACGTTTTGACCGTGGCCGACATCAACGCGACCAACCCGACGCTGTGGAATTCGTGGCGCGCCAGTCTGTTGCGCCAGCTCTACACCGAGACCAAGCGCGCCTTGCGCCGTGGCCTGGAAAACCCTGTGGATCGCGAAGAGCAGATCCGCCAGACCCAAAGCGCTGCGCTGGACATTCTGGTGCGCGGCGGCACCGACCCGGACGACGTCGAGCAGTTGTGGGCGCAGTTGGGCGATGACTATTTCCTGCGCCACACCGCCGGCGACGTGGCCTGGCATAGCGATGCAATCCTGCAGCAACCGGTCGATGGCGGACCTTTGGTGCTGATCAAGGAAACCACCCAGCGCGAGTTCGAGGGTGGTACGCAGATCTTCATTTATGCGCCGGACCAGCATGACTTCTTCGCGGTGACCGTGGCGGCGATGGATCAGCTCAACCTGAACATTCATGACGCCCGGGTCATCACCTCGAGCAGCCAGTTCACCCTCGACACCTACATCGTGCTGGACAACGAAGGTGAATCCATCGGCGACAATCCGGCGCGGGTCAAGCAGATCCGCGAAGGTCTGACCGAAGCCCTGCGCAATCCGGACGATTACCCGACGATCATCCAGCGCCGCGTGCCGCGCCAGCTCAAGCATTTCGCCTTCGCGCCGCAGGTCACCATCCACAACGATGCCCAGCGTCCGGTGACCGTGCTGGAATTGACCGCACCTGATCGCCCGGGCCTGCTGGCGCGGATCGGCGGGATTTTCCTCGAGTTCGACCTGTCGCTGCAGAACGCCAAGATTGCGACCTTGGGCGAGCGGGTGGAAGACGTGTTCTTTATCACCGACGCCCACAACCAACCGTTGTCCGACCCGTTGCTGTGCAGCCGTTTGCAGGATGCGATCGTTGAGCAGCTGAGCGTCAATCAGGAACCCGATATCAAACTGTCGCGCATCAGTATTTGATGGCGCCCCCGGATTCAAATGGCTTTGCACGAGACCCAGCCCCAATGAACAACGCTCTGAACCAGCTCCAGCCGTACCCGTTCGAAAAGCTCCGCGCCCTGCTCGGCACTGTGACGCCAAATCCGGACAAACGCCCGATCGCTCTGTCGATCGGCGAGCCGAAACACCGTTCGCCAAGCTTTGTCGCCGAGGCACTGGCCAACAGTCTGGATCAGATGGCGGTGTATCCGACCACTCTCGGCATCCCGGCATTGCGTGAGGCCATTGGCGGCTGGTGCGAGCGTCGTTTCGGCGTGCCGAGCGGCTGGATCGATCCGGCGCGCAACGTGCTGCCGGTCAATGGCACCCGCGAAGCACTGTTCGCGTTCACCCAGACCGTGGTCAACCGTGGCGATGACGCACTCGTGGTCAGCCCGAACCCGTTCTACCAAATCTACGAAGGCGCAGCGTTCCTCGCCGGCGCCAAGCCGCACTATCTGCCTTGCCTTGACGAGAACGGCTTCAACCCGGATTTCGATGCTGTTTCGCCAGACATCTGGAAGCGCTGCCAGATTCTGTTTTTGTGCTCGCCAGGCAACCCGACCGGTGCGTTGATCCCGGTCGACACCCTGAAAAAACTGATCGCCCTGGCGGACGAGTACGACTTCGTGATCGCTGCCGACGAGTGCTACAGCGAACTGTACTTCGACGAACAGACTCCACCGCCGGGCCTGCTGACTGCTTGCGTTGAATTGGGCCGCAAGGATTTCAAACGCTGCGTGGTGTTCCACAGCCTGTCCAAGCGCTCCAACCTGCCGGGCCTGCGCTCCGGTTTCGTGGCGGGCGATGCTGACATCCTCAAGGGCTTCCTGCTGTATCGCACCTACCACGGCTGCGCGATGCCGGTGCAAACCCAACTGGCCAGCGTTGCCGCGTGGAACGACGAAGTTCACGTTCGCGCCAACCGCGCGCTGTACCGGGAAAAATTCGATGCGGTGCTGGAAATCCTCAGTCCGGTGATGGATGTGCAACGTCCGGATGGCAGCTTCTATCTGTGGCCGAATGTACAAGGTGATGACGCGGCGTTTTGCCGTGACTTGTTCGAACAGGAACACGTGACTGTAGTACCCGGTTCTTACCTGTCCCGCGACGTCGATGGCGTCAATCCAGGTGCGGGTCGCGTGCGAATGGCATTGGTCGCCCCCTTGGCCGAATGCGTAGAAGCCGCAGAACGAATTCGCGCATTCGTTACTCGCCAACAGTAACTGTCAAATATCCGCACCAGGCAATCTGGTGCGGACTTTCACCATATAGAAATCACAACTTACAACGCATCGCTTTACTCACCTACCCACAAACAAATAACTTACCCCGCACAACAAAGACAATGTATCAAGCAATACAAGTTCACGACCTATTGAACTTGTAGATACCCATTAAAAAATCAGACTTATAAATATCACTAAACCTCAAAAGGAATTGATCATGTATAAAACCAAGCCGTGCCTGAAACTTGAGATAGATGACCCCATTGCCAGCTTTCGAGCAGCCATCAATGAAAACCCTAAAAACATTTCGTACACCTCCGGTTCGTCCTCACGAACAATGGCAATCAACGCAAAGTGCTGGCACCCGAACCGTCATCTGACCATTTCGTTCCTGGACAACCCCCCCGCCTCGCTGAAAGAGGCGATAAAAAAGCATATATGGGAATGGGCTGATTATGTCAGTCTCACCTTTAGTTTCATCGACAGTAAAGACGGCATCATCCGAATTAAAACCAATACAACTGAAAATGCATCTCAAATTGGAACTGACGCACTGACAGTCGCTGCGAGAGAGCCAACCATGTTCATATCCGCGCGACCGGAAGATTCAGACTTCCGCACAGTGGTATTGCACGAATTCGGTCATGTTCTCGGATTACATCACGAGCACTTGCACCCGGATGCGAACATTCCCTGGAACAAACCAAAGGTCTATAAGGAATACGCAGAAAAATGGGGAATGGATAAGGAGAAAGTGGACCTGAACATCTTCACACCGATAACCGAGCAGACCACCATCACCGGGTACGATCCAACATCCATCATGCATTACCCTGTCGAAAAGGAACTCACCGATGGAAAATTCGAAGTACCGATGAACACCGAGATCAGTTGGGAAGACAAACGCATAGCCGCACATTTCTACCCGATCGAAATCCCTGACGACGGCTCCTGCGAGCGACCATGAAGCGCCATCAGGGACAGTCTTTCACTACGACTTGACCTGCCCCAGATTGGCTTCACTCAAATCCAGATCGGCCAACACTTCTCTGAGCACGTCATCACCGATCTGGTGATGACGACTGAGGCTATAGAGTTCCAGACGCTGGGCCCTTAGCGCTTTCAAACGCAGACGCCGCTCCAGTAGATCCATCTGGAACGCCAAGGCCTGAGCTTCGGCGGAATCGTTGAAGACATCGAGCTGATGGCGATACTCGGACATGATCCGCGCCTTCAGTTCTGCCGACAGCGCCGCTTGAGCAGCGTCCTGCGGGGTAGTTTCCTCGGTTTCGAGCGCGTGAATCGCCGCCTCTGCGGTTTTACGCCACGCGTCGCGCACCTCCTGGCGCCGTTTGTCATCCGGACTTTTCTCGATACCTCGCAACAACAGCGGCAGCGCGATACACGCCGAAACCAGCGACAGCAGAATCACCCCGGCAGCGATGAAGATCAGCAAATCACGCTCGGGAAACGCATCCGCCCCCATCAACATCGGCACCGACATCACACCCGCCAGCGTCACCGCGCCACGCACGCCGCCAACGGTCAGCAGCCAGCAGGAGCGCGCAGTCGGCACTTGTGTCAGATCGCCCTTGCCGCGCAAGCGTCGCAGCAGCACCGACAAACGCCAGATGCTCTGCACCCAGATAAACCGCAGCAACACCAGCGTGAGGAAAATCGCCACAACATCAAGACAGCGATAGAACAACGTCGGCCACAGCGTCGGCTCGTGGCTAACAACGGCTTTGATGATGTCCGGCAATTGCAGACCAAGCAGGAGGAAGATCAAGCCGTTGAAGGCGAACTCCAGCAGCGACCAGACGCTGCGATTGAGCAAGCGGGTGCTGGTCTGCCGAGGCAACAGATCAAGCCAGCTCTGCATCATCCCCGCCGCCACGGCCGAGAGAATGCCCGAGACGCCAAGACGTTCGGCCAATACATAAGCAGCAAACGGCAACAGCAACATGAACACCACGTGCGTCGCGGGATCGTCCCAACCGCGAGCGATCATCCACGCCCGCAAACGCCCGACCAGCCAGCTCAATGCCACGCCGACCGCCAGCCCACCCAGCGCCACCACGACAAAGGTGAGGCTGGCGTTGGTCAGCGAGAACACCCCTGTAATAGCCGCCACCAGGGCAAACTTGAAGGTCACCAGACCCGAGGCATCGTTCATCAGCGCCTCGCCCTGCAATATATGCATCAGCGGGGTCGGCAAACGGTTTTGCGAAATGGCCGACACCGCCACTGCGTCCGTCGGCGACAACACCGCCGCCAGGGCGAAGGCCACAGGTAACGGAATTGACGGCAACAACCAATGAATGAAGTAGCCGGCGCCGACCACGGTGAACAGCACCAGCCCGACCGCCAGCGTCAGGATCGGCCCGCGCAAATGCCAGAACTCGCGTTTGGGCATGCGCCAGCCATCGGAAAACAACAAGGGTGGCAGGAACAGAAACAGGAACAATTCGGGATCGAGCGCCACATGCAGGCCCAAGGTCGGCCAGGCGAGCAAGGCGCCAGCGGCGATTTGAACCAGCGGCAGTGGCAACGGGATGACCCGTCCGACCAGCCGCGAGACGCTGACCAGCATCAGCAGGATCAGGACGGTGTAAGCGGTTTGCATAAAGCGGAAATCTCAGACAATCGACAGCGTTGAACTGCCATATTAGCTGCTTAGGATGGATCTGACCGTTGCACCTATGTAGCACTGCTGCAACGCAGGCCCCTTGTGGGAGCGAGCCTGCTCGCGAATGCGCTGCGTCATTCAACAGAGATATTGCCTGATACGGCCCCTTCGCGAGCAGGCTCGCTCCCACAGGGTTTTTCAGCGTCACGACAACCGTGGCCGACGAAACCGTTTGGTCATGGCATAATCCGACACCATTTTTCTCCAGCACCTGTAAAGGGGGCAATTCCTTGACCGTTTCAAGTAAAACGTTGCACCTTTTCGGCATCAAAGCCTGCGACACCATGAAAAAGGCGCGCACCTGGCTCGATGAACACGCTGTCAGCTACGACTTTCACGACTACAAAAGCGCCGGCATCGACCGTGAACACCTGACCCAATGGTGTGACGAACACGGCTGGCAAACGGTGTTGAACCGCGCAGGCACGACCTTTCGCAAACTCGACGACGAACGTAAAGCCGATCTCGACCAATCGAAAGCCATCGAACTGATGCTCGCTCAACCCTCGATGATCAAGCGCCCGGTGCTCGATCTCGGTGACCGAACCCTGATTGGCTTCAAGCCAGATATCTACGCGGCCGCTCTGAAGTAAGCAGCCCGTCACTCTTTGTAGAGGTGTATTTACATGTCCAATTCCCTGTTCAGCATCGCCTTTGGTGTCGGCACTCAGAACCGTCAAGGCGCATGGCTGGAAGTGTTCTACGCACAGCCACTGCTCAATCCTTCGGCCGAACTGGTCGCTGCCGTCGCGCCGATCCTCGGTTACACCGAAGGCAACCAGGCGATCACCTTCACCACCGCTCAGGCTGCACAACTGGCTGAAGCCGTGAAAGGCATCGACGCCGTGCAAGGCAAGCTGCTGACCCGCCTGGCCGAGAGCCACAAGCCGCTGGTCGCCACCCTGCTGGCCGAAGACGCACAGCTGACTTCGACCCCTGAGGCCTACCTCAAGCTGCACCTGCTGTCGCACCGTCTGGTCAAGCCGCACGGCGTGAGCCTGGCCGGGATTTTCCCGCTGCTGCCAAACGTCGCGTGGACCAGCCAAGGTGCAATCGACCTGAGCGAACTGACCGAAATGCAACTGGAAGCCCGTCTGCGTGGCGAGCTGCTGGAAGTGTTCTCGGTGGACAAGTTCCCGAAAATGACCGACTACGTGGTTCCGGCCGGCGTGCGTATCGCTGACGCCGCGCGTCTGCGTCTGGGCGCTTACGTCGGTGAAGGTACCACCGTGATGCACGAAGGTTTCATCAACTTCAACGCCGGCACCGAAGGCCCGGGCATGATCGAAGGCCGCGTTTCCGCTGGCGTATTCGTCGGCAAGGGTTCCGATCTGGGCGGCGGTTGCTCGACCATGGGCACTCTGTCGGGCGGCGGCAACATCGTGATCAAGGTCGGCGAAGGCTGCCTGATTGGCGCCAACGCCGGTATCGGTATTCCGTTGGGCGACCGCAACACCGTTGAGTCGGGCCTGTACGTGACCGCTGGTACCAAGGTTGCGCTGCTCGACGAAAACAACAACCTGGTCAAGGTTGTGAAAGCGCGTGAATTGGCTGGTCAGACTGATCTGCTGTTCCGTCGCAATTCGGAAACCGGTGCTGTGGAATGCAAGACCCACAAGTCGGCGATCGAACTGAACGAAGCGCTGCACGCTCACAACTAAACTGCCATACGATCCCCCCTGTGGGAGCGAGCTTGCTCGCGAAGGCGTCCCGTCAGTCAACAACAGTGCTGAATGACACGACGCTTTCGCGAGCAAGCTCGCTCCCACAAGGTTCGGTGTATACCCGCCCAAGTTCACAGGGCTGAACAGATGATGATTCCCTCCCCCTGGCGTGCCGATTTCCCGGCCATCGCCGCGCTGCAACGGCAAGACCAGACCTATCTGGACAACGCCGCCACCACGCAAAAACCCCAGGCCCTGCTCGACGCACTGACGCATTACTACGCTAATGGCGCGGCCAATGTGCATCGTGCGCAACACCTGCCCGGCGCTCACGCGACGCAGGCGTTCGAAGACAGTCGGCTCAAGGTCGCCCAGTGGCTGAATACCGGTGACAGCGGGCAGATCATCTTTACCCACGGCGCCACCAGTGCGCTGAATCTCCTGGCCTATGGCCTGGAACATCTTTTCCACCCGGGCGATGAAATTGTCATCAGCGCCCTGGAGCATCACGCCAACCTGCTGCCGTGGCAGCAACTGGCACAACGGCGCAATCTGAAACTGGTGATCCTGCCGCTGGAAGCTGACGGCCTGATCGACCTCGCTGCCGCTGTGCATCTGATCGGCCCGCGCACGCGCTTGCTGGCGATCAGTCAGTTGTCCAACGTGCTCGGCGCCTGGCAGCCATTGCCGGCGTTGCTGGGCATGGCCAAGGCGCAGAACGCGCTGACCGTGGTCGATGGCGCGCAAGGCGTGGTTCACGGCCGGCATGACGTGCAGGCGCTGGGTTGCGACTTTTATGTGTTTTCCAGCCACAAGCTCTATGGCCCCGATGGCCTCGGCGTGCTGTTCGGGCGCAACGCTGCGCTGGAGCGGTTGAAGCCTTGGCAGTTCGGCGGCGAAATGGTGCTGGAAGCCAACTACCACGACTCGCGCTTCCGCCCTGCGCCGCTGGGTTTTGAAGCGGGTACGCCGCCGATTGCCAGTGTCATCGGCCTCGGCGCGACGCTGGATTACCTGGCGGGTCTGGATCAGGACGCGATGTCTGCCCATGAAGCCGCGCTACATGACTATCTACTGCGTGGACTCGCGGCGCGTAACGGCATTCGTCTGCTCGGCAAGCCGCAACTGGCACTGGCCAGTTTTGTCGTCGAGGGTGTGCATAACGCCGATCTGGCGCACCTGCTGACCGAACAAGGTATTGCCGTGCGCGCCGGCCATCACTGCGCGATGCCGCTGTTGAAAAGCTTCGAACTGGCCGGGGCGATTCGTGTGTCGCTGGCGCTGTACAACGATTCCGAGGATCTGGAGCGCTTCTTTGAAGCACTGGATCAGGCATTGGAGTTGTTGCGATGAGCTTGCCGGTCGCAGCGGCAGAGGCGCTGCAGACATTTCAGAACGCAGCCGGCTGGGAACAGCGGGCGCGGTTGTTGATGCAGTTTGGTGATCGTCTGCCGCCGCTGGATGACACGGACAAGTGCGACGCTAACCGGGTGCATGGCTGTGAGAGTCAGGTGTGGCTGGTTGGCGAACTGCACGACGATCACTGGCAATTCAGCGCCAGCAGCGATGCGCGGATGATTCGTGGGTTGGTGGCGTTGTTGCTGTTGCGGGTTAACGGCTTGTCAGCGGCCGAGCTGCAGCAAGTTGATTTGCCGGACTGGTTTAATCAGTTAGGTCTTTCGCGACAACTATCGCCATCGCGCAGCAATGGCCTGAACGCCGTGCTCCAGCGGATGAATGAGTTGGCTCGCTGACTGATCGTTCCCACGCTCTGCGTGGGAATGCCTCAACGGACGCTACGCGTTCGGCTCTGGATTGGACGCGGAGCGTGCCGGGCTGCATTACCACGCGGAGCGTGGGAACGATCAAAGCCCCAGCATCAAACCTGAGGCTTGACTCGGTCAGCCGGGCGCCGCACACCCGCGACAATCTTGTCCACAGCCTTGGTCGCCGCAACCATCCCGAACGTCGCCGTGACCATCATCACCGCACCAAACCCACCGGCGCAGTCCAGCTTCACGCCATCGCCAACAAAACTCTTCTGCAAACAAATGCTGCCATCCGGTTTCGGGTAGCGCAGTTGTTCCGTGGAAAACACACACGGCACGCTGTAATGCCGGGTCACGGTGCGCGAGAAGCCATAGTCGCGACGCAACGTCGAACGCACTTTCGACGCCAACGGATCGTTGAACGTGCGGTTGAGATCACACACCTGAATCAACGTCGGATCAATCTGCCCGCCCGCGCCGCCAGTGGTGATGATCTGGATCTTGCGGCGTTTGCACCAGGCGATCAGCGCAGCCTTGGCGTTGACCGCGTCAATGCAGTCGATCACACAGTCGATGTTCGGCGTGATGTATTCGGCCATGGTGTCGCGGGTGACGAAATCCGCCACGGCATGCACGGTGCAATCCGGATTGATCCCGCGCAGACGCTCGGCCATCACCTCGACCTTGGGTTTGCCGACGGTGCTGTCCAGCGCATGCAAC
Source organism: Pseudomonas fluorescens (assembly GCF_005938625.1). Taxonomy (GTDB): domain Bacteria; phylum Pseudomonadota; class Gammaproteobacteria; order Pseudomonadales; family Pseudomonadaceae; genus Aquipseudomonas; species Aquipseudomonas fluorescens_BD. The sequence goes on from NZ_VCNJ01000040.1 coordinate 106,557, forward strand.
TGGCGGTTGGCATTGCTGACGCAGACGTCATCGAGGTCGAACAGCGAAATCTCGCCGACGCCACAGCGGGCCATGGCTTCCGCCGCCCAGGAACCGACGCCACCGACGCCGACAATCGCCACGTGGGCCGCGCGCAGGCGCTCCAGGCCTTCAATGCCATACAAACGGGCGATGCCTGCAAACCGCGGATCTTCTGTACTCATGACCATTACCCCAAAAACCGGCGCGCATTATAGGGCTACGCGGCGACAAGTTCTAAACATCAGCTACAAGTGTAAGAACTTAAGTCAAAGTCGGCTGCCCAATGTCGGGCATTTCCCTGTCTGATGTACGACTTGCGAACTGCCGGTGTAGGATGCGCGCCCCTCGGGCGTCTAGCCGACCGATCCTTCGTTCCACAGCCTTTGGAACCCGAAATAGCTATGTCATCGCGTAAATTTGGACTCAACCTGGTGGTGGTTCTGGCAATCGCCGCCCTGTTCACCGGTTTCTGGGCGCTGATCAATCGCCCGGTTTCCGCGCCGAACTGGCCGGAGCAAATCTCCGGTTTCTCCTATTCGCCGTTCCAGCAGGGACAATATCCGCAGAAGGATCAGTACCCGACTGACGACGAAATGCGCCGCGATCTGGAGATCATGAGCAAGCTGACGGACAACATCCGTATCTACTCGGTCGACGGTTCGCTGCAAGACATCCCGAAACTGGCTGAGGAATTCGGCCTGCGCGTGACGCTGGGGATCTGGATCAGCCCGGATCAGGAACGCAACGAACGGGAAATCACCCGCGCCATCGAACTGGCCAACACCTCGCGCAGCGTGGTTCGTGTGGTGGTCGGTAACGAAGCGATCTTCCGCAAGGAAATCACCGCCCAAGAGCTGAGCGTACTGCTCGATCGCGTGCGCGCGGCGGTGAAAGTACCGGTGACCACGTCCGAGCAATGGCACGTCTGGGAAGAACACCCGGAGCTGGCCAAGCACGTTGACTTGATCGCTGCACACGTTCTGCCGTACTGGGAGTTCATTCCGGTCGACAAGGCCGGGCAGTTCGTTTTCGATCGCGCCCGCGACCTGAAAAAGCTGTTCCCGAAAAAGCCGCTGCTGCTCTCCGAGGTCGGCTGGCCGAGCAACGGTCGCATGCGCGGTGGCGCCGATGCGTCGCCGGCAGATCAGGCGATCTACCTGCGTAACCTGGTCAACAAGCTCAACCGCCAAGGCTTCAACTACTTTGTGATCGAAGCGTTTGACCAGCCGTGGAAGGCCAGTGACGAAGGTTCGGTCGGCGCGTACTGGGGCGTGTTCAACGCCGCGCGTCAGCAGAAATTCAACTTCGAAGGCCCGGTCGTGGCGATCCCGCAATGGCGCGTGCTGGCGATCGGTTCGGTGGTGCTGGCGCTGTTGTCGCTGACCTTGCTGATGATCGACGGCTCGGCCCTGCGTCAACGCGGGCGGATCTTCCTGACCTTCATCGCCTTCCTTTGCGGTTCGGTGCTGGTGTGGATCGGTTACGACTACAGCCTGCAATACAGCACGTGGTTCAGTTTGACGGTCGGCTTCCTCTTGGCGCTCGGTGCGCTTGGGGTATTTATCGTCTTGCTGACGGAGGCGCATGAGCTGGCCGAAGCGGTGTGGATTCACAAGCGTCGGCGCGAGTTCCTGCCGGTCGAGGGCGACTCCAGCTATCGCCCGAAAGTCTCAATCCACGTGCCGTGCTACAACGAGCCGCCGGAGATGGTCAAACAGACCCTCGACGCCCTCGCCGCCCTCGATTATCCGGACTACGAAGTCCTGATCATCGACAACAACACCAAGGACCCGGCGGTGTGGGAGCCGGTGCGCGACTACTGCGAAACCCTCGGCCCGCGCTTCAAGTTCTTCCACGTCTCGCCGCTGGCCGGTTTCAAGGGCGGCGCGTTGAACTACCTGATTCCGCACACCGCCAAGGACGCTGAAGTGATCGCGGTAATCGACTCCGATTACTGCGTGCACCCGAACTGGCTCAAGCACATGGTGCCGCACTTCGCCGACCCGAAAATCGCTGTGGTGCAATCGCCGCAGGATTATCGCGACCAGAACGAAAGCACCTTCAAGAAGCTCTGCTACGCCGAATACAAAGGTTTCTTCCACATCGGCATGGTCACCCGTAACGACCGTGACGCGATCATTCAGCACGGCACCATGACCATGACCCGTCGCTCGGTGCTGGAAGAATTGGGTTGGGCCGACTGGTGCATCTGTGAAGACGCCGAGCTCGGCCTGCGCGTGTTCGAGAAAGGCCTTTCGGCAGCGTATTACCACGACAGCTACGGCAAGGGCCTGATGCCGGATACGTTTATCGACTTCAAGAAGCAGCGTTTCCGCTGGGCCTACGGTGCGATTCAGATCATCAAACGCCACACCGGCAGCCTGTTGCGCGGCAAGGACACCGAGCTGACCCGTGGCCAGCGTTATCACTTCCTCGCGGGCTGGTTGCCGTGGGTGGCGGACGGCATGAACATCTTCTTCACCGTCGGCGCACTGTTGTGGTCGGCGGCGATGATCATCGTGCCGCAACGGGTCGATCCGCCGCTGCTGATCTTCGCAATCCCGCCACTGGCGCTGTTTGTGTTCAAAGTCGGCAAGATCATCTTCCTGTATCGCCGAGCAGTTGGCGTGAACCTGAAAGATGCCTTCTGCGCGGCACTGGCCGGGCTGGCGTTGTCGCACACCATCGCCAAAGCGGTGCTGTACGGCTTCTTCACCACCAGCATCCCGTTCTTCCGCACGCCGAAAAACGCCGACAACCATGGCTTCTGGGTGGCGATTTCCGAGGCGCGGGAAGAGCTGTTCATCATGCTGCTGTTGTGGGGCGCGGCGCTGGGGATCTACCTGGTCAACGGCATGCCGAGCAACGACATGCGTTTCTGGGTAGTGATGCTGCTGGTGCAATCGCTGCCGTATCTGGCGGCGCTGATCATGGCGTTCCTGTCGTCATTGCCGAAACCGGCCGCTGCGCCTGAGCCGGCGCCGGTCGTCTAAATCCTCATCGATGCACTAAACGGCGGCCAATGGTCGCCGTTTTGCTTTAAGATAACCGCCATTTTGCGGGGCTTGGCGTGATACGCGGTGTAACCGACCGAACCCAATCCCTGTGGGAGCGAGCTTGCTCGCGAAGGCTTTGTAACATTCAACCCTTATGTTGCCTGATACACAGTTTTCGCGAGCAAGCTCGCTCCCACATCGGCCCCAGCTCAAATTCATGACCCCGGAGTTTTCCATGACGGCCCACGCCGACCTTTCGCCGACCCTCCAACTCGCCATCGACCTGATCCGCCGTCCGTCCGTGACGCCGGTCGACGCCGATTGCCAGAAGCAGATGATGCAGCGCCTGGGCGATGCCGGTTTCAGCCTCGAGCCGATGCGCATCGAAGATGTGGATAACTTCTGGGCGACCCACGGCACCAACGACGGCCCGGTGCTGTGTTTCGCCGGCCACACCGACGTGGTGCCGACCGGCCCGGTCACCGCGTGGCAGATCGATCCGTTCAACGCGCTGATCGATGAACACGGCATGCTCTGCGGCCGCGGCGCGGCGGACATGAAAGGCAGCCTGGCGTCGATGACCGTCGCCGCTGAGCGTTTCGTCGCCGATTACCCGAACCACAAGGGCAAGGTCGCGTTCCTGATTACCAGCGACGAAGAAGGCCCGGCACATCACGGCACCAAGGCAGTGGTCGAGCGCCTGGCCGCGCGCAACGAGCGTCTTGACTGGTGCATCGTCGGCGAACCGTCAAGCACCACGCTGGTTGGCGACGTGGTGAAAAACGGTCGTCGCGGCTCGCTGGGCGCCAAGCTCACCGTCAAAGGTATTCAGGGCCACGTCGCCTATCCACACTTGGCAAAGAATCCGATCCACCTCGCCGCTCCGGCGCTGGCCGAACTGGCCGCCGAGCACTGGGATCACGGCAACGATTTCTTCCCGCCGACCAGTTTCCAGATCTCCAACGTCAACTCCGGCACCGGCGCGACCAACGTGATTCCGGGCGATCTGGTGGCGGTGTTCAACTTCCGTTTCTCCACCGAATCGACTGTCGAAGGCCTGCAGAAACGCGTGGCCGACATCCTCGACAAGCACGATCTGGACTGGCACATCGACTGGGCGCTGTCCGGTCTGCCGTTCCTCACCGAACCGGGCGCGCTGCTCGACGCGGTGTCGGCGAGCATCAAGGACATCACCGGCCGCGAGACCAAGGCGTCGACCAGCGGCGGTACGTCCGATGGCCGTTTCATCGCGACCATGGGCACGCAAGTGGTTGAGCTGGGCCCGGTCAACGCGACCATCCACCAGGTCAACGAACGCGTGCTGGCGGCGGATCTCGACGTACTGACCGAGATCTACTACCAGACCCTGATCAAGTTGCTCGCCTGATGCTCGCTTGCCCCATTTGCAGTGAACCGCTGAATGCGGTGGACAACGGCGTGGTCTGCCCTGCCGGCCATCGTTTCGACCGTGCGCGACAGGGTTACCTGAACCTGCTGCCGGTGCAGCACAAAAACAGCCGTGATCCTGGCGACAACCAGGCCATGGTCGAAGCGCGCCGTGACTTCCTGAACGCCGGACATTACGCGCCGGTGGCCAAGCGTCTGGCTGAACTGGCAGCGAGTTATGCACCGGATCGCTGGGTCGACATCGGCTGTGGCGAGGGTTATTACACCGCGCAGATCGCCGAGGCCCTGCCGCACGCGGATGGCTACGCGCTGGACATCTCCCGCGAAGCGGTCAAACGCGCCTGCAAACGCAACCCGGCGATTAGCTGGTTGATCGCTAGCATGGCCCGTGTGCCGTTGGCGTCGGGCAGTTGCCAGTTTCTCGCCAGTGTTTTCAGTCCATTGGATTGGGAAGAAGCCAAGCGTCTACTCAGCGTTGGCGGCGGTCTGATGAAAGTCGGCCCGACCAGCGGCCACCTGATGGAACTGCGCGAGCGCCTGTACGACGAAGTGCGCGAATACACCGACGACAAGCACTTGGCCCTGGTGCCGCAAGGCATGGCGCTGGCGCACAGTGAAACCCTGGAATTCAAGCTGACGCTGGACAAGCCCGAGGATCGCGCCAACCTGTTGGCGATGACGCCTCACGGCTGGCGCGCCAGTGCCGAGCGTCGCGTGGCAGTGATCGAACAGGCCGAACCGTTCGAGACCACCGTATCGATGCGCTACGATTATTTCGTTCTTCAATAACTTTTGGTCTCGGGCAAATGCCCGGGGCCGGCTAAATCCGCGAATGGATTTTTCAGACCCGCAGTGAGGACATCCATGCGCCAACCGGATATCGAGATTTACCTGAAAGACGCCGACGTCGACCACAAGGCCATTTCGGCCTGGCTGGGCGAAGCGCTGGGCCCGTGCAGCGACTGGGTACAGAAAGGCCAGACTTACAAGTGCAAGGCCGGCAACGTGCCGGTGACCTGGCTGCCGAAAGCCGTGGGCAAGTGGAACAGCCTGTACCTGGAAAGCGACCAGACCCCGTGGGACGACGACATCGCCTGCGCCCGCGCTGCGTTCGCTGCGCTGAACGTCGAAGTGCGTTGCGCGCCGGGGACGTGGGTCGAAGAAGAAGGTGAGGAGACAGCGGATCGCTGGATGCGCATCAGCGCAGACGGTGAAGAAGAAATCACCTGGAAAACGGCATAAAAGCAGCTGCAAGTTACGAGCTGCAAGCTGCAAGTCTCAAGTTGAACTGCTTGTAGCTTGCAGCTTTTGACTTGCAGCTCGAAGCTGCTTTTACAAGCCTACAACATCCTCAGCCTGCAAACCCTTCTCGCCAGTAATCACCGCGTATTCAACCTGCTGGCCTTCAGTCAGCGACCGATGCCCTTCGCCGCGAATCGCGCGGTAGTGCACGAACACGTCCACCCCGTCTTCACGCTGGATAAAGCCGTAGCCCTTGGCGTCGTTGAACCACTTCACGTTGCCGGTTTCACGTGTTGCCATCTGTTCATACTCCTTTTTTATTATTGAACAGGCTTTTCGCAGGAAAGCCTTTGAGGAACGTCAGCCTGTGTCCGACGTCCATAAAGGGCCCCGGCGACAGACCGCCGAGTATATGACAGGCGCGGAAAGTCTCAACTGGAGATTACTTCGCCGCTTTTTTGCCGATTTTCAGCGAATCCGGCACACTATCGACCGCCCGAGCACTTGCTCGGTTTTATTCACTCACGCAGAAGCCGTATGACCCGTTCCCCGTTCCGCCGTCTTGTGTTTGGCACCTTGCGCCGACTGTTGTACCTCTGGGTTCGCTCGGAGACGATCAACCAGTCGTCGTTCACCCTCAACCTCGACCGCAGTCGTCCGGTGTTCTACGTCCTGCAAAACCCTTCGCTGACCGATCTGGCCGTGCTCGACACCGAGTGCACCAAGGCCGGCCTGCCGCGTCCGGTGCTGCCGGTGTCGGTGGGTTCGCTGATCGAACCGGCGGCGTTTTTCTACCTGACGCCGGATCCCGACTGGCTCGGTCGCCAGGACAAACGCGGCGCACCGCCGACGCTGACCCGATTGGTTAGCGCCCTCACCCAAAACGCGGCCGAAGACGCGCAGATCATTCCGGTCAGCGTGTTCTGGGGCCAATCGCCGGACAGCGAAAACAGTCCGTGGAAGCTGTTGTTTGCCGACAGCTGGGCCGTCACCGGGCGCCTGCGTCGCTTGCTGAGCATCATTGTTCTCGGGCGTAAAACCCGCGTGCAATTCTCCGCACCGATCCATCTGCGCGAGCTGATCGAGCACAACAAGGGCCACGAACGCACCGTGCGCATGGCCCAGCGAATCCTGCGTGTACACTTCCGCAATCTGAAAGCTGCGGTGATCGGCCCGGACATTTCCCACCGCCGCAATCTGGTCAAAGGCTTGCTCAATCAGCCATTGGTCAAGCAAGCGATCCTCGACGAAGCCGAGCGCGAAAACATCTCCGCGGAAAAAGCCAAGGCCCAGGCCCTGCGTTACGGCAACGAAATCGCGTCGGACTACACCTACACCGCGATCCGCTTCCTCGAAGTGGTGCTGAGCTGGTTCTGGAACAAGATCTACGACGGCATCAAAGTCAACCACATCGAAGGCGTGCAGAAGGTCGCGCAAGGTCACGAAGTGATCTACGTGCCGTGCCACCGCAGCCACATCGACTACCTGCTGCTCTCCTACCTGCTGTTCCGCAACGGTCTGACCCCGCCGCACATTGCCGCAGGGATCAACCTGAACATGCCGGTGATCGGCAGCCTGCTGCGTCGTGGCGGCGCATTTTTCATGCGCCGCACGTTCAAGGGCAATCCACTGTACACCTCGGTGTTCAACGAATACCTGCACACCCTGTTCACCAAAGGCTTCCCGGTCGAGTACTTCGTCGAGGGCGGTCGTTCGCGCACCGGACGCATGCTGCAACCGAAAACCGGCATGCTCGCGATTACGATGCGCAGTTTCCTGCGTTCGTCGCGCATGCCGATCGTGTTTGTGCCGGTGTACATCGGTTATGAGCGCGTACTGGAAGGTCGCACCTACCTCGGCGAACTGCGAGGGGCGAGCAAGAAGAAAGAATCGATCTTCGATATTTTCAAAGTCATCGGCGCGCTCAAGCAACGCTTCGGTCAGGTCGCGGTGAATTTCGGCGAGCCGATCAAACTGGCGGAGTTCCTCGACGCCGAGCAACCGGACTGGCGCCAGCAGGAACTCGGCCCGCAGTACAAACCGGCGTGGCTCAACGAAACCACCAATCGCCTCGGCGAGAAAGTCGCACAGCATTTGAACGAAGCGGCGGCGATCAACCCGGTCAACCTGGTGGCGCTGGCGCTGCTGTCGACCACGCGGCTGGCGCTGGACGATCGCGCCATGGCACGGGTACTGGATCTATACCTGGCGCTGCTGCGCAAAGTCCCGTACTCGCCGCACACCACGCTGCCGGAAGGCGATGGTCGTGCGCTGATCGAGCACGTGAAGGACATGGACCTGCTCGCCGAGCAGAACGATGCGCTGGGCAAGATTCTCTATCTGGATGAGCAAAACGCCGTCCTGATGACTTACTACCGCAACAACGTCTTGCACATCTTTGCCCTGCCGGCGCTGCTGGCGAGCTTCTTCCAGAGCGCCTCGCGCATGAGTCGCGAACAGATCCTGCGCTACACCCGCGCGCTCTATCCGTACCTGCAATCGGAGCTGTTCATTCGCTGGACGCTGGACGAACTCGACGGCGTAGTCGATCAGTGGCTGGAAGCGTTCGTCGAGCAAGGCCTGCTGCGTTTCGAGAAAGACGTCTATCTGCGTCCGGCGCCAAGTTCGCGGCATTTCGTCCTGCTGACGCTGCTGTCGAAAAGCATCGCCCAGACCCTGCAGCGCTTCTACATGACCGTGTCCTTGCTGCTCAACAGCGGCCAGAACAGCATCAGCGCCGAAGAACTGGAAGACCTCTGCACGGTTATGGCTCAACGCCTGTCAATCCTCCACGGCCTCAACGCCCCGGAATTCTTCGACAAGAGCCTGTTCCGCCACTTCATCCAGACCCTGCTCGACCTCGACGTGCTGCGTCGCGACGAGGCCGGCAAACTGAGTTATCACGAACTGCTCGGCGAACTCGCCGAAGGTGCGGCCAAACGTGTGTTGCCGGCGGAGATTCGCTTGTCGATCCGTCAGGTCGCGCTGCATCGCAGTGAAGATGCTGCAGACCAGGTCGTCGCCCAACCCGAGACCTGATGCAAACCTGGTGGGAGCGACCCTGCTCGCGAAGACGGAGTGTCAGACAACTGAAATGTTGAATGCTAAACCGCTTTCGCGAGCAAGCTCGCTCCTGCACTGATAGGAGAATTCCCGATGAAAAAACTCACCCTGCTCGCCGCCGCCACATTGCTGAGCGCCTGCCAATCGACCACTCCTGCCGGCAAGGTCGGCCTCGACGGTGAAGTGTTCTACCTGCAGCGCATCGCCCTGCCACCGAGCGCCACCCTCAGCGTCAGCCTGCAAGACGTCTCGCTAGCCGATGCGCCAGCCGTGGTGCTGGACGAGCAAAAAGGCCCGATCAAAGGCCAGGTGCCGCTGCCCTTCCACCTGAGCTACGATCCGGCCCAGGTCAAACCCGGCCATCGTTACTCGGTCAGCGCGCGCATCGAGGTCAATGGTGAGCTGATGTTCATCACCACCGAAAACCACGCCGTGCAACTCGACGGCAACGATCCGCAACCGCTGAAAATTCGCGTCGACGCCGTTCGTTAATTCATTTTCCGCAACCCTTTTCCGCAAAAAGGAAGCCGCCATGCTCCGCCCTACCCTTCGCTTCGCCGGCCTGTGCGCAGGCCTGATGATCTCCGCCAGCGCGCTGGCCCTGTCGCTCAGCGACCTGTCACAAAAAGATGCCACCGGCGGCCTCAAGGACGCCCTGACCCAAGGCGCACAAATCGCCGTCAAGCAACTGGGCACACCCGGCGGGTTCAGCAACAACCCGGACGTGAAGATCGAGCTGCCGGGCAAACTCGGCAAAGCCGCGAGCAAGATGAAAGCCTTCGGCATGGGCGCTCAGGTTGAAGAACTGGAAACCGCCATGAACAAGGCTGCGGAATCCGCCGTGACTCAGGCCCAGCCAATCCTCGTCGACGCCGTGAAGAAAATGAGCGTGGAAGACGCCAAAGGCATCCTCAGCGGCGGCAAGGACTCGGCCACGCAATACCTCGACAAATCCAGCCGCGAACAGATCCGCGCCAAGTTCCTGCCAATCGTCAAGCAAGCGACCGACAAAGTTGGCGTGGCGCAGAAGTACAACGCCTTCGCCGGCCAAGCCGCGACGTTTGGCGTTGTTGATGCGAAGAGCGCCAATGTCGAAAACTACGTCACCGAACAAGCGCTCAATGGCTTGTTCGAAATGATCGGCAAACAGGAGGAAACCATCCGCCAGAATCCGGCTGCTGCGGCGACCAGTCTGGCGAAGAAGGTGTTCGGCACGCTTTAAGCTGTCACAACATGGGGGCGAAGGAGTTCGCTCCCGTGCTTACATCCACCGACAGGACTACGTAAAAAGAACACCCACTCCCGTCCCATCTTCCTTCGTCCAAAAACCTGCAACTCGTCTAATCCCTCTAGTGCCGACGCCGCCTCGCTATACGAGCAAGCAAAATTCTCAGCCACATTGCTCACGGTGAACTCCTTCGCCACTCCGTTTTTGGCCACCTCGTACATCGCGCGTTGTTTTTCCGTGAGTTGCTCAAAGAAGCCGCAATTCTTCAGCTTGCGCTCGAACGCTTCGGTGCACCCCACGCTCTTGCGGTAAACATCGGTAAACCCGAGCACCGCTCGCTGGATCACCGAACACTGGAATTCGATGAAGTAAGTCAGATCCAGCTCATCCGCCTCGGTGTACAGATATGAACGTCCATATTTCACCGGCGCATTACGCAGTAACAAACTGATCGCTATGTAGCGAAACGACGCAAATTCATTCTTGAACATGAACCAGTAAAACAACGCCCTGGCGACTCGCCCATTGCCGTCGCGAAAGGGATGTTCGTAGCCCAAGGCAAAATGCAGTGTGATCGCCTTGATCAGTGGATGCAGGTAGCTCGTCTCTTGCGGTGAGCCTTCGGGCAGGTTGATCCAGTGCGACAGTTGCTCCAGCCGCGACACCAACCCTGCTGCAGGTGGTGGCCGGTGTACGGTGTTGCCCGCCCCATCCTGAACGACCACTTCGTCGTTGGTTCTGAACACCCCGGGGGAATACTGCTCGTCATCGATGCCCTCGACCCCCACCCGATGAATCGCTGAGATCAACTCCACACTCATGGGTTCGTAACGTCTCTCCCAGGCAAAATTCATCATCCGGTAATTCCCCATCACCATGCGTTCATCCGGAGTGCGGGGCTGGCGCCGCTGCTTGAGCATGTCCTTGGCCACACGCGTAGTCGTCGCAGCGCCTTCCAGCTGACTGCTGGCGATGGCTTCATCTTCGATCAAATCGTTAAGCAGATAACTGAAATGTGCCCGTTCGCCGATCTGGCTGGTCATGTATTCCAGCGCCGCCGTACTGGCCTGCCGATCCACAATTGAGATGGTTTTCTGTGCCAGCGGCGTCAACAGGTACTTCCCCCACTGCACAGGCTCGCCCAGTGGAAGAAGGTTGATGTATTGGACCGCCCGCGCCTTCTTGACCAAAGCCCAGCACAGTCTGGCATCCAGCCCCGCCGCCCAGCGATAACGCAACGCTTCAAATGGCAGATAACGACCTTGATCATCGAGCGGCTTGAGCAGCGCAAGATAATCCTCCAGACGATGCTTGTGGGGCGGGCGCACCAACAAGTCGAAAACGGGGTCGGTTCTGCCTTTCAATGCTGGCGGCTTTTTCATCAAGACAAACTCAGGAAAGCTGTAAAGCAGAGGCTGGAGTACAACATCCGAGGCAATCTGGCTCAAGATCAGAGGCTTCTGAAAAAGATGTAGGAAGTGGCGTAGGTAAAGCGGGCTATGGGTCGTCAGCTAGAGACTGGTCGGCGATCAGGCTCGCACACAGTTGAACTGAGTACACCTGCAGAAAACAGGTCGACTATCAGACCGCCTTCGCGAGCAGGCTCGCTCCCACAGTTGAATTGAGTACACCTGCAGAAAACAGGTCGGCTGTCAGGCCGCCTTCGCGAGCAGGCTCACTCCTACAGTTGGATGGAGTACACCTGCAAAAAACAGATCGGCTATCAGGCCGCCATCGCGAGCAAGCTCGCTCCCACAGAAGAGCAAGAGCAGATCGCTTCTGCTCCTCACCACTCAACAGGATGAGCGTTAGCTCGGCTGCAGCTTTTGATCTTGATCTGAAGGCCCGTCGGCAGGCTGAGTGGTGGGATTGATCCGGGGGTAGGCGCGCAGCGCCGTTCGACGAAGTCGAACACATCGAAAGGAGGTGCAGCGAAGCAAACCGGAAGCGATGCCCCCGGATCGATCCCGGAGCGAAGGAACCCCGAGCCCCAGCGAGCGGGCCGAACGTCAGGGCAAAGCCTTTTGGGTTACCTTTTCGGCGTTTGGAAAAGGTGACTCGCTGTAAGAGCGAAACCGCCAGCGGCAGCACCCACAAAAACGGATATACACCCAAACCCCCAAGAACATGGTCGGCCCGAAGGCCGCCACGTCACAAAAGGATCAAGCGTCCTTACGCACCCGAAACCAAGCCGCATACAACGCCGGCAAAAACAACAGCGTCAACGCCGTCGCAACAATCAACCCGCCCATGATCGCCACCGCCATCGGCCCAAAAAACACACTGCGCGACAACGGAATCATCGCCAAAACCGCCGCCAACGCCGTCAACACAATCGGCCGGAACCGCCGCACAGTCGCCTCGATAATCGCCTGCCAAGGCTTAAGCCCCGAGACGATATCCTGCTCGATCTGATCCACCAGAATCACCGAATTACGCATGATCATCCCCGACAGCGCAATCGTCCCCAACATCGCCACAAACCCGAACGGCTGGCGGAACACCATCAAGAACAACGTCACCCCAATCAACCCCAACGGCGCCGTCAAAAACACCATCGCCGTGCGCGAAAAACTGCGCAACTGCACCATCAACAGCGTCAGCACCACGACGATGAACATCGGAACCCCGGCATTCACTGACTTCTGCCCGCGCTCGGAATCCTCCACCGTGCCGCCGACATCCAACAGATAACCATCAGGCAACTCGGCACGAATAGAATCCAGCGTCGGCATGATCTGCTTGACCAACGTCGCCGGCTGCTCTTTGCCATAAATATCCGCGCGCACGGTCACGTTCGGCAGCCGATTGCGATGCCAGATAATCCCTTCCTCAAAGCCATATTCCAGCGTGGCAATCTGCGACAACGCCACACTGCGGCCGTTATCCGTCGGCACCGCCAGACTCGGCAGCAACGACAACTCAGTGCGCTCATGCACCGTGCCGCGCAGCAGAATCTCGATCAATTCGTTGTCTTCGCGATACTGACTGACACTCGACCCGGTCAACGAACTCTGCAGGAATTTCGCCAGATTGGCCGTGCTCACGCCCAGCGCCCGGGCGCGATCCTGATCGATATTCAGGTACACGACCTTGCTCGGCTCTTCCCAATCCAGATGCACATTGACCACATGTGGATTCTCGCGAACCTTGGCCGCCACCTTGCGCGCCAACGCACGAACCTCTTCGATGTGTTCACCGGTCACGCGGAACTGCACCGGATAACCAACCGGCGGGCCGTTCTCCAGTCGTGTCACCCGCGAGCGCAGCGCCGGGAACTGCTCGTTCAGCGCTTCAATCAACCAGGTGCGCAGCGCTTCCCGCTCTTCGATGGTCTTCGCCAACACCACAAACTGGGCGAAGCTCGCCGCCGGCAATTGCTGATCGAGCGGCAGGTAGAAACGTGGCGATCCGGTGCCGACATACGCCACGTAATTATCGATGCCCGCATGATCCTTGAGCATCGCCTCAAGTCGCTTGACCTCACCGGTGGTATTGGCCAGCGACGCGCCTTCAGCCAGTTTCAGATCGACCATCAACTCCAGTCGATTGGAAGCCGGGAAGAACTGCTGCGGGACGAAGCGGAACAACATCACCGAGGCAATAAACAGCCCGACTGTCAGCACGATCACGGTCTTGCGATGCATCACGCACCACTCGACCAGACGCCGGACCCGCTGATAAAACGGCGTGCCGTAAGGATCCGGCTGACCATCGCCAGTGCCATGTTTGGCCGCATGAATTTTCGCCAGATCCGGCAGGAGTTTTTCCCCCAGATACGGCACGAACATCACCGCCGCCACCCACGAAGCGAGCAACGCGATGGTCACCACCTGGAAGATCGAACGGGTGTATTCACCTGTGCCGGACTGCGCGGTGGCAATCGGCAAAAAACCTGCGGCAGTAATCAACGTACCGGTGAGCATCGGGAACGCGGTGCTGGTCCAGGCGTAGCTCGCCGCGCGGATGCGGTCGAAGCCCTGCTCCATTTTGATCGCCATCATTTCCACGGCGATGATCGCGTCGTCCACCAGCAAGCCCAGCGCCAACACCAACGCGCCAAGAGAGATCTTGTGCAGGCCGATGCCGAGGTAATACATGCAGGCGAAGGTCATCGCCAGCACCAGCGGAATGGTCAGCGCCACCACCATGCCGGTGCGCACGCCGAGGGAGAAGAAGCTCACCAGCAACACGATTGCCAGCGCTTCGACCAGTACCTGAACGAACTCGCCGACCCCGGTTTTCACCGCCGCCGGCTGATCGGAAACCTTGCGCAGTTGCATGCCGGCCGGAAGGTTTTTCTGGATGCGCGAGAAATCACCCTCCAGCGCTTTACCGAGCACCAGAATGTCGCCACCGTCCTTCATCGCCACCGCCAGACCAATCGCGTCTTCGCCCATGAAACGCATGCGCGGCGCCGGTGGGTCGTTGAAACCGCGACGCACATCGGCGACATCGGAGATCCGAAACGTACGATCACCGACGCGGATCGGGAAATTCTTTATCTCATCGACTGTCTGAAAATTCCCCGATACCCGTAGCTGCAAACGCTCGCTACCGGTTTCAAAGAACCCAGCAGTCGACACCGCGTTCTGTTCTTGCAGCGCTTGTTGTACCGCCGACAGCGGCAGGCCGAGGGTCGCCAGTTTGACGTTGGACAGCTCGACCCAGATTTTCTCATCCTGCAAACCGAGCAGGTCGACCTTGCCGACATCCTTGACCCGTTGCAGCTGAATCTGGATGCGGTCGGCGTAATCCTTGAGCACGGCGTAATCGAAACCGTCGCCGGTCAGCGCATAAATATTGCCGAACGTGGTGCCGAATTCATCGTTGAAAAACGGCCCCTGAATATCCGGCGGCAAGGTCTGGCGAATATCGCTGACCTTCTTGCGCACCTGATACCAGAGATCGGGGATTTCCTTGGAATGCATCGAGTCGCGGGCAATGAACGTGACTTGCGATTCACCGGGGCGCGAGAACGAGACGATGCGCTCGTATTCGCCGGTTTCCATCAGTTTCTTTTCAATGCGCTCGGTGACCTGGCGTGAGACTTCCTGCGCGGTAGCTCCCGGCCAGCGGGTTTGAATCACCATGGCTTTGAAAGTAAACGGCGGGTCTTCACTCTGGCCGAGTTTGGTGTAGGACAAGGCGCCGACGATGGCCAGCAAAAGCATCAGGAACAGTACGATCTGGCGATTACGCAGCGCCCATTCGGAAAGGTTGAAGCGCATCGGGGCTTACTCCTTGTCCACCAGATTGACCACACGGTTGGAGCGATCCACCGGACGCACCTGCTGACCTTCCAGAAGCACATGCACGCCGGCGGCGACCACCCAATCACTGGCGTTCAAGCCTTCGAGCACCGGCACGCTTTTCTCGCCGAACGGGCCGACGCGTACCGGGGTTTTCTTCAAGGTGTTGTTGCCGTTGACGACCCAGACGTAGGTCGCGCCGTTTTCCGCAGTGAGTGCCGAGAGCGGCACTGACAGGGAAACGTTATCGGCCGATTGCACGAACACCCGGGCGCTCTGACCCAGTTCGGCCGGGACTTTGCCGCTGGTGAACGAGATGCGTGCAGCGAAGGTGCGCGAGCGTGGATCGGCGGCAGGCGACAGTTCGCGGATCTGTCCGGCGAAGCGCTGATTCTGTTGGGTCCACAGTTCGACCGTCACGGGCTGACCAACCTTGAAGCGGCCGAAGCTCTGCTCCGGCAGGCTGATCAGCACTTCGCGCTCGCCGTCGGTGGCGAGGGTGAACACGGTTTGCCCGGCGGCAACCACTTGTCCCACTTCGACCGAACGTTTGGCCACCACGCCATCCTGCGGCGCACGCAGCACCGCGTAACTGGCCTGATTGGTCGAAACGTTGAATTCAGCTTTGATTTGTTTGAGGCGGGCTTCACCGGAACGGTAAAGGTTTTCGGCGTTGTCGTAAGCCGAGCGGCTGACCATCTGCCGATCCATCAGAGTCTTGTAGCGATCGCGCTCGGCGCGCACCAGATTGAGATTGGCTTCGGCGGCGGCAACCTGGGCGCGGGTGGCTTCCAGTTGCAGACGCACGTCTTGCGGATCGAGCTCGGCGAGCGGTTGATCAGCCTTCACCCGCTGGCCTTCATCGACCAGTCGTCGGCTGACTTTGCCGCCAATGCGAAAGGCCAGATCGGGTTCGTAGCGGGCGCGCACCTCGCCCGGATAACTTTCCATCGCCTGCGCCGAAGGCTCTGGCTGCACCACCATGGCCGGTCGCACGGTCACTTGCACCGCCTCTTCCTGACCACACGCTGACAAAAGGAACGCCAGACTCACTGGCAACGCGAGGGACAACGCATGGCGGAACATGGTGACGGACCTTTCGCTAATGGTGCTTGGAATAATTATACTGGCGGGTATGTTATTAATAGCAAACTCACCAGTCCAGTATTAAAAGCGAAGAATGTCGAACAATCTTTCAGCTCCAAACGGTCCGGGCCGCCCCAAGGATCTGGCCAAGCGCCAGGCAATCCTCGACGCGGCGAAAATTCTCTTTCTGAGTCATGGCTATGCCAACACCAGCATGGACGCGGTCGCCAGCGAGGCCGGCGTGTCGAAGTTGACGGTCTACAGCCATTTCAACGACAAGGAGACGTTGTTCTCCGCTGCCGTGGTGGCCAAATGCGAGGAGCAATTACCGCCGTTGTTCTTCGAATTGCCCGAAGGCATCGCTGTGGAAAATGTGTTGCTGAACATTGCGCGAGGCTTTCATCACCTGATCAACAGTGATGAGTCGGTGAATTTGCACCGCTTGATCATGGCGTTGGGCAGTCAGGACCCGAAGCTGTCGCTGATCTTCTTCGAGGCCGGCCCGCAGCGCATGGTGCAAGGCATGGAGCGGTTGTTGACGCGCATTCACGAGACCGGTGCGCTGAGCATTGATCTGCCGCGCAATGCCGCTGAGCATTTCTTCTGCCTGATCAAGGGTGCGGGGAATTTTCGGCTGTTGTATGGCTGTGGCGAGCCGTTGACTGAAGAGGCAGCGGAAAGCCATGTGCAGGAAGTGGTGGCTTTGTTTATGCGTGCTTACAGGCCCTGACTTTTAAGGTATCTGAGCGGACGCCTTCGCGAGCAAGCTCGCTCCCACATTGGAATGCATTTCAAATGTGGGAGCGAGCTTGCTCGCGAATGGGGGCGCCTCGGTATTAAGGCTTGAGCGCTTTCTTCGGATAGATATCGTATCGGCTCGATTTGCCATCCAGCGCATGACTCGGCTTCGGCCCCTCAATGCACGGCGCCTTGCGCGGTCGCTTGACCACCACCCGGTGCGTCGCCAGTGCCAGCGCTGCCTGCAACAGTGCCGGCGCATCCGGATCATCGCCCACCAGCGGCCGGAACAGGCGCATTTCCTTCTTCACCAGCGCAGTCTTTTCGCGATGCGGAAACATCGGGTCGAGATAGATCACCTGCGGCGGCTCGCCTTCCCAGTTCTGCATGACCTCGATGGAGTTGCCCTTGAGCAAGGTCATCCGCGCCACGATCGGCGCCACGTCGAAATCCTCCGCCGCGCGCGCCAGGCCATCCTCCAGCAACGCGCCAATCAGCGGCTGACGCTCGATCAGACTCATCTCGCAACCGAGACTGGCCAGCACGAACGCATCCTTGCCCAACCCCGCCGTGGCATCCAGCACCCGCGGGCGCACGCCTTGGGCAATGCCGACCGCCTTGGCGATCATCTGCCCGCTGCCGCCCCCGTATAAACGCCGATGCGCCGCACCGCCCTCAACGAAGTCGACGCGCACCGGACCCGGTGCATCCGGGCCGAGCTGTTGCAGCTGCAAACCCTGCTCGCCGACCTGCAAGGCAAACTCGCCGTCCGTCACTTCACGCGGCAGACCGAGGCATTCGGCCCACTGCTGCGCTTGCGCTTCAAACGTCGCGCCGAGTGCTTCGACGTGGATGCGGCAGGCCGCGGGTTGCTCAATCATGGAAAACACGCTCAAAAATTCAAGGAGCGGCAAAAACCGCCGATAACTCATTCAACGCGCATTTTGCCAGAGCTGAGCGTCAACCGAAAAAAATGTCAGGCATTCTTCCCACATCGATTGGCTACATTTCGCCCCATGGCGACTTTAGCCGTCACAACACTCAAGCACTGAGCGGCGTCAGTCACCTGTGGCAGGATTTCTTTGCCCAGGCGATGGCCGAACAGACGAGTGAAGTGGTGCCTGCCTGCGGCACGTTTCCGCCGGTTGACCTGAGCAGCCCGGAAGAACCGACTATCGGCAGCGAGCTGCACGCGCACATCGTCAGCCAGCGCGAGTGCGATGTGGTGGAAACCGAAGTGCGTCCGCCGGAGCCGCTGTTCCTGCCGATCGCCGAGTTCGAAATGGACTTGCTCGACAAGCCATTCCCACCGTTCCCGCCGGAAGAACTGAAAGCTCAGCAAGAGCAACAGGATTTCGACAGCAGCTGGGTGCGCCCAGTGGTGATCAACAATGGTCAGCCCGTTCCAGAGCCTGGCCCGGCACCGCAGAAGAAACCGCTGTACCTGCCGATTGCCGAGTTCGATCTGGACCTGTTGCAAAAGCCTTATCCGCCGTTCCCGCCGGAAGAAATCGTCGAGCAACAGAAGGCGCTGGACTTCGATAATGGCTGGGCCCGCCCGATCGTTCTGCAGAACCTGCGCCTCGCCGCTTAACCCTCAGCGACACACGCTCCAGCGCCCGACATCGACATGAAAATGGTTGCGGTGGGCGGCGTTGTAATCCGGACTCAACACCACACTGAATGCCTCGCAGGCGCCATCGCGCAGCTGACGCAGAAACTGCGCGTCCTGATTTTTCTTGGGCCAGTCCTTGAGCACGCTGACCGTGCGGCCGTCGGCCAGCCGAAACCCGGCAATGTCCAGCGCATCAGCACTTGCATGACGGCTGAGCGCCCCGCTCTCGCGATTGTAGACATTGCGGCAGGCGAAGCTGCCGAGGTGATCAAGACGCGCCACTTTCTGACCGTAAACCGACTGTGCGGCGGGTTGCAGCGAATGGTGTTCGAACATCGCGTAGGCCACCGCCAACGGACAACTGGCGAGGAAACTGCTGCTCAGCGCCACCTCGCCGCCCTGTACACGCAAGGCGCCGATTAGCGGACATTTGGCGTCAGGACTGTCGGATTGACGTGTGACGCGCAGATCGGAGCTGCTTAACGCTTGGGTGCAGAGTTCAGGATCGCTGCGCAAGCGCATCAGCTTGTAGCCGGTCAGCCAGTTGGGCGCGGCTTTCACGTCCAGCGGTGCCCACGGATTCCACTGCGCCGGCACGTCCAGCCAACCGCGCCAGACACTGACCGCGGCGCCGCCGATCATCATCAGCACCAGCCAGAATATCCACCGCCCCATGTTCAGCCTTTGAAAAACTGATTGGCCTTGGCGTACGGCATCGACTGCGAGGTAAAGCCGAACGTGCCCGATTGCTGGATCTCTTGCGCGGCGCGGAAGAACTCGCCGAACGCTGCCAACGCCAATGCCGAACCAGTGCTGATCCGCCGCACGCCCATTTCCTGCAGTTCCTGCACGGTCAGTTTCAAACCGCCGGACATCAACACATTGACCGGTTTCGGCGCCACCGCGCGCACCACCGCCAGCACGTCTTCGGCACTGCGCAAACCTGGCGCGTACAACACGTCAGCGCCGGCCTCGGCGAAGGCCTGCAAGCGGCGAATGGTGTCGTTGATATCGGGATTGCCGTGAAGGTAGTTTTCCGCGCGGGCAGTCAGGATGAAGGGGAATGGCAACGTGCGCACGGCGGCGACGGCCGCTTCGATACGTGCCACGGCGTGTTCAAAGCAATAGATCGGCGCATCCGCGCGGCCCGTCGCGTCTTCGATCGAGCCCCCGACCGCACCCGCCTCGGCTGCGCGAAGCAGGCTTCTCGCAGCCTCGGCCGGGTCATCGGCGAAACCGTTTTCCAGATCCACCGCCACCGGCAAATCGGTGGCCGCGACAATCGCGCGGACATTGGCCAGGGTCTCGTCGAGACTCAACGCACCATCGGCCTTGCCTTGGGAAAACGCATAACCGGCGCTGGTGGTTGCCAAGGCCTGATAGCCGAGACTGGCGAGCATTTTCGCCGACCCCGCATCCCACGGATTGGGAATGACGAAAATCCCCGGTTGTTCATGCAGGGCTTTGAAGGTGTGAGCTTTACGGGTTTGAGCGTCCATCGGCAGGCTCCTGGGCAAGACAAAAATCCGTTTCAGAGCAGGCCAAGTTGCTCCGCGGCGGGCTCTCTGTATAGCTCAGGCAGCGATGGCAGGCCAGGCAAACGTTCCATCAGTTGTGCGTGAAAACGTTGCGCCAGTTTCGCCGCAAGGAGGTTGTCGGCGGTGTGCAGGAAGATATACGGCGTACGGCCCTCTTCGATCCACTCGGCGATTTTCGCCACCCACGGCACGAGGAACGTGTCGTTGGCCTCGAGCTCTGGATGACCAATGAAGCGCACTTGCGGAAATTGCGTAAATGCCGCCGGGCGTGTCGGTACTCGCGGCTTTTTCGATTGCGCGTGGATCACCGAAGATTCGGTCGACAGGCAGCTGAACAGCGCACGCGGGTCGAGGCAGATGCGTTCAACGCCACGATCCAGCAGCAGCCGATTGAGCAAGCGTTCGCTCTCGCCCTTGGCGAAGAACTGTTCATGGCGCACTTCCACTGCCAACGGGCAATCCAGCGCATCGATAAATGCCGCCAGTTCCGGCAGTCGGTGTGGCGTGAAGCTCTTCGACAATTGCAGCCACAGCGGCGAAACGCGCTCACCGAGCGGCTTGAGTAACTGCAAGAAGGTTGCGGCGGCGGTCAGTTGATCGCGCAGATCACCGCTGTGGCTGATGTCGCCGGGAAATTTAGCGGTGAAGCGAAAGTGTTCGGGCATAACTTCGGCCCAACGCTGAACCGTGGCAGGCGAAGGACTTGCGTAGAAGGTCGTGTTGCCTTCAACGGCGTTGAACACTTGCGAATAGAGACTGAGGAAGTCAGAAGTTTTTGCATCTACCGGGTACAGATACTCGCGCCAGGCGTTTTCGCTCCAGGACGGGCAGCCGAGGTAGTAAGGCAGATCCATCAGATGTACAGATCGAGGCCCAGCACGTCTGCATCCCAATCGACAAAACCGGCGGTGCTCAGGTAGCTGGCCAGGGCCATCGCTACGCTTTTTTTCATCGCACGGTGGTAGATCATGTCTTGTTGGCGGGCGGGCAGATTGCTCAGGCGTTGCGCGGCAGCTTTGGCGGCAGCACGGGCAGCCAGTTGCTCTTCAGTCGGAAATTCGATCTCGCCGTCGATATCGTCGACGGACTCATCCACAGTCACATGGCCTTTGCGAGGCTTGCGCTTGATGGGGTAGGACTGAGAGGAAAGGCCGTCTATACGCATAAATTCATGCTCGGTATCGATGATGGCAATTTAGCGGCACTTGACCGACTTAGCAAACCGCCGAGTGATAACTAGAACACATAAAGCGCAAAAGGTTTAAAGCGAGGGGTTAGAAACTGACGATTGGCCAATTAGGAGGAAACACAATTCCCTGTGGGAGTGAGCTTGCTCACGAAGGCGGTGTGTCAGAAAAGCAGATCGAGACTGAGACACAGCCTTCGCGAGCAAGCTCGCTCCCACAGGTTTTGTGGTGAATCAGCGGGCTTTCGGGGTGGCGACTTTATCGCGCAGGTAAACCGGTTGCGCGTCATCCGCCGGGATCGACTCGCCGCGTTCCCAGGCAAAACGCGCCAAGGTCAACAGGTCTTCGGCGTGGGGCAGCATGCCCGCATCCGAGCCGGTCAGATTGACCGCAATGCGCTCGCCATAACTCCAACCGGTGCCTGCACCGAACCAGTCGCCACTGGCATTGGCCGGCAGCGCCGCGACTTCCGGTGGCAACACCGCTTCGGCACCGACCAGACGCATCTCCCCCGCCGTCTCGCGGTAGCAGCCCCAATACACTTCATCCATCCGTGCATCGATGGCCGCCGCGACCTGACTCACGCCATGTTCACGCAACGCGCGCTGGGCCAGCACCGCCAAGTTGGACACCGGCAGCACCGGACGATCCAGCGCGAACGCCAGACCCTGCACCACACCAATGGCAATCCGCACCCCGGTAAATGCACCCGGCCCGCGACCGAAAGCAATCGCATCGACCGCTTGCAACGTGGTGCCGGCGTCGGCCAGCAGTTGCTGGATCATCGGCAACAGCTTCTGCGCGTGCAGGCGCGGGATCACCTCGTAATGGCTCGTGACCTTGCCGTCATGCAGCAAGGCAACGGAGCAAGCTTCAGTCGCAGTGTCCAGGGCCAGCAAGGTGCTCATCGATGTTTCCAAAACAGGGGTGGGAAAAGTGCGTCAGTATAAACAACTACGGCCCGCAAGCGGGCCGTGGATGATGCTGCAGTTCAGACTTTTCAGCTCAGCGCGGCCAGCACCTTGGCGGTGATCGCATCGACCGAACCAACGCCCGGGATGTGGCTGTACTTCGGTTTGCCGGCGTTTTTCGCGGACAGGCTCTGATAGAACTCCACCAGCGGCTTGGTCTGCGAGTGGTAGACCGACAGGCGATGACGCACGGTTTCTTCAGTGTCGTCCTTGCGCTGTACCAGCTCTTCGCCGGTGATGTCATCTTTGCCAGCGATTTTCGGCGGGTTGTAGACGATGTGGTAAACGCGGCCGCTGGCTTCGTGAACACGACGGCCGGCGATGCGTTGAACGATTTCTTCGTCTTCAACAGCGATTTCAACCACAGCATCCAGCTCAACGCCGGCAGTCACCAGGGCTTCAGCCTGCGGAATGGTGCGCGGGAAGCCGTCGAACAGGAAACCGTTGGCGCAGTCTGGCTGAGCGATACGGTCCTGAACCAGTGCGATGATCAGGTCATCCGACACCAGGCCACCGGCATCCATGATGCTCTTGGCTTGCACGCCCAGCGGAGTACCGGCCTTGACCGCTGCACGCAGCATGTCGCCAGTGGAAATTTGTGGAATGCCGAATTTTTCGGTGATGAACTTAGCCTGAGTACCTTTACCGGCCCCGGGAGCTCCCAGCAGAATGACGCGCATTAGATGTGCTCCTCAATTTTTTTATAAAAAGCTTTTACAAAACAAAGGATTCGCCTCTTGGGACGAATCCTGAAAATACGGGTCGTGGCCGCACAAACGGCCAAAGGCTGATCAAGATACACAGCAGGCTGCGCCCACACAAGACGCCAAAAGTCGGAGAAACCGACGCCCCCTGCGACCTTGCGACGCGGTAACCCAAGTCGCAACCCCATCATTAACTGTCGCCTGGCGGCACTTCCCCTCGTCAGGCAAAGCGGCATCCGGCGTTTGTGTCCGGTGCCGCGTGCCACGACAAAAACGTTAGCCGGTATTTCGCAAACCGGCGGCAATCCCCGCCACAGACACCAGCAACGCCTGTTCTACCGGGCTGCCCTGCTCGACATCCTGCTGTCGCGAACGGGCCAGCAACTCGGCCTGCAATAGATGCAGCGGGTCGAGGTAGGTATTGCGCAGACGGATGAATTCAAGGGTATCTGGGCTATGTGCCAGCAACTGCGACTGCCCGGTCAGGCCGAGCACCACGGTGCACGCCTGCGACAATAGGTCGCGTAACTGCGCGCCCAACGGCAGCAGGTCCGGCTCGACCAGACGCTGATCGTAGGACAACGCGATATCCGCGTCAGCCTTGGCCAGGACCATTTCCAGCATATCGATGCGGGTGCGGAAGAACGGCCACTGCTCGCGCATCTGCCCGAGCAACTCGCCTTCACCGCGCTCCAGCGCTTTGCTCAGCGCCGATTCCCAGCCGAGCCACGCTGGCAGCATCAGCCGCGTTTGCGTCCAGCCGAAGATCCACGGAATCGCTCGCAGACTTTCTATGCCGCCGGCGCGACGCTTGGCCGGGCGACTACCGAGCGGTAAACGCCCCAGTTCCTGCTCTGGCGTGGACTGGCGGAAGTACTCGACGAATTGCGGATTTTCTCGCACGACCTGGCGATAAGCACTGACACCGTCAGCCGCCAATTCATCCATCAGATGGCGCCACTCAGGCGTTGGCGGCGGTGGCGGCAGCAAAGTCGCTTCAAGCACCGCCGCCAGATACAGATTGAGGTTTTGTTCGGCGATGTCCGGCAGGCCAAATTTGAATCGAATCATTTCCCCCTGCTCGGTGGTGCGGAACCGCCCGGCGACCGACCCCGGTGGCTGCGACAAAATCGCCGCGTGCGCCGGGCCACCGCCACGCCCTACGGTGCCGCCGCGACCATGAAACAACAGCAGTTCAACTTGTTGCTCGCGGCAGATTTCCACCAAGCGTTCCTGCGCGCGATATTGCGCCCACGCTGCCGCCGTGGTGCCGGCGTCCTTGGCCGAGTCGGAGTAGCCAATCATGACTTCCTGCGGGCCTTGCAGCCGTGCGCGATAACCCGGCAGCAGCAACAGCCGCTCCATCACCGGCCCGGCGTTGTCGAGGTCAGCGAGGGTTTCGAACAGCGGCACCACACGCATCGGCCGCAACACGCCGGACTCTTTGAGCAGCAGTTGCACGGCGAGCACATCGGAAGCGGCGCCAGCCATGGAGATCACGTAGGAACCGAGCGACGCACCCGGTGCGGCGGCGATTTCCTTGCAGGTGTTGAGCACTTCGGCGGTGTCGGCAGACGGTTTGAAGTGTGCTGGCAGTAATGGCCGGCGATTGCTCAGTTCCCGCGTAAGAAAACTGATGCGCTGCTCTTCGTCCCAGTCTTCATAGCGACCGAGACCGAGGTAATCGGTGATTTCGGTCATCGCCGAGCTGTGCCGCGAGGAGTCCTGACGCACATCCAGACGTACAAGGAACAGGCCGAAGGTCACCGCACGACGCAAGCAATCAAGCAACGGGCCGTCAGCAATCACGCCCATGCCGCATTCGTGCAGCGAGTTGAAACACAGCTCCAGCGGATCGAGCAGATCACGGTTGTTGCTCAGCACATCAGACGGCGCTGGCGTCGGTGCGGTCAGTGCGGCATGCGCCCAGTTGCGCGTGGCACGCAGGCGTTCGCGCAGTTGTTTGAGCACCGCACGGTACGGTTCGGCGCTGTCGCCGGCCTTGGCTTTGAGAGCGTCGCTGGCCTGCTGCATCGACAGTTCGGCCGCCAGATGATCGACATCGCGCAGGTACAAATCGGCGGCCATCCAGCGCGCCAGCAGCAACACTTCACGGGTTACTGCGGCGGTGACGTTGGGGTTGCCGTCACGGTCGCCGCCCATCCACGACGCGAAGCGAATCGGCGCTGCTTCCAGTGGCAGACGCAGGCCCGTCGCTTCATGCAAAGCCTTGTCGGCCTTGCGCATATGGTTGGGAATCGCCTGCCACAGCGAATGCTCGATCACCGCGAAACCCCATTTGGCTTCATCGACCGGCGTCGGTCGTGTGCGGCGGATTTCTTCGGTGTGCCAGGCTTCAGCGATCAGCCGTTGCAGGGTGTTTTGAATCTGTTCGCGTTCGGCGCTGGTCAGGTCGCGATGATCCTGCGCGGCGAGTTGCGCGGCGATCGCGTCGTACTTCTGGATCAGCGTGCGTCGCGCGACTTCGGTAGGGTGCGCGGTCAACACCAGTTCGATTTCCAGGCGCGCCAGTTGCCGGGCCAGCGACTCGGCGCTGTGGCCTTCGCTGCGCAAACGGGCGAGCAATTCCGGCAGTACACGGGACTCGAACGGCGCCGGCTGCGACTCTTCGCGCCGATGGATCAATTGATACTGCTCGGCGATGTTCGCCAGATTGAGAAACTGGTTGAACGCCCGCGCCACAGGGAGCAATTCGTCCTCGCTCAATTGATTGAGGCTGGCGCTCAGTTCGGCGTCCATCGAGCCTCGCCGGTCGGCCTTGGCGCCTTTGCGAATCTGCTCGATCTTGTCGAGGAAGGCCTCGCCGTACTGGTCTCGAATGGTGTTGCCCAGCAGCTCTCCGAGCAGGTGAACGTCTTCGCGCAAGCGTGCATCAATATCGGTCATCAGCAATTCCCCAGCAGTAATCCGGACGGCTTAGAAACGAGTGCATGACCTAGAGAGTGCCGCTCTACGACGCTTCTTACAAGCAGCCGACCAAGGGACGTTAAACCTTGCGGACAAAAGCTAGTCTCAACAGTAAGCCGTACAACGGCTTGCCGCCGGCGCTGCCGGAAACTCACCCAGGCCTGCCATGAGCAGGCGCGAAATGAGGTCATCATGAAAATTCGTGAACTCGCCCAGCATTGGGAAGAAAACGCCAAGGGTCGCCTGACCGACACTGGCTACACGATTCATCTGGACGTCGAAGCCGCTGCGCGCTTGGCAGCGATTGCCGAGATGTACCCCAAACGGCATGCCGAAGAACTGCTCGGCGAACTGATTGGCGCAGCCCTTGAAGAGTTTGAAGCGAGCCTGCCGTATGTGAAGGGCTCGACGGTGGTGGCGACGGATGAGGAAGGTGATCCGTTGTATGAGGATGTCGGGCCTACGCCACGGTTTCTGGCGCTTTCGCGTCGGCATTTGCATGACCTCTCGGCGGCTGAGGGCAAGCAAAAACACTGACCCAACACAGATCAAACTGTAGGAGTGAGCCTGCTCGCGATAGCGGTTTTTCATTCAATATTGTTGTTGTCTGACATGACGCTATCGCGAGCAGGCTCACTCCTACAGGGTTATGTTTCCATCTGGAAAATTGTCTGATTTCTCCCCGCGCATACCGCTTCAGCCCGCCAAAGTTCCCGCTCTAGAGCCTTGTCCATTCGGTCAAAAATTATTTAGGCGATAGGCCATCTTTTCTGAACTTTTGAAAAATCCCGCCGGTCGGAACCTGTAACCACGCCTGGAACGAGCGTTTCAAAAACGCGCTTTCACACGTCGCTTGCGGCTCCTCGACCAGGATGGATTCAGATGTTTTCAGGAGATGCCTAATGGAGTTGAAGACCATGAAAAACCAAACCTCGTTTACCCACCTGCGCGGTCTGAAACTGGCGGCTCTGGCCATCGGCACCAGCTTCGTACTGGCCGGTTGCGCCGGTAACCCACCGACCGAGCAATACGCCGTGACCCAATCGGCCGTGAACAGCGCGGTCAGCGCCGGCGGTACCGAGTTCGCTGCGGTTGAGATGAAGCAAGCGCAGGACAAACTCAAACAAGCCGAAATCGCCATGCACGACAAGAAGTATGACGAGGCTCGCACCCTGTCCGAGCAAGCCGAGTGGGACGCTCGCGTAGCCGAACGCAAAGCTCAGGCCGCCAAGGCTGAACAAGCCGTGAAGGATTCCCAAAAAGGTGTTCAGGAACTGCGTCAGGAAAGTCAGCGCACCGTGCAGTAAGCGCGCATCCCGATAGCAACGCTGAAACTTTTATCGATAGAAAGGACGAAAATTATGCGTAAGCAACTGATGATCCCCGCTCTTCTGGCCGCAAGCGTCGCTCTGGCTGCCTGCTCTACCCCGCCTAACCCGAACCTGGAACAGGCGCGCACCAACTACGCCGGCCTGCAAGCCAACCCACAGGCGAGCAAAGTCGCGGCGCTGGAAACCAAAGACGCCAGTGATTACCTGGACAAGGCCGACAAGGCTTATCTGGACAAGCAAGACGCAGCCAAGGTCGACCAACTGGCCTATCTGACCAACCAGCGCGTGGAAGTGGCCAAGCAGACCATCGCCCTGCGCACCGCTGAAAACAATCTGAAGAACGCCGCCGCCCAACGTGCTCAGGCACGTCTGGATGCTCGCGATCAGCAGATCAAACAGCTGCAGGACAGCCTGAACGCCAAGCAGACCGATCGCGGTACGCTGGTGACTTTCGGTGACGTACTGTTCGCCACCGACCGTGCCGACCTGAAATCCAGCGGTCTGGTCAACATCAACAAACTGGCGCAGTTCCTCCAGGAAAACCCGGATCGCAAAGTGATCGTCGAGGGTTACACCGACAGCACCGGTACCGCTAGCCACAACCAGTCGCTGTCCGAGCGTCGCGCCAATTCTGTGCGCACCGCGCTGGTGAAAATGGGCGTTAATCCAGCGCGCATCGTCACTCAAGGCTACGGCAAGGAATACCCGGTTGCCGAGAACGGCAGTGTCTCCGGCCGTGCGATGAACCGTCGCGTGGAAGTGACCATTTCCAACGACAACCAGCCAGTAATGCCGCGTTCGGCTGTTAGCTCGAACTAAGCTTCAGGCTGTAACGCGAAAGCCCCGCCTGACTCAGTCCGGCGGGGCTTTTTTGTGGGAGCTGAAATCGTAGCCCCTCACCCCAGCCCTCTCCCGAGGGAGAGGGGGCCGAATGGGGGATGCTGAATAGCTGCGTCGACCTGAGAGTGCTTTGCCGAATCCATAATCGACACAACCTTTCAGGTGGGCGTGTAGCGAAAGAACACTTCGGTCAGTCCCGTCTCCCTCTGGGAGAGGGTTAGGGTGAGGGCTGAACCTGCAGAATCACTGTTCCAGCTTCTGCGGGGTCTCTTCACCCATGCAGCGCACGGCTTTTTTCTGTGCGTTGATCAGCACGCCGGTCAGGCCTTTCTGCTCGGTATCGAACAGCACCAGCACGCCATCAATGCACTGCGCCACTTGCGGCGCCGGGTCGAGCGAGACTTTGTAGTCTTCGCCGGGCACGGTCTTGAGCATGGTGAACTCGTTGAGCAGCAACGCATCCTCGGGTTTGGCAAAGTGCAGGTAGCCGTAGTACCACAGCGCCCCGACGGTGCCGAGGATGCTGCAGATACCGGTGATGATCAGCGGGATGGCGTTACGTTCTTCAGTCATTGCGGACTCTCATCTTCAGAATTCGGGGGTTGCGGGTAATTGGGGATTTCGCCGAGGCGGCGCAGGCCGTTGAAATGCTCGGGATCATCGAGGTAGCGCAACATCACCTGACGCCAGACCGGGTCGCCGAAGGTCTGCACATGACCGCCACGGGTCAGTTGCAGCACACGCGGTGGCGGCGCAGCCTGATACAGACGGATGCCGTTGGAAAGCGGCACCAGTGGATCGTCGATACTGTGGAAGATCAATTTCGGCACGCCGTTGAGTTGCGGCATCGAGTTGATTGCGCTGTCACTGTCCGGCACCAGCCACGACAGGGGTACTTGAAATGGCCAGGTCAGCCATGAAGTGCTGAGCGCATATTGGCCGACGCTGCGATAGCTGGCGGGCACACCGTCTAGCACCAGCGCTTTCAGCTGTTTTTGCCGCTCGGGATGCTGCACCAGCCAATGCACGGCCATTGAACCGCCGAGGCTCTGGCCGAGCAGCACCAGAGGTTTACCTTTGACTTCCGGCGCCTTGTCCAGCCATGCAAACGCCGCGTCGATGTCCTGATAGATCGCCGGCAAACTCGGCTCGCCCTCGGACAAGCCATACCCGCGATAGTCCACCAGCAACACCTGATAGCCGTTTTTCGGCAACCACCAACTGCCGCCCAAGTGCATCGGCAAATTACCGCCGTTGCCGTGCAAATGCAGGACCGTGCCTTTGACCTCGACGCCAGGTTTGGCTGGCAGCCACCAGGCATTCAGCCTCAAGCCATCCGCCGTCACCAGCGTGACGGTGCGGTATTCGAGTTTGGCTTTTTCCGGGGTGAAAATCTGGCCCGGCTCGGGGTAGAACAACAAAGAGCTGCAACCGCCGAGGGTCAGGAGCAGGCAAATGATGCCGAGGATTCTCATTCGGTGAAACCTCGCAAAAATTCAGGTTGGAACACAGAGAGATCGTTCCTACGCTCCGCGTAGGAATGCATCCCGTGACGCTCTGCGTCACAGTGGACGCGGAGCGTCCATGGCGGCATTCCCACGCAGAGCGTGGGAACGATCGGTGTGGTATCAGAGAATATTGGAATAGTCGGCTTCGATCCGGTCCAGGCTCAAGTGATTGAGGAAGTTGGAGAAGCACATCCATGCCGACAACGCGTTCAAATCGCGGAACTGGTCCGGCAGATACTTCGGCGGCACCACCAAACCTTCATCCACCAACTGGCGCAGGGTACGCATATCTTCCAGCGTGGTCTTGCCGCAGAACAACAACGGAATCTGTTCAAGCTTGCCCTTACGCACGGCCAACTGAATGTAGTTGTAAACCATGATAAAGCCCTTGAGATAGGACAAGTCTTTGGTGAATGGCAGCCCGGTCGGCGTCGATCCACGGAAAACGCGACTGGCGTTGCCGTAGCTTTCGGCCATTTCAAAACCCTGCTCGCGGAAAAACTCGAACACCTGCAAGAAGTCCGCACCCTCCTCTACCATGTGAATGGCGCGGGTGCGGTTGGTCAGTTTGCGCAGACGGCTCGGGTAGGAGGCGAAGGTGATGATTTCCATCAGAATCGCCAGGCCTTCCTGCGTTACCGTCGACGACGGCGGGCCTTTCGACAGGAAGGTGCAGATCGGCTGATTGAGACCGTTGAGCGTGGTGCCGACGTGCACCAGACCTTCGTGGACTTCCAGCGCGCGTACATCACGATCG
Organism: Pseudomonas fluorescens; assembly: GCF_005938625.1. Lineage (GTDB taxonomy): Bacteria > Pseudomonadota > Gammaproteobacteria > Pseudomonadales > Pseudomonadaceae > Aquipseudomonas > Aquipseudomonas fluorescens_BD. Next base: position 136,969 of record NZ_VCNJ01000040.1, read on the forward strand.
TTGAACATCGCGTCGGTGCGGATCTTGATGTAGTCGGCGCCCGCTGCGGCGTCGGCAACAATGCCGTCGGACTCGAACACGCGAATGGTTTCCTCGGCCTCACCGAAGACTTTGTTCAAACGGGTTTGCAGCAAGTGCACGGCGTCTTTGGCGGTGAGGGTTTTCGGCTCATCCTTCAAGTCGCCACGGCCATCGATATTGTTGAGGTAGTCGGACATCATCAGGCCAAGGTCGGCCAGGGTCGGGTCGCCGGCGTGGAAGGCATCGGAGGCGGCGCCGTACAGCTCTTGCGAGATCAGGCCGAAATCCTCGGTGCCGCGCGCTTCGAGCATGCGCACCACCATGCGGTATTCCTTGCACATACGCCGCATGATCTGCCCAACCGGGTTGAACTGGCCGAGCTGGCGGGTGATATCGCGCTCGATGTTCTGAAATTCCAGTTTGACCTTGCTCGAATCGAAACTCAGCGGCCGATTGAGGTAGTAGTCGCGATCGATCGCCGGCATTTCCTTGCCTTTGGCCTTGAGGAAACCCTTGCGGATGTTCTCGTCCCACTTGACCGCGTCGAGCACACGGATTGGCGTCTGCGCCAGCACAATGCGGTCGGACAACATGCGTATCGTCTGCTGGTAATCGTCCACCCGAAACTCCTGTAGAAAACCTGACGTAAAGAATTATTGGCCGCGGGCCTGGCGCTGGTAGCGCACGGCTTCGACAAAGACATCGGAATTGGCCGGATCGTCGAGGTAAGCAAAGACCTTGTCGAGGTTGCTGTCGACATGCACGCCGTCGCCATCGTCAGTCTGGAAGGCCTGACCGTTGAGGGCTTTTTGTCTGATCGCTTGGTTGATCTGCTCGAGGTCGAGGTTATAGACCACCAGTTCGTGTTTGTCGGTGAGTTCGAAACCGGCGATGGTGAAATGGCCACCGTACTGCGCAGGGACTTTCGCCGACAGATACCAGCGGTTCCCGTGGCGCGACACAGTGAACGGATAGGCTTCGCGTTCACGGGGCTTGGCCTTGAACCAGGTGACGGCCTGATAGCGGTCGTTGCCCAGCCGCGTCAGTTCAAGGTTCATCGGCTCGCCCCAGGCATTGGTGCTCGACCATTTGCCGAGCAAGCCCTTGGGCGCCGGGTCACTGGTAGCCAGGGGGTCCTTGAAGGTCACCAGACAGCCACTGAGCAGCAGGAACGACAAGGCGATCAGCACGCCACGCCAGGCTTTCATTCAATACTCCCTATGAACATTGGCCGCCCTCATGGTGATCGATCGTTCCCACGCTCTGCGTGGGAATGCATCCACTGACGCTCTGCGTCATGTCGACGAAGGGACGCGGAGCGTCCCCGGCGGCATTCCCACGCAGAGCGTGGGAACGATCTTGTGGTCAGACCGACGCGAGCACCAGGTGCATGTAGCGCGTCAGAATGCCGAGCATGTCCTCTTCGGCCAAAGGCTCGGCGTCGTTGAGCAGGCCCTGATATTCCATCCGTCCGATAATCGCCGTCAACACCTTGGCATCCTGTTGCGGTTCACGCGAGCCCAGCACCTGAAACAACTGGCAGGTGCCCTGCAGCAGAATCTGCTGATGTGAGCGCACCAGAATTGCCAGACGCGGGTTGAGCAGCGCTTCCTGACGGAACGCCTGTTCAGCCATCAAATGCTCGCGACGGTTAAGCAATTGCCGGTGAACATAGTCGGCCATCAACCGCGCAATGTCGTCAGCCAGTTGCGAGCGCGACTCCGGACTACCATCACCACTGACGACCATGTCACGCAACAGACCTTCATTGTTGACCCACAACTTGGCCATGTACGCCGCGCTGCGCTCGACATATTGGGCGAAGGTATCGGTGAGCAGGTCGTCGATGTCCTTGAAGTAGTAGGTGGTCGCCGACAGCGGAACACCGGCCTCGGCCGCCACGGCACGGTGGCGCACGGCGCGCACGCCGTCGCGCACGACAATCCTCATCGCGGCGTCGAGAATGTCCTGTCGACGCTGCTCACTGCCCTGTCGGCTGGCCTTGCGACCCTGGTACTGAACGCTTTCAGCGACCGCAGTGGCGATACCCGCTGCACCTTCTTGAGCGATTGCAACCATCACGACTGGACTTCCTCTGCTATTTCAAAAGTAACCAATTGATACATTTGTACCAGACAGGCAATAAAAAGCCGCCTGTTTTAGGCGGCTTTTCAACTGAAACGTTTACGCTTGCGGTCGCATGTGCGGGAACAGGATCACATCGCGGATCGACGGCGAGTTGGTCAACAACATCACCAGACGGTCGATGCCGATGCCTTCACCGGCCGTTGGCGGCATGCCGTACTCCAGCGCGCGAACGAAGTCGGCGTCGTAGTGCATGGCTTCGTCGTCGCCGGCGTCCTTGTCGGCCACCTGCGCCATGAAGCGCTCGGCCTGGTCTTCCGCGTCGTTCAACTCGGAGTAGGCGTTGGCGATTTCACGGCCACCGATAAACAGCTCGAAACGGTCGGTGACGTTCGGGTTATCGTCGTTACGACGGGCCAGCGGCGACACTTCAAACGGGTACTGAGTGATGAAGTGCGGCTGTTCCAGCTTGTGCTCGACCAGTTCTTCGAAAATCATCACTTGCAGCTTGCCCAGACCTTCGAAGCCCAGCACCTTGGCGCCGGCCTTCTTGGCGATGGCGCGGGCCTTGTCGATGTCGTTCAGATCATCGGCGGTCAGCTCAGGGTTGTACTTGAGGATCGAGTCGAACACCGACAAGCGTACGAACGGTTCGCCGAAGTGGAACACCTTGTCGCCGTACGGCACGTCGGTGCTGCCCAGCACCAGCTGCGCCAGTTCACGGAACAGTTCTTCGGTCAGGTCCATGTTGTCTTCGTAATCGGCGTACGCCTGATAGAACTCCAACATGGTGAATTCCGGGTTGTGACGAGTCGAAACGCCTTCGTTACGGAAGTTGCGGTTGATCTCAAACACTTTTTCAAACCCGCCAACAACAAGCCGCTTGAGGTACAGCTCAGGCGCGATACGCAAGAACATTTCCATGTCCAGCGCGTTGTGGTGGGTTTCGAACGGCTTGGCCGCAGCGCCGCCCGGAATGGTCTGCAGCATCGGCGTTTCGACTTCGAGGAAGTCGCGCTTCATCAGGAAGCTGCGGATGTGCGCGATCACTTGCGAACGCACGCGGAACGTCTGACGCACTTCTTCGTTGACGATCAGGTCAACGTAGCGCTGACGGTAACGCTGTTCGGTGTCGGTCAGACCGTGGTGCTTGTCCGGCAGCGGACGCAGGGATTTGGTCAGCAGACGCACGCTGGTCATTTCAACGTACAGGTCGCCCTTGCCGGAACGCGCCAGGGTGCCTTCGGCGGCAATGATGTCGCCCATGTCCCAGGTTTTCACCGCGGCCAGGGTGTCTTCCGACAGGGTTTTACGGTTGACGTAGACCTGGATGCGACCGGTCATGTCCTGAATCACCATGAACGAGCCACGGTTGAGCATGATGCGACCGGCAACCTTGACCGGGATTGCAGCCTCTGCCAGCTCTTCCTTGGTCTTGTCCGCGTATTTCTTCTGCAGATCTTCGCAGTAGTTTTCGCGGCGGAAGTCGTTCGGGAAGGCGTTGCCCTTGGCGCGCTCGGCAGCCAGCTTTTCCTTGCGCAGGGCGATCAGGGAGTTTTCTTCCTGTTGCAGGGCTTGCGGGTCGAGTTGTTGGTCGCTCATGTCTTTAGATATTCCATCAGGTTCGTTGCCCCCGGGCCTTGCGGCCCGGGGATCGCCAGCAGGCTGGCTCCTACAGGGATCGGCTTGAATCAGCCGATCCTGTAATGCGTCTTTTACAGCCCGGACTTCAGGCTGGCATAAAGGTATTCGTCGATGTCACCGTCGAGTACCTTGTCGCAGTCGCTGCGTTCGATGTTGGTGCGCAGATCCTTGATCCGCGACGCATCAAGCACGTACGAGCGAATCTGGTGACCCCAGCCGATATCCGACTTGGTGTCTTCCAGCGCTTGCGACGCGGCGTTGCGTTTCTGCATTTCCTGCTCGTACAACTTGGCCCGCAGCATTTTCATGGCGGTGTCCTTGTTGGCGTGCTGGGAACGTTCGTTCTGGCAGCTGACCACGGTGTTGGTCGGTACGTGAGTGATACGTACGGCCGAGTCGGTGGTGTTTACGTGCTGACCACCGGCACCGGAGGAACGATAGGTGTCGATCCGCAGGTCTGCCGGGTTGATTTCGATTTCCACCTTGTCGTCGATCTCTGGCGAGACGAACACCGCGGAGAACGAGGTGTGGCGACGGTTGCCGGAGTCGAACGGGCTCTTGCGCACCAGACGGTGCACGCCGATCTCGGTACGCAGCCAGCCAAAAGCGTATTCGCCCTTGATGTGCACGGTCGCACCTTTGATACCGGCGACTTCACCGGCCGACAGTTCCATGATGGTCGCGTCGAAACCGCGCTTGTCAGCCCAGCGCAGGTACATGCGCAGCAGGATGTTGGCCCAGTCCTGGGCTTCGGTGCCGCCGGAACCGGCCTGGATGTCCAGGTACGCGTTGTTCGGGTCCATTTCATGGCTGAACATGCGGCGGAATTCCAGCTTGGCCAGATTTTCCTCGAGACGGGCCAGCTCGGCGACGACATCGCCCACTGCGCCTTCGTCGTTTTCTTCGACGGCCATGTCCAGCAGGTCGCGGCAATCGGCCAGACCGCCGTTCAGTTCGTCGAGGGTATCGACGATCTGTGCCAGCGCGGCGCGCTCGCGGCCCAGTTCCTGGGCGTATTCAGGTTTGTTCCAGACGCTCGGATCTTCAAGCTCGCGATTGACTTCAGTCAGACGCTCATGCTTTTGATCGTAGTCAAAGATACCCCCGAATAGTTTCGGAGCGCTCGGACAGGTCCTTGATGGTGTTCAGGATCGGGTTGATTTCCATGACGGGCAGCACTCGTTGGCGAACTTTTGAAAGCCGGCGAGTATAACGTAATCAGGCTGTGACGGCAGCCCGTCTGGCGGGTGTGGGGATCATTAAAGCCTTTGCCCTCACCCTAGCCCTCTCCCAGAGGTAGAGGGGACCGATTGGGGGATATTTGAGAGGTACGCCGACGTGAAAGGGCTTGGCTGAATCCGGAAATGCCAAGCTTGCAGATCCATAATCGACTCGGCCGATCAGGTCGATGTACAGCGCCAGACACCTCGGTCGGCCCCCTCGCCCTCTGGGAGAGGGCTGGGCGGGCGGCGTTCCGATGAGGGAAAGGGCGTTACTCGATCCCGACCTGATTACGCCCGTTGTTCTTGGCCAGGTACAGGCCCCGGTCCGCCGCCGAAATCAGCAACCGGCAATCACTGCCCGCCTGCGGCACCATCGTTGCCAAACCAATACTGATCGTCAGGCTCGCGCCTTCAGCCGGGGCGTTATGCGGAATATTCAGCGCGGCCACGGTCTGACGCAATTTCTCTGCAACCAGCCGCGCACCACCCGGCGAGGTGTTCGGCAACACCAGCACAAACTCTTCCCCGCCATAACGCGCAGGCAGGTCCGATGGTCGCGCGCTAGCGTCACGGATCGCCGTGGCGACCTTGCGCAGCGCTTCATCGCCTTCAACGTGACCAAAACTGTCGTTGTAGGACTTGAAGTAATCAACATCGATCATCAACAACGACAACTGGCTCTGATCACGCAGCGAACGGCGCCACTCCAGCTCCAGGTATTCGTCAAAGTGGCGGCGGTTGGACAGCCCGGTCAAGCCATCGGAGTTCATCAAGCGCTGCAACACCAGATTGGTGTCGAGCAATTGCTGCTGACTGACCCGCAGAGCGCGGTACGCGGCATCACGTTGCAACAACGTCATGTACGAGCGCGAGTGATAGCGGATGCGCGCGACCAGTTCGATGGTGTCCGGCAGTTTCACCAGATAATCGTTGGCCCCGGCGGAGAACGCCGCGCTCTTGATCAGCGGGTCTTCCTTGGTCGACAGGACGATGATCGGAATGTCCTTGGTCGCCGGGTGATTGCGGTATTCGCGCACCAGGCTGAGGCCATCGAGGCCGGGCATCACCAGGTCCTGCAGGATCACCGTCGGTTTGATCCGCACGGCTTGGGCGATTGCCTGATGAGGGTCGGAGCAAAAGTGAAAGTCGATGTTCTCTTCGTTCGACAGCCCACGGCGCACGGCTTCGCCGATCATCGCCTGATCGTCCACCAACAACACCATGGCGGCGTTTTCGTCGGTTTTAATGTCGTCGATCTGTAAGTCATTCATGGGCGGTCACCTGAGTACTGCGGGGGCCAGGATTGCGGATAAACCTGTTCATTTTGGGAAAACCTCCAGCAATCGTGGCGCTATCTTTTCCAGTGGACGGATTTCAACGGCAGCATCAATAGCCGCAGCAGCCTTGGGCATGCCGTACACCGCACTGCTTTGCTGATCCTGCGCGATGGTCAAGTAGCCCTGTTGGCGCATGAGCTTAAGCCCTTGCGCCCCGTCGCGTCCCATCCCGGTCAATAAAACCCCGACGGCGTCGCCATTCCAATAACTGGCGACACTCTCGAAAAACACGTCGATCGAGGGCCGATAGATTTCGTTGACCGGCTCGGCGGTGTAGGCCAGCGTGCCGTTTTTCAACAAGCGGATATGGTGATTGGTGCCGGCCAGCAGCACCGCGCCCGCTTGCGGCGGTTCGCCTTCGCGGGCCAGACGCACATCGAGGCCGCTGGCGCTGGCCAGCCATTCGGCCATCCCGGCAGCGAAGACCTGATCGACATGCTGCACCAGCACAATGGCCGCCGAGAAATCCTTCGGCAAGCCTTTGAGCAGCACTTCCAGTGCCGCCGGCCCGCCTGCGGATGAGCCGATCGCCACAAGCCGCTGACAGGAACCAGAGCTGCGCTGGGCCGTCGGTGCCGGACGCGAACGTTGCGGCTTGTCGCCGATCAGCCAGCCAATATTGAGGATCTTGCGCAGCAATGGCGCCGCGGCTTCCCGAGCATCACCGGCACCGAGGGCCGGGGTATCGACCACGTCCAGCGCGCCGTGGCCCATGGCTTCAAAGACCCGATGCACGTTCTGCTGGCGATCGACCGTCACAATGACGATGGCACACGGGCTTTCAGCCATGATCCGGCGCGTGGCTTCGACGCCGTCCATCACCGGCATGATCAGATCCATGAGGATCAGATCCGGGGTGTTTTCGGCGCACAGTTGCACTGCCTCGGCGCCGTTGCGGGCCACCCAGAGCACTTGATGCGTTGGCTCGAAGGCCAGCGCTCGGCGCAGTGCTTCCACCGCCATGGGCATGTCGTTGACGATTGCGATCTTCATGCCCGCGCTCCTCCGATAAGCTCGACCACTGCGTCGAGCAGGGCGTCGTCATGAAAACTGGCTTTGGCTAAATAGTAGTCCGCCCCGGCATCGAGTCCACGGCGGCGATCCTCTTCCCGATCCTTGTACGACACGACCATCACCGGCAGCGATTGCAGACGATTGTCGCGGCGCAGCAGGGTGACCAGTTCGATGCCGTCCATGCGCGGCATGTCGATGTCGGTGATCAGCAAATCGAAGTCCTCCGAACGCAGTGCGTTCCAACCATCCATGCCGTCCACCGCCACCGCTACGTCGTAGCCGCGATTGAGCAGCAGTTTGCGTTGCAGCTCGCGCACGGTCAGCGAGTCGTCGACCACCAGCACCCGTTTACGCGCAGCTTCTGCGGCCTGATTGCCGTGGCGGGCGATGCGTTCAAGACGCCCGGTATTGAGCAGTTTGTCCACCGAACGCAGCATGTCTTCGACGTCGACGATCAACACTACCGAGCCGTCGTCGAGCAAAGCCCCGGCAGAGATGTCCTGCACTTTGCCCAGACGCTCGTCGAGTGGCAAGACCACCAAGGTGCGCTCGCCAATGAAGCGCTCCACGGCAACGCCATAAACCGCATCGCGCTCGCGGATCACCACGACTTTGAGAGTTTCGCCGCTGTTCTGGCTGGCCGGACGGTTAAGCAACTGGCTGGCCGCGACCAGCCCGATGTGCTGGCCTTCGTGCCAGAAATGCTGACGGCCCTCGACCTGCACGATGTCTTCCGGGGCCAGATCGCACATGCGTTCGATGTGCGCCAGCGGGAAGGCGTAGGCCTCTTCGCCGACTTCCACCACCAGACTGCGCACCACCGACAAGGTCAGCGGCACTTCCAGATGGAAGCGACTGCCCTCGCCCGCCGTCTGTTCCAGCACCACGGCGCCGCGCAACTGGCGGACCATGTGTTGAACGGCATCGAGGCCGACACCCCGGCCAGACACCTCGGTGACGGTGTCACGCAAGCTGAAACCGGGGAGGAACAGGAACGTCAGCAGTTCTTCTTCGCTTAACTGCGCCGCCGTTTCCGCTGGGGATAACTGCCGCTCAATGATGCTGCGGCGGACCTTTTCCAGATCGACGCCGTTGCCGTCATCGCTCAATTCCAGCACCAGCAGTCCGGCCTGATGCGAGGCACGCAGGCGGATCAGACCCTCTTCGGATTTGCCTTTGAGCAGACGCTGCTCCGGGGTTTCGATGCCGTGATCGACGGCATTGCGCAGCAAATGGGTCAGCGGCGCTTCGAGCTTTTCCAGCACATCGCGATCGACCTGGGTTTTCTCGCCTTCGATCTCCAGGCGTACCTGTTTGCCGAGACTGCGGCCCAGATCACGGACCATGCGCACCTGACCGGTGAGGACATCGGCGAATGGCCGCATGCGACAGGCCAGCGCCGTGTCGTAGAGCACTTGCGCACGCTGACTGGCCTGCCAGGCGAATTCGTCCAGCTCGGCGTTTTTCTCGCTCAGTAGCTGCTGGGATTCGGCGAGCAAACGGCGCGCGTCTTCCAGGGCTTCCAGAGCTTCAAGGCTCAGCGCGTGCTCCTTGAGGTGGACGTTGAGATTTTCCAGCGCCCGCAGACCGTTGTTCTGCATACGTTTGAGGCGTTGCATGGTCGCCAGATGCGGCTTGAGCCGCTGGGTTTCCACCAGCGATTTGCTCGACAGATCGAGCAGGCTGTTCAGGCGCTCGGCGGTGACACGCAAGACACGCTCGCCACCTTCGGTGGAGCGTTTGCTTTTGCGTGGCGTCGGCTCGGAGGGCTCGACCGGCGCGTCCATGACCGGAGCTGGCGCGGGTTCAAAGACCGGCGGCGCTTCAAGTTGCAACTCGGCCATCGGCGGTGCAATCAGCGTTGCCGGCGGTGCCGACGGATCGAGCAAACCCGCCATCAACGCCACGTAAGCTTCAATATCGCTCGCTTGCGGCGCATTGGCTGGCGTGGCGATGCGCATCAGCAAATCGGTGCCCTGCAACAACGCATCAATGTGCTCGGGCCGCAGCAACAACCGCCCTTCCTGCGCACAGACCAGACAATCTTCCATGACATGAGCGACGCTGACGCCGCTGTCGATACCGACTATCCGCGCCGCACCCTTGAGCGAGTGCGCCGCGCGCATGCACGATTCCAGTTGATCGGCCTGGGTCGGATTACGCTCCAGCGCCAGCAGCCCGGCGCTGAGGACTTGGGTCTGCGCTTCGGCTTCGAGACTGAACAGCTCGAGCAGCGAGGCGTCGCGCATTTGCTCGGGGGTCATGTGAGGCTCCGGGTCACGGCGGACAACAGCTGTTCTTCATCCAGCCAGCGCAAACTGCGACCGCGATATTGCAGAACGCCACGGGTGTATTTGGCACTGGCTTGCGCGCCGGACTGCGAGGCGGCATCGAGAATGCGTTCGTCGATGGCGTGAATGCCGTCAACTTCATCCACCGGCACCACCACCGGCCCGCCATGCGCAGCGATGATCAGCATGCGCGGCATGATTCGCGCCCCCGTGGCCGGCGCGGCGTTGCCATCCAGATCGAGCAGTTCGACCAGCGACAGGCACGCCACCAGCGCGCCGCGCACATTGGCCACGCCGAGCAAGGCGCGCGAGCGCTGGTGCGGTAACGAGTGAATCGCCTGCAGCGGTGCGACCTCAACGAGACTGCGCGTCGCCAGCCCCAGCCATTCTTCGCCGAGACGGAACATCAACAGCGAGCGGGTTTTCACATCGCTTTCCACGGCGATCGCCACCGGATCACGCTCATCCTGCTGCAACGCATAACGATCAAGCAGGCGCGTGGCGGCGGCGGAATACACCGAGCAATTGCGGCAATGAATATGCTCTTCCAGCAGCGGGCAGGACTTGTCGCCATGAATGCCGATGCGGTTCCAGCAATCATCGATGGCCCGGGCATCTTCGTGGGTGACGTTAAAGGTGTCGGACGGGATCATCGTTTAAGCTCACTGTCGGCGGTGCGGCCGCTGCGGGCGGCGCGCTCCTGCAATCGTCTGGCACCCGCCGTGTCGCCCTGAGCCTGTAGCAGCGCAGCCAGGTGCATCAACGCTTCGGGGTGTTGCGGTTCGAGGTACAACGCTTTGCGATAGAAACCCTGCGCTTCGAGGGTCAGGCCGGCGACATCGCTGAGCAGGCCGAGCCAGTAAAACACTTGGGCCACCGGCTCGTGGCTGCGCAAATACTGTTCGCAGGCAGCGCGGGCCTCGGCACTTTTGCCTTCGTTGGCCAATGCAGCGATGTTGGCCAGCAGGGTCGCCGCGTCCGGGTTGGCGCTTTTGCTGGCGGTCGGCAGTGGCGTTACGGCGGCAAACGGTCGAGTGCGCACCGGTGCTGGCGGCGTGCTGCGAGGCGGTTGGCTGACCGGCACCACGACGGGCTTGGGCGTTGGCAACGGCTCGGGGTGCGGATCACTGTGGCGACTGAACGCAAACGACTGCGGGATACCGATTGAACGCATGCCCAAACGTCCGAGCAGACTGCCCTCGGCCGGGCCGATAAACAGCACGCCGTCGAAATGAGTCAGGCGTTTGAGCACCTCGAACACCAGTTTTTGCGTTGGCTGATCGAAATAGATCAGCAGGTTGCGGCAGAACACGAAATCGAACGCCGGCTCGCTGGCCAGCAGCGTCGGATCGAGCACATTACCGACCTGCAAACGCACCTGCTCACGTACGTTCTCGTTGACCCGATGGCCTTCTTGCTCAGACGTGAAATGCCGGTCGCGAAAGTCCAGATCCTGACCGCGAAACGAATTCTTGCCATACAACGCACGCCGCGCTTTCTCCACCGACAGTGGGCTGACGTCCATGCCGTCGACCTTGAACTGATGCGGTTTGAGCCCGGCATCGAGCAAGGCCATGGCGATCGAATAGGGTTCTTCGCCGGTTGAACATGGCAGGCTGAGAATACGCAGCGCACGCATGTTGTTCAGCTCGGCGAGGCGATTGCGCGCCAGTTTGCCCAGCGTGGCGAAGGATTCCGGGTAACGGAAAAACCACGTTTCCGGGACGATCACTGCTTCGATCAGCGCCTGCTGTTCGTCCCGCGAGCCTTGCAATAACTGCCAGTACTCATCGGCATGCGCGGCTTGCGAAAGTGTTGTGCGCTGGCGCACGGCGCGCTCAATGATCGCCGGACCCACCGATGTAACATCGAGGCCGATGCGTTCCTTGAGGAAGTCGAAAAAGCGCTGATCGCTGCTCATGACTGCGCCTCAAGCTGCGCCGGATTCAGCGGCGGATCGGGGAACAGCAAGGCGCGCACGGCGTTATCGAGCAAGTCCTTGACCCGCACCCACTGCACCAATCCCTGGGCGTCTTCGCGCACCGGGCCGAGGTAAGGCGCCTCGCGGTTGTCGAGGCCATAAGGCTGAAATTCCTGCGGATGGCAACGCAGGGTGTCGGTGGCCTGTTCGAGAATCAGCCCGAGCCATTGCGCCGGTTGCGACTCTTCAGGCTGGTAGTTGACGAGCACAAGACGCGTACTGGTGCGCGCCTCAGCGGGATGGCCGAAGGTCAACGCACTGAGGTCAATCACCGGCACTACCGCGCCACGATAGGCGAACACCCCGGCGACCCATTGCGGTGCCCGGGCAATCGGCTTCAACGGCAGGCGCGGCAGCACCTCCGCCACTTCGGTAGCGCGCAAGGCGTAACGCTCGCTGCCGATGCGAAACAGCAGAAACAACGCCGGCTTCGCCACTGGTGCAGCGCCGCGTTTGGCGATGATGTCGCTCATCAGACTTTAAATCGCGAAACGCCACTGCGCAGCCCGACGGCCACCTGGCTCAGTTCGTCGATGGCGAAACTGGCCTGACGCAGCGACTCGACCGTCTGGCTGCTGGCGTCGCCCAACTGCACCAGCGCATGGTTGATCTGCTCGGCGCCGGTGGCCTGGGCCTGCATGCCTTCGTTAACCATCAACACCCGCGGCGCCAGCGCCTGAACCTGGTGGATAATCTGCGACAGCTGTTCACCGACCTGCTGCACTTCGGACATACCGCGACGCACCTCTTCGGAGAATTTGTCCATGCCCATGACACCCGCCGACACCGCCGACTGGATCTCGCGAACCATTTGTTCGATGTCGTAGGTGGCGACCGCGGTCTGATCCGCCAGACGTCGCACTTCCGTGGCGACCACGGCAAAACCGCGACCGTATTCACCGGCCTTCTCGGCTTCAATCGCCGCGTTGAGCGACAACAGGTTGGTCTGGTCGGCAACCTTGACGATGGTCACCACCACCTGGTTGATGTTGCCGGCCTTCTCATTGAGGATCGCCAGTTTGGCGTTGACCAGATCGGCCGCGCCCATCACCGAGTGCATGGTGTCTTCCATGCGCGCCAAGCCTTGCTGGCCCGAGCCGGCGAGCACCGAGGCCTGATCGGCAGCGGTGGACACTTCGGTCATGGTGCGCACCAGATCGCGCGAGGTTGCAGCGATCTCACGGGACGTAGCCCCAATCTCGGTGGTGGTCGCGGCGGTTTCGGTGGCGGTGGCTTGTTGTTGCTTGGAGGTGGCGGCGATCTCGGTCACCGAGGTGGTCACCTGCACCGATGAGCGCTGCGCCTGCGACACCAACGCAGTCAGCTCGGTCATCATGTCGTTGAAGCCGGTTTCGACGGCGCCGAACTCGTCCTTGCGCTCAAGGTTCAGACGCGAACTGAGGTCACCGGTGCGCATGGTTTCGAGAATCTGCACAATGCGGTTCATCGGCGCCATGATTGCGCGCATCAACAACAAGCCACACAGGCCGGCGGCCAGCACGGCGACCAACAGGGAAATGAACATGCTGACTTTGGCGGCAGCCACGGCATCGTCGATATTGTTCATGGCCTGATCGGCGACTTTCTTGTTCTCGCCGATGATGTCGTTGAGCTTCATGCGCCCGGAATACCAGGCCGGCGTGAGCTTGTCGTGGAACATCTTGACCGCATCCGCTTCCAGATTGCGTTTGTGCAGATCCAGCACGGCATCCTGAATCTGGATGTAGGCGTCGTGGTACTTCTCGAACGCGGCAAACTCGAGACGATCCTCGTCGGTCGCCATGGTCTTGCGATAGTTCTCCATCTGCTCCTGCAGACGCGCCTCGAACGCCTTGTAGTCCGCCGCGTCCTCGCTGGAAATCCCCTGGCCCTCCTTGAGCCCGAGCAGCTCCTGAGTCTGCAGATAGCTGTCGACCCAAGCGCCGCGAATCATCGAGCTGTAATAGACGCCGGGAATCGCGTCATCTCGCACGCTGTTTTCACTGGCCTCGATCTTCAACAGCCGTGAATACGAAACGACGACCATCAGCAACATGATGGCGATAATCACCGCAAAGCTCGCCAAAATGCGTTGGCGCAACGTCCAGTTCTTCACAGTGATTCCTCGTGCCTGATCGAAATGCGGGGAGTATAGCCGAGGGCGGTGTTTCATTTATAAGACGCTTTTTAACCCTCGGGCCTGTCCGGCGGGATTGGCGGGAAGGCTCTGGGGTGGGACTGTCCGACAACTCGGGGTTGCCGTGCCAGTGGGGTAATAGCAAAAAGGGGCGATGGAATGGTCATTGCTGTCGCTGTGCGGCGGAAAATGCCTTCGCGAGCAAGCTCGCTCCCACCTTGGAACGCAATACCCTGTGGGAGCGAGCTTACTCGCGAAGGGGGTCAGCCGGGTTTACGCCGATGCGATGCGCACCTGCTTCTCCAGCTCCGACTTCAACCCCGGCTCCAGCTTCAACTGCCGCGCCAGTTCATCGAGATAGCTCTTCTCCATAAAGCTCTCCTCATCCACCAACATCACACTGGCGATGTACATTTCTGCCGCCATCTCCGGCGTACTCGCAGCTCGGGCGACGTCGGTCGGGTCGAGGGGTTTGTTGAGTTCGGCGTGCAGCCAGTGCTGCAGTTCCTGGTCGTTATCGAGTTTGGTGAATTCGCCTTCGATCAGTTCGCGTTCGCGGTCATCGATGTGGCCGTCGGCCTTCGCGGCAGCGACCAGCGCCTTGAGAATGGCCTGGCTGTGTTGTTCGGCCTGCGCCGGTGGCAGACGATCAAGGGTCTGCGGTTCACTTTGTGGGGCGGTGCCTTTCTGCGCGTTGTAGTTGCCATAAGCCTTGTAAGCCAGCACACCCAGCGCCGCGAGGCCGCCGTAAATCGCGACTTTGCCGCCAACCTTGCGCACTTTCTTGTTACCAAGCAGCAAGCCCATCGCGCCAGCCGCCAATGCACCACCACCTGCACCTGACAGCAGACTGCCGAGGCCCCCGGAGCCTGAAGCGCCGCCGAGCAAACCGCCCAAGCCACCGGCAGCCGGTTTGTTCTGCGTGCCACCGGCCTTGTTCTGCAACAGATCCTGGCCGGACTTGAGCAGTTGATCGAGCAATCCACGGGTGTTCATGTCACGCCTCCAAACCAAGGGTATCCGGCTTTATAAGGCCTTCAGCCTAGTTCGAAAGTGCCCACGACCTGCCAGTGAGTGTGCTTCCAGATATTGCAGCTCTTCCTTGTGCGCCATAAATTGAAGAAGCCCACCCACTGTGTTCAGTCATCAAGGCATCAGAACAAAATCGTCAAACACCCAGGCAACGTTACCTCGTGCGACAAGCTCCAATCTCTTGATATTCAACCCTGAGAACTCAATAACTCTGTATGGCCTATCGAGTCTGACTTGTCCGAGATAGAGGCCGTCTTTGTCATAAAAATGAACTTCGCCATAGCTATTCAGGGGTTGATTTGCAACGAATTTGAAGCTCACCTTTTGGCATGGCCGAATGAACGTAATATCTGCTTTCTCTTGCGCCACCACATACCAATGAAGTTGTTTGCCAGGCTCACCAGTGCCTATTTCCGCGTGTGTAGAGATAGCCGGATTAGCAGGCCAAACCGCAGTCGTCAACAGTTTGAAGGTAAGAACCGGTGTAACCAGCACCTCACCTGCCCTTCTGATCGTCCGAGAAAGCTCATTATCAAAATTCTCTGTCAACAATGTCTTGACCGTATAGATCCTCTTCGGAAACTTCACGACCTGCTTGCCATCAGGGCTGCCCGAATAATTCACGCTCATACCGATGCTCAGCTGGCTTGCGTCACCCAGCGTGAAAAGCCAATCCAATGGTATTGAACGGCTCAGCCCTGAAGCTGGAGCAAGAATTCCCTTGTCCTCGAAACTCGTCACTTTTCCATCGCGGTCTGTACCGCTGTAAATGAGCGAGACTGGTTGGTTTTTGACTTGATGTGGCCACTGCCCGACATCCAGAAGCGTTTGCGCGTGCAGTTGCGTGACGTCCAGATCGCCACCATGCGCATCACCGATAATCGGACTCGGCAGGTCAGGATGGTAGTCCGTAATGGGCCCGATAGTGGCCGCAAGTATTGGCGATGTCTGAATCGGCTTGTCACCGCGCAGGTGCACAGAACTGAGCTCCACCAGCTTGCCGAGATTCGCCGCAATGAATGCACTGTCGAGTTGAAAGTTGGCCCGACTGTAGGAGTTCAGCGGCTTGGCCTCAAAGGTTGGAGATCCCGCTCCCGCGGCGCCCTTAACGATGAGGAGGAATTTTTCGTCCGGGCCCGGAAGATAACCGACGATTTCGACCCGACCCGTAGCACCTTGCAGATTGGCAGAGTCCAGTGGGTCGAGAACTCGTTTGACCGATTTTAGCAACTGCGGCGCAAGCAAAACTGGCAACCCCTCGCCCTTTACTTTGGCAGTGGTGACTGCCGAGTTGCCGACCGAGGCGCCCTCTCTGATAAGTGTGTAGGTCACCGACACGACACTACCAGCGATAACGCTCTTGTTCTCGATCTTTAAAATGCTCGGTTGCTTCTGCCCGAACTGGTCTTTGCCGACGGTGCCCGTGGCCGTAACGACAACGTCCGGGTTGCCTGTGACTCTTGCGGTGAAGGTGGCAAAGATCAAATCGCCAAACAGGAAGCGCGGATCACTGGTGAGTACAACGATCAGCAAGTGTTCACCGAGCTTCTCAAGTTCAATATCCGGATCATCGTCGGGACCATCAAGGGTTTCGCGCAACAAAGCCTTGGGCAATCGGTTACCCGCCAAATCCACATCAATGGTTTGCACAGCCGACCAGAGTGAGTCCGGATCGGGATTGTTACCCAACTGATCGGTAACCGTATAAGAGATGCTGAATTTCGGGTGATCCCCGGCCCTTTCCAAGTCTGCACGGGTGACGCTGAAACAGACCTTGACCGGATCACTGGAACCCGGATCTGGCGCCTGAGTCTCGGTGACATAGTGGTACACATCATGGCCGTTGAGGTTCAATCGAATGCAGTCAAAAGCACGGCAATATGGGTAAGAAACGCACACTTGGGCACCAGCGGCAGGAAAGTCCGGGCCAACGCCGTTGCGCAATGCATCGGACAGGATCAACTCGAGCTCGGAATGTTCGCCGTCTCCTGGAGTGGTGTCTTGATTACCGGGACGGACCTTGTTGTATAGCAACTCCAGCGGTGGCTCGGAGGTGCCAATGTTTCCACTGCCCCGCTTCACGGTACAGGTGATCCGGTTAACAACATCGGGAAGCAGTAACTTATGGGGAATGTGCAGTGTTACAGCATCGTCTTCGGCGAGCGTCTGCACACTGTCGATGCCGGGTTGACCATTCTGATTCAAAAACACCGTATCGCCCCGTCGCTGGTTCAGATACGGACCGAAGACGACTTTTGCGCCTTTCGGCGCCAAATCATAGATGCGCAATGGAACACCCAAATGCGCGCCTTTGACCGGTCGTGTGGCTTCTGGCAGATCAGGTGGACTCAACGCCAGCACCTGATTGTCCACCTCCATGACACCTGACATCAGCTCATCACTTTGTGGCAAACAAGTCGGAGCTACCGGTTCTGAGCTATCAGACTGCCCGGTGGGGATCGTGTCCATGTAAATCTCCTATCGCAAATTGAACGCCAGAAATTTCTGCAATCAGTGAGCGCCGATGAGGGCCAGATGGACAACTGTCAGAAATTACAGGTAGAGGCCCTTTCCCGACGAATGGCAAGAGCAAACTGGCGAATCATTTTCGGAAATCGATCCATCGACTAAAAAGATATACAGTCCGAGCCATCGATTAAATCGCCCACCGGGTATTCCCGTCATGATGACCCTGCGTCAGATCCGTCACTTCATCGCCGTGGCCGAAACCGGCTCAATCTCCGCCGCCGCACAAACCGCGTTCATTTCCCAGTCGACCCTGACCCTGGCGATCCAGCAACTGGAAGAGGAAATCGGCGTCAGCCTGTTCAGCCGCCACGCCAAGGGCATGACCCTTACGCACCAAGGCCATCAATTCCTGCGCCAGGCGCACCTGATTCTGGCGACCGTGGACAACGCCAAGCGCAGCCTGCAACAGAGCACCGATCAGGTCGCCGGGCAGTTGATCGTCGGCGTGACCAGTCTGGTCGCCGGTTATTACCTGGCAGATTTGCTTACCCGGTTTCAACGTGCCTACCCCAACGTCGAAATCCGCGTGATGGAAGACGAGCGCCCTTACATCGAGCATTTGCTGGTAAGCGGCGAGATCGATGTCGGCGTGTTGATCCTCTCCAACCTCGAAGATCGCCACGCTTTGCAGACTGAAGTCCTGACCCACTCACCGCACCGTTTGTGGCTCCCGGCCCAGCATCCACTGCTGGAACACGACAGCATCAACCTCGCCGACGTCGCCCGCGAACCGCTGATTCAACTCAACGTCGATGAGATGGATCGCAACGCCCAGCGTTTTTGGCGCGGTTCCGGGCTGCAACCGAAAATCACTCTGAGAACCGCGTCCACCGAGGCTGTACGAAGTCTGGTCGCCGCCGGTTTGGGCGTGTCGATCCAGCCGGACATGACTTATCGCCCATGGTCACTGGAAGGCGACATCATCGAAGCGCGACCTATCGCCGACCTCAACCAGACCCTGGACGTCGGTCTGGCCTGGCGCCGTGGCACTGCGCGCCCCGCTCTCGTCGATCCATTCCTGACCGTGGCCCGCGAACAACCCCACGGCGGCCGCAAGCCATCTATTTAATCGAACGCTGCCTTCAGTATTTAGAATTTGTCGACCTCGGAGCCGCGCACTAGTCTTGCTGCATCTATAAGACGGCCGGCTCCCGATATCAGGGAGCAACAATGGCCACACAAGAAAAGAGATCGCGGAAAATGGCTGGCGCGCAAACCCCGATGTGTACCGCGTTGTTGATCGATGGCGAATTGGTCGCCGGGGAAGGTTTTGTCGAGCCGATTCTCAACCCCGCCACTGGGGAAATTCTCACGCACATCGCCGAAGCCAGCACTGAGCAAGTCGAAGCCGCCATCCTCGCCGCCCACCGCGCCTTTGCCGAGTGGTCGCGCACCACGCCGCAGCAACGTTCGAACATGCTGCTCGACATCGCCAACGCCGTGGAAAAACACGCTGACCACCTCGCCCGCCTCGAATCGCTGAACTGCGGCAAGCCGCTGCATCTGGCGCGTCAGGACGATCTGACGGCGACCGTCGATGTCTTCCGTTTCTTCGCCGGCGCGGTGCGTTGCCAGACTGGTCAGTTGAGCGGCGAATACCTGCCGGGCTACACCAGCATGGTCCGTCGCGATCCGATTGGCGTGGTTGCCTCGATTGCGCCGTGGAACTACCCGATCATGATGGCCGCGTGGAAAATCGCCCCGGCCCTCGCCGCCGGCAATACGCTGGTGTTCAAACCCTCCGAACACACGCCGCTGTCGATCCTCGCTCTGGCGCCAGCGCTGGCTGAAATCCTCCCGCGCGGGGTGATCAACATCATCTGCGGTGGCGGCGAAGGCGTCGGCAGCCACTTGGTCGGCCACGCCAAAGTGCGCATGGTCTCGCTGACCGGCGATATCGTCACCGGGCAGAAAATCCTCCAGGCCGCCGCGAAAACCCTGAAACGCACGCACCTCGAACTCGGCGGCAAAGCCCCGGTGATCGTCTGCAACGACGCCGACATTCAAGCCGTAGTCGAAGGCGTGCGCACCTACGGTTATTACAACGCCGGGCAGGACTGCACCGCCGCGTGCCGGATCTACGCGCAGGCCGGGATTCACGACAAATTGGTTGCCGAACTCGGCGCCGCCGTCAGCAGCCTGCGCTTCGCCGGCAAACGTGATGCCGACAACGAGATCGGCCCGCTGATCAGCACCCGCCAGCGCGACCGCGTCGCCAGTTTCGTCGAACGCGCCCTCGGTCAGCCGCACATCGAACGCGTAACCGGTGCGGCGGTGCATTCCGGCGCCGGTTTCTACTATCAACCGACCTTGCTCGCCGGTTGCAAACAGAGCGACGAAATCGTCCAGCGCGAAGTGTTCGGCCCGGTAGTCACCGTGACCCGTTTCGACGAACTCGCGCAGGCCGTCGACTGGGCCAACGATTCCGAGTACGGCCTCGCCTCGTCGGTGTGGACGCAAAATCTGGACAAAGCGATGCAGGTTGCCGCGCGCTTGCAGTACGGCTGCACGTGGATCAACAGCCATTTCATGCTGGTCAGCGAAATGCCCCACGGCGGGTTGAAACGCTCCGGTTACGGCAAAGACTTATCCAGTGATTCGCTGCAGGACTACAGCGTGGTGCGGCACATCATGGCCCGCCACGGCCAGCATCTCTGACTACGCTAATAACAAGCCGCCAACGGCATGCTTCACCGCGTTCACAACTGCCCCGACCATAATTTGAAGAAGAGGGTTCAACCATGTTCGTGCACAAGACCGCACTGCTCAGTGCAATCACCACGGCCCTGCTGGCCAGTGCCAGCCTGCAAGCGGCCGAGCCGCTGAAGACTGTCGGTGCTGGCGAAGGTCAGCTGGATATCGTTGCGTGGCCGGGTTACATCGAACGTGGCGAGAGCGACAAGGCTTACGACTGGGTCACCGGTTTCGAAAAAGAAACCGGCTGCAAGGTCAATGTGAAGACCGCTGCGACCTCGGACGAAATGGTCAGCCTGATGGCCAAGGGCGGTTACGACCTGGTCACCGCATCCGGCGACGCCTCGCTGCGGTTGATCGTCGGCAAACGTGTGCAACCGATCAATACCGCGCTGATCCCGAACTGGAACACCCTCGACCCGCGCCTGAAAGATGCGCCGTGGTACGTGGTCAACCAGCAGACTTACGGCACCCCGTACCAGTGGGGCCCGAACGTGCTGATGTACAACACCAACGTGTTCAAGACTGCGCCGAGCAGTTGGAGCGTGGTGTTCGCGGCGCAGGATCTGCCCGACGGCAAGCCGAACAAGGGTCGTGTGCAGGCCTATGACGGCCCGATCTACATCGCCGATGCGGCGCTGTATCTGAAGTCGACCAAGCCTGAATTGGGCATCAAAGATCCGTACCAACTCACCGAAGATCAATACAAAGCCGTGCTCGATCTGTTGCGCGCGCAGCAGCCGCTGATCCATCGCTACTGGCACGACACCACGGTGCAGATGAGCGACTTCAAAAACGAAGGCGTGGTAGCGTCGAGTGCCTGGCCGTATCAGGTAAACGGTTTGATGAACGAGAAGCAGCCGATCGCTTCGACCATTCCGAAAGAAGGCGCTACGGGCTGGGCTGATACCACCATGTTGCACGCCGAGGCCAAGCACCCGAACTGCGCGTACAAGTGGATGGACTGGTCGCTGAAGCCGAAAGTCCAGGGTGATGTAGCGGCCTGGTTTGGTTCGTTGCCGGCGGTGCCGGCGGCGTGCAAGGAGAGCGAGTTGCTTGGCGCTGAAGGTTGCAAGACCAACGGTTTCGACCAGTTCGACAAGATCGCTTTCTGGAAAACCCCGCAGGCTGAAGGCGGCAAGTTTGTGCCGTATAGCCGCTGGACTCAGGACTACATCGCGATCATGGGCGGCCGCTAAGCCCGGGAGCAACTCGGTCGAGCTCCCTTTCCCCCTCGCCCCCCTGGGGGAGAGGGCTGGGGTGAGGGGGTAGCTTTTGACCTTGCCCTTGATCTCAGAGCAACGGCCAATAAAGCCACCCTCACCCCCCCGCCCTCTCCCGGAGGGAGAGGGAGCTAAAAGCGGATCGCATCTCGTCCGCTGAATGTGTGAGTTAAGCAAACCGTAAAACGTTTCAGATTTTTCAGAAGTCCAGGCAGGGCCGCTGCGACGGCCTTCGCCTTTTTGGAGCACCGCACCATGACGCTTGCAGTCCAGTTCACCAACGTTTCCCGGCAGTTCGGCGACGTAAAAGCCGTTGACCGGGTTTCCATCGATATCGAGGACGGCGAGTTTTTTTCCATGCTCGGCCCTTCCGGCTCGGGCAAAACCACCTGCCTGCGCCTGATCGCCGGGTTCGAACAACCGAGCGCCGGCTCGATCCGTATCCACGGCGCCGAAGCGGCCGGTTTGCCGCCGTACCAGCGAGACGTCAACACAGTGTTTCAGGATTACGCACTGTTCCCGCACATGAACGTCCTCGACAACGTCGCCTATGGTTTAAAGGTCAAAGGGGTCGGCAAAACCGAGCGGCACAAACGCGCCGAAGAAGCCTTGGACATGGTCGCCCTCGGCGGTTACGGCGCCCGTAAACCGGTGCAATTATCCGGTGGTCAGCGCCAGCGCGTAGCCCTCGCCCGCGCCTTGGTCAATCGCCCGCGCGTGCTGTTGCTGGATGAACCTCTGGGCGCGCTCGATTTGAAATTGCGCGAACAAATGCAAAGCGAATTGAAGAAACTGCAACGCCAGCTCGGCATCACCTTCATCTTCGTCACTCACGATCAAACCGAAGCGCTGTCGATGTCTGATCGCGTCGCCGTGTTCAACAAGGGCCGCATCGAACAGGTCGACACGCCACGCAATCTGTACATGAAACCGACCACTACATTCGTGGCTGAATTCGTCGGAACCTCGAACGTGATTCGCGGCGATCTGGCCCGGGAAATCAGCGGCCATCCGCAGCCGTTTTCGATCCGACCGGAACACGTGCGGTTTGCCGAAGGCCCGCTCGCCAGTCACGAAATCGAAGTCAGCGGCCTGCTCCACGACATCCAGTACCAGGGCAGCGCCACCCGTTATGAACTGAAGCTGGAAAACGGCCAGACCCTGAGCATCAGTCACGCCAACAATCAGTGGATCGACAGCAGCGCACAACACCAGACCGGCCAGCGCCTGAGCGCGCGTTGGGCGCGGGAAGCGATGATTGCGCTGCACGATACCGTGACGAGCGGGGTGTGACATGAGCACGCTCGCGATGACTGCATCGCCGCCGTTGCGCAGGTTTTCCAATCTGCTCTACCGCAAGCCGAACCTGTATCTGTCGATGCTGCTGGTGCCGCCACTGCTGTGGTTTGGCGCGATTTACCTTGGCTCGCTGCTGGTGCTGTTGTGGCAGGGTTTCTACACCTTCGACGACTTCACCATGGCGGTCACCCCTGACCTGACCCTGGCGAATTTCGCCGCGCTGTTTCAGCCGTCGAACTTCGACATCATCCTGCGCACTCTGAGCATGGCCGTCGTCGTGTCGATCGCCAGCGCCATCGTCGCGTTCCCGATTGCCTACTACATGGCGCGCTACACCACGGGCAAGACCAAGGCGTTTTTCTACATCGCGGTGATGATGCCGATGTGGGCCAGTTACATCGTCAAGGCCTATGCGTGGACGTTGCTGCTGGCCAAGGGCGGCGTGGCGCAATGGTTCGTGCAGCACTTGGGGCTGGAGCCGGTGTTGCAGTTCATTCTGGGGATTCCCGGCGTCGGTGGCAGCACCTTGTCGACCTCGCACCTGGGGCGGTTCATGGTGTTTGTCTACATCTGGCTACCGTTCATGATTCTGCCGATTCAGGCGTCGCTGGAACGTCTGCCGCCGTCGCTGTTGCAGGCCTCTGCCGACTTGGGCGCGAAGCCGCGTCAGACCTTTATGCAGGTGATTTTGCCGCTGTCGATTCCGGGGATTGCTGCCGGTTCGATCTTCACGTTTTCGCTGACGTTGGGCGACTTCATCGTGCCGCAACTGGTCGGCCCGCCGGGCTACTTTGTCGGCAGCATGGTGTATGCGCAACAAGGTGCGATCGGCAACATGCCGATGGCGGCGGCGTTCACGCTGGTGCCGATTGTGTTGATCGCGGTTTACCTGTCCATTGTCAAACGACTGGGGGCCTTCGATGCGCTCTAATTCAGAAAAGCAGGGGGAGAAAGCCTCTCTAGGCCTGAAAATCGCAGCCTGGGGCGGGTTGGTGTTTCTGCACTTCCCGATCCTGATCATCTTCCTTTACGCCTTCAACACCGAAGAGGCCGCGTTCAGCTTTCCGCCGAAGGGCTTCACATTGCACTGGTTCAGCGTGGCGTTTTCGCGGCCGGATGTACTGGAGTCGATCAAGCTTTCATTGCAGATCGCAGCTATCGCCACGTTGATTGCGATGGTGCTCGGCACGCTTGCATCGGCCGCTTTGTACCGCCGGGATTTCTTCGGCAAGCAAGGCATTTCGCTGATGCTGATTTTGCCGATCGCACTGCCGGGGATCATCACCGGGATCGCGCTGCTGGCGACGTTCAAGACGCTGGGGATCGAGCCGGGGATGTTCACCATCATCGTCGGCCACGCGACCTTCTGCGTGGTGATCGTCTACAACAACGTCATCGCCCGCCTGCGCCGCACTTCGCACAGTTTGATCGAGGCTTCCATGGATCTCGGCGCCGACGGCTGGCAGACCTTTCGCTACATCATCCTGCCCAACCTCGGCTCGGCGTTGCTCGCCGGCGGCATGTTGGCGTTTGCACTGTCGTTCGACGAAATCATCGTTACCACGTTTACCGCCGGACATGAGCGCACGTTGCCGTTGTGGCTGCTCAACCAACTGAGCCGGCCACGGGATGTGCCGGTGACCAACGTCGTCGCCATGCTGGTGATGATGGTGACGATGCTGCCGATCCTCGGCGCGTATTACTTGACGCGCGGTGGCGAAAGCGTCGCCGGTAGCGGCGGTAAATAACCGAATAACTGAAGAAACCGAATTTCGTGTAGGAGCTGCCGAAGGCTGCGATCTTTTGAAGTTGCTTTGAAGATCAAGATCAAAAGATCGCAGCCTTCGGCAGCTCCTACATGGGTTCGGTTTCGGCAGAACAATAAAAGCGTTAGTGAGGACAACAGACATGCAAACCAAACTCTTGATCAACGGCCAACTGGTCAACGGCGAAGGCCCGGCGCAACCAGTGCTCAACCCTTCGCGTGGCGAAGTGCTTGTAGAGATCAACGAAGCCAGCGAAGCCCAGGTCGATGCCGCCGTGCGCGCCGCCGACAACGCTTTCGCCGAGTGGTCGCAAACTGCACCGAAAGACCGCTCGCTGCTGCTGCTCAAACTCGCCGACGCCATCGAGGCCCACGGCGAAGAACTGGCCAAGCTCGAATCCGATAACTGCGGCAAACCCTACAGCGCCGCGCTCAACGACGAGATCCCGGCGATTGCCGACGTGTTCCGTTTCTTTGCCGGCGCCAGCCGTTGCATGAGCGGTTCGGCCGGTGGCGAATACCTGCCCGGCCACACCTCAATGATCCGCCGCGACCCGGTGGGTGTGATCGCCTCGATCGCGCCATGGAACTACCCGCTGATGATGGTCGCCTGGAAAATCGCCCCGGCGCTGGCCGCGGGTAATACCGTGGTGCTCAAGCCGTCGGAACAAACCCCGCTGACCGCGTTGCGTCTGGCCGAACTGGCGTCGGAAGTCTTCCCGGCGGGTGTACTCAATCTGGTATTTGGTCGCGGTCCTACCGTCGGCAGTCCGTTGGTCACGCACCCGAAAGTGCGCATGGTTTCGCTGACCGGTTCCATCGCCACGGGCGCCAACATCATTTCCAACACTGCCGACAGCGTCAAACGCATGCACATGGAACTGGGCGGTAAGGCGCCGGTGATCATCTTCGATGACGCCGATATCGATGCGGCGGTTGAAGGTATTCGTACCTTCGGTTTCTACAATGCCGGGCAGGATTGCACCGCTGCGTGCCGGATTTATGCCCAGCAAGGCATTTACGACAAGTTCGTCGAGAAGCTCGGCGCGGCGGTCAGCAGCATCAAGTACGGCTTGCAGGATGATCCGTCGACTGAGCTGGGGCCGTTGATCACGGCGCAACATCGCGACCGTGTTGCCGGGTTTGTCGAGCGTGCTGTGGCGCAATCGCACATTCGTTTGATCACTGGTGGCAAGGCTGTCGACGGTAATGGTTTCTTCTTTGAACCAACCGTTCTGGCCGATGCGCAGCAGGACGACGAAATCGTTCGTCGCGAAGTGTTTGGGCCGGTGGTTTCGGTGACCAAATTTACTGATGAAGCGCAGGCACTGGAGTGGGCCAACGATTCGGACTACGGCCTCGCGTCCTCCGTGTGGACAGCGGATGTAGGACGCGCGCATCGCATGTCGGCGCGTTTGCAGTACGGCTGCACGTGGGTGAATACGCACTTCATGCTCGTCAGCGAAATGCCCCATGGCGGTCAGAAATTGTCCGGCTACGGGAAAGACATGTCCATGTATGGGCTGGAGGACTACACCACGGTTCGACATGTGATGTTCAAGCACTAAGCCTTTAAAAGCTTCGCGAGCAAGCTCGCTCCCACATTGAAATGCAATCCCCTGTGGGAGCGAGCCTGCTCGCGAAGGAGTCACCCCGGTTTCAGGAAGGAAACCGGCATTACGCACCACCAGGATCCCAAAACAATAACTACCGAACCGGGCGGCGCCCACAAAGCCCCGCCACGGCCTCGGCCATCCGAAATCTGCCGATTTCACGGAGCAAAACACACATGAGTTCCTCACCCGATCTCGCCACAGCCGTTGCCGACAGCGATGCCGAACAACTACGCAAACTGGGCTACACCTCGAACTTCAACCGCAGCATGAGCCTGTGGGAAAACTTCGCTTTGGGCTTCACTTATCTGTCACCCGTCGTAGGGGTTTATACCCTCTTCGGCCTGTGCCTCGCCGCTGGTGGCCCACCGATGTTCTGGGCGTATTTGCTGGTCGGTTGCGGCCAATTGCTGGTGTGCCTGATCTTCGGCGAAGTGGTCTCGCAGTTCCCGATTTCCGGCGGCGTTTACCCTTGGGCACGCCGCTTGGTCGGTAAAAAATGGGCATGGATGGTCGGCTGGATCTACTCCATCGCCCTCTGTGTCACCATCGCTGCCGTTGCGGTCGGCGCTGGCCCGTACCTGGCTGCCATGCTCGGTTTTGAGCCGAGCAACAACACCAACATCGTCATCGCGCTGGTGCTGACCCTGTTCGCCACACTGGTCAACCTCAGCGGCACCAAAGTGCTGGCGCGCATCGCCATGTTCGGCTTCCTCTGCGAACTGGTTGGCGCAGTGATCGTCGGCGTTTACCTGCTGGTGTTCGAACGCCATCAACCGCTGAGCGTGCTGTTCAACACCTTCGACATCAGCGTCGACGGCTCGTACCTGCCGGCCTTCCTCACTGCTTCGCTGGCGGGGATGTTCCTTTACTACGGCTTCGAGGCCTGCGGCGACGTTGCCGAGGAAACCCCGAACCCGAGCGCAAAAATCCCGGTGGCCATGCGCATGACCATCTACATCGGCGGCATCGCGGCGATGTTCGCCTGCCTCGCACTGATCCTCGCCGTGCCGGACATGCAAGCGGTGATCAACGGCACCGACAAAGACCCGGTCACCACCATCCTCAACAACGCCTTCGGCCCGGTCGGTTCGAAAGTGGTGATGGGCGTGGTGATGATTTCCTTCATCTCCTGCGTCATCAGCCTACAAGCCGCGGCGAGCCGTCTGCTGTACTCCTACGCTCGCGACGAAATGGTCATCGGCAGCCGACTGCTGAAAAAGATTTCTCCTACCACCCAAGTACCGGTTGCCGCACTGTTCGTGTCCGGCATCCTGCCGGCCCTGATCATCGCCCTCGGCTTCTTCCTGCAAGACGCCGTGGCCACCATCGTCAGCTTCGCCGCCATCGGCATCTACCTCGCGTTCCAGATGATCGTGCTGGCCGCGCTGTACGCCCGCAGCAAAGGCTGGAAACCAAGCGGCAAATTCACCCTCGGCGCCTGGGGCTGGCCGGTGAACATCGGCGCGCTGGTGTATGGCGTTGGCGCAATCATCAACATGGCTTGGCCACGTACGCCGGATGCAGCGTGGTATGTGAACTATGCGATGGTGTTGAGCACCGCGATCGTGATTGGTTTGGGGCTGGTTTATATGTGGATTGGCAAGCCGTATGACCATGGCAAGGCGCCGGCTGGGGATGCTTGGAAGGTGAGTCGCTAAGAAGAATCACCCCGGAATCGAGATTTGATTCCGGGGTCTCCTCGAAGCACTGTCATCAATTCATCAGTACGCCATTTGATATCGGCTTTACCTCTAACAGCTTCGAAGCGATCCAGATCGATCACCTTTCTCTTTTTACCCTTCGCTTCATCTTTGCTCACAGAATTGCTTCTCCCTTTTCCCGATTGCTAACTCATAAAGGAAAATCTTCGGTGCAGGGATGGTTCAGCAGCGGAATCTAAAAAAACAGGCATTTCCTACAGATACAGCCTGCCTGAAAAAGCCCCATTTCCTACGATGTGTGGCGAAAGGGTAGACTTGTCGCCGCAAGCGCCTGACCGATAGGCTTTATCCCGTCGCTGTTAATTCAGCGATCCGGGGTCGAAGCCGGAAACTGTCAAAACGGTGCTTGCATGCCCTCCATTGAACTGCGGCTTTTTCACAACTTCAGTTCTGCTTTATGGCGGGCCGTGTGGCGCGGGCCTTCCGGCTTTACCGTTTCGACAGGAAGTAACCCGACTTCGAACGCCACTCGGCTCGCCACCCAATTTTTCGAAGAATTGGTGGCGACTTTCCAACTCGAAACGGAAGTCACTACATGTCTACGCAAATCCAGAATCCACCTTCAACGCACTTCACCCCCACCGCCTTCACCCGCCACAACCGCTTCCTCCACGCCTTCATGCAAGACCACGAAGCCTGGTTCTGCGTGCAAGATCTCGGTCGCTTGATGGGTTACCCCCTGAACGAACGCCTCACCCTGAAACTCGATCCCGATCAGCGTCGCCATGTCCTTCTGCGTCGGGACGGCGAAATCATCGATTGCGCGATGGTCAGCGAGTCCGGCCTGTTCGCCCTGCTCGTCCATCACTTCGTCCCGGAAAACCGTCACCTGCGCCAGTGGTTGAGCCATGAAGTCATCCCGATGCTGCGTGAAACCCATTCAAGTCCAGTGGAAAACCACCCAAGTCTGAGTTCGATGCACTGGGCAGGCGTCACCGTACCGCTGCTGCACTGGCAGCAGCAGGCGTGGGTCAAATGGCGGGATGTGCCGGAGTTGATGCGCGGCCAGCGGCCGTATCCGGTTCTGAGCACTTGCAGCTAAGGCTCATAAACAAAAAACCTGTAGCGAGGAAGCTAGCTCCCTCGCCACAGGTTTAGCGTGTCCCCTCTAGCGAGTTGAATTCAGATGAGTAGAACTGTTCTCAAATGTCCTCAGATTGAGGAAGTCATTCCCTGTGATGAAAGCTTTGCGATCTCTTACCTGAAACTAAACGACAATGCCGATCTTCAGAAAGCCATTGCCGTCGGCATCACCGATGCCGACGCAGGCAATTTGATTGACCTGGCCACCGTAAGAGCCAAATGGCTTTCACGGTGCCCACCCCAGCGTTAAAACCGCGAAACACTGCGCATCGCATCCACCAGATACCGCATCGCAATCCGGTCATTCTCCGAAAGCTCCCGATAACGCTCCACCAGCTTCACTTCGTCAGAGCTGAGCCGACGCCTTTTGCGGCCGCTGCCCAGGCACGGAAAGATGCCCAGCATGTCGGTGATACCTTGTATTTTTGCCATGGACGATGTCCTTCAGTACTTCAAAGAATTGCTAAACCACCACATCGCCCTGCCCCTTACAGCAGCGCCGTGTGCCCTACCGGTCAGCACCGGTCATGCCCATAGAATAGAAATTAAATCGGCGCTGAAAAGCGGTTTTTAGAGTAATTAGTCGAAAAAAGCAGATATGCCGTGTAAATCAGAACGCCCTGTCAGATTTTTAACCGACATGTCTTGTTTCATTGACACACTGGCGCGGTGAATCAACGAATTTTGCATTGCGAGCGAACCGTTTAAGCTAGCCGGCATCTGTTTATAGTCCGTTGCGTTTGGCCGAAGGCTTGTCCGAACCGTTATTTCTGATCCAGCACGTGCCAGGAACGGCGCGGGATTGCACACGACAGGTTGTATTTATGCACCGCAGGAATTTGCTCAAAGCGTCCATGGCCATTGCGGCTTACACCGGTCTTTCGGCCACTGGCCTGCTGGCCAGCCGTGCGTGGGCGGCCAATGGCGGCGCCGCCGATGGCGAGGCTCAGGCCTTCGACTTCGAAGCCCTGAAGCGCCAGGCCAAGCAACTGGCTGGCAGCGCCTATCAGGACACCAAGCAGGTGCTGCCGCCAACCCTGGCGACCATGACCCCGCAGAACTTCAACGCGATCCGCTACGACGGCGAGCATTCGCTGTGGAAGGAAAACAAGGGCCAACTGGACGTGCAGTTCTTCCACGTCGGCATGGGGTTCCGTCAGCCGGTGCGCATGTACAGCGTCGACGCCAAGACCCGCACTGCCCGCGAAGTGCATTTCCGCCCGGCACTGTTCAACTATGAAAACACTTCAGTCGACACCCAGCAGCTCAAGGGTGACCTCGGTTTTGCTGGCTTCAAGCTGTTCAAAGCGCCGGAGCTGGATCGTCACGATGTGTTGTCGTTCCTCGGCGCCAGCTATTTCCGTGCGGTAGACGCCACTGGCCAATATGGCCTCTCGGCGCGCGGCCTGGCGATCGACACGTACGCGAAAAAACGCGAAGAATTCCCTGACTTCACCAAGTTCTGGTTCGAGACACCGGACAAGAACGCCACCCGATTTGTGGTGTATGCCCTGCTCGACTCGCCAAGTGCCACTGGCGCTTACCGTTTCGACATCGACTGCCAGGCCGAGCGCGTGGTGATGGAAGTCGATGCGCACATCAATGCGCGCACGGCGATCGAGCAATTGGGCATCTCGCCGATGACCAGCATGTTCAGTTGCGGCACCCACGAGCGCCGCATGTGCGACACCATCCACCCGCAAATCCACGACTCGGATCGTCTGGCGATGTGGCGCGGCAACGGCGAGTGGATCTGCCGTCCGCTGAACAACCCGGCGACGCTGCAGTTCAATGCGTTTGCCGACACCGATCCGAAAGGATTCGGTCTGGTGCAGACCGACCATGAATTCGCCAACTATCAGGACACCGTCGACTGGTACAGCAAGCGCCCGAGCCTGTGGGTCGAACCGACCACCGCGTGGGGCGAGGGCTCCATCGATCTGCTGGAAATTCCAACCACCGGCGAGACCCTCGACAACATCGTGGCTTTCTGGACACCGAAAAAACCGGTGGCTGCCGGCGATTCGCTGAACTACGGCTACAAGCTTTACTGGAGCGCGCTGCCGCCGGTGAGCACGCCGTTGGCGCGGGTGCAGGCAACTCGTTCTGGCATGGGCGGTTTCGTTGAGGGCTGGGCACCGGGCGAGCATTATCCGCCGGTGTGGGCGCGTCGCTTTGCTGTGGACTTCACTGGCGGCGGTCTGGATCGTTTGCCCCAGGGCACCGGGATTGAGCCGGTGGTGACGTGCTCGAACGGCAAGGTGCAGGACTTCAGCGTGCTGGTGCTGGATGACATCAAGGGTTACCGGATCCTGTTCGATTGGTACCCAACCAATGACAGCGTTGAGCCGGTGGAGCTGCGTTTGTTCATTCGCACCAATGACCGCACGTTGAGCGAGACCTGGTTGTACCAGTACTTCCCGCCGGCGCCGGATAAGCGTAAATATCCTTGATGATGTAGCTCCTACAGGGGGCATGTCAGCGGATTAGCGCAAGGAAATCAGAAAAAAAACCCGCCGGTTCAATGGCGGGTTTTTTATTGGCTGGTGACGGAGCGTCAATCAATCGCGCAAATCAGACTCATGAATCGGCTGATCACGATGAGTCGCGCGCTGGTACTGCGCCGGCCACACCGCTTTGCGCCCACCGAGATCATCGTCGGCATGCAACGGCCAATACGGATCACGCAGCAGCTCGCGGGCGAGGAAGATGATGTCGGCCTGACAGGTGCGCAGAATGTGCTCGGCCTGCGCTGGCTCGGTAATCATTCCCACAGTGCCGGTGGCGATGCCTGACTCCTTACGCACACGTTCGGCGAAGCGCGTCTGATAACCCGGCCCAACCGGAATTTCCGCGTTGGCCGCCGTCCCGCCCGACGACACATCGATAAGATCCGCGCCAAGGGTGTGCAGGCGTCGCGCCAGCTCCACGGTTTCATCCGGGTTCCAGCCATCCTCTACCCAGTCAGTGGCCGACACGCGGACAAACAGCGGCAACTCCTCAGGCCAGACCGCCCTCACCGCTTCGGTGACTTGCAGCACCAGCCGAATACGGTTTTCAAACGAACCACCATATTGATCGCGACGCTGATTACTCAACGGCGATAGAAACTGATGCAGCAGATAACCATGCGCCGCGTGCACCTCAACCACACTGAAACCCGCCTTCAACGCGCGTTTGGCGGCATCGACAAATGCCTGAATGACGTCAGCGATTTGCCCTTCATCCAGCTGTTTCGGTTGCGTGTGCTGTGGGTCAAAGGCAATCGGCGACGGCCCGACCGGGGTCCAGCCGCCATCATCGGGTTTGACGCTGCCATGCTTGCCGATCCACGGCCGATGGGTGCTGGCCTTGCGCCCGGCGTGGGCCAATTGAATGCCGGCAACCGCGCCTTGAGACGTAATGAAGCGGGTGATGCGTTGCAGCGGTTCGATCTGTTCGTCGTTCCACAGGCCGAGGTCTTCGGCGGTGATCCGCCCGTCGGCTGTGACCGCGGTGGCTTCGGTAAATACCAGACCGGCACCGCCCACCGCGCGGCTGCCGAGGTGCACCAAATGCCAGTCGTTGGCCAGGCCGTCGACGCTTGAGTATTGGCACATCGGCGAGACGGCGATGCGGTTGGGCAGGGTCAGTTGGCGAAGAGTGAAGGGTTCAAGCAGCAGACTCATGGGGCACCTCTCAAATCAGTGGGCAGGCTCCAGGGTTCTGTTTGAATAGTCGACGAGTGACAGGAAAAAGGCGCAGCACCCGCCCCCGCGGGCAAAAAATTCGACAAGACGTCACAAGGCCAATCAAGCAGTGCTTAGAGCCTAGTCGACAACCGGGGATGAGGGAGGGTTCAGAGTGATTCAGTGTGTGAACGACCTGCTCGCGAAGGACTTAACGCGGTTCGATGTGGGCAATCATCAACTGAACGGACTCGTTACCCCGAAACTCGTTAACGTCGAGCTTATAAGCCAGTTCAACCCACTGAATCGTCGGGTTCGGCCAGATATCGCGATCAACGCCAAAGGCAATGCCATCCAGCTTCACCGAGCCACATTCGCTCTTCAGCACCACTTTCAGGTGCCGCTCGCCGACCACCCGCTGCTCAACCAACTGAAACACGCCATGAAACAGCGGCTCCGGGAAGTGCTGCCCCCAGGGCCCGGCGTGGCGCAGGGCGCGGGCCAGTTCGAGGTGGAATTCTTCCACCGCCAGCGTGCCATCCGAGAGCAAACGCCCGGTCAGGTCATCCTCGCGAAGTTGCCTGCGCACCTCAGCGTCAAAGGCCTCGGCGAACAGCGGAAAATTCTCCTGCGGCAAGGTCAGACCGGCCGCCATTGCGTGGCCACCGTACTTGGCGATCAGGTTTGGGTGCTGCGCCGCGACCACGCTCAAGGCATCGCGAATGTGAAAGCCTTGCACCGAGCGCCCCGAGCCTTTGAGCAAACCATCGCCCGCATCGGCAAAGGCAATGGTCGGACGGAAATAACGCTCTTTCATCCGCGACGCGAGAATCCCGATCACACCCTGGTGCCACTCGGGATCGAACAGGCACAGACCAAACGGCATCGACTCGACCGGCAAGTCCTTGAGCTGCGCCAGCGCTTCACGCTGCATGCCCTGCTCGATGGATTTACGATCCTGGTTCATGCCGTCCAGTTGCACGGCCATTTCCCGGGCCAGGTTGGCGTCGGCGGTGAGCAGGCATTCGATGCCCAGACTCATGTCATCCAGACGCCCGGCCGCGTTCAGGCGCGGGCCGACGATAAAACCGAGATCCGTGGAGGTAATGCGTGCAGCGTCACGCTTGGCCACTTCAAGAATCGCTTTGATCCCCGGCCGTGCGCGACCGGCGCGAATTCGTTCCAACCCCTGATGCACCAGAATCCGGTTGTTGGCGTCCAGCGGCACCACGTCGGCAACGCTGCCCAGCGCCACCAGATCGAGCAACTCGCCGATGTTCGGCTGCGGCTTGTTCTCGTACCAGCCGAGACTGCGCAAACGCGCACGCAACGCCATCAATACATAAAAAATCACGCCCACGCCGGCCAGCGCCTTGCTCGGGAATTCGCAACCGGGCTGGTTCGGGTTGACCAGCGCATCGGCCAGCGGCAATTCATCACCGGGCAAGTGGTGGTCGGTGATCAGCACCTTGAGCCCGGCCTTCTTCGCCGCCGCCACGCCTTCGACGCTGGAGATGCCGTTGTCGACGGTCACCAGCAAATGCGGCTCACGGGTGAGAGCGACTTCGACGATTTCCGGGGTCAGGCCGTAGCCGTATTCGAAACGATTCGGCACCAGATAATCGACATGCGCCGCACCCAACAAACGCAAACCGAGCATGCCGACAGTGCTGGCCGTGGCGCCGTCCGCATCGAAGTCGCCAACGATCAGGATGCGCTGGCGTTGCTCCAGTGCCGTCACCAACAGGTCCACCGCCGCGTCGATGCCCTTGAGTTGCTGGAACGGGATCAACCGCGCCAGACTCTTGTCCAGCTCAGCCTCGGACTGCACGCCCCGCGCCGCGTACAGGCGGGTCAGCAGTGGAGGCAATTCACCCAGAAAGGGCAGCGTGGCGGGTAACGGACGAGATTCAATACGCATGGAGTGACGGAGACTTCTCTTGAAAACGTAGGATTATTCAGCGGTGGCGCGACTTCAGCCGCGCTCGCCCTGCAGCCACTGCAACTGGACTTCGTGCTGACCCCGGTCGTCGGTGACGAAGATCGTCCCTTCGCTGATCATCACGTCCCACTTGATAACGCGGGGCATGTCCTTGGCCAGGGTTTCCAGCACTTCTTGCGGAACCGCTGCGATGTTGACGTTTTTCAGATTCTTGATCGCCGGGATCACCTTGGTTTCCCAAACGCGCAGGCTGCCGTAGGCGAGCAGGCTGGTGCGTTCGGTACGACGCGAGCACCAGGTCAGACGATCGGCGTCTGGCTGGCCGACTTCGATCCAGTGCAGAACACGGTCGTCCAGGCTCTTTTCCCACAGTGCGGGTTCATCCACGTCTGACAGACCGCGACCGAACGACAACTGCTCGTTGTACCAGAGGGCGTAGGCCAGCAGTCGCACGGTCATGCGCTCTTCGGTTTCCGAAGGGTGACGGGCGATGGTCTGCTTGACGCTCTCGTAGACACTGCGGTCGAGGTCGGTGAGGTTCAGTTCAAACTTGTAGGTAGTGGACGGCTGGGCCATGAACGGGCTTCTTGATACGAGGAAAGTCGGCAAGTCTAACCGATGCGGTAGGCAATCATCGAATTGATGGCGATCAACCTGCGGCGTCTGACAGCCGGCTATGTTAAAACGCTGTATCTGCTTAGCCTTGTCCTACAGGATTCAGTATGCCGTTCACCAGCAAACCGCTCTCGGGTCTGAAAGTCATTGAATTGGGTACATTGATTGCCGGGCCTTTTGCCTCGCGCATTTGCGGCGAGTTCGGTGCCGAGGTGATCAAGATCGAGTCGCCGGACGGTGGTGATCCTTTGCGCAAATGGCGAAAACTGTACGAAGGCACGTCGCTGTGGTGGTTCGTTCAGGCGCGCAATAAAAAGTCGCTGACGCTAAACCTCAAACACCCTGACGGCTTGGCGATCCTGAAAAAACTGCTCAGCGAAGCCGACATCCTCATCGAGAACTTCCGCCCCGGTGTGCTGGAAAAACTTGGCCTGAGCTGGGAAACCCTGCACGCCTTGAATCCGAAACTGGTGATGGTGCGTCTGTCCGGTTTCGGCCAGACCGGGCCGATGAAGGATCAGCCGGGCTTCGGTGCGGTGGGGGAGTCCATGGGCGGCTTGCGCTACATCACCGGTTTCGAGGACCGGCCACCGGTGCGTACCGGTATTTCCATCGGCGATTCGATTGCCGCGCTGTGGGGCGTGATTGGTGCGCTGATGGCGCTGCGTCATCGCGAGGTCAACGGTGGTCTCGGCCAAGTAGTCGATGTGGCGTTGTATGAAGCCATTTTCGCGATGATGGAAAGCATGGTGCCCGAGTTCGACGTGTTCGGTTTTATCCGCGAGCGCACCGGCAACATCATGCCCGGCATCACGCCCTCTTCGATTCACACCAGCGCTGACGGCAAGCACGTGCAGATCGGCGCCAATGGTGACGCGATCTTCAAACGCTTCATGCTGATCATCGGCCGCGAAGACCTGGCCAACGATCCGACACTGGCCAGCAACGACGGGCGCGATAATCGCCGCGACGAACTGTATGGCGTGATTGATCGCTGGGTCAATTCGCTGCCGCTGCAAAGCGTGCTCGACCTGCTCAATCAGGCCGATGTCCCGGCCAGCCGGATCTTCAGTGCCGAGGACATGTTCAACGATCCGCAGTACCTGGCCCGAGAGATGTTCCTGCACGCCAAGCTGCCCGACGGCAAAGATTTCAAGATGCCGGGCATTGTGCCGAAACTCTCTGAGACACCGGGCAGTTCAGAATGGGTCGGACCGCAACTGGGTGAACACAATGCGCAGGTACTTCACGACCTTGGCTACGACGAGAGACAGATCGCCGAGCTGCGCGAAGACGGAGCCATTTAAACTGAAACACCGGCAGACATCGCACGCCAACCGCGCCCACCATTGGTGGACGTGGCGACTATTTGGCTTATTGTTTTTGCTCGCAGTGTCGACCGAGGCGCAGGCGAAACCGACGTTGATCTGGCTGCTGCGCGACTTGCCGCCACTGACCATTTTCGAAGGCCCGAAAAAGGGCCAGGGCGTGATCGACCAACTGATGCCGTTGCTGATCGCCGGCATGCCGCAATACGAACACACGCTGATGCGGGTCAATCGTGCCCGTGGTCTGCAGATGCTCCATGAAAACCCGTTTGCCTGTGACCCCGCGCTGCTGTGGAACAAGGAGCGGGCGCAGTGGGTGGCGTATTCGATCCCGGCGATCCGCGCCGTGAGCAACGGCCTGGTGGTGCGCCAGCAAGATCGCTCGGTGCTTGAACCGTATCTGGTCGACGGTGAAGTGGATCTGTCGGCGCTGCTGGTCGCTACGGAGCGCAAAGTCGGTGTGGTGGCGGAACGCAGCTACGGCGAGTTCATCGACACCCTTTTGCATCAAGCGCCCAGCGGTGCGTTGACTGCGCATTACGGCAACGATGCGCTGACCAATCTGCTGTCGATGCAGCGCCTCGGTCGGTTGCAGGTGGTGTTGGGCTATTGGCCGGAGATTCGCTATCAGGCGAAACAGGCACAGATCAATGAAGATGAGCTGGAGTTCTATCCGATTCAGGGCAACGGCAAGTATCTGTCAGGCTACGTCGCCTGTTCCGACACCACGCAGGGCCGCCAGGCCATCAGCGAGATCAATCATCTGCTGCGCACCCTGCCGCATGAACACCTGAATCAGCTCTACGCCGCTTGGCTGGATCCTGACAGACGTGAGGATTATCTGGAACAGGCCCGCACATTCTTCGAACGCCAGGCCGCGCAATAGGCAAATCGCAGACAAAAGAAACCCCGAGAAGTGGGGAGACCACTCGGGGTTAAACGTGGCCTATATAAAGACCCGTAGCAGCAAGCGACAAGCACCGGAGCACAATGCTTGATCCTGCTGTTACGTGGTCTGACTGACAGGGATGCAGGAAGGTTCCCACAAAAAATATTTCATCTTTACAGCGCCGCACGTTTGTCCAGTGCTGCGTTGCGCAAGGCCGCGATCACACAAGGCTCCAGCCGTCCTTCAGCGATCAGAACGTCGCGGTGCAAACCGTCGACGACATCGGTCAACTGGCGCTTGTCGGTCAACTGTGCCTGATTGAATTCGCGTTCCACCACGATGGCGCCGTGACTGTTCTTCAAGGTCACCAGGCATTCGCCATGGGAACCGCTTGGAGACAACGAAACCTGATACGGGCTCAGAGCCTCACCGAGCAATAGACTGATACTTTCCATCTCGATCTCCACTCAATAGTCCGAAAACTGTGTGCCTGGGGCGTGTTCACAATAAATGACCACCGGCCCGAGAAGAAAGTTCTGCATACCGATTGCCCCATTCCTGGAGTGTCACCGGTCTGTCAGAGCATGCACGGCGAAGATGACAGAAAAATAACCGTCCCCGTCAAACCCGCACGGATGGCGACGCGGCGATCAGGTAGCTGTCGAGCAAACCGCGCATCAGTACGGCCGATACCGGGGTTTGCAGGCGTCCCAACAGCCGCATTCTGTGTTCGCTCAGCAAGGATTCAAGATCGTTCAGCAGGCTTGGCGCGACCGTTCCCAGCAGGATCAGCGCGCGTGCCTCCTGCTGAACCGCCAGATGTTGGATTAGCGCCAGACCATCGCCGCCCTTGAGCTGCGGATCGCAAATGGCGATATCGACAATGCCGCGATGGCCCAGTGAAGACAGGGCCGACGCCAGCGACGGCGCCGTCAGTACGTCATAGATGCCAATGGCATTGAGCATTTGATGCAATGCCATCAGCTGGAACGGATTGGGTTCAAGTATCAGGACTTTAAGCGAGCGCATGAGCGACCTCTGAAGCGACAATCGCGGATTCTCACCGCAGTGATTGTCACTCTAGGGCAGCCGTCCTAAGCCTCCCATCGGAAAAGTAGCCGCGTCGTATAGGACATTTCCCATCTTCAATGCGGACATCGGCACCCGCTCTCTGCGCGACGCTGGGTGATGTCCGTCCAGCCGCCCAAGAGCCCACGCAATTTGCCGTCGGCACTGTAGAACGGCACCGTCCACTGATAGACCTCGCGGGGGCCGTTGTTGAATTGCAATCGTCGCTTGCTGAAGCGCGACTTGCGCGTGCGCAATTGCATCATGAACTCGTCGTGCAACATCAGCGCCGTGGCTTCGGGTAACGCGTTGACTTCAATCAGCATCCGCCCCAGCACCTGATCCAGTCGAACCGAGAGCGCTTCCTCATAACTGCGGTTGCACATGATCAGCCGCCCTTGCAGATCACGGACGAACACAGGATCCGGCATGGAGTCGATCAATGCATGCTGAAATGCCAGTTGATCGCCCAGATCCTTTTCCGCCGCGCGCCGCAGTTTGATCACGGCGGTCAGACGCCGATTCCATATCAACGACAACAGACCGAACACGCCAAGCCCGCCCATGCCCCAGCAACCCCATTCAAGCATCTGCTGCCAGACTGAGGGCACGGGCGCCGGTGCAATACCTTCCAGCCATTTCAAGCGGATCGCCCGCAATTCGGCTGCGGGAAACGCCTCAAGGGCCTTGTTGAGAATACTCAGCAGCACTGGCATGCCTTTGCGCACGGCCAGGTTATCCGCCTCCCATTTGCCTTCGACGAGACCGCCGACCTTGAGCAAACCCAGCGGGTAAAGCTGCGCGCCAATTTCGTTTTCGATGGTGGCGTAGGCCTCACCGCTTTCAACCAGCGCCCGCGCTTCGGCGTAGGTCTTGACAGAGCGAATCTCGATTGAGGGAAAGTCACGCCTGATCATGTCTTCCAGCGCATGCCGGGCCGGTAGCACCAGCACGCGTTTGCTCAACTGCTCGAAGGCATCCAGCCGAGGTGCGTCAGCGCGGCCGACAAACACCCAGCCCGCACCACCGAACGCGTGGCTGTAATCCAGGAATGCCTTGCGCTCCTCGCTCATGGCCAGGGTCGTACTGATATCGGCCGCGCCGCTCTCCAGACGTTCAAGCATGTGATCAGTGGAAAAAGACTCCTGATGCACAAACTGCAGCCCGGTCATCGCCGTCACGCGCTTGAGCACGTCGTTGTTCAAGCCGCTCCACTGCCCGTGCTCATCCTGAAACAGATACAACGGATACTGCACCGACGTCACCGTCACTTTGGGGTTGTCGCGAATCCATTGACGCTCGTGTGCAGCCAGTTCGATGGGCTGGATTCTCGACGCCCCGGCATCGTCGTGCAGCGCCAGTTGCGCTGCCACGCTGCAGCGCATCAACGCCAATAATCCGAACATAAACAACACACCCAGTGCCGGTTTCAAACCTCTATAAAACAGCATTGCCACTTCCTTCGTGATCGACTCACCCGTCCTTCGTGGGTGAAAACCCGAGCAGTGTGGCAGCACAAACAAAAAAGCCCGTCAGGAGACGGGCTTCAAAATGTGACAGCTTTTGGTGGCTTAAAGCGGCTTGCCGCGGTTGCCATGCTGGCTGACAAAGGCTTGCACGGCTTTCAGCTCGTTTGGCAGAACGGTGCAACGCTCGTTTCGCTCAAACAAATCAGAAAGATGTGCAGGTAGTTCGAGCGCTTTTCCTACACCGGCTTTCTCCACCGCATCCGGGAATTTCACCGGGTGCGCGGTGCCGAGAATCACCATCGGGATATCGAGGCTACGACGGCATTCGCGTGCAGCCTTGACGCCGATGGCGGTATGCGGATCCAGCACTTCGCCGGTCTGCTCGTAAACTTCGGCGATGGTTTCGCAGGTCTGCGCATCGTCCACGGCCAGTGAGTCAAACAGTTTGCGCGCTTCAGTCCAGCGCTCTTGTTCGACGCTGAAACCGCCGCCCTGCTTGAACGAATCCATCAGGCCGGCAATCGCTGCGCCGTTGCGACCGTGCAAGTCGAACAGCAGGCGTTCGAAGTTCGACGAGACCATGATGTCCATCGACGGCGACAGCGTGGCGTGCAGGGTTTCCTTGACGTACTGATTGCCGCTCATAAAGCGGTGCAGGATGTCGTTGCGGTTGGTGGCGACGATCAACTGATTGATCGGCAGGCCCATGTTGCGGGCCAGGTAACCGGCGAAGATGTCGCCGAAGTTGCCGGTCGGCACCGAGAACGACACCGAACGCGCCGGGCCGCCCAACTGCAGGGACGCATGGAAGTAGTAGACGATCTGGGCCATGATCCGCGCCCAGTTGATCGAGTTCACCGCGACCAGACGCGTGCCCTTGAGGAAGCTCTGGTCGGCGAAGCTCGCCTTGACCATTTCCTGGCAGTCATCGAAGTTGCCTTCGATGGCGATGTTGTGGATGTTCTCGCCGAAAATCGTGGTCATCTGGCGACGCTGCACTTCGGACACACGGTTGTGCGGGTGCAGGATGAAGATATCGACGTTTTCGCAGTGTTTGCAGCCTTCGATAGCAGCCGAACCGGTGTCACCGGAGGTGGCGCCGACGATCACTACGCGCTCGCCGCGCTTTTCCAGCACGTAGTCGAGCAGACGACCGAGCAGTTGCAGGGCGAAGTCCTTGAACGCCAGGGTCGGGCCGTGGAACAGCTCCATGACCCATTCGTTGCCGTTCAGTTGACGCAGCGGCGCCACGGCGCTGTGCGAGAACACGCCGTAGGTTTCTTCGAGAATCTTTTTGAAATCGGCGTCCGGAATGCTGCCGGTGACGAACGGGCGCATGACGCGGAAAGCCAGTTCGTGATACGGCAGGCCGGCCCAGGAAGCGATTTCTTCCTGGGTGAAACGTGGCAGGTTTTCCGGAACGTACAGACCGCCGTCGGTGGCGAGACCAGCCAGCAGGACGTCTTCGAAATTCAGGGCCGGTGCCTGGCCGCGGGTACTGATATAACGCATGATTTCAAACCTTCGGTTTGAGCTTCAAGTTACGAGCTACAAGCTGCAAGTAAAAGCCAGACCGCTTTTCTCTTGCCGCTTGCAGCTCGAAGCTTGCAGCTGCTTCTGTTTAGTTCAGGTGCTCGACGCGGATCCGTACAACCGGACCATTGACGCCGGCCAGCGCTTCGAGGGCGGCGATGGCATCGTTGATGCGCTGCTCGACCACACGGTGGGTCAGCAAGATCATTGGCACCAGACCGTCGTGTTCCTCGACTTCCTTCTGCATGATCGACTCGATGTTGATGCCGCGCTCCGAGAGGATGCTCGCCACCTGAGCAAGTACGCCCGGATGGTCCTTGGCCTGAATACGCAGGTAGTAGGCGCTTTCGCAGGCTTCGATCGGCAGGATCGGGTGGGCCGACAGCGAGTCTGGCTGGAAGGCCAGGTGCGGCACGCGGTTCTCCGGATCGGAGGTCATGGCGCGAACCACGTCGACCAGATCGGCGATCACCGACGAAGCGGTTGGCTCCATGCCGGCGCCAGCGCCGTAGAAAAGCGTCGAACCTGCGGCGTCACCGTTGACCATCACCGCGTTCATCACGCCGTTGACGTTGGCGATCAGACGATCGGCCGGGATCAGCGTCGGGTGTACGCGCAACTCGATGCCGGCAGCGGTGCTGCGCGCCACACCGAGGTGCTTGATGCGGTAGCCCAGCGCTTCGGCGTAGTTGACGTCAGCGGTGGTCAGCTTGGTAATGCCTTCGGTGTAAGCCTTGTCGAATTGCAGCGGAATACCGAAGGCGATGGAGGCCAGAATCGTCAGCTTGTGCGCCGCGTCGATGCCTTCAACGTCGAAGGTCGGATCGGCTTCGGCGTAACCCAGCGCCTGAGCTTCGGCCAGCACGTCTTCGAAGGTACGGCCCTTCTCGCGCATTTCGGTGAGGATGAAGTTGCCGGTGCCGTTGATGATCCCGGCGACCCAGTTGATGCGGTTGGCGGACAGGCCTTCACGGATCGCCTTGATCACCGGAATGCCACCGGCCACGGCCGCTTCGAACGCCACGATCACGCCTTTCTCGCGAGCCTTGGCGAAAATTTCATTACCGTGAACGGCAATCAAAGCCTTGTTCGCGGTGACCACATGCTTGCCATTCTCGATGGCCTTGAGTACCAGCTCGCGGGCAACGGTGTAGCCGCCCATCAGCTCTATGACGATGTCGATCTCAGGGTTCGTGGCCACTTCGAAGACATCGTTGGTAATCGCAATACCGGTCGTCTGGAACTGAGGCTTTGGCGTGCGCATGGCAATTTGTGCCACTTCGATTCCACGCCCGGCACGACGAGCAATTTCCTCGGCGTTGCGCTGAAGTACGTTGAAGGTACCGCCACCGACGGTCCCTAACCCACAGATGCCTACTTTGACCGGATTCACTGTGAACTCCCCATAAAACGGCCGACGCGGGGTCGGCCGGAAAACAACCGCGTGCTCGCGGCTCTCTATTAATGGCCCGGCGATGTGGCTGCCGGACCATGATCGTCACGGCTAACCGTGACGATGCGAATTTACTTCGCGCCCAGCGCCAGTTTGGCGACTTGTGGCGCAGGCTGGTAGCCCGGAATCACTTGTCCGTCTGCCAAAACGATGGCCGGTGTGCCGTTCACGCCGATCGACTGCCCGAGGGCGAACTGTTTGGAAACCGGGTTATCGCACTTGGCGGCCTTGATTTCCTTGCCATCGACCATTTTGTCCATAGCGGCTTTCTTGTCTTTCGAGCACCACACGGCTTGCAGTTGCTCGTCACCCGGCGAGTTCAAACCCTGGCGCGGGAACGCTACGTAACGCACTTCGATACCGCGCTTGTTCAGCTCAGGCACTTCGGCGTGCAGCTTGTGGCAGTACGGGCACGTGGTGTCGGTGAACACGGTGATGTGCGATTTGGTCTCGCCGACGGCCGGATAAACCACGGTTTCGGCCACCGGGATAGCGTTGATCAGTTTGGAGATGCCCAGGCGCTCGGTCTTCTCGGTCAGGTTGACCGGTTTGCCATCCTTGAGCTGGAACAGGTAACCCTGAACGATGTACTGGCCATCGGCGCTGGCGTAGAGCACGCGGCTGCCTTTGAGCTTGACTTCGTACATGCCCGGCAACGGGCTGGCGCTGATGCTTTCTACCGGAACCTCGAGCTCGAGTTTTTCCAGGCTTTGACGAATGGCTTTGTCGGCCGCGTCATCGGCGACGGCAAAGGTGCTGACCAACGCAATGGCTGCGGCGGCGAAAATCTGGGTCAGACGCATGAGAACTCCTGAAGGCGGACAAATGAAACGATCAGAACGCCCGTG
This sequence comes from Pseudomonas fluorescens, assembly GCF_005938625.1. GTDB lineage: Bacteria > Pseudomonadota > Gammaproteobacteria > Pseudomonadales > Pseudomonadaceae > Aquipseudomonas > Aquipseudomonas fluorescens_BD. The sequence goes on from NZ_VCNJ01000040.1 coordinate 180,456, forward strand.
CCGGAACACCGGGTCATAACCGTCCATCGTGCAAACCGGCAAAGCCTAACACATAAGGCCACGGTGGCCGAATGCGCCTGTCGCCACACTTTCAGGACGACATATCCCCTGTGGGAGCGAGCTTGCTCGCGAAGAGGCCAGCACATCCAAACATGTGCTGCCTGACACACCGCTTTCGCGAGCAAGCTCGCTCCCACAGGGACTTTTTTCAGCCGCGCGGGTGGTGTTTGGCGTGCAGATCCTGCAGGCGCGCGCGGGCGACGTGGGTGTAGATCTGCGTGGTGGAAAGGTCGCTGTGGCCGAGCAGCATCTGCACCACACGCAAATCCGCGCCGTGGTTGAGCAGGTGTGTGGCAAACGCATGGCGTAAGGTATGCGGCGACAGTGACTTGCCGATCCCGGCGACCTTGGCCTGATGCTTGATCCGGTGCCAGAAGGTTTGGCGCGTCATCTGCTCGCCGCGCTGACTGGGGAACAGTACATCGCTGGGGCGGCCACCGAGCAATTCGCCACGGCCATCACGCATATAGCGCTCGATCCAGACAATCGCCTCCTCGCCCATCGGCACCAGCCGCTCCTTGCTGCCCTTGCCCATCACCCGCAGCACGCCCTGGCGCAGATTGACCTGTTCCAGTGTCAGGCTGACCAGTTCGGTCACCCGCAAACCGCAGGCGTACAACACCTCAAGCATGGCGCGGTCGCGCTGGCCGATCGCTTCGCTCAAATCCGGGGCCTTCAACAGCGCTTCCACGTCGGCTTCTGAGAGCGATTTGGGCAGAGGCCTACCGAGTTGCGGCATGTCGACGCGCAATGTCGGGTCGACGCTGATCATCTTTTCCCGCAGCAGATAGCGATAAAAGCCACGCACCCCGGAAAGAAATCTCGCGGTGGAACGTGGTTTGTAGTTCTGCTCCAGACGCCAGGACAAGTGATCAAGAATCAACTCGCGGCCAGCATTGATCAGCTCCAGGTTTTTCTCCTGCAGCCAGCCATTGAACAGCGCCAGATCGCTGCGATAGGCGCCACGGGTGTTGTCGGACAGGCCCTTCTCCAGCCATAAAGCGTCGAGGAATTGGTCAATCAGCGGATGGTCGATGGCAGGCATGGGCGCTCAAGACACACAGCCTCATGGACTGTGCGCAAATGTAGAGTGAACTGTAGGAATGGACGCTAGTCTTTCATAGCCCGCTATTTCAAGGAACAGGGAGCATCAATGAACGAGCAGCAAATTCTTTTGGCATTTGGCGGGATTGGCGCGGCGGCGCTGGGGTGCCAATGGCTGGCCTGGCGCCTGAAGCTGCCGGCGATTCTGTTTCTGTTGCTGACCGGCATTCTGGTCGGCCCGGTGTTGGGCTGGCTCGACCCACAGGAAATGTTCGGGCCGCTACTGATGCCGCTGGTATCGCTGGCCGTGGCGCTGATTCTGTTCGAAGGCAGCCTGACCCTGCACCTGTCGGAATGGAAGGAGATTGGCAGCGTCGTTCATCGTTTGGTGACTCTTGGCGCGATCTCGACCTGGATCGTTATCGCAGTGGCCACGCACTTCCTGCTCGGATTCGACTGGATGCTGGCCATCCTCTTCGGCAGCCTGACGCTGGTGACCGGCCCGACGGTGATCGTGCCGATGCTACGTGTGGTACGGCCGAAAGCCTCGATCGCCAATATTCTGCGCTGGGAAGGTATCGTCATCGATCCGATCGGCGCCCTCCTCGCCGTGGTGGTTTACAGCTTCATCATTGCCAGTGCTGAAGGTCAGGGCCTCAAGCAGAGCCTGTTCACCTTCGGTGGGGTGATTCTCTGTGGCGCAGTATTCGGCATTGTCGGCGGCTGGTTGCTCGGCACGGTGATCCGCCGGCAATGGCTGCCGGAGTATCTGCATAACCTCGCCTCGCTGGCGGCGGTACTGGGGATTTTCATTGCTTCGAACACCGTGATGCACGAGTCCGGTCTGTTGGCGGTGACGCTGATGGGCATGTGGCTGGCGAACATGAAGGGCGTGGATGTGCGGCATATCCTGCACTTCAAGGAAAACCTCAGCGTGCTGCTGATTTCCGGCCTGTTCATTTTGCTGGCGGCGCGCCTGGATTTGTACGCGCTGATCGGTCTGGGGCCGCTGGTTTTGATTCTGCTGCTGGTGATTCAGTTGATCGCGCGTCCGTTGAACGTGTTGCTCAGTACAGCCGGCTCCAGCCTGAGCTGGCGTGAGCGGGCGCTGCTGTGCTGGATTGCACCACGCGGAATTGTCGCGGCGGCGGTCTCGGCGATTTTCGCGATTCGGCTGCATGAAGCCGGGCATGAAGGCGCGCTGCTGCTGGTGCCGCTGACCTTCGCGGTGATTATCGGTACCGTCGTGCTGCAGAGCGCCACGGCACGACCGCTGGCTCGCCTGTTGAAGGTTGCAGAACCGGCGCCGAGCGGTTTTCTGATCGTCGGCGCCAACGGCCCCGCGCGGGAGCTGGGCAAGTCGTTGCAGCAACTGGGCAGCCGCGTGCTGCTGACCGATTCGAGCTGGGAAAACATTCGCGCCGCACGCATGGAAGGTTTGCCGACGTATTTCGGCAACCCGGCCTCGCAACATGCCGATGCGCATCTGGATCTGGTCGGGCTCGGGCATTTGCTGGCGCTGTCGCCTTCGGGTGAACTCAATACCTTGGCAGCGATGCGCTTTCGGCATGACTTCGGCCATCAGCGCTTGTTTGGTCTGGCCAGTGGTCATGAGAGTCGGCGCAGCGATAAGCATCGGGCGAGTCTGGAACATCGAGGCAATCAGCTCGGTAGCGAGGCGTTTACCTACGCGAAACTGGCCAGCCAGATGGGCCAGGGCGCGGAGTTATACAGCACGACGCTGACGGATGGATTCGGCTGGGAGGATTACCGGGCGTTGCATGGCAACCGCGCGACGTTATTGTTTATGCGTGATGACAGTGGCTGGGTGCATGTGGTGACGCCGGAGACGGCTTTGAAACCGGGACCCGGATGGACGCTGCTGGCGTTGATTCAGGCTGAGACTTTCGGCGCCTGAGCTGACGCCTTCGCGAGCAAGCTCGCTCCCACAGTGATCGGGGTGAACACAAAATTTGTGTCCGGCAAAGAACCTGTGGGAGCGAGCCTGCTCGCGAATGGCGCGACTCGATATCAGGTCAGGCCGCAAACCCGGGCAGCACCGGCACCGGTCGCTTGTCATCATCAATGGCGACAAAGCTGAACTGCCCATGAATGGCCTTCTCACGACCATCACAGCTCATGCTCTCAACAAAGACTTCTACCTCGACCTTGAGGCTGGTGTTGCCAACCTTGATCACCTTCCCGACCAGTTCAACGATGGACCCGGCCGGGATCGCATGGTTGAAGTCGATGCGGTCGGTGGAAACGGTTACCAGCGGCAGGCGGCAGAAACGCGTGGCGGTGATGAAGGACACTTCGTCCATCCACGCCAGCGCGGTGCCGCCGAACAGGGTGTTGTGGTGGTTGGTGGTCGGCGGAAAGACGGCTTTGGTTACGCGGGTCACCGAGAGTTCGGTGCGGCGTTCGATTTCCTGGTCGCGGGGGGTCATGGTTCTGGCCTGAAACGAAAATACGGTGAATAAATTGCAGGCAACAAAAAAGCAGCCCGTAGGCTGCTTTTTTCTGCATCGGAAGCTGGACTTAAGCCAGTTTTTCCTTGATGCGAGCTGCTTTACCCGACAGGTCGCGCAGGTAGTACAGCTTGGCTTTACGTACGTCACCGCGACGTTTAACAGCCATGCTGTCGATCTGCGGGGAGTAGGTCTGGAAAGTACGTTCTACGCCAACACCGTTGGAGATTTTACGCACGGTGAACGCACTGTTCACGCCGCGGTTACGCTTGGCGATTACAACGCCTTCGAACGCTTGCAGACGGGAACGATCGCCTTCCTTCACTTTCACCTGAACGACAATAGTGTCGCCTGGGGCGAAGGTAGGGATTTCTTTGGTCATCTGCTCTGCTTCGAGTGCAAGGATGATTTTGTTGGTCATGCTGTGCTCCTAAGGTAAATCGTTCGATCTACCATCGATACGTTGTTAACTATCGTCCCGCTCGCGGATGTATTCCTCGAGCAGCTTCTTCTCTTCTCCAGAAAGCGAGCGGCTTTCCAGAAGATCGGCGCGTCGTTCAAAGGTCCTACCAAGGGACTGCTGTAAACGCCAACGCCGGATATGCGCGTGGTTGCCACTCAGCAACACGTCGGGTACACGCTGATCCGCATACACCTCAGGTCGGGTGTAGTGCGGGCAATCCAGCAGACCATCCGTAAAGGAATCTTCCTCAGCGGAGTCCGCATGCCCTAAAGCTCCAGGCAGCAGTCGTGTAACCGCATCGATCAGGACCATCGCCGGCAGCTCGCCGCCAGACAGTACATAGTCGCCAATCGACCACTCTTCATCGACATGAGCCTCAATAAAGCGCTCGTCAATGCCTTCATAGCGGCCGGCAATCAGGATCAATGCATCCGATTGTGCCAGCTCGCGTACCGCCGACTGAGTCAGTTGACGGCCTTGGGGGGACAGGTAAATCACCTTCGCCGCCTCCCCGGCTGCTGCCTTGGCCTGAACCAGAGCATCTTCCAGGGGCTTGATCTTCATCACCATGCCCGGACCACCGCCAAACGGGCGATCGTCCACAGTGTGATGCCGATCCGTCGTGTAATCTCGCGGATTCCAACAGGTCAGCTGCAAGAGCCCCTGTTTGACCGCACGACTGGTGATGCCGTAGTCGCCGATGGCGGAAAACATCTCGGGAAACAAACTGATCACTTCTACGCGCAAATTAGCCACGTTTAGAAGTCCGCGTCCCAATCCACCTTCATCTCGCCCGCGGCCAGGTCGATGGCCAGCACACATTGCTCCGTATAGGGCAACAGGCGTTCGCGATCATCCAGGCTGCCAGCGCAAGGCTTGACGACCATTACATCATTGGCGCCGGTTTCCAGAAGATGATCGATTTTCCCGAGCAATTGCCCCAGTTGATCAATAACCTTCAGACCTTCCAGCTGGTACCAGTAGTACTCACCGTCGGTCAATTCAGCGAACAGATTACGCGGCACGCAGATCTCATAACCGGCCAGAAGACGAGCTTCCTCACGATCATCAAGACCCTTGAGCTTTGCGACCAGGAACTTGTCGCTCCCGCGTCCACTGACCAGCTCGACCTGTTTCACATTGCCTTCGCGCTTGAGCGTCCAGGTTTTGTACTGCAACAGGTTTTCAGTCGGATCAGTAAAGGAATAAACCTTCACTTCGCCGCGAACGCCATGAACAGAATAAATTTTGCCAATAACGATCAAATCATCGGCAACAGCAGGCGTCGCGTTCATATTGCTCAGGCCGCAGCCTTTGCAGATTCCTTCAGCAACTGAGCAACACGCTCAGAAGGCTGTGCACCAACGCTCAGCCAGTAGGCTACGCGCTCTTGGTTCACGGACAGACGGATTTCCTGACCACGGGCAACAGGGTTGAAGAAACCAACCTGTTCTTTGTGGGAGCCGTCACGCGGGTTACGCGAGTCGGTTACGGTCAGGTGGTAAAACGGGCGCTTTTTGGAGCCGCCAAGGGCAAGACGGATTGTTAGCATGTGAACATCGTTCCTGTAGTCGGTGCTGCAAATCTAAATGCACAGCGGGCATGGGTGCCCGAAAGGCCGCATATTCTAAGGAATATCCGGACTTTTGCAAATGACTTTTTCCGGCGCCTGTGGCATGCCGTGCAGATTTGCATATAGAGCCGTCGATGAAAACGGCCAGTCAGCTCCCGCCGAGTGCGGGTTTGCTGTTGATCCTGCGTCCTTGCAGGGTCTGCGCCGGTGCGACGACCGGCGAGATTCCAGTGTCCCGTCTCACCCATTTCGCTCTCTTTTGGCGAGTGACTTGGGTAAGACGGGGCACCTTACATTTTCGGCATGCCGCCGCCGGGCAACATACCGCCCATGCCGCGCATCATTTTCGCCATTCCGCCTTTGGCGGTGAATTTCTTCATCATCTTCTGCATCTGCTTGTGCTGCTTGATCAAGCGACCGATGTCCTGCACCTGAGTGCCGGAACCCATGGCGATCCGACGTTTGCGCGAACCGCTGATCAGCTCAGGGTCGCGGCGCTCGGCCGGGGTCATGGAGTTGATGATGGCTTCCATCTGCTTGAATTGTTTCTCTGCGGCGTTCTGGGCATTGCCCATTTGCGACAGGTTGACGCCGCCGATGCTCGGCAGTTTGTCCATGAGCCCGCCGAGGCCGCCCATGTTCTTCATCTGTTGCAGCTGATCGCGGAAGTCTTCGAGGTCGAAGCCTTTGCCCTTCTTCAGCTTCTTGGCCAGTTTGTCGGCCTTGTCCTTGTCGAGGGTCGCTTCGGCCTGTTCGATCAGGCTGAGCACGTCGCCCATGCCGAGAATCCGCGAGGCGATACGCTCAGGGTGGAACGGGTCGAGCGCTTCGCTCTTCTCGCCCATACCGATGAACTTGATCGGCTTGGCGGTAATGGCACGTACCGACAATGCGGCACCGCCACGGGCGTCGCCGTCGACCTTGGTCAGGATCACACCGGTCAGCGGCAGCGCATCACCGAAGGCCTTGGCCGTGTTGGCGGCGTCCTGGCCGGTCATGGCGTCGACCACGAACAGGGTTTCGACCGGGTTGATCGCGGCGTGCAGCGCCTTGATCTCGCCCATCATCTCTTCGTCGATGTGCAGGCGACCGGCGGTATCGACGATGACCACGTCGATGAATTTCAGCTTGGCTTCTTTAATAGCCGCGGTGGCGATGTCGACCGGCTTCTGGCTCAGGTCGGACGGGAAGAACGTCACGCCGATGTCGTTGGCCAGGGTTTCCAGCTGTTTAATAGCAGCCGGACGATAAACGTCCGCCGACACCACCATGACCGACTTCTTCTTGCGCTCTTTAAGGAAGCGCGCGAGCTTGCCGGCGGTGGTGGTTTTACCGGCGCCCTGCAGACCGGCCATCAGAATCACGGCAGGCGGTACGGCGCTGAGATTCAAATCTTCGTTGGCCGCGCCCATCAGGCTTTCGAGTTCGGCCTGGACGATCTTCACGAACGCCTGGCCCGGCGTCAGACTGCGCGACACCTCGGTGCCGACAGCGCGCTCCTTGACCGAATTGACGAAGTCCTTGACCACCGGCAGGGCGACGTCGGCTTCGAGCAACGCCATGCGCACTTCACGCAGGGTGTCTTTGATGTTGTCCTCGGTCAGCTTCGCCTTGCCGGTGACATGGCGCAGCGTCTGCGAGAGACGGTCGGTTAAGTTTTCAAACATTGCGCGATCCTTTCAGGCCCTGTGTAGACCGGGATAATGGCGGCCCAGACCGGAATCAACATGTGCTCGGCGAGCCTGCGGCGTGGGCAGGTCGCGGATTATAGCGAAGACTGCGGCTGGCGGACACCTCGCTGTCAGCTTCCTGAGTCTTTCGTGCCATGGCGGTTCTATGCCAAACTCAGCGCCTTTCGGGCTTGCCTAACAGGATTTATGCTCCCCTTGTCACCCAGTTTGCTGACCACCCTCGCCGCCGCCCTTCTGTATGCCGCTGCGACCCTTTATCAGAGCACCCGCTTGGCCACCGGCGCCAAGGCGAACAAGCGCCTGCTGGTTGGCCTCGGCGTTTTCGCCGTGGTGGCCCACGCTGCCAGCCTGCTCACGCATTTGCTGACGCCAATAGGTCTGGGCCTGGATTTCTTCAGCGCCTCGAGCCTGATCGCGGCGGCGGTCATCGCCCTGACGCTGATCGCCTGCTCGCGCATTCCGGTGGAAAACCTGCTGGTGCTGCTGTTCCCGCTCGGCGCGATCACCGTGCTGCTGGCGCAGTTTGCGCCGACCGGCACGGTGCAGATCATCGATGAAGAGCCGGGCATCCTCGCGCACATCCTGCTGTCGATTCTCGCCTACGGCATGTTCACCATCGCGGTGTTTCAGGCCTTGCTGCTATTGGTGCAAGATCACCAGCTCAAGCACAAGCATCCGTCCGGGCTGATCAAGAACTTCCCACCGCTGCAAACCATGGAAAGCCTGCTGTTCGGCTTCCTCTGGGCCGGCTGGACACTGCTGTCGCTGTCGCTGATTTCCGGCTGGCTGTTCGTCGAGAACCTGTTCGCCCAGCATCTGGTGCACAAGACTCTGCTGGCGTGCCTGGCCTGGATCGTCTTCAGCGTACTGCTCTGGGGCCGTAATCGCCTCGGCTGGCGCGGTCACAAGGCGATTCGCTGGACCCTCGCCGGTTTCTGCCTGCTGATGTTGGCGTATTTCGGCAGCAAACTGGTTCGTGAATACATCCTGCACATCTGACGGGCGGCATAAATGGACGGTTTGCCCCTAGGGCCGATGCTCGCGGTATTTGTCCTGCTGATTTTATGGTCAGGGCTGTTTACCGCCGTCGAAATCGCGCAACAGCAACTGCTCGCGCAACGCACCGCCTCGCGTGCTAGCGATAAGCCGCTGGCGAAGCTGAGCTTTCCGCTCGACAGCCTGATCCTCTGCAACACCCTGTGCCGCGCACTCGCGGTCGTGATCGCGACGTTGCTGGCAATTTTCCTCTGCGAAGAAAGCGGCCCGTGGGCAGCGTGTCTCGGTGCCGGGGCAATCCTGCTGGTGTTCGCCGATTACTTCCCGCGTACCGTCGCTCAACGTTATCCCGACGCGGTGCTGGCGTTCGGCAACACCTTGCTGGCGGTGCCGCTGAAGATTGTTTATCCGTTTGCCTGGTTGTTCAGCCGTATCAGTGGCCTGCTGATGCGCCCGTTTGTGCGCAAGGCTCAAGTCGTACAGCAAAGCGAAGATGACTCACCTGCCGACCGTTACGACGATCCGGAGCACCCGGTTCACGCGCACCCGGTTTCGGGGATTCATGCGCTGGACAACATTACGGTCAATGACATTCTGGTGCCGCGCAGTGACGTCGACGGCATCAACCTCGACGATTCGATCGACGAGATCATCGAACAACTGCGCCATAACAAGCGCACGCGCCTGCCGGTGTTCCATAGCGACATCAACCAGGTTGAAGCGGTGCTCAATACACGGCAGATCCGTCATCTGTTGAACAACGGTGACTTGACCCGCGAAGCGTTGCTGGCGGCCAGTTACGAACCATACTTCGTCCCTGAAAGCACGCCGCTGCAACTGCAGTTGCTGAATTTCCACAAGCAACAGCGGCGCCTCGGCATGGTGGTCGACGAATACGGCGAAGTGCTCGGTATCGTCACGCTGGAAGACATTCTCGAAGAAATTGTCGGCGAGTTTGAAAGCGAGCACAGCCTCGATAATCCGCATATTCATCCGCAGTCTGATGGCCGCATGGTGATTGACGGTGCTGCGTCGATCCGCGAGTTGAACAAGTGCCTGGGCTGGCATTTGCCGAGTGACGGGCCGAAAACGCTGAATGGTCTGGTGACTGAAGCGCTGGAGACTATTCCGGAAAGTGCGGTTTGCTTGAAAATCGGGCGCTATCGCCTGGAGATTCTTGAGACTGAGGAGAACCGGGTGAGCAAGGTGTTGATTTGGCATACCTCTTCAGTGCCAGCCCTGGTGCCTGCCAGGTAAAAGATCAAAAGATCGTCCGAAGGTTCGGGCCGCGTTCGGACGATCTTTTTGCTCTTGTTCAATCGTTAGCCTCCTTCCTATAATCGAGGCGCTTACCCAAGCCCCGCCTAACCTTGTGCTTACCCCGCACACAACGGGTTTCGGCCATTTGCGCTGCACTCCGGCGACTGTTCCTACCTGAAACAGCGACCGCGCCTCATCCCACATCCCTGGGTGCTCGACCATAATAATTCGCTCCAACGGAGCTCATGACTGTCAGGGATCACCGCATGACGACCAGTACAGCTTATAGCGCGACCGCGCCTGCCCAACCGACCAACTCCGCCACCCGCGTGGCCACGGCGAGTTTTATCGGCACCGCAATCGAGTTCTACGACTTCTATGTTTACGCCACCGCCGCCGCTTTGGTGATCGGGCCGGTGTTCTTTCCGCAGACCTCCGGCACTGCGCAGATGCTCTCGGCGTTTCTTACTTTTGGTATCGCCTTTCTGGCCCGGCCGCTGGGCTCGGCACTGTTCGGCCACTTCGGTGACCGCATCGGGCGCAAATCGACGCTGGTCGCTTCACTGCTATTGATGGGCGTGTGTACGACGCTGATCGGCGTGCTGCCGGGGTACGCCACCATCGGCGCCTGGGCGCCGATTTTGCTGTGCGTGCTGCGTTTTGGTCAGGGGCTGGGATTGGGAGGTGAATGGGGCGGTGCCGCCCTGCTCGCCACGGAAAACGCGCCGAAAGGCAAACGTGCCTGGTTTGGCATGTTCCCGCAGCTAGGCCCTTCAATTGGCTTTCTCGCCGCCAACGGTTTGTTTCTGACCTTGGCCATGACGCTCGATGATGAGCAATTCCGAAGTTGGGGCTGGCGTATTCCGTTTCTGCTCAGCGCGGCGCTGGTGATGGTCGGTCTGTACGTACGACTGAAGCTGCACGAAACGCCGGTATTCTCTAACGCCATCGCCCGTCAGGAGCGGGTCAAAATCCCGCTGGTCGAGCTGTTCAGCCAGTATTGGGCTCCGACGTTGCTGGGCGCGGCGGCGATGGTGGTGTGCTATGCGCTGTTCTATATCTCGACGGTGTTTTCCCTGAGTTACGGGGTTTCCACACTCGGCTATAGCCGTGAGACGTTCCTTGGCTTGCTGTGTTTCGCGGTGCTGTTCATGGCCGCCGCTACACCATTGTCCGCGTGGGCCAGCGACCGTTACGGGCGCAAACCGGTGCTGATCATCGGTGGCGTGCTGGCGATTCTCTCCGGATTTCTGATGGAACCGTTGCTGACTCAGGGCTCGACCTGGGGTGTGGCGCTGTTTCTGTGCATCGAGCTGTTCCTGATGGGCGTGACATTTGCGCCGATGGGGGCACTGTTGCCTGAGTTGTTTCCGACCCACGTGCGTTATACCGGCGCTTCGGCGGCGTATAACCTGGGCGGCATTGTCGGGGCCTCGGCGGCGCCGTTCTTTGCGCAGAAACTGGTGGCGATGGGTGGTTTGAGTTATGTCGGCGGGTATGTGTCGGCGGCGGCGGTGCTGAGTTTGATTGCGGTGCTGTGCCTGAAAGAGACGAGGGATAACGATCTGAATCGGGTTGCCTGACAGAAGATCAAAAGCTTCGCGAGCAGGCTCGCTCTCACATTGGAATGCATTTCCCTGTGGGAGCGAGCTTGCTCGCGAATGTCGCGACTCGGTTTACAGCTCTACAACAACCGCCTGAGCAGCACGGGTCGCCTTGGCACGAGCAGCCTCGATCGACTCATCCCGCGCCAGCGCCACGCCCATGCGACGCTGACCATTCACCTCTGGCTTACCAAACAGACGCAACGCCGTGTCCGGCTCGCTCAACGCAGCTCCCAGATTGGCGAACGCTGTCTGCGTCGACTGCCCTTCCACCAGAATCACCGCCGAGGCCGATGGCCCGAACTGACGAATCAGCGGCACCGGCAGGCCCAGAATCGCGCGGGCGTGCAGAGCGAACTGCGACAGATCCTGCGAAATCAAGGTCACCAGGCCGGTGTCATGCGGACGTGGCGAGACTTCGCTGAACCACACCTGATCACCTTTGATGAACAGCTCAACGCCGAACAGACCACGGCCGCCCAGCGCTTCAGTCACCGCTTTGGCAACGCGCTCGGACTCAGCCAGGGCAATCGGGCTCATGGCTTGCGGCTGCCACGACTCCTGGTAGTCGCCCTTCTCCTGACGGTGGCCGACTGGCGCACAGAACGTGGTACCGCCGATGTGGCGCACGGTCAGCAGGGTGATTTCGTAGTCGAAATCGATGAAGCCTTCGATGATCACCCGACCTTTGCCGGCGCGACCGCCCTCTTGCGCGTAATCCCAGGCTTTCTGCACGTCATCAGCGCTGCGCAGCAGGCTCTGGCCTTTGCCCGACGAGCTCATTACCGGTTTGACGACGCATGGGAAGCCCAGGTCTTCAACGGCTTTGCTGTAGTCCTCGAAGGTGTCGGCAAAGTGGTACGGCGAGGTCGGCAGGTCCAGCTCTTCAGCGGCCAGACGACGGATGCCTTCACGGTTCATGGTCAATTGCGCAGCGCGAGCGGTCGGGATCACGGTGAAGCCTTCGGCTTCCAGTTCGACCAGGGTGGCGGTGGCGATGGCTTCGATTTCCGGCACGATGAAGTGCGGCTTCTCGGCTTCGATCACTGCGCGCAGGGCGGCGCCGTCGAGCATGTTGATCACGTGGCTGCGATGGGCGACTTGCATGGCCGGCGCGTTGGCGTAGCGGTCAACAGCGATCACTTCAACGCCCAGGCGCTGCAGCTCGATCACCACTTCCTTGCCCAACTCACCACAGCCACACAGCAATACGCGGGTCGCGGTTGGCGACAATGGAGTTCCGATACGGGTCATCTCAGGTCCTCAAAGAAGCGGATCATCGAGGAAAGCAACGCCAGACGCGCTTTCCATGGGGAGAAAGCGCGGCATTTTACATGAACCCGAGGATTTGGCTTCAGCCGGCGACGGCCTGTTTGCGATCACGCCAGGCCATGATCAGCCAGACGGCCGTCACGCCAGCAAACTTGGAGGCCAACGCGGTGATGATCACCGGCGGCGTCAGCAGGTCGATCATGCCGAAGAAGATGAAGGTATCGAGGGGAATACTCAGCGCCGAGCTGATCCACAAGCGGTCGCGCAACGGTCGCTTGGTGATGCTGAACACCAGCCAGTCGATGCACTCGGAGACCGCGAACGCCGTGGCGCTGGCCAGTGCGATGGAAGGATCTGACGTAACGTAAGACAGTACCAGCGCCGCCAGCATCGCCACGATCGCACCGTGGCCGAAGCGGGTTTGCACCATATCGCGCAGCACGAAGACCAGGCCGCCCCAGGCCGACCAGATGATGTCCAGGTGTGGCGCGGTGGAGAAGGCGAAGTTGATCAGCACAACGCTGCTGATGTAGGCGATGAGGAAAATCATGGGGGCGACCTGGCAGATTGGCGCACAGGTTACTTGACCAGTAGATCAAGAGCCACCCCCTCACCCCAGCCATCTCCCCCGCGGGGGCGAGGGGGAAAGGGAGCAGATCTTCGTTGAATCGACTCCCGAGTTCGACTCGATAACGCAGATCGGTGCAGCTCGAACAATCCCTCTCCTTCAGGCGAGGGGAAAGGAGCCGATCGGGGGCTTTGCAAAACCTGAGTTCGACTCAATCGTTCAGGTCGGCGTATAGCGTAAGACACCTCGGTCAGTCCCCTCTCCCTCTGGGAGAGGGCTAGGGTTGAGGGCACTCTCAAGCCGATCACGATTTCGAAGGGATCATCCACACCAACCCACTCGCCTTCGCCCGCTCATGACACAACCCCAGCACCACGCGGCGCTCGTCATTGGTCATGCGGCCCCAGCGCGTGATCTCCTCGACCGTACGCTGGCAGCCAGTGCAGATGTCGTCTTCATCCAGCGCACAAATATTCACGCAGGGCGAGGCGACGGGTCTTTCGGGGGTATTCATTCTTCTTGCTCAACCAGATCACGCGCATAACGCTGCGAGTTATGCACATAGTGAGCGGCGCTGGCCTCAAGCATTTTTTTCTGCGACTCGGTCAGCTCACGCACGACCTTGCCCGGCGAGCCCATCACCAGCGAACCATCGGGAATTTCCTTGCCCTCGCCGATCAGCGAGTTGGCGCCGATGATGCAGTTCTTGCCGATCTTCGCGCCGTTGAGAATCACTGCATTAATGCCGATCAGGCTGTAATCGCCAACGGTGCAGCCATGCAGCATCGCGTTGTGGCCGATGGTCACGCCGGTGCCGATGGTCAGCGGATAGCCCATGTCGGTGTGCATCACGGTGCCGTCCTGCACGTTGCTGTTCTTGCCGATCAGGATCAGTTCATTGTCACCGCGTAGCACGGCGTTGAACCAGACATTAGCGCCCTCTTCCAGTTTGACCTTGCCCACCAGCACGGCATTGGGGGCGACCCAGCTCTGTGGATGGGTCTCGACACGGGCGTCGCCCAAGCGGTATTTCATCTTGTTTCCCTCAGGGCTCACGGTGTGATGGCCATTCGAGCGATGGCTTAGGTATCAATAAAGCTTTTCGGTGGTTGATGCAGACTGATCTTGGCGTCATAGAGCAGATTGATCAACTCGACGATCATGATCGCGGTCAGGCCCCAGATCTTGTATTCACCATATCGATAACTCGGCACATACCAACTGCGGCCCTGATAGTCGATACGGTGAGTGTGTTCACGAGGGTCTTTGCGGAAGAATTCCAGCGGCACGCTGAAGACGGCGGCGATCTCGGCATCGTTGGCGCGGTATTCGACGAAGTCAGGGATGACGCCGACATACGGCGTGACCTTGATGCCGTGCAGGGAAATCAGTGGGCTGAGCGGGCCGATGACTTCGACCAGTCCGGGCGGCAGACCGATTTCTTCCTCGGCTTCACGCAGCGCGGTAAAGATCAGGTCCGGGTCTTCCGGATCGCGGCGACCACCGGGGAAGGCGACTTCGCCGCCGTGGGTCGAGAGCCCGCTGGCACGCAAGGTCAGCACCAGTTCCGGCTCGTCACTGCGGGTGATCGGCACCAGAACGGCGGCCTCAGGGAAACGTGTGTCGGTTTCCAGCGTGCGCGGAGTGTGGTTGCTTACCCTATGCAGTAGCTCGTCCAGCATGAGTGTTCTCGATCAGTGCCTTACCCTGCATCATGCACCAATCATTGCGAGCGCCCAAGCCCCCGAAACCCGTCGTGTCGCGAAACGACAACTTGCCGACCGACACCGCTGCACGCCAAGATAGGCGCAGCATTCAGGAAGCCCAGCATGAAATTTTGCAGCCACTGCGGTAACCCGGTCACCCAGCGCATTCCCGAAGGCGATTCGCGGCTGCGATTTGTCTGCGACAGCTGTCAGACCATTCACTATCAGAACCCCAATATTGTCGCCGGCTGTGTGCCGACGTGGGGCAGCAAAGTGTTGCTGTGTCGCCGCGCCATCGAGCCGCGCCTCGGTTACTGGACCTTGCCCGCCGGTTTCATGGAGAACGGCGAGACCATTGAGCAGGCCGCCGTGCGCGAGACTGCCGAAGAAGCCTGCGCCCGGGTGCGCAACCTGAGCATCTACACATTGATCGACGTGCCGCACATCAGTCAGGTGCATGTGTTCTTCCGCGCTGAGCTGGTCGATCTGGACTTTGCCGCCGGCCCCGAGAGCCTCGAAGTACAACTATTCGACGAAGCCGACATTCCCTGGGACGAGCTGGCTTTCCGCACAGTGGGGCGTACCTTAGAATGCTTCTTCGCTGATCGGCGTGTTGAGGTGTATCCGGTTCGTTCGGAATCGATTCCGCCGCTTGCTCAGCCTGCCATTACTTGATTTCTTCGCCGGCCAGCCGATAACCCGAGCACGTCTGCACAACACCTATAAATCATGTATCTGCGTCATTCCTGGGGAATCGTTTCAATGCGCTGGTTGCTTGCCCTGTTTTGCCTGTCGGTCGTTACCGTCTCCCAAGCGTCATTCGTGACCACTGTGACGCCGTCGAATACGCCTCTTATCGAAAAAGTTCTGGTGCTTAAGTCGGCTCATCAACTGCAGTTGATCGCCGACGGCAAGCCGCTGAAGACCTATCGCATTTCCTTGGGCAAGGGCGCGAAAAAAGGCCCGAAACTGATTGAAGGCGACAAACGCACACCGGAAGGTTTCTATTGGATCGACTGGCGCAAGACCAGCGACAAATTCAACCTGTCGATGCACATCTCCTACCCGAACATCAGCGATTCCGCCCGCGCCCGTCGCGAAGGCGTCGAACCCGGCGGCATGATCATGATCCACGGCACGCCGGATTCGGAAGAAACCCCGGAAGATCTGTTCCACACCCTGGACTGGACTGATGGCTGCGTCGCCATGCGCAACGTTGATATGCGCGAAGTGTGGAATCTGGTGCCGGACGGCACGATGGTCGAAATCCGCCCTTAATCCCTGACCACTGGTCACCTGCAAAAAAATAAATCAAAAGATCGTAGCCTGCGGCAGCGCCTACAAGGGTGATACCACTCTCAACTATAGGAGCTGCCGCAGGCTGCGATCTTTTGTTTTTTACAGCCCACCTTTAATACCACTTCAAACCACCCCCTCTAAACCCCGCCATTTCATTGGATTAACCGCCCATTGCCTGCGTTGACATGGTATTCAAGTGGTATTAATTTCCGCCCCACAAGCGAGCCACAACAATCCTATACTCGCGACGGAAATGCCCTACATGAACGACCTCCATGCCCTACGTCCCGATGACTCCCAGCCGACACCGCTGTACTTGCAATTGGCACGTAATCTGGAAGCGGCGATCCATGCCGGGCAGTGGAAGTCCGAGCAGGCGATGCCCTCGGAACGCAACCTCAGCGAGCAACTGGGCATTTCCCGAGTCACCGCGCGCAAAGCACTGGAAGTCCTCCTCGATCAAGGCCTGATCCGTCGCCTGCAAGGTTCCGGCACTTTCATCACCCCACGCCTCGAACAGCCGTTGTCGCGCCTCTCGGGTTTCAGCGAAATGCTCCGCCTCAAGGGCTTTGTACCCAGCTCGCAATGGCTGGAACGCGAAATCACCCTGCCGACCCACGAAGAACTGATCCGCCTCAGCCTGTCGCCGAACGACAAGGTCGCGCGCATGAAGCGTCTGCGCAAAGCCGATGACACGGTGATGGCCATCGAGATGAGCACCCTGCCCGCCTCGATCATGCCGAAACCGCAACGGGTCGGCGATTCGCTCTACGAATACCTCGACGGCATCGGCAAACCGATCGTCCGCGCCTTGCAACACATCCAGGCAATCAACGCCTCGGACGAATTTGCCGCGCTGGTCGGCATCGCCCCCGGCACCGCCATGCTGCTGATGACCCGGGTCGGCTATCTGGAAGACAACACGCCGATCGAAGTCACCGACACCTATTGCCGCAACGACTACTACGACTTTGTTGCAGAGCTTCGCCGCTGATCAGCAGCAAGCCAAACGAGAGAAGCGAAATGTCCGAAGACAACATCCTCACCGCCAGCGGCTGGGTTCGCGGCCGGCTGATTCACGAACACGGTAAAGTCGTGTCGATCGAAGGCGTGCCTTGCGACCCGGCGAGTAACGATCTTCCGTATCTGCTGCCGGGCTTCATCGATTTGCACGTCCACGGCGGCGGCGGCAAAGACATCATGGAAGGCGCCAGCGCTTTCGAAACCATCACCAGAACCCACGTGCGTTTCGGCACCACCTCGCTGCTGGCCACCACCATGACCGCGCCGAGTGCCGAGATTTCTAGGGTTTTGAAGGAAGTCGGAGAGTTCTGCGAACAGCGTCCGAAAGGCGCCGCACGGGTCCTCGGCGTACACCTCGAAGGCCCGTACATCAATCCCGGCAAACTCGGCGCACAACCGAATTTCGCCCACACCGCATTGATGGCCGAAGTCGAAGAATACCTGGCACTGGCGCCGATTCGAGTGATCACCATCGCTCCGGAAATCGCCGGTCACGACGCGTTGATTCGCGAACTGAGCAGCCGTGGCGTACGCATGCAGATCGGCCACACCCTCGGCAGCTACGAAGAAGGCGTTGCCGCACTGGATGCCGGCGCGACCAGCTTCACCCACCTCTACAACGCCATGAGCCCGCTGCATCACCGTGAACCGGGGATCGTTGGCGCCGCACTGGCCCACGCCAAATTCGCCGAGCTGATTCCGGATTTGTTGCATGTGCACCCCGGCGCGATCCGCGTGGCTCTGCGCTCGATCCCGTGCCTGTATTGCGTCACCGATTCGACCGCTGCCGCCGGCATGCCCGACGGTGAATACAAGCTCGGTAGCCACACCGTGACCAAATGCCTGGGCGGCGTACGCCTGCCTGACGGCACTTTGGCCGGCAGCACGCTGACCATGGATCAGGCCCTGCGCAATCTGGTGAAGATCGGTTTGCCGATCGCCGAAGCCTCGCAGCGTCTGTCGCAATTTCCCGCCGATTATCTCGGCATCAACGAACGCGGGCGCCTTGCACCTGGTGCCTGGGCCGACTGCGTGCGGCTGGATCGCTCACTCACACTGACCGCTGTCATGGTCGAAGGAGAAGACATTGACTTCAAAAATGCTTGAGGAGGCGCTGTCCTCCTTCGAGGCCGTGCAAGCCCAACTGCAACAGCTCGACCCGGCAATGATCGAGATCGCCGGACGCCTGCGCCGTCAGCCACCGCAAGTGGCGATGACCGTCGCACGCGGCAGCTCCGACCACGCGGCGAGCTACTTCGCTTACCTGACCATGCAGCAATTGGGCGTACCGGTGGCGTCGTTGCCGATGTCGGTGGTGACCATGCAGCAGGCGCCGTTGAAGGTCAGCGGTCAGGTGGCGTTCGCGTTCTCGCAGTCGGGACAGAGCCCGGATCTGGTCAACAGCCTGCGTCTGTTGCGCAAGCGTGGCGCGCTGAGCGTGTCAATGGTCAACGCCGCCGATTCGCCACTGGAAGCCGCGTGCGAATTCAGCCTGCCGCTACTCGCCGGCACTGAAAGCAGCGTCGCCGCGACCAAGAGTTTTATCGCCACTCTCAGCGCCAGCGCTCGTTTGATCGCGCACTGGAAAGAAGACAGCGAATTGCTCGAAGCCGGTAACGCCCTGCCTGAAGGTCTGCGTGAAGCGGCAAAACAGGACTGGAGCGTGGCCATCGAAGCGTTGCGCGATTGCGAGCGTTTGATGGTCATCGGCCGTGGCGCCGGTTTTGCCATCGCCCAGGAAGCGGCGCTGAAATTCAAGGAAACCTCGGCGATTCAGGCCGAAGCATTCAGCAGCGCCGAAGTGCGTCACGGCCCGATGGCGCTCATCGATGAACACTATCCATTGTTGGTGTTCGCACCGCGCGGCGCCGAGCAGGCTGGCTTGTTGAGCCTCGCGGCAGAAATGCGTCAACGCGGCGCCCGCGTGCTGCTGGCCGCGCCGGATGATGTGAGCGAGCGCGACCTGACCCTGACCCGCGCCGAGCACCCGGCCCTCGATCCGATTCTGGCAATTCAGAGTTTCTACGTGATGGCCGCCGGTTTGGCCGTGGCCCGAGGCATGGACCCGGATCAGCCGCGTCACCTGAGCAAAGTGACCCGCACGCACTAACAACTGCTGATTGATGCAGACCCCTGAAGGAGCTGCCGAAGGCTGCGATCTTTTGATTTTGATTCACAGAAAAACAAGATCAAAAGATCGCAGCCTGCGGCAGCTCCTACAGAGGACATCGAACCGAGATTTAACCGATGAGACCGAGCCATGCACAACAACAATAAAGAGCTGACCCTCAGCGCCCCGCTCAGCGGCCCGGTGCTCACGCTCGCCAAAGTCCCGGACGCGGTGTTCGCCAGCGGCGCGATGGGCGACGGCATCGCCATCGACCCGATCAACGACACGCTGTACTCGCCGTGCGCCGGGGTGATCATTCACGTCGCGCGCACCGGCCACGCTCTCACCGTACGTGCCGACAACGGCGCGGAAATCCTCCTGCACCTGGGCCTCGACACCGTTGAGTTGAACGGCGAAGGCTTCTCGATGCTGGTCAAGGATGGCACGCGTGTCAGCAAGGGCCAGCCGTTGTTGCGCTATGACCTGGACAAGGTCGGCCAGCAATGCAAAAGCCTCGTCAGCTTGTTGATCCTGACCAACAGCCAGGATTTTCAGGTGCGTCCGATCACGCTCAAAGCGGTGAAAGTTGGCGAACCGTTACTGCACATTGTTGCGCGCAACAGTTCGGCGGCGAATGTTGCAGACGTGGGTGGGCCTGATGTTCATGGCCATGTTCTGGTGGCGCATCGCGGCGGCTTGCATGCGCGCCCTGCGGCGCTGATTCGGCAGACCGCGCAAGGTTTCAAAAGCCAGTCGCAACTGCACTTCGCCGGCAAATCGGCGCCGTGCAACAGCCTGATCGGTCTGATGGGGCTGGCGGTTGGCGAGCAGGATGAAGTGCAGGTCAGCTGTCAGGGGCCGGATGCCGAAGCGGCGCTGCAAGCGTTGCTCACGGCGTTGGCCACGGCGCTGCCGGATGATCATCACGCTGCTGCACCGATCCATGTTGCGCCTCTTAAACGTCCGGCCGAAGCAGGTGTGTTGCACGGTGTCTGCGCCGCACCGGGATTGGTCGGCGGGCCGCTGTTTCGCTTGAGCGTGATCAGTTTGCCGGCGGATGCCGGTAATCACGATCCGATGCAACAGCAGTCGGTTCTCGACGCTGCGCTAACTCGGGTACGCAACGAAATCGACGGCACCCTCGCCCAAGCGAAAAAACACAAGAATGCCGATGAAGAAGCAATCTTCGCCGCGCATTTGGCACTGCTGGAAGATCCGGCACTGCTCGATGCTGCACAGCAATCCATCGAACAAGGCACTGCAGCGACTCACGCCTGGAGCCAGTCGATCGATGTGCAGTGCGAAGTCCTGCAGCACACCGGCAGCGCACTGTTGGCGGAACGCGCCAACGATCTGCGCGACCTTAAACAACGCGTGTTGCGTGCGTTGCTCGGTGAGGCGTGGAATTACGACGTGCCGGCCGGCGCCATCGTCGCCGCACATGAATTGACGCCGTCGGATCTGCTGCAACTCAGCGCGCAAGGTGTCGCCGGGTTGTGCATGGCCGAGGGGGGCGCGACTTCGCACGTGGCGATCCTGGCGCGGGGTAAAGGTTTGCCATGCATGGTGGCGCTGGGTTCGGCGCTGCTTGATCAGCCGCAAGGTCAATCGGTGGTGCTCGATGCCGATGGCGGTCGTCTGGAACTGACGCCCAACGCTGAACGTCTGGCTGAAGTTCAGCAGGCGCAAATCGAACGCCAGCAACGTCGCGATGCTCAACAAGCCAAAGCTCACCTGCCTGCCGAAACGCGAAATGGCGTGCACATCGAAGTCGTCGCCAATGTCGCCTCCAGCAGTGAAGCGGCGGACGCCTTTGCCAATGGCGCCGATGGTGTAGGCCTCTTGCGCACCGAGTTTTTGTTCGTCGACCGCCAGACCGCGCCGGACGTCGAGGAACAGCGCAGCGCCTATCAAGCCGTGATCGATGCAATGGGCGATCACCCAGTAATCATCCGCACCATCGATGTCGGCGGCGACAAGCAACTCGACTATCTGCCGCTACCCATCGAAGCCAACCCGGTGCTCGGCCTGCGCGGCATTCGTCTGGCTCAGGCCCGCCCGGAAATTCTCGATCAACAATTGCGCGCGCTGCTGCAAGTCAGCCCGCTGCGCCGCTGCCGAATCCTGCTGCCGATGGTCACCGAAGTGGATGAGCTGCTGCACATTCGCCAACGCGTCGACGCCCTGTGCCTGGAGATGAACATCGCGCAGCGCCCGGAAATCGGCGTGATGATCGAAGTCCCCGCCGCCGCGCTGCAAGCCGAGCAACTCGCCGAACACGCCGACTTCCTCTCGATCGGCACCAACGATTTGTCGCAATACACCCTGGCCATGGACCGCGACCACGCCGGTCTGGCCGCCCGCGTCGACGCCCTGCACCCAGCGCTGTTGCGCCTGATCGCCATGACCTGCGAAGGCGCGGCGGTGCACAAGCGTTGGGTCGGCGTCTGCGGCGCACTCGCCTCCGATCCGCTGGCGACGCCGGTGTTGATCGGTCTGGGCGTTACCGAATTGTCGGTCAGCCCGGTGCAGATCGGTGAAATCAAGGATCGCGTGCGCCAGGTGCACGAAGCCGAATGCCAGCGCCTCAGCCGCGACCTGCTCAAGTTGAGCAGCGCCGCCGCCGTGCGCCACGCCTGTCATCAACATTGGCCTCTGCGCTAACAAAAACAACAAGGACAAACGCCATGTACCAACTCTTCATCGAAGGCCTGCAACGCCTCGGCCGCGCGCTGATGCTACCGATTGCGATCCTGCCGATTGCCGGTCTGCTGCTGCGTCTGGGTGACACTGACCTGCTGAACATCGCAATCATCCATGACGCCGGACAGGTGATCTTCGCCAACCTGGCAATGATCTTCGCCATCGGCATCGCCGTCGGTTTCGCCAAGGACAACAACGGCACCGCTGGCTTGGCCGGGGTGATCGGTTATCTGGTGATGATCTCCACGCTCAAGGTGCTCGATGCGAGCATCAACATGGGCATGCTCGCCGGTATCGTCAGCGGCCTGATGGCCGGCGCGCTGTACAACCGCTTCAAGGACATCAAGTTGCCGGAGTACCTGGCGTTCTTCGGCGGCCGGCGGTTCGTGCCGATTGTCACCGGGTTCGCGGCGGTGGGTCTGGGCGTGGTGTTCGGCTATATCTGGCCGCCGATCCAGCACGGCATCAACAGCTTCGGCGCGTTGATGATGGAAAGCGGCAGCATTGGCGCGTTCGTGTTTGGCGTGTTCAACCGCCTGCTGATCGTCACCGGCCTGCACCACATCCTCAACAACATGGCGTGGTTCGTCTTCGGCAATTTCACCGATCCAACCACAGGCGCATTGGTGACGGGCGATCTGTCGCGCTACTTCGCTGGCGATCCGAAGGGCGGCCAGTTCATGACCGGCATGTTCCCGATGATGATCTTCGGCCTGCCGGCGGCGTGTCTGGCGATGTATCGCAATGCCCTGCCGGAACGCCGCAAGGTGATGGGCGGGATCTTTCTGTCGATGGCGCTGACTTCGTTTCTGACCGGGGTGACCGAGCCGATTGAATTCGCCTTCATGTTTTTGGCACCGTTGTTGTATCTGCTGCATGCGCTACTGACTGGATTGTCGATGGCGATTACCAACGCGCTGAACATTCACCTCGGCTTCACCTTCTCCGGCGGTTTCATCGACATGGTGCTGGGTTGGGGGCGTTCTACCAATGGCTGGTTGGTGATCCCGGTCGGGCTGGCGTATGCCGTGGTGTATTACGCGGTGTTTGATTTCTGTATTCGTCGTTTCAATTTGAAGACGCCGGGGCGTGAGGACGTCGCTGTCAGTGAAAAAGCCGTGTTGACTGAGAACGAGCGCGCCAGTGCCTACATCAAGGCGTTGGGCGGAGCAGAGAACTTGCTCACCGTCGGTGCCTGCACCACGCGGTTGCGACTGGAGATGGTTGATCGCAACAAGGCTTCGGATGCGGATCTGAAAGCGTTGGGTGCGATGGCGGTAGTGCGACCGGGTAAAGGTGGGAGTTTGCAGGTTGTGGTCGGGCCGATGGCAGACAGCATTGCCGATGAGATTCGTCTGGCGATGCCTGCATTGGGGCGTGCTGTTTTGGTTGAAACCGCTGTTGTTGATGAGCCGAAAGTTATGGCCGTTGCCGGTTCCGAGGCGCAGCAATGGCTGAACGCGTTGGGCGGTGGCGACAATGTGCTGCAACTGGATTGCATTGCGATGACGCGGATTCGCCTGCAATTGGCGGATGGCAAGGCGTTGTCCGAGGCGCAGTTGAAGGATCTGGGTTGTCACGGTGTCAGCCAGTTGGATGGCGGGGTCTGGCATTTGCTGGTGGGGGATAAGGCGGCGAGTTTGAGTGGGGCGTTGGAAGCGCTGGTCAACCACAGCGAGGTCAGCGCCAAAGTCTGACCCCACACATCACCCCTGTAGGAGCTGCCGCAGGCTGCGATCTTTTGATTTTGCTTTTTTACAATCATAAGCAAGAGCAAAAGATAGCAGCCTCGTTTCACTCGACAGCTCCTACAGGGAAGCTATCTATCCGAAGAATCAGGTCGGCTTTCAGGCCGTCATCGCTGGCAAGCCAGGCTCCCACAGGTTCTTCACTGTTCTCAAAATTGTGCACAACCTTGCGGGAGCCAGCCTGCTGGCGATGAACGATGACGCGGTCGTCAGGTTTGTGGATCGACTCGAACCAGTGCGCGGTTTACTGCGAGTTCGGCGAGCATGATGATTTGCTGGATGGCTAGTGCCGTGCTGCGTTGCAAGCCGCCGAGTTCGGTTGCGAAGTTGCTGGCCATAGCGTTTGCTGAGGCCAACGATTCACAGGCGTGGGCGAGCAGGCTTTCGGTGTCGACGCTGGAGTGGACGAGGAACATGGTGCTGGGTTTCGGGGTTTGGCGGGTTCGGGGCTGAGGTAGAAATCGAGGGCGCGTTTGATGGCTTCGCGGGTTTTTGCCAAGTCTTCGGCGCGGATGGCGGCTTCGAGTGGGGTGGTGGTTTCGGGGGGTGGATCTGGTATTAGCTTGTCCAAAATTCAACTCCTGCTACTGCAAGTGTGGATGCCATCGTTCGCCGGATCTCACGCGGCGAAGAGGTGGCAGCTATGTGCAGGGTGAGATCCACCGGAGCAGGCAACCGGCCAGACCGAAGTCTGCCCGCACACAGCCGCCATAACACAGGCAGTAGATTGAGCTGGCGCCAATTATCGTAGTGTTGGCGCTAGTTGCAAGCTTTCCGGGGATCTCACGCCCGGTCGCTGAATTGGCAGCGACAGGCAAAGACTAGAGAGCGGGCGTCCGACGGACAACCTGAAAACCTTGTGGGAAGGTTCGGCGAATCCGACACAGATTTAAACAGATCCAATTTCCTTGGAGACTGGACTGTCCCTATCGCCAGCAGGGCTAGCTCCCGCAGTTGGATTGGGTGCATTCAGACAGAGATTGGTCTGCTGGCAGGCCGCCATCGCTGGCAAGCCAGGCTCCCACAGGGATTGTGGTGCATCTGCGGGTGATTGGTTGCTGTGAGGTTGTTATCGCGAGCAGGCTCACTCCACATTTGGATTGAGTACACCTGAAAGACACAGGTCGGCTGTCAGGCCGCCTTCGCGAGCAAGCTCGCTCCCACAGAAAAGCAACAGTAAACCCCGCCCGCTCTTTACCACTCAATAGGTCGAGTGTCAGCTCGCCTGCTCTTGATCTTGATCCACAGGCCCCGTCGGCAGGCTGAGTGGAGGGATTTATCCGGGGGTGGGAGCGCAGCGACCGTTTGGCGCAGCCAAATGCATCGAGAGGAGGTGCAGCGAAGCAAACCGTAGGCGATGCGCCCGGATGAATTCCGGAGCGAAGGAACCCCGAGCTTTAGCGAGTGGGCCGAACGTTGGGGCAAGCCTTTTGGGTTACCTTTTCGGCGTTTGGAAAAGGTGACCCGCCGTAAGGGCGGAACCCTAAGCAGCCGTTACCACAGCAACGGATATGTACCCGGTCAGCCAGAACATCGTTGCCTGATCCGGCGCCTTCGCGAGCAAGCTCGCTCCCACATTGGAACCCCATCACCCGGAAAATCGTAAGCAACAAAAAACCCGCAGACGATCTCTCATCTGCGGGTTTCTTGTAATAAGCGGCTATCAGAAATCTTCCAGCCGCCACACCTCATAAGCCGGCGTCTCGTAGGGATGACTAAGTTTCAACGCCGCCACCACAGCAACGATCAACTCATCCGCCACCACAAGCTCAACCTTCCACTCCTCAACCCGCTCAACCTGCCCCGCCTCGCCAATGAACGGCTGACTCCCGTCCAAAGGTCGAAACTGGCCCAGACCAAGCACCTGCCAGGCACAGTGGTCATAGTCACCGATCCGCCCACCACCGGCAGCGAACACAGCCCCTTTGACCACCTCGACATGACTGTCAGGAACAAAAAACGCCAGCTTGTACACAGGCCTTAGTTAACCCAAACGCGTGCATTACGGAACATACGCATCCAAGGTGCGTCCTCGTTCCAGTCTTCCGAACGCCACGAGTTCTGCACGGCACGGAACACTCGCTCCGGGTGCGGCATCATGATCGTCACACGGCCATCACGGCTGGTGAGACCGGTAATCCCGCGCGGCGAACCGTTCGGGTTGGCCGGATAACGCTCAGTGACCTTGCCATGGTTGTCGACGAAACGCATCGCCACGCAACCGGACAGATCGGCTTCCAGCAGTGCCTCTTCGCTGGAGAACTCGGCGTGACCTTCACCGTGAGCGATGGCGATCGGCATACGCGAACCGGCCATGCCCTGCAGGAAGATCGAGTTCGATTCCTGGATCTGCACCATCGCCACGCGCGCTTCGAACTGCTCGGAGCGGTTGCGCACGAAGTGCGGCCAGAACTCGCTGCCCGGGATCAGCTCGTGCAGGTTGGACATCATCTGGCAACCGTTGCACACGCCGAGGGTGAAGCTGTCGTTACGCTCGAAGAAACCCTGGAACGCATCGCGGGCACGGCTGTTGAACAGTGCCGACTTGGCCCAGCCTTCACCGGCGCCGAGAACGTCGCCGTAGGAGAAACCACCGCACGCCACCAGACCTTTGAACTCGTTCAGGTCGACACGGCCAGCGAGAATGTCGCTCATGTGCACGTCGATCGCGTTGAAACCGGCGCGGTCGAACGCGGCAGCCATTTCCACCTGACCGTTGACGCCCTGCTCACGCAGCACGGCAACCTGAGGGCGGATGCCTTTCTTGATGTAAGGTGCGGCGATGTCCTGGTTGACGTCGTAGCTGAGCTTGACGCTCAGGCCCGGGTTGTCTTCTTCCAGCAGCACGTCGAACTCTTGCTCGGCGCAGTCGGCGTTGTCGCGCAGACGCTGGATCTGGTAGCTGGTTTCAGCCCAGGTACGTTGCAGCAGACGACGCTGGCCTTCGAACACGGTGTCACCGTTGAAGGTGATGTTGATCTGGCCATTGTTGATCGGCTGACCGATCACCGACACGCAGTCGCCCAGACCGGCGGCGCTGAATTGCGCGAGGATGTCTGGCGTGGCGTCCTGACGAACCTGAATCACTGCACCCAGTTCTTCGTTGAACAGGATGGCGGCGATGTCGGCGGTGGTTTCTGCCAGACCGTCGAGGTTCAGGCTCAGACCGCAGTGGCCGGCGAAAGCCATTTCCACCACGGAAGTCAGCAGACCACCGTCGGAACGGTCGTGGTACGCCAGCAGGTGACCGTCGGCGTTGAGGCCCTGAATCACCGCGAAGAAGGCTTTCAGGTCTTCAGCGTCATCGACGTCCGGTGCGTGTTTGCCGAGCTTGCCGTGTGTCTGCGCAAGGATCGAAGCACCCATGCGGTTCTGACCGCGACCGAGGTCGATCAGGATCAGGTCGGTGGTGCCCTTGTCCATGCGCAGTTCCGGGGTCAGGGTCTGACGGATGTCAGCCACTGGCGCGAAACCGGTCACGATCAGCGACATCGGCGAGGTCACGGTTTTTTCTTCGCCGTTATCGCTCCAACGGGTGGCCATGGACATCGAGTCCTTGCCCACCGGAATGGTGATACCCAGCTCAGGGCACAGTTCCATACCGACCGCTTTCACGGTGTCGTACAGACGCGCGTCTTCGCCCGGGTGGCCGGCAGCGGACATCCAGTTCGCCGACAGTTTGATGTCGGAGATCTTGTTGATGCGCGACGCGGCGATGTTGGTCAGCGTTTCGCCGATGGCCATGCGGCCCGACGCCGGAGCGTCCAGCAGAGCCAGCGGAGTGCGCTCGCCCATTGCCATCGCTTCACCGGTGTAAACGTCGAAGCTGGTGGCGGTGACGGCAACGTCGGCCACCGGAACCTGCCACGGGCCGACCATTTGGTCACGGGCCACGAGGCCGGTGATGGTGCGGTCGCCGATGGTGATCAGGAAGCTTTTGCTCGCCACAGCCGGGTGATGCAGAACGCGTTCGATGGATTCGCTGATGTCGAGGTTCGACGGATCGAAGTCATCGCCCAGCTCGGCTTCACGAACCACCGAACGGTGCATGCGTGGAGCCTTGCCCAGCAACACTTCCAGTGGCATGTCCACCGGGTTGTTGCCGAAATGGCTGTCGGTCACGGTCAGTTGCGGCTCGGCGGTGGCTTCACCGACAACAGCAAACGGGCAACGCTCACGTTCGCAGATGGCCTGGAAGCGCTCGAAGTCTTCCGGGCCGACCGCCAGCACGTAACGTTCCTGGGATTCGTTGGACCAGATTTCGTGCGGGGCCATGCCCGGCTCGTCGTTTGGAATGTTGCGCAGTTCGAAACGGCCACCGCGGTCGCCGTCGTTGACCAGTTCCGGGAAGGCGTTGGACAGACCACCCGCGCCCACGTCGTGGATGAAGCTGATCGGGTTCTTGTCACCCAGTTGCCAGCAACGGTCGATGACTTCCTGGCAACGACGTTCCATTTCAGGGTTTTCACGCTGCACGGAAGCGAAGTCGAGATCCGCCGAGCTGGTGCCGGTGGCCATCGAGGAAGCGGCGCCGCCACCCAGACCGATCAACATCGCCGGGCCGCCGAGGACGATCAGCTTGGAGCCGACCACGATCTCGCCTTTCTTGACGTGTTCTTCACGGATGTTGCCCATGCCGCCAGCGAGCATGATCGGCTTGTGGTAACCACGAACTTCGTCACCGTGCGGGGTGGTGATCGATTGTTCGAAGGTACGGAAGTAGCCGGTCAGGGCCGGACGGCCGAATTCGTTGTTAAACGCGGCGCCGCCGAGCGGGCCTTCGATCATGATGTCCAGCGCGGTGACGATGCGTTCAGGCTTGCCGTACGGCACTTCCCACGGCTGTTCGAAGCCGGGGATCTGCAGGTTGGAAACGGTGAAACCGGTCAGGCCAGCCTTTGGCTTGGCGCCACGGCCGGTTGCACCTTCGTCACGGATCTCGCCGCCGGAACCGGTCGATGCGCCCGGGAACGGAGCGATCGCCGTCGGGTGGTTGTGGGTTTCAACCTTCATCAGGATGTGCACCGGCTCCTGCACCGCACCGTACTGGCGGGTTTCAGGGTTCGGGAAGAAACGGCCGGCGACGTTGCCGACGATCACCGAGGCGTTGTCCTTATAAGCCGACAGAACGCCTTCGCTGTGCATCACGTAGGTGTTCTTGATCATGCCGAACAGGCTTTTTTCCTGGTTCTCACCATCAATATCCCAACTGGCGTTGAAGATCTTGTGGCGGCAGTGTTCGGAGTTGGCCTGGGCGAACATCATCAGTTCGATGTCGTGCGGGTTGCGCTTCAAGCCATTGAAGGCGTCGACCAGATAGTCGATCTCGTCTTCGGCCAAGGCGAGGCCAAGCTCGGTGTTGGCTTTTTCCAGCGCAGCGCGACCGCCACCGAGGATGTCGATGGCCGTCAGCGGCTTCGGCTCGGCGTGGCTGAACAGACCGGCGGCGTGTTCGAGGTTGGCCAGCACGATCTGGGTCATGCGGTCATGCAGCACGTCGGCAATCTGCTGCGCTTCGGCTTCGCTGAACTGACCGGCGACGTAGAAGGCGATACCGCGCTCCAGACGCTGGATCTTGCTCAGGCCGCAGTTGCGGGCGATGTCGCTGGCCTTGCTCGACCATGGCGAGATGGTGCCGAAACGCGGCAACACCAGAAACAGACGACCGGTCGGCTCTTGTACCGGAACGCTTGGGCCGTACTTCAGAAGGCGCGCTAGCACCTGCTGTTCGTCGCCGGTCAGGACGCCGGTGACTTCGGCGAAGTGAGCGAATTCAGCATACAGGCCACTGACAGCTGGAACCTTCTGGCTCAGTTGCTCAAGGAGTTTGCTGTGGCGAAAGGCAGAAAGGGCAGGAGCGCCGCGCAGGATCAACATCTTCGGGACAGCCTCGGGAAGGGGTGTGCTTTGAGGCCGTGCATTCTAGCCTAAACCGCCCTCAACATCACCCGAAACGCTACGCACGGTTGCACTCGGGTATCAATCTGTGTTTCCGACTTCAGAGTCAGGTAAATCAGCTATTCAGAGGCCGCTTATTTTTACTGTAACAAAAAGCCGTAAAGGCCCGTTTCTGCGGGGTTTAGCTCGGTTTTGTGATCGCTAGCAGACTCGCCCTGCACTGTCGAGATATGGCGCCCGTGGCCGTTTGCGTATACTGCGCAGATGTTTTTCCCAACGGCTTTGCGTCCGCGGTACGCCAAATGGCTGATCGCAACCGGACTCTTCCTGATGCTCGGTGGCTGTGTTGATAAACCCAACACACTCGAGCGCGTAAAGGAGGATGGTGTGCTGCGGGTGATTACCCGTAACAGCCCCGCCACCTACTTTCAGGATCGCAGCGGTGAAACCGGCTTCGAATACGAGCTGGTGAAGCGCTTCGCCGACGATTTGGGTGTCGAGCTGAAGATCGAGACCGCCGACAACCTCGATGACCTGTTCGATCAGATCGGCAAGCCGAACGGCCCGGTGCTGGCCGCCGCCGGTCTGGTCAGCAGCGATCAGCGCAAGCAGCAGGTGCGTTTCTCGCACTCCTACCTTGAAGTCACCCCGCAGATCATCTATCGCAATGGCCAGTCGCGGCCGACCGAGC
Source organism: Pseudomonas fluorescens (assembly GCF_005938625.1). Taxonomy (GTDB): domain Bacteria; phylum Pseudomonadota; class Gammaproteobacteria; order Pseudomonadales; family Pseudomonadaceae; genus Aquipseudomonas; species Aquipseudomonas fluorescens_BD. The sequence goes on from NZ_VCNJ01000040.1 coordinate 210,636, forward strand.
CCGGTGATCTGGTCGGCAAAAAGATCATGGTGCTTAAAGGCAGCACCCACGCCGAGCAATTGGCCGAGCTGAAAAAGAAATTCCCCGGTATTGAATACGAAGAGTCCGACGCGGTTGAAGTGGTCGATCTGCTGCGCATGGTCGATGAAGGCCAGATTGACCTGACCCTGGTCGATTCCAACGAAGTGGCGATGAATCAGGTGTACTTCACCAACATTCGCGTGGCCTTCGACCTCGGCGATGCGCGCAGTCAGAGCTGGGCAGTTGGCCCGGGCGAAGACAACAGCCTGCTCAACGAAATCAACGCGTATCTCGACAAGGTGCAGAAGAACGGCACCCTGCAACGCTTGAAGGATCGCTACTACGGCCACGTCGATGTGCTTGGCTATATGGGTGCCACGACCTTCGCCCAGCACTTGCAGCAGCGCCTGCCGAAATATGAACAGCACTTCAAGAATTACGCGAAGAAAGAGAAAGTCGACTGGCGCCTGCTGGCTGCAATCGGCTACCAGGAATCGTTGTGGCAACCGACCGTCACCTCGAAAACCGGTGTGCGCGGGCTGATGATGCTGACCCAGAACACCGCGCAGGCGATGGGCGTGTCCAACCGCCTCGACCCCAAGCAGAGCATCATGGGTGGCGCCAAGTACCTGGCTTATATGAAGGATCAGCTCGACGATTCGATCAAGGAACCGGATCGCACCTGGTTCGCCCTGGCGGCGTACAACGTCGGCAGCGGTCACCTCGATGACGCGCGCAAACTGACGGCCAAGGAAGGATTGAACCCGGACAAGTGGCTGGACGTGAAGAAGATTTTGCCGCGCCTGTCGCAGAAGCAGTGGTACAGCAAGACGCGTTATGGCTACGCCCGTGGCGGCGAACCGGTGCATTTTGTGGCGAACATTCGTCGTTACTACGACATTTTGACCTGGGTGACGCAGCCACAGCTTGAGGGCGATCAGGTGGCCGAGGGCAACTTGCATGTGCCGGGCATCGACAAATCAAAACCCGCGCAAGAGCCTGCCCCGCTCTAAGCAACACCCCATAAACAAATGTGGGAGCGAGCTTGCTCGCGAATGCAGTGAGCCAGTCAACAAATATGTCGGCTGACACTCCGCCTTCGCGAGCAAGCTCGCTCCCACAGGGGTTATGCGTTGACCTTTAGCCTTTCAACGCGGCCGCCAGAATCAGCGCCTTCATCTCGGAAACAGCAGACTTGAATCCCACGAACAACGCATGCGCCACCAGCGCATGGCCGATGTTCAGTTCGTTGATACCCTTGATGGCCGCGACGGCTTCAACGTTGTGGTAATGCAAGCCGTGACCCGCGTTAACGATCAGGCCTTGGGCCAAACCAAACGCCACACCGTCCGCGACACGCTTGAGTTCTTCAGCCACTTCGGTCGGGGTTTCGGCATCGGCATAACGCCCGGTGTGCAGCTCGATGGCTGGGGCGCCAACACGCTTCGACGCAGCAATCTGGCGCTCGTCGGCATCGATGAACAGCGACACTTCGCTGCCGATCTTCGACAGACGCTCAACCGCAGCCTTGATGCGCTCTTCCTGCCCTGCCACATCCAGACCGCCTTCAGTGGTCAGCTCCTGACGGGTTTCCGGGACCAGGCAAATGTGCGCCGGACGGATGCGCTCGGCGAACGCCATCATTTCTTCAGTGACGCCCATTTCGAAGTTCATGCGGGTTTGCAGCACATCCTTGAGCAGCAGAACGTCGCGCTCCTGAATGTGCCGACGGTCTTCGCGCAGGTGCACGGTGATGCCGTCGGCACCCGCCTCTTCCGCGTCCAGCGCAGCCTTGACCGGGTCCGGGTAGCGCGTGCCACGGGCCTGACGCAGGGTGGCGACGTGGTCGATGTTCACGCCAAGAAGAATGCGATTGCTGGTGGTCACGGATGCGCTCCTGAATTGAGATATTCGGCGCACAGCATATCAGGGCTTGCGAAACAGCTCGCGACTGACGAGAGGTCGACCGCCCAAGTGAACGGCCAGTGCCTGACGCATCAGGCGCTTGGCCGCGGACAGCGCACCGGGCGCGGTCCAGTCGGCTTCGGCCATGGCCAGTAATTCGACGCCGTTGAACAGGCCCGGTTGCAGCAGGAAGACTCGCTCCAGACCGGCATCCACTTGCAGACGATAGAGACCGTCCGGCGCGACGGGTTCGCCATGGACATCAGTGTTCAACGAAAAGCCGTAACCAAGATCATCCAGTAGCCGCCATTCGAAGGAGCGCAGCAACGGCTCCAGCGGACGGCCTTCGGCCAATGCCAGCAAGGTCGCGGCGTAGTGATCGAAGACGCCCGGATGCGGATCTTCGGCAGGCAGCAAGCGAATCAGCAGTTCATTGAGGTAGAGACCACTGAACAGCGCCTCGCCATTGAGCCACGCCGAAGTGCCAGAGCTCTCCATGCGTCCGACGTTCTTTAACTCACCCTTGCCGCGAAATTCGACTTCCAGCGCCACAAACGGTCGCGCCAATGTCCCGGCCTTGCCCCGCGCACTGCGCAACACCGCCCGCAGCCGCCCTTGCGGCGTGAGGAAGTCGACCAACGCGCTGGTTTCGCGGTAGGCGCGGGAGTGCAGGACGTAGGCGGGTTGGGCGGGAGGCGGGCTTGAAGACATGGAGCTCTCATTGATAAAAACGCGGTTTTATATTCACCCCAAAACCAATGTGGGAGCGAGCTTGCTCGCGAATGCAGGGTGTCAGTCAACAAATATGTCGCCTGGCACTATGCCTTCGCGAGCAAGCTCGCTCCCACAGGTTTCTTCGGTGTTGCGACAACCGCGTATTTACAGGTCGCCGTAACCCAGCGAACGCAATGCACGCTCGTCGTCAGACCAGCCGCCCTTCACCTTGACCCACAGGTTAAGCATGATCTTGGAGTCGAACAGCAGCTCCATGTCCTTGCGCGCTTCGGTGCCGATGCGCTTGATACGCTCGCCCTTGTCGCCAATGATGATCTTCTTCTGGCCGTCACGTTCAACGAGGATCAAAGCGTGGATGTGCAGGGTCTTGCCCTGCTGCTTGAACTCTTCGATTTCGACGGTGATCTGGTACGGCAGCTCGGCGCCCATCTGGCGCATGATTTTCTCGCGTACCAGTTCCGCGGCGAGGAAACGGCTGCTGCGGTCGGTGATCTGGTCTTCCGGGAAGAAGTGATCGTTCTCCGGCAGATGATCGGCGATAACCTTTTCCAGCGCTTCGAGGTTGTGCCCGTGCTGTGCGGAAATCGGAATGATCTGCGCGTTCGGCAGTTGTTCCTGCAACCAGCTGAGGTGCGGCATCAGCTCGGCTTTGTCTTCGATGCGGTCGGTCTTGTTCAGCGCGACGATCAGCGGGCCGGTCACGTACTGCACGCGCTCGAGAACCATCTGGTCTTCGTCGGTCCACTTGGTGCGGTCGACCACGAAGATCACCACGTCGACGTCTTTCAACGCCGCCGAAGCGGTTTTGTTCATGTAACGGTTCAGGGCCTTTTCGCCACCCTTGTGCATGCCGGGGGTGTCGACGTAGATCGCCTGCACGTCACCTTCGGTTTTGATCCCGAGCATGTTGTGGCGGGTGGTCTGCGGCTTGCGCGAGGTGATCGCGAGCTTCTGGCCAAGAATGTGGTTCAGCAGCGTCGACTTACCGACGTTGGGACGGCCGACGATGGCAACATAGCCACAGCGAGTTGCGTTTGTATCAGTCATTGCCATTCTCCACGCCCAGGGCAATCAGTGCTGCGGCGGCCGCTACCTGTTCGGCAATACGACGACTCACACCCTGACCTCGGCTTTTTTCATTCAGTAAGACAACTTCGCACTCGACGAAGAAGGTTCGGCAGTGCGGCTCGCCCTGGATATCGACCACTTCATAGCGTGGCAGATCGCAACCGCGCGATTGCAGGTGTTCCTGCAAGCGGGTCTTCGGATCCTTGTTGGTGTCGACCAGGGTCAGACCCTCGAACTCGCCCGCCAGCCAGGCCAGTACGCGCTCACGCGCCATGTCCATGCCAGCATCGAGGTAGATCGCGCCGATCAAGGCTTCGAGGGCGTCAGCCAGAATCGATTCACGGCGGAAACCGCCGCTTTTCAACTCACCGGAACCCAGTCGCAGGTAATCGCCAAGGTCAAAACCGCGCGCCAGTACGGCCAGCGTCTCACCTTTTACCAAACGTGCGCGCAAACGCGACAACTGGCCTTCGCGGGCCAGCGGGAAGCGATCGAACAGTGCCTCGCCAGCGACGAAGTTGAGGATGGCATCGCCGAGGAATTCCAGGCGTTCGTTGTTGCGCCCGGCAAAACTGCGGTGCGTCAGGGCCAGCAGCATCAGCTCCTGATCCTTGAAGGTGTAACCGAGCTGGCGCTCGAGACGGCTTAGAGAAACGCTCACGGTTTACCCACGCTGAGTTCGTGGCTGGATTCCACTGCCATCGCCGGGATGCGGCGCAGGCCTGGGACAATTAACGCTGTGTTCAAAAATTAAATCCTGGCGATTGCGAAGCCGATTGTGCCGGCTCCAGAAATGCATTCGGCGCTGTGGTCAACAGCGCCGTGTGTGATTACTTGATCAGGCCAACCCGCGAGAAATTCGGCAGGTGACTGAGTTTCGGTTCCGGCCAGCTCATCCAGACCGCGAAGGCCTTGCCGACGATATTCTGGTCGGGAACCATGCCCAGCAGGTCCTTGGGAATGTTCGGATCATCCCAATAGCGACTGTCATTCGAGTTGTCGCGGTTGTCGCCCATCATGAAGTAGTGCCCCGCAGGCACTGTCCACGAGCGGTCCGGCGTGGCGCGGTAGCGGCTCATTTCCTTGCGGATCAGATGCTCGGCGGCACCCAGTTTCTCTTTGTACAGTTCGGCGCTGCCCAGCGTGCCCGGCTCGGCGCCGACCATCTGCTCGGCAATCGACTCGCCATTCACAAACAGACGCTTGTCGGCGGTGTAACGCACCGTGTCACCCGGCAGACCGACCACACGCTTGATGTAGTTGACGTTCGGATCGCTCGGATAGCGGAACACCATTACATCGCCGCGCTGCGGATCACCGACCTCGATGATTTTCTTGTCGATCACCGGCAGGCGGATCCCGTAAGAAAACTTGTTCACCAGAATGAAGTCGCCGACGTCCAGGGTTGGTTTCATCGAGCCCGAAGGAATCTGGAACGGCTCCACGAGGAACGAACGCAGCACCAGCACGATGAACAACACCGGGAAGAACGACTTGCCGTATTCGACCAGCAGCGGTTCTTTGTTCAGTTTTTCAACGACCACCCCGTCAGGCTGGCTGACACTGCCTTGATAAGAGGCAATGGCAGCACGCCGACGCGGTGCCAGGATCAACAGATCAAGCAACGCCAACAGGCCGCAGACGAACACGGCGATGACCAGCAACAGCGGGAAATTTAGTGACATAGGACCTAACTATCCAACCTGAGCACGGCAAGGAAGGCTTCTTGTGGAATTTCCACGTTGCCGACCTGCTTCATGCGTTTCTTACCGGCCTTTTGCTTCTCGAGCAGTTTCTTCTTACGGCTGACGTCACCACCGTAGCATTTGGCCAATACGTTCTTTCTGAGCGCCTTGACAGTTGTCCGGGCAACGATCTGACCACCGATGGCGGCCTGAATCGCTACGTCGAACATCTGACGAGGAATCAGTTCTTTCATCTTCTCGGTCAACTGGCGACCTTTGTAGTGCGAGTTGTCACGGTGCACGATCAGCGCCAGAGCGTCGACCTTGTCGCCGTTGATCAGCACGTCCAGTTTCACCAGATTAGCCGATTGGTAACGGTCGAAATGGTAATCCAGCGAAGCATAGCCGCGACTGGTGGATTTGAGACGGTCGAAGAAGTCCAGCACCACTTCGTTCATCGGCAGGTCGTAAGTGACTTGCACCTGATTGCCGAGGAACAGCATGTCGACTTGAACGCCACGCTTCTCGATGCACAGGGTGATGACGTTGCCCAGGTGTTCTTGCGGCACCAGGATATTGGCCCGCACGATTGGCTCGCGCATGTCTTCGATCGACGACACATCCGGAAGCTTGGATGGGTTGTCGACGTAAATCGTTTCACCGGTTTTCAGCACCAGTTCGAAAATTACTGTCGGTGCCGTGGTGATCAGGTCCAGGTCGTACTCGCGCTCGAGGCGCTCCTGGATGATTTCCATGTGCAGCATGCCGAGGAAGCCGCAACGGAAGCCGAAGCCCAGTGCGTCGGAGCTTTCCGGGGTGTACTGCAGCGACGAGTCGTTGAGGGTCAGCTTCTGCAGCGCTTCGCGGAAATCTTCGAAGTCGTCGGAGCTGACCGGGAACAGACCGGCGTAAACCTGTGGCTGGATGCGTTTGAAGCCGGGCAGCACTTCAACGTCCGGGGTCGAACTCAGGGTCAGGGTGTCACCGACCGGTGCACCGTGAATGTCCTTGATGCTGGCGATGATGAAGCCCACTTCGCCGGCCTTCAGATCCGAAGTAGCGGTGTGCTTCGGGTTGAACACGCCAACGCTGTCGACCAGATGGATCTTGCCGGTGGACTTGACGAGGATCTTGTCGCCCTTCTTCACGCGGCCATGACGTACACGCACCAGGGAGACAACGCCCAGGTAGTTGTCGAACCAGGAGTCGATGATCAACGCTTGCAGCGGATCTTCGATGTTGCCGGTCGGCGCAGGAATGGTGTGCACCAGACGCTCGAGCACTTCGTCGACACCCAGGCCGGTCTTGGCGCTGCAGGTGACGGCGTCGGTGGCATCGATGCCGATGATCTTCTCGATTTCGTCTTTGACGCGATCAGGATCGGCCTGCGGCAGGTCGATCTTGTTCAGCACCGGCATGACCTCGAGGCCTTGCTCGATGGCGGTGTAGCAGTTGGCCACGGACTGGGCTTCAACGCCTTGACCGGCGTCGACCACCAGCAGTGCACCTTCACACGCGGCCAGGGAACGGCTGACTTCATAGGTGAAGTCGACGTGGCCCGGGGTGTCAATGAAGTTCAGCTGATACTTGATGCCGTCTTTGGCGGTGTAATAGAGGGTAACGCTGTGGGCCTTGATGGTGATCCCGCGTTCACGCTCCAGATCCATGGAATCCAGTACCTGGGCTTCCATTTCACGCTCGGCCAGGCCGCCGCACATCTGGATGAAGCGATCGGCCAGCGTCGACTTGCCATGGTCAATGTGGGCGATGATGGAGAAATTGCGGATATGACTCAAATCACTCACGGATCAACACTCAAAAAGGCTGCAGGCATAGCCCGCCGAAAAATAGCCGGGAATTGTACCTGATACACGGCGCAAGCGTCACGTTCGCCTGTCACCCGGATTGCATGCAAAAACGCCCCGATCTGTCGACCGAGGCGTTTTCGAGTTTTAAAGCACAGGTCAATCGCCTGTCATCAACCGGCTCTTCGCAGCAGCCAGACACCTGCCAGTGCACAGACACCGGCCGGCACCAGCACCGCAAACAGCGGCGAGAAACCGAACACCAGGCTCGACGGACCAAGCAAATCCTGAACGATACGGAAGGTGAAGCCCACCAGCACGCCGGTAAATACGCGCTGGCCGAGGGTCACCGAGCGTAGCGGGCCGAAGATGAAGGAAATCGCCATCAGCACCAGTGCAGCGGTTACCAGCGGCTGCAACACCTTGACCCAAAATGCCAGCCAGTAACGACCGTTGCTCAGGCCTTGCTCGGACAGATAGTGGATGTAACCCCACAGACCGCTGATCGACAGCGATTCAGGGGCCATGACCACGGTGCTGAGCAGTTGCGGGCTCAACGCCACATCCCATTGCTCGCTCGGGGCATTGACGACTTCAGTGCTGCGCTCATGGAACAGCGTGGTGGCAACGTCGGTGAGCTGCCACTTGGTGCCGTCAAACTCGGCCTTCTTGGCGAAGCTTGAACTCAGCAGATGGCGCTCCTTGTCGAAGTGATAGCGAGTCACGCCATACAACAGACCGTTCGGTTGCACGGCGTTGATGTGGATGAACTCCTCACCCTGACGGTGCCACATACCGTGCTTGGCGCTTTGCGCGTCGCCACTGCCCTGCGCCAGCGAGCGATTGGCCTGGGCCATGCTTTCGGTCGCCGGAGCGACGTATTCGCCGATCAGCACACCGGCCAGCATCAGCACCAGCATTGGCTTCATGACGGCCCAGACGATCCGGCCGATGGACACGCCTGCAGCCCGCATGACCGTCAGCTCACTGCTGCTGGCCAGACTGCCAAGGCCGATCAGGCAGCCGATCAATGCGGCCATTGGCAGCATTTCGTAGAGACGGCGCGGCGCGGTCAGCAATACAAAGCTCAGAACATCGACCAGCGTGTAGGTGTCGCTGACGTCACCCATCTCATCGATGAAGGCAAACAAGGTTGCCAGACCGAGAATGATGGCCAGCACGGCGATGATCGCCATGAATACGCTACTGCCGATGTAGCGGTCGAGTTTAACCACGGGCCACCTCCAGCGCTGCGGAGCGACGGCTGGCCATCTTCAGACGCAGTGGCTCCCAATAAAGCAGGCCGAGACCGATGAACAGGAAGATCGCGTGCACCCACCACAGGCCAAGGGCCGGTGGAATCTTGCCTTTTTCAAGGGCGCCGCGCGCGGCAATCAGGATGGTCAGATAAGCCATATAAAGAAGAATCGCCGGCAGCAGCTTGAGGAAACGCCCTTGGCGCGGATTGACTCGCGACAGCGGCACCGCCATCAGGGTCACAATAAATACCAGCAGCGGCAGGGACAAACGCCATTGCAGCTCGGTTTTGGAGCGGATGTCATCGCTGCCCAGCAGAGACGAGGTCGGCATCGCGTCACGGTCGGTGACTTCTTCGCTGACGTCTGGCTTGGGCAACAGCACACCGTAGGTTTCGTAGTGAATAGCGCGATAATCGGCCTGACCCGGGCTGCCGTCGTAGCGATAGCCGTTGTCGAGAATCAGATAGCGATTGCCGTCGGGGCGCACTTCCTGACGGCCCTTTTCGGCCACCAGCACGGAAATCCCGCGATCCTTCTGATCGGCACCGAGGTTTTTCTGCGAAATGAACACGCTGCCCAGATTGACGCGATCGTCACTCAGGGTTTCGGTGTAGGTCACTCGCGTACCGTCACGCAAAGCCTGGAAGCGACCCGGTTCGAGGGTGTCGAATTCGGTCAGCGCGTCCTGCTTGTTCAGCAGCAACTGGAATTGATTGGCGCCTTGCGGGGCCAGGCCCAGACTCAACCATGCCACGACCAGTGCGACCAGGGTCGCCGGGAACAGGGTCATGCGAAACAGCTTCTGCTGACTCATGCCTGTGGCCGAGAGCACGGTCATCTCGCTTTCCAGGTACAGGCGACCGTAGGCCAGCAGGATCCCGAGGAACAGGCCCAGCGGCAGAATCAGTTGCAGGAACCCCGGCAGACGAAAGCCCATGATCAGGAACAGCGAACCCGGATCGAGCTGGCCGGCAGCGGCCTGAGCCAGATATTTGATGAAGCGACCGCTCATGATGATGACCAGCAGCACCGCACTCACGGCGCTGAGGGTCAGCAGGACTTCGCGGGACAGATAACGGAAGACGATCAAACCAGACACTCCAGGGTTGTCAGGCTAAGGCGGCCAAACAAGCAAACACATCGACCGGCCCGCAACGCAGAGCCGTCGGAAAAAGATGCGGCATTATCCTGTGATTGGGGGCGCCTGTCACTGCGCACACTCATCATGTCTGTAATCCTTTGCAGATCGTACAACCTAGGGGGCGTTCTCAATTAGTTTTCACACCGCGCCGGGTCTGCTGTTGTGCAGGGCAAGGCGCGAGAAGCGTGGTTTGGTCATTCCAAATAAGCTTCGAGCAACGCAGCCCTGCACAACAGCAGGCCCGGCCCTTCGGGTTGTGCCTTAAAGCCGGCCAGTCTGCGTTGCAGGCCTTGGAAAGGGAACAACCATTCCCAGCGGCCCGCGCCTTGCCTGGCTGGCTTTAAGGCGACAACGCGGTGTGAAAACTAATTGAGAACGCCCCCTAGGGTTGTCAGGCGCGGGGAGCGAGGTTCAAACTGCGGCCCTTGTCGCAGGCTTTGGCCTGCGCCTCTTCTCTTTATAAGCAGGCGACTGCGAATACCGTCGAACGCCTGCGTGTTGACCATTCATTCAGGGATCCGGACATGGAACTGGTTGTAAAAAGCGTTAGCCCAGAAACGTTGAAAACCGCCACCCTGGTGGTTGCCGTCGGTGAAGGCCGCAAACTCGGGGTCGCGGCCAAACAAGTCGACGAACTGAGCGGTGGTGCAATCAGCGCCGTACTCAAGCGTGGCGATCTGGCCGGCAAGGTTGGCCAGAGCCTGTTGCTGCACAGCCTGCCGAACCTGAAAGCCGAGCGCGTGCTGCTGGTCGGCGTGGGCAAGGATGAGGAACTGGGCGACCGTCCGTTCCGCAAAATCGTTGCCGGCATCCTCAACACCCTGAAGGGTCTGGGCGGCAGCGACGCCGTGCTGGCGCTGGATGAAGTTATTGTCAAAAACCGCGACAGCTACGGCAAAACCCGTCTGCTGGCGGAAACCCTAGTCGATGGCCAATACACCTTCGACCAGTTCAAGAGCCAGAAAGCCGAGCCGCGCGCGCTGAAGAAAATCACCCTGCTGACCATCAAGGCAGCGCAAGCCGAAGTGCAGCGCGCGGTGAATCACGCCACTGCGATCGCCAACGGCATGGCGTTCACCCGCGATCTGGGCAACCTGCCGCCGAACATCTGCCACCCGACGTTCCTCGGCGAACAAGCGAAGAATCTGGGCAAAGAGTTCAAGGATCTGAAAGTAGAAGTCCTCGACGAGAAGAAAATCAAATCCCTGGGCATGGGTTCGTTCTATGCCGTCGGCCAGGGCAGCGCCCAGCCACCTCGCCTGATCGTCATGCAATACAACGGCGGCAAGAAATCCGAGAAGCCGTACGCCCTCGTCGGCAAAGGCATCACTTTCGACACTGGCGGCATCAGCCTGAAACCGGGCGCCGGCATGGACGAAATGAAATACGACATGGGCGGCGCTGCCTCCGTATTCGGTACCCTGCGTGCCGTGCTTGAGCTGAAGCTGCCGATCAACCTGGTGTGCATCCTCGCCTGCGCCGAGAACATGCCAAGCGGCAACGCCTCGCGCCCGGGCGACATCGTCACCACCATGAGCGGCCAGACCGTGGAAATCCTCAACACCGACGCCGAAGGCCGTCTGGTGCTGTGCGATGCGCTGACCTACTCCGAGCGCTTCAAGCCACAAGCGGTCATCGACATCGCCACCCTGACCGGCGCTTGCGTCGTTGCCTTGGGCGCCCACACCTCGGGCCTGCTGGGCAACAACGACGAACTGATCGGCCAACTGCTCAGCGCCGGTAAAGCCGCTGACGACCGCGCCTGGCAATTGCCGCTGTTCGACGAATACCAGGAGCAACTGGACAGCCCGTTCGCCGACATCGCCAACATCGGTGGCCCGAAAGCCGGCACCATCACCGCTGCGTGCTTCCTGTCGCGCTTCACCAAAAACCTCAACTGGGCGCACCTGGACATCGCGGGCACCGCGTGGACCAGCGGCGGCAAGGACAAGGGCGCGACCGGCCGTCCTGTGCCTCTGCTGACCCAGTACCTGCTGGATCGCGCCAAAGCCTGAACCCGCTGATGGGCGGCGTCATTTTCGGGTGACGCCGCTTGCTGCTCTGGAACCGCAATGACCAAAGTCGACTTTTATATCCTGCCCAGCGCCGATCCGTCGGCTCGCCTGGATTTTGCCTGCAAGCTCACCGAGAAAGCCTGGCGCATGGGCCATCGCATCTACCTGCATTGCAGCGATGCCGCCCAGCGTGACGACCTCGACGCACGCCTGTGGGCGTTCAAGGGCGAAACGTTCGTGCCGCATGGTCCGGCCGACAGCGAACCGGACGGTTTGATCGTTTTGGGTCTGGGTGACGACTGCGGTCTGCATCAGGATTTACTGGTCAATCTCGACCTGAAAGTCCCGGCCTTCGCCAACAAGTTCGCCCGGGTGGCGGAAGTGGTGGTTGAAGATCCGACGATTCGGGCGGCCGCGCGGGAGAGTTTCCGTTTCTACCGCGAACAGGGCTATCCTCTGCAAGATCACCGTTTACAGCGACTCTGAGCATTCCAATGGACACTCCGAAACCGCAACAAAAGTCCGCACACCTGCTGGACGATCTCGAATCGATCCGTCAGTTGCTCGGCGATGACAACCTGCAACCACCGCTGTTGACCGATACGGTCGACGATGGCGAACAGGAACAGATTCCGATGTTGTTTGATTCGGTCGGCGCCGAGCCGGCCGCTGTCGAACCACCACCCGCGCCAGCCCCGACACCTGCTGCGCAACCAGCGGCGCCGGTGAACAAGGGCCCGGATGCCCTGCTCCACCTCGACAGCGAACTGCGCGCCGCCGCGCAATTGATCCTGCAAGACGTGATCGACGACTTCGCGCCGCACATCGAAACTGAAATCAAACGCCGCCTCGATGCTCGTATGGAACGACTCCTCAGCCAGTACGAATAACCCGCCCCATGTAGGAGCTGCCGCAGGCTGCGATCTTTTGACCTTTGTTTTTTAAAGACAAGATCAAAAGATCGCAGCCTTCGGCAGCTCCTACATTTAGATCTCCATCCAGCCTGCCCCGCTCGCCCTCGGCCCCATGCCCCGCTATACTCGTCGGCTTTTCCTGAATTAATGCCAATAGGGTCCCGCCGCGCATGGATAAGACCTACCAGCCGCACGCCATTGAAACTTCCTGGTACAACACCTGGGAGTCCGAGAACTACTTCGCCCCGCAAGGCGCGGGCGACTCCTACACCATCATGATCCCGCCGCCGAACGTCACCGGCAGCCTGCACATGGGTCACGGTTTCAACAACGCGATCATGGACGCCCTGATCCGTTTCCGCCGCATGCAGGGTCGCAACACCCTGTGGCAGCCGGGCACCGACCACGCCGGTATCGCCACGCAGATGCTGGTGGAGCGTCAACTCGAAGCCCAGGGCCAGAATCGCCATGATCTGGGCCGCGAAAAATTCCTCGAGAAAGTCTGGGAATGGAAGGATCAGTCCGGCGGCAACATCAGCCGTCAGATCCGTCGCCTCGGCTCGTCCGTTGACTGGAGCCGCGAGCGCTTCACCATGGACGACGGCCTCTCGGAAGCAGTCAAAGAAGCGTTCGTGCGCCTGCACGAAGACGGCCTGATCTACCGCGGCAAACGCCTGGTCAACTGGGACACCAAGCTGCACACGGCGATTTCCGACCTCGAAGTGGAAAACCACGACGAGAAAGGTTTCCTGTGGAACCTGAAGTACCCGCTGGCCGACGGCGCGAAAACCGCTGATGGCAACGATTTCCTGATCGTCGCGACCACCCGTCCGGAAACCATGCTCGGCGACTCCGCCGTCGCGGTAAACCCGAACGACGAACGCTACAAAGCCCTGATCGGCAAGTTTGTCGAGCTGCCACTGGTTGGCCGCCGCATCCCGATCATCGCCGACGATTACTGCGATCCTGAATTCGGCACCGGCTGCGTGAAAATCACCCCGGCCCACGATTTCAACGACTACGAAGTCGGCAAGCGCCACAACCTGCCGCTGCTGAACATCTTCGACAAGAACGCCAACGTGCTGCCTGCAGCCCAGGTGTTCAACCTCGACGGTACGCTGAACGACAGCATCGACGGCGCGATTCCGGCTGAATACGCCGGTCTCGAGCGTTTCGAAGCACGCAAGCAGATCGTGGCTGCGTTCGACGCCGCTGGCCTGCTGGTCAGCGTCAACGACCACGGCTTGAAAGTGCCGAAAGGCGATCGCTCCGGCACCATCATCGAGCCGTGGCTGACCGACCAGTGGTACGTGTCGACCAAACCTTTGGCCGAGCCTGCGATTGCCGCCGTTGAAGACGGCCGCATCCAGTTCGTGCCGAAGCAATACGAAAACATGTACTTCTCGTGGATGCGCGACATCCAGGACTGGTGCATCAGCCGTCAGCTGTGGTGGGGCCACCGGATTCCGGCCTGGTACGACGAGTCGGGCAAGGTCTACGTCGGGCGCGACGAAGCCGAAGTGCGTGCCAAGCACAACCTCGGCCCGGACGTAGCGCTGCAACAGGACAACGACGTACTCGACACGTGGTTCAGTTCCGGCCTGTGGACGTTCTCCACCCTGGGCTGGCCGGAAAAGACCGAATTCCTGAAGAAATTCCACTCCACCGACGTACTGGTGACGGGCTTCGACATCATTTTCTTCTGGGTTGCCCGGATGATCATGCTGACCATGCACCTGATCAAGAACGAGGACGGCACGCCGCAAGTGCCGTTCAAGACCGTTTATGTGCACGGTCTGGTGCGCGATGGCCAGGGCCAGAAGATGTCCAAGTCCAAGGGCAACGTCCTTGACCCGCTGGACATCATTGACGGTATCGAGCTGGAAGAGCTGGTGCAGAAGCGCACCTCCGGCATGATGCAGCCGAAACTGGCGAAGAAGATCGAGAAGCAGACCCGCGACGAGTTCGCCGACGGCATCGCCAGCTACGGCACCGACGCCCTGCGCTTCACCTTCTGCTCGCTGGCCTCGACTGGTCGCGACATCAAGTTCGACATGGGCCGCGTCGAAGGCTATCGCAACTTCTGCAACAAGATCTGGAACGCCGCGCGTTACGTTCTGGACAAGGGCGAAGACTGCGGCCAAAACGGCGAAGCCTACGAGCTGTCGCTGGCGGATCGCTGGATCATCTCGCAGCTGCAACGTACCGAAGCCGAAGTGACCCGTCAGCTGGATCAGTTCCGTTTCGACCTGGCAGCGCAAGCGCTGTACGAGTTCATCTGGAACCAGTACTGCGACTGGTACCTGGAACTGTCCAAGCCTGTGCTGTGGGACGAGAACGCGCCGGTTGAACGTCAGCGCGGTACACGCCGAACGCTGGTGCGCGTACTGGAAGTGGCGCTGCGTCTGGCGCATCCGTTCATGCCGTTCATCACTGAAGAAATCTGGCAGCGCATCGCGCCGCTGGCCGGTATTCAGGGCAAGACGATCATGCTGCAAGCGTGGCCAGTGGCCAACGAAGAGCGCATTGATCCTGCCGCCGAAAACGAGATCGAATGGCTCAAGGAACTGATGCTCGGCACGCGTAACATCCGTGGCGAAATGAACATCGGCCCGGGCAAGCCACTGCCGATCTACCTGAAGAACGTCAGCGCTGAAGATCAGCGCCGTCTGACCGAGAACGAAGCGCTGCTGAAGAAGCTGGCGCGTCTGGAATCGATCACCGTTCTGCAGGCTGGCGAAGAAGCACCGCTGTCCGCCACCGCGCTGGTTGGCGAGATGGAAGTGCTGGTGCCGATGGCCGGTCTGATCGACAAGGGCGCTGAGCTCGCGCGTCTGGACAAGGAAATCCTGCGTCTGCAGGGCGAAGTCCAGCGCGTTGGCAGCAAACTGTCCAACGCCGGTTTCGTCGACAAGGCCCCGGCCGAAGTCATCGAAAAGGAACGCGCCAAACTGGCCGAGGCTGAACAGGCCCTGGGCAAACTGGCCGAGCAGCACGCGCGGATTGCCAGCCTTTAACGGTAAATCGCAATGAAAAAGGGAGGCCCAAGTGGCCTCCCTTTTTCATTCCCGCCACATCCCCCCTGTAGGAGCTGCCGCAGGCTGCGATCTTTTGATCTGGCTTTTAAAAACCAAGATCAAAAGATCGCAGCCTGCGGCAGCTCCTACATGGGTTCGGCGCATGGCCCATCAATGTGGGACAATACCCGCCACTTTCAGCCATACCCGAATCGACCACGCCCATGAACGCCCCCCGCACCCCCAAACCTGCGCGCAAGAAGCCTGACTCCGCGACCCCGGCCAAGACCGTCGAGCCGCGTGAAAAGGCCACACTGCACCCGCGCAATCGCCATCAGGGTCGTTACGACTTCCCGGCGCTGATCAAGACCACGCCGGAACTGGCGAAGTTCGTGATCACCAACCCGTACGGCAAGGAAAGCATCGACTTCGCCAGCCCCGATGCGGTGCGCGTGTTCAACCGGGCGCTGCTCAAGTCGTTCTATGGCATTCAGCATTGGGACATTCCGGCGGATTACCTCTGCCCACCGGTTCCGGGCCGTGCCGATTACGTGCACTTCCTCGCCGATTTGCTGGCGAGCATGAACGACGGCAAAGTCCCGCGCGGCGCGATCGTCAACGTGCTGGACATCGGCATGGGCGCCAACTGCGTGTATCCGCTGATCGGTAACAGCGAATACCGCTGGCACTTCCTCGGTTCGGAGATCGATCCGACGGCCGTGGCTGCCGCCAGAGCCATCGTTCAGTCCAACGACCTGAACAAGGTGATCCAGCTGCGTCAGCAGGAAAACCGCAAGCACATCCTGATCGGTCTGCTGGAGCCGGGCGAGCGCTTTGATCTGACCATGTGCAACCCGCCGTTCCACGCCTCGATGGACGAAGCGACCAAGGGCAGCGAGCGTAAATGGCGCGCATTGGGCAAGGCCGATCCGAAGCGCAAACTGCCGGTGTTGAACTTCGGCGGTCAGTCGGCAGAGTTGTGGTGTGAAGGAGGCGAGGCGCGTTTCGTGACGCAACTGATCGCCGAGAGCGCGAACTTCCAGCACAAAGTGCTGTGGTTCAGCACGCTGGTGTCGAAGGCGTCGAACCTGCCAGCCATTGAAACCGCACTGAAAAAGGCCGGCGTGCTGGAAAGCCAGGTCGTGGAGATGTCACAGGGTCAGAAGCAAAGCCGCTTTGTGGCCTGGACTTTCCAGACCAAATCCGAGCAGCAGATCTGGCGTCGCGAGCGCTGGGTTCGCTGATAGCTGCGCAGATGCCCCTGTAGGAGCTGCGGCACGCTGCGATCTTTTGATCTTGATCCTGTGAAGAACAAGATCAAAAGATCGCAGCCTCGTTTCACTCGACAGCTCCTACAAGGCGGTGTTATTCCTCGCCAAATCGCAGACACAAAAAAACCGTGCCCGGATCGCTCCGGTGCACGGTTTTTTATTGCTGCGTCTTACTTGTTCACAGCGTCGGTCAGGCCTTTGGCCACAACCAGCTTGATCACTTTCTTAGCAGGGATTTCGATGGCAGCGCCAGTCGAAGGGTTACGGCCAGTGCGGGCAGGACGCTCGGTCACTTTCAGCTTGCCGATACCTGGCAAGGTGATTTCGCCGCCGTTTTCCAGCTGATCGGCAACGATTTGGCCCAGTTGGTCCAGAGCGTTACGCGCGGTGGTTTTCGGCGCGTCGATAGCTTCAGCGATGTCGGCGATCAGTTGGTCTTTAGTAAGAGCCATGTAGTGTTCCTTCCCTATCAAATTCATATGGATTGCAGAGTGCAGTGTCAGCCATCGAGCCCGATCTTCTGGATCTGGCACCCTCGGCGATAACCACGACGAGTCGGGTTATAGATGCCGAAATCAGGGTTTGGTTCGACCTGACAAATGCTGATTGCACGCTTAACGCAGTGACTTCGCGTAAGACCGGGCAAAACTAGCACAGAGACGGGGAAATATCCGCCTCTAGCTACCCATTTGGTCAGCTTTATTGCTCTAAATCGGTAAAAAACTGCATAAGCCCGGTCGCGCGCCCCGGTTTCGCCCTACAACCCGCGCCAAAACCAGTGGTTGCGGTACACTTAGCGCTTTTTCGGGGGAGCCTGCCCTCCTCCCATCCAACAGCCGAGAAGCCCATGCCGATCCGTCATTGCATCGTCCACCTGATCGACAAAAAACCCGACGGCACGCCCGCAGTTCTGCACGCCCGTGACACCGAACTGGCCGAGTCTGCAGCCATCGAAAACATGCTCGCCGACCTCAACGAGAGCTATAACGCCAAACAGGGCAAAGCCTGGGGCCTGTTTCATCCAGAGTCCGGCGCATTCCCGTTCAGCGGCTGGCTGAAGGAATACATGGAAGGCGGCAAGGATTTCACCGCGTTCAGCAAAGTGGCGGTCGAGCACCTGCAAAAGTTGATGGAAGAATCGAACCTGTCCGTCGGCGGCCATGTGCTGTTCGCTCACTATCAGCAAGGCATGACCGATTACCTGGCGATCGCCCTGCTGCACCACAGCGAAGGCGTGGCGGTGACCGATGAGCTGGACGTGACCCCGTCGCGCCACCTCGACCTCGGCCAGTTGCACCTGGCGGCGCGCATCAACGTCTCCGAGTGGCAGAACAACAAGCAGTCCAAGCAGTACATCTCGTTCATCAAGGGCAAGAACGGCAAAAAGGTTTCGGAATACTTCCGCGACTTCATCGGCTGTCAGGAAGGTGTCGACGGCCCAGGCGAGACCCGCACACTACTCAAGGCGTTCAGCGACTTCGTCGAGAGCGAAGACCTGCCGGAAGAATCCGCTCGCGAGAAGACCAAGACCCTGGTCGATTACGCCAGCAGCCAGGCCAAACTCGGCGAACCGATGGGCTTGGAAGAACTCTCCGAGCTGATCGACGAGGAACGCCCGAAAGCCTTCTACGATCACATCCGCAACAAGGACTACGGCCTGTCGCCGGAGATTCCTGCAGACAAACGCACCCTCAACCAGTTCCGCCGCTTCACCGGTCGCGCCGAGGGCCTGTCGATCAGCTTTGAAGCTCACCTGCTGGGCTCGAAGATCGAGTACGACGAAGAGGCTGGCACTCTGGTGATCAAGGGCCTCCCGACCTCGCTCACCGATCAGCTGAAGCGCCGTAACTGATGCTCGGCAATGTGCTGAAGAAGGTTGCACTGGTTCTGCTGGTGGTGGTCGTCTATCAGAACTGGGGCAAGATCGAGCGGGTGTTCAACCCGTCGCAGATGGTTGCCGAGCAGACGCGGGCCCAAGCCAATGTCGTGCTCTACGCCACCGACTGGTGCGGCTACTGCAAGCAGACCAAGCGTTTTCTCGACAGCAAGGGGATTCCGTTCAAGGAGTTCGATATCGAGAAGGATGCCGAGGCGCGCAAGGCGTATGAGGCATTGGGTGGACGTGGGATTCCGTTGATTGATGTCAACGGCACGTTAATCCGCGGATTTGACCCGGACGAAATCCTCGCCGCTCTGAAATAACCAATGTGGGAGCGAGCTTGCTCGCGAAGACGGATGATCATTCAACACTGTTGTTGTCTGACACACCTCTTTCGCGAGCAGGCTCGCTCCCACAATTGATCTTTAGCGGGCTTCGATACGGAAACCGAAACGCGGGAAGTGCACATGCACCACGCCGCCGCGCTCGTCCTCACGACGAATGATCAGCTCTTCGCGACCGGCAAACAGCAACTCACCAACCACCGGATCAACACCGTAATCCGTCGCGGCAATCGCCACTTGCTGGCCGGCCTTGAAGCCGTTCGGATCAACGAACTGTTCATCCGGCAATGCCGCCGGCGTCGCATCACGTGCCACCGCAAGCGCCTCTTCCGAGGTCATCTCGCTCGCCGCGCCATGGCCAAAGCCCAGCACTCGGCCCAACCAGGCCGCAACAGCCGGATACTCATCCACCAGCGGCGCGGTGACATGAGTGGCCTTGAGGAACCACAGCGGATGCGCCAGCGCGAAGTCGGCAATCGACGGTTCGCCAAACAGGAAGTCACCCTGCTCGCGCTGCAACTGCTGCTCAAGGCGGGCCATGATCGTCGGCCACTGATGCTTGGCTTGTTCGGCAGACAAACGCGTGGCGCTGCCACCACTGAACAGACCAGCGCGGTCGGCAATAAAAGCTTTGATCGCTTCCGGCGGCAACTTGGCGAAACGCACCGCCACTGATTCCGGCTGAAACACCAGGCTCACCGCATGTTGAAACACCACCGAGTCAGCCCACGTGGCAAAACTGGCGGCGGTGAACTCCTGACCCTCGGGGAAGAACGCCGGCAACGCCTTTTCCTGCTCCAGACGACGCGCGATTAACGATGTGTCGCAATAGATGTCAGCGCCAATCTGCAACACTGGGGTCTTGCGGTAGCCGCCAGTGAGCGCGGTCAGATCCGGTTTCGGCATCACCGGCGAGATGTGCACCGAGCGCCACGACAAGCCTTTGAAGCCCAGCAGCAGACGGGCCTTCTCGGCAAATGGAGAGGTCGGGTAATGGTGGAGAATCAACTCGGACATGCTCGGCTCCGCCGCTCAGATAGTGAGCCAGCAGCTTAGCGTGCATTTGCTTAGCAGCCTACAGATCTGGCTGATGGGAACCAATCAGTCAGATTGATAAGAGCTCTGCCGTGATCGCGTCATCGAAACATGGCGTCAGGGCAATGCCTGACAGATAAAGCCATGGAACTCGTCGGCAGTTACACGCAATATTTCGAGTTCGTTTAAAGACACTCAGTGTTACGCGCAAAGGCCCACAAATTCTTGCGCCGCTGCCTACGCGTACGCCAGAATCCGCCGGCTTGTGCGCCTTGGACTTGCTGCGTAATTTGGAACCGTCACTGATTTCCAGTGATCGAGCTTAGCGGCTTGGTTTCGTTCACTTCCGGTTGCACAAGTATCATCCCGTCAGGCATTCGCCTGCGCTTGATGGTGGCTGTGCGCATGGCACCCTCGGGTGCGCCGGGTTTGGGAGTGACCGGTCCGCTAACTTGCGCATAGCCGCCACCCTTTCGCTTAGCGGCGGGAAGGTTACGGCCTCATCGAGGTACACTCCCATGTTCAAGATAACGCCAAACCCGCCGACCATAGACCCGGCAGCCGTCACCAATCCGACGTCTCCCTACGAATCCCCCGATTCGAGAAAACTCAACGAAGCCGCCGAACGCGCACTCGACCATTATTTAGGCCCACCCACGGCCCGGATCATGGACACCCCCTATCAACCCAACCGTCTCTACATGGCCAACCCGCAATCGGACGCTGAGTCCTTGCTGGTCGACGCGTGCGAAACCTTGGGGTCGGCGAGTGTGATGCTCAATGATTTTGCCGGCCAGTTAGAAGGGCCCCGCCGTAAAACGCTGCAAGGCATAGCGCAAATCGTCATGGTGGCCGAGATGGCAGTCAATCAGGTGGTGGATAAATTAGTGCCCACTGAGTAGCAATATAGAGTGGCGAGAGTTAGCTCTCGCCACTAATTAAAGCAGATCATGAGGCGCCGTATCTATGGCAATTACATCCTCCTGAACATGTTTATCTAGAGCAATTTGAATGACCTTATCGCCATCACAAGTAACTGTCGCAACATTTTTTACGCCATTCAAAACAACCTCAATAATTTTATGATTGGGATAGCGCTTAAGAAAGCGCTCCCTCACCGCAACCTCCGTATCTACAGAGTTATCAATTTCCAAATCTAATGTATAAGACATGTCTTGCTCCTCGATAGTGTTTTCCATGCTACAAGCTTTGACCGCAGCCTGACGAGTCGAAATAATCCCATCCCGCGCAGCTATTCACCACTGTCATACTTGACAGGTATTAAGATCGATTGGAAATAACTGATACCCTGATATAGCAATCATGCTCAAAACTGGATTTATAGGGCTCCGTACAAAGCAACAGCACCGCCCCCCTAAATGACCGAACTCAACTGTTCAAACATATCCCGCTGCTTTTCACGCGCAGGTTTCGCAAGCGATCAAGATTAATTCGAACATTTAATAATGTAATTATTTCAGTGACGGTATATATCGCCACTGAAAATCGACTACATCCAGGCCTGTTTCCAACCTACCTCCCTATCCCTCTTATTGAGCGGCATAAACAACTGGCAGATCGGTCCTATATCAATATTCATATACACTCGATCAATTATCTCGACATCACCAACTCCGGCCGCATTCTCAGGCATGCGCCCGCCAGCGCAGGGTTCATCCGCCACGCCGCGATCACGTCATTGCGCGTGATGTTATTGATGCACTCGAACTGGTCTTTTGTTGCAATCAGTCAGATTGATAAGACGCGACCAGACATTCCTTCGCGCTCTTTCTGAGTTTTTTGATCAAACGTTCCTGGCGCAACGCATCACCTTTATCGCGGCACAGTTCGGTGTAGACCAGCGCCATGGCCGGGCTGGAGAGGAAGAACCGTGCGCCTTTGCCGCTTTGATGCTTGGCGAAACGGCGCACCGGATCGTCGCTGATCCCGCAATACAACGAGCCATTGGCGGCGCGAACGAGGTAGACGAACCAGGATTTGCTCACCGGTTCGGCAACATCGACAGATTTTTCGCTAATGCTGGTCACTTCGGGATCAAGACGTGTAGGAAACAGGCGGCGATCTTATCAGCGACCGGCCTGAAATGCCTTCAGTCCCTTCAGCGCCTGGGCACGAACGGCGTTACGCACCAGCGGCGTCCAGCCGAGCAGCAGGCCTTTGAAACCCAGCGCCTGACGCGACCAGCGCCACAAATCGAAATGGTCGTGGTGCTCGCAGATCTTGCCGTCACGGAAGACGAAACGGGCCTGGATATCGTTGATGACGATGTTGCCGGTCTGGCTGAACAGGTAGGTCGCGACCCAATGCGCGCCGCCGCTGCGCTCATCGGCACGGACGTTGTCGAAGGTCAGCGAGAAATCCTTGGCCCGGGTGGTGAGCATGCGCCACATGTCGCCGGCATCGCGCCCGCGCAGTTCGCCGAAGGCCGGGTCGCTGAACACTACATCATCGGTGTAGCACGCGGCCATGGCTTCGGCGTCGAGGCGCTGGAAGGCCTGGTAGAAGCGGGTGATCAACGCGGCGTGGGCTTCGCTCATGGGCAATCTCCAAAATAGGTACAGATTGCCAGCACGATAATCTGCAATGCGCAGAAACACTATCGGCATTCGCCCAGCGAATACCACGCAAGATCTTCAAGGCGCCCCAAAAACTGTGGGAGCGAGCTTGCTCGCGAAGAGGCCGGCACATTCAACATGATCTGTGCCTGAACCACCGTCTTCGCGAGCAAGCTCGCTCCCACATTGGATATCACTGCCCCCAAAAAAGGGTTACGCGTCAGATCTTCTCGCTTTGCACTTGCACGTACAGCGCGCGCCCGGCACCGAGGCCAGCAATGATCGCGCCTGTGCCAATGATGCCGAAGATCCAGCCCACTGCATTCCAGCCCCCGGTCCAGTCATGCACCACACCGACCGCGAACGGCCCCATCGACGCCAGCGTATAACCGAAGCCCTGAGACATGCTCGACAGGTTCGCCGCGACATGGGAATCCCGCGAACGCAGCACAATCAACGTCAGCGCCAGACTGAACGTACCGCCCTGCCCCAGACCCAGCAGAATCGCCCAGCCCCACAAACCTTCGATCGGCGCATACAGGCAGCCGAACAGACCGCCAAGGGTCAGCGCCATGACCACAACGATGGCCAGACGTTGATCCTTGCCGCGAGTGGCCAGCCATGGTGCGGCCAGCGAGCTGGCAAGTTGAATGATCACCGAACCGGACAACACCAAACCGGCCTGGGTTGGCGTCAGGCCACGACCGATCAGGATCGACGGCAACCAGCCGAACACGATGTAGGCCAGCGATGATTGCAGGCCCATGTACAAGGTCACCTGCCAGGCCAGCGGATCACGCAGCAGACCGCGCACGCGATAGGCGACGTTGTGCGCGCCATGTTTCTGCCCGACTTGCGGCAGCCAGAACACCGCTGCAATCAGCGCTGGAATCACCCAGAAACCCAGGCCCATCGTCCAGCTGCCACCAAAATGCTCGCTCAACGGCACGCTGGAACCCGCTGCCATCGCCGCGCCCAGGCACAACGCCATGGTGTAGACACCGGTCATGGTGCCGGCGTGTTTGGCGAAGTCGCGCTTGACGATCCCGGGTAGCAGAACACCGATGATGCCGATGCTCGCGCCGCCCAATACGCTGCCAGCGAACAGCCCGATCTCGCCAAAGTTGCTGCGCAAAATGATCCCGCCAGCCAGTGTCAGCAGAATCCCAAGCACTACACGTTCAGCACCGAAACGCCGCGCCAGAATCGGCGCCAGCGGGGCGAACAAGCCGAGGCACAGCACCGGCAGCGTGGTCAGCAGACCGGCCTGAGCCGCCGACAAGCCGAGGCTTTTCGACACGTCACTGAGCAGCGGTGCCATGCTCGACAGCGCCGGGCGCAAATTCAGCGCGACCAGAATCAAGCCGAGCAGCAACAACCACGGCCGGCGCACCAGCGGATGGCTCTGTTGCACTTGCTCGTCGTCGGCCTCGGCGTCGATCAGCAGTTCTTCGAGCTCTGCCGTACGTTTCGGGGTTGTGGATATCTCACTGCGGGACATGGACTTCTCGGTTTCAAGGTTCATTGATCAATTGCCTCGATAAGGCTTTGGCCCGTTCCGGGTCGCGTTGCTCGACCGCATCGAGCAACTCGATGTGCAGGTCGAACACTTCCTGACGGCGCGGGACGATGTTCAGGGTCTGGCGCAATTGCGCGCCGACGATGCTGGAGAAATAGCGATACAGCTCGCTGAGGGTCGGGTTGTGCGCGGCGTCGACCAGACGCCGATGGAACACCAGATCGCAGGCGATGTAGGTGTCGAGGTCGCCGTGGTAATGGCTGCCGCTGGTGCCGAGGGCATCACGCAATGCGACGAGGTCTTCTTCGGTACGACGTAACGCCGCCAGTCCGATGGCCTCGACTTCGAGGATGTGGCGGGTTTCCCGCGCCTGTTCCAGCGAGCATTGCGACAGCGCTTTCAGGGTATCCATCGGATCGACCACTGCGCGCAGGTAACTGCCGTCGCCCTGACGAATCTCGATCAGCCCGGAAAACGCCAGTACGCGCATGGCTTCGCGCACGGTATTGCGGCTGATGCCCAGTTCGGCGCAGAGCTCGGGCTCGGTCGGCAAACGCTCGCCGACCTGCCAGGCACCGCTGTTGATGCGCTGACGGAGTTGATCCAAGGCCTGATCGACCAGGGATCGTTTGATGAGTGGAGAAATGTCTGACATAGGATTCGCCCTTTCATCCAATCATAGGATGAATTTTCTGACATGTTAGTCAGACCCGTGTAGGACGGCAACCACCTAGGGTCAATCGGAGACACATGAAGCGGTATTTTCGATTGGTCAAAATTACCCTTTAAGGGTAATTTCAGGGACAGGGTTTTGGTTTCTTATGGAAAAGAACACACCCCATTACGACTTGGCGGTGATCAAGGCGGATGTCAGGCGACTTGGCTGGAGGGCTTTCACGCACACGGCAAGAAAAACGGGCACTGCACTCAAACTCACTCTCGAAGAGATGCAAGAAATCGTTCTCAAACTGCAGCGCGGCATGTTGTACAAATCGATGACGACTTATGACGATCACCGTATTTGGCAAGACGTCTATCACATCCAATCACATGGTTTGGAGATTTACATCAAGGTGTCATATCACTACGACAGGCGCCCACCCGTGATCTCTTTGGAGAACCATTCATGAATACGCAGCAGTGTGTCAGTTGCGGCGCCCCGGAAGGCATGGTGCATTTCAAGGGTCGAGGCGAAACCGTGAGCGCCAAGGGAATGGAGCGTCGGATCGACGATTTGTCGGGCTGGGAGTGCCAGAAGTGCGGTGAGGTCGAATTGGACGTTGAGTGCGGGCAGCGGTATTCCGATGCATGCGATGAACTCGTTATCGCCTGCAGAAAAATGGTAGGTGACGAAATGAAAAAAATCCGTCGCAAACTGCAGCTGACGCAAAAGGAAACTGTGCAATTACTTTCAGGGGGCGGGCACAACGCATTTTCACGATACGAACGCGGCGAGGTGCTTCCGCCGAAAGCATTGATGCTGCTCATGCGTCTGCTGGATCGCTATCCACACTTGCTTGCCGACGCGAGAGTCTTGGCCGAAGGGGCTGATTTAAGAGGCGCTTTCAAGTTCACTGAGCACAAAGAACAAGAACCTCTCACCACCTCCTGACCCATAAAAAAACAAACCCGGCACAAGGCCGGGTTCGTTTTACTCACAAACCATCAATGCAAAATCTGACTCAAGAACAACTTCGTCCGCTCATTCTGCGGATTATCGAAGAAGTCATTCGGCGCCGCCTGCTCAACGATTTCACCCTTGTCCATGAAGATCACGCGGTTCGCCACGGTACGGGCAAAGCCCATCTCGTGAGTCACGCAAAGCATGGTCATGCCGTCTTCCGCCAGACCGATCATGGTGTCCAGAACCTCTTTCACCATCTCCGGATCGAGTGCTGAAGTCGGCTCATCGAACAGCATGATTTTCGGCTTCATGCACAGGGCGCGGGCGATCGCTACACGCTGCTGCTGACCACCGGACAGTTGCCCCGGAAACTTGTGCGCCTGCTCCGGAATGCGTACGCGTTCCAGGTAATGCATGGCGATTTCCTCAGCCTTGCGCTTGGGCATCTTGCGTACCCACATCGGCGCCAGGGTGCAGTTCTGCAAGATGGTCAGGTGCGGGAACAGGTTGAAGTGCTGGAACACCATGCCGACTTCACGGCGGATCGCTTCGATCTGCTTGAGGTCGTTGGTCAGTTCCACGCCATCGACGACGATGCGGCCCTGTTGGTGTTCTTCCAGACGATTGAGGCAACGAATCGTCGTCGACTTGCCGGAACCCGACGGGCCGCACAGGACGATACGCTCGCCCTGTTTGACATTGAGGTTGATGTCTTTGAGCACGTGGAACTGGCCGTACCACTTGTTGACGCCCTGCATCTGAATAATGCCTTCAGGACCTACAGGCTTTTTGATTGCTTCACTCATTTACACAACTCCTAACGCTTGTGGCCAGTGTCGAGCTTGCGTTCCAGATGCATGGAATAGCGCGACATACCAAAACAGAAAATCCAGAACACCAGGGCGGCGAACACATAGCCTTCGGTGGCCATGCCCAGCCATTTCGGATCGGCAGCGGCTTGCTTGACGCTGTTGAGCAGGTCAAAGAGGCCGATGATGATCACAAGGCTGGTGTCCTTGAACAGCGCAATGAAGGTGTTGACGATGCCGGGGATCACCAGCTTCAGGGCTTGCGGCAGGATCACCAGGCCCATCGAACGCCAGTAACCGAGGCCCATCGCCGCAGCCGCTTCGTACTGACCTTTAGGGATCGCTTGCAGACCGCCGCGCACCACTTCGGCCACATAGGCCGACTGGAACAGGATCACGCCGATCAGCGCCCGCAGCAGCTTGTCGAAGTTCATGCCTTCCGGCAGGAACAGCGGCAGCATCACCGAAGACATGAACAGCACCGTGATCAACGGCACGCCGCGCCAGAACTCGATAAAGGTCACGCAGACCACACGAATCGCCGGCATGTTCGAACGACGAACCAGCGCCAGCACAATCCCCAGCGGCAAGGCACCGGCGATGCCGACAGTGGCGATCACCAGGGTCAGCATCAGGCCGCCCCACTGACTGGTCGCGACATTGCTCAGACCGAAACCGCCGTGCAACAGGGTGAAAGCAATGATCGGGTACAGCACCAGAAAGCTCAGCCCGTAGATCGCTTTACGCGGCACACGCGAGATGAACAATGGCGCTGCGCCGATCACCGCCAGCCACACGGTCAGGTCGACACGCCAGCGCAGCTCCGTCGGGTAGTAGCCGTACATGAACTGGCCGAAACGCTGCTGAATGAACACCCAGCAGGCGCCGTCCTTGGTGCAGTCGGCGCGGGTGGTGCCGACCCAGTTGGCATCGACAATCGCCCAACTGAGGATCGGTGGCACCACCAGGTAGATCAGGTAAAACGCAAACAGCGTCAGCAGGGTATTGAGCCAGCTGGAGAACATGTTCGCGCGCATCCACGCCACCACGCCGATGCTGCTGTTCGGTGGGGGCATGTCGGGTTTGAAAGTATGAGTACTCATGCGCTTTTCCTTACCGCTCGATCAGCGCAATGCGCTTGTTGTACCAGTTCATCAGCAGGGAAATGCTGATACTGATCGCCAGGTACACGCTCATGGTGATGGCAATCACCTCGATCGCCTGACCGGTCTGGTTGAGCACGGTGCCAGCGAACAGCGAAACCATTTCCGGGTAACCGATACCGGCCGCCAGCGAAGAGTTTTTCGCCAGGTTGAGATATTGGCTCGTCAGCGGTGGAATGATCACGCGCAGGGCTTGCGGGATGATCACCTTGCGCAGGGTCGGGCCGTTGCGCAGGCCGAGCGAACGCGCCGCTTCAGTCTGGCCGTGGCTGACCGATTTGATCCCGGAACGCACGATCTCGGCGATGAACGCCGCGGTGTAAACGGTCAGGGCCAGGGTCAGAGCGAGCAGTTCCGGGATCAGCACCCAGCCGCCGACGAAGTTGAAGCCTGAAAGCTTCGGCATTTCCCAATGCAGCGGTGCGCCGAAGATCAGTGCGCACAACGCCGGGATCACCAGCAAAATCGCCAGGCCCACCCAGAACTTGTGGAACGGCACGCCGGTTTCTTCGAAGCGCTTGTTGGCCCAGCGCGTCATCAACACGATGCCGACAATGGCCACTGCGACGCTGATCACGAACGCCCAGAAACCGTCGGCAGCCAGCGCGGCCGGCATGTTCAGGCCACGGCTGCTGACGAAGAAAGTGTCGCCGAAATTGTGGCTGTTGCGCGGCCCCGGCATGGTCAGGAATACCGCGAAATACCAGAACAGAATCTGCAGCAGCGGCGGAATGTTGCGGAACACTTCCACATACACGGTCGCCAGTTTGCTGATGATCCAGTTTTGCGACAGCCGCGCCACACCGATGATGAAACCGAGGATCGTCGCCAGAATCACGCCGATCACTGTCACCAACAAGGTATTGAGAAGACCGATGACGAAGACGCGGGCATAGCTGTCCGCTTCGGTGTAGTCGATCAGGTGTTGAGCGATGCCGAACCCGGCACTGCGCTCCAGAAAGCCGAAACCGGAGGTAATGCCCCGGTGCTGAAGGTTGGTTTGCGTGTTGTCGAACAAGTACCAGCCCAGCGAGACCACCGCCACAACGGTGATGATCTGGAATAGCCACGCACGCACTCGTGGATCGCTGAGGCTGAACCTCTGCTTTGGTGCGCCGATTGAATTTTGCATGAAGTGCCCCGGAAGAAATGGAACAAGAACATCACCCGGCGGTTGGCCCGCCGGGCGATAGAACCATTAGCGCACTGGTGGTGCGTACTGAATGCCGCCGTTGTTCCACAGGGCGTTCAAGCCGCGGTCGATTTCCAGCGGAGTGCTCTTGCCGAGGTTTTTCTCGAAGATTTCGCCGTAGTTGCCGACTTGTTTGACGATCTGCACAACCCAGTCTTTCGGCAGTTTCAGGTCTTTGCCGTACTCGCCGTCAGCACCGAGCATACGGGCGACGTCCGGGTTCTTGGTCGACTTGGCTTCAGCTTCGACGTTCTTCGACGTGATGCCGGCTTCTTCGGTGTTGAGCAGCGCGTAGCCAACCCAACGGACGATGGCCAGCCACTCGTCGTCGCCGTTACGTACGACCGGGCCCAGTGGTTCTTTGGAAATGGTTTCCGGCAGCACCACGTAGTCCTTCGGCGAGGCCAGCTTGCTGCGCTGGGCGAACAGCTGGGACTTGTCGGAGGTCAGCACGTCGCAACGACCGGATTCCAGCGATTTGGCGCTTTCATCGGAGGTGTCGAAAGTGATCGGGGTGTATTTCAGACCGTTGCCACGGAAGTAGTCGGAAACGTTCAGCTCGGTGGTGGTACCGGCCTGGATGCAGATGGTTGCACCGTCCAGCTCTTTGGCACTCTTCACGCCCAGCTTGTTGTTCACCAGGAAGCCGATGCCGTCGTAGTAGGTAATGAAGCCCGGGAATTTCAGGCCCATGCCCGCGTCGCGGGAGCTGGTCATGGTGGTGTTGCGCGACAGGATGTCGATCTCGCCCGATTGCAGCGCGGTGAAGCGCTCCTTGGCGTTCAACTGACTGAATTTGACCTTGGTCGCGTCGCCGAATACGGCAGCGGCCACAGCGCGGCAGACGTCAGCGTCGATCCCGAGGATCTTGCCGGTCGCGTCCGGTACCGAGAAGCCCGGCAGACCGTCGCTCACGCCACACTGCACGAAACCTTTCTTCTGCACTGCATCCAGGGTTGCACCCGCCTGAGCGAACCCGCTGACACCGAGTACTGTTGCTGCAGTCACGATGGCCAGGGTGGATTTCAACATCTTCATTCAAACCTCCAGTTTTGCTCTTGTTGTGTCGGAGCTTGAGTCCAGTCGCACCCTTTTGAGGCGTTGTTGACCCGTGTTGGCTTTTTTTGGGGTCAACCGACGTAAGACCTTCGCTATGAGTCTAGTAGGAGAAAATCCACATCATGGACAACTCACTTCTCACCAATCGGCCGAACGGGCTGTAGCCCTTTCACGTTCGCTGCGCCCGTAGCGGCCATTGGCGAACATCCATCACCGGATTCTTTGCAATCCCGTCGCGGGTCGTACACTGATAGTGTTACCGCCACGCGTAGGACGCTTCGTACAGAACCTTTCATAGCAAAGCCCGTACCACACCTGTCGCGGAATCGATTCGGCGACAGGTCAATAGCAAAACTTGTAACCTTGCGACATCTTCTTAACGGATCAACCCGACGCGCACTCGAATCACGCACTTATTGAGAGCGCCCGCACATTTTTGGAGCAGACATGACCGAGCCCTTGATTCTTCAGCCTGTTAAGCCCGCAGACGCCTGCGTGATCTGGCTGCACGGCCTCGGCGCCGACCGCTACGACTTCCTGCCGGTCGCCGAGGCGTTGCAGGAAAGCCTGCTGAGCACGCGCTTCGTCCTGCCGCAGGCACCGACTCGTCCAGTGACGATAAATGGCGGATATGCCATGCCCAGCTGGTACGACATTAAAGCCATGAGCCCGGCGCGAGCGATCGACCGTGATGAGCTGGAAGCGTCGGCGGATCGCATCATTGAATTGATCGAAAACGAGCGCGCCAGCGGAATAGACGCCTCGCGAATTTTCCTCGCCGGGTTTTCCCAGGGTGGCGCCGTGGTGTTGCACACCGCATTTGTGAAATGGCAGGGGCCGTTGGGCGGTGTGCTGGCGTTGTCGACGTATGCGCCGACCTTCAGTGATGAGATGCAGCTTTCAGCCAGTCAGCAGCGGATTCCCGCGATATGCCTGCACGGCCAGTTCGATGGCGTGGTGCAGAACTCGATGGGACGCAGTGCCTATGAGCATTTGGTGAAGCATGGTGTCACCGTGACATGGCAGGAGTACCCAATGGAGCACGAAGTGTTACCCGAGGAAATTCGCGACATCGGTGTCTGGTTGAGCGAACGCCTGCGCTAAGTATCGAGATTAAAATCGCCCTTTGATCCCTCCCCCTACGCCGCGCCCGTTTCTTGCATTACACTGGCCGGCGTACATTCCTTAACCAATTGATGAGATGACCGTGCTCAAAGCACTCAAGAAGATGTTCGGTAAAAGCGAGGCTGAGCAGCTCGCGCCAGTTCCCAGTGCGCCGTCGCACGCCCCCGGTCATCGCAGCGATGCCCCACAGGCCGACCGCCCCTCTCACGTAGCGGCACCGAAACACGAACCAAAACCCGCACCGGCCGCGCCAGTTGCCGCCGAGCCTGCCCCCAGCGAAGCGCCGAAACCGGCCAGACCGCGCCGCGAACCGAAGCCCAAGGCACCAGTCATCCCGTGGAAACTCGAAGATTTCGTCGTCGAGCCACAGGAAGGCAAAACCCGCTTCCATGATTTCAAACTGTCGCCAGAACTGATGCACGCCATTCAGGATCTGGGCTTCCCGTATTGCACGCCGATCCAGGCACAGGTGCTGGGCTTCACCCTCGCCGGCAAAGACGCCATTGGCCGCGCGCAGACCGGCACCGGCAAAACCGCCGCGTTCCTGATCTCGATCATCACCCAACTGCTGCAAACGCCGCCGCCGAAAGAACGCTACATGGGCGAACCCCGTGCGCTGATCATCGCGCCGACCCGTGAGCTGGTGGTGCAGATCGCCAAGGACGCCGCTGACCTGACCAAGTACACCGGCCTCAACGTCATGACGTTCGTTGGCGGCATGGACTTCGACAAGCAACTCAAGCACCTCGAAGCGCGCCACTGCGACATTCTTGTTGCGACCCCGGGCCGTCTGCTCGACTTCAACCAGCGCGGCGACGTGCATCTGGACATGGTCGAAGTGATGGTGCTGGACGAAGCCGACCGCATGCTCGACATGGGTTTCATCCCGCAAGTGCGGCAGATCATTCGCCAGACCCCGCCGAAGTCCGAGCGCCAGACCCTGCTGTTCTCCGCGACCTTCACCGAAGACGTGATGAACCTCGCCAAGCAGTGGACTACCGACCCGTCGATCGTCGAGATCGAGTCGCAGAACGTGGCCAACGAAAACGTCGAGCAGCACATCTACGCGGTGGCCGGTGCCGACAAATACAAACTGCTCTACAACCTGGTCAACGATAACGGCTGGGAGCGGGTCATCGTATTTGCCAACCGCAAGGACGAAGTGCGTCGTATCGAAGAACGTCTGGTGCGCGACGGCATCAACGCCGCGCAACTGTCCGGCGATGTGCCGCAACACAAGCGCATCAAAACCCTGGAAGGTTTCCGCGAAGGCAAGATTCGCGTGCTGGTCGCCACCGATGTAGCCGGTCGCGGCATCCACATCGACGGCATCAGCCACGTAATCAACTTCACCCTGCCGGAAGTTCCCGACGACTACGTGCACCGCATCGGCCGGACCGGTCGTGCCGGCGCCGATGGCGTGTCGATCAGCTTCGCCGGTGAGGACGACTCCTACCAGTTGCCGTCCATCGAAGAGAAGCTCGGTCGCAAGATCAGCTGTGAAACGCCGCCAACGCATCTGTTGCGTGCGGTTGAGCGCAAGCGTCCGCAGTAAGCGACGTTTAGCAGAAAAGCGCAGCCGGCAACGGACTGCGCTTTTTTTTGCCCGGCATTTGATCAGGTGCTTGCGAGAGAAAACTAAAAGTCCATAATGGACAAATTAGTTTAGATCTAGACTCCGGAGCCTGACATGTCCGATACACCCTACGTGATAGACCAGCATCGGGCCCGCGAGTTGTTGGTGCGCATCGATGTGCCGCAGATCCTGCGCAAGCTGTTTCGCGACCTTGCCGCGGGAAATGCCGTGCAGCCTGCGCAACAACTGGTGGAATTCCCGCAGGGTGCCGGCGACTTCATCAACTATCTGGGCGTGCTGGCTGAAGACGGCGTGTACGGCATGAAGACCTCGCCGTACATCGTTCGCGAGCAAGGTGCGCTGGTGACGGCGTGGACGCTGCTGATGTCGATGAAAACCGGCCAACCGCTGCTGCTCTGCGATGCCGGTGAACTGACCACCGCGCGCACCGCTGCGACCACTGCCGTGGCGGTCGACGCCCTCGCGCCGCTGAATGCCACGCGACTGGCGATCATCGGCAGCGGCAAGGTTGCGCAGGCGCATCTGCATTACGTGAAGTCTCTGCGTGACTGGCAGAGCATCAGTTTGTATTCGCCAAGTCTGTCCGCCGACGCGCAAACCCAGGCACTGTTGAAAGCCATCACGCCCAATCTGAAGATCGCTGACAGCAGTGATGCGGCCATCGCCGAGGCTGATGTGATCATGCTGTGCACCTCGTCCGCCGGCCCGGTCATCGATCCTGCCGCATTGAGCAAACCGGCCCTGATCACCTCGATCAGCACCAACGCCCCGCGCGCCCACGAAGTACCACCGCAGAGCCTCAACGACATGCAGGTGTGGTGCGACTATCGTCTGACCACGCCGGGGTCGGCGGGGGAGATGTTGATCGCCGCAGAACA
This sequence comes from Pseudomonas fluorescens, assembly GCF_005938625.1. Taxonomy (GTDB): domain Bacteria; phylum Pseudomonadota; class Gammaproteobacteria; order Pseudomonadales; family Pseudomonadaceae; genus Aquipseudomonas; species Aquipseudomonas fluorescens_BD. The sequence goes on from NZ_VCNJ01000040.1 coordinate 244,272, forward strand.
GCATGGCTGGAGCAAGGATTCGATTGTCGGCGATCTCGCCGACTTGCTCAGCGAGAAAGTCCAGCGGCCCGATTACGATCGTCACGTGTTCTTCCGTTCAATCGGCCTTGGCCTGGAAGACATTGCCCTGGCCAATGCGGTTTATCTCCTCCATCACCAGAATTAAGCCTGATGCAATCCATGTGGGAGCGAGCTTGCTCGCGAATGCGGTCTGACATTCACCGAATGTGTTGACTGATAGATCGCTTTCGCGAGCAAGCTCGCTCCCACAGGGATTGCGTGTATTTTCATATTTCGAGCATCAGGAGACCTTCATGAGCCAGGCAGATTTCATCATCATCGGCGGCGGGATTGCCGGCGCTTCCAGCGGTTTCTGGCTGTCGCCTCACGGCAAAGTGATCGTACTCGAACGCGAATCGCACCCGGCCTATCACTCCACCGGCCGCTCTGCTGCGCTGTTCACCGCCGCGTACGGCACGCCGCAAGTGCGCGCACTGACCCAGGCCAGCCGGGCGTTTTTCGACAACCCGCCCAGCGGTTTCTGCGAACACCCGCTGCTGACCCCGCGCGGCGAAATGACCGTCGACTTCAGCGGTGACGCCGCCGAACTGAACAACCAATACCTCAGTGCCAAAGCCACAGTCCCTGAGATGCAGTTGCTCACTGCCGATGAAGCCTGTGCGCGACTGCCGATCCTGCGCCGGGAAAAAGTCCACGGCGCGATCTACGATCCGAGCGCCAGCGACATCGATACCGACGCCTTGCATCAGGGCTACCTGCGCGGAATCCGCCGTAACCACGGCGAAGTGCGCACCGATTGCGAAGTGCTCGGCCTGAACCGCGACACCGACGGCCTATGGCACGTTCAAACCAACGGCCAGACCTTCAGTGCACCGGTAATCATCAATGCCGCCGGGGCCTGGGCCGACAAGATCGGTGCACTGGCCGGCGCCAGGCCGTTGGGTTTGCAACCGAAACGCCGCGCCGCTTTTATCTTCGCCGGGCCCGAAGGCGTCGACATTCATCACTGGCCGATGCTGGTCAGCCTCGACGAATCCTTCTATATGAAGCCTGACGCCGGCATGTTCCTCGGTTCACCGGCCAACGCCGACCCGGTCGAACCCCACGACGTGCAGCCGGAAGAACTGGACATCGCCATGGGCATTTACCAGATCGAGGAAGCCACCACGCTGACCATCCGCCGTCCAACCCGCACGTGGGCCGGGCTGCGCAGTTTCGTCGGCGACGGTGATCTTCTCAGCGGTTTCGATCCGCAGGTGCCGGGATTGTTCTGGGTCGCCGCACAGGGTGGTTACGGCATTCAGACTTCGCCGGCGATGGGCCAGGCCAGCGCGGCGTTGGTGCGTGGCGAGCCACTGCCCGAGCACTTGCGCAACTTCGGGCTGAGCAGCGCCATGCTCTCGCCTGCCCGCCTCGCCTGATCGTCCACCCGGATGACGCGCCCAACGGATTGCGGCACACTCGCAGCGCCTCCTGATCACGGGGGCGTTGACGCTGCCTGGAGCTCCACTGTCATGACCGCCCCTGAATTCGACCCGGCCCTGGATAACTTCCGCGCCATCGCCGACGCCATCGCCACGCTGTTCTATCCGCACGCCGAAGTGGTGCTGCACGACTTGCGCACGCAGAAGGTCGACTACATTGCCAACAACCTGTCCAAACGCGAGATCGGCGACGACTCGTCACTGGAAGACATGCTCAGCGAGGATGTCGCCGAGCGGAACATCGGCCCGTACGAAAAGCTCAATTGGGATGGCCAGAAGATCCGTAGCCTGAGCAGCGTCCTGCGCGACAGCGAAGGCCTGCCGCTGGCGGTGCTGTGCATCAATCTGAATATTTCGTTGTTCGAGAACGCCAAGGCTGCGCTGGACCTGTTCCTCTCGCCGAGCAAGCTGATCCCGCAACCGGATTCACTGTTTCGTGATGACTGGCAGGAGCGCATCAACACTTTCCTTCACGCCTGGCTGCGCGAGCGGCAGCTGAGCCTGAACCTGCTGACCCGCGATCACAAACGTGAACTGGTGCTGGCGCTGCACGCCGAAGGCGCGTTCAAGGGCAAGAGCGCCTCGAACTATGTGGCCAATGTGCTGAACATGGGGCGGGCGACGGTGTACAAACATTTGAAGGAAATGAAGGGCTAGAGATCTTCATCGATAGTTCCGGCCTCTTCGGGAGCAAGCTCGCTCCCACAATGGATTTCTGAACACCGCAGATCCAATGTGGGAGCGAGCTTGCTCGCGAATGCGATTGATCAGTCGCCGTAAATGTCGGACTTGAAATACTTCTCGGAAATCTTCTGATATTCGCCACTCGCGCGAATGCCGTCGATGGCGCCATTCAACTGGCTGACCAGTTCGACATTGCCTTTGCGCACCGCAATTCCCGCGCCCTCGCCCACGTACTTCGGATCCTTCAACTCAGGCCCGACAAACGCATACCCCTTGCCACGCGGCATCGACAAAAAGTCATTCAATGGAATGGTGTCGGCAAAAATCGCATCCAGCCGCCCTGCCGCCAAATCCATGTAGATCTCTTCGTTGTTGCTGTAGCGCTTGACGTTGATGCCCTTCGGCTCGAACACCTCGGTGGCGTAACGATCAGTGGTGGTCGCGCGCTGCACGCCGACGTTCTTGCCCTTCAGGCTGGCGTATTGATCGTCAACGCTGGCGCCTTCTTTCATCACCAGCCTCGACGAAGTGAAGTAGTACTTGTGGGTGAAATCCACCGACTTCTTGCGGTCTTCGTTGATGGTCATCGACGACAGGGCCATGTCGATTTTCTTCACCTTCAGCGAGGGAATCAGACCATCGAACTCACCTTCGACCCACACGCACTTGACCTTCATCTGCGCGCACAGGGCATTGCCGATGTCGTAGTCGAAACCGACGATTTCGCCCTTGTCGGTTTTCGAGGCGAACGGTGGGTAGGCGGCTTCAATGCCAATGCGCAGGGTTTGCTCGGCGGCGAACACGCTGGCGCAGGACAACAGGCTCAGGGCCAGACCGGTGATGAGGGGGAGTTTCTTCATGTTCGTTCTCTCGCGGGTTGTTGTTGGTTTGGCAAGATGAAGAAGAGCAGCTGGTAGCGGGGAGCTACGAGCGGCAAGACTGAAGCTGTTTTTGTACTTTGAATTCCATATTGGACTTATATGTACAAGCCGTCAATCCGCGAGAAGAGAGTGTCTGGAAGGCTTTTGCTGTTGCAGATGGCCCCTTCGCGAGCAAGCTCGCTCCCACATTGGATTTGTGAACGACACAGATCCAATGTGGGAGCGAGCTTGCTCGCGAAGGCTTACTGAAGGGCGCTACAGGAATTACTTCTTCCAGCGATCCGCCGCGGCATGATCACTGTCCCGCCCCTCAACCCAACGCGGCCCGTCGCTGGTGTTTTCTTTCTTCCAGAACGGTGCGCGGGTTTTCAGGTAGTCCATGACGAAGGCGCAGGCATCGAACGCGGCCTGGCGATGGGCGCTGGCGGCGCCGACAAAGACGATCGGTTCGCCCGGTTCCAGCGCGCCGATGCGGTGCAGCACTTCCAGCTTCAACAACGGCCAGCGCTGCTCGGCCTCGATGGCAATCTTGCCCAGCGCTTTTTCGGTCATGCCCGGATAGTGTTCAAGAAACATCCCCGCCACATCCAGCCCATCGTTGAAGTCGCGCACGTAGCCGACAAAACTCACCACTGCACCGACGCCGACATTGGCCGCGTGCATTGCATTGACTTCAGCGCCCGGATCGAACGGCGTGGCCTGCACGCGAATCGCCATGGTTCAGCCCCCGGTCACTGTGGGAAAAAACGCTACTTCGTCGCCATCGACCACTGGTTCATCGAGCTGGCAAAGGTCTTCATTGCGTGCGCACATCAGGTTCTGTTCGCTCAGCACTTCGGCGCCGTCGCGCTGTGCCAACAACGCACGCACATCATCGACGGTGGCGAAATCACCTTCAACCTTGACCGAATCCACACCCAGCGCTTCACGGTAACGGGCAAAAAACTTCACGGTCAGGTTCATGGCTGCTCCGCCTGAAAGTGCCCGCTCTTGCCACCGACCTTCTCCAGCAGGCGCACGCTTTCGATGGTCATGCCGCGATCGACGGCTTTGCACATATCGTAGATGGTCAGGGCGGCAACGCTGGCGGCGGTCAGCGCCTCCATCTCGACGCCGGTCTGCCCGGACAATTTGCAGCGGGCGACGATGCGCACGGTGTCTTCGCCATCCGCGCTGAGTTCGACTTTGACACCCGTCAGCATCAGCGGATGGCAGAGGGGAATCAGATCGCTGGTTTTCTTCGCCGCTTGGATGCCGGCAATGCGCGCCACGGCGAACACGTCACCCTTGGGATGGCCGCCGCTGACGATCATCTGCAGCGTTTCGGGGAGCATGCGCACCAGCGCTTGGGCCGTCGCTTCACGGAACGTCACGGCTTTTTCGGTGACGTCGACCATGTTGGCGCGACCTTGGGAATCGAGATGAGTCAGCACGGGGGCCTCCTTGAGGCAGCTGCGAGCGGCAAGCTACAAGCGGCAAGTGAAAAGCGCAGTAGTCTGCAGGTATGGAATGGCAGCATTTAAGCAGTTGCAAGCATTAAGCGGCAAGCTACAAGGGCATGAGAGAAACACTCTCTACGCTTGTATCTTGCCGCTTATAGCTTGGAGCTATTAGCTGCTTTTAGAGATGGGTTTCGGCGTATTCGGCCAGAATCGAGCGAGGCACCCCTTGCAGGGTGATGTGCACACCGTTGGGGAAGTCCTTGAAGCGTTCGGTCAGGTAGGTCAGCCCGGAGCTGGTCGCGGACAGGTAAGGGGTGTCGATCTGTGCGAGGTTGCCCAGGCACACCACTTTCGAACCGGCACCGGCACGGGTGATGATGGTTTTCATCTGGTGCGGCGTGAGGTTCTGGCATTCGTCGATCAGGATCAGGCTTTGCTGGAAGCTGCGACCGCGAATGTAGTTGAGCGATTTGAACTGCAACGGCACTTTGCTGAGGATGTAGTCGACGCTGCCATGGGTGTTTTCGTCATCCATGTGCAAGGCTTCGAGGTTGTCGGTGATGGCGCCCAGCCAAGGCTCCATTTTTTCCGCTTCGGTGCCGGGCAGGAAGCCGATTTCCTGGTCCAGGCCTTGCACACTGCGGGTGGCAATGATTCGGCGATAACGCTTGCTGACCATGGTCTGCTCGATCGCAGCGGCCAGCGCCAGAATGGTTTTACCGGAACCGGCGGCACCCGACAGATTGACCAGATGAATGTCCGGATCGAGCAACGCGTACAGCGCCAGACTCTGGTAAATGTCGCGCGGCTTGAGCCCCCACGCTTCTTGATGCAGCAGCGGTTCCTGATGCAGGTCGAGGATCAGCAGTTTGGCCTCATCAATCTCCTTGATCCAGCCGACAAAGCCCTGTTCATCAATGATGAACTCGTTGATGTGCACCGCCGGCAGGTTGTCGATCAGTTGCACTTGATGCCAGGTGCGGCCGTGATCCTGACGGGTTTCGACCTTGCTCACGCGGTCCCAGAAAGAGCCGGTCATGTTGTGGTAGCCGTTGGGCAGCAGGGACACGTCATCGACCAATTGGTCGGTGCTGTAATCCTCGGCATCGATGCCGCAGGCGCGCGCCTTGAGGCGCATGTTGATGTCTTTGGTGACCAACACCACAGGCTTTTTCGGGTCGCGGGTGTGCAGGTCGATCAGTTGGTTGATGATTTTGTTGTCGTTCAGATGCTCCGGCAGAATCAGGTTCGATTCGGCCTGCTTGCTCATCAGAATTGACAGCAAGCCCTTCGGCCCGCCTTTACCGCGCTGGATCGGCACGCCCAGTTCGACATCTTCCGGAGAAGCATCGCCCAAGGTCTTGTCGATCAGCCGGATGGCCTGACGGCATTCGGCGGCAACGCTGTGATGCCCGCTCTTGAGCTTGTCCAGCTCTTCAAGCACGGTCATCGGGATCGCGACGTGGTGTTCTTCGAAATTCAGCAGGGCATTTGGATCGTGAATCAATACGTTGGTATCGAGTACATAAAGGATTGGCTGGTTGGAGGAAGGGCTACGTCCGTGATCATCCATACTCGGTCACCTTTGTCAGAGCCAGTAGACGCAATACCTGGGCGGTGCTGCGCCTCGAAGTGACTGCCGAAATCTAACCTGCGGAGATTCAAGTGACTGCAAACAAACGGGTCTTGGAAGACGCCACCTGTGTTGCAGGTTTCGGCGGTCTGTCTTCGTAATACTCCAAAACCGATGACATAAAAAAGTACTTTGACGGTTTTTTTAAGTTTATTTTGCAGAGTGACGAAAAGCCCTTGGCGGACAGCCCAGACCCCGCTAAAGTCGGAAGTCCGCCTGCACCGAATCCTGCAAAAAAATCGCCCCAGGCCCAATGTTTACGGGCTTTCAGCGTTTCTCAGCGAAACGCGTCCTGACAGTCTTCCCAACCGATGCCGCTTTGCGCGGTTTGCGTGATCAACCACGGCAACGAGGTCTTCACCGCGTCCTGTTTCATGTTGAAATTGATCACACCGTGACGCCACAACAGCATCAGGGTCAGAACCCGCTGCGCGCTCGCTGAGCCCTTGAGTTTGCCGGCGCCGTCCTGGGCATCGATGTCCCACAGCGCCACTTGCAGGCCCTGAGTGTTGAAGAAACCTTGCGCATCGCTGCGGCGCTGACCTTCCGGCGGACGGAACAGCGGCACGTAGTTTTCCGGCAATTTGTTCTTCACCAGATCAGCGCTGCGCCGCACCGAATCCTGCCAGTCCTGCCAGTGGCTGTGGGAGCGGAACTCCCAACCCTGCACACCGACGCACTGTTTGGAGAAGCTCGCCTGCAGGCTGCTGACCGAACGATCAGCCAGCCGCGCCTGAATATCCTTGCCCAACACGAAGAACGTGCCGTTCAGGTTCGCCTTGCGCAGGTATTCGGTGAGCCAACCGGTGTTGTCCGGTTGCAGGTTGGCGGCGCTGTCGAAGGTCAGCAGAAACAGCCGGTCGTGCATCTCGTCACCGTTGCGCTCGTAGTCGCCGAAACGATCGAATTCGTTGCTGGTCTGCGGCGACAGCGCAGCCTTGCGCATCAACTCGTCCAGATACTGCACATGGAAGATCCGGCTCGGTTCGGCCCATTTGGTGTAATAACTGTCGTCGCTGACCACGAACTTGGCGGCTTGCTCACGCAGGGTCGGCAGATCTTCGACGAGGAAGCAGAACGAGGCGTCCTGATCGCAGCTTTGCTGGGCGTAGTTGTAGTTCGCCAACAAGCGCTGCCAAAGACGTTGACGCAGGCTGTTGACCGCGTCGATGTTGATCGTGCGCAGGCCCAGACGCTGAGCCAACGCGGCTTCGTCCATCGATTCGGTACCCAGCAGAACACGGGCGAACATGAGGATTTCCGCCCGGGACGCCACATCAAACAGCGTCGGGTTGCTGAGCTGCTCTGGCCAAGTGCTGCGATCCAGCGTCGCCACATCGCCCGGCGCCGCCACGGCACCAAAGCTCAACAGCCACGCGGTGAATAAAAGAACAATGCGCAAAAGGGATGTCTCCATAACAAAACCCGCGCGGCACTATAGCTGATCCCACACGATTCCCCTTAGCCACGGATGATCGTTCCCACGCTCTGCGTGGTAACGCCTCCCCGGACGCTCCGCGTCCAGGTTCGACGGTGACGCAGAGCGTCACGGGCGGCGTTCCCACGCAGAGCGTGGGAACGATCATCGCCAAGCCGTCGATCACCTATGGGCTTGATAGCTGGAGTCAACTCGGACAACCCCCTAGAATCGCCCCCACGATTAAAGGAGACGACTTCATGCTGATGGTGATTTCCCCCGCCAAGACCCTCGATTACGAAACACCGCCGGCGACCCAGCGCTTCACCCAGCCGCAATATCTCGACCACTCTCAGGAACTGATCCTGCAACTGCGCGACCTGACGCCGGCGCAGATCAGCGAACTGATGCACGTGTCCGACAAGATCGGCGGGCTCAACGCCGCGCGCTTCGGCAGCTGGACACCCGCCTTCACTCCGGAAAACGCCAAGCAGGCGCTGCTCGCGTTCAAGGGTGACGTCTACACCGGTCTCGACGCACAGTCCTTCAGCGAAGCCAACTTCGACTACGCGCAAAAACACCTGCGCATGCTCTCCGGCCTCTATGGCCTGCTGCGCCCCCTCGACCTGATGCAACCGTATCGCCTGGAAATGGGTACCAAACTGGCCAACGTCCGGGGCAAGGACTTGTACGCTTTCTGGGGCACGCGCATCAGCGAATGGCTGAACGAAGCGCTGGTCGATCAGGGCGACGACGTGCTGCTCAACCTCGCTTCCAACGAATACTTCTCGGCGGTCAAACGCACGGCTTTGAACGCACGGATCATCAACACCGAGTTCAAGGATCAGAAGAACGGTCAGTACAAGATCATCAGTTTCTACGCGAAGAAGGCTCGTGGTCTGATGAGCCGCTTCGTGATCCAGGAAAAAATCAACGATCCGGCTCTGCTCAAGCAGTTCGATGTGCAGGGTTATCGCTACAGCGCCGAGCACTCAAAACCGGACAATCTGGTGTTTTTGCGCGACCACGCCCCCGAATAAAGCATGCCCAATGCACGACTCTTTATATAAAGAGTCGTGCAGCTCGCACGATGTCAAAAAACCCTCGCGACAATTCGCCATTTTAATGGCGCCAGAAATTCTTCCCTGTCTTTTCTAAGATTAGTTTCACTCGACACTGATCATTTTTTTCAGTAGTGGCACCTAAATTTTTTCGTGGTAGTGGCACAAAACTATCTAACGCGATTATCGCCCTATAAATAAAGGGCGAAATGGAAAGTGCTATCAAATTGAGACCAGTGCCATCTTTGGCAATATTTCAAGAAATTTCAGATGGTGCGATGAGTGGACTGGAACTATGTCCAAATGCGTAGCTCATACCACCGGTAACGATTCTCGCCGAGTTTGTACGAGATAACTTACGCAGAGCAGATAGCCATGTAACCAAGTTGTCACAGCAACTTGCCTAGATGACTAACTAGTCTCAAAACAGACGATGGACAGGAGATACGCAGCATTTATATCCCCTACAAGGCCATGGCCGCGCCCTTATAAACGTGCTCACCTGAGCACCCAACCGCTTGATTTACGGGACTTTAATCCTGCCATCGAGCGCGCAAGACGATTGCACAAGAGTCTTCCACAAGGAAGATCGGCTGCATAACAGGGCAAGTCATAACAACAAGGCCTGGTTGCGCACATCTTGAGTGCACTTATTTAGACACTCGAAACTTAGTATGCCTGCACACGGCATTGTGGCGCCTGTAAGCCGCACTTTCGAGTGCACTAATGAACGCTGAACACCATTAACTCCGGCCTTCTAAGGCCTGATATATACAGAGGTAATTGCGATGCGCATCAGCATATTTGGTTTGGGTTACGTTGGCGCAGTATGTGCCGGTTGCCTGTCTGCACGGGGCCATGACGTGGTTGGCGTCGATGTTGCCAAAGACAAGATCGACATGATCAACGCCGGCAAGTCGCCGATTGTTGAACCGGGCCTGGGCGAACTTCTGCAACAGGGTATCCAGACCGGTCGTCTGCGTGGCACGACCAACTTCGCCGAAGCGATTCGTGACACTGACCTGTCGATGATCTGCGTCGGTACGCCGAGCAAAAAGAACGGCGACCTCGAACTGAACTACATCGAAGCGGTATGCCGCGAGATCGGTTTTGTTCTGCGTGAAAAGACCACCCGCCATACCATCGTCGTACGCAGCACCGTACTGCCGGGCACTGTTGCCAACGTGGTGATCCCGATTCTCGAAGACTGCTCGGGCAAAAAGGCTGGCGTCGACTTCGGCGTTGCGGTCAACCCGGAATTCCTGCGTGAATCCACCGCCATCGCCGACTACGACCTGCCACCGATGACCGTCATCGGCGAGTTCGACAAGGCCTCGGGCGACGTTCTGCAATCGCTGTACGAAGAACTCGATGCACCGATCATCCGCAAGGACATCGCCGTTGCCGAGATGATCAAGTACACCTGCAACGTCTGGCACGCGACCAAAGTGACCTTCGCCAACGAGATCGGCAACATCGCCAAAGCGGTCGGCGTCGATGGCCGTGAAGTGATGGAAGTGGTCTGCCAGGACAAGACTCTCAACCTGTCCCAGTACTACATGCGCCCGGGCTTCGCCTTCGGCGGTTCGTGCCTGCCCAAAGACGTGCGCGCCCTGACCTACCGCGCCGGTTCGCTGGACGTCGAAGCGCCGCTGCTCAACTCGCTGATGCGCAGCAACGAATCGCAAGTGCAGAACGCCTTCGACATCGTTGAAAGCCACGACAAACGCAAAGTCGCCCTGCTCGGTTTGAGCTTCAAGGCCGGTACCGACGACCTGCGCGAAAGCCCGCTGGTCGAGCTGGCCGAGATGCTGATCGGCAAGGGTTACGACCTGAGCATCTACGACAGCAACGTCGAGTACGCCCGTGTTCACGGCGCGAACAAGGACTACATCGAGTCGAAAATCCCCCACGTATCGTCCCTGCTCAACGCGGACTTCGATTCGGTGATCGACAACTCCGACGTGATCATCCTCGGCAACCGCGACGAGAAATTCCGCGCGCTGGCCCAGCAAGCGCCGCACGGCAAACAGGTCATCGACCTGGTCGGCTTCATGGCCAAAGCCACCGACGCTGGCACCCGTACCGAAGGCATCTGCTGGTAAAGCAGCCCTGTAGGAGCTGTCGAGTGAAACGAGGCTGCGATCTTTTCGGGAACACCAAAATCCCAAGCGAAAGATCAAAAGATCGCAGCCTTCGGCAGCTCCTACATGTCCTTGCAAGTTTTTGTAAGCCTGCCTTAACCCCATCGGGCCCGCCCCGAGATAGAGACGGATGCAGATTATGCACAGGCTAAAACACGGCCTACTTCAGGCCGCCGGTTGGCTGTTTTACCTAAGTTTGTTGATGGGCCTGGCCTTGATGCTGCCCACGTCCACATTCGACTCCGAGTCGAAGGACTTCATTTTCCTGATTGGCGCCGTGGGTATCTGGCGCTACTCGATGGGTGCAACGCACTTTGTGCGCGGCATGATTTTTCTCTACATCGTTTACCCGCACCTGCGCCGCAAAGTGCGCAAGCTGGGTAAAGCGGCGGACCCGTCGCATGTGTTCCTGATGGTCACCAGTTTCCGTATCGACGCGCTGACCACAGCGCAGGTCTACAGCTCGGTGATCCGCGAAGCCATCGACTGCGAACTGCCGACCACCGTGGTCTGCTCGATCGTGGAAATGTCCGATGAGTTGCTGGTCAAGGCGCTGTGGGCACGGATGAATCCGCCAGAACGTGTGAAGCTCGACTTCGTGCGCATTCCCGGCACCGGCAAACGTGATGGCCTGGCCTATGGTTTCCGCGCGATCTCCCGTCACTTGCCGGACGACCGTGCTGTGGTTGCCGTGATCGATGGCGACACCGTGCTCGGTGAAGGCACCGTGCGCAAGACCGTGCCGTGGTTCCAGCTGTTCGGCAACGTCGGCGGCCTGACCACCAACGAATTCTGCGAAGTGCGCGGCGGCTACATCATGAGCGAATGGCACAAGCTGCGTTTCGCCCAGCGCCACATCAACATGTGCTCGATGGCCCTGTCCAAACGCGTACTGACCATGACCGGCCGTATGTCGGTATTCAAAGCGTCTGTGGTCACCAACCCGGAATTCATCGCCGACGTGGAAAGCGACTCACTGCAACACTGGCGTCTGGGCCGTTTCAAGTTTTTGACCGGCGACGACAAGTCGAGCTGGTTCAGCCTGATGCGCCTCGGCTACGACACCTTCTACGTGCCTGACGCGGCGATCAACACCGTTGAACACCCGCCGGAGAAGAGCTTCATCAAGGCCAGCCGCAAACTGATGTTCCGTTGGTACGGCAACAACCTGCGGCAGAACTCGCGAGCGCTGGGCCTGGGTGTGAAACGCCTCGGCGCCTTCACTTCGGTGGTGCTGTTCGACCAGCGCGTATCGATGTGGACCTCCTTGCTCGGCCTGACCGTGGCGCTCATCGCCAGCTTCAAATACGGCACCGCGTTCATCCTGGTTTACCTGCTGTGGATCGGCATCACACGCCTGATCCTGACGTTGCTGTTGTCGTGTTCCGGTCACCGGATCGGCCCGGCTTATCCAGCGATTCTCTATTACAACCAGATCGTTGGTGCGCTGGTGAAGATCTACGTGTTCTTCCGCCTCGACCAACAATCCTGGACTCGCCAACCCACTTCCCTGACCCGTGATCTCGCCAGCTTTCAACGTTGGTTCAACACCTGGTCGTCTCGGACCATGACCTTCTCCGCCGGCAGCATTTTTGTCGCCGTGCTGCTGATGATGGTCTGACCCGCCCCTATTGAATTAACAAGGAAATCGCCCCTATGAATACCGCCGTCAACGCCAACGTAGTGCATGAATCCGAAGCCCAGCGCCAACACGCCCGTGTGAAAATCCCGGCCAAACTGCGCTTCTTCGGCCCCGACCGGACACCGGTTGAAGCGCGGGTCATCGACCTGTCGGCCGGTGGTCTGGCGTTCAACGCCGGGCAACTGCCGCTGACCATCGGCGAGGTGTACAAGGCGCGTCTGCAATTCGTCATCGACAACCTCGGCCTGGCGATGGACGTTGAACTGCAAGTGCGTTCCTTCGACCGCCAGACCGGCCGCGCTGGCTGCCAGTTCCAGAACCTCGAGCAGCAGGACATTTCCACCCTGCGCCACTTGATCACTTCGCACCTGGCCGGCGACATCGTCAGCATCGGCGAAGTGCTGGCGACCCTGCAGCGCGACAACTTCACCAAGGCGCGCAAGGTCAAGGACGGCGGCTCCGGCATGACCCCGTTCGGCCGTCTGAAAGCCGTGACGTTCAGCGCCGGTATTTTTGCAGTCGGCCTGGTGGCAGCGGGTTTCATTTTCAAATCGGTGTATGGCATGTACTTCGTCAGCCACGCGCAGGCCGGTCTGGTCAGCGTGCCGGGGATGAACATCACCATGCCGCGCGACGGCACCGTGCAGAGCCTGATCAAGTCCGACGGCGTCGCCGCGAAAGGCGCGCCACTGGCGACCTTCAGCACCAGCATGCTCGACGTGCTCAAGGGCCATCTGGAAGAAGATCAACTGTCCCCGGCCAAGGTTGAAGAACTGTTCGGCAAGCAAATGACCGGCACCCTGACTTCGCCGTGCGATTGCACCGTGGCTCAGCAACTGGTGGCTGACGGTCAATACGCGAGCAAGGGCGACGTGATTTTCCAGTTGGTACCGCGCAACACCCAGGCCAACGTTGATGCGCGCTTCTCTTATCGCCAGTTCGGCGACGTGCGCCCGGGTACTCCGGTGAGCTTCCAGATCGCCGGCGAAGACAAGACCCGCACCGGCAAGATTGTCAGCAGCACCAGCCTGAAAAGCGAAGACCTGTCCTCCGACATCCGCGTGCAGATCAAACCTGACGAGCCGCTCGACAGCAGCCTCGCCGGTCGCCCGGTGGAAGTGAACAGCGACCGTGGTCCGAACCTGAACTGGCTGATCGACAAAGCCATGGCTGCCGGTCTTTAAGTCGAGGACATGCCTGTGACTACTCCACCCATCCTGAAAACACCGCGATCCCTGTGGGAGCTGGCTTGCCAGCGATTGGATCAGCGCGGTGTGTCTGATGTACCGCATCGCCTGCATCGCGAGCAGGCTCACTCCTACATGGGCACGGTGTGTGCCTTGGCTTTGGCAGTCAGTCTCGCCGGTTGCGCCGGCCTGCCCGATCAGCGTCTGGCCAACGAAGCGCTCAAGCGGGGCGACACCGCCACCGCCGCGCAGAACTATCAGCAACTGGCCGATCTGGGTTACAGCGAAGCGCAAGTCGGCCTCGCCGACATCCAGGTCGACAGCCGCGACCCTGAGCAAATGAAACAGGCCGAAGCGACTTACCGCGCCGCCGCCAGTGTTTCGCCGCGTGCCCAGGCACGCTTGGGTCGCCTGCTGGTGGCCAAACCGGGTTCCACCGAAGCCGAGCATCAGGAAGCCGAAAGCCTGCTAAAAAAAGCCGCTGCCAATGGCGAAGGCAATACGTTGATCCCGCTGGCGATGCTCTATCTGCAATACCCGCACAGTTTCCCGAATATCAACGCTCAGCAGCAGATCGATCAGTGGCGCAAATCCGGTTACCCGGAAGCGGGTCTGGCGCAAGTGCTGCTTTATCGCACCCAAGGCACCTACGACCAGCACCTGGATGACGTGGAAAAGATCTGCAAAGCCGCGATCAACACCACCGACATCTGCTACGTCGAACTGGCCACCGTTTACCAGAAACGCGCGCAGCCAGAGCAACAAGCCGAGTTGATCAAGCAGATGCAGGCCGGTTACAGCCGTGGCACCGTCACCGCCCAGCGCGTCGATTCCGTGGCCCGTGTACTGGCCGATTCGACCCTGGGCAAGACCGACGAAAAAACCGCGCAGTCGCTGCTCGAGCCGATCGCTCCGGGCTACCCGGCATCGTGGGTGACCCTCGCGCAATTGCTTTACGACTACCCGGAACTGGGCGACGTCGACCAGATGATGAAGTACCTCGACAACGGCCGCGCCGCTGACCAGCCGCGCGCCGAACTGTTGCTGGGCAAGCTCTACTACGAAGGCAAAATGGTTCCGGCCGACGCCAAAGTCGCCGAAGAACATTTCCAGAAAGCCGTTGGCCGCGAAGTCGCCGCCGACTACTACCTCGGCCAGATCTATCGCCGTGGTTACCTGGGCAAGGTCTATCCGCAGAAGGCCCTCGATCACTTGCTGACCGCTGCGCGCAACGGCCAGAACAGCGCCGACTTCGCCATCGCCCAACTGTTCTCCCAAGGCAAAGGCACCAAGCCCGACCCGCTTAATGCCTACGTCTTCAGCCAATTGGCCAAGGCGCAAAACACCCCGCAAGCCGATGAGCTGGCGACCACCCTCGCCGCGCAACTGCCGCCCGAGCGTCTCGCCGAAGCCCAGCGTCTGCTGCAACAGGAGCAAGCCAGCCGTGGCGCTCTGAACCAGAACACGCTGCAACTGCACGCCCTGCAAGAAGAAGACGGCGAGGAAAAATTATGAAGTTGAATCCATTCGTGAAGGCCGGCATTGGCCTTTCGTTCGCGCTGATCTGGTCTTGCCCGACACTGGCCGCGATGACTGAAACCAAGAACTTTGGCCTCGAAGTGAAAGTCACCGGTCAGTCCGAAGATGACCGCGACCTCGGCACCGCCAAGGGCGGCGACGTCAACGGTGTCGGCCTCGACCTGCGTCCGTGGATCTACGGCGAAAGCGGCGCGTGGAGCGCCTACGCCATGGGTCAGGCCGTGACCTCGACCGACATCATCGAAACCGACACCCTGCAACAATCCGACGGTGAACAAGCCACCGACAACGGTGATCGCAAAACCAAGAAAAACTACTTGGCGATGCGCGAGTTCTGGGTCGGTTACAGCGGCCTCACCCCGTACCCGGGCGAAATGCTCAAGTTCGGTCGCCAGCGCCTGCGCAATGACGACGGCCAATGGCGCGACACCAACATCGAAGCGCTGAACTGGACCTTCGACACCACCCTGCTGCGCGCCAACGCCGGTGTCGCCGAACGCTTCAGCGAATACCGCACTGACCTCAAAGAGCTGGCGCCGAAAGACAAGGATCGCCTGCACGCCTACGCCGATGCCGCTTACCAGTGGACGCCGGGCAACTGGGTCGGCATTCGCGGTCACCACACCCATGATGACGGCAAACTCGATTACGCCGAACCGGGCGTCCCGCGTGATTCGCTGGATAAAACCGAGAACGGCGACATCAGCTGGCTCGGCCTGACCGCCGACAGCGACGCCTACAACTGGCGCAACACCAACACCGTCAACTACTGGGGCAGCATCACCGGCATGAGCGGCGACCGCGACACGGTCAACGCGCTGAATGCCGACGGCTCGCGCCCGGCGCAAGCCAAGCGCAGTGATGACGTCAACGGCTGGGCCACTGACATCGGTGTGCGTCTGCGCCTCGATCCGCAATGGCAAGTCGGCGGTGCCTATGCCCGCGCCAGCGCCGATTACGAGCAAAACGGTCTAGAGAGCAACCGCTCCAACTACACCGGTACGCGCTCGCGGGTTCACCGTTTCGGCGAAGCGTTCCGTGGCGAAATGAACAACATGCAGACCGCGACCCTGTTCGGTTCGTGGATGGTCAACGACGAGTACGACGCCAGCCTGATCTACCACAAGTTCTGGCGTGTCGACGGCAACAAGCCGGTCGGCAGCAACGGCATCAACGCCGTGGAAAACAACACCGACGACGCCACCGGCGCGATCCTTTCCAGCACTTCGCTGCCGCTTGAAGACGGCAACAAGGACTTGGGTCAGGAGATGGACCTGGTCGTCACCAAGTACTTCAAGCAAGGCCTGTTGCCGGCGGCGCTGAGCCAGTCGATCGACGAGCCTTCGGCCCTGGTGCGCTTCCGTGGCGGTGTGTTCAAGCCGGGCGATGCCTACGGCAAGCAGGTTGATTCGTACATGCACCGCGCGTTCATCGACGTGATCTGGCGCTTCTGATGCAAACCGCCAAGGGAGTGCCCGACATGATCAGCACCAGGATAGGCTCACTCAGCCTGCTGGCCGGCGCGATGCTGCTGGCCAGCGCTGGCGCCTTCGCCAACGTGGAGCCGGCCAAGCCTGCGACCACGGCCAAGGAGCTGCAACAAGCCAAGACCTACACCGTCAGCAGCGCACCCACCGAGGCGCTGAATCTGGCCGCGCCGAAACTGCCCGACCTTTCCGGCTTCACCGCCGAGGCCGCCGCCGCGAAGATCAACCGCAGCAAACCGGGCAAGATCAGCGTGCGCCGGATGATGCAGGAAGACGCGCTGAAGGATTTCATCGGCGGCGACAACAAGATGGCCGAATGGGTGGTGCGTCAGCACGGCATCCCGCAGGCGATCTTCGTCGATGACGGCTACATCAACCTCAAGGATCTGGCGCAGAAACTGCCCAAGCAGTATTTCAGCGAAACCTCGCCGGGCGTGTATTTGTCGAAGCTGCCGATCGTTGTCGGTCGTAAAGGCATCCTCGAAATCGATGGCCAGACCCAGGAATTGCGCCTGTCGCAAGAGGCCGGTTCGTTCCTGGTCAACGACGGTCAGTTGTTCGTGCGCGATACCAAGATCACTGGCTGGCGCGAGAAGGAAAACGGCCCGGCGACCTTCCGTTCGCCGAAGGAATTCCGTCCGTTCCTGCTCGCTTGGGGTGGCACCGAGACCTACATCGTCAACAGCAAGATGGCCAGCTTCGGTTACGCCAACAGTAAGTCCTACGGCGTGAGTATTTCCCAATACACGCCGAACATGGCCAAGGTCCTCAAGCGTCCCGAGCCGACTGGCTGGATCGTCGGTTCCGAGTTCTCCGACATGTGGTACGGCTTCTACTGCTACGAGACCCGCGACTTCGTAGTCAAGGGCAACACCTACAAAGACAACATCGTTTACGGCATCGACCCGCACGACCGTTCCCATGGCCTGATCATTGCCGAGAACACCGTGCACGCCACGAAGAAGAAGCACGGGATCATTATTTCCCGTGAGGTCAACGACAGCTTCATCTTCAACAACAAAAGCTTCGACAACCACCTCTCGGGCCTGGTGATCGACCGTAACAGCGTCAACAACATCATTGCCTACAACGAGATCTACAAGAACCACACCGACGGCATCACCCTCTACGAGTCCGCCGACAACCTGCTGTGGGGCAACAAGGTCATCAGCAACAAGCGCCACGGCATCCGCATTCGTAACAGCGTGAACATCCGCCTCTACGAAAACGTCGCCATGGCCAACGGTCTGACCGGCGTCTACGGCCACATCAAGGACCTCACCGACACCGACCGTGACATCAAGCTCGACCCGTTCGATGCGCAGGTGTCGCTGATCGTCGTTGGCGGTGAGCTTGCGGCCAATGGCAGCGGCCCGCTGTCGATCGATTCACCGTTGAGTGTCGAGCTGTATCGCGTGTCGATGCTGGCGCCGACCAAATCCAGCGGCATCAGCTTCAACGGCATCCTCGGCGAGCGCCAGGATGAAATTCTCGACCTGCTGGTGCGCCAGCAGAAAGCCGTGCTGATCGACCCTGTCGAACGCCAGACCGAAATGCAGGACTGAGGATAATTTTATGCACCCACACTTGATCAGATTACTCAGCCTGTCGGCCCTGACCGTGGGCATTCTCGCGGCCAGCAACGGCGCCCGTGCCGATGAAGGCGCCGCTGCCACGCCGCCAAAATTCAGCGCCGAACCGTGCTGTAACCTGTGCCCGGCGGCCCATGACGCGAAGAACTACACCACGCGTTACCAGCAGAACTTCACCACGTTGGTGCAGGCGCAAGGCGACTGGCTGTTCCGGACTCAGGAAGATTTGCGCACCGAGTTCAACACCACCCCGGCCGGCTACAAGCGTCTGCAACAGCTGCACGATGCGTTCAAAGCCAAAGGCGTCGAACTGGTGATCGTCTACCAGCCGACCCGTGGCCTGGTGAACCGCAACAAGCTCAATCCGCAGGAAAAAGCCGCGTTCGATTACGAGAAAGCGCTGGGCAACTACAAGACCATGCTCGGCCGTTTCGCCAAGATGGGTTACGTCGTGCCGGACCTGTCACCGCTGACCAACGAATCGCTGCCAGACACCCTGCCCGCCCACGATTTCTACTTCCGTGGCGACCAGCACTGGACGCCATACGGTGCACAGCGCACGGCGAAAATCGTCGCCGAAAAGGTCAAGCAGATCCCGGCCTTCGCCGACGTGCCCAAGCGTGAATTCGAGACCAAGCGCTCCGGGCGCATGGGCAAGACCGGCACCCTGCACAACATGGCCGGGCAACTGTGCGGCACCAGTTACGCGATCCAGTACATGGACCAGTTCACCACCGAGCCTAAGGGCGAAGCTGGCGACGGCGACCTGTTCGGCGATTCCGGCAATCCGCAAATCACCCTCGTCGGTACTTCGCACAGCGGCAAGAACTACAACTTCGCCGGCTTCCTCGAAGAAGCCATCGGCGCTGACATTCTCAACGTCGCCTTCCCTGGCGGCGGTCTGGAAGGTTCGATGTTGCAGTACCTGGGCAGCGACGAATTCCAGAAGACCCCGCCGAAAATTCTCATCTGGGAATTCTCGCCGCTGTACCGCCTCGACCAGGAAACCATCTATCGCCAGATGATGTCTCTTCTCGACAACGGCTGCGAAGGCAAAGATGCACAGATGACCGCGAGCACCACGCTCAAGCCGGGCAGCAAACAAGAACTGCTGGTCAACAGCAAGAACCTGAACCTGCAGAACAGCAGCCATCAGGTCGACATCCGCTTCGCCGACCCTTCGGTGAAAACCCTGCAAGCCACCCTCTGGTACATGAACGGTCGCCACGAGGACATCAAGATCGAGAAACCGGAAACCTCCGACACCGACGGTCGTTTCGCCTTTGAGCTGCGCACGGACGAAGACTGGGCCTCGCAAAACCTGCTGGCGGTCGAAGTCCAGGGCCCGGAAGCGGGTACCGCGCCACAGAAAGTCGAAGCGAAAATCTGCAAACGCAACGTATTCCCGGGCGCTGGGCAACAAACCGCTCAGGTCGGGCAATGAGGTCTGCTATGCGAAATCCGAAATTGAAATCTTTATTGGCACCCACCCTGTTGAGCCTGGCGATGTTCGCCGGAGCGACTCAGGCCGCCGCGCCATTGCGTCCACCGCAGGGTTACTTTGCGCCTGTGGACAAATTCAAGACTGGCGACAACAGCGAAGGCTGCGATGCGATGCCGGCGCCGTACACCGGGCCGCTGCAATTTCGCAGCAAATACGAAGGCTCGGACAAGGCGCGTTCGACCCTGAACGTGCAGTCGGAAAAAGCCTTTCGCGACACCACCAAAGACATCACCACGCTGGAACGCGGCACCGCCAAACGGGTGATGCAGTTCATGCGCGACGGTCGTCCGGAGCAACTTGATTGCACGCTGAACTGGCTGACCGCGTGGGCCAAAGCCGATGCGTTGATGTCGAAAGACTTCAACCACACCGGCAAGTCGATGCGCAAATGGGCGCTGGGCAGCATGGCCTCTTCGTACATTCGCCTGAAATTCTCCGACTCGCATCCGCTGGCGCAGCATCAGCAGGAAGCGCAGTTGATCGAAGCGTGGTTCAGCAAAATGGCCGATCAGGTGGTCAGCGACTGGGACAACCTGCCGCTGGAAAAAACCAACAACCATTCCTACTGGGCCGCATGGTCGGTGATGGCGACCTCGGTCGCGACCAACCGCCGCGACCTGTTTGACTGGGCGGTGAAGGAATACAAGGTCGGCGCCAATCAAGTCGATGCCGACGGTTACCTGCCGAACGAACTCAAGCGCCAGCAACGCGCGCTCGCCTATCACAACTACGCCCTGCCGCCGCTGGCGATGATCGCCAGTTTCGCCCAGGTCAACGGGGTTGATTTGCGTCAGGAGAACAACGCTGCGCTGAAGCGTCTGGGTGATCGGGTGTTGTCCGGGGTGAAAGACCCGGATGAATTCGAGAAGAAGAACGGCAAAGAGCAGGACATGACCGACCTCAAAGAGGACATGAAGTTCGCCTGGCTAGAACCGTTCTGCACGCTCTACACCTGTGCGCCGGATGTGATCGAGAAGAAGCACGGCATGCAGCCGTTCAAGACTTTCCGCCTCGGCGGCGACCTGACCAAGGTCTACGACCCGTCCCATGAAAAGGGCAACAAGGGTTCTTGAAAGGCGAAAAGCAAAAGCCCCTCACCCTAACCCTCTCCCAGAGGGAGAGGGGACTGACCGAGGTGGCTGTACGAGTTACGCCGAAATGAAATATCGAGTCGATCTCCATTTCTGAAAACCATGGAGATCAGGCTCCCTCTCCCTCCGGGAGAGGGCGGGGGGTGAGGGGCGCGGTCTGACGGCCAGCTCCGACCTCAAGCAAGCATTGTGTCACCCCTCCACTACCACGGGGGGGTTGGGGGGGCTTCGGCCCTTGACTGTTGGTTCAAACATGGAGAGATCGGGATGGTATTTTCATCCAACGTGTTCCTGTTTCTGTTCTTGCCGATCTTTCTCGGCTTGTACTACTTGAGCGGGCAACGCTATCGCAACCTGCTGCTGCTGATCGCCAGCTACGTGTTCTATGCCTGGTGGCGTGTGGACTTCCTCGCGCTGTTCGCCGCCGTCACATTGTGGAACTACTGGATCGGCCTCAAAGTCGGTGCCGCCGGTGTCAGAACCAAACCGGCGCAGCGCTGGCTGTTGCTCGGTGTCGCAGTCGACCTGTGCATCCTCGGCTACTTCAAGTACGCCAACTTCGGCGTCGACAGCATCAACGCGATGATGACGTCGGTCGGTCTGTCGCCGTTCATCCTCACTCACGTGCTGCTGCCGATCGGTATCTCGTTCTACATTTTCGAATCGATCAGCTACATCATCGACGTGTATCGCGGCGACACCCCGGCCACGCGCAACCTGATCGACTTCGCGGCGTTCGTGGCGATTTTCCCGCACTTGATTGCCGGCCCGGTCCTGCGTTTCCGCGACCTCGCCGACCAGTTCAACAACCGCACGCACACCCTCGACAAGTTCTCCGAGGGCTGCACGAGGTTCATGCAGGGTTTCATCAAAAAGGTCTTCATCGCTGACACCCTCGCGGTGGTCGCTGACCATTGCTTCGCGCTGCAAAACCCGACCACGGGTGATGCCTGGCTCGGCGCGCTGGCCTACACCGCGCAGCTGTATTTCGACTTCTCCGGTTACAGCGACATGGCCATCGGTCTGGGCTTGATGATGGGTTTCCGCTTCATGGAAAACTTCAAACAGCCGTACATCAGCCAGTCGATCACCGAGTTCTGGCGCCGCTGGCACATCAGCCTGTCGACCTGGCTGCGCGACTATCTGTACATCACCCTCGGCGGTAACCGTAAAGGCACGCTGATGACCTATCGCAACCTGTTCCTGACCATGCTCCTCGGTGGTCTGTGGCACGGCGCGAACATCACTTACATCGTCTGGGGCGCCTGGCACGGCATGTGGCTGGCGATTGAAAAAGCGCTGGGGCTGAACACCTCGCCGCGCAGTCTCAACCCGATCCGCTGGGCGCTGACCTTCCTGCTGGTGGTCATGGGCTGGGTGATCTTCCGCGCCGAGAACCTGCATGTCGCCGGCCGTATGTACGGCGCAATGTTCAGCTTCGGCGACTGGTCGCTGTCGGAACTCAATCAGGCCAGCCTCACCGGTCTGCAAGTGGCGACCCTCGTCGTGGCGTACGTGACGCTGGCCTTCTTCGGTCTGCGCGATCTGTACACCAACCAGCCGCCGGCCAAGATCAAACCTGAAGTCAACGTTGAGGCCAACGGCCCTGCCACTGCGACTCCGGGAATGATCAAAGCAGCGCCAGGCGAAAACCCGGCAAGCATCCACGAGCCTGGCTACACCGTCGGCGTCGAAGCCCAGGTGCAACCGGCCTACTGGAGCGCGGACTGGTCGCGCTATGTGATGCGCGGCTTGATCCTGCTGCTGTTCATCGCCTCGATTCTCAAACTTTCGGCGCAAAGCTTCTCGCCGTTCCTTTACTTCCAGTTCTGAGGGATCTGACATGACCCGCTCATTACGCATCTTCTACATCGCCCTGTTCCTGGTGACCCTGTTGGTCCTCGGTGTGTGGTCGGTTCGCAGCTTCTTTGGCTTCAGCACCAATGCCGAGGCAACGGTGCTCAACGGCCGCTGGACCAAGGCTGTGGAAACGCACTACGACGATGAATTCCCGATCAAGCGTCTGGGCACCAACCTCTGGGCCGCGCTGGATTTCAAACTGTTCAACGAAGGTCGTCCGGGCGTGGTGCTCGGTCGCGATCAGTGGTTGTACAGCGATGAGGAATTCAACCCGATCGTCAACGAAGAGCTGAACCTGCAAGGCAACTACGCGCTGGTCGAAGGCGTGCGCCAGACCCTGAAAGAGAAAGGCGTGAAACTGGTGATGGCGATCGTGCCGGCCAAGGTTCGTCTGTACCCGGAGCATCTGGGTGAAGTGAAACCGGCGAGCATCCACGAAAATCTCTATCAGGATTTCCATGCTCGTGTAGCCGCCGACAAGATCCTCGCCCCTGACCTGCTCAAGCCGTTCCAACAGGCCAAGCAGAGCGGTCAGCAAGTGTTCCTGCGCACTGACACGCACTGGACGCCTGAAGGCGCCGAGATCGCTGCCAACACGCTGGCGAAAACCATCGCCGACAAGTTCCCGCTCAGCGGCGAGCCGCAGCGCTTCGTCACTACGCCAGCGGAGAAGGTTACGCACAAGGGCGATCTGCGCTTGTTCCTGCCGCTCGATCCGCTGTTTGAAAACCTGATGCCGGCGCAAGAGCCGCTGCAAAAGCGCAACACCGTCGCGGCTGGCGATCAGCCTGCCGGTGACGACGCGCTGTTCGCCAGCAATGAAGTGCCGGTGGCACTGGTCGGCACCAGCTACAGCGCCAACCCCAACTGGAACTTCGTCGGTGCGCTGAAACAAGCGCTGCACAGCGACGTGGTGAGCTACGCCGAAGACGGCCACGGCCCGATCCTGCCGATGCTCAGCTACCTGAAAAGCGATGACTTCAAGAACAGCCCGCCACAGGTGCTGATCTGGGAGTTTCCTGAACGATATCTGCCTGTGAACAACGAAATCGGCGACGCCGACCCGCAGTGGGTCGCAGAGCTCAAACAAGCCGGTGCTCGCCAACAAAACGTAGCCATCAACACTAAATCCGAGACGCCCGATCGGGCGCAAAACTGAAAGAGAGGTACACCATGACTTTCACTACTACTCCTCGTCGTCTCGCAAAACGCATTGCACTGGTTGCAGGTCTGAGCGTGTTGTCGGTTCAGGCTTTCGCCGGTGGCGACGCTGCGCTCTACGGCCCGACCGCACCGAAAGGCTCGACCTTCGTGCGTATCTACAACGCCAGCAACGCAGAAGTCAGCGCGACTGTCGGCAGCACCAACCTGAGCGACGTTGCGCCACTGGCCAGCAGCGACTTCAGCTTCATGCCGGGCGGTGATTACAGCGCCAAGGTCGGCAGCCAGACCCTGCCGGTGAAATTGGCTGGTGATCACTACTACACCCTGGTCAACAACGCTTCCGGCGCGCCGCAACTGATCGAAGAGCCGCCGTTCAAGAACAAGCAGAAATCCCTGGTACGCGTGCAGAACCTCAGCGACAAGCCGCTGACCCTGAAGACCGCCGACGGCAAGACCGACGTGGTGCCGAACGTGGCCGCCAAGGGCCGTGGCGAACGTGAAATCAACCCAGTGAAAGTCAGCCTGGCGCTGTACGAAGGTGACAAGAAAGTCGGCGACGTGAAACCGGTCGCCCTGGAGCGCGGTGAAGCCGCAGTGCTGTACGTCACCGGCAGCGGCAGCAGCCTGTCGCCAGTCTGGGTGAAACGCCCGGTATCGACTCGCTAAACGCTCGAGCTATCAGCTACAAGCCTCAAGCTGCAAGTAAAGCGCTTCTAACTCGCCGCTTGCAGCTTGCAGCTCTCAACTGCATTTTATGGAGTAAACAATATGATTCCGGTGATCTTGTCAGGTGGTAGCGGTTCGCGTCTCTGGCCGCTTTCGCGTAAGCAGTTCCCTAAGCAATTCCTCGCCCTGACCGGCGAACACACGCTGTTCCAGCAGACCCTCGAGCGCCTGGTGTTCGAAGGCATGGACACCCCGATCGTGGTCTGCAACAAGGATCACCGCTTTATCGTCAACGAGCAGCTGAGCAACCGCAATCTGGAAGTGCAGCGCATCCTCATGGAACCGTTCGGTCGCAACACCGCGCCGGCCGTGGCACTGACCGCGATGATGCTGGTCAATGAAGGTCGTGACGAGTTGATGCTGGTGCTGCCGGCCGACCACGTGCTGGAAGATCAGAAAGCGCTGCAACGCGCTCTGGCCCTGGCCACCGTCGCTGCCGAAAACGGCGAAATGGTCCTGTTCGGCGTGCCGGCGACCAAACCGGAAACCGGTTACGGCTACATCAAATCCACCGGTGATTCGCTGCTGCCCGAAGGCGTCAGCCGCGTCTCGCACTTCGTCGAAAAACCTGACGTCAAACGTGCCACCGAGTACGTGCAGTCCGGCGGCTACTACTGGAACAGCGGCATGTTCCTGTTCCGCGCCAGCCGCTTCCTCGAAGAGCTGAAAAAGCACGATCCGGACATCTACGACACCTGCCTGTTGACCCTTGAGCGCAGCGAGCAGGATGCCGACACCGTGACGCTGGACGAAGCCACCTTCGCCTGCTGCCCGGACAATTCCATCGACTACTCCGTCATGGAAAAAACCCAGCGCGCCTGCGTGGTGCCGCTGACCGCCGGCTGGAGCGATGTCGGTTGCTGGTCGTCGCTGTGGGAAGTCAACGAGAAAGACGCCAACGGCAACGTCACCAAAGGCGACGTGGTCATCCAGGACAGCAAGAACTGCATGATCCACGGCAACGGCAAACTGGTGTCGGTGATCGGTCTGGAAAACATCGTCGTGGTCGAAACCAAAGACGCCATGATGATTGCCCACAAAGACAAGGTTCAGGGCGTCAAGCAAATGGTCAACACGCTCAACGAGCAGGGCCGCAGCGAAACCCAGAACCACTGCGAGGTTTATCGTCCGTGGGGTTCGTATGACTCGGTGGACATGGGCGGGCGTTTCCAGGTCAAGCACATTTCGGTAAAACCGGGCGCATGCCTGTCGCTGCAGATGCACCACCACCGCGCCGAACACTGGATCGTGGTCAGCGGCACCGCTGAAGTGACCTGCGATGAAAACGTGTTCCTGCTCTGCGAGAACCAGTCGACCTACATCCCGATCGCCTCGGTGCATCGCCTGCGCAACCCGGGCAAGATCCCGCTGGAAATCATCGAAGTCCAGTCGGGCTCGTACCTGGGTGAAGACGATATCGAGCGCTTCGAAGACATCTACGGCCGCTCCACACCGATCGAACGCGGCGTGTCGGTGAAGACCATCGCGCAGTAACGTCCGTTAAAAAAGAAGCCCCCGTCCAGCCCGTTGCGTCCCCTATCCGCAGTGGGTTGGGCGGGGGCTTTTTTACTTAACCGTAATGTGAGCCTCGACGCGGACGATCAAGATATTCGTCATCGTTTACTGAATCATCGTTCGCATGAACGATCTGTAGCGGTGGCGGCTTAAAGGCGACGGCCAATAACTGTTGTGCCCATTCACTTGGCGCCGCCGACGCCTCTGAAAACAGCGATTGCTGAGGCAAAGTGAATGTTTGCTGAAATGATTGAAAAGATATCTGCGCATTATCCCCCGGGACGTTCATCGCCACATTGGCCGGCGTATTCAACATCCTGTACTGCACACGCGTCTGCGCTTCCGAGATTTCCATGACGTTACCCATCGCGGTACTGGCTGCACCGAGTAATTGGGCCGCGGGATGGGCTGCATGCATCAACAGTTGTCCACCGGTCTTGAAGGTCTTCGCCACAGCATCGCGCCTGCCGGCAAGAACCTGCGGGTCTTCGGTCGGACTGTTGAAGGCAACCGACATCGGGCCCATTATCCGACTGGTGTTCTGCTCCCCGATAATCTTGCTCATGCCCGCAGAGAGCAGCTCACCGGAGTGATAAAGAATGGGCCCTGATGGCGATGCGGTCTGTGTTCTGACCGCCGCCCTCACATGGGCTTCATGGGTATTGAGCAGAGAGTCGCTTTTGGCTCCCAGCTTTGCCAATTCATCGGGAATGGCCTTACGGTAGGCCTGTACTTTGGGGTCATTACTGGCTTCAAAATAGTTTCGCACCGGCTGCATTCCGGCAGCTTGCAGCGGATTGACCAGTTTTTGCTCGGCAAGCTCGTGATAAACCCGATCACCGTTTTTGTTGCCTGGCTTGCGCCCGTCCCCGTCGGTATACACGATGGGGTTGTTGCGCATTGCCCGATAACGGTTATGCCCGTCTATGGCACCGGCAGGATCAGGATTCAACCAGCGTTGCAACCACGGCATGTAATAACGGAAACCATAGTAGTACAGACCCGTTGCATCGCGCTCCTTGCCCGAGTAACGCACGGTTTTGTAACTGATGTCGCTTTCCTCACTCCACGCGGTCGCACCGAATGGATAGAAATGCTCGCGGCTGATCAGTTGCGCATCTGCCGTCAGTTCCAGACTGATCGATCCCAGATGATCATTGAAACTGTAGCGATACTGATCGTTAACGCCTGCCGGCGGCGGGCTCTCCCAGTGCAGGACGCGAATACTGTTCAGGCCGGTCTGCACCGTGATGACCTGTAATGCCTCACCGGTGCCGCTGTCCGTGCGCAATTCCAGTGCTGGCAGATAACGCACCTGCGAGACCACGCTACGAGCATGGGTCTGCAACGTACGCATCTTGCTCACGCGCTCGCCGTTACCGTTGTAGAAAAATATTTCACCATCATCCGCGCGCGTATCGCGCCGCACTGCCGTCACCGATTGCAGCTGATTACGTAGATTCCACTGCAACCGCCGCCCTTGGTCCAGCAGCAGTAAATTGCCGCGAGCGTCGAATGCAGCGGCAATCTCTACCTCATCGGGCGGCACGCCATTACGCCACGGCAGGCAACAATTACTGTAGCGGGCAGCCTGCAGATCATGACCTGGGCTTTGTGCCCCCACGTGGATCAACTTGAGCAAATTGCCGCCAGCGTCATAACGGTAACGTTGCGAGTAATTGGCGATCTCTGTCGGGCCGCCATCACCCGCCCCCGCCTCCCAGCCGCTGGCCTCGCTCAGCTGGTAGAGGCTGTCGTAGGTGAAGCGGCTGATCGGTTCGATACGCTGGTTGGCGAAGTAGCGCACGGGCAGCGCCCGGTCTTCGATGCTCAGCACATTGCCTGTCCGGTCGTATTGGTACAGCAGATGCTGCAAGACCACGCCCTGAGCGGTTTCGGCGTGACGCATCATCAGACGCCCATCCTCTTGACGGTAGGTCAGCGTTGTCAGCACGCCATTGCCTGCCAGTTCCTGCGTGACCTGCCCTTCTGCGTTGTAGTGAATATCGCTGACCATCGCCCGCCGCTTGGTCGGATGGTTCAACTGCAGGTGGCGAGCGCGCAAGCGTCCATCGAGGGTCAGCACACTGTCATGTCGGTTACCCTTCGCATCGATCTGCTCGAGCACCGCACCGAGGGGCCCGAAACGCCAATGAGTCATTGCGCCCTCACCGGGTTCGAGCAAACGCTGGCGCTCATCGATTGGCTCAGGCCAGTCCGGGGAGACGGCTTCAAGAGTGAAATGCCGGGTATTTTCAACGTTCTCCCCAGTGATCGCGAAGGCTTCGAACAGCACGTTTCCCGCCGGGTCATCGTGACGAATCAATTGGCCAAGCTGATTACGCGCCTGATCGGCATCACCCGGCTGACCATATCCAAAACGCTCAGCGCAACGGCGTGGTTGCAGCTCGCCAGCTTCGAACACCGCCGTCGGCCGCAGTAACAGGTCATGCACAATGTCCCGGCGGGTGCCTCGGCTGTCCCAATCCATCAATGTCTCTGAACCCAGACCGAACAGACTGATCTGCACCCCGGCGTCGACGTTGTTCGAGCGCAGAACCTGCCCGTTCAATGTGTAAACCGCGCTCAGGTTTGGCGGTGCCAGCGGATCATCGCTTTGCTGCGCCCATAATCGCGGGTCCCACTGTGTCACTGCGCGACCTGCCGCGTCGTGAGCCGTGCGATGGATGCGCGGTTCAGGTGCCAGATTAGCGTCGCAACGCCAGTAATCGACCCTGCGAACGGCCAGCCCGCGTGGATCGTTCACTGCCAGCACCGGTGTTTTGCTGAACATGCCCATGTAACTCACCCTGCACGATAACCGCGTCCTCTGCGCCTGCAATGATCTGAGCAGACGCGTAGAGATGTGCCTACTGTCAGAAATTACAGTTCCGACCAACGGTTAAATCCCGTGCGCAACGAATGTCCATTCCGCTGGGCCTTCGGTAGGATGGTGCGCACGAACTCACGGAGCGTTCCAACATGTTCATCGGCATTCTGCTGGTCATCACCTGGTTGATCCTGCTGTTGCGCTACCCGGCCAAGGCCTTGCCGGTTTCAGTGGCGGCGGCGATTGGCCTGGGTTTTGTGGCCATGTGGGTGGTGTGGCTGGACAACCGCGAGATCAAACAACTGGCGCGCCTTGAGATGCGTATCGCTTACGCTCCGGAGCAATGCCCGGCCGATCGTCCGCTGCAACTGAAAATGAAAAACGCCAACGACGTGCCCCTGACCGAACTGCGCTGGCGCATCGCAGCCTATGCGCCGGGCGATACGGTTAATCTGGCCGACAACCAATACACCGCGCCACGCTATCGTGGCCCCGGCGAACTGCAGGCCGGCGGCGACTGGGAAGACTGCCTGCCCATGCCGCCGCTGCGCCCCGGTTATCGCCCGCAAACCCTGGAGTTTCGCGCCGAGCGCTTGCAGGGTAGTTTCTCCGACTGATCCTCCCTTCCCCACTTTTTTGCACAAGGAATGCGCCATGCCCGTTGCGTTGATTACCGGTTGTTCCAGCGGCATCGGCCGCGCCCTCGCCGATGCGTTCAAAGTCGCTGGTTTCGAAGTCTGGGCCAGTGCGCGCAAGGCTGAAGACCTGGCGTTACTGGCGTCTGCCGGGTTCACCGCCGTGCAACTCGACGTCAATGACAGCGCGGCGCTGGAGCAACTTGGCGAGCGGATCAACCAGCAACACGGCGGCCTCGATGTGCTGATCAACAACGCGGGGTACGGCGCCATGGGGCCGCTGCTCGATGGCGGCGTTGCGGCGATGCAACGGCAGTTCGAAACCAATGTGTTTTCGATCGTTGGCGTCACCCGCGCGCTGTTCCCGGTGCTGCGCCGGGCCAAAGGATTGGTGGTGAATATCGGCAGTGTTTCCGGCGTATTGGTCACACCGTTTGCCGGTGCTTACTGCGCCTCGAAAGCAGCGGTACATGCCTTGAGCGATGCGCTGCGCATGGAACTGGCACCGTTCGGTATTCGCGTGATGGAAGTGCAGCCGGGGGCGATCCAGTCGAGTTTTGCCAAGAACGCCGGGCATGAAGCCGAGCAGGTGATCAATGAACAATCTCCATGGTTTCCGCTGCGTGAGGGCATTCGCGCGCGGGCCAAGGCGTCGCAGGACAAGCCGACGCCGGCCAACGAGTTTGCCGCTGAGTTACTCAAGGCTGTGCAGCAGAGCAGGCCGCCACGGTTGATCCGCATTGGTAACGGCAGCCGCGCGTTGCCGTTGCTGGCGACGTTGTTGCCCAAGGGCTTGCTGGAATCGACGTTGATGAAGCGCTTCGGGCTGCGCGAGCGGCTCTGAGACCGCGCCGACGCCATCGCGAGCAGGCCCACTCCTACAGGGGATCTTCGGTGTGACACAGATCCGATGCAGGAGTGAGCCTGCTCGCGATGCAGACGACTCGGTCCATCAGTTATCCACAGCGCTCTGATCCACCACGACCGTGCAAGTAATCCCCGCAGCCAGCAACACTCCCTCCGGTACTTCATCAATGTGAATCCTTACCGGCACTCGCTGCGCCAACCGCACCCAGTTGAACGTCGGATTCACATCGGCGATCAGTTCGCGGCTCTCCGGGTTGTCGCGGTCGTAGATGCCGCGCGAAATACTTTCCACATGGCCCTTGAGCACTTCGCCGCTCATCAACTGCATGTCGGCTTTGTCACCCACTTTGACGTGGGGCAGTTTGGTCTCTTCGAAGAAGCCATAGACCCAGAACGAGTTCATGTCGACGACGGCCATTTTCGCCTCGCCGATGCGCGCGTAGTCACCGCGATGCACGTTGAGGTTGGTCACATAACCGTCGACCGCCGCGCGCACTTCGGTGCGTTTGAGGTTGAGTTCGGCGGCCTCCAGTTGCGCTTGCGCATGTTGGTAATCGGCCAGCGCGGCGTCGGCGATATTGCTGGCGTCGTCGCGGTTTTCCTTAGAGATCACCAGGTTGTCGAGGTCGGCACGGCGGTGGGCGTTGACCTTGCGCATCTCCCAGGTCGACTTGCGCGAAGCCACCAGCGACTGCGCCTGTTTGACCGCGATGCGGTAGTGCTCCGGGTCGATCTGCATGAGCAAGTCGCCCTTCTTCACCAGTTGGTTGTCGCGCACCGGCACATCGATGACTTCACCGGTAACGTCGGCGGCGACATTGATGATGTCGGCACGCACCCGGCCATCGCGGGTCCACGGCGTGTTCATGTAGTGCTCCCACAACGTGCGGCCGATCCACAGCGCCAGGGCAAGCACCAGCAGGGTCGCGAGCAGGCTGAAAAACTTTTTCATCAAGATAGTCTCAACGGTAGACAGTCAGCGCCATGGCGCCGAACAGACAGGTAAACAGACTCAAACGCAACAGCGCCGGGTGCCAGAAGAAGCGGTACAGATCAAACCCGGACAGGAATCGATCCACCGCCCAGGCCAGTGCCGCAGCGATGAAAAACATCAAGGTCATGGTCGGCATGTACACGCCGTGGAAGGCGATTTCACGAGGCATGGGCAAGTCCTTCGGGCTTGGCGACGGCGTAGGCAGCGAGAGGTGATTGCGGGTCGAGCAGCGAAGTGCGGATGAAGTGCAGATAGCTCTTCACCCGACGCAACGCCGAGGTGTCGAAGTGTGGGGCGAACGGTTCGTCAGTGGCCGCTACGCGACTGATCGCATGGTCGACCGCGACCAGTGCGCGTTCGAGATTGCTGGAGTTCGGTTGCAGAAACAGCCGCACCAGCGCGCGGCCCATCACGCGGATCGCCTGGCGCCACGGCTGCGATTCGGCATAGGCCGGGTGCACCGGCAAAATCGCCTGCTCCTTGCGCAACTCGATGATCGCGTGACCGACTTCGAGCACCACAAACATCCAGCGCAGCAGACTTTTCTGCACCTTCGGCTGACCCGCCGCGAGCCCGTAGGCCTGATGCAGCAAATCTCGGGTGCGGCTCTCGAAACTCGAGGCCAGACCTTTGAGTTTGCCGCTGATCGCGTAGACCACTTGGCCGCGCAGATCCTGCTCCAGGCGCTTCCACAGCCAGCGACTGTTCGGCGGCAGAATAATCGCCCCGGCAGCGGCACAGACCAGCATGCCCATGACCATGGCGATGTAGTCGTTGATGAAGGTGTAAGGGTTGTAGATCGTCAGGTTGTCCGGCACCGAACCGGTACTGAAGAAGATCAACAAACCGAGGCCGACACCGGCGAATTGCGGACGTGATGTGAGGAACGAGCCGAGCACGATCACCGGCGCGAGCATCACGCACAGCAGTGGAAAACCGTCGATCCACGGGAAGATGAAAAACATCTCGACGAAGCCGATCAGCGCGCCGAGCAAGGTGCCGCAAGCCATTTGGAATGCCATGCGTTTCGGATTTGGTGTGGCGGCGGAGAGGCCCACGGTGGCAGCGGCGATCAGGGTCATGGTCGCGCCGCTTGGCCATGCGGTGGCAACCCAGTAACTGCCCAGCACGATGAGAATGAACGAAGCGCGAATGCCCGACGCAGCGGCGGCCCACCAGTTGGTTTGCGGGGTGAAAGGTTCGTCCCAGCGCTCGCGTTCGTGGCGGTGATCGGCCAGGGAAGCGTGGGTCTGTGCATAACTGTGCAGATCGTCGACGAAGCGGTAGAGCAATTCGTAGGCGGTGTGGAAATCCAGTTGTTCGGCGTCGCTTGGATCGGTGTCCTGAAAGATCGCACGCAGGCTGCGCACGCGGGCGGGCAAGCCTTCCTTGTAGCTCGCCAATGCCGTCGCCAAACGGCCGGCATCAGGGCTGGTCAGGGCGCGGCCACTGAAGCCGTCGAGCACTTCGGCCAAGTCCTGCAAGCCCGGTCTGATAGCTGCAACAACGTGCTCTTCACCGTTGCCGCGCAAGCGTTCGAGCAATTGGTGCAGGGCGTTGAAGCGCGTGGTGATGCCCATGAACTCGCTGTTCAAGCGGCTCAGGCGACCATTGCGCCGACGCATGTGCGGGTCTTCGAACACGGTGACGCTGCGCAAGCCTTCAAGGCCCACGGCTTCAGCGATAAAGCGCACGTTGCTGGCTTCGAAGGCGTCCGCTTTGCTACGTCCGCGCAGGCCATCGGTGACGAACAGCGCAAATACACCGAAGCGCTGATACAAGGCGTTGCGCATGGCCGCGCTGGCGGTTTGCGGGAGGATCGCGGCGCTGATCAGCGTCGAGCAGAGAATCCCCAGCGAGATCTCCAGCACTCGCCACACTGCTGCCATGAACGCGCCGTCCGGGTGCGCCAGCGCCGGTAATCCGACCATCGCTGCGGTGTAACCGGCGAGGACAAAACCGTAGGCGCGGAAGTTGCGGCAACGTGCGGCGCCGGCCGAGCAGATGCCGACCCAGATCGCCAGCGAGCCGAGGAACAGTTCAGTGTTCTGCGCAAACAACGCGATCAGCGTGACCATCATCGCCGACCCGGCCAGCGTCCCGAGGAAGCGATAGAAACTCTTGGCAAACACCTGGCCGCTCTGCGGCTGCATGACGATGAACACGGTGATCATCGCCGTGCGCGGTTGCGGCAATTCCAGGCGCATGGCCAGCCACAGGGTGAGGAACGCGGCGAGCAACACCTTGAAGATATAGACCCAGGTCACGCCATCGCTGCGCGCCCAGTCGAAAAAACCACGGCGCCATTCCAGGGAGTAGAGCCAGCGTAGAGGTGCGGGCAAGGGAGTCATGAGTTCTGCTCAAAAAAATCGGGTCGGACCGGGACCCTGTGGGAGCGAGCTTGCTCGCGAATGCGGTGAGTCAGTCAACCAATGTGCTGGCTGACACGCCCTCTTCGCGAGCAAGCTCGCTCCCACAGGTTGTGTGTTCAACGCAGGAGCGCCGGGGTTTTCGGCGCTTGGGTTTTCTCGGCCGTCGGCACGTCGTTGCCGGCACCCAGCCCTCCACCCAGCGCAGTCACCAGTTCGGCATGTGCACTGAGCCGCGCCGCCTGCACCTGCTGCTGCACCTGCTGCTGTTTGAACAGCAAGGTCTGCGCATTGAGCACGTTGAGGTAGTCGGTAAGGCCGCGCTGGTAAGCGATCATCGCGATGTCGTAAGTCTTCTGCGCCGTGGCCACCGACTCGGCGGCAAAACCCTGCTGCTTGTCCATCGACTCACGGCGGATCAACTGGTCGGAGATGTTCTTCAGCGCATTCACCAGCGTCTGGTTGTAATGCGCCACGGCAATGTCATAACCGGCGGAAGCCTCGCCCAATTCGGAGCGCAAACGCCCTCCGTCAAAGATCGGCAGCGAGATCGCCGGGCCGACGTTGTAGTTGAGTTTCTTGCCGGTCAAAAACTCCAGCGCGCCACCGCCGGTGGCCATGTAGCCGAGGCTGCCGACCAGATCGACGTTGGGGTAAAAACCGGCGTGCGCCACATCGATACCGCGCGCCTGCGCCGCGACCTGCCAGCGACTGGCGACCACATCCGGACGCTGGCCGAGCAGTTCGGCGGGCAATGCCGACGGCAGTTTCAGCGCAGCACCGAGGGACAGCGTCGGACGCTGCAACAGCGCCCCCTCCCCCGGCCCTTTACCCGCCAGCGCTGCAAGTTGATTGCGACTGAGGGCAATCTCCTCATCCAGTGCATCGATTTGCCGATGGGTTTCCGGCAACGGTGTTTCCGCCTGACTGACTTCGAAGTGCGTGCCGATCCCGCCGTTCAAACGTTTCTGCGCCAGATCGAGAATCTGCTGTTGCTGTTTGAGCGTCGCCGCGACGATGTCGCGTTGCGCGTAATGCAGCGACAGTTCGATGTAGGCGCGGACGATGTTGTTCTGCAATTCCAGCTGCGCCAGTCGCGCCTCAGCGGCGCTCATGTGCGCCAGATCCACCGCCCGCTCACTGGCATTGCTTTCACGACCCCAGAGGTCGAGCGCGTAGCTGAAACCCAGCGCGGCGTTGTTGTCCCAGGTGGTGGTGTTGGCCAGCTCGCCGGGGCCATAGAACTGATCGGTCGGCCAGTTGTGGCGTTTGAGGGTCGACTCGCCGTTGATCTGCAACGACTCGGCGGCTTCGGCGACACCGGCCATGGCTTTGGCCTGGCGCACTCGCGCGGCGGCCATGGCCATGGTCGGGCTACCTTGCACGGCGAGGTCGATCCAGCGATTGAGTTGCGGGTCACCGTAGGCTTGCCACCATTGCGCGGTGGGCCAATTGGCGTCACGGGCGGCATGGGCGATGGCGTCGTCGGTGGCCAGTGAATTGGCTTCCAATGCCTTGCCCTGCGGGGCAATTCCTTCGGTTGAGATGCAGCCGCCAAGACCCAGGGTAAAAGCCAGAACACTGAGCGGCAAAAGCGCTCTGTTGATGCGACGCGGCACAGCTGCGAATTCCTGAGAGAGGGGTAGATCGAGGACCCGTGCAGGAGCTGCCGCAGGCTGCGATCTTTTGATCTTGATTCCCTTAAAACAAAATCAAAAGATCGCAGCCTTCGGCAGCGCCTACCGGGATCGGCGCAATTCTAGGGGGCGCCCTCAATGGCGATAAGCTGGGAATTCTGTGAATCTTTGTTACGGTTAACGAGATAATCCCTTGGTCGGGGGTCTCGCCCCTGAAACTTCGTGTCACAATTTGCCATCTCCCTTGAGAGCACCCCATGGACACTTTGCAAAACATGCGCGCCTTCAGTTGCGTGGCCGAAGCCGGCAGCTTCACCGCCGCCGCCGTGCAACTCGACACCACCACCGCCAACGTTTCGCGCGCGGTCTCCAACCTGGAAGCCCACCTGCAAACCCGCTTGCTCAACCGCACCACCCGGCGCATCGCCCTCACCGAGGCAGGCAAACGCTACCTGCTGCGCTGCGAGCAGATTCTCGCCTACGTCGAAGAGGCCGAAGCCGAGGCCAGCGACGCCCAC
This sequence comes from Pseudomonas fluorescens, assembly GCF_005938625.1. Lineage (GTDB taxonomy): Bacteria > Pseudomonadota > Gammaproteobacteria > Pseudomonadales > Pseudomonadaceae > Aquipseudomonas > Aquipseudomonas fluorescens_BD. Next base: position 280,196 of record NZ_VCNJ01000040.1, read on the forward strand.
GCGCGCCCGGCCGGGCAATTGAAAGTGCACACCATGACCGGCATCGGTCAGCACTTCGTCATCGACGCGATCGCCCGCTACCGCAAGACCCACCCGGACGTGACCTTCGACCTGACCCTGGCCAACCGCGTACCGGACCTGCTCGACGAGGGCTACGACGTGTCCATCGTGCTCGCCAGCGAACTGCCGGACTCCGGCTTCGTCTCGCAACGCCTGGGCATCACCTACAGCATCGTCTGCGCCTCGCCGGCCTACGTGAAAGCCAACGGCGCCGCGCAAAAACCCAGCGACCTGCTCAACCACGCCTGCCTGCGCCTGGTCAGCCCGGTGATCCCCCTGGAGAAATGGGCCTTCGACGGCCCGGAAGGCCAGGAAATGGTCACCATCAACAGCTCGCCATTTTTGGTGAACTCCGCCGACGCGATGAAAACCGCGATCACCAGCGGCATGGGTGTTGGCGTGTTGCCGGTGTATGCGGCGATCGAAGGTTTGCGTAACGGCACACTGGTGCGGGTCATGCCGAACTACCGCTCGCAAGAACTGAACCTGTATGCGATCTACCCGTCGCGGCAATATCTGGATGCGAAGATCAAGACATGGGTTGAGTATTTGCGCGGGTCATTGCCGGAAATTCTCGCGGCGCATCAGGCGGAATTGGCCGCTTACGAATTAAGCGGCAGCCTCGCCGGCGCGCGCGTCGCCAACTGATTTTCAACACACCACGAAACCTGTAGGAGCTGCCGCAGGCTGCGATCTTTTGATCTTGATGTTTAAAAACCAACAGATCGCGGCCTACGGCAGAGCCTACAGAAACGGGTATTTCACGGATGTTTCCGACAGGTTTTGACGGTTGCCCGTCGGAAGTGCGCTGGCTAGGATTTGGGTGTCGCTGACGCATCAGCGACCGGGTCTGGAAAACCCGCAGGATCACAGCACATGACATAATGCCGCGCTTTTTCGGCGCCGAAGTTTTGTTATGGCGGCTGTACGTGGGAGACCTTCGGGTCTGCCGGGTTTGATCCTTTGCCGGTTTTTCCAGTCCGCGTACAGCTGCCACCCCTTTCGCCTGGAAAACGAAACATGGCAGCTCCATTTTCTTAAAAGGATATTTGCCATGATCAAACACAGTCCCAATCCGCCCGAAGCGGAGAACACCACCCCCTACGAATTCCCCGGCTCAAAGAAATTCCACGAAGCCGCCGAACGCGCCCTCGATCACTACCTCAAACCCAACGCACTCACCCTGCGCTTCCACAAACCCAGCACCATGTTCCAGGTCGCCCCCGAACAGGACAGCGAAAGCCTGCTGGTCCACGCCTGCGAATCACTGGCACAAGCCAGCCTGATGACCAGCGACATCGCAGCCTACATCGACCTGCCGCAACGACGGACGATTCTGGCGATTCAGCAGATCATCATGCTCGCCGAACTGGCCGTGAACCGCGTGCTGGATAACCACGAAATCCCCCAATCCCCGGCACACAACTAAAAGCCCCTCACCCTAACCCTCTCCCAAAGGGAGAGGGGACTGACCGAGGTGTTTGCGAGAAGTACGCCGACGTGCGATACCGAGTCGCACTCAGATTTTGAAAGGCTCACAAATCGGCTCCCTCTCCCTTGAATGATGCCGGATGACGGCCTGACACAATTAAGCATTGTCCAATGGCCGCAAACCTGAAGTGGGCAATCAAGTTCCAAAAATCATCTTCCGATTAATTTTTAATAGCCAATCGATATAGGAGACCTGTCAGATCTGACAGTGCCCATTTTATCGCTTTAGCCGAACAATGGATGTCGTCACACCAACCTAGCCTTGAAGGAGCAAGACATGTCCATTAAAGATCTGGAACTCGACAAACTTAAGAAATCAGGTGAAGGCACTGTAATTGCCAAACTAAACAAAGAATATGTCACCGACAAGTTCGAAGGAAAACCCGACCATTTTATTACCGATAACAAGATAGTCGCGCTAAAAGCAACTTACCAAAAATCCTCTACCACCTCATTCACTATCAATCTCACTTTTGACGCAAACATTAAGCCTGGAAGGCATGAATTCAGCACGAAGCACTTTCCCTCTCCATTCAGATTTTCATATACGTCAGGCTCACATACAAAAGGCTATACAAGCGCAAAAAATGCAGGGTTTATTGTTGTAGAAGAGTTCAACATTGCCAAAGGCATTTTCAAGGCAGCCTTCAACTTCAGTTTTGTAGATTTCGACACAAATGAGCTGCATCAAGTTCATGATGGTCAGATTGATGTCGAAGGACTTGAAACTATCGAGGTGTAAAGGTAGGTCGCAAAGTCTGACCCAAGTGCAGGCACAAGCAGGTATCAGCCAATGTTGATACCGCTTCCCCAAAGCCACCGTGTTTCAGATCTCCCCCGAACAGTACAGCGAAAGCCTGCTGGTCCACGCCTGCGAATCACTGGCACAAGCCAGCCTGATGACCAGCGACATCGCCGCCTACATCGACCTGCCGCAACGATGGACGATCCTGGCGATTCAGCAGATCATCATGCTTGCCGAACTGGCCGTGAACCGCGTGCTGGATAACCACGAAATCCCCCAATCCCCGGCACACAACTAAAAGCCCCTCACCCTAGCCCTCTCCCGGAGGGAGAGGGGACTGATTGAGGTGTTTGGGGGAAGTACGCCGACGTGCGCTACCGCGTTGATCTCAGGCTTAGAAAAGCACACAAATCGGCTCCCTCTCCCTCGGGAGAGGGCTGGGGTGAGGGGCAAATCCACCACAAATCCAAAGCCGACCACGCCCCGCTCTTCACCACTCAATAGGCCGAGTGTCAGCTCGCCTGCTCTTGATCTTGATCTTGATCTTGATCCACGGGCGACGTCGGAAGGCTGAGTGGAGGGATTAATCCGGGGGTGGGAGCGCAGC
>NZ_VCNJ01000041.1 GCF_005938625.1 Pseudomonas fluorescens
ACAACCAGGGCGGCAAACTGCGCGCGCTCGGCACCAGCGGCAAAACCGATTTCCAGATCGGCAGCCTGTTTGACAACCGCAACGGTCTGGTGGAAACCGCCAACACTGACTTCACCCTCGCCGCGCCGAGCTTCCTCAATGCCGGTGGTTCAGTAACGCATGTCGGTCTGGGTGAATTCGGCATCTCCACCGCCAACGTGATGAACGCCGGCGGCTCGCTGGTGACCCGTGGCGGCCTGACGCTGAACGCGGACAGCTGGACCAACAGCAGCGTAATTCAGGCCGGGCGGTTGACGGTGAATGTCGGCAACTTTGTGCAGACGGCGAGTGGGCAATTGCTGGCGTCGAATCAATTGGTGGGACGTGGCGGCAACTGGACGAATGAAGGCTTGATCGCCAGTGATGGCGGCATGGACTTCCAGATCGGGGGTGCATACGGCGGCAATGGTCGTGTCAGCAGTCTGGGTGATATGACCTTCAATGCTGCGCAACTGGGCCTGACCAGTACTTCTAGCATCGGCAGTGGCGGGCAGGGCACATTCAACATCGGTGGCCTGCTGAACAATGCCGGCGGACGACTGACCTCCAACTATGCGATGACGATCAACGCTGGCGCGGTAAGCAACACCGGTACGTTGGGGGCTGCGCAGGATCTGACGATCAGGACTGCAAGTCTGGTGAATAACCGTGGGCTGGTTTTCAGCGGCGGCAATATGAATCTGCTGGTTAACGACTTCACCAACCAGACCGGCGACGTTTACAGCATTGGCAATTTGACGATTGGCGGGCAATACGGCGGGCGTGCGAACAGCGTTAATAACCTCGCGGCTTCGATCAATGTGGATGGTGATTTTTCGCTGTCGGCCAATAGCTTCAATAACAAGACCGAGGGTGTGATTGGCGAAGAGAAGTTCGTCTCTGGCGACATCACTTTTAACTGGCGTGACAATACTTTCTACGTGAAAGAAAGTTTTGACTCGCAATCTACGATCACCGGACCACAGGCATCGTTATCTGTTGCCGGAAACCTGACTGCCAACGTCGGGGCGTTTTCAAACATCGCCTCTCTGATATCGGCCGGACAAAATATCAAGCTGGACGTGGATACCTTTGATAATAAAGGGCTGCAGTCGGGCAGCTTCACGCGCTCGCGAACTTTCAAGCTGTCGTACGTGCCAGGCAGCTTGATAGACGGGTATGACAACGAACTGTACGACTATGCACTGAGGAACTCGAAATACGTTTATCGCTACGGGAAAAGCGTGCATGAGCCGGATAAGGGGGGAACCCATTGGGAATCCACAGACCTGGACAAGCAACTGACCACGACGATCAATACAAAGTATGGAGTAGGGCCTGAGGTTGCTGTGCCTGCGTCGATTCTCGCCGGTCAACTCAAAGACGACAGCAGGATCTTCACCAACGGCGGCGGTAGTGTTTCCTCCATCGTTCAGGCCGGCCAGGCCGTCCAGATCAACGCCAAAACCACCATCAACAACGGCAACCTGAACCCGTACACCAATTTCGGTGGCACGGTAAAAGACACGGCCGATACCGGAGTAAAGAACTCCGCCAAACCCACCGTAGTGTTCTTGAATCCGCAGTTGCCACCGGATCTGGCTCAACAGCAAGTCAACCCGCTGGCCCTGCCGGGCTTCACCTTGCCAACCGGCGATAACGGTCTGTTCCGGCTCAGCCGCAAGGACGGTAGCGAACAAACGCTCGTACCGGGCAAAGACTGGACCATTGGCTCCATCACTGCCGCAGCCTCCGGGCATGCGGGCGGAATGCCGGTCAGGCATGCCACCGATTTCCAGATCGACCAGAACGATCCAGTCTCGATGAAAAAGCGCGACCTCGCGTTGAGTGATGCCGCTTCGCTGAATCTCAACGACAGAACGGCGCAGTTCAACGTGGGGGCAACGGCTGCTGACGGGCCAGTCGGTGTGCTACTGCCAACGCGTGGCAACGGCGCCTTCGATGTTCCGCGCGTACAAGGACTGCCCGACACCAGCGCGCGCTCCAATCCGCACAAATATCTGATCGAGACCAATCCGGTACTCACCGATCTCAAGCAGTTCATGAGTTCGGACTATCTGTTGGCCAAGCTCGGCTACGACCCCGACAACAGCGCCAAGCGCTTGGGCGACGGCCTGTTTGAACAGCGCTTGGTGCAACAAGCCGTGGTCGCCCGTACCGGTCAGCGCTTCATCGATGGCCAGACCTCCGACGAAGCGATGTTCAAGTACCTGATGAACAACGCCATCGCCAGCAAGAATGAACTCAACCTGTCGATGGGCGTGACCCTGACCGCTCAACAAGTGGCGGCGCTGACCCACGACATCGTCTGGCTCGAAGAGCACGAAGTGAACGGTGAAAAAGTCCTGGTGCCGGTGCTGTATCTGGCTCAGGCGAATAACCGCCTGGCACCCAATGGCGCGCTGATCCAGGGTGGCGACGTGAGCCTGATCGCCGGTGCCGATCTGAATAACGCCGGCACGCTTCGCGCGTCGAACAATCTGTCGGCCGAAGCCGGTAATAACCTCACCAACACCGGACTGATCGAGGCTGGCGAGCGCCTGACGCTCAAGGCTGGCAATAACATCGTCAACAGCGGGGGCGGGGTCATTTCCGGACGGGATGTCAGCCTGACCGCCACCAACGGCGATGTGATCAACCAGCGCGATGTGTATGGCTATGACACCAAATACGGCAGCACGCTGCAGCATCGTGATGTGCTCAACAGTGCGGCACGTATCGAGGCGGCCAATGATCTGACAATCGGTGCGGGTCGAGATATCAGCAACATCGGCAGTGTGCTGAAAAGCGGCGGTGACATGACGCTCGATGCCGAGCGTGATGTGAACATTACCTCGGTACAGGATCGCCGCACGGATTCGCGTGGTAGCAATTTCCTCAATCAGACGATTACCCAGCACGGCGCGGAAGTGACGTCCGGGCGCGATCTGTCGATCAGCGCTGATCGTGACGTGGCGATTGTGGCCAGTCGGCTGGATGCCAAGCGCGATCTGAGCATCGACTCTGGCCATGACATCGTTATCACCTCGGCCGCCGATGAGAGCGACTACGTCTCGCGCAGCAAAAAGCGCGCGAATGAAACCCATAGCATCACGCAGCAGTCGTCGGTGCTGAGCGCCGGGCGTGATATCGCGCTCAAAGCGGGTAACGATCTGGGCATCATCGCCAGTCGAATCAAGGCCGAAGATGATGTCAGCCTCGATGCAGCGCAGGACATTACTGTCGCCTCGGCCAAGGATGAGAGTTCTTCTTACTACTACAGGAAGAAGAAGGGTTCCTTTGGTCGCAGCAAGACCACTCAGACAGAAAGCTATGAAAGTGAAAACGTCGCGTCAGTGATCGACGCGGGCCGTGATCTGACCGTCAACGTCACAAGACGTAAAGACGGCGACCTCAGTCTTGATGGCGGTCGTAACGTTACTATCATCGGCAGTCAGATGAATGCCGGTAACGATTTGTTTGTCGGTGCGACCAACGATGTGGCAGTGCTTTCCGCTACTGAGGAGTCGGGCAGTTACAGCAAAAAAACCAAAACCGGTCTGTTCGGCATGTCCAAAAGCGGCAGCAGTCACTTGCAGACATCGGTTACCCAGATCGGCAGCGAGCTGAACGCTGGTCACGATACGGTGGTTCTCGCCGGGCGCGATGTTCGTCTGAACGCCAGTGACGTCAACGCCAAAAACGACGCCGAACTGCACGCGGGCCTTGTGGACAAGGAAGGCGACATCACCCTGTCGTCCGCCGATGATCAGGCGTACAGCCGCGCCGAAGAGTACAAGAAGAAACTGGGTCTTTCGCTGAAGGACGCTATCGGCTGGGCAGCCGGAACGCCAGGGTTCGGCGCGGACATGACCTTCGCCACCTCCCACAATGGCGGGCGTGAAGTTGTCAGCTCTGAGAGTATCGGTAGCCAGGTCAATGCCGGGCACGATGCGATTCTCAAGGCGTCGCGTGACATCAATGTCATCGGCAGCGGTATTGGTGCTGACAACAACGTTTCGCTTGATGCGGGTCGCGATGTCAACGTAGTCGCCTCGATCGACAATCACCGCAGCAACAGCTGGGAGACAGACAAGACCGTTGGCATCAAACAGACCATCGACAGCAATGCTTTCACCACGTTCGCCGGCAGTGAAACTGTTCAACATGGCGTCAATAGCAAGGGCTACACCGCAGCCGGCAGTTCCATCGATGCCGGGATAAACATCAATATAAACGCCGGCCGCGACATCAACCAGCAAGGCTCGGACTTGATGGCCGAGAACAACATTCGCCTGAAGGCTGATCGCGACATCAACATCGATGCCAAGGAAGAGGCCAGCGAGGTCACCATCCGTGACAGCATCAAGCGCAACGGCATCACCGTCACCACGGCCTACAACATCGGCAACACGATGGATGGCCTCAAGGGCACTGGCAAAGGTGAGGATGGGGTCAGCAAGGGCTCAAGTGTACTGAAGTCGGTTGACACCCTTGACCAGTTCTTCAGTGGACCAAAATTTGACGGACATATCGGTGGCTCGAGCGTCAGTTCAAACCAGACTCAGACGTCGGTCACTCAACGTCCGTCGACACTTTCTGCAGGTAATGACATCTCGCTGGACGCTGGAAACAACGTCAACGTCAGCGGTAGCCAGTTCAATGCCGGCCGTGACATCAACGTCAAAGGCAAGGACATCACGTTTGATGTTGCGCACGGTTCGGAAAGCAGCGACGGACATTCGACACAGAGCAAGGGCGGTGTCAAAGGAGGCACAACCGGCGGATTCAAGCTGGGCGTGGGTGTCAGCAATGCCGGCACCGCAGACAAATCGAGTCAGGGTACTTCGACGGCAACGCAACTCAGTGCCGGCGGCAGCATCAACCTTGAAGCCGAGAACGATCTGACTCTAATCGGAACTCGTGCAACGGCCGAACGGGATATTTCCCTTAAGGCCGGCAACGATCTGAATATTCTCTCGGCGCAAAACGCCTACGAAAGTTCGCACGATCGGCGTAGTTGGGGGGCGGAGGGCGGCATCATCGCCGGCCAGGACGGCTTCGGTGTTTATGGTTCGGCGAATGTTGGCATCGGCGATCTCAACCGAGAGGGCGTCAAGCAGCAAGAAGCCTATCTGTATGCCGGCAACAAACTGGGCTTCGAAAGCGGTCGCGACACCAATATCGCTGGCGCGACCCTGCGCGGTGATGAAGTTATCGGTGATGTCGGCCGCAACCTCACCGTGACCTCGGTACCGAACACCGGCAAGGTCGAGGGTAAAGAGTTCGATGCCAGTCTGACGGTCGCGGTCAGCTTCGGTGCAACGGTCAGCGGCTCGCTGGGTTACGGTGAAACCAACGGCAAAACCAACTGGGTCGACAACCAGACCGTTATCAGTGGCAAAAGCAAAGTCGACATCCGTACCGAAAAACATACGCAACTCGATGGCTCGGTGATCAGTGCCGACAACGGCAACCTGAAACTCGACACTGACACCCTCGGCTACCGCAACATCACCGGCAAGGATAACGAGCACGGCTACTACCTCAATGTCAGCGGCAGTTACAGCGGAGGCGGTGGTGCCCAGGCTGACAAGCCGAACAAGGGAATGGAAGGGGAGAGCAAAAACAGCTGGGCGGTAGAGGGCTACAAGTACGACAAGGACCGTCAGCAGACGCTGAACGCCACGGTGGGCGAGGGGCAGATTGTCGTGCGTAACGACAGGGCTACCGGGCAGGACTCCACGGTGGGTCTGAATCGTGATGTAAACAAGGCGTACGAGATCACCAAGGATGAGGAACACCGCACGACGTTATATGCGAGCAGTTCCTCTATTGATGCCGTCAGTCATCCGCTGGAGACGCTTGAACGTTGGGGCGATAACGTCATCAACTTCAAGAAGAACATGCTCGATCAGGCCAAGGCGGGCGCCAGTTTTCTGCAAAACCTGAATCAGGCGATCAATGCCCAGCTTGTTGACATCGATGATGTTTCTCCAACGCTGATCACTGAGCTGGGCAAAGAGCGCGCTCTGGCAGTTACCAAGAACTTCGTTCGACAGGGGCTTGATCCCAACCAGATCAAATCTTTGCCTGAAACAGTTTTGAAAGGGCTGTCGGAGTTCGCGAAACAAGCGGCAGATTACGAAAAGCTGGTGGAAAGCTGCACCGCAAACAACACCTGCCCGCAAATGACGGCTGATCCGTCAAGCGGCCCGGATAAACCGGGAACAATGACGCTGCCGCCTATTCCGGTTCCCGCAAACCTGATCACTCACGGTCAGTTGGCATTGAATCAAGTTCTGGACTTGATCGATCTCACGAAGGATATGCCGACGGAGAAAATTGAGGCCACTGTTATCGCAGTGCAGGCTGTGATGGGGCCGATGAAGTTCCTGTTGAGCATGACCGCCAATGGATTACTCAATGCGGCGTATGGCGACAAAATCGATGAGCTGAAAGATCTGGCAGCGATCAAGCTCGCGGCGAAACTGCTGGGTGAGAAAGAGGAGGATCTGACGAAGCTCCACGAGACGGCCAAACAAGAGCACGAAGGGGGCAATGAGGAATACAGGTACGATGGTGATGGGTATGTTGTCGCTACCCGTTTCCTGATTGATGCGGTACTTGGAGAATTCAAGTCCATTGGGATGAAGGCCGTCACAAGAACCGTTGCAGTGGTCAAGAAGGATCCTGCAGATGTATTGGGCGGCCCGCACAGAGACACCAGCAAGCCAGTAAACGATGGGCTGGACTCGCACCACTGTCCTGCTCAGAAATGCTACAAAGGCGCACCAATAAGTAGTCGTGATGGCCCAGCGATCAAGATGGACCCGGAGGACCACAAGCGAACGGCGAGCAACGGTAACTCTGACGATGCCAGAGCTTACAGGGCAAGACAGAAAGAGCTGCTTGAGGAGGGACGCCTAATGGACGCTATTCAGATGGATATCGACGACATCCGGAAGAATTTCGGTAGTAAATATGATGAAGGCATTAAACAAATGTTGGACTATGCCTCCAAGCTAGATCCCAACGATTTCAGGAGGTAGTGCGGGTGGACTTTCCATTTTCGATGTTCGGAGCAGTAGGGCCTTTGAATGGAACATTGTCCAGAGATCAGGTGCGCAGCCTCCTGGGCAACGATTTCGAGGTATTTACGAAAACGGCATTCTCGGTGAACACGACTGATGCGTTCAAACGCCACGACCTGCATGTGTTCTACGACGAGCGGGATGTCGTGAAAGGCGTTGAATTTTTCGAGCGAAGTACGGTGTCCTGGCAAGGGCACAAACTGGTGGGCGAAAAACTTTCTACCTTGCTGGCATTGTTTCGTGGCAACGGCGTACGTCCCGACCTGAACGAAGACGGGTTTGACGTGGAAAGTTTTGGCATGAGATTTTACGTTCCAGACCTTGATGACGGCGAAGACGCATTAGTAACCACGTTGTATATCGTCCTGCGTTTGGAGAGTTAATCTTCCGGTTGTTCTGAATAAGCACTACTTCTGCACGGCATATACGCCTCTGGGGGGAACCCCATCCATTGTCAATGTTGATAGCCGATGCTGGATGGGGCGCGGGTTTAATGTGTTATGCCGTTTTTCAGTCCGGGTCGCCATGGCAGCAACCGGTTTTGGCTTCTCTCTCATACCGATCATGGTGCCGCACCCACTCCATGATCTCGTCCTCATTCCTGCCCTTGGGCGTGAGGTCGAGATAGTTGTAGGCACCGACCAACATGTCCAGGCCACGGGCATACGTTGAGTAGGTGTGGAAGATGTCGCCTTTTTCGTCGCGATAAAACACACTCAACCCCGGCATTTCCTCCTCAGCGCTGTCGGTCTTTTCGTAGTTGTACGTAGCCTTTCCGGCCGCGACATCCTCAGCCTGGGCGCAAACTCCGAAGTCATAGTTGAAGTCGCAACCCTCTGACGACACCCAGTCGAACTTCCAGCCCATTCGCCGTTTAAAGTCCTGGAACTCGTTGAACGGCGCATGCGAAACAGCTACCACCGCGATGTCGTGATGAGCCAGATGCTGGTTGGCGCCATCAATGTGGTCGCTGAGGAACGAGCAACCCTGGCAACCTTCCTCCCAGTCTTTGCCAAACATGAAGTGGTAAACCACCAATTGGCTGTTTTTGCCAAACAGGTCAGCCAACTTCAGTTCGCCGTTGGACCCCTGGAAATGGTAGTCCTTGTCGACCTTCACCCACGGCAGCGCGCGACGTTCAGCGCTAAGGCGGTCGCGTTCCTTGGTGAAGGCTTTTTCGTGTGCCAGATGCTGTTTACGGGCGGCGAGCCATTCTTCACGCGATACCACCGGATGATTCTCTACGTTCATGATGATTTCTCCTACGGGGTTGAAATCGCCTGTCTCAGACTAGTCGTTTCACTCTGCGGGAAATCGACAGACCGCCGGTCGGTCGGCCCTGAAAATGCGGCTGAACGGCTGAGAGCTACTCCGGTCACAACCTATGAACGCGCCATAAATCACGCGCACCGGAGGTTGGATCAGGATGACGACTTATAACTGGGATTTGATTGAACGCTTGCTGCACGAAGTGCAGAACAGTGCCGGCCACAGTTTTGCTCCTCGGGCCTATGCTGAAGACTATGCGGCGGAGAAAGCCAGTGCGGGCGAGCCGATCGAGAACCTTGATCATCTGAAAACGCTGGCTTGCGACTATGAAAGGTTGTTGCTGTTGCGCGGTTACATCGCACCGCGCCCGGATGAGGAGGGCAGTACCGGAAACAACTTTGTGCTGACGCCTCGCGGCTCCAGCCTGTTGAGCCTGATCGACAGCAGCATTCCCGGCAATGATCACCCGCGTCAGGTGCTGGATGAGCAGGAGGATGCGCTGGCTGAGGCGACGTTTGATGAAGTGGCGTCCAAAGCCCAGATCGCCTGATCCTCCACAGGGCTAAAGATCGCAGCCTTCGGCAGCTCCTACAGAGATCGGTGTAGGAGCTGCCGAAGGCTGCGATCTTTTGATCTTCTAATTCTGCTTCGCGGCCTTGAGGCATTTGAGGTCGTTGAAGTCTTTGCGCACCCCTTCGATCTTCTTCAACAACCGCTGACGCTGTTGCGGCGTACTTTCGGCCATCAAGTCCACCGCCAGCGAGCGTCCCTGCGCTTCAGTATCGGCGAAGGCCTTGCGGTAATCGGCTGTCCATAGACTCTCGCGATTGACCAGAAGCGTCTCGATTCTCTGTGGGAATTCGGGGCTTTTGCGTTGTGCGACGGCGGCACTGAACTGCTTCTGCCAATGGGCCCGGTTGGCAATCCATTGGGTGTACTGATCGCCCAACGCGGTTGACCACGCCATGACCCGCTGCTCCTGGGTGGCGCTCAAGGGGCCGAGCCAGTCATTCAAGCGTTTAACCATTCGCGCGCCGCGCTCGGCAATTTGTTGATCAAGCGGTGGTTTGAGGTATTCCTGCTGACGCTTGCGCAAATCCTTGGCAAACGCGTCATTCATCTCGGCGACCTGTTTGTCATCCAGTCCTTGCAGCAACTCGATCGCCGACGGGGTGATCTCTCGAGCGGTTTCGGCGATGGCCTGCTTGGCTTCCGTAGTGCGCGCCTGTAACGCGGCATCGGTGACCTGATTGGTTTCGATCATGGTCTGCAGGCGATCAAGCCAGTCCAGATAGCCCGGCAATTGCGTGGTGCAATGCCAGCTCAGGTGGTCTTTGAGGCGTTCGTTGAACCAGTCTTTCTGCTCACCGTTCATGTCCAGGTAATCGCCGAGCGTCCACGGAATAATGACGTCGAGATTGCGATAGGCCAGACCGACACGGCTACAGGCGCCGAGGGCGAGGGTGAAAATCAGTAGTGCGGCGATGTGCGTGAACCAGCGAGACATGGGCGAATCCTTGCGTGAGCCTGGCTTCGAGGGACTGATTCCTATGTGAACGCAGAATGAACCCGGCAGTTCAGCCGATCAATAGAACGCGCGGGCAGCCTTGAGGGTGACGAGACCGTCACACTCGCTGTTGTGCCCGGAATAGGCTGAGCAATCGCTGCCGCTGAGGCTGGAGTTGCTGTAGATCAGGTCGAGGTCGACACCCATGAACGGCCGGGACAATTTCACCGACCAGTCGGTAAAACTGCTGACATAACCACCGTCCACGGCGACGGGCGTGTTCAGTTGGTGGGTGGTGTATTTCATGCTGACGCCGATGCCGAATGGCTGGTTGCCGCCAAGATCGGCAAACAAGGTGTTGTTCTGTTTGTCCGGGTCATTGCTGAAGGCCACGCCGAAACGGCTGCCGAGCAGGGTCAGGCCACCGAACAGCTCCTGGCTGTCGAGGGTATCTACCTTGGGATAGCTGTAGTGGATCATGCCGACTTCGTAGCCGAGGGTCTGATCGAAAGGTTGTTTAAAGCCGACATAGGAATCGATCTCGAGGTTCTTGCCTGGGCTGATGCCCATGCTCGGTGCGTATTGGCCGAGATAGAGGCCGCTGTCGTGGCTCAGGTCGAGGCCGCCGTGGAACGATCCGACGGCTGCCGGTTTGACCAGGCCCTGGGCCATGCTGCGCGTCGGCGTAGTGCCAAGTTTGAGGTCGAAGTCGCCCAGTTCACGCTGGAAAATCTGCGCGTGCGCGGTCGTACTGGCCAAAAGGCCTACGAGTAATAAACAGGATGTTCTGCGCATGCGTCACTCCATGAACAGCGAGGGCAGGGCGGCGGGCCTGCTGAAACGCTTGATCTAGACGCGTGCAAGGATACCGGCGAATGATCGGCATTGAAGGCCGTTCGTCGATTTACAAGGATTTTTGTTTAAACGGGAGAGATGTTGCGCGGTGCCAGTCCAGGCGCTTCGAAGCTCAAAGCGCCTCTGGACGGGTGTAAAACCGGGTGTTACTTCTTGCCCAGGCTGATCTGCTTGGACGGGCCGAATGTCTGGCCACTGACGCCTTTGGCAATTTGCTGGATCTCGCCACCAGACTTGAGGAACGCTGCGATCTGATCGTTGATCGATTCGCTGGTTTCAACGGCTGGAGCTGGCTTTGCTTTGCTGGTGGATGCTTTTACACGCATGGCGGCCATTAACCTGTAGAAAAGTAACTCGGCCAGGCATCGTACAGGAATAACTTGACAATTGCTTGGTAAATATCCCCCGGAATAACCCAGCGCAGTGCTGCATTATTCTCGATTGAATATTCGATATATCCGGCTAACCTGCTGTTTTAAATAAGAACATTTGGGCTGGGCGGCATTGAAATACTCAACCGCGAGCGGTGATGCCTGCCAGACGAGCGGCACCTCAGTCCAGCCGCACACATGGAAAATCAAGGCGTTGCGCCGATTTTCAACGCGTGCGGATCTGCCGCCCGACGGCCAGCACAAAAACGGGTAGAATGCCGCCCACGCAATGAGGGTTCTGGAAATGGCTTTAGTCGGGCGTTACAACAGTTTGCAAGTGGTTAAACACACTAACTTCGGTTTATATCTGGATGGCGGCGCCGACGGCGAGATTCTTTTGCCTAACCGTTATATCCCGAAAGATATTCCTACCGAAGATGAAGATTGGCTCAACGTATTTGTTTATCTGGACAGCGAGGACAAACTTCTCGCTACCACGGAAAAACCAAAAGTTCAGGTTGGCGAATTTGCCAGTCTGAAAGTCGTTGAAGTCAACAGCATCGGTGTGTTCCTCGATTGGGGGCTGCCGAAGGATCTGTTGCTGCCGTATTCCGAAGAAAAGCGCCAGATGACCGCCGGCGAATACTGCGTGGTGCATGTCTACCTCGACAAGCACACCCGCCGCATCACCGCCACTGCGCGTCTGGATCGCTACCTCGACAAGACCCCGGCCAACTACAGCCCGGGCCAGGAAGTTGATCTGCTGGTTGCCGAAGCCACTGACATGGGTTTCAAGGCGATCATCAACAACAAGCACTGGGGTTTGATTCACAAGAACGAAATCTTCAAGTTCATGCGCGCCGGCATGATTGAGAAGGGCTACATCAAGGAAGTCCGTGCCGACGGCAAGATCGCCCTGAGCCTGCAACCGGTTGGCCAGGAAGCGGCCAGCAGCCTGAACTCGAAAATCCTCGCCAAATTGCGCGACAACAGCGGCACGCTGCCGGTCAGCGACAAGAGCGATCCGGCGTTGATCAGCAGCCTGTTTGGCGTCAGTAAAGGCAACTTCAAGAAGGCCATCGGTTCGCTGTACAAGGAAGGCAAGATCGTCATTCACGCCGATCGCATTGAACTAACCTGAGCCTTGGGTGGCCCATCCTGCATGGGCACACACGAGGTCGAGTCGATGAAAAAAGCGCTGATTGGCTATGTTGCAACGCTGCTGACGTTCCTGCTGCTCGACGGCATCTGGCTCGGCCTGTTGATGGCGCCGACCTATCGCGAACTGCTCGGTCCGCTGATGCTCGAAAAACCGCTGCTGGTTCCGGCAGCGGTTTTTTATTGCCTGTATGTTTTTGGCTGTGTCGTGTTTGTGGTGCTGCCGGCAGCGACCTGGCAGCGTGCGGCGAAAATGGGCGCGCTGCTGGGCCTGGTGGCTTACGGCACCTATGACCTGACCAATTGGGCGACGTTGCGCGGGTGGTCGGTGCAGGTGACGCTGTTGGATTGGGCGTGGGGGACGTTTGCTACTGCTGTGGCTTGTAGCGTTGGGTTTTTGTTGGCGAGGTGGTTTGGCCGATCTGATCCGTAAGTTGGGTTGGCAGCGCCGGCCTCTTCGCGAGCAGCCGACAGCCATTCATCCCTGCCGCCACTGAAGAAACAAATGTCTTTTCCAGACGGCTTTTTCCCTCTGACTGATTGATAATCCCCGGCACTGTTTTCTGACCATTGGATGGCCTGCCATGTTGTGTGTATTCGAGGTGTTGCGGTGATTGTCGAGCGGCGTAACGCCGACAGTTTTGCCCTGCAAGTGATGATCGGCCTCTGCCTGATCTGGGGCGTGCAGCAGGTGATGATCAAGTGGGCGGCGCCGGACATTGCGCCGGTGATGCAAGCGGCGGCGCGCTCGGGGATTTCTGCGTTGCTGGTCGGCTTGCTGATCTGCTGGAGGGGTGGCTGGGATCAGGTCGGCAACACTTGGCGCGGTGGCTTGCTGGCCGGTGCGCTGTTCGGTCTGGAGTTCTTCTTCATCGCCGAAGGCTTGCAACTGACTACGGCTGCGCACATGTCGGTGTTCCTCTACACCGCACCGATTTTCACCGCGCTCGGCGTACATTTTCTACTGGCCAGTGAGCGCCTGCGACCGCTGCAATGGCTGGGCATTCTGCTCGCGTTTATCGGCATTGCGATTGCCTTCGCTGGCGGTGTGTCGTGGGATAACCTCGACCGGCGCATGCTGCTTGGCGATGCCTTTGGCGTGCTCGCTGGCGCCTGTTGGGGCGCGACCACCGTGGTGGTGCGCGCCTCGCGGCTGTCGGAAGCACCGGTGACGCTGACCTTGTTCTATCAATTGATCGTAGGCTTCCTCGGCCTGCTGCTGATCGCGCTGTTCAGCGGCCAGATCACCCACGTCAGCCTGACCCCAGTGGCAGTGGCCAGCGTGCTGTTTCAGGGGCTGGTGGTGTCGTTCTTCAGCTACCTGATCTGGTTCTGGCTGCTGCGTCGTTATCTGGCGGCGAACCTTGCGGTGTTTTCGTTCATGACGCCGCTGTTCGGCGTGACCTTTGGCGTGTTGCTGCTCGGCGAACAACTGAGTGTGAACTTCGTCATCGGCGCCGTGCTGGTGCTGCTCGGCATCACTTTTGTCAGCGCCGAGCAGTGGCTGCGTCGGCGTTTGCGCAAAGCGCTGGGCCAGCGCTAGTCGACTGCATCGCCAGGCCGCCAGCGATCAGCAAGCCGCTGCCGGCGATTACCAGCGCCGGATGCAGGCCGCCGCTGAAATGGCTGCTCAGTGCTGCCAGCAACGGGCCGCTGAGCTGGCCGACGGCAAAGCAGGCGGTGAGCATGCCGGCATTGCGCTGGGTGGCATGCGGTGCCAGCTCCCGCGAGCGCTGCATCACCAGTTGCATGCAGGCGAGGAATGGCGTGCCACACAGGATCACCCCCAGTGCGAGTCCGATGCCGCTGCCGAGCAGACAGGCAAACACGCCGGCCGCTTGCAGCCACAGCGTCGCCATCAACCAGTGACGGGTGGTTGCGGGATCGTGACGACGCAGGCTCACCAGCAACACGCCAAGCGCCGCAGCCAGACCAAAACAAGGCCAGAACAGATCCGCCTGCCATTGCCCGTGAAACTGCGCATTGGCCATTTGCGAGAGGAAGGTCGCCGGAATGATGTAACCGATGCCGTACAGCGCATAAATTCCCGCCAGCCGGCCAATGCCCCGACTCGATGGACTGACCGGCGCTGCAACCACCGTCGCCGTTGCGACAGGCGTTGGCAGCAGACGCCAGACACCCAGCATCATCATCAACGCAGTCGCTGCATAAATCAGCCACAACGTCGCGGACGTCTGCTGCAACAGATGTGAGAGCAGCGCCAACAACCCTGTCAGAAAAATCCCCAACCCCGGTCCGGCAAATACCAAAGCGCCCAAGCGCGGACGGCCCGCTGCCACTGCCAGCGGCTGACTCAACGAAGTGATCATCACCAGCACCCAGGCACTCGCCACCCCGGTGCCAAAGCGCAGCACCAGGTGCGACCAGAACCCATCCGCCCAAAACGACGCCAGGGTCAACAGCACACACAGCCACAAGCCACCGTGCAGGCGCCGCTGAACCTGTTGTGGGCGATGCGCAAACATCGCATCCACCGCACCGAGCAGGTAGCCGAGGTAGTTGGCCGCGGCAATCAGACCGGCGGCCGTCAGGTCGATCTGCCCTTCGCTGAGCAGGTGCGGCATTTGTGGCGTGAGGGCGAAACGCCCGATGCCCATGGCCATCATCAAGGCCACGAAGCAGGCGGATAAGCGAATGAGTGGCGACATGGTGCGAATTCCGTGAGGGCTGCAATGACCGTCAGGCTATGACTGATTGACTTTCTTTAAAATTGAATAATAGTGAGCAACTTGTTCTTTTCTGGAGAAAGCTTGTGGAATTCAGCCAACTGCGGATTTTTCAGGCCGTAGCCGAAGAAGGGTCGATCACCCGCGCCGCCGAACGCCTGCACCGGGTGCCATCGAACCTGTCGACCCGGCTTAAACAGCTCGAAGAGCAATTGGGTGTCGAGCTTTTCGTCCGTGAGCGTCAGCGTTTGCAACTGTCGCCTGCGGGAAAAGTCCTGTTGGATTACACCGGCAAACTGTTCGCTCTGCGCGATCAGGCCAGTGCCGCGGTGATGGGCGGTAAACCGGCCGGCGACTTCGCTCTGGGCACCATGTACAGCACGGCAGCGATCCATTTGCCGGCGCTGCTGGCGCAGTATCACAAGCAGTATCCGGCGGTGAATCTGCAAGTGCAGTCGGCGCCGAGCGGGGAGTTGCTGGAGGGTTTGCTCACCGGACGTCTGGATGCCGCGCTGGTCGATGGCCCACTGGAACTGGCCGGGCTCGACGGCGTGCCGTTGTGCGAGGAGCGGTTGGTGCTGATCACTGAAATCGATCATCCGCCGGTGCACAGTGCCCGGGACGTTGAAGGGCGGTCGGTATTTACCTTTCGTCGCGGCTGTTCCTATCGCATGCGACTGGAGGCGTGGTTTGCGCACTACCACGCGACCATGGGCCGGGCGATGGAGATCGAGTCGTATCAGGGCATGCTCGCCTGCGTGATTGCCGGCAGTGGTGTGGCGCTGATGTCGGAGTCGATGCTGGCCAGTCTGCCGGGGCGCGACAGCGTCGCGGTGCATCCGTTGGCCGAGCCATTTGTGAGTGCGACAACGTGGCTCATGTGGCGCAAAGGCATGCTTGGCGCCAACCTCAATGCCTGGATCGAGGTGCAGCAGGCGGTCTATCCCGCGGCTCAGATCGAAACCCGGGAAAGAGCTTGAACCACTGTCCGCGAATTCTGTTCAATTCAGTAACAGATCATTGCGGATTTGGCCGAGCATTGCGTAGGACTTCGGACTATTATCAGTGCGAAGCGGCCTCAGAATTCCGGTCGCTCAGCACCACCCTGAAGGGGGCATGACGATGAAAGAGAAAATTCAAAACTGGCTGCACGATTTGGGTGTTGCCCTCGGTTTGATCGAACCGCCTCTGCAACCTGTACCGATCCGCACCGATGACGAGCAGCGCCGCCGTCAACAACGGCGCCGGTAACGCCCCCGATCCGAGATCAAAGGATTCAGATCAAGAGATCGCAGCCTTCGGCAACTCCTGCACAGATTTATGCAGGAGCTGCCGCAGGCTGCGATCTTTTGCTTTTAGTGCCGGCCGATCTCCAGTAAAAAACGGCTCAAGTCATTGGCCGTCTTCGCGGTCTTGAGCAGGCGGTCTTCCTCGGCGGTGAACGCCGTCAGTCCGAATTCATCTTCCAGATGAAAGATCAGATCTTCTATATCGGCTTTCTCCAGACCCAGTTGCACCAGACTGGTGTTGTCGGTGAACTCGCGGGTCTCCAGCAGACGCCGGATATACCGGTGCACGGCGGCACGAACGGCAGCTCTTCTCATGGCAGGTCTTTCTGATTGTTGTTGTGCTTGAGTGAAGCAGCCCTCAGGCGTGGCCGCGCAACCACTCGTCAATCATCGAGCGCAAATGCTCCCCGGAAAAACTGCCGAAGTGCCCGCCATGCACCGTGCGGATTGGCAGTGCCTGCAAACGTCTCAGGCTGGTGGCGTAATCCTCAAGATTTGAGTGGTAGGCGTCTTCGATCAGCGGCCCGTCGTAGATGATATCGCCGCTGAACAGGGTTTGCGTCGCCACCTCATACAGGCTGATCCCGCCCGGCGAATGCCCCGGCGTGTGCAGCACTTGCAGCGTGCGATTGCCCAGATCGAGCACATCACCGTCCTCGACAAACCCGGTGGCCGGGGCGGCTTTGACCCGGTATTCGGCGTAGCACAACGGGCAATCCGGGTGCGCCTCGAACATGTCGTCGCCGACGAAGGCGCGGCTCAAATCATTTTCACCATCCGGCGCCGCCAGAATGTCCGCTTCGGCCGGGTGCACCAGCCGTTCAGCAAATTCGTGATGCCCGGCGATATGGTCGAAATGGCAATGACTAGCCACCGCCACCAATGGCCGCTCGGTGATCCAGGGCAACTGCTCGCGCAGGCTCACCAGCCCCGAACCGCTGTCCAGCAAAAGGTCTTTGTCGCGACCCTGAATGTGCCACAGGTTGCAGCGGTAGAACGGTCGAATATACGGTTCATGAATCAGCCGAATACCGTCACTCAAGTGCTGCACTTCAAACCACTGATCGCGAGAAACGATCTTCATATTCACTTTCCTTGAGACGAAAAAAACGGGTGTGGCAACCGACGCCACACCCGTCGAAGAAAGCATCAAGTCGTTACTGCAAGCTTAGATCGCACTCGCCACGGTTGCCGGGCGAGGGGAGACAAGGCTGACCACCACGAAACTCACCAGACCCACAGCCAGGCTGTAGTAGATCGGCGTGTTCGCATCCAGACCGTCCTTGAACATGAACAGCAGCGCTGTGGCGAAACCCAGGCCCATACTGGCGATTGCGCCGGCGGTGGTTGCGCGTTTCCAGAAAATCGCACCCATCAGCGGGATCAGCATGCCGCCCACCAACAGGTTGTAAGCGAGGGTCAGGGCGCTGATCACATCGTTCACCACCAGCGCGATACCCAGCACAACGATGCCGGTCAGCAGGGTGAACAGACGGTTGATGCCCAGGCTCGACGGTTTGCCGCCACGCAGTTTCGGCAGCAGGTCTTCAGTCAGAGTGGTGGCGGCGGCGAGCAGACCGGCGCTGGCGGTGGACATCATCGCAGCGAGTGCCGCAGCGATCACCAGACCACGGATGCCGTCCGGCAGCGACAGTTTGACGATGGCGGCGAAGGCGTTGTTGACGTTGTCTAGATCCGGGATCAGCACGTGTGCGGCCATGCCGATCAGCGCGCAGGCCAGACCGTAGACGATGCAGTAGATGCCCGCGATGCTGCCGGCGTACTGCGCGACTTTGGCGGTTTTGACGGTGAAGACCCGTTGCCAGATGTCCTGACCGATGAGGATGCCGAAGAAGTAGATCATGAAGTAGGTGATGATCGTGTCCCAGCCGATGGTGGTGAAGCTGAAAGCAGTCGCCGGCAGTTTCAGCACCAGTTCGTCCCAGCCGCCAACGCGGTACAGGCAGATCGGCAGCAGGATGAACATCAGGCCCACGGTCTTGATGATGAACTGGACGATGTCGGTCAGGGTCAGCGACCACATGCCGCCAATCGCCGAGTAGATCACCACCACGCCACCGCCGAGCAATACCGAGATCCAGAACGGCAGGCCGAACAGCACTTGCAGCACGGTGCCGATCGCGAGGATCGAGGTCACGCCAATCATCAGCGCGTAAGCCAGCATGATTGCTGCGCTGGCCGAGCGGGCCATCGGGTTGTAGCGTTTTTCCAGGACTTGGGTAACGGTGTAGATCTTCAGTTTCAGCAGCGGTTTGGCGAGGAACAGGTTCAGCGCAACGATGCCGCAACCGAGTGCCGCGCACAGCCAGAAACCGGAGATGCCGTGCACGTAGCCCAGACGTACGGTGCCGACGGTGGACGCGCCTCCGAGTACGGTCGCGGCCATGGTGCCCATGTACAGACTTGGGCCGAGATTACGACCGGCGACTAGAAAGTCCTCGTTGGTCTTGGCCTTGCGCATGCCGAAGTAGCCGAGCAAGAGCATGCCGGCGGCGTAGATGAGGACGACGAATAAATCCAAAGCCATGATGGCGTGTCTCCGATTGTCTTTTTTATGTGAGGCTGAATTCAGTCTCCTGTGGGAGCAAGCTCGCTCCCACAGGGGATAGGCGTTTACTCAGGCGGCTTGCGCTTTAGTCGACGGTTCCACGATTTGGCTGTGCTCATCCGTCGGGCCGAACACTTCGCGCGGTTCCGGGAACAGGCTCAGCAGCGTCAGGTACACCACCGAAGCCAGGCCCAGGGTCACCGGTAAACTGATGTCGATGCCGCCAGCCATTTCACCCAGCGGGCCAACGAACTGCCCCGGCAAGTTCACGAAGCACAGGCCAACCGCCGCGCTCGGGATCCACGCGCCCAGACCGCGCCAGTTCCAGCCGTGGCTGAACCAGTAGCGACCGCCCTGTTCGCCGCGCGTGAACACTTGCAGGTCATCCGGGCAGTAGAAGCCGCGACGCACCAAGAGGCCGATGATCATGATCACCATCCACGGCGTGGTGCAGGTGATGATCAGCACAGCGAAGGTCGACACGCTCTGCACCAGGTTCGCGGCAAAGCGACCGATGAAGATGAAGGCAATCGACAGCACGCCGATCAGCAGTGTCGCTTTCACTCGCGAGAGAACACGCGGGAACACGCTGGACATGTCCAGCCCGGTGCCATACAGCGAAGTGGTGCCGGTGGACATGCCGCCGATCACTGCAATCAGGCATACCGGCAGGAAGAACCAGCTCGGCGATACCGCCAGCAAACCGCCGACATAATTGTTCGCCGCGATGTAGTCCGGCGCCTTGATCGCGACGATGGTCGCGGTGGTCAGGCCGAACAGGAACGGGATGAATGTGGCGATCTGCGACAGCACAACCGCCGCCATGATGCGTTGTTTGGAGGTGTCGCGCGGGATGTAGCGCGACCAGTCACCGAGGAACGCGCCGAAGGAAATCGGATTGCTCATCGCCACCAGCGCGGCGCCGATGAACGCGGCCCAGAAGCCCGGCTGACCGAGGCTCACAGTGCCCGCGTAATGCGCGTCGAAAGGACCGGCAAAAGCGAAGATGCCCAGCAGGAATAACAGACTGGCGCTCCACACCGCGATCTTGTTTACCCACAGCAAAAAGCGGAAGCCGTAGATGCACACGGTCAGCACCAGGATCGCGAACAGACCGTAGGCCAGGCCCAGAGTCAGGTCGGTTTCCGGCAGACCGATCAGGCGTTTCGCACCACCGATCAGCGCATCCCCCGAACTCCACACCGAGAGCGAGAAAAACGCGATAGCGGTCAACAGCGACAGGAACGAACCGACGATCCGCCCGTGCACGCCGAAATGCGCACCGGACGACACGGCATTGTTGGTGCCGTTGAGCGGGCCGAACAGGCCCATCGGTGCGAGGATCAGCGAGCCGAGCAACACGCCCGACACAATCGCCCAGACGCCGGCCTGAAAAGACAGGCCGAACAGCACCGGGAAACTGCCGAGCACGGCGGTGGCAAAGGTGTTCGAACCACCGAAGATCATCCGGAACAAGTCCGTCGGGCCTGCGGTCCGTTCGTGGTCCGGGATCTGTTCGACCCCGTGGGTTTCAATCTGCGTAAGGCTTTGGTCGTTGTTGTTGTTATTCATGATCTGCTCCGATCATAAAGGCGCGCCTCATCGTGCGTGAGGCGTCACCTGTTTGGCTAAGGGGATGGCAGCCCTTCCGGCATTGCGGACAAATGTTCATGACAGGCCAGCCAAAGGCCTTGTTGTTCTAGGCTCGACGCTTGTTTCTTGAAAACAATCGTCTCGCGCTCCTGGCTGAAGTGTTGCTCCCCTTGCATGCGCAGCTCGGTGGCCACGTCATGGATGAAAATCGCCACGTCACCTTGCAGGCTGACGAAAGCGTTGCTCGAGGTGCACACAAGCACCTCGAAGCCATCCTCGGCGCGCCAGCTGTCCCACAAGGCCTGATAGGCATCGCGCGACAGCAGCGGCTGTTCGAGGGTGTAGAAAACGAAACTTGCATCGGCGCTGAACGCGCCGAAGTAAGCTTCGCGATCGTTACGGGCGAAGGCGGACACCAGATCGGCGGCCGCTTGCAAAACCTGATCACGTTCGTTCATGACCCGACCCTCAGCGATGGACCACGCCAGGCAGTACGCAGAGCATTTCGTACAGCAGGTTGGCGGCCAGCAGCGAGGTGTTGCCGGTGGTGTCATAAGCGGGCGAGACTTCTACCAGATCGCAGCCGATCAGGTCGAGGCCTTGGCAGCCGCGAACGATTTCAATCGCCTGAATGGTCGTCAGACCACCGATTTCCGGGGTGCCGGTGCCCGGTGCCCAGGCCGGGTCGATGCCGTCGATGTCGAAGCTCAGATACACCGGACCACCGCCGACTTTCTCGCGCACTTCGGCCATCAGCGGCGCCAGCGACTTGTGCCAGCACTCTTCGGCCTGAACCACGCGGAAGCCCTGATCGCGGCTCCAGTTGAAGTCGTCAGCGGTGTAGCCCTGCGCGCGCAGACCAATTTGCACCACGCGGTCGCAGTCCAGCAGACCTTCTTCAACGGCGCGACGGAAGGTCGTGCCGTGGGCAATCTTCTCGCCGAACATGTGATCGTTGACGTCAGCGTGGGCATCGATGTGCACCAGACCGACCTTGCCGTGCTTTTTATGAATCGCCCGCAGGATCGGCAGGGTGATGGTGTGGTCGCCACCCAGGGTCATCGGGATCACGTTGTGCTCGAGGATGTTGTCGTAGGCTTCTTCGATGATGCGCACGGCGTCGAGCAGGTTGAAGGTGTTGATCGCCACGTCACCGATGTCGGCCACGGCCAGCGAATCGAACGGCGCAGCGCCGGTGGCCATGTTGTAAGGGCGGATCATCACCGATTCGGTGCGGATATCGCGTGGCCCGAAGCGGGTGCCGGGGCGCAGCGAAGTACCGATGTCCAGTGGCACGCCTACGAAAGCAGCGTCCAGGCCGGCAGCGGTCGGTACATGGGGGAGTCGGAGCATGGTGGCGATGCCGCCGAAGCGCGGCATTTCGTTGCCGCCCAGTGGTTGGTGAAGAATCTTGTCCACGGGTAAGGCCTCATCGTCTTTGTTTTATTTATGTCGGCGCGCCGTTGAGCAGGGGTTCGGACGCCGCTGTGGGGCCGATGATGCGAAATGTAGTGCGGCGGAAGAATCGCTACGGGCAAAAACTTAGTTCAGATTTTTCTAAACTAATGCCAGACTTCCACACCTGCTCGTTCCCATGCTCCGCGTGGGAATGCATCTACGGACGCTCCGCGTCCAGCCGTACTCGCAGGTGACGCAGAGCGTCACGGGCTGCATTCCCACGCAGAGCGTGGGAACGATCCTTGGAGTAGACATGGCCAACGCTTTACCCGACCTGAAACTATTGCGCATCTTCGTCAGCGTCGTGCGTCATCAGGGTTTCGCCAACGCGCAACAGGAACTCAACCTGTCGACCTCGGCGATCAGCACTTACATGAGCCAGCTCGAAGCCGCGCTCGGTCTGGTGCTGTGCCATCGCGGGCGTGGCGGGTTCAGCCTGACCAGCAAGGGTGAGCTGTTCCATCAGGAAACCCTGCGCCTGCTCGCCGAGCTCGAAGGTTTCGAGCAATACGCTGCAGCGCTCAAGGGCGAACTGCGCGGCACGCTCAACCTCGGCGTGATCGACTCCACCGTCAGTGACAAGGCGTTGCCGTTCGCCGAAGCCATCGGCGCCTACAGCCAGGAACACCCGGCAGTGCATTTGCACCTGTCGGTGATGAGCCCGTACGAACTGCAACTCGGCGTGCAGGACAATCGCCTCGATCTGGCCATCGGTGCGTTCTCCACGCGCATGAGCGGCCTGATCTACATGCCGCTGTACCGCGAGCAGCACTGGTTGTATTGCAGCAGCCGCCATCCGTTGTTCAACGAGCGGCGTATCCCTGAACAGGTCATCACCCAGCAGCGCATGGTCGGGCGTGGGTACTGGAGTCAGGCGGAACTCGCACGCCACGGCTTCAAACACAGCGCGGCGACGGTGGAAAGTATGGAAGCGCAGCTGATTCTGGTGCTGTCCGGTGCCTACATCGGTTACTTGCCGGAGCACTATGCTCAGGCGTGGGCCGACAAGGGTGACTTACGCGTGCTGCTGCCGGCGACCTTCGGTTATCAGGCACCGTTTTCGATGATCATGCGCCGTGGCCGCAGCCGCGAACCGCTGATCCAGACCTTCCGCGATTTGCTCAAAGCACAGCTCAATCAGGTTTAAGACCGATGTCCAGAATTCAATGCCCGCGCTGCCTGCGCCCACAAACCCATTGCCTGTGTTCGCTGATCCCGAGCCTCGACAGCCGCACGCGGGTGTTGCTGTTGCAGCATCCAAGTGAAGTTAATCATGCGTTGAATACCGCGCGATTGGCGGCACTTGGTTTGAGCAATGCCGAGCTGATCGTTGGCGAGGTGTTCGAGGATTTGCCGGCGCTGTTGAACCGGCCGGGGTATCACGCGCGGTTGCTGTTTCCGGCTGATGATGCGCAACCGATGCATCCTTATGGCGAATCCGATAAGCCGTTGTTGCTGGTGGTGCCGGACGGCACCTGGCGCAAGGCGCGCAAGATATTGCACCTCAATCCGTTGTTGGCGGCGTTGCCGCGGGTGACGCTGGCTGAGGGTGGCGTCTCGCGCTATCGCTTGCGCAAGGCGCCGGGACCGGGGGCGTTGTCGACCATCGAGGCGATTGTGCAGGCGTTGCAGACGCTGGAGGCACCGGCGTCATTCGAGCCGTTGCTCAAGCCGTTCGAGGCGTTGATCGAGGGGCAGATTGCGGCGATGGGGGAGGAGACGTTTCAGCGTAATCATGGCGACAAATGATCGTTCCCACGCTCTGCGTGGGAATGCATCCAGTGACGCTCTGCGTCACCTTCGTAAAGGGACGCGGAGCGTCCCGGGCGGCATTCCCACGCGGAGCGTGGGAACGATCATCGGCTACCGTTCGCGCATCGCCTCGGTCCGGGCTTTCAGCACGGGTTTGAGCAGATAATCCAGGACACTTTTCTCCCCGGTAATAATGTCCACCGTCGCCACCATCCCCGGAATAATCAGCAGCGGTTTCACATCCCCGCCCAAATGGTTTTTATCGGTGCGCACCTGAATCAGGTAGAAGCTGTTGCCCTTGTCATCGGTAATCGTGTCCGCACCGATCAACTCCAGCTTGGCACTCAGCCCGCCGTAAATCGTGTAATCGTAGGCACTGAACTTGACCATGGCTTTCTGGCCCGGATGCAGGAACGCGACGTCCTGCGGACGCACCTTGGCTTCGATCAGCAGGTTGTCTTCCAACGGTACGATTTCGACCATGTCACTGCCCGGCTGGACCACGCCACCGATGGTGTTGACCTTCAATTGCTTGATCACCCCGTGCACCGGTGAGGTCACCGTCGTGCGGGTGACGCGGTCGTCGATAGCGATGCTGGTGGCGGTGATTTTCGACAGGTCGGTGCGTTTCTCATTCAGCTCTTTTGCCGCCTCGGAGCGGAAGGTTTGTTCTGACTCGTCGATTTTGCTGCGGATCTCGGCAATCGCCGATTCGGCGCGGGGAATCGCCAAAGTGGTGGCGTTCAACGAGCCACGAATTTCCACGGCGCTGCGCTTGAGGCGGAGGATTTCTACGGGGGACACCGCACCGGTTTTCACCAGCGGCTCGGACATGTTCATCTCTTGCTGCAGCAGCGCCAGGCTTGAACTGAACTGGCCCTGCTTGGAGCGAAACTCGGCGAGTTCCTGGGTTTTCTGCCGCAGTTGTTCGCTGAGCGTGCGCTGCTCGCTGGCCAACCGGCGCTGACGTTGTTCGTACAGTGAACGCTCGTCTTCGGCGACTTGCGGCGCTTTGGCGATGACTTCATCGGAGAGCTTGAACGGTCGGCCCTCGGCCTCCGCCGACAGCCGTTCGACCTGCGCCGTCAACGCATAACGATCCGCCTCGCTCTCACCCTTGTTCGAGCGAAAGCGCGTGTCATCCAGGCGCAGCAGGGTATCGCCCTTGTTGACCATTTGCCCTTCACGCACAAAGATTTCGGTGACGATGCCGCCTTCAAGGTTCTGGATCACCTGAACCTTGCTCGATGGAATCGCCTTGCCTTCGCCCATGGTCACTTCTTCGAGCACGGCGAATTTGGCCCAGACCACCGCACTGATCAGCAGCGCTGCCGCCAGCCACACGGTGATCCGTGACCAGCGCGGCGAATCCTGTAACGAAGCGCCGGCGGTTTCCGGCATGAACTCGGCTTCGGCGCTTTTGCCGAAACTGTCGAAGTAGCCGCGCTCTTTGCTATCGGAGGAAGCAGACATGGGACAACTCCTAGACCGCCGCCGAGCCGACACGGCCCTTGCGCAGTGCATCGATGACCGCTTCTTTCGGACCGTCGGCGACGACCCGGCCGTTGTCCAGCACCAGCAACCGGTCTACCAGACTCAGCATCGAGGTGCGGTGGGTGACCAGCAGCAATGTCTTGCCTTGCACCCAGCCGTGCAGCTTCTGCCGCAGCAAGTCCTCGCTGCTGTTGTCCATGGCGCTGGTGGGTTCGTCGAGCAGCATGATCGGTGGATCGAGCAACAGCGAACGCGCCAGCAACACCGCCTGACGTTGGCCGCCGGAGAGCAATTGTCCGCGCTCACCCACCGGTCGATCGAAGCCTTGCGGATGCTGGCGAGCGAGTTCGGTAACGCCGGTCAGTTCGGCGACTTCGAGCATCCGCGAGTCGCTGATGTAGCGAGCGCCGAGGGTCAGGTTGTCGCGCAGGCTGCCCGCCAGCAGCGGCAGATCGTGGGCGACGTAACCGATTTGCTGGCGCAGGTCGGCGACGTCGAGTTGGCGCAGGTCGAGGCCGTCGAGCAGCAGTTGGCCTTCTTCGGGTTCATAGAAACCCATGACCAATCGCGCCAAGGTGCTTTTGCCTGAACCGCTGCGGCCGATGATGCCGACCCGTTCGCCGGGTTTCAGACTGAAGCTGACATTGCTCAGCGCCGGCGCATTCTGGCCGTTGTAATGAAAGGTCACGCCGCTGACGTCCAGCGCGCCTTGCAATTGCGTGCGCTCCAGCGGCCGCTGCTTGCCGTCGCGTTCCTGCGGCAGAGCCATCAGCGCATCGGTGCTTTTCATGGTCAATTGCGCTTGCTGATAGCGGGTGATCAGCCCGGCGATCTGCCCCAGCGGCGCGAGTACACGACTGCCGAGCATGTAACTGGCGACCAGCGCACCGACGCTCAGGTTGCCGGCGATGATGCTGTAGACCCCGGCGACAATCGTCGCCATCCCCGAGAACTGTTGAATGAACAGCGTGCCGTTGGTGGCCAGCGCCGATAGATTGCGCGCGTGGCTGTCGAGGCGGGTGAGGGCGCCGTGGGTGCTTTCCCATTTGTGCTGGCGCTCGCTCTCGGCGCTGCAAGCCTTGAGGGTTTCCAGGCCACCGAGGGTTTCAATCAGCACCGCTTGGCGTTCAGCGCCGAGGCTCAGGCTCTTTTGCACGGTGTCACGCAGGCGCACCTGAATGATCATCGCGAAGAGGATCGTGATCGGAAACGCCAGCAGCGGAATCACCACCAGCCAGCCACCCAGCAGGCCGATCACCACCAGCATCAGCACCACGAAGGGCAGGTCGATGAGACTGGTCAGGGTTACCGCCGTGAGGAATTCACGCAGGCCCTGGAAGTCATGAATGCTTTGCGCGAAACCGCCGATGGTTGCCGGCCTTGCCTTCATTGACATGCCGGTGATGCGTTCAAATAAAGTCGCGGAAAGGATCACATCGGTTTTCTTGCCGGCGGTGTCGAGCAAGTGCGCACGCACCACCCGCAGCACCAATTCAAACCCGGTGCCGATCAGCAAACCGATCGACAGCACCCACAGGGTCGACGTCGCCTGATTCGGCACCACGCGGTCGTAGGTCTGCATGACGAACAGCGGCACCATCAGACCCAACAGGTTGATCAGAAAACTGGCGAGGATTGCATCGCTGTACAGCCATTTCGACAGTTTCAGGGTGTCGCGAAACCAGGCATGTACCCGTGGCACCAGCGGTGAGCGCAGGTCTTCGAGTTCGTGGCGCGGGCGGGCGAACAAGGCCTGGCCGCTGTAGTGCTCGGCGAGTTCTTCACGGTTGATCCATTGCTCGCCGCCATCGGCTTCGCTGGGCAGAATCAAGGCTTTGCCGTCATCGCCGAAACGCCGCAATACAGCGGTGCGGCCGTCGTTGAGCAGCAGCAGAATCGGCAGGTTCAGCGGTGAGATGTCTTTCAGATCACGCCGCAGAATCCGCGCCTGCAACCCGGCCCGGGCCGCGGCGCGAGGCAGCAGGTCCAGACTCAGACGCTGTTTGTTGAGGGGCAGCCCGGCGCTCAGGCTGGCACGACTGACCGTCGCGCCATGCAGTTTGCAGAGGATCAACAGACCGTCGAGTAACGGATCATCGAAGCTCAGCCGCGGATCGACCCCGGCGTTCCCGGGTTCCATGCTGGTCATATTGATCGCCTCTGTTGAACGGGCACGGGAATCCACACATTTGATCGTTCCCACGCTCTGCGTGGGAATGCCTCTAGGGACGCTCTGCGTCCAGTGACGCGGAGCGTCACGGGCTGCGTTCCCACGCAGAGCGTGGGAACGATCAACACGGGACTTACTTCAGTTCGGGCAGGCGCGCTTCGTTTTTCACTTCGGTCGCAGCGATCGCATCGGCCGGCAGCACGACCCGCTGCTTGCTCAGCAACTGGCCCATGTTCGCCAGCACGCGGTACATCGAATATTCCTCGGTGTAGCGGATTTCGGTGTAGCGACGGTTGGCGTTGTAGAGCTCGTTTTCACTGTCGAGCAAGTCGAGCAAGGTCCGTTGGCCAAGGCCGAACTGATCCTGATACGCGGCGCGTACGCGTTTGGTGGTTTCGGCGTATTCGCGGGCGGTCGGGGTCTGTTTCTTCGCGTTGACCATGGCGTTCCACGCCAGATGAATGTTCTCGTTGAGCTGGCGCAGAGCGTTGTTGCGGATGTCCATCGCCTGGTTGATCTGGTGCGCATCGGAGGCCAGTCGCGCCTTGTCGCTGCCGCCGCGGAACAGGTTGTAGTTCATCACCACACCCACACGCCATTCGTTGTCGTGGCCTTCATCACCCTGCACATTGTTGTTCGCGCCGACGGCGGCTTCAGCATCGAAACGCGGATAGAACGGCGACTTGGCGACTTCGTACTGGCTCTCGGCCGATTGCACGTCAGCCTGCGCCGATTTCAGGTACGGGTTGTTTTCGACCATGCTCTGCTGGGCTTCCGGCAGGCTGGTCGGCAATTCACCACGGGTCGAGGCCGGGGTTTCCAGCTCATCGGGCATGCGCCCGACCACGCTGTAGAAATTCGATTCGGCGTCGGCCAGATCGACTTCAGCGGTGTCGAGGTTGTTTTGCGCCAGCGCTTTACGAGCGACCGATTGGTCGGAGTCAGCGGTGCTGCCGACGCCACGCTCGGTGCGCAGGCCGATCTGGTCGTTGACGCGCAAATGCGCCTGCAGGTTGTTGCGGGCCAGCGTCACCAGTTCGCGGCGCTTGAGCACTTCGAGGTACACCTCAATGGTACGCAGGGCCAGATCCTGGGCGGTGCCTTGCGCGTAGTACGCGCGTGAATTGGACACGCCTTTGGTGCGCTCGACTTCGTTGGCAGTGTTGAAGCCGTCGAACAGCATTTGCCGCAGGCGCAGCTCCGACTGGGTGTAATTGAGGATTTCGGTGTGGTGATTACCGAAGGCTCGGGTGTTGGTGTTATCGCTGTAGCCACGGCCATACGCGGCGTTCAAATCGACGGACGGATAGAAGCCGCCCTTGGCCACTTTGACTTGTTCATCAGCCGACAGGCGCGCGTCCACGCGCGAGGCCAGTTCCGGGTGAGTGGCGATGGTGCTTTGAATAGCCTCGGTGAGGTTCATGGCCTGGGCTTGAGAAGTGCAAGCCATGGCCAGCAAAACCGCGCTGCAGAGGGGGGTTAGAACGCGCATGGGTGCATCTCCCTGAGTCCTGATGGTGTGTTACTGTCGCCAAATATTTGACGATATTTTTAGGTCTAAGCGTTTCACTCTTGTAACAACAGAGCTAAGAACATCCTGAAGCGTAGCTAAGAAAAAATTTTCATAAGGCTTATGCCGAAAAAAACTTATGCGCTTTGTAAAAACCGGCACATTGTTCAGCATGAAAGCCTTTGTTTTGTGCGCTTTAGGGAGCGCAGAAAGGCTTGAGGAAAGTTCCACTCACTTTGCGACATACGGCGAAGTACTGCTGAAGGGGAGGGACGCGTATCGGTTGATGAGCGACAGATTTTTGTCACTCGGGTGATTCACCACCGTTACGTAGCGTTAGTAGGCGTATTGCTTTGATCAGAATGCGGAAGTGCTTGATAGCACTGATGTTTCCGAAAGAAGCCACCTGCGAAACGAACTGTTGAAGGTGCGAGCGTCGCCTCCAACAACCCGATTGAGCCATGGGCTGCTTCGCTTACCAGTGCCGACGGTGGTCGGCAGCGGAGGATTTCACATGGCAACGCTCATCGGCACAGTCACTAAAGTCATTGGCCAGGTTTTCGCCCAGTCAGCCGACGGTACTAAACGCGCACTGGTTGAGGGGGATCGCCTGTATGCCGGCGATCAACTGATCACCGGCGCAGAAGGCGCCGTCGCCGTTCATCTGCAGAACGGCCAGGAACTGACCCTGGGTCGTGACAGCAGCCTGACCATGACCGGTCAGTTGCTGGCCGATCAAGCGGCGCATGTGAACGTTGCGGAAGCTGTAACCCCGAGCGAAGCGCAACTGACTGACGTTGAGCAGATCCAGAAAGCCATCGCTGCCGGTGATGACCCGAGCAAAACCGCCGAAGCCACTGCCGCCGGCCCGAATGCTCCGGGCGGTGCGCCGGGTGAGCTGGGCGGCGGCCACAGTTTTGTCTTGCTGACGGAAGTCGGCGGCCGGGTCGATCCGATCATCGGTTTCCCCACTGCCGGGTTCGGTGGTATTCCTGAATTCCCCGAAGAACGCCACAACGCGGTGATCGACAACGGCGATAACACCCCGGCAGTCGTGGTGCCGCCACCGGTCAACAATCCGGTAACCCTCACGGGCCTGGCCGTGCCCGGCGGCGAACTCAATCTCAATGAAGCCAATCTGCCTGACGGTTCGGCCGCCAACCCCGGCGCGCTCACCCAAAGCGGCAGCTTCACCGTGTCGGCACCGGACGGGCTGACCAGCCTGAGCATTGGCGGCATCAACGTTATCGTTGGCGGTGTGCCGATCGGCTTCCCGCAATCGATCACCTCGCAACTGGGCAACACCCTGACCATCACCGGGTACAACCCGGCGACTGGCGTTGTCAGCTATAGCTACACCCTCAACGGCAACGAAAGCCATGCGGCCGGCGACGGCGCGAACAATCTCAGCGAACAGTTCACCGTGATTGCCGGCGACAGCAATGGCGACACGGCGACCGGCACGCTCGACGTCAACATCACCGACGACGTACCGAAAGCGTTCGATGACAGCAATGGCACGGCGTCAGAGACCCTGCTGACGCTGACTGGCAACGTGCTGACCAATGATGTGCAAGGTGCCGACCGTGTAGCGACTGGCCCGGTCACTGCCGGTACATTCACCGGGACTTACGGCACCTTGGTGCTCAACGCCAACGGCACCTACACCTACACGCTGAACACCAACGATGCCGACTTCAAAAACCTGCACGGTGGTGGCAATGGCACGGAAACCTTCGCCTA
Source organism: Pseudomonas fluorescens (assembly GCF_005938625.1). Taxonomy (GTDB): domain Bacteria; phylum Pseudomonadota; class Gammaproteobacteria; order Pseudomonadales; family Pseudomonadaceae; genus Aquipseudomonas; species Aquipseudomonas fluorescens_BD. The sequence continues at coordinate 30,538 of NZ_VCNJ01000041.1, forward strand.
CACCATCACCGATTCGGACGGTGATACCAGCACCGCGAATCTGGTTTTGCAGATCCACAACAATGACGATCCGGTGGTCATCAACGGCCTGAACGTCGAAGGTGGAGAGTTGACGGTCTACGAGAAAAATCTCGGTGACGGCAGCGCGCCGGATTCCACCGCGCTCACCCAAAGCGGCACGTTCACTGTCACTGCGCTTGACGGCGTGACGACCCTGACTGTCGGCGGCATTGCAGTCGTCACCGATGGTGTGGCAGCAGGCTTCCCTCAATCGGTCACGACGCCGTTGGGCAGCACGCTGACCATCACCGGATTCAACGCCACCACCGGCGTGGTCAGCTACAGCTACACCCTGGTCGACAACGAAGCTCATCCAAACGCCAACGGTGCGAACAATCTGCCCGAGCAGTTCGCCGTCACCGTGGTCGATGACAACGGCACCACCGCCAACGCGACCCTTGATGTGAATATCGTCGACGATCTGCCCAAAGCCGTGGATGACTCCAACGTTGGCACTGCTTCTGAAACCAATCTGACCCTGACTGGCAACGTTCTGACCAACGATGTGCAAGGCGCCGATCGCGTACCCACCGGCCCAGTGACGGCCGGCACTTTCACCGGGACTTACGGCACCTTGGTGCTCAACGCCAACGGCACTTACACCTACACGCTGAACACCAACGATGCCGACTTCAAAAACCTGCACGGCGGTGGTAACGGCACGGAAACCTTCGCCTACACCATCACCGATTCGGACGGCGATACCAGCACGGCGAATCTGGTGCTGCAGATCCACAACAACGACGATCCGGTGATCATCAACGGCCTTGACGTCAATGGTGGCGAACTCACCGTTTACGAGAAAAATCTCACGGACGGCAGCACACCGGACTCCACTGCGTTGACCCAAAACGGCACGTTCACCATTACCGCTCTGGACGGCGTCACCACCCTGACCGTCGGCGGCATCGCTGTCGTCACCAACGGCGTCGCCGCAGGCTTTCCGCAATCCGTGACCACACCGCTCGGCAGTACGCTGACCATCACCGGTTTCAACGCAACAACCGGCGTGGTCAGCTACAGCTACACCCTGGTCGATAACGAAGCGCATCCAACCGCCAACGGCGCGAACAATTTGCCTGAGCAGTTCGCCGTTACCGTGGTCGATGACAACGGCACCACGGCCAACGCGACTCTCGATGTGAACATCATCGACGACCTGCCAAAAGCCGTGAACGATTCCAACGGCGGCACCGCGTCGGAAACTCTGCTGACCCTGACTGGCAACGTCCTGACCAATGATGTGCAAGGCGCTGACCGTGTAGCGAGCGGTCCGGTCACCGCTGGCACCTTCACCGGGACTTACGGCACCTTGGTGCTCAACGCCAACGGCACTTACACCTACACGCTGAACACCAACGATGCCGACTTCAAAAACCTCCACGGCGGTGGCAATGGCACGGAAACCTTCGCCTACACCATCACCGATTCTGACGGCGATACCAGCACCGCCAACCTGGTGCTGAACATCCACAACAATGACGATCAGGTCTACCTCAATGGCCTCGACGTCAACGGCGGCGAACTGACGGTTTACGAGAAAAACCTCAGTGACGGCACCAGCCCCGACACACCGGCCCTGACCCAGAGCGGCAGCTTCACCGTCACCGCTCTGGATGGTCTGCAAACCCTGACTGTGGGCGGTATCAATGTGGTAACCGGTGGCGTCGCCGCAGGCTTCCCGCAATCGGTGACCACTCCATTGGGCAGCACGTTGACCATCACCGGTTACAACCCGGCGACCGGCGTGGTCAGTTACAGCTACACCCTGGTCGACAACGAAACCCATCCGAACGCCAACGGCGCCAACAGCATCACCGAGAACTTCAACGTGGTGGCGACGGACACCGATGGCAGCACGGCCAACGGTCAGATCAACGTCAACATCGTCGATGATTTGCCCAGCGCTCATCCTGACGCCGCATCGGTGGCAGAGGGCGGCACCGTCAGCGGCAACGTGCTGGACAATGACATCGGCGGCGCCGATGGCCCGGCCGTAACCGGTGCAGTGGTCGGCGTGCGCGCCGGCTCCGACACATCGACCTCGGCCATTGGCGGTCTCAACAGCAACATCAACGGCACTTACGGTTACCTGACCCTGGACGCCAATGGCAACGCCGTTTACCACAGCAATCCCAACGCCGTGAGTGGTCCGGGCGCGGTGGACGTCTTCACCTATACCGTGCGCGATTCCGACGGTGATGAAAGCACCACCACCATCACCATCGATGTCGCCAACAGCAAACTGAACGCAACCAGCGACACCGACGTCACCGTTTATGAGAAAGCCCTCGACCTGACCAAGGACGGCGCTGATCTGGCGCCCGGTACGGTTACCGGCAGCGACCCGACCAGCACCGGCGAAACCGCGTCTGGCACGTTGGTCGGCTCGGTCACCGGGGCAGTCGGTACGATCAGTTACGCGCTGGTCGGCAGCGCCACCGGCAACTACGGGCAAATCGTCCTCAACCCCAACGGCACGTACACCTACACTTTGACCTCGCCGGCGACCACCACGCCGCATGCTGACGACGGCGCCAACACCCTGAGCGAAACTTTCACCTATCAGGCCACCGATTCGCTGGGCAACATCGTCACCAGCACCATTGTCGTCAGCATCGTCGATGACGTGCCAAAAGCTGTGAACGACAGCAACGCCAACAGCGCTTCGGAAACGCAACTGATCCTGACCGGCAATGTGCTGACCAACGATGTGCAAGGTGCCGACGTGGTCGCGACCGGGCCGAATGCCGGGCCAATCACTGCCGGTACGTTCACCGGCACTTACGGCACGCTGGTGCTGAATGCCAACGGCACGTACACCTACACGCTGAACCCCAACGATGCCGACTTCAAAAACCTGCACGGCGGCGGCAACGGCACCGAGACGTTCACCTACACCCTGACCGACGCCGACGGCGATACCAGCACCGCCAACCTGGTGCTGAACATCCACAACAATGACGATCCGGTGGTGCTCAACGGCCTCGACGTCAACGGCGGCGAACTCACCGTCTACGAGAAAAACCTCAGCGACGGCACCAGCCCCGACACCCCGGCGCTGACCCAGAGCGGCACCTTCACCGTCACTGCGCTCGATGGCCTGCAAACCCTGACCGTCGGCGGCATCGCCGTGGTCACCAACGGTGTCGCTGCCGGCTTCCCGCAGTCGGTGGTTTCGCCGCTGGGCAGCACCTTCACTGTCACCGGATACAACCCGGCGACTGGCGTGGTCAGTTACAGCTACACACTGGTCGATAACGAAGCCCACCCGAGCGGTAACGGCGCGAATAGCCTCACCGAGAACTTCAACGTGGTGGCGACGGATACCGATGGCAGCACCGCCACCGGTCAGATCAACGTCAATATCATCGATGACCTGCCGACCGCCAAACCCGACACCGGCTCGGTGGCCGAGGGCGGTACGGTCAACGTCAGCGTGCTGGCCAATGACATCAGCGGTGCCGATGGCGCGGCCACGGTGGTCGGCGTGCGCGCCGGCAGCAACACCGGCACTTCAGCCATCGGCGGCCTCAACAGCAACATCAACGGCAACTTCGGTTACCTGACCCTTGATGCGGCGGGCAACGCCGTCTATCACAGCAACCCGAACTCGGTGAGCCCGCCGGGCGCCACCGACACCTTCACCTATACCATCCGCGACAGCGACGGCGATGAAAGCACCACGACCATCACCATCAACGTCGCCGACAGCAAACTGGTGGCCTCGGTCGATCAGGACGTGACGGTCTACGAAAAAGCCCTCGATCTGAGCAAGGACGGCGCGGATCTGGCCCCCGGTACGGTCACCGGCAGCGACCCGACCAACACTGGCGAAACCGCCACCGGCACACTGGTCGGCGCGGTCACCGGCGGCACGGGCGCGATCACCTACACCCTGGTTGGCAGCGCCACTGGCACTTACGGGCAGATTCAGCTCAACGCCGACGGCACCTACACCTACACGCTGACCTCTGCACCGAAAACCACACCGAACGCCAACGACGGTGCGAACACCCTCAGCGAAAGTTTCACCTACAAAGCCACCGATGCACTGGGCAACAGCACCACCAGCACCCTTGTGGTGAACATCGTCGATGACGTGCCAAAAGCGGTGGCGTCGGATCGTTCGGTGGCGGCGGTGGAGATCGATTCCAACATCCTCATCGTCCTCGATATTTCCGGCAGCATGGCCGACGCCTCCGGCGTACCGGGCCTGTCGCGGCTGGCGCTGGCCAAGCAGGCCATCAGCGCCTTGCTCGACAAGTACGACGACCTCGGCGATGTGAAAGTGCAGCTCGTCACCTTCAGCAGCAACGCCACCGACCGGACGACGGTGTGGGTCGATGTGGCCACCGCCAAGACCCTGCTGGCCGGCCTCACCGCTGGCGGCGGCACCAACTACGACGCTGCCGTGGCGACCATGTACAACGCGTTCAACACCTCGGGCAAACTCACCGGGGCGCAGAACGTCGGCTACTTTTTCTCCGACGGCAAACCCAACGAGGGCGATATCGGCACCGCCGATGAAGCAACGTTGAAAGCCTTCCTCGATGCCAACAACATCAAGAACTACGCGATCGGCCTCGGTAGCGGCGTGAGCAACGCCAACCTCGACCCGCTGGCGTACGACGGCATCAGCCATACCAACACCAACGCGGTAGTGGTCACCGACCTCAATCAGCTCAACTCTGTGTTGTCGGGCACGGTGCAGGGCGCGCCAGTTACCGGTTCGTTGCTGGGCGAGGGCGGCACCTTTGGCGCCGATGGCGGTTTCATCAAGTCCATCGTCGTTGACGGCACCACCTACACCTATGATCCGAAAGCCCTAAGCGGCCAAGGCTCGTTGACGCCAAGCGGCGGCACCAATCACGGTACTTTCAACACCGCCAACAACACGTTGAGCATCGCCACCAATAACGGCGGCACACTGCTGATCAATCTCGACACTGGCGACTACACCTACACCTCGCAGAAAACCACGGCGGTGGTCATCACCGAGAACATCGGCTTCACCGTCAGCGACAACGACGGCGACCTTGCCAGCTCGACGTTGACCGTGAAAGTGATCCCCAACGCGCCTCCAGTGGCCGTCGATGACCACGTCATCACCAACGTGCTCTCGGGCAATATCGTCGTGCCGGGCGAACTGTTGCTGGCCAACGACACCGATCCGAACGGCGATACCCTCAACGCCACACCGACCACTTTCAACACCGGTTGGGCAGCGAAGGGCGCGGACTTCACCGGCACCGGCGCGATCACGTTCAACGGCAACAGCAACAGCGCCGCCAACCAGACCCTGGCCGATGTGCGCAATGCGTTCGCGGCCAACACCGCAGCGATGACAGCTGTACTGGTGATCAGCGGCTACCTCGGGGCGGTGACCAACGCCAATGCCAACGATGAAGACCTGATCACCGTCAAACTGAAGCAGGGCGAAACGCTGAATCTGGATCACAACCTGGCGGCCGGGCACATCACCATGGAGTACTCGCTCAATGGCGGCGCGTTCGTGACCATTGCCGACGGCGGCACCATCACCGCCAGCGCCGACGGCACTTACCAGATCCACATCACCAACATCACCAATACCAGTGGCAGTAACACCAATGCGGCGGAAAACTACCAACTGACCATGACGGTCAACTACGCCGGGGCCCACGACATCACCCCGGACTTCCACGGCAGCTACACCGCCAACGACAACCACGGCGGCAGCGACACGGCCAACGTGACCATCAGTTATCAGGACGGCCACACCCTCACCGGCACCTCGGGGGATGACGTGCTGGTGGCCGGCAGCGGCGACAACATCATCAACGCCGGCGACGGCAACGATGTGCTCACCGCCGGGTCCGGCAACAACGAACTGCACGGCGGCGCCGGCAACGACTTGCTCTACAGCGGCCCGGGCAATGACCTGCTCGACGGCGGCACTGGCATCGACACGGCCAGCTACGCCCATGCCACCGCCGGGGTGACGGTCAACCTCGGCCTGCTCGGTGCGCAAAACACCCTCGGCGCCGGTACCGATACGCTGACCGGCATCGAAAACCTCATCGGCTCGAACTTCAACGACACCCTCACCGGCGATAACAATAACAACGTGATCAACGGCGGCCTCGGTAACGACATCCTCAACGGTGGCGGCGGTGATGACCTACTGATTGGCGGTATGGGCAACAACACCATGACCGGTGGCTCAGGGGCCGACACCTTCCAGTGGCTCAAGGGCAACAGCGGCCACGACCTGATCACCGACTTCACCCCTGGCACCGACAAGCTCGATCTGTCGCAACTGCTGCAAGGTGAAAACGGCACCACCGCCTCACTGGATGACTACCTGCACTTCACTGTCAGCGGCAGCGGCGCCTCGGTCCTTACCAGCATCGACGTCAGCGCCATGGCCGGTGCAACGCCGAACCAGACGATTGATCTGGCCGGCGTCAACCTCGCCAGTCACTACGGCGTGACGCCAGGGGCGGGCGGGGTGGTGGCTGGCGGGCATGACACGGCAACGATCATCAGCGGGATGTTGAATGATCATTCGTTGAAGGTGGATACGGTTTGAACTGAGGGCTGAAACGACAAAACCCGCCGTCCCGTACAACCGGGACGGCGGGTTTCTTCTGCCACACGTGATCGTTCCCACGCTCTGCGTGGGAATGCAGCCCGGGACGCTCCGCGTCCCTTCCAAAGCCGAACGCGGAGCGTCCGTTGAGGCATTCCCACGCAGGAGCGTGGGAACGATCATCGCGTGTCGCTACTGCGGCAACTCCAGATTATCCATCACCCGATTCACCGCCAGCTCCCCCAGCATGATCAGTTGCGCGATCCCCAACAGCGTCCTGCGCTGCGACGCGGGAATGAGGTGGGCGAAGTCATGAGCGATGGTTCTGGCTGAGGCGAGTGTTTCGCTGGCATCGGCCAGCAGTTCTTCGTTTTTGAAGTCTGCGGTAACGGCATACATGCGGCGGGTTTTACGGGGCGGTGGCGTGGAGCCGGGTGGGCAGAGGTAGTGGTCGAGGGCGCGCTCGGCGGCGTCGTTGAGCTTTTTTGAATCGAGGGATTCGTAGGGTGAGGCGAGATCGGTTTCGGGCGGGTTGGGTGTTGGTTTGATCATGGTGAAGCTCCTATAAGAGTGGAGCCGCCCAGAACTGTCGCTAAACAGGAGGGTGGCGGCTGTACGCAGGTTAGCGAACCGGTTATAGGCACCCGGCAGACCCGAGGGTCTCCCGCATACAGCCACCATAGCGAAGTTGCAGACATTGAATCTGCCACAAAGCATGGAGCGCTGATGCACCTATTACAGATTTGGGTCGCTAAACCCGATCGCTGACTCTCCAGCGACCGCACCACAATAGAACCCGCCCCCAAGGCGCACAAGCCGGCGGATTCTGGCGTAGCTGTAGGCAAAGGCGCAAGAATTTGTAGCCTGGAAGGCGTGTCTGAAGGTGTCTTTTAAACGCCGGAGTTTAAAAGGCGATTTGCGCTGACTTCAGTGGCCCCTTCGCGAGCAAGCTCGCACACATTTTCAATGCGTTTCCCTGTGGGAGCGAGCTTGCTCGCGAAAGGGTCATCCCGGTCAACAGAAAAACCTCGATCAACCCCGCTGTTTAAATCACTGGTTAAATAAATCCGTCCCCCTTTTTTTCTTTCTTGTTTAGTTGTTTAAACCTCTCTCATGCGCAAGTTAGTCAAGAAATAGTCATTACCAGACCCGGTAGCCAAAAGGCTCTGGAACTCGAAAGTCATCTGTTCGGACTGCGCAATAAAAGTGGATGAATAAGGTATCCATTGGGAGGCAGGTGGCGACATGAAGCTTATTATCACTCCATAGTTTGATCTGAACGAAAGCTGTGCAAGTGGTGGCTGATTTCCGTTGGATGCAAGACAGCTGAATTCATACGTGCTGCCACGGATCAAATTGGTATAGGTCTTTTTTAGTACAACGCCCGCAGAGTTGTTCGTATAGGTGCTGTTGGTCAGCGATGTGAGACCGAGAAAGTTGGCATAGCTCCAGTCTCTCTGGTCAACAATTACCGGACCATTTTCCCAGCCGTTTCTCTGGTGATTGGCAAAATTCGTCAGGTCATCAAGGCGCGGTGTCGCCCGAATGGAGTAAGTTCGAATCGGAAACTTGGTAGCGTCTTCCTGGTTGGGCTCACCCTTGAAGTTGACGCTGAATGTCATCGTTAATGTTGTGCCATTACCCAGAGCTTTCAGCCAGGCCAAGGGGATTTTTTTGCTGAAATCTGATGCCGGATCACTTGTTTCTTTCTCTGGGTCATAAAGTTTTACGGTCGCGCCACTTCTGCTTGTCCCTTCATAAAGCAACCACCGTACTTCTCGTGGAGTATGAGGCGAATTCGCAACTGTCGATTGATCAGTGCTTTGGAGTTGAGTGACGTCGAGTAAATTGCTTGTATTTCCGGCTATTACGGGAGTGGGCAATCGCGTGTCACCTGCGTCGATTTTTTCGACTTGTACCTCCATCGTTTGTGACTTGCCAGCCGGGCTGCCATCGCGATTCAGATCCCACAGAAACCTGACGACCGAGTTTTGATGATTTATCCAGAATGCTTGTGCAAGCGGCTCATTTACCTGGTTGTCGTCATTGAATTTTTTTAATTCGAACGGCGGTGCCCCGTCCACTGCATTCACATGAACCAACTGCGCCCTATCGTCAACCTGCGCTGGGAATTCAATCCGCATTGTCACGCCTTGGGGATATGCCAGCGGATGAATCGGGCTGGCTGCTTCCACCAGAAATGGCGCGCGCAGCTCTTCCGTCACCGTCAACGTCCTCGCTGCCGACACGAGGCTCGGTTGCTCCAGATCTCTGGCCGTAAAGCTGTGTTTGGTTTTGCTGAGGTTTGCAACGGGCAGACTCCAGATGCCGGTTACTCCATCGGCAGTCTCTTTACCGTTGATAACCGCACCGTCGAGCACTTCCACGTCTCGCCCGGCTGCGGCAACGCCGCTCAAGATGACGGCCATTTCCACGGTGAAGCCATTCTCGGGGATTTCGTTACCACTCGGCGAGCCTTTGACTGAAGTCAATGTCGGTGCCCTGAGGGCTTCCACCGTCAGGAGTCGCACATTGGAATAGGTCGATGTGGGGTGATAAAAGGATTTGGCATACAACCGGCGCGCGCCGACTACAACCGTGATCGTGCATTCCCACAGGCCTGTGGCTTTATCCGCTGTCGCGGTTCCCTTTAGCACTGCGCTCGCACCGCTGCCATCATAGATTCCGACGTCCTGATCTTTGCTGGCGGTGCCTTTGAGTGTCAGCGACGTGCTGAAGGTGGTTTTACCCTCTGGCACTTCGTTGTTGCGGTCGTCCAGCACATTGCTCAGCGTCGGCACAATGACGGCCGTGACGGTGAGGGTGTAGGCCGCAGAGGCGGGTTCGGCGCCGTACTTTCCTGTCGCGGTAAAACTGTGTTTCGTCACAGTCAGCCCCGACGCGGTGTATGCCCAGATTCCAGAGTCCGGATCGACCGGGACCTCATCAACGACGGTGGCGCCATTACGTATTTCAACGTTCTTGCCCTTGGCGCCCGTGCCGCTCAGCACCACGCTGGTTTCAACAGTGGTGCCACCCTCGACAATGTCCTTGCCGCTTGGCGATCCCTTGACCGAATCAATGGTCGGCGGATCCAGCGCCACCGGTTGCCCTACCGTAAACTCCAGCACATTCGAATAACTGGTCGTAT
>NZ_VCNJ01000042.1 GCF_005938625.1 Pseudomonas fluorescens
GTTCCTTCGCTGCGGGATCGATCCGGGCGCAGCGCCTACGGTTTGCTTCGCTGCACCTCCTCTCGCTGTGTTTGGCTGCGCCAAACGGTCGCTGCGCTCCCACGCCCGGATCAATCCCTCCACTCAGCCTTCCGACGTCGCCCTACAGATCAAAAGCCGCAGCCGAGCTAACGCTCATCCTGTTGAGTGGTGAAGGGCATGCGGTCGGCTTTTGTTCGGTGTTGGATTTGCCCTTCATCGGAACGCTGCCCGCCCAGCCCTCTCCCTCCGGGAGAGGGCTGGGGTGAGGGGCTTTTGATCTGTTTCAGAATCTGAGTTCGACTCGATATTTCACGTCGGCGTACTTCTCGCAAACTCCTCGTTCAGTCCCCTCTCCTTTTGGGAGAGGGCTAGGGTGAGGGGCTTTTGATCTGTTTCAGAATCTGAGTTCGACTCGGTATTTCACGTCGGCGTACTTCTCGCAAACTCCTCGTTCAGTCCCCTCTCCTTTTGGGAGAGGGCTAGGGTGAGGGGCTTTTGATCTGTTTCAGAATCTGAGTTCGACTCGGTATCGCACGTCGGCGTATTTTTCCCAAACTCCTCGATCAGTCCCCTCTCCCTTTGGGAGAGGGTTAGGGTGAGGGGCTTGTGGAGCTGGCGCGTTTCCTGCAAGTCCCCTGTAAATCGCCATAAAACGAGCGCTCGCGGTCACTGCAGCGGCGCCCGGAACGGCAAGAGGTTTAGCCAGAAGGTCCGCGCAGCTCAAGCAAGCCGTGCGCAGCCCGCTGAAGAACAAGAGGGGAGACGATGAAGGCAGTTATTTTGGCGGGTGGCCTCGGCACGCGCATCAGTGAAGAGTCGCACCTCAAGCCCAAGCCAATGATCGAGATCGGTGGCAAGCCAATTCTCTGGCACATCATGAAGCAGTATTCCGCCCACGGAATTCACGACTTCGTGATCTGCCTCGGCTACAAGGGCTATGCGATCAAGGACTTCTTCGCCAACTACTTTCTGCACACCTCTGACGTCACCTTCAACATGCGCGAAAACCGCATGGACGTGCACCAGAACTACAGCGAACCGTGGAGCGTCACTCTCATCGACACCGGTGAAGAAACCATGACCGGCGGCCGACTGTTGCGCGCCAGCCGTTACCTCAAGGATGAAGAGGCGTTCTGCTTCACCTACGGCGACGGCGTTTCCGATATCAACATTGCGCAACTTGTGGATTTCCATAAAGGCCACGGCCGTCTCGCGACCGTCACTGCCGTGCAACCGCCGGGTCGTTACGGCGCCCTTGAGCGTCAGGGCGATCAGGTGCTGGGCTTTACCGAAAAACCTCGCGGTGACGGTGGTTGGATCAACGGCGGTTTCTTCGTGCTTTCGCCGAAAGTGCTGCCGTACATCGCCGATGACGCGACCACGTGGGAAGCCGAACCCTTGGCGCGTCTGGCTGCGGACGAACAACTGAAAGCCTTCGAACACGAAGGTTTCTGGCATCCGATGGACACCCTGCGCGACAAGAACCATCTCGAAGCGCTGTGGCAGAGCGGGGAGGCCCCATGGAAGCAATGGGCCTGAGTGCGGATTTCTGGCGCGGCAAACGCGTGCTGGTCACCGGACATACCGGTTTCAAAGGCAGTTGGCTGACCCTGTGGCTGCAAAGCCTCGGCGCGCAAGTCAGCGGCTTTTCCCTCGATCCGTCGACCGAGCCGAGCCTGTTTGAACTGGCGCGCGTGCACGAAGGCATCAACGATCAGCGCGGTGATCTGCGTGATCTGGGCGCTTTACTGGAAATCATCGCTGATACCGAGCCGGAGATCGTTCTGCACCTGGCCGCGCAGCCGTTGGTGCGCGAAGGCTATCGCGACCCGCTTGGCACTTATTCCAGCAACGTCATGGGCACGTTGAACCTGCTTGAAGCGATTCGTCAGGTCGGTTGCGTGCGCGCCTGTGTGCTGGTCACCACCGACAAGGTCTACGCCAACAAGGAATGGCTGTGGCCGTACCGCGAAGACGAAGCCCTCGGTGGCCACGACCCTTACAGCAGCAGCAAGGCCTGCTGTGAGTTGCTTGCACAATCCTATGCCGCGTCGTTTTTCCCGGCCGACAAGTACGCCGAACACGGTCTGGCCTTGGCCACCGCGCGCGCCGGCAACGTCCTCGGCGGCGGTGATTTTGCCCCAGAGCGACTGATTCCCGACGTGCTTAAAGCGTGGACCGCCGACGAGCCGGTGACCTTGCGCTACCCGCAAGCCGTGCGCCCGTGGCAGCACGCACTGGAGCCGCTGGCCGGTTACCTGCAACTGGCCGCCGGCCTCTACGAACAAGGCCCGGAATACGCCGGTGCGTGGAACTTCGGCCCGGGCGAGGCGGACATGTGCAGCGTCGGCGAAGTGGTCGAACTGCTCGCCAGCCGCTGGCCGCAGGCGCGCGGTCTGCGCATCGAAAAAAGCGAGCTGCACGAAGCCGGTCTGTTGCGTCTGGACAGCAGTCGCGCGCGGCAAGTGCTTGGCTGGCAGCCACGCTGGACCTTGCAGGCCTGCCTGACCCAGACCCTCGACTGGCATCTGGCGTGGCAGAACGGCGATGACATGCGCACCGTCACCCTCGGCCAACTGAACCTGTACCGAGGCGCGCTGTGAGTGAGTTTTCTCTGCAAGCGTTGCCGCTGGCCGGATTGTTCAGCGTTCAGCACAAACGTTTTGAAGACCAGCGCGGGCACTTCGCCCGGCTGTTCTGCGAAGGCAGCCTGAGTGCGTTCGGTAGCGAATTTCATATCCGCCAGATCAACCATTCCTGCACCCGCGAGAAGGGCAGTGTGCGCGGTCTGCATTATCAGAATGCCAACGCCCCGGAAGCCAAACTGATCACCTGCCTGCGCGGTGAAGTGTGGGACGTGGCGGTGGATCTGCGCCCGGACTCCGAAACGTTTCTGCACTGGCACGCCGAGCACCTGCAGGCCGGCGACGGTCGCAGCCTGCTGATCCCGGCCGGCTTCGCCCACGGTTTCCAGACCCTGACCGAAGACGCTGAATTGTTCTACCTGCACAGCACCGATTACGCGCCGGAGCATGAAGGCGGTCTGTCGGTAAACGATCCACGGCTGGCGATTGCCTGGCCGTTGCCTGTCAATAATTTGTCAGCGCGGGATTCCAGCCATCCCGCGCTCGATCAACACTTTGCTGGAGTGCGTCTATGAACTGCCGTGGGTGCGCCGCACCGCTGAGCCTGCCGCTGATCGACCTCGGCACCTCGCCACCGTCCAACGCCTACGTCCACGCCGATCGCCTGGAACAGGCTGAGCAATGGGTGCCGTTGAAGGTCGCGGTGTGCCAGCAATGCTGGCTGGTACAGACCGAGGATTACACTCGCGCCGACAGCCTGTTCGACGCGGAGTACGCCTACTTCAGTTCGTTCTCCAGCACCTGGCTGGCCCATGCCGAACGCTATGTCGCCGAGATGGTCGAGCGCTTCGGCCTGACTGCCGACAGTCGCGTGGTCGAAGTCGCCGCCAACGACGGTTATCTGCTTCAGTACGTTGCCGCTCGCGGCATCGCGTGCCTGGGCGTTGAGCCGACCCGCAGCACCGCACAAGCAGCACGCGAGAAGGGCCTGGAAATCCGCGAACTGTTTTTCGGTCGCGACACCGCCGCGCAGCTGCACAGCGAAGGCTGGGGCGCCGACCTGATGGCGGCCAACAACGTGCTCGCCCATGTGCCGGATATCAATGATTTCCTCGGTGGTTTCGCGACGTTGCTCAAGCCGACCGGCGTGGCTACGTTCGAATTCCCGCAACTGCTGACGCTGATGGCTGGCGCGCAGTTCGACACGCTGTATCACGAACACTATTCGTACCTGTCGCTGACCGCCGTGCAGACGCTGTGTGAACGCAATGGCCTGGAAGTGTTCGACGTCAGCCAACTGACCACGCACGGTGGATCGCTGCGCGTGTTTGTCCAGCGCAAGGATGGCGAACGTCGTCCGGTTCAACCCGCGGTGCAACAACAGCTGCAAGCCGAGCTGGAGGCCGGGGTGAAAACCGCCGAGTACTACGCGACCCTTGCGCCTGCCGCCGAACGTATCAAGCATGACTTGCTGCGCTTCCTGTTGCAGGCCAAGGCCGACGGCAAACGCGTGGTCGGTTATGGCGCGGCGGCCAAGGGCAACACCTTGCTCAACTACGCCGGGGTCAAACCCGACCTGCTGGCCTGGGTGGCTGATGCCAATCCGCACAAGCAGGGCAAGTTTTTGCCGGGCAGCCGTATTCCGATCGTGGCGCCGGCGCAGATCGATATCGACAAACCGGACTACGTGCTGGTGTTGCCGTGGAACCTGCTCCACGAAGTCAGCCAGCAACTGGCGCAAGTGCGTCAGTGGGATGGCCGCTTCGTGATCGCCGTGCCTGAGTTGAGCGTGCTGTGAAGGTTCTGGTCACTGGTGCCACAGGATTTGTCGGTCGGCATCTGGTCGCGGCATTGCTTGCACGCGGCTGCGATGTTCGTGCCGTGGCGCGTAACGCAGAAACCGCACAAGGCATGCAGTGGATCAACAACGTCGAGTTCATCGCAGCGGATATTCACGCCGCCGATCTCGATATCTACGCATTGACCGATGGCATCGACGCACTGGCGCATCTGGCCTGGCCGGGCTTGCCGAACTACCGGGCGCTGTTCCATTTCGAACACAACCTGATGGCCGACTATCGCTTTATCAAAAGCGCGGTCGAGGCGGGTGTGAAGCAGGTTCTGGTGACTGGCACCTGTTTCGAATACGGCATGCAAAGCGGCCCACTTAGCGAATGCACCGAACCACAGCCGAGCAATCCTTACGGTCTGGCCAAGCACACGCTGCACCTGTTTTTGCAAAATCTGCAGCAGGAACAGCCGTTTACTTTGCAGTGGGCGCGCTTGTTCTATCTGCATGGCGAAGGTCAGAACCCCAACAGTCTGTTGGCGGCACTGGACCGGGCGGTCGACGCCGGTGAGCCGTCGTTCAACATGTCCGCCGGTGAGCAACTGCGTGATTTTCTGCCGATTGAAAACGCTGCCGGTTACCTCGCCGCGATCTTGCAAAAACATGACTTCAACGGCGTGATCAATTGCGCCAGTGGCCAACCGGTCTCAGTCCGTTCATTGGTCGAACAACGCCTGCGCGAACGCGACGTGTCGCTGCATTTGAACCTCGGCCACTACCCATACCCAACCCACGAACCCCTGGCGTTCTGGGCGGTGACCGAGCGTTTGCAACAGTTACTGGGAGAGCCGCAATGAAGCACGAGTTGTACCGGGTCACCGACCTGCCGGTGCTGCAGAACCGCACCTTTGCCGATGCCGAAGCGGCGCAGGCCTCGGCCAGTGCCGACATGCTGTTGGTGCAGGATGAGCGCAGCGGTCTGATCTTCAATGCGGCGTTCGATGCCGACAAGCTCAGTTACGACGCCGATTACCAGAACGAGCAGGCGCATTCCGGCCAGTTCCAGAAGCACTTGAGCGACGTCGAAGGCATCATCGCCAAGCACTTCAAGGGTCAGGAACTGATCGAGGTCGGCTGCGGCAAAGGCTATTTCCTTGAGTTGCTCAAGGGCCTCGGTTATTCGATCACCGGCATCGACCCGGCGTACGAAGGCGAAAACGCCGACGTGATCAAGGCACCGTTCACCCGGGGCCTGGGACTGGCGGCAGACGCCATCGTGCTGCGCCATGTGCTGGAGCATATTCAGGATCCGGTGAGCTTCCTCGCCGAAATCGCCAATGCCAATCAGGGCGGGCAAATCTACGTCGAAGTGCCGTGCTTCGACTGGATTCTTGAGCACAAAGCCTGGTTCGACCTGTTCTACGAGCACGTCAATTATTTCCGCCTTGATGACTTGCGCCGGATGTTCGGCACCGTGCATGAGGCCGGTCATCTGTTCGGTGGCCAATACCTGTACATCGTCGCCGACCTGTCGACGTTGCGCCTGACCCCGGAACAACCGGTGCCGCGCCTCGCACTGCCTGACGGTTTTACGGCCAGCCTCGATCGTGCGGTGCAGATCATTCAGTCGGCGCCCGAGCAGGGTTCGGCCATCTGGGGAGCGTCCTCCAAAGGCGTGATCTATTCGCTGTTCCTGCAACGCGCAGGTGTCGCGGTGGATCGTGTGGTGGATATCAACCCTGCCAAACAGGGGCGTTATCTGCCACTGAGTGGCGCGCGTGTGTCTTCGCCGCAAGAGGCCATGGACGCGCTGCCTGAAGGCGCCCATCTGTTTGTGATGAATTCCAATTACCTCGAAGAGATCAAGCGGATGACCGGTGGACGCTATGTCTATCACGCCGTCGACAGCGCTTCGTTTCAGTGACCCTTGAGATTATTAAAATGACCGACAACAGCATCAACCAAGCCTTCGAAGCCGAATGCCGGGAACAAATTGCCCAGCAGGGTGACGACCAGAAACTGACCGGCCTGGCCCGCGATTTCTTCAATGAATCGGCCAAGCACAAATACAGCTACCACTTCTCGTGGATGGGCCGTCCGATCATCCAGCTGCCACAAGACATGATGGCCATGCAGGAGATCATCTGGCAGGTCAAACCGGATCTGGTCATCGAGTGCGGCATCGCCCACGGCGGTTCGATCATCTACTACGCCTCGTTGCTGGAGCTGCAAGGCCACGGCGAAGTGCTGGGCATCGACCTCGACATTCGCCCGCACAACCGCGAAGCGATCGAAAGCCACCCGATGGCCAAACGCATCAAGATGATCGAAGGTTCGAGCATCGATGCCGGCATTGCCGCTCAGGTGCAGGCTGCAGCGAAAGGCAAGAAAGTCATTCTGGTCCTCGACTCCAACCACACCCACGATCACGTCCTCGAAGAGCTGCGTCTGTACGCACCACTGGTGTCGGTCGACAGCTATTGCGTGGTGATGGACACCGTGGTTGAAGACATGCCGGCCGATTTCTTCCCGGATCGTCCATGGGGCCCGGGCGACAACCCGAAAACCGCCGTGTGGAAATACCTGGAAGAGAACCAGGATTTCGAGATCGACCAGCAGTTGCAGAACAAGCTGCTGATCACCGTGGCGCCGGACGGCTATCTGCGTCGCGTCCGTTAATTCGCAACATCACCAAGCGTTGTTTCGGCGAGTCGCCGGTTGTGGAGAGAAGTTATGCAAGGCAAGTACAGTACTGAAATGGCGCTACCGCTCGAAGAGCTATTGACCGTCGTCCTGATTACTCACAATCGGCCGGCGTTTTTGCGCCGGGCGGTGAAGTATTACAGCAGCTTGCCCTGCAGAATCATGGTGCTCGATTCGACTCTGGATCGACCTGAAGGCGACTTTTCCGCTGTCGACTACCACCACGTGCCGCAGTTCGCGTACTGGGGCATGCAGGCCAAACTGGCCTATGGTGTCGAGCATCTGACCACGCCGTACATGGTGCTGGCGGCCGACGACGACTTCATCCTGCATGATTCGCTGGCAGAGTCGGTCGGCTTCCTGCATGCCAATCCTGATTACGGTATGTGCCACGGCTATTGCCTGATGTACCTGTCATTGGCCCATGGCGTGAACTACTACCGCCGCGACAAGAAAGTCCAGGAAGACTATGCGTCCGAGCGAGCGCAGGATCGTGTCCTCGATTACATGCACCAGTACATCCCGCCGTTCTACGCGGTAACCCGTACTGACCTGATGAAAAACTGGCACGCGGCGTTGCCGCCGGGGACCAATTTCCAGTGGCAGGAAATTGGTCACGTCTACTACCTGCTGGCCAGTGCCAAAGCCCGCATCCTGCCGATTCCGTACGTGGTGCGCGAGATCAACTACGGTGTCTCCGAGCACAATACCGATGTGTATCACTCGCTGACCTACGTCGACGCCAAATCGGTCGCCGAACGCGAGGCCTTTGCCGAATTCCTCGTCTCGCTGCCTACCGCTATCGAAGGGCTGGCTGCCGGGCAGGCCAAGGCCTTTGCCCTGGAGAGTTTCGAGGCAATGGCCGACAGCCTGAAGTCCGGGCGGGCGTTGACTGCCGAGCTGATTATCGAGTCGACCTGGAACCAGGAACTGAAGGCGCCGGATCGTCGTTTTGGCCCGCTGCAGTATGTCGAAATGCCGTTTTACAACCAGGCATTCTTCGATCGTCTGGAGCAGTTCGAATTCATCTTGCACACGCTGCCGGCCGGTCGCATGCAACTGGAAGGGCTGGAAGGCGTGTGGACCCGTCAGGCGCACCTGTTGCAGGCGCGCAACAACGATACAGCGGAAAGTGTGCTGGACCGGTTGTGGCAGGCCCATGATCTCAATGCGTTCAACCAGACCGTGGTCAAACGTCTGGCGGCGCAACTGGACATCGTCGGGGACGAGACCGCCGCGCAAGCCATGCACGAGTGGATCGCCCGCCTCGAAGTGCTGACGGTCGATGATAATCAGCCGGCCTTCGATAAAATGAAGTCCGGTCGTCTGTTGCAGTGGCTGGCGGCTCGCGCGCCGGCAATCAAGCCACTCGAGTCGATCGGCCAACATCTGGCGACTGAAGGCGGTGGTCCGCAATTCGGCATTTTCGTGCTCGACCTGGACAACGACATCGACAAGTTGCAGGTAACGCTCGACAGCCTGCTCGAAGGTCACTGCAAAGCGTTCAGGGTGGTGGTGTTCACCACCGGTGAAGCGCCGGCGGCGACGACCGCGCAAAACACCCTGCACTTTGTGCGAGTCACCCAAAGCAACGTCGTCGACAAGCTCAACCTCAGCGCTCAACAGTCGCCAAGCGATTGGTTGCTGCTGTGTGAGGCGGGTGACCAGTTCACCACCAGCGGCCTGTTGCGCGCCAGTCTGGAACTGATGTCCGCCGACGGCGTGCGTGCCGTTGCCACCGATGAAATCCAGCGCAAGGACAATGGCGCACTGGTTGACGTGTTCCGCCCGGGCTTCAATCTGGATCTGCTGCAAAGCGTACCGTCACTGATGGCGCGCCACTGGTTGATTCGTCGCGAAGTGTTGCTCGACGCCGGTGGTTATCAGGCTGACTTCAGCAAGGCGCTGGAATTTGACCTGTTGCTGCGCATCATCGAGCAGGGCGGCCTCGACGGCCTGGCACACCTCGACGAGCCGCTGCTCATCACCCAGGCGGCGGAGCTGGAAGAAAACGCCCACGAACGTCAGGCGTTGCTGCGTCATCTGGGCAATCGCGGCTACAAGGCCAAGGTCACCTCGACGGCGCCGGGCACCTGGCAGATCGATTACCGCCACAGCGAACAGCCACTGGTGTCGATTATTCTGCCGGTCATCGACGATCTGCCGGTGCTGCGCCGCTGCCTGGAAGGCGTGCTGCTCAGAACCCGTTACAGCCGTTATGAAGTGTTGCTGGCGGCAAACGCTAATCAATCGGCAGCGGTCAACGACTGGCTGGGCACCCTGCGCCACGCCAAGGTCAATGTGCTGCGTGCCGATCAGCCACTGAGTGAGGTCGCGTTGTACAACGCCGCCAGCGAGCAGGCTCAGGGTGAGTATCTGGTGCTGTTGGCCGCTGACAGCGAGGTCGTCAATCCGAACTGGATCGATTCGCTGCTCAACCACGCCCAGCGTCCGGAAGTGGGCGTCGTCGGTGCCAAACTGGTCGACCGCGACGGCAACATCGCTCAGGCCGGTCTGATTCTTGGCCTCAACGATGGCGTGGGTTCGCCCTTCATCGGCGAAAAACACAGCGCAGACAGCTACATGCATCGTTTGACGGTCGAGCAGAATTACTCGGCTGTGTCGAAGGTGTGTCTGATGGTGCGCAAAGAGCTGTTCAACACCCTTGGCGGGCTGGATGAAGTGACGTTCGCCGAGGGTTATGCCGATGTCGATCTGTGCCTCAAGGCGGGTCAGTCCGGTTACCTCACCGTGTGGACGCCGTTGGTGCAGGTGCTGCATACCGGCGAGCTGCCACAGGCGCCGGAAGCACTGGCGGCATTGCGTGAAAAATGGAGCGGCGCCTTCGCCCAGGATCCGGCATACAACGCCAACCTGGCCCTGACCGGCAAAGGGTTCACCCTGGGTGAAAATGCCTCGATCAACTGGGCTCAGTTGCTCGCTTAAGCGTGCCGGACAGGAATCAGCATATGTTCAACGGTAAATCGATTTTCATCTCCGGCGGCACCGGCTCGTTCGGGCGCAAATTCATCGCCCGACTGCTTGAGCAATACCAGCCCAAGCGCGTGGTGGTGTTCTCGCGTGACGAGTTGAAACAGTACGAGATGCAGCAGACATTCAACGCACCGTGCATGCGTTACTTCATCGGTGATGTGCGTGACGCAGACCGTCTGCGTCAGGCCATGCGCGGCATCGACTACGTGGTGCATGCTGCGGCGTTGAAGCAGGTGCCGGCGGCGGAATACAACCCCACCGAATGCATTCGCACCAACGTCAACGGCGCGGAAAACATCATCGCCGCCGCCATCGATAACGGCGTGAAAAAAGTCGTGGCGCTGTCCACCGACAAAGCGGCCAGCCCGATCAACCTGTACGGCGCGACCAAGTTGCTCTCGGACAAATTGTTCGTCGCCGCCAACAATATTGCCGGTGAGCAGCAAACCCGTTTCGCCGTGGTGCGCTACGGCAATGTCGCCGGCTCGCGTGGCTCGGTGGTGCCGTTTTTCAGCAAGCTGATCACCGACGGCGCTACGGAGCTGCCAATCACCGACGAACGCATGACGCGGTTCTGGATCACCCTCGACCACGGCGTGCAGTTTGTCCTCGACAGCTTTGCGCGCATGCACGGTGGTGAAGTGTTCGTGCCGAAGATTCCGTCGATCCGCATTGTCGATCTGGCGCGCGGCATGGCCGAACAGCTGCCGCACAAGCACGTCGGCATTCGTCCCGGTGAAAAGCTGCATGAGTTGATGGTGCCGCTGGACGACGCGCGGATGACCCTTGAATTTGAGGATCACTACACCATCCAGCCGTCAATTCGCTTCACCAGCGTCGATGTCGATTTTGCCGTCGACAAACTCGGCGAGCAGGGGCGTGCCGTGAGCGAAGATTTCGAGTACCGCTCCGACACCAACCCGCATTTCCTTTCGGTCGGGCAGATCGCCGACCTGCACGCGAAGCTCTCGGCATGATTCCCTACGGTCGGCAGAGCCTCGATCAGGCAGACATCGATGCGGTCGTCGAGGTTCTGCAATCGGACTGGCTGACCCAGGGGCCGACCATCGAGCGCTTCGAGCAGGCGCTGGCCGAGCGTTGCCAGGCGGATTACGCCGTGGCGGTGTGCAACGCCACAGCGGCGCTGCACATCGCCTGTCTGGCCGCAGATCTGGGGCCGGGTGATCGCTTGTGGACGACGCCAAACACTTTCCTCGCTTCGGCCAATTGCGGGCGCTATTGCGGCGCTGAGGTCGATTTCGTCGACATCGATCCGCTGACCTGGAACCTTGATGCCTTCGCCCTTGCAGCGAAGCTCGACCAGGCCGAACAGGACGGCACTTTGCCGAAGGTGCTGGTGGCGGTGGCGTTTTCCGGGCAGAGCTGCGACATGCGGCGCATTGCTGAATTGGCCGAGCGCTACAACTTCACGGTGATCGAGGATGCCTCGCACGCCGTCGGTGCCCGTTACGCCGGGCGCCCGGTCGGCTGTGGTGAATTTGCGGCGATGACCGTGTTCAGTTTTCATCCGGTGAAAATCATCACCAGCGCCGAAGGCGGCATGGTGTTGACCAACCGTCCGCACCTGGCCGAGCGTCTGCAACGTCTGCGCAGCCATGGCATGACCCGTGATCCGCAGCAAATGACCGAACCCAGTCATGGCCCGTGGTACTACCAACAGGTCGAGCTGGGTTTCAACTACCGGATCACCGATATGCAGGCCGCGCTGGGCTTGTCTCAGCTGAGCAAGCTGGACGACTTCATCGCCCGGCGTCGCGAGCTGGCGGCGCGTTACGAGCGTCTGTTGGCGTACTTGCCGGTAACGCTGCCCAGCCCTCAGGTTGAAGCAGAGTCGGCGTGGCATCTGTACGTGATTCGCTTGCAGACCGAGCGCATCGGCCTCAGTCACCGGCAGGTGTTCGAAGGCTTGCGCGCCGCCGGGATCGGCGTAAACCTGCACTATATTCCCGTGCATTTGCAGCCCTACTATCGTGATCTGGGTTTTGCCGAGGGCGATTTCCCCGAGGCCGAACGCTATTACGCCGAGGCCATCAGCTTGCCGCTGTACCCGTTGCTGAGTGATCAGCAGCAGGATTATGTAGTCGAGCAATTGCGTCGACTGACCGAATGAATGCCGCCGTGGCGGTGGGTGAGACTGAGTCATGCGTGATCTGAGCGAGCAGGAAAAATTCTGGCAAGGTGAGTTCGGCAACCAATACGTTGAGCGCAATGTCGGCCAACCGCTGGTGGCGGCCAATCTCGCGCTGTTTGCCAAAGCGTTGAGCCGCGCCGGGCGTATTGAAAGCCTGGTGGAACTGGGCACCAACGCCGGCAACAATTTGCAGGCGCTGCATCAGTTGCTGCCGCGCTGTGAGCTGTTCGGCGTCGAGATCAATGACAGCGCCTGTGCTCAGGCGCGGGCGTTGAACATTGCGCAGATCTGGCACGGCTCGCTGTTCGATTTCCCACGTGAGCGCCGCTACGACCTGACCCTGAGCAAAGGCGTGCTGATCCATCTGGCCCCTGAACTGTTGCCGATGGCTTATGCGCAGTTGTACGCATTGAGCCAGCGCTACATTTTGATCGCCGAGTACTACAACCCGGCACCGGTGGAAGTGTCCTATCGCGGTAACAGCGGCAAGCTGTTCAAACGTGATTTTGCCGGTGAGATGCTTGATCGCTATGCTGATCTGCAACTGCTGGATTACGGTTTCGTCTATCACCGCGATGCGCAATTCCCGGCAGACGATGTCACCTGGTTCCTGTTGGAAAAACGTCCTTGAGCAACGTTGCAATCATCCCCGCACGCGGAGGCAGCAAGCGCATCCCGCGCAAGAATCTCTTGCCGTTCGACGGCGTGCCGATGATTGTCCGTTCGATCCGCACTGCGCTGGAGTCGGGTGTGTTCGATCAGGTCGTGGTCAGCACCGACGATGCCGAGATTGCCGATGTCGCGCGGGCCCATGGCGCGCAAGTGCCGTTCCTGCGCCCGGCAGAACTGGCTGACGATTTCACCGGTACGGCGGCAGTGATCGTGCATGCGTTGCAGCAATTGCCAACCTTCGATTTCGCCTGCTGTGTGTACGCCACGGCACCGCTGTTGCAGGCGCGCTATCTGCATCAGGGATTGGAATTGCTGGAACAGCATCCCGACCGGTCTTTTGCGTTTTCCGTGTGCAGTTTCGGTTTTCCGGTGCAGCGTGCGCTGACGCTGGACGGGCAGGGCGCGCTGACTGCGTTGTATCCCGAATTTCGCAATACCCGCTCGCAGGATCTGCCCGAAGCGTTTCAGGATGCCGGTCAGTTCTACTGGGGCCGCAGTGAGGCCTGGTTGCGTGGTGAGGTGGTTTATTCGCCGGCCAGTCTGCCGGTGGTTCTACCCCGGCACCTGGTGCAGGACATCGACACGCCCGAAGACTGGAAGCGCGCCGAATACTTGTACGCCGCGCTCAAGGCGGGCGGAGAGCTGCAATGAGGGTGCTGATTCGCGCCGACGCCTCGCCGACCATCGGCAGTGGCCATATTGCCCGTTGCCTGACGCTGGCGCGGGTGTTGCGCGGGCAGGGCAGCCATGTCGCGTTTGCCTGTCGGCAATTGCCCGGGCATCGGCTGGAGGCGTTGAGCGGCGAAGGGTTTGAAACCTTTGCGCTGCCGGATCGTTACACCGCTGAAGATCCACAGCAAGCCATCGAATCGATGCTGCCGTGGCAGGCCGACATCGACGCACTGGATCTGCTGCTGGCCGGCCATGCCGAATTCGACTGGATCATCGTCGATCATTACGGCCTCGATCATCACTGGCAAACCGCTGCACGCCGCTGGGCGCATCGCATCGCGGCGGTCGATGATCTGGCGACCCGACGCTACAGCGTTGATCTGTTGCTCAATCAGAACTTGTCCGGCCTCAGCGAACACTACTCACCTCTGCTGCCTGAGGGTTGCCGCACGTTGCTCGGCCCGCGCTACGCCATGCTGCGCGAAGAGTTCAATTGCCCGGCCATCGACATCAAACCCACGGCTCGCCGGGTACTGGTGAATTTCGGTGGCTTCGATGCGGCGATGCAGACTCATCACGCGATGCTCGCCCTCGCTGATTTCAGCGAGTTGCAGGTGGATTTCGTTGCTGGTGCCGACAACCCGGCGTGGGCGCAGATGCAGGCCTTGGCCGAGACGCGGCCGAACTGGCGCCTGCACAGTTTCGTCACAGATTTCTACCAACGCATGAGCGAAGCCGATCTGTTTATCGGCGCCGGCGGTGGTACCAGTTGGGAGCGCGCGGCGCTGGGTTTGCCGACGATTTGTATCGCGGTGTCGAACAACCAGCAGATCAACGGCGAAGTCATGGCCGCAGCGGGCGCACATGTGTTCATGGGCGCCCGTGAGCAGGTCAGTGTCGAGCAGTTACGTGACGCTGTCGGCTTTGTCGTGGGCAATCATTTTCTGCGCCAGAGCCTGGCCGAGCGTTCGCGGCAACTGGTCGATGGTCGCGGCGCCGAGCGTGTTGCGGCAGCGCTGGCCGGCGCAGTGCTCAAGCTGCGCCCGGCTACGCTGGACGATGCGCAGTTGCTGTTCGAGGGGCGTAATGCCGAAGCCGTGCGACGCTGGTCGCCGCAGACTGGCGTGATCGATTGGGTGCAACACCTCAACTGGCTGACGGCAAGTTTGCGTAATCCGCAGCGGTTGCTGTTGATCGCCGAGGCGGACGATGGCGCCGTCGGTGTTGTGCGTTATGACCTGCGCGGATTTGAAGCCGAAGTCTCGATCTACTTGCTGCAAGGGCGTATCGGCCTCGGCTGGGGCAGGGCGCTGTTGACCCGTGGTCAGGCATTTGTCGCCGCGCACTGGCCGCAACTGACAGTGATCAACGCCTGCGTCCTGCCGGACAATCTGCCCTCATTGAATGTGTTTCGTGACGCCGGGTTTACCCAAGGGGCCTGCGCGTTCACCCGTGTTTTGAAGGATCACCCCCATGACTAGTTTCAAGATCGGCAACCGCTTGATCGGCGCCGATGCGCCGCCCTTCATCATCGCCGAGATGAGCGGCAACCATAACCAGTCGCTGGATGTGGCCCTGCAAATCGTCGAAGCGGCGGCCAAGGCCGGCGCGCATGCCCTGAAGCTGCAGACCTACACCGCCGAAACCATGACCCTGGATCTGGCCGAAGGCGAGTTCTTTATCAAGGATCCGGGCAGTCTGTGGGCGGGTACTTCGCTCTACGACTTGTATGAAAAAGCCCACACGCCGTGGGAGTGGCATGCACCGATTTTCGCTCGCGCAAAAGAACTGGGCATGCTCGCGTTCTCGACACCGTTCGATGACACAGCGGTGGATTTTCTCGAAAGTCTTGATGTGCCGGCCTACAAGATCGCCAGTTTTGAAAACACCGACTTGCCGTTGATCCGTCGTGTGGCCGCCACCGGCAAGCCGCTGATTATCTCCACCGGCATGGCCAGCATCGCTGAGCTGGATGAAACCGTGCGTGCCGCCCGCGAGGCCGGCTGCAAGGATCTGGTCCTGCTCAAATGCACCAGCACCTACCCGGCGACGCCGCTCAACAGCAACGTGCGCACGATTCCTCACCTGCGTGAATTGTTCGGTTGCGAAGTGGGGCTGTCCGATCACTCGATGGGCGTTGGCGTGTCGGTGGCGGCGGTGGCACTGGGCGCGACGGTGGTGGAAAAACACTTCACCCTCGACCGTTCGGCAGGTGGCGTCGATGCGAGTTTTTCGCTGGAACCGGCGGAAATGGCCAGTCTGGTGCTGGAAACCGAGCGTGCCTGGCAAGCCTTGGGCCAGGTGCATTACGGTGCCACCGAAGCCGAGCGCAAGTCGGTGGTGTATCGCCGCTCGCTGTACGTCACCGCCGACATGGCCGCCGGTGACACCTTTAGCGGGGACAACCTGCGCGCCATTCGCCCCGGTCTCGGTCTGCCGCCCAAGCACACCGACGCCGTCCTCGGCCGCCGCGCACGCGCGCCGATCAAGCGCGGTACGCCGCTGGACTGGTCGTTGGTCGAATAAGCCGATCTGCACCGATTCGGCAAAATAGCGTGACCTGCGAGTCATAACGCGCATCTTCACTGTATTGTATTGATCGGGGAGATGGCGCCTGGCTCGTTTTCGATTCCAGTGATAGCCCTTTGCGCTCCCCGTGGCTGCCCGTTGTGGCGGCCGTTTTCTGTTTGTCGGCGCCCCTCGAAATCCTTGCGAGCGGTGGTCTTGGGCTGTTTTTT
This sequence comes from Pseudomonas fluorescens, assembly GCF_005938625.1. Taxonomy (GTDB): domain Bacteria; phylum Pseudomonadota; class Gammaproteobacteria; order Pseudomonadales; family Pseudomonadaceae; genus Aquipseudomonas; species Aquipseudomonas fluorescens_BD. The sequence goes on from NZ_VCNJ01000042.1 coordinate 16,327, forward strand.
ATTGGGAAGCCGTAATGATTGGCATAAAAAGCATTGCGAGCTACGTTCCTGTAGCCGGCGTGGACAATTACGCACAAGGTGCAAAATTCGAGAAGGATGAAGAATTCATCCTTGGCAAGATTGGCTCGGCGTTCCTGCCGCGCAAAGACGCTGAACAAGAAACCTCCGATCTGTGCGTGGAAGCGGCCAATGCGCTGTTTGCCAGCAACCCTGAACTGAAACGTGAATCGATCGACGCCTTGATCGTCGTCACTCAGAACGGTGACGAAGAAGGCCTGCCGCACACCGCAGCGATCGTGCAGGACAAGCTCGGTCTGCCGACCAACGTTGCCGCGTTCGACATTTCCCTGGGCTGCTCCGGTTATGTCTACGGCATCTACGCGATCAAGGGCTTCATGGAAGCCGCCGGCCTGAAGAACGGCCTGCTGATCACCGCTGACCCGTATTCGAAAATCGTCGATCCGGAAGACCGCAACACCACCATGCTGTTCGGCGATGCCGCCACCGCTACGTGGATGGGCGAAGATCCGACCTGGGCGCTGGGCAAGGCCAAGTTCGGCACTGACGGCTCCGGTGCGCCGCACTTGAAAGTCACCGATGGCGTATTCTTCATGAACGGTCGTCAGGTCTTCAACTTCGCGCTGCTCAAAGTCCCGGCACACTTGCACGAACTGCTGGATGATTCCGGTCTGAAGGCTGATGACATCGATGCCTTCTGCATTCACCAGGGCAGTGCAGCGATTGTCGATGCCGTGGCGCGGCGCTTCGAAGGCGAGCCGGAGAAGTTCATCAAGGACATGGTCGAGACCGGCAATACCGTGTCGTCGAGCATTCCGTTGCTGCTGGAAAAACACGTCATCGATTCCGACTGGCAGCGTATTGCGTTGAGCGGTTTTGGTGTCGGTCTGTCGTGGGGCTCGGCGATCATCTATCGTCCTTGAGCCGGAGCAAAAACGGCGGATACAAAAATAGCGTTCAAGGTTAACCTTGAACGCTATTTTTTTGCCTGAAGAGGGAGCGCGAGGCGCCATGAGCGAGTTTTTTCAAACCAATGCCGAGGTGTTGCAACGGCGCTGGCCGGCGCTGTTCGAGCGACTGATGGCTGAAGACAGTGCGGCCGTTCCAGCTCAATTGGTTGAGGGGCTTGGCTCGACACTGAGCATCAACGGCATTCAACTCACCAGCCGCCATGACCGCCTCCATGAAGCGCGGACTCAGGCAGCCAGCCTGCCCGACAAAGCGCAATTGCATGTTTATGGCACGGGGCTCGGTGATTTGCCCGGGGTGCTGCTTGAGCGCGAAGGGCTGCAGCGCTTGTATGTGCACATCCTCAACGGCGCGTTGTTTGCGCTGGTGGTGCAACTGCTAGATCAGCGTGAATGGCTGGACGATCCGCGCGTCGATTTGTTTTATGCCGGTGATCACGCAGATTTTTTCACGCCGTTTTTTGCCTTGCCTGCCGAGATGCTGCTGGCCGACGACTTCAACGCGAAAGTCCGTGATCGCTTGGTCAGTGAAGTGCACCTGAGTTTCAACAATCGGGATTTCGATCCGCAGTCGCCGGAGATTCAACAGCGTTTGCAGGCGTGTCTGCCGGTGCTGCTCGGCGATGCGGATGTGGCGCAGTTGTTCGGCACGTGCGCGGGTCGGGAAATCTACGTGATCGCCACCGGGCCGACACTGGAGCAGCATTACCAGCGTCTCGCTGCAATCCGCCAGCGCGCCGAACGCCCGTTATTCATCTGTGTCGACACTGCGTATCGACCGCTGCGCGAACACGGGATTGTGCCTGATCTGGTGGTAAGCATTGATCAGCGCATCAGTTTTCGTCATCTGCCTTTCGAGGAGTCCGACGGCATCCCGCTGGTGTATCTGCCGATGAGCGATCCGGCGGTGTTGAAGGCGTGGAAGGGCAAACGTTACGGTGGTTATTCCGCAAGTCCGATCTACGCGAACTTGCGTGAGCAGCATCCGCGAGCGCAGTTGCACGTTGGCGGCAGTGTGATTCACCCGGCGGTGGATCTGGCGGTAGAGATGGGGGCCGCCAGCATCACGCTGTTTGGCGCTGACTTCGCCTTTCCGATGAACAAGACCCATGCCGGCTGGAACGACGGCGAGCTGGGGCCGTCGGTGAATCAGGCGCGGCATTGGGTGCGCGATGGCCATGGCCAACGGGTCAGCACGCAACTCAATTTTCGCGGTTATCTGTGCGTGCTGGAGCGCTACATCGCTGCGCATCCACAGGTCGGGTTTCTCAACAGCAGCCGCTGCGGGGCGCTGATCGCCGGAACCGCTTTCAATCCGGAGTTTGTGCAATGAGTGCGCTGAGTGTCTGTAAGGATGAATGTCGCCAGTGCGCAGGGTTGTTTCGCCTGGGTCGCGATGTTGAGGCGGCGCTGGCGATGGTCGATGTGTTTGAAAAGGCCCAGCAGTGTTTATCGTCTGCTTCTACAGAGGTGCAGCAGATGTGGGCGCAGCTATTACTGCAAATGCTCGAATCCCAAGAGCGCCAGGACTGGCTGGGGCTGGCTGACGTTATGGAGTATGAACTGGTGGATTTGCTGGAAAGTGTCCCGGCCTGAGTGTGCCGACAGCACTGGCCCGCAGGTTTGCGCGGCAGTCGGTTTTATGACGTCATTTATTCGCGGTGGATGGACTGCTAAGTCTTTGTTTTCTCGGGGGTGGCAGGGTGATGGCAAATTTTTTTCAAAAAGCCCTCAAGCAACCTGCAAACCCGACGATAACTATTACGAAGGTTCTCTAGGCCATACCCGGCGGTTGCCAGGGCCGGAAGCCGCAGTACCCAACCAACGAGGAATTCGTCATGGCTTTAACAGTAAACACCAACACCACGTCGTTGAACGTTCAGAAAAACCTGAACCGCGCTTCCGACGCTCTGTCGACTTCGATGCAGCGCCTGTCTTCCGGCCTGAAAATCAACAGCGCTAAAGACGACGCCGCTGGCCTGCAAATCTCCAACCGTATGTCTTCCCAGATCCGCGGTAACACCCAGGCCATCCAGAACGCCAACGACGGTATCTCCGTAGCTCAGACCGCTGAAGGCGCTCTGCAAGCCACTACCGACATTCTGCAGCGTATGCGTGAACTGGCTGTTAAAGCACGTAACGGTACCAACGGCACTGCTGACCAGACCGCTACCAACGCTGAATTCGCTCAGATGTCTGACGAAATCACCCGTATCTCGGCTTCGACCAACCTGAACGGCAAAAACCTGCTGGACGGTTCGGCTGGTACTGTGACCCTGCAAGTGGGCGCAAACACCGGTTCGGCTAACCACATCGACCTGGTACTGAGCTCCAAGTTCGACGCAGTAAGCCTGTCGGTAGGCAGCGGTACTCTGTCCCTGACCGGTGCTAGCGTTTCTGGCGCTGCTACCAACATCGACAGCGCTATCACTGCAATCGACGCCGCTATCGCTGCAATCGGTTCGACTCGTGCCAGCCTGGGTGCTTCGCAAAACCGTCTGACCAGCACCATCCAGAACTTGCAGAACATCACCGAGAACACCACTGCTGCACAAGGTCGCGTACAAGATACCGACTTCGCCGCAGAGACTGCTAACCTGACCAAGCAGCAAACCCTGCAACAGGCTTCGACCTCTGTTCTGGCTCAAGCCAACCAACTGCCTTCCGCTGTACTGAAGCTGCTTCAGTAATTTCGGAATAAGTTTAAGCGGGGGAGTGTGCTTGTCGCGCTCTCTCGCTTTTTTCGTTAAGAGGTGATGGGCATGGACATGAGCGTAAAGCTTAACGTGTCTTATCCGGCTCCCAAGCCAGCGACACCTGTTGCTGACAAGCCGCCAGAGACACCAAAAGTTGCGAAGGCCGATGCTCCGGTTGCTGACCGCAAAAGTCAGGACACGGATGACGCCAAGTTGAAACTGGCTGTGCAGGAGATCGAGAAGTTCGTTCAATCGATCAAGCGCAATCTGGAGTTCTCGATCGATGAGCATTCCGGTAAGGTCATCGTCAAGGTGATCGCAAGCGAGACGGGTGAGGTCGTTCGACAGATTCCCTCCGCAGAAGCCCTCAAGCTGGCAGACAGTCTCGCCAATGCGAGCCACGTTTTGTTCGACGCCAAAGTCTGATAGCTGGCATGAATAATGTTTGTACGTTCTCAGGACGCCTGTAACGGTCAAAAGAATGGCAACAATCTGAAGGGAGATGCACATGGCAAGTCCAATTCTACCGGGTTCCGGACTGGGTTCCGGCCTGGACATCGGCGCGATCGTGACCGCGCTGGTCAACGCCGACAAGTCTGCCAAGCAGACGCAGATCGACACTCAGACGAAAACCAACTCGCTGAAGATTTCCGGTGTCGGTTCGCTGAAAAGCGCACTGGCGGCGTATCAGAAGGCGATGACCGACCTTAATAAAGCGTCGAGCCCGGCATTTGCCGGTTTTACCGCAACGTCGGACACACCAACGATTGTCGGTGCAACATCGGACAAAACGGCCGTACCGGGTACTTACAGCGTTGTTGTGAAGAACCTGGCCACCGGCTCGAAAGTCGCCAGTGCCGCATTTGCCGGCGGTGCCGCCAGTGCCATTCCGAGTGGTACTCTGAAAATCAGTCAGAATGGCATTGATTACAATGTTGCGATTCCGGCCAATGCCACCTTGCAGTCCACGCGGGACGCGATCAACACGGCGCAGGCCAGCAACGGTATTTCCGCCAACATCGTGACGGACAGTAGCGGTTCCTCGCGCCTGGTGCTGAGCTCGAACAAGACGGGCGCCGGCATGGACCTGCAGGTCAGCGGTATCGCGGGTCTTGAGATCGATGGCACCCAGGAAATGGGTGACAATCCCGCGGCAGGCGCTTCCGGGGCGGTCGGTAAGGTTGCCAAAGATGCCAACCTCACCATTGACGGGCTGGCTGTCAGCAGCAAGACCAACACGGTGACGGGCGCCATCAGCGGCATGACGCTGAATCTGGTGGCTGCGAGTCCTGTGGTCAACGGCACGGCAACCCCGGCCACGGTTTCGGTTGCGACCAATACCGCCGGTATCCAGACGTCGCTGCAGACGTTCATCGATGCCTATAACACCCTGAAGAAAACCGTCGACACGCTGTCCAAGGCGACGCCGGATGCCGATGGCAAGCTGACCGTTTCATCGGCTTTCACCGGTGACGCGTTGCCGCGCTCGTTGATGGCTGATGTGCGTGCTCAGCTGACTGATCCAGGGGCTGGTGGCCAAGGGCAATTGTCCGTGCTGTCGCAGATGGGTGTTCTGACTGACAGCAAGACCGGTTTGCTGACGCTCGACACTGCGGTGTTCAACAAGCGTATGGAACTCCCGGGCATGGCTGGTCAGGTTCAGCAGCTGTTCAGTGGCACCGACGCCAAAAACGGTCTGTTGGCGCGCATGAACGCGGCGGTTGATCCGTACGTCAAGACCGGTGGCCTGCTCGATCAGCGCAGTTCCAACCTGACGAACATCACCTCGGCCCTGCAAAAGCAGCAGACGGCCCTGGACTTGCGCGTCGATAACCTGACGAAGACGTTGACGGCCAAGTACAACGCCATGGACCTGCTGGTCGGGCAGATGAAAGCAACGGCGAGTAATATCACGTCGTTCTTCAGCTCCCTGAATGCTCAGCAGTCCGCGAAGTAACAGGCAGTAACGACAAAAACCCGGCTACGCTTTATCGGCGTGCGCCGGGTTTTTGTCTTTTGATCTAAAGTTATGTGATTCGTTGGCGATACACTGGTTATACGAGTCATTGTGGCAATGAGGTAGAACATGAATCCGATGTTAGCCCTTCGGCAGTACCAGAAAGTCGGCGCACACGCTCAGACATCCGAAGCGAGCCCGCACCGTCTGGTGCAAATGTTGATGGAAGGTGGACTGGCCCGTATCGCTCAGGCCAAAGGCGCCATCGAGCGCAAGGATATTCCTGGCAAGTGCACTTCGATCAGCAAGGCGATTGGCATTGTCAGCGGTCTGCGCGAAGGCCTCGATCTGGAGAACAGCGCAGACACTCTGGCTGATCTGGACGGGCTGTATATCTACATGATGAAGCGCCTCGCCGAGGCGAACATCAGCAGCGATCCGCGCATTCTCGATGAGGTTGCAGGCTTGCTGGGCACGGTGAAAGAAGGCTGGGATGCCATTGCTCCTGTGCCAGCACCGCAGTTCTGAAGGAGATCGTCATGAGTCTAGTATTGCAGCGAATCGCCGATACCCGTGAAGCGTTGGTCACTGCGCTGGCCGAACGCAACTGGGAAGCCATTGGCGAGCTGGATCTGGCGTGCCGTTCCTGCATGGAAGACGTCATGGCTGAAGCTGCGCTGGATGAGGACGCGTTGCGCAACAATCTTGAGGAGTTGCTCCATGTCTACAAGGAGCTTCTTGAGGTGGCGATGGGTGAGCGGCAGGCGATAGCCAACGAGATGTCGCAGATCACCCAAGCGCAAAAGGCGGCAAAGGTTTACCATCTGTTTGGTTAATTAACCTCCAGTTAATCCAGACATGTGCGCCATAAATTTGACTGTGCACGGTTTTTTGACTTAACTAGTGGCTGTTTTCAGATTTCAGGCGTCTACAGGCACATGGTGTCCTGCAAGCGTCTCGCTTGCCCCTTATTTTGGGCATTGAGTTGACTAGGGAAGTTGCTATTGCATGTGGCGTGAAACCAAAATTCTGCTGATCGATGACGATAGCGTCCGCCGCCGCGACCTGGCGGTGATTCTAAATTTTCTCGGCGAAGAAAATTTACCCTGCGGCAGCCATGACTGGCAGCAGGCAGTCGGCTCTTTGTCGTCTAGTCGTGAGGTCATTTGCGTACTGATCGGGACCGTTAATGCTCCTGGTGCGCTTTTGGGCTTGCTAAAGACACTCTCAACCTGGGATGAGTTCCTTCCGGTTTTGTTGATGGGCGATAATTCTTCCGTTGACTTGCCTGAAGATCAGCGTCGCCGTGTGCTTTCGACCCTCGAAATGCCACCCAGCTACAGCAAATTGCTCGACTCCCTGCACCGTGCCCAGGTCTATCGCGAGATGTATGACCAGGCCCGCGAGCGCGGTCGTCATCGCGAACCCAATCTGTTCCGTAGCCTCGTCGGCACCAGTCGTGCGATCCAGCACGTGCGCCAGATGATGCAGCAAGTGGCCGACACCGACGCCAGTGTGCTGATCCTCGGCGAGTCCGGGACCGGCAAGGAAGTGGTCGCGCGCAACCTGCATTACCACTCCAAGCGTCGCGATGCGCCATTCGTGCCGGTCAACTGCGGGGCGATCCCGGCAGAGCTGCTCGAAAGCGAATTGTTCGGCCACGAGAAGGGCGCCTTCACCGGTGCGATCACCAGTCGTGCCGGGCGTTTCGAACTGGCCAATGGCGGTACGCTGTTCCTCGATGAAATCGGCGACATGCCGCTGCCGATGCAGGTCAAACTGCTGCGCGTGCTGCAGGAGCGCACCTTCGAACGCGTGGGCAGTAACAAGACCCAAAGCGTCGATGTGCGCATCATCGCTGCGACGCACAAGAATCTCGAAAGCATGATCGAGATCGGCACCTTCCGCGAAGACCTCTACTATCGCCTGAACGTGTTCCCGATCGAGATGGCGCCGCTGCGTGAACGCGTCGAAGACATTCCGTTGTTGATGAACGAGCTGATCTCGCGCATGGAGCACGAGAAGCGTGGTTCGATCCGCTTCAACTCGGCGGCGATCATGTCGCTGTGCCGTCACGGCTGGCCGGGAAATGTCCGCGAATTGGCCAACCTGGTGGAGCGCATGGCGATCATGCATCCGTACGGGGTGATTGGCGTGGTCGAACTGCCGAAGAAATTCCGCTACGTCGATGACGAAGACGAGCAAATGGTCGACAGCCTGCGCAGTGATCTCGAAGAGCGCGTGGCGATCAATGGCCATACGCCGGACTTCACCGCCAACGCTATGCTGCCGCCGGAAGGCCTGGACCTGAAAGACTACCTCGGCGGTCTGGAACAGGGTCTGATTCAGCAGGCGCTGGACGATGCCAATGGCATTGTTGCGCGTGCGGCTGAACGTCTGCGTATCCGTCGGACCACCCTGGTCGAGAAGATGCGCAAGTACGGCATGAGCCGACGCGATGGAGATGAACAGGCGGAGGATTGACGCCTGTTTTTCAACTGCTTCATTTATAAGCAGTTTTTTTTAGGCACGGGTATTGCTACAGCCCTCGCAACGTTCCGTTTAACTGACGGTCAGCCAAGCGAGAAAACAATGCCCCACGCCCAGATGTCTTCTGCCTCCAGTCCCGAGGGGCAGCCGTCCTCCGTAGAGCAGGCAAGCCGGCAGGGCCTTGAGCAGGCTTTCGAGCTGTTCAGCCAAATGTCCAGCCAACTGACGGATTCCTACAGCATGCTTGAAGCGCGGGTAACCGAGCTCAAGGGTGAGTTGGCGGTGGTCAGCGCTCAGCGTATGCAGGAGCTGGCGGAAAAAGAACGCTTGGCCAACCGTCTGCAAAACCTTCTTGATCTGTTGCCCGGTGGCGTCATCGTTATCGACGGTCACGGCATGGTGCGCGAAGCCAATCCGGCCGCCATCGAACTGCTCGGTCTGCCGCTTGAGGGCGAGTTGTGGCGCCAGGTGATTGCGCGTTGCTTCGCCCCGCGTGAAGACGATGGTCATGAAATTTCCCTGAAAAACGGTCGGCGCCTGTCGATTGCTACCCGCTCGCTGGATGCCGAGCCGGGGCAATTGGTGCTGCTCAACGACCTGACAGAAACCCGTCATCTGCAAGATCAACTGGCGCGCCACGAGCGCCTGTCCTCGCTGGGGCGGATGGTTGCCTCTCTGGCGCATCAGATCCGCACGCCGTTGTCCGCCGCGTTGCTCTACGCCAGTCATTTGACTGAGCAGGAGTTGCCGGTGGCCACTCAGCAGCGTTTCGCCGGGCGTCTGAAAGAGCGCCTGCACGAGCTGGAGCACCAGGTGCGCGACATGCTGGTGTTCGCTCGCGGTGAATTGCCGCTGACCGATCGCCTCACCCCGAATGCCTTGATGCAAGCGCTGCAAGCGGCGGCGTTGACCCATGTGCAGGATTTGCCAATCCGCTGGCAGTGCGACAGTCATACCGGTGAATTGCTGTGCAATCGCGACACGCTGGTCGGCGCGCTGTTGAATCTGATCGAGAACGCGATTCAGGCCAGTGCCGGCGACGTCCGCCTGAAAGTCCATTGCTACACCCGCGACAACAGCCTGCGCTTGAGCGTCAGCGACAGTGGCAGCGGCATCGAGCCGGCGGTTCTGGCGCGGCTCGGCGAACCCTTTTTTACCACCAAAGTCACCGGCACCGGTCTGGGCCTGACCGTGGTCAAGGCAGTGGCCCGGGCGCATCAGGGAGAATTGCGCCTGCGTTCGCAAGTTGGGCGCGGCACGTGCGCGCAGGTGATTCTGCCGCTGTTTTCCGATGTACAGGGAGCTGAGTGAAAGACATGGGCATCAAGGTTTTGCTGGTCGAGGATGACCGCTCGTTGCGCGAGGCGCTGGCCGACACGTTGTTGCTGGCCGGCCACGATTACCACGCGGTCGGTAGCGCTGAGGATGCGCTGACGGCGGTGGCGCGCGAGGCGTTCAGTCTGGTGGTCAGCGACGTCAACATGCCCGGCATGGACGGTCATCAATTGCTTTCCCTGCTGCGTGCCCGCCAACCGCAATTACCGGTGCTGCTGATGACGGCGCACGGTGCAGTCGAGCGCGCGGTCGATGCGATGCGTCAAGGTGCGGCGGATTATCTGGTCAAACCGTTTGAGCCCAAGGCCTTGCTGGATCTGGTGGCGCGGCATGCGCTGGGCAGCATTGGCGCAAGCGATGGCGAAGGTCCGGTGGCAGTCGAGCCGGCCAGTGCGCAGTTGCTGGAACTGGCAGCACGGGTGGCACGCAGCGATTCCACAGTGTTGATCTCCGGCGAATCCGGCACCGGTAAAGAAGTGCTGGCGCGCTACATTCATCAGCAATCCCATCGCGCCAGCCAGCCGTTCATTGCGATCAACTGTGCGGCGATCCCTGACAACATGCTCGAAGCGACGTTGTTCGGTCACGAAAAGGGTTCGTTCACCGGCGCCATCGCGGCGCAGGCCGGTAAGTTCGAGCAGGCTGACGGCGGCACGCTGCTGCTCGACGAAATCTCCGAAATGCCCCTCGGCCTGCAAGCCAAACTGCTGCGCGTGTTGCAGGAGCGTGAGGTCGAGCGTGTTGGTGCGCGTAAACCGATTGCTCTGGATATACGCGTAGTCGCCACCACCAACCGTGATCTGGCCGGCGAAGTGGCGGCGGGGCGTTTCCGCGAGGACCTTTTTTACCGTCTGTCGGTTTTCCCCTTGGCTTGGCGTCCACTTCGCGAGCGCACTGCCGATATCCTGCCGCTGGCCGAAAGGTTGCTGGCCAAACACGTCAATAAAATGAAGCACGCGTCGGCGAAACTATCGCCTGACGCGCAAGCCTGCCTGACCGCTTACCCGTGGCCAGGCAACGTGCGTGAGCTGGATAACGCCATTCAGCGTGCGCTGATCCTGCAGCAGGGCGGTTTGATTCAGCCGCAGGATTTCTGTCTGGCCGGTCCTGTGACGTACACCGCGATGCCCGTCGCTGCGCCGGTTTCTGCGGTGATTCGTGAGGTGGAAATCGATGCAGATTCGGCCGGTGCTCTGGGCGATGACCTGCGCCGCCGGGAGTTTCAGATGATCATCGACACCCTGCGCGCCGAGCGTGGACGACGCAAGGAAGCTGCAGAAAAGCTCGGCATCAGCCCGCGCACCCTGCGCTACAAACTGGCGCAAATGCGTGATGCCGGAATGGACGTCGAAGGCTATCTGTTCGCCACCTGAGCTGTGCTGCAAAAAGTTGAAAACGCTTTTCTGAAAGGGGTGCCCATGAGCTGGCACCCTTGTTGCTAATACCTGTGTACCCGCCGAGTGAGTGTCAAAAAATTGCGGGCCGCCCAAGAGAGTAGACCATGAGCCAAGGTATTGAATTTAATCGGTTGATGACAGACATGAAGGCCATGAAGCTGGATGCCATGTCTGCACCGAAATCGACGACCGCTGTCCCTGAACTGGCGGGCAGCAGCTTTTCCGACATGCTCGGTCAGGCGATCAACAAGGTCAGCGATACCCAGCAGGCGTCGACTCAGTTGGCCAATGCATTCGAAGTGGGCAAAAGCGGCGTCGATCTGACGGACGTGATGATCGCTTCGCAAAAAGCCAGCGTGTCGTTCCAGGCTCTGACCCAGGTGCGCAACAAGCTGGTTCAGGCTTATCAAGACATCATGCAGATGCCGGTTTAAGGACGAGATTGAGTCATGGCAGAAGCAGTCGCCGATAACGTTCCGGCCAAGGCCACCCCGATAGACGGCAAACCGCCGCTGTTCGGCCTGTCCTTCCTGGAAAACCTCTCCGAGATGACCATGCTGCGTCAGGTGGGCCTGTTGGTCGGCCTGGCTGCGAGCGTGGCGATTGGCTTTGCCGTGGTGCTGTGGTCGCAGCAGCCGGATTACCGTCCGTTGTACGGCAGCCTTGCCGGCATGGACGCCAAGCAGGTCATGGACACCCTGGCCGCTGCCGACATTCCTTACAACGTCGAACCGAACTCCGGTGCCTTGCTGGTCAAGGCCGACGACCTGTCCCGTGCGCGGATGAAACTCGCTGCTGCTGGTGTCACTCCCAGCGACGGCAATATCGGTTTCGAAATCCTCGACAAGGAACAGGGTCTGGGCACCAGCCAGTTCATGGAAGCGACGCGCTATCGTCGCGGCCTCGAAGGTGAACTGGCGCGGACCATTTCCAGCCTGAACAACGTCAAAGGTGCCCGCGTGCACCTGGCGATTCCGAAAAGCTCGGTGTTCGTCCGTGACGAACGCAAGCCAAGTGCTTCGGTTCTGGTTGAGCTGTACTCCGGTCGTTCGCTGGAGCCGGGTCAGGTGATTGCGATCATCAACCTGGTCGCGACTTCCGTTCCCGAGCTGAGCAAATCGCAGATCACCGTCGTCGACCAGAAGGGCACCTTGCTCTCTGATCAGGCGGAAAACTCCGAAATGACCATGGCCGGCAAGCAGTTCGATTACAGCCGTCGCATGGAAAGCATGCTCACCCAGCGCGTGCACAACATTCTGCAACCGGTACTGGGCAACGACCGCTACAAGGCGGAAGTCTCGGCCGATATCGATTTCAATGCCGTCGAGTCGACTGCCGAGCAGTTCAACCCGGATCAACCGGCGTTGCGCAGCGAGCAGTCGGTCAACGAACAACGCACTGCCAGCAATGGCCCGCAAGGCGTGCCGGGTGCCCTGAGCAACCAGCCGCCAGCGCCTGCCTCGGCGCCGCAAACCACCGGTGGTGCCGCAGCGCCAGCCGCGATGGTGCAGCCAGGTCAGCCATTGGTTGACGCCAACGGTCAGCAGATCATGGACCCGGCCACCGGCCAGCCAATGCTCGCGCCGTACCCGGCCGACAAACGTCAACAATCGACCAAGAACTTCGAGCTCGACCGTTCCATCAGCCACACCAAACAGCAGCAGGGTCGCCTGAATCGTCTGTCGGTGTCGGTGGTGGTTGACGATCAGGTCAAGGTCAACGCGGCCAACGGTGAAACCACCCGCGCGCCGTGGAGCGCCGACGAATTGGCGCGCTTCACCCGTCTGGTGCAGGACGCCGTCGGTTTCGACGCCAGCCGTGGCGACAGCGTCAGCGTGATCAACATGCCGTTCTCCGCCGAGCGCGGCGAAGTGATTGCCGATATTCCGTTCTACTCCCAGCCATGGTTCTGGGACATCGTCAAACAAGTGCTGGGTGTGTTGTTCATCCTGGTGCTGGTGTTTGGTGTGCTGCGTCCGGTGCTCAACAACATCACCGGCGGCGGCAAAGGCAAGGAGCTGGCCGGTCTTGGCAGCGACGTGGAACTCGGCGGGATGGGCGGCCTGGACGGCGAACTTTCCAACGACCGCGTGAGCCTCGGTGGTCCGCAGAGCATTCTGTTGCCGAGCCCAAGTGAGGGTTATGACGCGCAACTGAATGCAATCAAGAGTCTGGTGGCCGAGGATCCGGGTCGCGTGGCTCAGGTCGTGAAAGAGTGGATTAACGCAGATGAGTGATAACCGAGCCGCAACCGTCAAACTGAACAAGGTCGACAAAGCCGCGATTCTGCTGCTGTCCCTGGGTTCGACCGATGCCGCGCAAGTGCTGCGCCACATGGGCCCGAAAGAGGTTCAGCGCGTCGGCGTGGCCATGGCGCAGATGGGCAACGTCCATCGCGAACAGGTCGAGCAGGTCATGAGCGAGTTCGTCGACATCGTCGGCGACCAGACCAGCCTCGGCGTCGGTTCCGACGACTACGTGCGCAAAATGCTCACTCAGGCATTGGGTGAAGACAAGGCCAACGGCCTGATCGACCGCATCCTGCTCGGTGGCAACACCAGCGGCCTCGACAGCCTGAAATGGATGGAGCCGCGCGCCGTTGCCGACGTGATCCGTTACGAACACCCGCAGATTCAGGCGATCGTGGTCGCGTACCTCGACCCGGATCAGGCCGGTGAAGTGCTCGGCAACTTCGACCACAAAGTGCGTCTGGACATCATCCTGCGCGTCTCGTCGTTGAACACCGTGCAGCCAGCAGCACTGAAAGAGCTCAACCAGATTCTCGAGAAACAGTTCTCCGGCAACTCGAATGCCTCGCGCACCACCCTGGGTGGCATCAAGCGTGCGGCGGACATCATGAACTTCCTCGACAGCTCGATCGAGGGCCAGCTCATGGACTCGATCCGCGAAGTCGACGAAGACCTGTCCGGTCAGATCGAAGACCTCATGTTCGTGTTCAACAACCTCGCTGATGTCGACGACCGTGGCATTCAGGCGTTGCTGCGAGAAGTGTCTTCCGACGTGCTGGTACTGGCCCTCAAGGGTTCCGACGAAGGCGTCAAAGAAAAGATCTTCAAAAACATGTCCAAACGTGCTGCCGAACTGTTGCGCGACGACCTCGAGGCCAAAGGCCCGGTACGCGTCAGCGACGTCGAAACGGCACAGAAAGAAATCCTCACCATTGCCCGTCGTATGGCCGAAGCTGGCGAAATCGTACTCGGTGGCAAAGGTGGCGAGGAAATGATCTAAGCCCATGGACAAGCACGACGACGATGTGACGGATCTGATCCGTGCCCGCGATGTCCGTGGTTTCGAATCCTGGGCCATGCCCAGCTTCGATCCGCCGAAGCCGGAACCCGAGCCAGAGCCGGAACCCGAACCGCCGGAAATGGAAGAAGTGCCGCTGGAAGAAGTCCAGCCACTGACCCTGGAAGAACTCGAAAGCATCCGTCAGGAGGCTTACAACGAGGGCTTCGGCATCGGCGAGAAAGAAGGCTTTCACAGCGCCACGCTCAAGGTCCGTCAGGAAGCTGAAGTGGCACTGGCGGCAAAACTTGCCAGCCTTGAGCAGCTGATGGCGAACCTGTTCGAACCTATCGCCGAGCAAGACACGCAGATCGAAAAGTCGCTGGTCGACCTCGTGCAACACGTCACCAAACAGGTGATCAAGCGCGAACTGGCCATCGATTCCAGCCAGATCGAACACGTCATGCGCGATGCGCTCAAACTGTTGCCGCTGGGCGTCGACAATGTGCGCCTGTACGTCAATCCGCAGGACTTCGAACAGGCCAAAGCCCTGCGCGAACGTCATGAGGAAACCTGGCGCATCGTCGAAGATGAATCGCTGCTGCCGGGCGGCTGCCGGGTTGAAACCGAGCACAGCCGCATCGATGCGAGCATTGAAACCCGCGTTACTCAGGTCATGGCCAAACTGTTCGATCAGTTGCACGAACAGGCTTTGCACCCGGCTGAAGCGGATCTGACTCTGGACATTCCAGAAGACGTAAAACCGGCGGCCATACCTGAAGAACCGCTCGCGGACGAACCCGATGCGCCTTGAACGCACCAGTTTCGCCAAGCGCCTGAGCAGTTATGCCGAGGCCGTTGAAATTGCCGGTGCGCCGATTCTTGAAGGTCGCCTGCTGCGCATGGTCGGCCTCACCCTCGAAGCCGAAGGCCTGCGCGCCGCCATGGGCACGCGTTGCCTGGTGATCAATGACGACAGCTATCACCCCTCGCAGGTGGAAGCGGAAGTCATGGGGTTTTCCGGCAGCAAAGTCTTTCTGATGCCGGTCGGCAGTGTCGCTGGTATCGCCCCTGGCGCCCGTGTGGTGCCACTGGCTGATACCGGGCGTTTGCCGATGGGCATGAGCATGCTCGGTCGCGTGCTTGACGGCGCCGGCCGTGCGCTGGATGGCAAGGGCGGCATGAAAGCCGAAGACTGGGTGCCGATGGACGGCCCGACGATCAACCCGCTCAACCGTGACCCGATCAGCGTGCCGCTGGATGTCGGTATCCGTTGCATCAACGGTTTGCTGACGGTCGGCCGTGGTCAGCGTTTGGGACTGTTCGCCGGTACCGGTGTTGGTAAGTCCGTACTGCTGGGCATGATGACCCGCTTCACCGAGGCCGACATTATCGTCGTCGGCCTGATCGGTGAGCGGGGGCGAGAAGTTAAGGAATTCATCGAACACATTCTCGGTGAAGAAGGCCTCAAGCGCTCTGTGGTGGTCGCTTCGCCGGCGGACGATGCGCCGTTGATGCGTCTGCGCGCGGCGATGTATTGCACGCGCATCGCCGAGTATTTCCGCGACAAGGGCAAGAACGTCCTGTTGCTGATGGATTCGCTGACACGTTTCGCTCAAGCCCAGCGGGAAATTGCTTTGGCCATCGGCGAGCCGCCGGCGACCAAGGGTTATCCGCCATCGGTGTTCGCCAAGTTGCCGAAACTGGTGGAGCGCGCTGGTAACGCGGAGAAGGGCGGTGGTTCGATTACCGCGTTCTATACCGTGTTGTCCGAAGGCGATGATCAGCAGGACCCGATTGCCGACTCGGCCCGAGGCGTACTCGACGGCCACATCGTGCTGTCCCGGCGCTTGGCTGAGGAGGGGCACTATCCGGCCATCGACATCGAAGCGTCGATCAGCCGGGTGATGCCGGCGGTGGTTTCGCCAGAGCACATGCAGCGCGCGCAGTACTTCAAGCAGTTGTGGTCGCGTTATCAGCAGAGTCGCGATCTGATCAGCGTCGGTGCCTACGTTGCCGGCGGCGACCGCGAGACCGATCTGGCGATTTCCCTGCAACCGCAGTTGGTCCGCTACCAGCGTCAGGGTCTCAACGACAAAATCAACATGGGTGAAAGCCAGGCCTACCTCGAGACCTTGTTCGCCCCGGCGGCGGGCGGGTAAACGGTCATGGCCTTCAGCCGCGCCGCACGCCTGGCACCGGTGGTGGACATGGCCGAACAGGCCGAGAAAACCGCCGTGCAACGGCTGGGCTATTTTCAGGGCCAGGTGAAGGTCGCTGAAAGCAAGCTTGCCGACCTCAATGCCTTCCGTCTGGACTACTCCGAGCAATGGATCGTGCGCGGCGCCACTGGCGTGAGCGGGCAATGGCTGCTCGGTTTTCAGGGCTTTCTGGCGCAACTCGACACCGCCGTCGATCAGCAGCGCCAGAGTCTGGTCTGGCACCAGAACAAGCTCGATAAGGCGCGTGAAGAATGGCAACAGGCGTTCGCCAAGGTCGAAGGTTTGCGCAAACTGGTGCAGCGTTATCGCGAAGAGGCGCAACGCCTTGAAGACAAGCGCGAGCAGAAGTTGCTCGACGAGTTGTCGCAGCGCTTGCCACGGCAGAATCCGTTTTAAAACAAAATCAAAAGATCGCAGCCTTCGGCAGCTCCTACAGGGGGATCAGTGTAGGAGCTACCGAAGGCTGCGATCTTTTGATCTGGCTTCTAACCTTGCTGCAACCCTGTGCAGGTGCTAAACCTTGTACAGGTTCGTCAATGACAAGGAAGCCAGTCAATGTCAGTCGTTACAGAAGTCTCTCCAGATGGTCAAAAACTGACGATCTCGGTCAAGGGGCGATTTGATTTCGGTCGTCATCAGGAATTTCGCGATTCCTATGAGCGACTCCAAAAGAAACCTGAGTCCATCGTGGTCGATCTGAAAGAGGCCACCTACCTCGACAGCTCCGCACTGGGCATGCTGCTCCTGCTGCGGGATCACGCCGGTGGCGATAACTCGGACGTGCGAGTAGTCAACAGCAGCTCCGACGTGAAAAAGATCCTCGCCATCTCCAATTTCGACAAGCTCTTCGACATCACTTGACGGCCATGCAGGCGCAAGAGCCGTTGACCATCCTGATCGCCGAAGACAGCGCCGCCGATCGTTTATTGC
The DNA here is from genome assembly GCF_005938625.1 of Pseudomonas fluorescens. Classification (GTDB taxonomy): domain Bacteria; phylum Pseudomonadota; class Gammaproteobacteria; order Pseudomonadales; family Pseudomonadaceae; genus Aquipseudomonas; species Aquipseudomonas fluorescens_BD. Next base: position 33,586 of record NZ_VCNJ01000042.1, read on the forward strand.
TGTCGACCATCGTCCGCCGCCAGGGTCACGAAGTCCTGACGGCGGCCAACGGTGCCGAAGCGGTCGAGCTGTTTCGCCGGCAGTTACCTGATCTGGTGCTGATGGACGCAATGATGCCGGTCATGGACGGCTTCGAAGCCGCGCGGCAGATCAAGGCGCTGGCGGGCGAGATGCTGGTGCCGATCATCTTTCTGACGTCGCTGACCGAAAGCGAAGCGCTGGCCCGTTGTCTGGAGGCCGGCGGCGACGACTTTCTGGCGAAGCCTTACAACCAGGTGATCCTCGCCGCCAAAATCAAGGCGATGGATCGCTTGCGCCGTTTGCAAGCGACCGTGCTGCAACAGCGCGACCTGATCGCTAAACATCATGATTACCTGCTCAACGAACAGCGCGTCGCCAAAGCGGTGTTCGATAAGGTTGCGCATTCCGGCTGCCTGAGTGCGCCTAACATCCGCTACCTGCAATCACCTTATGCGCTGTTCAACGGTGACCTGCTGCTGGCGGCCTACACGCCAGCGGGCGACATGCATGTGTTGCTGGGCGATTTCACCGGTCATGGTTTGCCGGCAGCGGTCGGGGCGATGCCCTTGGCCGAGGTGTTCTACGGCATGACCGCCAAGGGCTATGGTCTGGCTGAAACCCTGCGCGAGATGAACGCCAAGCTCAAGCGCATCCTGCCGGTGGACATGTTCTGCTGCGCCACGTTGCTGTGCCTGAGTTTTCAGCGACGCTCGGTCGAAGTGTGGAACGGCGGTATGCCTGACGGCTATCTGCATCGGATCGCCAGTGGTGAGCGTGTGCCGCTGGCGGCGCGGCATTTGCCGTTGGGCGTGCTGAGCGCGCAGGCGTTTGACGACTGTACGGAAGTGCATCCGATGGCCATCGGTGATCGTGTGTTCCTGTTGTCCGACGGGGTGATCGACACCAGCGATGCCAGCGATCAACTGTTCGGTGTCGAGCGTTTGCAGCAGGTGTTCGCCGCCAACCGCGAGCCGGATCGCTTGTTCGAGGACATCGAGCAGGCATTGCGCGATTTCCGCGGAGAGGCCCGTGACGACGTGAGCATGGTCGAGGTCAGCCTGCTCGAACCGGCGCATGTCAAGCCGTCGGCGCCGGTGTATTCCGACAGCGGCCAGTCGTGCCCGCTCGACTGGTCGGTGAGTTTCGAATTCCGTGGTACCACACTAAAACGTTTCAATCCTTTGCCGTACCTGTTGCAGTTGCTGCTTGAGGTGCATGGGTTGCGGGCGCAGAGTGGTGCTTTGTACAGCGTGCTTGCCGAGTTGTATTCCAATGCCCTGGAGCATGGCGTACTCGGTCTGGATTCCAGCCTCAAACGCGATGCGGCGGGTTTCGCTCGCTACTATCAGCAGCGCAACGATCGTCTGGAGGCGTTGCAGGATGGTTTCGTGCGCGTGCATTTGCAGGTGCAACCACGAGGCAAGGGCGGTTGTCTGGTGATTCGGGTTGAGGACAGTGGCAAGGGTTTCGATGTGGCGCGAGTCATGGAGCGGCCGCTGGACGGTGTCCGTTTGTCGGGACGCGGCGTTAGTCTGGTCCGGCAATTGGGGCATAACGCTAGCTGGTCGGACGAAGGTCGTAGTGCCCGCGTAGAGTTTTCCTGGGAGGTTGAGGCATAATTCGCGCAATTCTTGATCAAGGAGTGAACAAGTGGCTGACAAACATATTGATCGCGAGGCGCTGAGCGTACTGCGCGAAGTCATGGAGGAGGGTTATCCGGAGCTTCTGGATACCTTTCTGACGGATTCCGAAAGTCGCTTGGGCGAGTTGCAAAAAACAGCGGATGCCAAGGTGTTGTCGGAAGTTGCCCATAGTTTCAAGGGCAGCGCCAGCAACATGGGAGCTGTCCGCTTGGCGGCGCTCTGCCAGGAGCTCGAATCGGACGCCAAAGACAAGAGCCCGGCGGAAATAGTCAAACTGGTCGCTGAGATCAGTGGCGAATTTGCTGAAGTTCGCCCGGTTTACGAAAGCGAAAAACATCCCGCTCACACGCACTGATCCCGCCGTCCGGCGCTTTTCTCAAGCGCCGGACAAAACTGGCCCGGCACTTGCATTTATCTCCGCAACTGTACCTACGATTCCAGTGCAGCGGAGACCGTTTCATGCCTGCGACCCCCAACATCCTTCTTCAGAGTGCCGCTCAGGCCAAGGCGCAAGCCGCCTCGGCCAAAGCGTCGGCCATGGCCGTCGATACCGGGGATAAAGCCTCTAGCTTCGCCAAAGTGTTCGCCGATCAGGGGTCGAGCAAGCCTGTCGCCAGCGCTGACAATTCGCCCAAGTCGTCGCGTGACAAGGTCGCTGACAACAGCGGCAAAAAGGATCTCGGCAAGGATCAGTCTGCCGCTGCGCAACCGGCGGTTGCCGATAGCGGCAACGGCTTGCCTGCCGACAAAACCGCAGCGACCGATGACACCACCGCCAGCAGCGACGACGGCAAGGACACTTCCCAGACGCCAGTGGTGGATGCTGCGCCGGTTGACCCGACACTTGATCCGGCATTGGCCACGGCTGTGCAGCCTGTGGTGACGGCGCCTGTGGTGCCCGCTCCGGCTGTAACCCCTGCGCAGCCTGAAGCCGAAACTCCTGCGCTCGCCGCATTGCCGGGTATGGTCAAAGATCCGGCACCAGCCACCGGCAGCGATTTCGACCCTTCGGCCGATCCGCTCGACTCGATGCCGGCCGTGCGCATGGCGATGGAGCAGGGCGGGCACATTTCTGCCGCCAGTCAGGCGCAACCGAAGGCTTCGCCGGCTCAGGCTCAGGCCGACGGCGAATTGACTGCCGCCCAAAACTTCGCCGCCGGCATGGCGAGCATGCTCGACGTGCAAGCCGACAAGGACAGCACTAGCCAAGGTGGCGACAAAGCCTTCAGCGGCTTGATCGACGACGGCCTCAAAGATCTCAAGACAGCCACCAGCGATACGCGCGTGGACGACTTCGCCAACCGTCTGGCGGCACTGACTCAAGCCGCCACGCCTAAGACCGCGAACGCGGTGCCGGTGAATCAGCCGATCGCCATGCACCAGAGTGGCTGGACCGAAGAAGTGGTCAACCGCGTCATGTATCTGTCGAGCGCCAACCTGAAGGCGGCGGACATTCAGTTGCAACCAGCCGAACTGGGTCGTCTGGACATTCGCGTGAACATGGTCCCGGATCAACAGACCCAAGTGACCTTCATGAGTGCGCATCCAAGTGTGCGAGAAGCGCTGGACGGCCAGATGCATCGTCTGCGCGAGATGTTTAACCAGCAGGGCATGGGCCAGGTCGACGTCAATGTCTCCGACCAGAGCCGTGGCTGGCAGGGTCAGCAGGGTCAGGAACAGGCGCAGCAGGGCCAGAGTGGCCGCACCAGCGCTGCCGGCGGTCGCCTCGATTCGGCGGATGAAGAATTGGCGCCTGCCGCCATTGCTGAAACCGCTGCGCAAACCACCAGCGTGATCGGCAGCAGCGCGGTCGACTATTACGCCTGATCAAATCAAGAGCCCCTCACCCTAGCCCTCCCGAAACGTCGGACCGCCCGGAGGGAGAGGGGACTGATTGGGGGATGCTCGCGAAGTACGCCGACCGCACGCTTCGGCAGTGAATCCATAATCGACTCGGTGTATCAGGTCGATGTTTCACGACAGAACTCCTCACGCTAGCCCTCTCCCGGAGGGAGAGGGGACTGATTGGAGGATGCTTGCGAAGTACGCCGCCCGGATACTTCTGCTGTAAATCCATAATCGACTCGGTATTTCAGGTCGGCGTATCACGACAAAGCAACTCACCCCAGCCCTCTCCCTCCGGGAGAGGGCTGGGGTGAGGGTGCCTTTGACTTTAGCGTTGTCTCCACTACCACCGACACTTCTGGCATAACACTTGCTCTTGCCTTGGCGTGCGACTGTGAAAACCCGAATAGTGACGGATTATTGGCATGGCGAAGAGCGAAACAGCAGCAGTGAAAGACCCCGCAACCAAAGGCAAACTCAAGCTGATCATTGTGATCGTGCTGGCGTTGCTGTTGGCCATTGGTGCATCCGTGGGAGCGACCTGGTTCTTCATGCACAGTGCCCAGAGCAAACCTGCCGAGGCCGCTGATGCAGCGCCTGTCGGCAAACAACCGGCGATTTTCGAGCCGATGGCGCCAGCCTTCGTTGCCAACTACAACCAGAACGGCCGTCAGCGCTATATGCAGGTGAGCATCACCATGCTGGCGCGCAATCAGGCCGATCTGGAAGCGCTCAAAGTGCACATGCCGGTGATCCGCAACAACCTGGTGATGCTCTTCTCCGGTCAGGATTTCGCCACTTTGGCGACCCCGGTCGGCCAAGAGATGTTGCGCCAGAAGGCCACAGCCAGCGTCCAGGAAGTGGCGCAGAAAGAGCTGGGCAAAGTGGTGATCGAACAGTTGCTTTTCACTAATTTCGTACTGCAGTAGGAACACGACATGGCCGTGCAGGATCTGCTGTCCCAGGATGAAATCGACGCGCTGTTGCATGGCGTCGACGATGGTCTGGTACAGACCGATAACGCTGCCGAACCCGGCAGTGTCAAAAGCTACGACCTGACCAGCCAGGATCGCATCGTCCGTGGACGCATGCCGACTCTGGAAATGATCAACGAGCGTTTTGCCCGCTACACCCGCATCAGCATGTTCAACATGCTGCGCCGCTCGGCGGACGTTGCCGTCGGTGGCGTGCAGGTGATGAAGTTCGGCGAATACGTGCACTCGCTGTACGTACCGACCAGCCTCAACCTGGTCAAGATCAAACCGTTGCGCGGCACCGCGCTGTTCATCCTCGACGCCAAACTGGTGTTCAAACTGGTGGACAACTTCTTCGGCGGTGACGGCCGTCACGCCAAGATTGAAGGGCGTGAATTCACCCCGACCGAACTGCGTGTGGTGCGCATGGTGCTGGAGCAGGCCTTCGTCGATTTGAAGGAGGCCTGGCAGGCAATCATGGAAGTCAATTTCGAGTACATCAACTCGGAAGTGAACCCGGCCATGGCCAACATCGTCGGCCCGAGCGAAGCGATCGTGGTCTCCACCTTCCACATCGAACTCGATGGCGGTGGCGGCGATCTGCACGTGACCATGCCGTACTCGATGATCGAACCGGTGCGCGAAATGCTCGACGCCGGTTTCCAGTCCGACCTCGACGATCAGGACGAGCGCTGGGTCAATGCCCTGCGCCAGGACGTGCTCGATGTCGACGTGCCGATCGGTGCCACCGTCGCTCGCCGCCAGTTGAAGCTGCGCGACATCCTCCACATGCAGCCGGGGGATGTGATCCCGGTCGAGATGCCGGAAGAAATGATCATGCGCGCCAACGGCGTGCCGGCCTTCAAGGTCAAGATGGGCTCGCACAAAGGCAACCTCGCGTTGCAGGTAATCGAGCCGATCGAGCGACGCTGAAGCGGCGCTCCAACCCCCCAAGCATTTAACTGAATTTTTGCCCGCCGAGGACAAATGATGAACGACGATATGAACGCCCAGGACGACCAGGCACTGGCTGACGAATGGGCTGCGGCCCTGGAAGAAACCGGTGATGGTCAAGCTGACATCGACGCCCTGCTGGCCGCCGACGCAGCCAGCGGCTCGCGTCTGCCGATGGAAGAATTCGGCAGCGTGCCGAAGAACAACGATCCGGTGACCCTCGACGGCCCGAACCTGGACGTGATCCTCGACATCCCGGTCTCGATCTCGATGGAAGTGGGCAGCACCGACATCAACATCCGCAACCTGCTGCAACTCAACCAAGGGTCGGTGATCGAGCTTGACCGTCTGGCCGGTGAGCCGCTGGACGTGCTGGTCAACGGCACCTTGATCGCGCACGGAGAAGTGGTAGTGGTCAACGAAAAGTTCGGCATCCGCCTGACCGACGTGATCAGCCCAAGCGAACGCATCAAGAAGCTGCGCTGAGTGAAACGGTTTCTCTGGGCTTTGCTGGCATTGCCATTGAGCGTGCTGGCCGCCGAACCGTCGACCGCCACCACCGTGCCTGCCGCCACCGCGCCGATGGTCAGCAGCGGCGTGGCCGGGCAACTGACGCAACTGGTGTTCGGCCTGCTGCTGGTGCTGGGGTTGATCTTCTTCCTCGCCTGGCTGTTGCGCCGCGTGCAGCAGGCAGGTCCGGCCGGCAAGGGCCAGGTGATCGAGCTGATCGGTTCGCGCGCGCTCGGGCCGCGTGATCGGTTGATGCTGGTGCAGGTCGGCAATGAGCAGATTCTGCTCGGCCTGAGCCCCGGCACGATCACCGCGCTGCATGTGCTCAAGGAGCCGGTTGAAGTACCCAGTGCCAGTGAGAAAGCGACGCCGGAATTTGCCCAGCATCTGCTGAAGATTCTCGGCAAGGATCAGAAGGATAAGAAGTAATGGGTGCGTTACGCATCGTCTTGACGCTGGCCCTGATGCTGGCCGCGCCGCTGGCGTTCGCCGCCGATCCGTTGTCGATCCCGGCGATCACGCTGGGCACCAACGCCGATGGCGCGCAGGAGTATTCGGTCAGTCTGCAGATCCTGCTGATCATGACCGCCCTGAGCTTCATTCCGGCGGCCGTGATTCTGATGACCAGTTTCACCCGGATCATCATTGTCTTCTCGATCCTGCGTCAGGCCCTCGGCCTGCAACAGACGCCGTCGAACCAGATCCTCACCGGCATGGCGCTGTTTCTGACCATGTTCATCATGGCCCCGGTGTTCGACCGGGTGAACAACGATGCCCTGCAACCGTATCTGGCGGAAAAACTCACCGCTCAGCAAGCGGTAGAAAAAGCCCAGGTGCCGATCAAGGACTTCATGCTCGCCCAGACCCGCACCAGTGATCTGGAGCTGTTCATGCGTTTGTCCAAGCGCACCGACATCGCCACGCCGGATCAGGCACCGCTGACCATTCTGGTGCCCGCGTTCGTCACCTCCGAACTTAAAACCGCGTTCCAGATCGGCTTCATGATCTTCATTCCGTTCCTGATCATCGACCTCGTCGTGGCCAGTGTGCTGATGGCGATGGGTATGATGATGCTCTCGCCGCTGATCATCTCGCTGCCGTTCAAGATCATGCTGTTCGTGCTGGTGGATGGTTGGGCGCTGATCATCGGCACCCTGGCCAGCAGTTTCGGAGGTGTCTCGCCATGACGCCGGAAGTTGCGGTCGATATCTTTCGTGAAGCCCTTTGGCTGACCACATTGATGGTCGCGATTCTGGTGGTGCCGAGCCTGTTGGTCGGCTTGCTGGTGGCGATGTTCCAGGCTGCCACGCAGATCAACGAACAGACGTTGAGCTTCCTGCCGCGTCTGCTGGTGATGCTGGTGACGTTGATCGTCGCCGGCCCATGGATCGTGCAGACCTTCATGGAATACATCATTCAGTTGTACAAAAACATCCCGATGGTCATCGGCTAAGCCATGCAATCGCTGCTTCAGCTGACCGACACCCAGATCAGTTCCTGGGTGGCGTCGTTCATGTTGCCGCTGTTTCGCGTGGCGTCGATGCTGATGGTCATGCCGGTGTTCGGCACCACGCTGGTGTCACGGCGGATCCGCCTGTATTTCGCCGTGGCGATCACCGTGTGCATTGCCCCGAGCCTGCCGCCGATGCCGGCGGTCAGTCCGCTGGATCTGAGTGGCTTGATGTTGATTGCCGAACAGATCCTCGTCGGTGCGGTGCTCGGTTTTTCCCTGCAACTGTTTTTCCAGGCGTTTGCCGTGGCCGGGCAGATTGTCGCGATCCAGATGGGCATGGGTTTCGCCTCGATGGTCGATCCGGCTAACGGTGTGTCGGTGGCGGTGATCGGGCAGTTCTTCACCATGCTGGTGACGCTGTTGTTCCTGTCGATGAACGGCCACCTGGTGGTGTTCGAAGTGCTCACCGAAAGCTTCACCACGCTACCGGTCGGCAGCGGTCTGATGACTGCCCATTACTGGGAGCTGGCCGGCAAACTCGGCTGGGTCCTTGGTGCGGCGTTGCTGCTGGTATTGCCGGCGGTCACCGCGCTGCTGGTGGTCAACATCGCGTTTGGCGTGATGACCCGCGCGGCGCCACAACTGAACATTTTCTCCATCGGTTTTCCGCTGACCCTGGTGCTCGGGCTGTTCATCGTCTGGGTCGGTCTGGCGGACATTCTCAATCAGTACCAGCCGCTAGCCACCGAGGCCTTGCAGTTGTTACGCGAACTGGCACGGGCGCGCTGAGTCATGGCAGAGAGCGAAAGCGGTCAGGACAAAACAGAAGACCCCACGGACAAACGCAAAAAAGACTCCCGTGAGAAGGGCGAGATCGCCCGTTCCAAAGAACTCAATACCCTTGCCGTAATGATGGCCGGCGCCGGTGCGCTGCTGGTGTTTGGCGGCATGCTGGCCGAAGACCTGATGGAACTGATGCGCCTGAACTTCACGCTGTCGCGCGAAGTGATCATGGATCAGGGCTCCATGGGCGCATTTCTATTGCAGTCGGGCCAGATGGCGCTGCTGGCGATCCAGCCGATCATGATCACGCTGTTGCTCGCGGCGCTGATCGGGCCGATCTCTCTCGGCGGCTGGCTGTTCGCCGCAGGCTCCATGGCGCCCAAGTTCAGCCGGATGAACCCGGCGGCAGGCCTGAAGCGGATGTTCTCGTTCAAGGCTGTGGTCGAACTGCTCAAGGCCCTGGCCAAGTTCCTGATCACACTGGGTGTGGCGTTGGCAGTGTTGTCGGCGGACGTCGATGACTTTTTGCGTATCGCCCACGAGCCGCTGGAGATGGCGATTATCCACAGCGTCACGCTGGTCGGCTGGAGCACCTTGTGGCTGGCGTGCGGCCTGATCATCATCGCCGCCGTCGACGTGCCGGTACAACTCTGGGAAGCGCACAAGAAACTGCTGATGACCAAGCAGGAAGTGCGCGACGAGCACAAGGATCAGGAGGGTCGCCCGGAAGTCAAACAGCGCATCCGCCAGACCCAGCGCGAAATGTCCCAACGCCGCATGATGGCGGCGATTCCCGACGCCGACGTGGTCATCACCAACCCGACCCACTACGCCGTGGCACTCAAGTACGACTCGGAGAAGGGCGGCGCGCCGATGCTGATCGCCAAGGGCAGCGACTTCCTCGCGCTGAAAATCCGCGAAATCGCCGTGGCCAACAACGTCATGCTCCTCGAATCGCCGGGGCTGGCGCGCTCGATCTACTACTCCACTGAGCTCGACCAGGAAATCCCCGGTGGGCTGTATCTGGCGGTTGCGCAGGTCTTGGCCTACGTCTACCAGATCCGCCAGTACCGCGCGGGCAAGGGCAAGCGTCCGGATCCGCTCAAGGACGACTTGCCGATTCCGCCGGATCTGCGGCGTGATTCTTGACGGTGCTGTGCAGCCATTGGTCTGAGATCTCCCTTTACTGTCAACTCTGACAGGTGCGCTTCCCGTGATTTTGCAGTTTGATGCAAGGTGGCGCCGCCTACGTGGCGCGGTCAGGCGAGCGAGTGCAAGGGAGCACGACAATGAAAGGTATTTTCAGCAGTTATGACGAAAAAACCGGAAGGGGCACCATCACGCCGAAGCCCTCGGGACGATGTATTTCCTTTGCTGAGGCAACCGGTTTTTTTCTGACCGCCAAAGAATACCGATTCAGCATTCCATTGGCCGATGCCCGGCAGGCGAACGTCAAAGTGGGCGGCGAGGTCGAGTTCGAATTGCCCAAGAGCAAGAATGGAAAGGTAAAAATCCTTCGGTATTGAACAATCGATCGCAAAGCCGCTGAAACGGGGCGGCGGTTTTTTATGATCGTTCCCACGCGCAGCAAAGGAATGCAGCCCGGGACGCTCCGCGTCCCTTCCAAAGCCGAACGCGGAGCGTCCATTGAGGCATTCCCACGCAGGAGCGTGGGAACGATCATCGAGCGGGAGGCGCTACTGCGGCAACTCCAGATTATCCATCACCCGATTCACCGCCAGTTCCCCCAGCATGATCAGCTGCGCGATCCCCAACAGCGTCCTGCGCTGCGACGCCGGTATGAGATGGGCAAAGTCATGGGCGATGGTTCTGGCTGAGGCGAGGGTTTCGCTGGCATCGGCCAGCAGTTCCTCGTTTTTGAAGTCGGCGGTGACGGCGTACATCCGACGGGTTTTACGTGGCGGAGGCGTGGAGCCGGGTGGGCAGAGGTAGTGATCGAGGGCGCGGTCGGCGGCTTCGTGGAGTTTTTTTGAATCGAGGGATTCGTAGGGGGAAGTGGGGTCGGTTTCGGGTGGGTTTGGCGTTGGTTTGATCATCGGTAAAGCCTCTAGAGTAGTGAAGCTGCCACCGTTCGCTGCTAACGAAGGAGGTGGCGGCTGTACGCGGGTTAGCAGACCAGGACTCTAGAACCCGGCGCACCGAAGTGCCCCACGCAAAGCCGCCATAACTGCAACGGACTTTGTGCGTCTAGAGTTAATCCGGGCTGCTAAACCCGATCGCTGAAATAATCAGCGACCGACCCACAATAGAACCCGACCCCAAGGCGCACAAGCCGGCGGATTCTGGCTTGGCTGTAGGCAAAGGCGCAAGGATTTGTAGCCTCGAAGGCGTGTCTGAAGGTGTCTTTTAAACACCTGGGTTTAAAAGGCGATTTGCGCTGACTTCACCGGCCCCTTCGCGAGCAAGCTCGCTCCCACATCTGGAATGCAGTCCCCTGTAGGCCTTCGCCTGCTCGCGATGGGGCTTTTTCAGTCGATGGATTCGAACCAGACAGACCGCTATCGCGAGCAGGCTCACTCCTACAGGGGGCGTGTTCATTCCCTCGCTATTTCGTTCCTTGGCAAAAGTTGGAAAGCTTCTTGCAGTACCCGCCGTGAGCCCGCTCTGGGCGTCAAAAGTTTGCTTTAAAGGAACGGGGAAAACCGGTGGATCGCTCTCAGTTATTCAACACAGCTCGCACGAATGTTGCCGACCTCAGTCGAGGCAATCTGGGCGTGCCGTTGCTGTTGCTGGTGATGCTGGCGATGATGATGTTGCCGGTGCCGCCGTTCCTGCTCGACGTGTTTTTCACCTTCAACATTGCCCTGTCGATCGTCGTCCTGCTGGTCTGCGTGTACGCGCTGCGGCCGCTGGATTTCGCCGTGTTCCCGACGATTCTGCTGGTCGCGACGTTGTTGCGGCTGGCGTTGAACGTGGCCTCGACGCGGGTGGTGATGCTCCACGGTCAGGACGGCCACGCCGCCGCCGGTAAGGTGATTCAGGCCTTCGGTGAGGTGGTGATCGGCGGTAACTACGTGGTCGGTATCGTGGTCTTCGCGATCCTGATGATCATCAACTTCGTCGTGGTGACCAAGGGTGCCGGGCGGATTTCCGAGGTGAGCGCGCGTTTCACCCTCGATGCGATGCCCGGCAAACAAATGGCGATCGACGCCGACCTCAACGCCGGTCTGATCGACCAGAACCAGGCCAAGGCGCGCCGTCAGGAAGTCGCCCAAGAGGCTGAGTTCTACGGTTCGATGGACGGTGCCAGCAAGTTCGTCCGTGGTGACGCCATCGCTGGCCTGCTGATTCTGTTCATCAACCTCATCGGCGGCATGGCCGTCGGTATCTTCCAGCACAACATGAGCTTCGGTGATGCCGGCCGGGTTTACGCCTTGCTGACCATCGGTGACGGTTTAGTGGCGCAATTGCCATCACTGTTGTTATCGACAGCGGCGGCGATCATGGTGACCCGTGCTTCCGGTTCGGAAGACATGGGCAAGCAGATCAATCGCCAGATGTTCGCCTCGCCGAAAGCGCTGGCGGTGGCGGCTGGTTTGATGGCAGTCATGGGCCTGGTGCCGGGCATGCCGCATTTCTCGTTCCTGAGCATGGCCGCGCTGGCCGCTGGCGGCGCGTACCTGTTCTGGAAAAAACAGAATGTGGCCAAGGTCGTGGCGCTGGAAGAGGTCAAGCGTCAGCAGGATTTGCTGCCGTCGCCGGCCCGTGCCATGGAAACCAAGGAGCTGGGCTGGGACGACGTAACGCCAATCGACATGATCGGCCTGGAAGTCGGCTATCGCCTGATTCCGCTGGTGGATCGCAACCAGGGCGGGCAATTGCTGGCGCGGATCAAGGGCGTGCGCAAGAAGCTCTCGCAGGATCTGGGCTTCCTGATGCCGACCGTGCACATCCGCGACAACCTCGATCTGGCGCCGAGCGCTTATCGCCTGACCCTGATGGGCGTGATCCTCGCCGAAGCCGAGATCTATCCGGATCGCGAACTGGCGATCAACCCGGGCCAGGTCTACGGCACGCTCAACGGCATCAACGCCAAAGATCCGGCTTTCGGCCTGGAAGCGGTGTGGATCGAAATCAGCCAGCGTGCGCAGGCACAATCGCTCGGTTACACGGTGGTCGATGCCAGCACCGTGGTCGCGACGCACTTGAACCAGATTCTGTACAAGCACTCCAGCGAGCTGATCGGCCACGAAGAAGTGCAGCAACTCATGCAATTGCTGGCCAAAAGCTCGCCGAAACTGGCGGAAGAGCTGGTGCCGGGCGTGGTGTCGTTGTCGCAGTTGCTCAAAGTGCTGCAAGCGTTGCTCGCCGAACACGTGCCGGTGCGCGATATCCGCAGCATCGCCGAGGCCATCGCCAACAACGCCGCGAAGAGTCAAGATACCGCCGCGTTGGTGGCTGCTGTGCGGGTCGGCGTATCCCGTGCCATCGTCCAAAGCATTGTAGGCACTGAGTCCGAGCTGCCTGTGATCACCTTGGAACCAAGGTTGGAACAAATATTGCTCAATAGTCTGCAGAAGGCAGGACAAGGCTCTGAAGAGGGCGTTCTGCTGGAGCCAAGCATGGCCGAGAAGCTGCAGCGTTCGCTCATCGAAGCGGCGCAGCGTCAGGAAATGCAAGGTCAGCCGGTGATCCTTTTGGTCGCTGGCCCGATCCGCGCGATGCTCTCGCGCTTTGGCCGCCTCGCAGTCCCTGGATTGCATGTGCTGGCCTACCAGGAAATACCGGACAACAAGCAAGTGACCATCGTTGCGACAGTAGGGCCCAACGGCTGAGGTAGTGGTTTATGCAAGTTAAGCGTTTCTTTGCCGCCGATATGCGTCAGGCCATGAAGCTGGTTCGTGATGAGCTGGGCGCTGATGCCGCCATCATTGGCAATCGCCGCATTGCCGGCGGTGTCGAGTTGACGGCGGCACTGGATTACAAATTGTCGGCGCTGGCGCCACGGGTTCCGAACATGGAACTCGAAGACGAGCTGCGCAAGACCCAGTCGCGCATCGTCACCGCTCAGGCCGAACTGAGCCTGCGTGGCGAAGCCGACGGCAACAGCAATCGCCAGATTTTCGCCGGGCTGCCGTTGACGGCTGGCCTGCCGTTGACCGCCGCTGAACCGCTGAGCGAGCCGACTTACGCCGCCCCGGCGCGTCCGGCCCCGGCACCTGCGCAGTCCTCTGGCGGTGTTGACCCGCGTGCACTGGATTCGATGCGTTTTGAATTGAACAGCCTGCGCGAGCTGATGGAAGTTCAGCTCGGCACCCTGGCCTGGAATCAGCTGCAAGGCAGCCGTCCGGCGCAAGCCAATCTGTATCGCCGTCTGCAACGTATCGGTTTGTCCGGGCCGTTGTCGCGCGATCTGCTGGCGATGATCACTGACATCGAAGAGCCGCGTCAGGCCTGGCGCATGTTGCTCGCGCACCTGGCTCGGATGATTGCCGTACCGGAAGTCGAGCCGTTGGAAGAGGGCGGTGTGATTGCCATGGTCGGCCCTGCCGGCATGGGCAAGACCACCACGCTGGCCAAGCTTGCCGCGCGTTACGTGCTCAAGTACGGCGCGCAGAATGTCGCGCTGGTGAGCATGGACAGTTTCCGTATCGGCGCTCAGGAACAACTGAAGACCCTTGGCCGTATTCTCAATGTGCCAGTGACTCACGTCGATCCGGGCCAATCGCTGGTGCAGGCGCTGGATCCGTTGCTGCGCAAACGCGTGGTGCTGATCGATACCGCCGGCCTGCAAGCCAGCGATCCAGCCTTGCGCATGCAGCTCGAAAGTCTGGCCGGGCGTGGCATTCGCTCAAAAAATTATCTGGTCTTGGCAACCACCAGCCAGAAACAGGTTCTAACCGCCGCTTATCACAGTTACAAGCGTTGCGGGCTCGCCGGGTGCATCCTGACTAAACTGGATGAAACGGCCAGCCTTGGCGAAGTGTTGAGCCTGGCGATCAGTCATGAATTGCCGGTCGCGTACCTGACCGATGGCCCACGGATTCCGGATGATTTGCATCTGCCGCGCCGTCATCAACTGGTCAGCCGCGCCGTCAGCGTGCAAATGCAGGAAGAACCCAGCGAAGAAGCCATGGCCGACATGTTCGCTGATATCTATCACAGCCCGACCAAGCAGGTAGGCTGAGGTATTCATGAACAGTTTTTGTACCTACATCGATGGTCTGCCATGCATTGTTCCGGTTGTGAACGCGCAGCCAGTAATGTGGCCTCCGTCTATGCAAGACAAGGTAAAGAAATAACATGGGCAGCATGCATCCCGTACAGGTGATCGCGGTGACCGGCGGCAAAGGTGGCGTCGGCAAGACTAACGTGTCAGTGAACTTGTCCCTGGCGCTGGCAGAGCTTGGCCGTCGGGTCATGTTGCTGGACGCCGATCTGGGGCTGGCGAACGTCGACGTATTGTTGGGTCTGACCCCTAAACGCACGCTGGCCGACGTCATCGAAGGCCGTTGCGAATTGCGCGACGTGCTGTTGCAAGGCCCCGGTGGCATTCGCATCGTCCCGGCCGCGTCCGGCACGCAGAGCATGGTGCACCTGAGCCCGGCGCAGCACGCCGGCCTGATTCAGGCATTCAGCGACATCGGCGACAATCTCGATGTGCTGGTGATCGACACCGCTGCGGGTATTGGTGACTCGGTAGTCAGTTTTGTTCGCGCCGCGCAAGAAGTGTTGCTGGTGGTCTGCGACGAGCCAACCTCGATCACTGATGCCTACGCACTGATCAAACTGCTCAACCGCGATTACGGCATGAACCGCTTCCGCGTCCTCGCCAACATGGCGCAGAGCCCGCAGGAAGGTCGCAACCTGTTCGCCAAGTTGACCAAGGTCACGGATCGTTTCCTTGACGTGGCCCTACAATACGTCGGCGCCGTGCCTTACGACGAAAGCGTGCGTAAAGCGGTGCAGAAGCAGCGTGCGGTGTACGAAGCCTTCCCGCGTTCCAAGTGCGCGCTGGCGTTCAAGGCGATCGCGCAGAAGGTCGACACCTGGCCGCTGCCCGCCAATCCGCGTGGCCACCTTGAGTTTTTCGTCGAGCGCCTCGTGCAGCAAACGGCAGGGCCCGTGCTATGACCGCAAGCGGTATGAACTACTACAAGAAGTCGGCACGTGACGCGCAGTACGAACTGATCGAGCGTTACGCGCCACTGGTCAAGCGCATTGCCTATCACTTGCTGGCACGCTTGCCGGCCAGTGTGCAGGTTGAAGATTTGATCCAGGCGGGGATGATCGGCCTGCTTGAAGTCTCGACCAAATACGACGCCAGCAAAGGCGCCAGTTTCGAAACGTACGCGGGCATTCGAATCCGCGGCGCGATGCTCGACGAAGTGCGCAAAGGGGACTGGGCGCCACGCTCGGTTCACCGCAATACCCGTATGGTCAGTGACGCAATTCGCTCAATTGAAGCTAAAACCGGCCGTGACGCTAAAGATCACGAGGTTGCAGCCGAACTCCAATTGAGTCTCGACGATTACTACGGGATTTTGAATGACACCTTGGGCAGCCGCCTGTTCAGTTTCGACGATCTCTTGCAGGACGGCGAACACGAAGGGCTGCACGAGGATGGCGCGAGTGCTCATCTCGAGCCGTCACGCGATCTGGAAGATGAACGTTTCCAGGCAGCGCTGGCGGACGCGATTGCCAATTTGCCGGAGCGTGAGCGACTGGTGTTGGCGCTGTACTACGACGAAGAGCTGAACCTCAAGGAGATCGGTGAAGTCCTTGGCGTCAGTGAATCGCGGGTCAGCCAGTTACACAGCCAGTGCGCGGCCCGTTTGCGGGGGCGTTTGGGGGAGTGGCGAGCGCGCTGAAGGCAGTGTGGGGACACTGCGAACGAGGCTGGTGCGGTGATGAACGGCACCGGTCTTGCTCTGTTGTGCTCCAGACAGTCTTCGAGTGCTGCGCCGATTGATTGAAGTGGCGTGTCCAGGTGCTGGGCGCGTTTAAGACTGCTTGGAGGTCGAATTGAACAAAGACATGAAAATCCTCATCGTTGATGACTTCTCAACGATGCGGCGGATCATCAAGAACCTGCTGCGTGATCTTGGGTTCACCAACACCGTCGAGGCTGACGATGGCGTGACTGCCATTCCAGTGCTCAACAGCGGAAGCATCGACTTTCTGGTAACGGACTGGAACATGCCGGGCATGACCGGTATCGACCTGCTGCGCCACGTGCGTGCCGATGAAAAACTCAAGCACCTGCCAGTGCTGATGGTGACGGCTGAAGCCAAGCGCGAGCAGATCATCGAAGCCGCTCAGGCTGGTGTGAACGGCTACGTAGTCAAACCTTTCACGGCTCAGGCGTTGAAAGACAAAATCGAGAAGATTTTCGAACGCATCGGCTGATGAACGCGCGGGGGAGCTATGGAGCATAACGAATCTTCACAGGGCGATTTCGAGTCGACCCTGAAAAAACACGCGGTCGAACTGGTCGAAAGCCTTGAAAAAGGCAGGTTCGGCGACGCTGTGCAACTGATCCATGAGCTCAATCAGACCCGTGACCGTGGCCTGTATCAGGAAGTCGGCAAGCTCACACGTGAACTGCACAGTGCGATCGTCAACTTCCAGATCGACCCGAACATGCCGCAGGCCGAGGAAGTGTCGCAAATCACCGACGCCACCGAACGCCTGGGCTATGTGGTCAAGCTGACGGAAGCCGCGGCCAACCGCACCATGGATCTGGTGGAAAGCGCCACGCCGGTGGTCAACAGTCTGGCTGATGAAGCGCAGACCTTGAGTGCCGATTGGGGGCGCTTCATGCGTCGCGAGGTCGGGGCTGAAGAGTTCCGTGAACTGGCGCGCCGGGTCGACGGTTTTCTGTCACGCAGCAGCACGGACAACCGTGCGGTGTCGAGCAATCTCAACGACATCCTGCTGGCCCAGGATTACCAGGACCTGACCGGTCAGGTGATCAAGCGTGTGACCCAACTGGTCACCGAAGTCGAAAGCAATTTGCTCAAACTTGTGCTCATGGCCAGTCAGGTCGACCGCTTTGCGGGCATCGAACATGACCGCGCCGCGATGCTTGCAGAAAAAGATCCACAAAAACATCTCTCGCAGGGTGAAGGTCCGCAGATTCATGCCGATAAACGAGAAGACGTTGTGTCCGGTCAGGACGATGTGGACGATTTGTTATCCAGCCTCGGGTTCTAGAGTTTTGGAATTTTAGGTTTTTTGGGTTTTTAGACCTGTAGGAGCACCCCATTAATGAGCTTCGGCGCCGATGAAGAGATCCTTCAGGATTTCCTGGTTGAGGCCGGCGAGATTCTTGAGCAACTGTCCGAACAACTGGTCGAGCTGGAAAGCCGTCCGGATGACGCAGATTTGCTCAACGCAATTTTTCGCGGTTTCCACACTGTAAAAGGGGGCGCCGGCTTCCTTCAGCTCAATGAGCTGGTGGAGTGCTGTCACATCGCCGAAAACGTGTTCGACATCCTCCGTAAGGGTGAGCGTCGCGTTGATGCAGAACTGATGGACGTTGTCCTCGAAGCACTGGACGCGGTGAACAGCATGTTCACTGAGGTTCGTGAGCGTGCTCCGATCACCGCTGCCACCCCGGAACTGCTGGCCGCCCTGGCGCGTCTGGCCGAACCGCAATCGGCGGACGCAGCCCCGGCTTCGCCAGTGGCCGAGATGATCGAAGAACTGGTCGTCGAAGGCGACTCGTCGGGCGACATCACTGATAACGAATTCGAACAACTGCTGGACTCGCTGAACGCCGTCAAGGCTGAAGCCGAAGCCCCGGCCGCTGCTGCGCCTGCACAAACGGCCGCTGAAGCCGCGAGCGATGAAATCACCGATGCCGAGTTCGAGTCGTTGCTCGATCAACTGCACGGCAAGGGCCAGTTCGCGGTGGACGCGGTTGCGCCAGCGGCGGCAGCGCCTGCGGCTCCGGCCAAGGGCGACAGCTCTGACATCACCGACGACGAATTCGAAGCCTTGCTCGATCAACTGCATGGCAAGGGCAACTTTGCCGTGGATGCACTGGAGTCGGCGATTGCCTCGGCACCTGTGCCGGCTGCTCCAGCGGCCGCCGCTGCCGGCAGCGATCTGATCAGCGATCACGAGTTCGAATCGCTGCTCGACGAATTGCACGGCAAAGGCAAGTTCACTGAGGTCGGCACCGCCGCTGCTGGCAGTGCTTCGACCGTCGCCACGCCTGCTGCCAAGGCACCGGCCGCTGCGGCAGCGCCCAAGCCTGCCGCCAAGCCTGAGCCAAAAGCCGAAGCGCCAAAACCGGCTGCCGCTGCTGCACCGGCTCCGGCCCGTGCGCCGGCGACACCGCCACCGGAAAAACCGGCGAGCGAAGCCGAAACCACCGTGCGCGTTGACACTGCACGTCTCGACGAAATCATGAACATGGTCGGCGAGCTGGTGCTGGTGCGTAACCGTCTGGTGCGTCTGGGCCTGAACAGCGGCGATGAAGCCATGCAAAAGGCCGTGTCGAACCTCGACGTGGTCACGGCTGACTTGCAGACCGCCGTCATGAAGACGCGGATGCAGCCGATCAAGAAGGTCTTCGGGCGCTTCCCGCGTCTGGTTCGTGACCTCGCGCGTCAGCTCAAGAAAGAGATCAACCTGGAACTGGTGGGTGAAGAAACCGACCTCGACAAAAACCTTGTCGAGGCCCTGGCCGACCCGCTGGTCCACTTGGTGCGCAACGCCGTCGACCACGGCATCGAGTCGCCGGAAGAACGCGAAGCGTCGGGCAAGGCCCGTGGCGGTCGCGTGGTACTGGCGGCCGAGCAAGAGGGCGACCATATCCTGCTGTCGATTTCCGATGACGGCAAAGGCATGGACCCGAACGTCCTGCGCGCCATCGCGGTAAAACGCGGCGTGATGGACAAGGACGCGGCCGATCGCCTCAGCGATACCGAGTGCTACAACCTGATTTTCGCCCCGGGTTTCTCGACCAAGACCGAGATCTCCGACGTCTCCGGCCGCGGTGTCGGCATGGACGTGGTGAAGACCAAGATTTCCCAGCTCAACGGTTCGATCAACATCTACTCGACCAAGGGCCAGGGCTCGAAGATCGTCATCAAGGTGCCGCTGACCCTCGCGATCATGCCAACCCTGATGGTCATGCTTGGCAATCAGGCGTTTGCGTTCCCGTTGGTCAACGTCAACGAAATCTTCCACCTCGACCTGTCGACCACCAACGTCGTCGACGGCCAGGAAGTGGTGATCGTGCGGGACAAGGCGCTGCCATTGTTCTACCTCAAGCGCTGGCTGGTCAGCTCCGCCGCTCACGAAGAGCAGCGTGAAGGCCACGTGGTGATCCTTTCGGTGGGCACTCAGCGGATCGGCTTTGTCGTCGATCAACTGGTCGGTCAGGAAGAAGTGGTCATCAAGCCATTGGGCAAAATGCTGCAGGGCACTCCGGGCATGTCCGGCGCCACCATCACTGGTGACGGCCGCATCGCGCTGATTCTCGATGTTCCAAGCATGCTCAAGCGTTACGCCGCACGGCGTATTTGAATCCGGGGCGGCGGGGCGACAACGTCCCGCTGCACCTAATGGAGTGTTTATGGCAGTCAAAGTCCTGGTGGTGGACGATTCGGGTTTTTTCCGCCGCCGCGTCTCGGAGATTCTTTCAGCGGATCCGAGCATCCAGGTGGTCGGTACGGCCACCAACGGTAAAGAGGCGATTGATCAGGCGCTGGCACTCAAGCCAGACGTGATCACCATGGACTACGAGATGCCGATGATGGACGGCATCACGGCAGTGCGGCACATCATGCAGCGCTGCCCGACCCCGGTGTTGATGTTCTCCTCGCTGACGCACGAAGGCGCCCGGGTAACCCTCGATGCGCTGGACGCTGGCGCTGTGGATTTCCTGCCGAAGAATTTCGAAGACATCTCGCGTAACCCCGAGAAGGTCAAGCAACTGCTGTGCGAAAAGGTGCATAGCATCTCGCGCAGTAACCGTCGTTTCAGTGCCTACAGCGCGCCGGCTCCAGTGGCTGCGCCAGCACCGACGCCTGCTCCGGCGCCGTCGAGTTTCGGCAGCCACAGCAGTCACAGCAGTCACAGCACCAGCGCGCCAACGCGTCCGGCTCCAGCGCCGGCACCGACTCGCGCCCCGACCGCCAGCGCGTCGTCGCCAGCGCCGAAACGCAAAGCCTACAAACTGGTTGCCATCGGTACCTCGACGGGCGGCCCGGTGGCCCTGCAACGTGTGTTGACTCAGTTGCCGGCGAATTTCCCGGCGCCGATCGTGCTGATCCAGCACATGCCGGCGGCGTTCACCAAGGCTTTCGCCGAACGTCTCGACAAGCTCTGCCGCATCAGCGTCAAGGAAGCCGAGGATGGCGACATTCTGCGTCCGGGCCTGGCGTTGCTCGCGCCGGGTGGCAAGCAAATGATGATCGATGGCCGTGGCGCGGTGAAAATCCTGCCGGGCGACGAGCGTCTGAACTACAAGCCGTGCGTGGACATCACCTTCGGTTCTGCAGCGAAATCCTACGGCGACAAAGTTCTGGCGGTGGTGTTGACCGGCATGGGCGCCGATGGCCGTGAAGGCGCGCGTCTGCTCAAGCAGGGCGGCAGCGCGGTCTGGGCACAAGATGAGGCAAGTTGCGTGATCTACGGCATGCCGATGGCCATCGTTAAAGCCGACCTCGCCGACGCGGTATACAGCCTCGACGACATCGGCAAACACATTGTCGAGGCGTGTATCTGATGGATGTTTTAAGCCTTATCGGGATCATCATGGCGTTCGTCGCCATCATCGGCGGTAACTACCTTGAAGGTGGTCACCTCGGTGCGCTGGCCAACGGCCCGGCGGCATTGATCGTACTGGGCGGCACCATCGGTGCCGCACTGCTGCAATCGCCGATGAGCGCGTTCAAACGCGCCATGCAGATCCTTGCCTGGATCCTGTTTCCGCCACGGGTCGATCTGGCCGGTGGCATCGATCGCGTCGTCAACTGGAGCCTCACCGCACGCAAGGAAGGCCTGCTGGGCCTGGAAGGCGTGGCGGATGCCGAACCCGACAATTACTCGCGCAAAGGCCTGCAACTGCTGGTCGACGGTGCCGAACCGGAAGCGATCCGCAGCATCCTCGAAGTGGATTTCTACACTCAGGAAGCGCGCGACATCGAAGCCGCCAAGGTCTTCGAAAGCATGGGCGGCTACGCGCCGACCATCGGCATCATCGGTGCGGTGATGGGCCTGATCCACGTGATGGGCAACCTGGCGGATCCAACACAACTGGGCAGCGGTATCGCCGTCGCCTTCGTTGCGACCATTTACGGTGTGGCCAGTGCCAACCTGGTGTTGCTGCCGATCGCCGCCAAGCTCAAGTCAATTGCGTTGCGGCAGTCGCGTTATCGCGAAATGTTGTTGGAAGGGATCTTGTCGATCGCCGAAGGTGAAAACCCTCGCTCCATTGAGTTGAAGCTGCAAGGCTTCATGGATTAAGGGAATAACCTCATGGCCCGTCGTCGCCACCAGGAAGAACACGTCAATCACGAGCGCTGGCTCGTGTCCTACGCGGATTTCATCACGTTGCTGTTCGCGTTCTTCGTGGTGATGTACTCGATCTCGTCGATCAACGAAGGCAAGTACAAAGAAATTTCCGAAGCGCTGGTCGGCGTCTTCAAAGACTCCGACCGCGCGCTAAAACCGATCCAGATCGGCGACGAACGGCCAAAAACCGTGACCCCGGCCAAGCCGCTGGTCAAGGACGCCGAGCAGATCGATGCCGGTATCGCCGGCGCCAGCGATCCGCTGAAAAGCATCGCCGATGACATCAGCGCCGCGTTCGGTGACCTGATCAGCTCCAACCAGATGACCGTGCGTGGCAACGAGTTGTGGGTCGAGATCGAACTCAACTCCAGCCTGTTGTTCGGCAGTGGCGACGCCATGCCAAGCGACATCGCCTTCAACATCATCGACAAGGTCGCGGCGATTCTGAAACCGTTCGACAACCCGATCCACGTCGAAGGCTTCACCGACGATCAGCCAATCCGCACGGCGCAGTACCCGACCAACTGGGAACTGTCCTCGGCGCGCTCAGCAAGCATCGTGCGCATGCTGGCAATGCAGGGCGTGAACCCTGGTCGTCTGGCGTCGGTGGGTTACGGTGAGTTTCAACCGGTGGCCAATAACGCCACTGTTGAAGGCCGCGCGAAAAACCGTCGCGTGGTCCTGGTGGTGTCGCGCAATCTCGATGTGCGTCGCAGCCTCACGGGTACCGGAACCGCCAACGCGCAACCGGATGCCGCGTTGAAGCGTGCTGGCACACAAACTGCACCGACCCCGGTCAAGACGCCGGGACGCGAGAGTGCCGTCAATTCTCCGTCACCCGCATTAACACGCTGAGCTATGTCTCGGTCGAGCATATCGGCCGGGAGGAACGAACTGAATGAGAGTCTGGGCAGTCGCCAATCAAAAGGGTGGTGTCGGTAAAACCACATCTTCCATCGCTTTAGCCGGATTGCTGGCCGAGGCGGGCAAGCGCGTGGTTGTGGTCGATCTCGACCCGCACGGCTCGATGACCAGCTATTTCGGCTACGACCCCGACAGCCTGGAACACAGCAACTACGACCTGTTTCTGCACAAGGGCAGCGTGCCGCAAGGCCTGCCGGGGCAGTTGCTGTTGTCGACCAGTGACGAACGCATTTCCCTGCTGCCATCGAGCACCGCGCTGGCAACCCTTGAGCGTCAGTCGCCGGGACAGAGTGGCTTGGGTCTGGTAATCGCCAAGAGTCTGGCGCAGTTGTGGCAGGACTTTGATTACGCGGTGATCGACAGCCCGCCGTTGCTCGGCGTGCTGATGGTCAACGCCCTCGCTGCGAGCCAGCAGCTGGTGATCCCGGTGCAGACCGAACACCTGGCCGTCAAAGGTCTGGAGCGCATGGTCAACACTCTGGCGATGATCAACCGCTCGCGCAAACAGGCGCTGCCGTTCAGCATCGTGCCGACCCTGTTCGACCGCCGTACGCAGGCATCGATGCATACCTTGCGTGTGCTGCGTGACAAATTTCCCGACGAGATCTGGCAGGGTTATATCCCCGTCGATACCCGTCTGCGCGACGCCAGCCGAGCCGGTGTCACGCCTTCGCAATTCGACGGCAAGAGCCGTGGCGTGCTGGCCTACCGCGCGCTGCTCAAGCACCTGTTGGCGCAACAACTTGTTCCGCAGGTGGCGTGAGCATGAATCGCCCGGTCAAGCTCACATCGCGTCCGCAATTGGCGTTGCAGTCTTATCTGGATAATTTGCTGCAGGAAATTCCTGAGGAGCTGCCGCCGGTCATTGAGGCGCAGCCTGAAGTTGTCGAGAGCACTGAGGCGCTGGACGAGTTCCAGGCAGCGGTGCTGGAAGAGCAGGCGCGTGATGCGCAGAAAGCCGCCAAGCCTGTTGCGCCGGTTGTTGCGCCTGCCGCCGCACCGGTCGCCAAGGCACCGGTTGCATTGATTGAAGAAGCCGAGCCGGTTCGCGCGTCCGTTTCGACACTGGCACCGCTGCTGCAAACCCAATTGCTGAAAACCGCGCCGGAACCGGCCGTGGTCGAACCGGCTCCAGCACCTGCTCCAGTTGCACCCGCACCCGTCGAGCAGACGCTAGTCCCGCCGCTGGTGGAAGTGCATCTGCCGCCGAACAACACGCCGCCACCGGTGGAAACCGATGGTCGCCCGGCCTGGGCCTCGGAAGCCTTCGAATGCCTGTTGTTCGACGTCGCTGGTTTGACCCTGGCGGTGCCACTGGTCTGCCTGGGTTCGATCTATTCGCTGGCCGGCCACGAGCTGACGCCACTGTTCGGTCAGCCGGAGTGGTTCCTCGGGATCCTGCCGAGCCAGGCCGGCAACCTGAAAGTGTTGGACACCGCGCGCTGGGTCATGCCGGATCGCTATCGCGATGACTTCCGTCAGGGCTTGCAGTACGTGATTTCGGTACAAGGTTACGAGTGGGGCCTGGCGGTGCATCAGGTCAGCCGCTCGTTGCGTCTGGACCCGAATGAAATCAAATGGAGAAGTCACCGGGGTCAGCGGCCATGGCTCGCCGGCACGGTGATTGAGCACATGTGTGCATTGCTTGACGTTTCCGCACTGGCCGAATTGATCGCCAGCGGTGGGGCAAAGCACTTCGGCGGCCACAAGCCGCTACATAAACCGACATAGCAGCCGACATAACAATCAGGCGACGGCATTGTTGAATGCCGCCACACAGAACACACACCGCCCAGAGCGGTTTTTTCGAGGGGTCAGGTATGAGTAATCAGGCGACGAATGCAAAAGGTTCTGAAGATCCGATCCTGCAATGGGTGACCTTCAAACTGGACAACGAGACCTACGGCATCAACGTGATGCGCGTGCAGGAAGTGCTGCGCTACACCGAGATCGCTCCGGTGCCGGGTGCGCCGAGCTACGTGCTGGGCATCATCAACCTGCGCGGTAACGTGGTCACCGTGATCGACACCCGTCAGCGCTTCGGCCTGAGTACCGGCGAGATCAGCGACAACACCCGTATCGTCATCATCGAAGCCGACAAGCAAGTCGTCGGCATCATGGTCGACAGCGTGGCCGAAGTGGTTTATCTGCGTCAGTCGGAAATCGAGACGGCGCCGAACGTCGGCAACGAAGAGTCGGCCAAGTTCATCCAGGGCGTGTGCAACAAGAACAACGAACTGCTGATCCTCGTCGAACTCGACAAGATGATGAGCGAAGAAGAATGGTCGGATCTGGAGAACATCTGATTGATTCTCGAGGTTGCGGTCATCGTCCTGTTCCTCTTCTGGGCAGGCACGCTGGCAATGTTTGTGTCGTACATCAAGGCGCAGCGGGTGATCGCTGCGCAACAGGCTCAGGGCGATGCGCTGCGTGATCAGCGCATCAAGGAACTGGCCAAGCGTGTCGACGATTACCAGAACGGCAACGTGCGCATGGGCGAAGCCCTGCACGAGTTGCGCGCGGTCGTCGGTCCGTTGCCGGACAAGATTGTTGCGCTGGAACAGCGCGACCCGTCGAGCCTGTCATTCGCCCAGGCGGCGAAACTGGTGGGCATGGGCGCAAGCGTTGATGAGCTGACTCAGTCGTGTGGTTTGACCCAGGCTGAGGCGGAGTTGATGCGTAAGTTGCATAAGAACTAGAAGCAAGATCAAAAGATCGCAGCCTTCGGCAGCTCCTACATCGGGATTCGCGTTTCCCTGTAGGAGCTGCCGAAGGCTGCGATCTTTTGCTTTTAAGGCTTAGTAATCATCGCCGCGCAGGGTCACATCTTTCTCGACCATCGGCGCATTCGGGTCCTGCCCTTCGGGGAATTTGCCCTTCAGATTCCACGCAAACGCGATGATCTCGGCGATCGTGCGGTAGAGCTCTTCAGGAATGCTGTCGCCCAGTTCCATCCGCGCCAACAAGCGCACCAATTCGGCATTTTCATAGATCGGCACCTCGCAATCGCGAGCGATGCGCAGGATTTCTTCGGCCAGTTCGTCATCACCTTTGGCGGTGAGGGTCGGGGCGTGGTTGCCGTCGTATTTGAGGGCGATGGCCTGGCGTGGGGCAGTGGAATCGTTCATGCGGTTTCGTCGACCCAGCGGTGTTCGAGGCGGGTTTGGTTGCCTTGCGGCGGCGTGCCGAGGTGGCAGTCGATGTCGCCAACGTTGAGCCCGCGATCAAGCAGGCGCTGGCGCAGGGCGAACAGGTTGTTTTCGATCAGGTCGGCGGTGTACGGCCGTTCGGCCCACAGTTGGCTGGACAGGCTGCCGGCGATCAACTGCGCCTGAATCTGCATCGGCCCGAGCGGTTCCATGTCGAATGCCAGATCGACGCGCCACAGTTGCTGTTTGGGCTCGCGCTCGTCGCGACGTTCATTCGGTTGCGGCTCTCGCTCCGGCGCTTCTTCACGCTGGAACTTGACCTGCAGCGGCACGATGTCCTGCAGGTTGCGCATGGGGATTTCCAGTTGCCAGGTGCTGAGCAGGCGCCCGTCGTCGGTGACGCCGGTTTGTTCCAAACTCGACAGTTGGTGGCTTTGCAGGCGCGAAACAGCGGCGGCAGCGAGGCGCAGCAATTGCTCCAGATCGCCTTCGCCGTCCAGGCTTTGCAGCAGGCGGTCGGGCAGCGGGAAGCTGCTCGGCACCGGTTTCGCGCTGACCTGGCCGAGCATGCCGAGGGCGTTGCGCACGAAGCTCGGCAGCGCTTGCGCCAGGGTGTTGGCGGCGATGATCGCGTTGAAACTGGTGCTGCTCGGCAGGCCCGGAGTCAGTTGTGCGATCAGCTTGAGCAGATCGGCTTTCATGTCAGCGGCCAGCGTCGGGGTTTGTCCGGTCAGCAGTTTGGCTTCGAGGAACACGCCGCTGTTGGCCAGCGCCAGTGCCACGCCTTTGGCGGTACTCAGTTGCTGCACGTCCGGCAGGCTGGCGAGCAGTTTGTCGACCACTGCGCGCAAATCCTGCGATGTCTGATCAGTATCGTTCGGCAGATTTTGCAATGCGTTCAACAAGCCTGTCAGTGAAGCCTGACGACTTTGTTGACCGACCAGTTGCTGACTGACGGCCAGTTGCTCCTGACGACTGCTCATCGGCAGGAACTTGAGGGTTTGTGAATCTTCCACCAACGCTGAAAGCAAAGTGCCAATGCGCAGCGGCTGCGGGCTTTCGATGGTCAGAGTGCTGCCGCTCTGCGCAGTATTGAGTAGCGTGACCAGCGAGCGGAACACCGCGGCTTGCCCCGGCGTCTGCGGCAGCGCCTGCGAGGTCAGCACTTTGCCTTGCAACAGCGTACCGACCGGCAATTGCGCGGTGTCGATGCGGGTGAGGGCGGCGACGCTGCTGGCAATGGCTTGCTGCACGGTAATCGCCAGATTGCCCGCCGAGGGCTGAGTGATCGCCAGACTGGTGCCTTGGGGCAACGGCAGATTGCTGGTCGCTTGCACGGTGGTCTGGCGGCCACCGTCGACGGTGACCTTGAGCAATAACTGAAAGGTCTGATCCGCCTGCTTGAGCGACAACACCTCGGCCTTGGCGCTTTGCCCGGCGGCAATCAGGCCTTCGACCGGGGTCAGCAGCTTGAGCAGCTCACCGACCTGCGGGCGAACGGTCGCCGGGGTAGTGGGCGGGAGCGGGAGGATGTTCATTTCGCCTGTCATACGCGGACACAACCTGAGGAAAATGCACTCTTGAGAGTAAGGCACGACATGTATAATGCCGCCCGTCTTGCGCTTCGAATAAAAAACATAGCAATTGTTTGACCCAGCTCTCTAGATCGAGCCGTCAATGCATCTATGCTGCATCTCTTTAACGGCCGCGCCAGAGCCGACTTGAACCGTATAAGGCCCGTGATCCCTTGACCAGTCCTGTCCTGCAAACCGTTGCCCTCGCGTGTGAACGTGATCTGCGGCTGCTCTTCGAAAATCTCGAATTGAGACTCGCCAGTGGCGATATGGTGCAGATCAGCGGTCCCAACGGCAGCGGTAAAACCAGCCTGCTACGCCTGCTGTCCGGGCTGATGCAGCCGACCGCCGGGCAAGTCCTGCTCAATGGTCAGCCGCTGACCGAACAACGCGGTGAACTCGCACGCAACCTGCTGTGGATCGGCCACGCCGCCGGAATCAAGGATCTGCTGACCCCGGAAGAGAATCTGTCGTGGCTCTGTGCCCTGCATCATCCCGCCGAACGCGAGGCCATCTGGCAAGCGCTGGCAGCAGTAGGATTGCGCGGTTTCGAAGATGTTCCCTGCCATAGCCTGTCCGCCGGTCAGCAACGCCGCGTGGCGCTGGCGCGTTTGTATCTGGACAGCCCGCCGCTGTGGATTCTCGATGAGCCGTTCACGGCCCTCGATAAACAAGGCGTGGCGCAACTTGAAGAACATTTGGCCGGGCACTGCGAACGCGGTGGTCTGGTGGTGTTGACCACGCACCACTCGCTGAGCCGGATGCCGGCCGGTTATCGTGATATCGATCTGGGGAACTGGGCAGTATGAGTGTGTTCGGCCTGCTGGTTGCCCGTGAATCCCGACTGCTGTTTCGCCGCCCGGCGGAGCTGGCCAATCCGCTGATTTTCTTCGCCATCGTCATCGCTTTGTTCCCGCTGGCCGTCGGCCCGGAAACTCAAGTGTTGCAAAACCTGTCCCCCGGGTTAGTCTGGGTGGCGGCGCTTTTGTCGGTCCTGCTCTCGCTGGACGGGCTTTTCCGTAGTGATTTCGAAGACGGGTCCTTGGAACAGTGGGTCCTTTCGTCGCACCCGCTGCCACTTCTGGTCTTGGCCAAGGTGCTGGCACACTGGCTTTTCTCCGGCCTGGCACTGGTTCTGCTGTCACCGTTGCTGGCGTTGATGCTCGGTTTGCCCGCCGCCTGCCTGCCGGTTTTGCTGTTTTCGTTGCTGCTGGGAACACCGGTGCTGAGCTTGCTCGGCGCGGTGGGCGCGGCACTGACGGTCGGTTTGAAACGTGGTGGCCTGTTGCTGGCGCTGCTGATTCTGCCGTTGTACATCCCGGTGTTGATCCTTGGCAGTGGCGCCTTGCAGGCTGCCCTGCAAGGCATGCCGGCGACCGGGTATCTGCTGTGGCTTGGTAGCCTGACCGCCCTGGCGATCACCCTGACACCTTTTGCAATAGCGGCTGGCCTGAAGATCAGCGTCGGCGAATAATGAGGTCTGGTTAAAATTTAACCAGCAAAGACCCTGAGACTGCTCACACCGATGAGCGGCATCCGTGATGGAAACAGTATGAACTGGACCTGGTTTCACAAGCTCGGCTCGCCCAAGTGGTTCTACGGCATCAGCAGCAAGTTTTTGCCGTGGTTGAGCATTGCAGCGTTGCTGCTGATTGGCGTCGGTGTCGTTTGGGGCCTGGCCTTCGCGCCGCCGGACTATCAGCAAGGCAACAGCTTTCGCATCATCTATATCCACGTACCCGCCGCGATGCTCGCTCAGTCGATCTACGTGATGCTGGCGGTGTGTGGTGTGGTCGGGCTGGTGTGGAAGATGAAACTGGCCGACGTCGCCCTGCAATGCGCCGCTCCGATCGGCGCGTGGATGACCGCTGTAGCGCTGGTCACCGGGGCGATCTGGGGCAAGCCGACCTGGGGCTCGTGGTGGGTCTGGGATGCGCGCCTGACCTCGATGCTGATTCTGCTGTTTCTGTATTTCGGCGTGATCGCGCTGGGCAATGCCATCAGCAATCGCGACAGCGCCGCCAAGGCCTGCGCCGTGCTGGCCATCGTCGGTGTGATCAACATCCCGATCATCAAATACTCGGTGGAGTGGTGGAACACTCTCCATCAGGGCGCGACGTTTACCCTCACTGAAAAACCGGCGATGCCGGCGGAAATGTGGCTGCCACTGTTGCTGACCGTGTTGGGCTTCTACTGTTTCTTCGGTGCAGTGCTGTTGCTGCGCATGCGTCTTGAAGTGCTCAAGCGCGAAGCCCGCGCCAGTTGGGTGAAAGAAGAAGTGCAGAACAGTCTGGAGGCCGCTCGATGAGTTTTGCTTCATTCGGCGACTTTCTCGCCATGGGCCATCATGGCCTGTATGTCTGGTCGGCCTACGGCATCTGTCTGGCGGTGCTGATCCTCAACGTGGTGGCGCCGATCGCGGCCCGCAAGCGCTATCTGCAACAAGAGGCGCGTCGTCTGCGCCGGGAGAACGGCAAGTGAATCCGCTGCGCAAGAAACGTCTGATCATCATTCTGGCCATTCTGGTCGGGGTCGGCGCTGCCGTCGGCCTGGCCCTCAGCGCCCTGCAGCAGAACATCAATCTGTTCTATACCCCGACCCAGATCGCCAATGGCGAAGCCCCGCAAGACACGCGCATCCGCGCCGGGGGCATGGTCGAGAAGGGCTCGCTGCAACGTTCGCCGGATTCCCTCGACGTCAAATTCGTCGTCACCGATTTCAACAAGTCCGTGACCATCGCCTATCGCGGCATCCTCCCGGATCTGTTCCGCGAAGGGCAGGGCATCGTCGCCCTCGGCAAGCTCAATGCCGACGGCGTGGTGGTGGCCGATGAAGTGCTGGCCAAGCACGACGAGAAGTACATGCCGCCGGAAGTGACCAAAGCCTTGAAAGACAGCGGTCAATCCGCACCAATACCTGCGAAGGAGGGTTGATCGATGACGTCGACGATTTTTATTCCTGAGTTGGGTCATCTGGCGATGATTCTGGCGCTGTGTTTTGCGCTGGTGCAGGCCGTGGTGCCATTGGTGGGTGCCTGGCGCGGCGACCGTTTCTGGATGAGTCTGGCCCAGCCGGCCGCGTGGGGGCAGTTTGCGTTTTTGCTGTTTGCGTTCGGCATTCTGACCTACGCGTTCATGACCGATGACTTCTCCGTCGCCTATGTCGCAAACAACTCCAATACCGCGTTGCCGTGGTATTACAAATTCAGCGCGGTGTGGGGCGCCCACGAAGGTTCGTTGCTGTTGTGGGCGTTGATCCTCGGTGGCTGGACCTTTGCCGTGTCGGTGTTCTCCCGGCAGTTGCCGCAAGTCATGCTCGCTCGTGTACTGGCGGTGATGGGCATGATCAGCACCGGTTTCCTGCTGTTCCTGATCCTCACCTCCAACCCGTTCAAACGCATCCTGCCGCAAATGCCGAGCAATGGCGCTGACTTGAATCCACTGTTGCAAGACATCGGCCTGATCGTTCACCCACCAATGTTGTACATGGGTTACGTCGGCTTTTCGGTGGCGTTCGCCTTCGCCATTGCCGCGTTGATGGGCGGTCGCCTTGATGCCGCGTGGGCACGCTGGTCACGCCCGTGGACCATCGTCGCCTGGGCGTTCCTCGGCATCGGCATCACACTCGGTTCGTGGTGGGCGTACTACGAACTCGGCTGGGGCGGCTGGTGGTTCTGGGACCCGGTGGAAAACGCCTCGTTCATGCCATGGCTGGTCGGCACCGCGCTGATTCACTCGCTGGCGGTCACGGAAAAACGTGGCGTGTTCAAGAGCTGGACGGTGTTGCTGGCGATTGCCGCGTTCTCGCTGAGCCTGCTCGGTACGTTCCTGGTGCGCTCCGGCGTGCTGACCTCGGTGCACGCGTTTGCCTCCGATCCGGAGCGTGGCGTGTTCATTCTGATCTTCCTGCTGTTTGTGGTCGGCGGCTCGCTGACGTTGTTCGCCCTGCGCGCACCTGTGGTCAAGAGTCAGGTCGGTTTCAACCTGTGGTCGCGGGAAACTCTGCTGCTGGGCAACAACCTGGTATTGGTGGTGGCCGCGTCGATGATTCTGCTCGGCACGCTGTATCCGCTGATTCTCGACGCCCTCAGCGGCGCGAAAATGTCGGTCGGCCCGCCGTACTTCAATGCACTGTTCATTCCGTTGATGGCGTTGCTGATGCTGGTCATGGCGGTCGGCGTGATCGTGCGCTGGAAGGACACCCCGGTGAAATGGCTGGCCGGCATGCTCACGCCAGTGCTGCTCGGCAGCGTCGCGCTGGCCGTGGTTGCCGGTATCGCTTACGGCGATTTCAATTGGGCAGTGATCGCGACTTTCCTGCTCGCTGCATGGGTGTTGCTCGCCGGTGCGCGCGACATCGTCGACAAGACCCGCCACAAAGGCCTGATCAAAGGCCTGCCAACCCTGACCCGTAGTTATTGGGGCATGCAGATCGCTCACCTCGGCATCGCCGTGTGCGCGCTGGGCGTGGTGTTGTCGAGCCAGAACAGTGCCGAACGCGATCTGCGTCTGGCGCCGGGCGAGTCGATGGACCTGGCCGGTTATCACTTCATCTTCGAAGGCGCCAAGCACTTCGAAGGGCCGAACTTCACGTCGGACAAAGGCACGATTCGGGTCATTCGCGACGGCAAGGAAATCAGCGTGCTGCACCCGGAAAAACGTTTGTACACCGTGCAAAGTTCAATGATGACCGAAGCCGGCATCGACGCCGGTTTCACCCGTGACCTTTACGTCGCCCTCGGCGAACCGCTGGAAAATGGCGCCTGGGCCGTGCGCGTGCACGTCAAACCGTTCGTGCGCTGGATCTGGTTCGGCGGTTTGCTCACCGGTTTCGGTGGCTTGCTGGCAGCGCTGGATCGACGTTATCGGGTCAAGGTGAAAGCCAAGGTGCGTGAAGCGCTGGGCATGACGGGAGCGGCTGCATGAGACGTTGGTTGATGCTGGTGCCATTGGCGATTTTTCTGCTGGTGGCGGTGTTTCTTTATCGCGGTCTGTACCTCGATCCGGCGGAACTGCCGTCGGCGATGATCAACAAGCCGTTCCCGGAATTTTCCCTGCCCAACGTGCAGGGCGACAAGAGCCTGACCAAGGCTGACATTCTCGGCAAACCGGCGCTGGTCAACGTCTGGGGCACCTGGTGCATTTCCTGCCGGGTCGAGCATCCGGTGCTGAACAAACTCGCCGAGCGCGGTGTGGTGATCTACGGCATCAACTACAAGGACACCAACGCCGACGCCTTGAAGTGGCTGGCCGAATTCCACAATCCGTATGCGCTGGACATCCGTGACGACGAAGGCTCGCTGGGCTTGAACCTCGGTGTTTACGGCGCGCCGGAAACCTTTTTCATCGACGCCAAGGGCATCATCCGCGACAAGTACGTCGGCGTGATCGATGAGCAGGTCTGGCGCGAAAAACTCGCGGCCAAGTATCAGGCGCTGGTCGATGAGGCCAAGCCATGAAGCGTTTTTTGGCTGCTGTGATTCTGGGCTTGAGTCTGGTCGGCGTGGCCCATGCTGCCATCGACACTTACGAGTTCGCCAAAGAAGGCGATCGCGAGCGCTTCCGCGAGTTGACCAAGGAACTGCGCTGCCCCAAGTGCCAGAACCAGGACATCGCCGACTCCAACGCACCGATTGCCGCTGACCTGCGCAAAGAGATTTTCCGCATGCTCGGCGAGGGCAAGGACAACCAGCAGATCATCGATTTCATGGTCGATCGCTACGGTGATTTCGTCCGCTACAAACCGGCGCTCAATGCCAAGACCGCACTGCTGTGGTTCGGCCCGGCCGGGCTGCTGCTCGGTGGTTTGGTGGTGATCGCGGTGATCGTCCGCCGTCGTCGCGGGCAACGCGCCGAGACCCCGCAAGCGCTGTCCAGCGAAGAGCGTCAGCGCCTCGACCAACTGTTGGATAAAAACCAAGAATGATTGATTTCTGGCTTGCCGCAGGGCTGTTGCTTCTGGTCGCCCTGAGTTTTCTGCTGATCCCGGTGCTGCGTGAGCGTCGCGCCCAGCGTGAAGAGGATCGTACTGCCCTGAACGTCGCGTTGTATCAGGAGCGTGTCGCCGAGTTGCAAGCGCAACAGGCGGAAGGCGTGCTCGACGCTGCGCAAATGGACAGCGGTCGTGCCGAGGCTGCACGTGAGTTGCTGGCCGATACCGAAGGTGTTGCCGCACCGCGCGTGTCGAAACTGGGTAAACCATTGCCGCTGCTGGCAGCAGTCTTGGTGCCGGTGTTGGGCCTGGGCCTGTATATGCACTTCGGTGCTGCCGACAAGGTCGAACTGACCCGCGAATTCGCCCAGGCGCCGCAGTCGATGGAAGAGATGACCCAGCGTCTGGAACGTGCCGTCGCGGCCCAACCGGATTCTGCGGAAGGCCTGTATTTCCTCGGCCGTACCTACATGGCGCAAGAGCGCCCGGCGGACGCGGCGAAGATGTTCGAACGCGCGGCCAACCTTGCCGGTCGCCAGCCGGAACTGCTCGGTCAGTGGGCACAGGCGCAGTACTTTGCTGACGGCAAGAAATGGTCGGCAAAGATTCAGGCCCTGACCGACGAAGCGCTGAAGGCTGATCCGAAAGAAGTCACCAGCCTCGGTCTGCTTGGCATCGCTGCGTTTGAAGGCGAGCGTTATCAGGAAGCCATCGACTACTGGAATCGCTTGCTGGCGCAATTGCCGCCTGAGGATAGCTCCCGCGCCGCGCTGCAAGGCGGGATCAAACGCGCCGCCGAACGTCTGGAAGCCAGCGGCGGCAAGGTCGCTCAGGCACCTCCAGCCGCGAAAGCCGCACTGTTGAAAGTCAGCGTCGATCTCTCCAGCGAACTCAGAAGCAAAGTGCAACCGGGCGACAGCGTGTTCATCTTCGCCCGCGCCACCTCCGGCCCACCGGCACCGCTGGCGGCCAAACGCCTGACCGTGGCCGACCTGCCAGTCACCGTCGAACTGGGCGATGCCGACGCCATGATGCCGCAGTTGAAACTGTCGAACTTCCCTGAAGTCCAACTGGTTGCGCGCATCTCCCGCGCCGGCCAACCGACTGCCGGCGAGTGGGTCGGTCGCAGCGGCCCTCTGGCCAGCAGCACCACTGCGCTACAAAAACTGACCATCGACAGCCCGGACAAATAGCCGGACACAACAGGAAAGCACCGCCATGCACACCATCGCCCGAATCACAGTCCTCACACTGGCCCTGGGCTTGAGTGCATGTGCGGTGCAACGCCCGGAACCGACCACCAACCTGCCGCCGATTCCGCCGTCGCAACCAAGTCCGACCCCATCGACCTCGCCGACCCCAGGCAAAAGCATCCCGGCAAAACCGGCCAAACCGGTTCCGCGCACCTCTGCCAGCTTCGCCCCGCCACCGGGCGGCAACAGCCACTGGGATCAGAAACTCGGCGTCTACGTCCTCGACGACCAGACCAACACCTTCTACCGCCAACGCACCTACTACCGCTGGAACAACGGCTGGAGCCGCTCCGTCAGCCCCAACGGCCCGTGGGAAGACACCAACATCCACGGCGTGCCACCGGGGTTGGGCAAGCAGTTCGGGCAGTAAAGAAAAACGGCGATCTCTGGATCGCCGTTTTTTTTAGAGGCTTAGCACTTGCCGTACTGTAGGAGCTGGCGAAGCCTGCGATCTTTTGATCTTGCTGTTCAACTGGCCAACACCCCCTGAACATACTCAACAAACGCCCGCGCCTTGGCACTCGCCATCCTCCCCGTCGGAAACACCGCCCATAAATCCAGATCAGGCAATGTCCAGTCGTGCATGACGGTTTTTACTGCGCCACTGGCCAGTTCCGGGGCGAACATCCATTCGGAGGCGAGGGTCAGGCCCTGATCGGCCAGTACGGCTTCGCGTACGCCCTCGGCCGCGCTGACGCGCAAACGTCCGCTGAGGATCACCGATTGTTTTTCAGAGCCTTTGGCAAACTCCCAGGTGGTGCCGCCGCCGAGGTTGTAGACGACCGCCTGATGTTTGCTCAATTCGGCGGGGCAGCTTGGCTCGCCGTGTTTGGCAAAGTAGGCCGGTGTGCCGAGGACCACACGGCGGCAATCGGCGATCTTGCGAGCGGTCAGGCCCGAATCGGTGAGTGCACCCATGCGCAGGGCCACGTCGATGCCTTCTTCGACCAGGTTGATGTTGCGATCGTCGAGCATCAAGTCGATGTTCAGTTGTGGATGCTGATCGAGGAACGGCCCCAGTTGCGGGACGATGTGCAATCGGCCGAAAGTCACGGCGGCGCTGATGCGCAAGTTGCCGCTCAGACCGCCGGCTGTACCTCGCGCAGCGTTGTCGGCCTCGTCGGCTTCTTCGAGGGCGCGTTTGGCCCGTTCGAAAAAGGCCAGTCCGGCTTCGGTCGGGGTCAGGCCTCGGGTCGAGCGCAGGAGCAGGCTGACCGCCAGGCGTTTTTCCAGATGAGCGATGGTTTTCGATACGGCGGGCTGGCCGATGTTCAGGCGCCGGGCGGCGGCGGAAAACGAGCCGGTTTCGACGACGCAGACGAAGGTTTCCATGGCGGCGAGGCGGTCCATCTGCGTTCCTTACTAAAATCTCGAAGTCATCTTGGAACCCCTGCAGGAGTGAGCCTGCTCGCGATAGCGGTGTGTCAGTCAAATCAATGTCGGCTGGACGAACGCTATCGCGAGCAGGCTCACTCCTACAGGGGATTTTTGTTGTTGATTAGATTGCGGCCTTACCGACTGATGCGCCGCCATCGACGAACAAGGTTTGTCCGGTGATAAAGCCACTTTGCTCCGAAAGCAAAAACGCAATCGCCGAGGCAATCTCCTCCGGTTGCCCCAGGCGTCCCATCGGCACCCCGGCCAGATAGCGCGCTTCACCCTCGCTGCCCGGCGGATTGTTGGCGCGGAACAACTCCGTCTCGGTCGGCCCCGGTGCCACCGCGTTCACGGTGATCCCGGTCTGCGCCAGCTCCAGTGCCCACGAGCGGGTGAAACTGACCAGCGCCGCTTTCGCCGCTGCATACGCCGTGCGCTGGGTGATGCCCAATACCGTCAGGCTGGAGATATTCACCACCCGACCCCAACCGCGCGTGCGCATCCCCGGCAGCAGCGCCTGAGTCGCCTGCAACGCGGAATGCAGATTCAGCCGCATCACCTCGTCGAAGGCCTCCAGATCGATATCACCCAACGCCTGCGGTCGCACCAGCCCGACATTGTTCACCAGCCCGTCGAACTCATACGTGCGCGCCAGTTCCGCTAGCACCTCACCGGTCAGCTTGCGATCGCTCAGGTCCAGCGGAAACAGAATCCCCGGAAAGCTCAAATCCGGCTGACGAGCAATCCCCACTACGCGATGCCCGGCGCGGTCGAGATGTTCGGCCAGCGCCCGGCCAATGCCTTTGCTGGCGCCGGTGATGAGGAAGGTACGTCGGGTCATGGCAACTCCAGGGCATTCAATCGGATCAGCCACGCAATGCATCCAGCATCGCTTCAGGCTCGGGACGCTGAGTGTAATCCGGGTTGACCTCGGCGTAACGAATCACGCCATCCTGACCGATCACATAACGCGCCGGCAGCGGCAAGGTCCAGGCCGGATCATCGTTGAAAGTCGGCAGGTCATTGCGCAGATTCTTGTACAGGTCGATCAGGTAGGGCGGCAATTCGAAGCGCAACCCGAAGGCTGCCGCGACATCATTGCGCGGGTCGCTGAGGATCGGGAATTGCAGTTCATTGATGCGTTGCGACTTGCGGCTGTTGGCGGCGATCTGCGGGGAGATCGCCAGCAGGCTTGCCCCGACGTCCTGAATCGCCGGCAGAAAAGCCTGTAATGCCTGCAACTCCATGTTGCAGTACGGGCACCAGACGCCACGGTAAAACGTCAGCAGCAAAGGCCCTTGTGCCAGCCGATCAGCGGACGAGACCGGATGCCCCTCGGGATCTTTGAGGGTGAACAGCGGCGCCGTATCGCCGACCTTCAACGTACGGCTGGCGGCGCCGGAGGCGATCAGTTCGGCGGTGGCGCGTTCCATCACCGAATGGATGTCGGCCGGGGCGTTGTAAGGCGGTTTGCCGGCCTTGAAGTCGGCTTTGAAGGCATCGAGTTGTGCTTGCAGAGTCATGGTCGAAAGTCCTGAAGAAGCGCCGATAGTGGCTGGATTCAAGAGTGACTGTCAGGCAGGCGCAGGGGAACGCAGGTGCGGGGCATAGCATTTATGCTTAGTGAGAATGAATGAAAACTCACACTCTGCAAAACAACCGGACGTCGCTTTGCGGTTTTCTGTGCTTGAGCAAAGATAACTCTAGGGTTACTTTTAAGAGGCCAAGCCAAGGAGGCGATTGGTGCAAAGCAGGCAATTGATCAAGGAGCTGGAGGAGGCCGGGTGGGTGCTGGATCGGATCACCGGCAGTCATCACATCTTCACTCACCGATACAACCCGTACACGATTCCCGTCCCTCACCCGAAAAAGGATTTGCCACTGGGGACGGTCAAAAGCATCAGGAGGCGTGCCGGGTTGCACAACCCGCCAGCCAGTTACCAAGGAGATCCATAATGCAATATCCAATCTGCATTGAATGGGGCGACGAAAATACCGCCATCGGTATTCAGATACCCGATATTCCCGGCGCCGTTACGGCGGGGGATTCGTTTGAGGATGCTTACAACGCGGCGGTAGAGATCGCGCACATCCTGCTGCAGGACATTGCCGCGGACGGCCAATCGATTCCGCTGCCAACCTCTGCGGGTGCGCATCGCAACAATCCGGAATACGCCGACATGGGCTGGGGCATGCTGGAGCTGGATATCTCGCCCTATCTCGGCAAGACCGAGAAGGTCAACGTGACGCTTCCCGGTTACGTGATCCAGCGAATCGATCGATATGTGCGCGAACACAACGTCAAAAGCCGCTCCTCCTTTCTGGCGGATGCGGCGATGGAGAAACTGGTTCGATATTGAATGGCGTCGCTCCCACGGGCGTAGTGAATAACCTGTGGGAGCGAGCCTGCTCGCGAAGCTTTTGCCGTCTCACGCCGTCGCCAATGAACCACGCTGCGAAACACTCAAAAACCGCAACAACGCCAACAGCGGAAACGCACTCCCCACAATCACGATCCACAACCAGCCACCATGCTCATATACCGCACTGGCCACCGACGAGCCGAAGGCGCCGCCGATGAAAATGCTGGTCATGTACAGCGCGTTCAAACGGCCACGGCTTTTTGCGTCCAGCGAGTACACCGCGCGCTGGCCGAGGACCATGTTCATCTGCACGCAGAAGTCGAGCACCACGCCGGTTACGGCCAGGCCGATGACGCTGTAGGCCGGATGAATGAACGCCGGCAGGAAGCTCAGGCTGGCAAATATCATCGCCAGCAGCGAAGCGATGCGGGTGTGGCCGGCGTCGGCCAGGCGTCCGCTGATCGGCGCGGCGATGGCTCCGATGGCGCCGACCAGGGCGAAGATCGCGATCTCGCTTTGCGACAAACCATGGTTACGCGCCAGTTCCAGCGGCACAGCGGTCCAGAATAGGCTGAACGTGGCGAACATGCAGCCCTGGTAAAACGCCCGTTGACGCAGTACCGGTTGTTGGCGCAACAGCGTCCACAACGAGCCGATCAATTGGCCATAGGTAGCGCTGTGATCCGGTTGGCGCTTGGGCACGGTCAGCGCCAATACCACGCTGATCGCTGCCATCAATGCGGCGGCAATCATGAACATCGCGCGCCAGCCCAAATGGTCGGCCACCACGCTCGACACCGGCCTTGCTAGCAGGATACCCAGCAACAAGCCGCCCATGATCCCGCCGACCACCCGGCCACGGGATTCTTCCGGCGCCAGATGCGCCGCCAATGGAATCAGAATTTGCACCGACACCGAACTGAAACCCACCAGCAACGAGATCAGCAGAAACACATTGGGCTGATCGGTAAATGCCGCTGCCAGCAAGCTGGCAATCGCCACCACGGTGGTGATGATCATCAACCGGCGGTTTTCCAGCAGATCGCCCAGCGGCACCAGGAAGAACAGGCCCAGCGCATAACCGATCTGCGTTAGCGAGACGATGAAGCTGGCCATGGTGTCGCTCAGGCCGATATCGGGTGCGATCAGGCCGATGATCGGTTGCGCGTAGTAGATATTGGCAACGATGGCGCCGCAGCAGAAGGCGAACAGCAGCACCATGCCTCGGGTCATTGCGTGAGTGGTGGTGGTGGTCATAAGGTTTCTCGATCCAGCGAAAGGGAATGCGGTGAGGCTAAGGATTAATCCGCAAAGGCAGAAGACGCCATCGGTTGATATCAGTTATTCCGTTGCGGAATGAACGGGTGCTAGCGGCGTGTCATCCATCGGCGGACCTTGCGTCCGACCGTTGCGGGTCGATGATACATTCACTTACATCCTGTTCGATAGCGTGCTTATGTTCGCATTGGCTTGTTCAACATTCATGACCGGAGGATTGCAATGGTTCGTCAGACGCTTCGCCACACAGCAACGATTGTCCTGATCGGCCTGCTCGGCGCGATGAGTGCACAGGCCGCCGACGCACCGGGGATGCGCATTGGCGTGCGCGGCGAGATCACCGGGGTCAGTCCCGACAGCTTGAAAGTCCACGTCAACAGTGGTGAGAACGTGGTGATCCAGTTAACTGGCGACACCAAGGTTCGCGCCGTCACTCTGGCCAATATCGAAGACATCAAACCCGGCAGCTACATTGGTTCGGCGGCCATGCCCCAGGAAGATGGCACGCTCAAGGCGCTGGAAGTGCATGTGTTTCCGCCGGAATTGGCCGGAAGTGGCGATGGTCATCGGCCGTTCGATTTGGCCAAGGGCAGCAGCATGACCAATGGCAGCGTCGGCGATCTGGTGGTGAGCAATGGGCGGGTG
Organism: Pseudomonas fluorescens; assembly: GCF_005938625.1. Taxonomy (GTDB): domain Bacteria; phylum Pseudomonadota; class Gammaproteobacteria; order Pseudomonadales; family Pseudomonadaceae; genus Aquipseudomonas; species Aquipseudomonas fluorescens_BD. The sequence continues at coordinate 73,757 of NZ_VCNJ01000042.1, forward strand.
CTGACGGTGAATTACAAGGGCGGACAGCAAAAGATACTGGTGCCGGAGGATGTGCCGATCGTCAATTTGACGCCGGGCGATAGAAGCTTGCTGAAGATCGGGGTAAAGATCGTTACCTTCGTCACGCAAAGCGCGGATGGTACGCTGACGGCGCAGTCTATTTCTGCGGGGAAGGATGGGGTGACGCCGCCGATGTAGAAGCCCCTCACCCTAGCCCTCTCCCAGAGGGAGAGGGGACTGACCGAGGTGTCTGGCGTTATACATCGACCTGAAAGACTTGCAGCGATTATGGATTCACAGCAGCATTTTCAGGTCGGCGAATCTTTTGAGCATCCCACGGTCGGCCCCCTCTCCCTCTGGGAGAGGGCTGGGGTGAGGGTAAAGCGGCCACAAAAAAAGGCGACCTTAGCGGGTAATGCCAGTCAGTTAAGCTG
>NZ_VCNJ01000043.1 GCF_005938625.1 Pseudomonas fluorescens
GCCGCCGGGGATTTCCGGGTCAAGCAGGGACAGGACAGCGATTTGTTTGCGCGGTTGGATGAGCATGTCGGGCACTCCTGCCGAGGATGGGGGGCGATGGAGTGATTAGGGGATAAAACCGGGGAAAGCACACCTGTCAGATCTGACAGGTGCACGTTGAATTCAGACGAGCGGTAACGCTGCGTTCCAGCCTGCGACCGGAAACCCATTCTCTGGCGTAGAGAACGGATTTCCCGGTTTGGCATCAAGCAGGGCAATCGCGATTCAAATAGCGTACTTCACACCGCAAGTCAGCGAATCCCGACAATATTCGAGGCGTGCCCGTTTTCTCTCGCGTCGCCATCACCGCCCCAAACCAGATATTTGGTTCTTCTACTTCTGAATGGCCACCAATAGCTGCCCGTATCGGTAGACCAATAATGGTGATTACCCATCGGCCAGTTAGCCCCATAAGCACCATGAATTTCGTTTAATTCCCCCATGCTGGGAATACGCGCCCCGACCGCGCCGACGTTCGCATTGGCCATCGCCCAGCCACCATTCCCACCGCCATAACAGAGAATGACGTTCGTCACTGATACGCTGAAGCTTTTGGATTGCTGGGCAGTGTCTCTGGCCGTGATAGTCGCTGTGCCTCTCCCCCTGGCGGTGACAAATCCTCTGGAATCAACTGCTGCCACCGCAGAGTTGCTGGAGCTGTAAGTGATGACTCCTGTTCCCCCGTTGGCTGATCGCAGTATCGAGTTACCGGAATTCGGAGTGGGGAACACGTTAGGGTAGCCCGCACAAATATAAGTCTTGCCACCCAATGTGACCGGACTTGTGTCGAAGCTCATTGGATGGATTCTGCGAAATGTTCGCGTTGTGGAGATCTGCTCGGTACTCAATGCCTTGGCGTACACCGAATGTTCGCCAATGCCGATCGCCTGGGGGGTCGTCCAGGTTCCGTTGGCATCGGCGGTCACGATGATATTCGTGGCTGCACCTAAATCATAAATCTGCACTTGATACAAAGGCGTGACCTTGCCCGTCAGAACAACCGACGTATCGACAGTAGGCCCCCCATTACTCAACTCGCCTCCCGAGTGCCTTACCGATGTCAGCGTCACGGCTGCGTGAGGTTTGACCGTAAATTTGTGGTCGGGGGATTCCAGTTGTTCACCATAAAGGGCTCGGACTTTGATAGCGTAGGATTTCAGGGCCAGCGTCGATAGTTTTGTCGAGCCAATGCCCTTGCCATCTAGAGTGATAGGAGAGCCGATGGGAGCGGCTTCGTCATAAAGCTGTACACGCTGGTCGGGATCTGCCAATACCGCAACGGTGATTTCTCTGTCGTAAGTTATGCCGTTGTGCGCGACCGATCCTTTGGAGTCATTGACTGCCGTGATACTGGGTTTCGTGGCAATACCGATGGTAAATGTGCGTGGATTGCCGTCCGGTACATCGGCGTCGTACAAGGCTTTAACCGTAACGGTTTGCAGGCCTTCTACGAGGCCGTCTGCAGGAGATTCCCACACCCACAGATCCGTGGCTTGCGGTGTGCCTTTGGGAACACCATTGACCCTGATCTCGACCTTTTCACCGCGCGTCGCCGTGCCATGGATCGTCACGCGCTTGTCGTAGGTCAACCCTGCTTCGGGAATTTCCTGTTCTTGTGCGTTGAGGATTTTGGTGATGACCGGCGTCACATAGTCATAGCGTGTGCGGATCGTCAGTGGCAGGGCGGGGAACTCGATTGCAGCGGTCTCTTCCGTGCTGTTGTCGAAAATCACTTTGCATTTCACCACGGCGGGGGAGCTGTGCCGCAATTTCAAAAGTTCACTTCTGAGCAAGGACTCGTCGAGTCCTCCAGCCACTTGCTGGTCACTGATTTGATGATCTTTCAGTACATCGATCCGGTAGCTGCCGGTGCTGGTTTCGCCCTCTACATAGACCCACGCGCGCTGGCCCTTGGCAATAAATGGCCATATGTTCACCAACACCCTCGCGTCGCCGGCAAACTCCATCAAGTCCAGAACCGCCTTGTCTGCCTGAGGCACTCGCGGAGTGGGCAGATCGTTTTCCGGATCCTGGAAATCGAGGATATTCAGTGGCAGCGTTTCGGAAGGTGTCCACAAGCCATAGCGCTGTACGTCATAGCTGACTTCAACCGAGCGCCGAATGTTGGCACCCACAAACGAGGCGGGCAGGTGAAAGGTGACGATGCCGGAAGGTGCAGCGGGTTGTTCCAGATCCTCTGATGTACCGGCCCCGGGCGTCCCTCGCCATTTCAGCGCGAGGGTGTCGAGTGCTTGGTCCATGCTGAGATAACTGCACTCGATATCGACACCGTTGAGCGCATCCATCGGATTCAGCAAACCGTTGGGTGCTTGTAAAACGGTAGGCGCAGGCAAAAGTCCCACGGGGATGCCAACCATCACCTCGAAGGGCGCCGAATAGCTGTACTTTCCCGTCGCGACATGCAGCAGGGTGTAACGGACAGTGACCGTATAGCCGATATTGGCCGAGACGTATTTGACATCCACCCGAAAGCGCGCGGTCTTGTCGATCGACAAAAAAGTGATGGGGATACTGCCTTTGGTTGAGCTGAAAGCGGAGATACCAGTCCAGTGATACGTCAGGATATCGTCCTTCATCCAATTGACCGGTTTGACCAGCACATGCGCCTGGGTATAAACCAGTGTCGGGTCGATCACGCCATCTTTGGCTTCCTCTACATCGGGGGCCGGCAGAGTGGCCGGCACTGCGCGTACCTCGACTCGCAGAAAGTCAGACTCACTGAGTCCATAGTCGGCAGGATCATCGTTGTACACCCGGTAATAGAGTTTGAGGCTGCCGTTGTTCAACGGGAGAATGTGCTCGTTCATCACATAGATGTACGTAAAGCCTGCCTGCTCATCGTTACTGCTGACGTCGTAAGGTTCCTCATGCAAATAGGCATTGCCGTCTGATTTCGTGCCTTCCCAGATCAGGTTGATCGTGTCACCGGTCTTAAGGCTCGGGTAGGCAATTTTCACGGTCGCTGTTTTGCTTTCCCCAGGCAAAATGGCACCGATAACCTCCTCAATAATTGGCGCCGGCAACAGCGCCGGGTTGCCGATTACTTTGACGAAGGTGCGCTTGGAATAGAGCTTGGAGTTATCGCTTTTTTTGTGCAGTACATAGGAGCCATCGAGCGTCCCGGTGGCGAAGAGACTGACGAATGCAAAAGGGATCGGGAACTCGAGAATGTAGGGCAGAGTGCCGACAGTGACTTCCTCGGTCAGTGTGCGAGGCGCTGTGCCGGTGCCCCCGACACCGGCGACATTGATCACGATCGTGTCGCCCGTGGTGAATTCTTTATTGATTTCGAGCCGGATCAGCAGATTGGTCGCCTGATGGTCGAGTTGATCGAGATGGAGTTCGCCATCATCGGCATCTTCGAAAATGGCCGGGTCCAGGCGAGCGGCACCGGCATCCACCTGAACCGTGGTCTCCTTCGACCATTTCTCGCACCAGTTCCAGACCTCATCATGGATTTCGTACCTGATCGGCAACGCATTGCTATCGCCGGCGGTCAGGATGTCACCGGGCAACGCAGTGATGACAATTTCTTGCGTGCCGTCGGCCTCGGCTTCTGTAACTACGTGCGGGGTCAGAAGAACACTGCCCCAGCGCACCCAGATGACATCGCGCACCGTAATTTCCCGATAGTGCTTGATGGTTATGGGCACGCCCTTGCTCGACCACTCTTTGCTGACACCATTGTCGATGACATCCTGTGGCAACCCGACCAGGTCGAGGTGTGAGTGCCAGGGAAGATGCTGCTCCTCATCCTCGCCGGCGGGCAAATTCAATTTGACCAACAGCGTCAATACGGCGGAGGGATTGTCAGGGAGTGGTTCGCCTGAACGGGTCACCTGGCAATAACACTCGGAGTAACCGGGGGCGATTTCAGTGGTCGGGAGAAAGAAGAACAATCTTTCATCGACATCTTCGAGCTTGATTTTCAGTTCGTGGATGACGTTGTTGTTCCAGAAAATCTTGATTTCATCGCCAGCCCCCATCCCGGGGTAAGGGTCGATAATACTGAAGATGCCAGCCTCGAAATTTTCGAACGTTGCCAGGTTGATACCGCCGTCGCCATTCTCAACCGGCTGCGTCATGTCAGCGATGTACAGCGGATAGATTTGCAACGGTGTGACGGATAAATCTCTGCGTGGGGGAAGCCGAAAAAGTCTGAAAGAAGTCATGAGCAACACCACCTTAAAGGAAAAAAACGGATGATTCCCTTTTAGTCCCATTGATTGCTCATTGACTACTGTCAGATCTGACAGGGGTAAGCGGTTTTCAGACGGACGGTCAGGCGCGGGGTGAGTCTGTTTGTGGGGCGCCCGTCTGAGCACTGTTCGCTTCTGAGCGCAATCTGGCAGGGTCAAAAGGCGTACGGAATACTCACCTTCGCCCACAACATTTCCCCCTCCGGCCGGTTCTCCACATCAAATTCCTTGGCCCAGCGAATCTCCGCGCTGGCGTACTTGAGAAAGGTGAAGTGCAGCGCCGGGCCAATCGCAAACACCTTGCCACGCACACCATCATCGACGTCCTGCCCGGCGAACTGCACGGTGTGGCCGAACTGTTTGTCGTCGGTGGTCTGCTTGAGGAAGTAGCCGTTGACGCCGAGCATCAAGTCGTCGGTGATCTTGTAGCTGGCCGAATAATCGAAGTGGAAGATCTGCCCCGACTTGTAGTCGGTGTCCTTGTTCTTCTCGTTGAAGCTGTAGGTGGTCTTCATCGAGACTTCGGTGTTGTCAGTCGGCAACCAAGTGAACGAGAACAACGGCTTGTAGGTATAGAAATTGTTGCTGGTATTGGCCAGCCGATCGACGCTGTACTCACCGGTGGGCACGGTAACCTCCACGGCGGCGCCGAGGGTCAGGTTTTTGCCCATGTCCCACAGAATGATCGGTGCGAATGTCGTATCGCCCATGCCTTCGCGGGTGTCGCTCAAGCCGAACACCGAGACTTCCTGCTTCAACCACGGCTGGGCGATGTAACCGGCCAGGCGTCCTCCGAAAATGCGTACCGGGCTTAAGTAATCGAGACGCGGAATCACGGCGGTGGATTCGATCTCGACATTCGGCACCTTGCCGCCCAGTGAGCTGATGTTGAGCTTGGTCGATTTGTAATGGTTGTAGTAGAGGTTGAACGCGACCATGTTCTCCGGAAGGCTGTCGACTTCCAGCGGCAGCATGAAGAAACCGTCGGTGCCGGTGCCGATGTTGTCGACGCCGGCTTCGGTGGCCAACGCCGGTACGGTCACGGTGCAGCCCAGCAAGGAAAGGGTCAGGCGCAGGGGCAATGTCGCGCGGTTCGGTTGCATATCCGTCCTCATTATTATTGTGTTTGGGGCGCAACGCCGGCACGCAGTACGCCCGGCACTATAGAAATAAGCGCTTGGCGCCCGGCGGGGCAGGGTATTGGCGGACAGTAAGGGGGACTTCTGCGGACAGTCGGCCAACCCTGTGCTAACTTCCTTCGACATAACCGGTTACAAAAATAACAATCAAGCGTGATCCGGAAAGTCAGCCCCCATGAACGTAAAAGTCCAAGACCCGACCTTTGAATTGGCGCTGGTCTCGCCATTTCTTTTGCAAACCCTCGCTGAAGTCGCGCAGAACAAGGGCATCGATCCTCAGAGCCTGTGCCGTGGGCTGGGTTTTACTCTTGAGGATCTGCAGGATCCGGCGCAGCGGATTTCCTATCGTCAGGCGGTGGCGATGATTCAGCGCGCACTCAAAGTGCTGCCCAATCAGGGTTTGGGATTGTGGGTCGGCGCGCAGAATGTACTCGGCACCCTGGGTCTGCTCGGGCATGTGCTGTCGTTGTGCAAGACCTTGCGCGATGCCTTCGCGCTCGGGATTCGTCATCAACACACTTCGGGCGGCATCGTGGTGTCCAGCGTCGATGTGGTCGGCGCTCAGGTGCATCTCGATGCTGAATGTCGTCTGCCGTTCGCTGATGTGCAGGTGTTTGCGGTCGAGGAGTTTTTCGCCAGTCTGCTGGTGTATGGCCGTGCACTGGTCGGGACTGAGTTCAAAGCGATTGCCGTGGAGTTCGTGCATGCCGCGCCGGATTACCTCAGCGAATACCACCGCCTGCTCGGGCCGGAGGTGCGCTTCGGTTGCCTGCACAATCGCATGCTGATCGATGCGCAATGGCTGGATGTGAACCTGCCCAATCATCATTCACTGGCGTTGCGTCAGGCCGTTGCGTTGCTGGAGCTGGAAGCGGCGCAGGTGCATCAGAAACTTGATTTGATTCAGGCTGTGGAGCGGGCGATTGCGCGGGATCTGAGGAGTGGCAGTCACATTGAAAAGATTGCGGGCGATTTGAACATGAGCAGCCGCACCTTGCGCCGGCGCTTGACTGAGCATGCGCTGACGTTCGAGGCGCTGTTGGAGCAGGTGCGGCAGGCGCGGACCCTGAGTTTGCTGGCCAATCCGGATATGCCGATCGAGCGGATTACCGAAGAGGTGGGCTACAGCGATGTGCGCAGTTTTCGCCGGGCGTTCAAGCGCTGGACGGGGCTGAGCCCGAGTGCCTGGCGCAATTACGCCAACCCTCACCCCAGCCCTCTCCCAGAGGGAGAGGGGGCCGACCGAGGTGTCTTGCGGGTTACATCGACCTGAAAGATTGCGTCGATTACGGACTTGAGAGATTGAGGCCGACCGAGGTGTCTTGCGGGTTACATCGACCTGAACGAATGCGTCGATTAGGGACTTGAGAGATTGAGGCCGATCGAGGTGTCTTGAGTCATGCATCGACCTGAAATTATGGATTCACCGATGCACGTTCAAGTCGGTGTAGATTTCGAATATCCCCGAATCAGTTCCCTCTCCCCCCGGGAGAGGGCTAGGGTGAGGGGCTTTTGACTTCCATCCAAACCCCCACAAACCCTCCGGCCACAGGTAAACTCCCGCGCACTTTCCCAAGGAGTTCACATGAGTTACTACCAGCCGGGCATTCTCGCCACCCCAGTTCCTGCGCAAGCACGTCACCTGTTTTTCGCCCTTGAGTCGGTGGAAGCCCTGCCGCAGGCGATCGACAATCTGCTGAATCAGGTGGACGGCAAGTCGGCGGTGGTCGGTTTCGGCGAATCCCTGGCCAAGGCTCTCAACGTGCAGATCGACGGCCTGCGCAGCTTCCCGGCGCTGACCGGCGTTAGCGTCGAGAACCCGTCGACCCAGCACGCGCTGTGGGTCTGGCTGCACGGCGTCGACCGCGGTGAACTGCTCAACCGCTGCAACGCCCTCGAAGCCGCACTGGCCCCGGCCCTGCGTCTGATCGAGATGCAGGAAGCCTTCCGCCACAAGGACGGCCACGACCTGACCGGTTACGAAGACGGCACCGAAAACCCCCACGACGAAGCTGCCGTCGCCGCCGCTCTGCAAAGCGCCGGCACCGACGGCATGGTCGGTGGCAGCTTCGCCGCGATCCAGCAGTGGCAGCACGACCTCAAGGGTTTCCACAAGCTGTCCGCCGAGGACAAAGACAACATCATGGGCCGTCGCCTGAGCGACAACGAAGAAATCGACGACGCGCCAGTCTCCGCCCACGTCAAACGCACCGCGCAGGAAAGCTTTGCGCCGGAAGCCTTCGTCGTGCGCCGCTCGATGCCGTGGATCGAAGGTGATCGTGCCGGTTTGATGTTCCTCGCTTTCGGCTTCTCGCTGGATGCCTTCGAAGCACAACTGCGGCGCATGAGCGGCCTGGAAGACGGCATCACCGATGGCCTCTATCGCATCAGCCGCCCTATCACCGGCGGCTACTACTGGTGCCCGCCGCTGAAGGACGGTCACCTCGATCTGCGCGCCTTGCGCATCGGCTGAAGGAAGAAAAATGAACGTGGTGCGCTGGGGCATGATCGGTTGTGGCAGCGTCGCTGAACGCAAGAGCGGGCCGGCCTTCTACAAGGCGCAAGGTTCGGCGTTGGTGGCGGTGATGGGCCGACGTCTTGAGGCGGTGACCGACTACGCCGCGCGCCACGGCATTGACCGCGTCTACACCGACGTCGATGCGCTGATCAACGATCCTGAGGTGGACGCGGTGTACATCGCCACACCACCTGACAGCCATCACGTCTACAGCCTGAAAGTCGCGGCCGCCGGCAAGCATTGCTGCGTCGAAAAACCGATGGCGCTGAATGCCGGGCAGAGCCGCGACATGCAGCAGGCGTTTGCCAAGGCTGGTTTGCACTTGTTCGTTTCCTACTACCGCCGTTCGTTGCCGCGCTTTGCGCAGGTGCGGCAATGGTTGGAGCAGGGGCGCATTGGTGACGTTCGGCATCTGAGCTGGACGCTGACCAAAGCGCCGTCACCGGCGGATCTGGACGGTCTCGACAACTGGCGTACTGATCCGGCGGTGGCCGGTGGTGGCTACTTTGCCGATCTGGCCAGCCATGGTTTTGACCTGTTCCAGTACCTGCTCGGCGACATTGTCGAGGTCGCCGGTTTTACCGCGCGTCAGGCCGGGTTGTATGCGGCGGAAGACGCGGTCAGCGCCAGTTGGCGATTCGCCTCCGGGGCGCTCGGCATGGGTTGCTGGAGCTTTGTCGCGGATCGGCGTGAGGATCGGGTCGAGATCATTGGCAGTCTCGGGCGAATCAGTTTTTCGGTGTTTGATGAGCATCCCGTGCAATTGCATGCCGATGAAATCATTAGCCTGGAAATCCCCCATCATGAACATATTCAGTGGCATCACGTGCTGGGCATGAATGCGCATATTCGTGGTGGTTCACAACATCCCGCCGTCGCCGAACAAGCGCTCAAGACCGATTGGGTCATGGACCAGATCCTCAAGCGCCATTGATCCTCCATGCGTACACCGTCCCCTGTGGGAGCGAGCTTGCTCGCGAAAGCGTCCTGTCAGTCAATAATTTGGTGACTGATACACCGCCTTCGCGAGCAAGCTCGCTCCCACAGGGAATCGCGTGTGTCCTGCATCTAAGGTTATGCCCATTCGGTATTTCTCAACCTTGTCATAACAACTCTAAGATCACGTCATAACTCGTTATAACAAGTGATCCCGTGATGACCGATAACGTTCTCTCCCTTAGCAGCGTCCCGCTGCACACCCAACTGCGCGATGTCCTGCGTGCGCGCATTCTCGACGGTGAATACCCGCAAGACAGCCAGATGCCCTCCGAAAGCGAACTCGGTGCGCTGTTCAAAGTCAGCCGCATTACCGTGCGCCAAGCCTTGGGCGATCTGCAAAAAGAAGGCCTGATCTTCAAGATCCACGGCAAAGGCACCTTCGTCGCCAAGCCGAAAACCTTCCAGAACGTCAGCAGCCTGCAAGGCCTCGCCGAGTCCATGACCGGGCGTGGCTATGAGGTGATCAACCGCCTGCGCAGCTTCAAATTCATCCCCGCCGACAAGCGCGTTGCCGAGCGTTTGCAAGTCGCCGAAGGCGAGATCGTCGCGCAGATCAAACGCGTGCGTCTGATCAACCGCGAGCCGATTTCGCTGGAAATCACCTACCTGCCCAAAGCCATCGGCGAGCGCCTGGAGAAGGCCGATCTGGTCACCCGCGACATCTTCCTGATCCTCGAAAACGACTGCGGCATCGCCCTCGGCCATGCGGATTTGGCTATCGACGCGGTGCTGGCTGACAGCGACCTGACCCAGGCGCTGAACGTCGAAGCCGGCTCGCCGATCATGCGCATCGAGCGTCTGACCCACGATGCACAAGGTCAGCCGCTGGACTTCGAACACCTTTATTACCGTGGCGATGCGTTCCAGTACCGCCTGCGGATCGACCGGCAAAAAGGGGAGCAGGCATGACCCGCAACGTGCTCGAACAGGAATACGACATCGTCGTCATCGGCGGCGGCACTGCCGGGCCGATGGCCGCGATCAAGGCCAAGGAAAAGAACCGCGATCTGCGCGTGTTGCTGGTCGACAAGGCCAACGTCAAACGCAGCGGCGCGATCAGCATGGGCATGGACGGCCTGAACAACGCGATCATCCCAGGCCACTCGACGCCCGAGCAGTACACCAAGGAAATCACCATCGCCAACGACGGCATCGTCAATCAGGCAGCGGTGTACGCCTACGCGACGCACAGCTTCGAGACCATCGAACAGCTTGATCGCTGGGGCGTGAAATTCGAGAAGGACGAAACCGGCGATTACGCGGTGAAAAAAGTCCACCACATGGGCGCCTACGTGCTGCCGATGCCGGAAGGGCACGACATCAAAAAGGTCCTTTATCGCCAGTTGAAGCGTGCCCGAGTGAGCATCACCAACCGCCTCGTTTGCACGCGGTTGCTGACTGACGAGGAGGGCACTGTCAACGGGGTGATGGGCTTCGACTGCCGCACCGCCGACTTCCATGTAATCAAAGCCAAAGCGGTGATCCTCGCCTGTGGCGCTGCCGGGCGCCTCGGTCTGCCGTCGTCGGGCTACCTGATGGGCACTTACGAAAACCCGACCAACGCTGGCGACGGTTACGCGATGGCCTATCACGCCGGCGCCGAACTGGCCAACCTCGAATGCTTCCAGATCAACCCGCTGATCAAGGATTACAACGGCCCGGCCTGCGCCTACGTCACCGGCCCGTTGGGCGGCTACACCGCCAACAACAAGGGCGAACGCTTCATCGAGTGCGACTACTGGAGCGGGCAGATGATGTGGGAGTTCCACCAGGAACTGGAGAGCGGCAACGGTCCGGTGTTCCTCAAACTCGATCACCTCGCCGAGGAAACCATCCAGAACATCGAGGAAATTCTGCACAGCAACGAGCGCCCGAGTCGCGGCCAGTTCCACGCCAATCGCGGCACTGACTACCGCACGCAGATGGTCGAGATGCACATTTCCGAAATCGGTTTTTGCAGCGGCCACTCGGCGTCCGGCGTGTGGGTCAATGAGCGTGCCGAGACCTCGGTGAAGGGTTTGTATTCGGCGGGTGACATGGCTGCGGTGCCGCACAACTACATGCTTGGTGCATTCACCTACGGCTGGTTTGCCGGACACAACGCCGCCGATTTCGTCGCCGGTCGCGAGTTTTCCGCGTTGGATGCCGCGCAGATCGAGAAGGAAAAAGCCCGGGTCTACGCACCGCTGGATCGCGAACACGGTCTGCCGCCGGCGCAGGTCGAGTACAAGTTGCGGCGCTTCGTTAACGACTATCTGCAACCGCCAAAAGTGACCAAGAAGATGCAGATCGGCCTGCAACGCTTCAGCGACATCGAACGCGATCTCGAGCAGATGAAGGCCAACAACGCCCACGAACTGATGCGCGCGATGGAAACCAGCGTGATTCGCGACTGCGCCGAAATGGCCGCCCGCGCCTCGTTGTTCCGCGCCGAAAGCCGCTGGGGTCTGTACCACTATCGCGTCGACCATCCGCAGCGCAATGACAGCGAGTGGTTCTGCCATTGCCATCTGAAGAAGGGCGATGACGGGCAGATGACCAGTTTCAAGAAAGCCGTCGAGCCTTACATCATCCCGCTCGATGCCGAAGAAATGCAGGCTTATGACCGTTTGCGGGTCGGCGCTTTTGCCGCTTGATGCATCAATAAATCAAAGAGTCCGAACCATGGCCTATCAAGCTCAGGAAATCTTCTTCCGCTCCAACGCCCCCGTCACCGTGGACGAGGACAAATGCATTGCTGAAAAGGGCTGCACCGTGTGTGTCGACGTTTGCCCGATGGACTTGCTGGCGATCAATCCGGCGACGCAGAAGGCCTACATGGCGTTCGATGAATGTTGGTACTGCATGCCGTGCGAGAAGGATTGCCCGACGGGAGCCGTCAAAGTCGACATCCCCTATCTCCTACGTTGAGACCCGATCGAAATGTGGGAGCGAGCCTGCTCGCGAAGAGGCCACCCCAGACAACCCAAAGCCATCCGACAACCCCGGACGCTGGATTCACCGATAACCCCTCGTTTCCCACCGCGCCCTGATCGCGGCGGAGACGAACATCCAATAAATGATTCGAGGGGAAACACTCATGTTGCGTGCAGCAATCGCCGGTCTGGTACTGGCTTCGTTTACCTTGTCGGCCTCCGCCGAAACCATCCGTATCGCCATCGGCACCCAGGACACCACTATCAACTGCGCCGCTGGCGGACTGTTGATTCGTGAACTCGGCCTGCTCGACAAATACCTGCCCCACGACGGCGCCTACAAAGACGCCAAGTACGACGTGCAGTGGAAGAACTTCACCAGCGGCGCACCGCTGACCAACGAGATGGTCGCCGGCAAACTCGACTTTGGCGCCATGGCCGATTTCCCAGGTGCGTTCAACGGTGTTGCGTTCGAAACCGCCGGCAAGCACAGCCTGTTCATCAGCGTGTTGTCGGGGAGTATCAAGGGCAGCGGCAACGGCATCGTCGTGCCGAGCGCGTCCGGCGTGCAGGCGCTGAGCGAGCTCAAGGGCAAGACCATTTCCGTGCCATTCGCTTCCACGGCCCACGGCATGTTGCTGCGTGCCGTGGCGGCGCAGGGCTGGGATCCGCTCAAGGATGTCAACATCATCGCCCAGCCGCCAGAAGTTGCCGGCTCCGCGTTGCAGGCCGGCAAGATCGACGCCCACGCCGATTTCGTGCCGTTCGCCGAACTGTTCCCGAGCCGAGGCTTCGCACGCAAGATCTACGACGGTGCCCAGGCCAATGCGCCGACGTTCCATGGTGCACTGGTGGATCAGGCCTATGCGAAGAAGTACCCGGAGATTGTTGTCGCTTATCTGCGAGCGAGTATCGAGGCCAATCAACTGCTCGCTGCCGAGCCTGAGAAGTACAGCGAGCTGATCGCCAAAGTCACCGGTGTCGATGCTGAGGTGAATTACCTGTTCCACGGCCCGCTTGGCGTGCAGACCCGCGACCTGAGCTGGAAGCCTGAATATCGTCAGGCAGTAGGCACGGCAATCGATACGTTGAAGTTGCTGAAGAAGGCTGATCGCGGGCTCGATCTGAATACGTTTATTGACGATCAATACATTCGTGCGGCGTTCAAGGCGTCGGGTCTGGATTACACCGCTCAACTGGCCAACTACGCGCAGACGCCGCTAAAAGCCACGAATGCCGCAACCGGTAAAGCAATCACCGACTTCAGCCATGTCGCCGAAATCTGGGTACGCGGTGAGGACAAGGTGCGCCAGTACGCCTCGGCGGAAGAGGCCTTCACCGCGCTCGCCGCGTTGAAGCAGGAAGGCAAAAACGTCCGTGCGGTGTATGCGCAGGCCAATGACAGCGGGATCAAGTTGCTCGCCGAACAGGCGTGGTTTGCCAGTGATGCGAAAGGGCGTCTGAGCGCGTTTTTGCTCAAGGGTCAGGCCCAGCAATTTGCCTCGACGCAGGGTGGCAAAGTCTTCGATTTCACCGATGCCACTACCCAAGCCGTCGCTGCCCGTTGATGAAGATCAAAAGCCCCTCACCCTAGCCCTCTCCCGGAGGGAGAGGGGACTGACCGAGGTGTTTGGGCGAGGTACGCCGACCTGAAATACCGAGTTGAGCTCAGGTTTTGAAAAGAATCTATCGAGCCGAACTCAGGTTTTGAAAAGCATGAAGATCGGTTCTATATCGAGCCGAACCCAGGTTTGAAAACCATGAAAATCGGCTCCCTTTCGGGCCGAACTCAGGTTTGCAAGCAACGAAGATCGGCTCCCTTTCCCCCTCGCCCCCCTTGGGGGGAGAGGGCTGGGGTGAGGGGGGGTAAATATCAGCCACACCACAGCTCCACAACTGGAAACCCGCTCCATGAAAACACCCATCCGCTGGACATCAAGAGCCGCATCCTTGCTGCTCTGCCTGCTGTTCTGGCAACTCGCCGCCAGCCACCACTGGAACCTCGGCCTGGTCACCTTCGCTAACGTGCCAACACCCATCGCGGTGATCGAAGCGGCGCTGGGCCTGGGCGATTCCGGCAAGCTCCTGCAACACCTGACCGCCAGCCTCAGCCGCGTCTTCGCCGGCTATATTGCGGCGCTAATCATCGGCATCGCCCTCGGTCTAGCCATCGGCCGCTCGAAATGGGCCGAAGACCTGCTGCTGCCACCGCTCGAAGTCCTGCGCCCGATCCCCGCCGTCGCCTGGATTCCACTGGCGATCCTGATGTTCCCGTCCTCTGAATTGTCGATGGTCTTCATTACCTTCACCGGTGCATTGTTCCCGATCCTGCTCAACACCGTGCACGGCGTCGAAGGCGTCGACCCGCGTCTGATCGCCTCGGCGAAAAGCCTCGGGGCAGGGCGCCGCGCGATTCTGCTGGAGGTGATCCTGCCCGGCGCCGCGCCAAGCATCATCACGGGGCTGGCGATCGGCATGGGCACTTCGTGGTTCTGTCTGATCACGGCGGAAATGATCTCCGGTCAGTTCGGCATCGGTTACTACACCTGGGAGTCCTACACGATTCAGAACTACGCCGACATCGTCGTCGGCATGCTGCTGATCGGCGTGTTGGGCATGGGCAGCAGTCTGCTGATCAAACGTCTGGGCGGGTTGTTCACGCCCTGGCATCGACCGCGAGGAAAAGCCTGATGAGCGCGATGCAAACCCCGGAAGGGCGGATCGATATTCGCCAATTGTCCATCGTCCTCGGCCAAGGAAGTGAAGCGTTCGAAGCGGTACGGGAACTCGATTGCCAGATCGAACCGGGCCAGTTCGTGTGCATTCTTGGTCCGTCCGGTTGCGGCAAGTCGACCTTGCTCGGTGCCTTGGCCGGGCATCTGAACGCGCATGCCGGCAGCCTGAAAGTCGATGGCGCGGCGGTGTCCGGTCCGTCACCGCAGCGCGGCATGGTGTTCCAGCACCACACGCTGTTTCCTTGGCGCACGGTGCGTGACAACGTCGCCTTCGGCCTGAAAATGCGTGGCATCGGCAAGGCCGAACGTCATCGCGCCGCCGACGATATCCTCAAACTGGTCGGCCTCGAAGGCTTCGCCGAACGCTGGCCCGATCAACTTTCCGGCGGCATGCAGCAACGGGTGGAAATCGCCCGAGTGCTGGTCAATCGCCCGCGCCTGTTGCTGATGGATGAGCCGTTCGGCGCGCTGGATGCCTTGACCCGATTGAACATGCAGGAACTGCTGCTGGACATCTGGACGCGCATCCGCACCACCGTGGTCTTCGTTACCCATGACATCGACGAGGCGCTGTTCCTCGCCGATCGCTTGCTGGTGATGAGCGCGAGGCCGGGGCGAATCATCGAAGATTTGCGTCTGGATTTCGCCCGGCCACGCACCAGCGAGCTGGTCACCAGCCCTGAGTTCTCGCGCCTCAAGCGCCACTGCCTCGACCTGTTGCGTCACGACGATGACCGACCGCTGCCGCGCCTCAATCCGCTCGGTCTGCCTCCTGAAAACCCTTTGCCGCGATTTGCCCTATGACCTCTATTTTTGCTGTCACCGATAACGATGAAATCCTTGCCCTGCAACCTCGGCTGACTGCTGAAGATGCTGGTGTGCGGCGTATTGCGCTGATTGATCTGGCGGATCTGGAAGAGCCTGATGGCTTGCTTTGGCTGGTCGATCGCCTAGGGCAGGATCCCGCCGAAGACGTCCGCGCTGAAGCCGCGCGTTTGCTGGAGGCCTGGGAGGATGAAGACGTTGTGCAGGCCTTGTGCGAGGCGCTGACCGACTCGTCGCCCGCCGTGCAATCCGCTGCTGCGCAGAGCTTGAGTCTGCTCAAGACTGAAGCGGCGGGGCAGGTGATTTTGCCGTGGACCGATCACGCTGACGTCAGCGTGCGCATCGCCGCGTTTCGCGCCTTGCGTGAACTGCGTTTCGCCGACGCTGCACCGGCTGCCGTCGCTGCATTGAACGATGCCGACGCCAATGTCCGTCGCGAAGCCGTCGGCGTGCTCGGCTGGCTCAAGCAACTCGACGCACTGCCAGCCCTTGCGCGATTGGCCAGCGATGATCCGGACACCGAAGTGCGCCGCGCTGCCACTGGATCCCTGGGCCTGGCCTCCAGCGCTGAGGTTTTGCCGGCCCTGCGCCAGGCTTTGCAGGACAACGCCTGGCAAGTGCGCGAAGAAGCCGCGACGACGTTGGGCAAGGTCGGCCACATTGACGCGGGCCCGGCGCTGGTCGAAGCTTTGAGCGACGATTACTGGCAAGTGCGCCTGCGCGCTACTCGCAGTCTCGGCCGTTTGCGGTTCGCCGCGGCACTGGACGCCTTGATCGACACCCTCGGCCATCGCATCAGCAACCTGCGCAAGGAAGCCGCTCTGGCTTTGGGCGAGTTGAATGATCGCGGCGCTGTGGCCGCGTTGCAGGCCGCGCAGGATGACGGCGACCCGGAAGTGCGCAAAGCCGTGCGCATCGCCTTGAGTCAGCTGCAATGAACCCGCTATCGGTGGGGAATTCGCAAAGCGAGGGCACTCTGCGTTTGAGCTGGCCGAACGGCCGCGAACAACAGCTCAACCACGCCGAACTGCGCCGCCAGTGTCCATGTTCGCAATGCCGCGCGTTTCGCCTGAAAGGCCTGACTCCCCAGGTGGATGATCGCGTGCGCCTGATCGAACTCAACCCCCAGGGCTACGGCGTGCAACTGGTGTTCAGCGACGGCCACCAGCGCGGCATTTACCCGTGGGCCTATCTGGCAAACCTATGACAATCCCTGTAGGAGCTGCCGAAGGCTGCGATCTTTTGATCCTGTTTTTAACAATCAACATCAAAAGATCGCAGCCTTCGGCAGCTCCTACATTGATCATTGCCAATCAGCAAGTCGGGTTATTGCGCCGCTGTCATCGACGGTCGGCAGCCATGAAAAATATCCAGCCCCGGCTGATACACCGAGGTCTTCACCTCAAACAACCCCAGCACCGAGTGAAACAGGTTGTCGTGGCTCAAATTCGCCTGCCCGGTCTTGCCTTGCAGGCAACCGCGATCAATCCCCTCACTGGCGAGCGTGCGATTGCCGAACCACATCACCATCGGCACATGGGTCTGCGCTTCAGGTGCCAGCGCATACGGCGCTGCATGCAGATACAGGCCATTCTCGCCCAGCGATTCACCGTGATCGGAGACATACACCATCGAGGTATCCAGCGAATCCTGATTGCGTTTGAGCAATTCGATGACCTTGGCGAGGAAATGGTCGGTGTAGAGAATCGTGTTGTCGTACACGTTCACCAGTTCATCGCGGCTGCAGCTGCCCAACTGGTTGGTGTGGCAGATCGGTTTGAAGCGCTCCATGTCGTTCGGGTAGCGCTCGTAGTACTCGGGGCCGTGGCTGCCGTCGGCGTGCAGGACGATGATCGCGTGGCCCTTGAGGCTGTCGATGTAGCTTTGCAGATCGGCCAGCAGTGCTTCGTCGAGGCAGTTGTTGCCATCGCAGAACGGCCCCGGCTGATTCTTCGAAATGTCGCGATGCGGCACGCGCAGGCAGGTGCCTTTGCAGTCGCTGTTGTTGTCCAGCCACAGTACCTGCACGCCGGCGCGCTGGAGGATGTCGAGCAGGCCTTCGTAGGTTTTGCCTTTCTTGTCGCTGTAATCCTCACGCGGGAACATCGAGAACATGCACGGCACCGACACCGCCGTCGACGTGCCGCAGGAGTGCACCTGGGTGAAATTGAGGATGTCGAGTTTGCTCAGTTCGGGATTTGTCTCCCGTTCATATCCGTTCAGCGAGAAGTGATCGGCCCGCGCCGTTTCACCGACCACAAACACCATCAGTGATTTCTTCTCGCGGCTGGCGGCCTTGGCGCTCATCACCGCGTCTTCGCCGATGGCCTGCACCACAAAGTGCTTTTTGATGCCCAGGCGTTGCTTGGTGTACTTGCTGATCGCGTAGATGTAATTGGTCGGGTTGATGAAGTGGGTGAGCTTGTCTTCTTCGCGAAAGATCGGCGCGTAGGTCGAATAGAACGCGCCCACCGACGCGGCGATCACCAGCACACAGGCGATGATCACCAGCACCTTGTTGAGCAGACCGCGAAAGAACGGCCGATAACTCACCGGCCAACGCCAGATCAACGCCGCCGGCAACACACCGAGCAACAGCAGGTAAGTCAGCAGCTTGCCGTTGAACAGCGCGGTGGCTTCGGCGGGGTTGGTTTCGAAGACGTTCTGAATCATCACCGTGTCGATGGTGATGCCGTATTCGTTCATGAAGTACGCGGCGCAGGCCGAGAGCAGGGCGACCACGGTGAGCGCCGGTTTCAGTGTCCAGCGAAACGACACCAGGGTCAGCAGCAGGGTGATCGCCGCCCACAAAAACAGCCCGAACGAAGCAAAGAACGCCACTTTGTGCGCGCCTTGCAGGGTGATCAGTGTGGCCAGCGCCTTCCAGGTCGCCAGGTTGTACAACGCCACCAGCGCCAGGGAAAACAGCAGTACCAGCCGGGTAGGAGTGATGGACGGTAAACGCAGTCCGTTGCCCAAAGCCATTCGCATTTTTCCTCTACTCGAATAGAAAACACACACGGTTGCGCGTGTAACAGTAGAAGAACATTAGTAAAAATTCCGTAAACATCCTGTAACAAGTCGAACTCAAACCCTGTAGGAGCTGCCGCAGGCTGCGATCTTGTGATCTTGACCCTTAAAAACAACATCAAAAGATCGCAGCCTGCGGCAGCTCCTACAGTGGGAATGCTGGGTTCAGAAGGATTTGCTGACGCTGGCGACGACGGTCGCGGTGCAGACGTCTTTGAAGCCCCAGTTGCTCAGGCACTGGCTCTGTGAAAGATCGGTATCGATATAGCTGAGGCCCAGCACCACACCAGCGAGATTGTGGGTGAGTTTCACCTCCCATTCGCGGTACGACTCTTCGGCGCTGCCGGACGCCGAGTACAAATGCGGATCCTTGAAATCCATATTGCCGTAACGCAGCTTCAACCCCGAGTCGTACGGCAATTCAGTTTCATAACCGATGTAGCTGTACAGCGAACTCTGCTTGCTATCGATCCCCGGCGCATCGCTGGAGTAATACGCCGCCAGTTTCACCCCATAAACCCCGAGAATCCCGTAGACCTCGCTCTGGTTGAACTGGCTTTCCTTGGGGTAGGCGTACTTGATATAGCCCAGATCGAGGCTGACCTCCTCGGTCGCCTGCCACAGCCAGCCGCCGTAGTAATCGACCTCCTGGCGTGTCTTCAGCCCGTCGCCGAAATCGACGTTGGAACTCCATGCGCCAAGGTACAGACCGCTGCTGTGCGCGAGGGTCAGACCTGCCTGCACGGCAGGGTCATTCTGGGTTTGCGAGATGCCACGGGTGCGGTAATCGCTGGCCAGATTCAGGTCTACCACCAGCGCAAAGTCATCGTTCAAAGGGATCGCGAAGCTGCTCAACGGCAGCACGCTCAAGAAACTCAAGGCGAACAGGGGCAAGGCTTTCATGTGAAGTCCCGATGTTGTGATTGTTATGGGGGCAGGAGGTAAACCTGTAGGAGCTGCCGAAGGTTCGGGCCGCGATCGGACGATCTTTTGATCTTGGTTTTTAAAATCAAAGTCAAAAGATCGCAGCCTTCGGCAGCTCCTACAGGGGAAACGCGTTGTTATTGGGTGGCGGTGTAGACCTGACGGCCGCCGAACCAGGTTTGCAGGACCTGGGTGTCATGCAGGGCTTTGTTGTCGACGCTGAACACGTCGCGATCGAGCACGATAAAGTCCGCCTGCTTGCCCGGTGTCAGCGAGCCGATCTGTTTCTCCAGGCCAATCGTGCGCGCCGCGTTGACGGTGTAGGCATAGAACATCGTGTCGCGATCCAGACGCTCGTCGGCATTGAGCACGCCCAACGGTCCGACGCGCGTGATCGCCTGCGCCATGGCGTTGAACGGGTTCGGCGTCGACACCGGCCAGTCACTGGCGCCGGCAATCGTCGCGCCCTGTTTCAGCAGCGAATGCGCCGGATACTGATAGCGAAAGGCGAGGGCGCTGACGTAGGGCTTGATCATGTCGGTGGTGTAGTCGTCGGCGCTGGCCCACAGCAACTGCATCGAGGCGATCACGTTGAGCGGTTTGAAGCGGGCGAACTCTTTCGGGTTGACCATTTGCAGGTGAGTGATCGAGTGGGTCACGCCACTCTGGCGATCCTTGCGTGCCTGAGCGATGCCGTTCAGCGATTCACGCACGGCGCGGTCGCCGATGGCGTGGATGTGCACCAGCCAGCCGCGCTGGTCGATGGCGCTGACCAGTTCGCCGAAATGCTGCGGATCGATCAGCAGTTCGCCCTGTTTGTGCGAATTGCTGTACGGGTCGATCATCGCCGCGCTCTGCGCCGGGAATTCGATCACGCCGTCGGCGAAGATCTTGATCCCGGGCAATGTCAGGTTGGGGATGCCCTGAAATTGCTGGCGCACCTTGTCCAGCGTATCGAGATCGGCGGGCACGCTTTTCGGGTTGGCCACCAGCAGCGCCGCGACGTGCACGCTCATGTCGCCGCTTTGCGAGAGGGCTTTATAGGCCGGCAGCACGCCGACGGTTTTTTCGGTCGGCTTGAGCGCGAACACCGCTTCGCCCGGCGCAGCGTTGGCGGCCGGGTCCATCCACGCGGTGATGCCGAGGCTGTTGTTGTAGCGCACTGCGGATTTGGCAGCGTTCAACATGTCGGCGGGGCTTGGCACCGGCATTTTCGAGGCGACCCGGTCCCAACCGGCGTCGACGACAAAGCCGTTGGGCTCGCCGCTGGCCAGTTTGCCGATGGTGTCTTTTTCCGCATCGGGCAGGGTTTTCAGCAGGGCCGCATCAATCCCGGCGCGCTTGAGCATCACATTGTTGGCCCACGCCGTGTGGTGGTCGCTGCCGATGAACACCACCGGCACACTGGCCCATTCGCCGCTGTTGAAGGTTTTGCCCAACGCCTCGGCTTGCGCCCAATAAGCCGAACTCATCCCGGCAATGCTCAGCACGTCGCCATGCTTGGCCTTGCCGTCTGCACGCCAGTTACGCAGACGCTTTTGCAGTTCGTCGAGGTCGACGACTTCGTCCTCCATGTTCGCCGAGACCATTTCCAGACCGCCGAAAATTGCGTGGGAATGGCTGTCGATCAGGCCGGGCATCAGCGCTTTGCCCTTGAGGTCGATGACCTTTGTGCCGGGTTCGATCAAGGCTTTGATCTGTGCGTCGGTACCGACTTTCAGCACTTTGCCGTTCTCCACGGCCAGCGCTTGCACCTTCGGTTGAGTACGATCGGCGGTGAAAATCTTGCCGTTGAGCAGGATCAGATCGGCGGCGGCCATGGCTTCCATCGAGGCAAAACTTACAGCGACTACCAACAGACTCGGGATGAATCTTTTCATTGAAGATTTCCTTGTTATTGCGTCTGATGGCGAGATTAGTGGCTGACACCGGCCGACAGAACGCCTCCCTCACGAAAAACGTTTTTGCCTGAATGGAAAAAGCATGGACAAGTTGGGTGCATTGAAAATGTTCGTGGTCACCGCGCAGCTCGGCAGTTTCAGCCGCGCCGCCGAGCAATTGGGCAAGACCCCTTCGGCACTGACGAAAGCGGTCAATCACCTGGAATCCGAATTGGGGGCGCGACTGTTCGAGCGCAGTACGCGGCGGATTCTGTTGACCGAAATCGGCCGGGTGTACCTGGAAACCGCGCGGCTGGTGTTGCAGCGGCTGGACGAGGCCAGCGAGGAAATCGAGCAGTTGCAGCATGGCTTGCGCGGCAGCCTGAAAATCACTGCGCCGCTGGCGTATGGCCGGGCGTTTCTCGATGAGGTGTGTGACGGCTTTTTGCAGCAATACCCGCAGATCAGCCTGCAAGTGGACTTGTGCGATGCTTTCGTCAATCTGCTGGAAAGTGGCTACGACCTGGCGCTGCGTGAGGGCCACGATGATTTGCCGGGGCTGATTGCGCGGGTGGTTGGCAGCAATCGTCTGGCCTTATGTGGCAGCCCGGAGTACCTGGCGCGCAAGGATTTGCCGGTGAACCCGCAAACCCTTGAGCAGCATGAATGGCTGCTGTATCAACACCCGTTGCTCAGCCGCGAATTCTGGTGGGCCGAGCGTGACGGCCAGCGTTTGAGTCTGGCACAACCTACGGCGCCGTTGTTGCGCAGTGACAATTATGATTTGTTGCTGGCCAGTGCCCTGGCCGGGCGCGGTTTGCTGCACACGCCGCTGTGGAGCGCCGCGCCGTACATTGCCGACGGGCGACTGGTGCGGGTCATGGCCGATTACGAGATCGATCCGGATACCTTTGGCCCGCACATTCTCGCGGTGTACCCGAGTCATCGCCGGGCCACGGCCAAGGTTGTTGCCTTCATCGATTACATCGCCAAATTCCTCGCCGAACGCGGCCTTGGCTAACACCCCCGCACTGATCGTTCCCACGCTCCGGCGTGGGAATGCAGCCCGTGACGCTCCGCGTCACTGGACGCGGAGCGTCCCTAGAGGCATTCCCACGCAGAGCGTGGGAACGATCAAC
>NZ_VCNJ01000044.1 GCF_005938625.1 Pseudomonas fluorescens
GGGCGACGTCGGAAGGCTGAGTGGAGGGATTGATCCGGGGGTGGGAGCGCAGCGACCGTTTGGCGCAGCCAAACACAGCGAGAGGAGGTGCAGCGAAGCAAACCGTAGGCGCTGCGCCCGGATCGATCCCGGAGCGAAGGAACCCCGAGCGTTAGCGAGCGGGCCGCACGTAGGAGCAAGCCTTTTGGGTTACCTTTTCGGCGTTTGGAAAAGGTGACCCGCCGTAAGGGCGGAACCCTAAGTGGCCGTTACCGCAGCAATGGATATGTACCCAAAAAATATGTCGTTGCTGAAATCGATCCCCCTCACCCCAGCCCTCTCCCCCAAGGGGGCGAGGGGGAAGGGAGCCGATCTTCATGCAGTTCAAAATCTCAGCCCGGCTCGGTCAGTTGCTGAGAAACTCGGCTACTTTCTGCGCGGCGCTGGCCAAATGCTGCTCATGGGTAAAACCTGAAGCCTTGAGCGGTTTCAAATCATGATCCCCGGCCACCAGCCAAAAAACCTTGATACTCGGCGATACCGTATACGCCTCAACCGCCTCCCGATTGCCCAGCGCATCCCGCTCGCCCTGCACAATCAACGTCCGTGTCTTCAAACCAGCCAAATGCTCAACCCGAGGCTTCTCCGGCTTCCCCACCGCATAAAACGGATAACCCAAACACACCAACGCATCGGCACCCAATTCGTCAGCCAAAAGACTAGCCATCCGCCCGCCCATCGACTTCCCGCCAACGGCCAAAACCCCAGTGACATGACGCCGCACCTCGGCATACACCTCACGCCAACATTCCTGCAGTTTCGCAGCAGGATTCGGCGGCCGTTTAACCCCATCCACCCGCCGCTGCGCCATATACGCAAACTCAAACCGCAACACGTTCACACCCAGTGCAGCAAGGCGCCGAGCCATATCGTTCATCCAGTCACTGTCCATCGGCGCACCAGCACCGTGGGCAAGGATCAACGTCGCGGAAGTCTCACCACTGGCGGCATCCCAAAGCCACCCATGATCACGCACGCACTGCGCCCATTGATCCCCGTCAATACTGGCCTTGTGCTGTTTGTCCATGCTTGCCTCGCTTTTAGTCTGCCTATAACTCCAGACGAAGGATTCGCCGCGTGTTTTGCGCGCGCTCACTTCGGCTGAACCGTGGATGGGGAACCATGAACACTTCTATCAGTACCGCCTACAACTACAAGGTGGTCCGCCAATTCGCCATTATGACGGTGGTGTGGGGCATCGTCGGCATGGGGCTCGGGGTTTTTCTCGCGGCCCAATTGGTCTGGCCCGAACTCAACTTCAATTTGCCCTGGACCAGTTTCGGCCGTCTGCGCCCGCTGCACACCAACGCGGTGATCTTCGCGTTCGGTGGCTGCGCGCTGTTCGCCAGTTCGTTCTACTCGGTGCAACGCACCTGCCAGACTCAGCTGTTTGCGCCGAAAATCGCCGCGTTCTGCTTCTGGGGCTGGCAACTGGTGATCCTGTTGGCGGCGATCAGCCTGCCACTGGGTTACACCAGTTCCAAGGAATACGCTGAGCTGGAGTGGCCGATCGACATCCTGATCACCATCGTCTGGGTCGCTTACGCCATCGTGTTCTTCGGCACCATCATGCAGCGCAAGACCAAGCACATTTATGTGGGCAACTGGTTCTTCGGCGCGTTCATCATCACCGTGGCGATTCTGCACATCGTCAACAACCTTGAGTTGCCGGTGAGTTTCACCAAGTCCTACTCGGTGTACGCCGGTGCAACCGACGCGATGGTGCAATGGTGGTACGGCCACAACGCCGTAGGCTTTTTCCTCACCGCCGGTTTCCTCGGGATGATGTACTACTTCGTGCCGAAACAGGCCGAGCGTCCGGTGTACTCATATCGCCTGTCGATCGTGCACTTCTGGGCCCTGATCACCCTATACATCTGGGCCGGCCCGCACCACTTGCACTACACCGCGCTGCCGGACTGGGCGCAGTCGCTGGGCATGGTGATGTCGCTGATTCTGCTGGCACCGAGCTGGGGCGGCATGATCAACGGCATGATGACCCTCTCGGGCGCCTGGCATAAGTTGCGCAGCGACCCGATCCTGCGCTTCCTCGTGGTGTCGCTGGCGTTCTACGGCATGTCGACCTTCGAAGGTCCGATGATGGCGATCAAGACCGTCAACGCCCTCTCCCACTACACCGACTGGACCATCGGCCACGTACACGCCGGCGCCCTCGGCTGGGTGGCGATGATTTCCATCGGCGCGCTGTACCACATGATCCCGAAAATCTTCGGCAAGGCGCAGATGCACAGCGTCGGCCTGATCAACGCGCACTTCTGGCTCGCGACCATCGGCACCGTGCTCTACATCGCTTCGATGTGGGTCAACGGCATCGCCCAAGGCCTGATGTGGCGCGCGGTGAACGAGGACGGCACGCTGACCTACTCCTTCGTCGAAACCCTGGTGGCCAGCCACCCAGGCTTCGTCGTGCGGCTGATTGGTGGGGCGATCTTCCTCAGCGGCATGTTCCTGATGGCTTACAACACCTGGCGCACCGTGCGGGCCTCGCAGCCTGCTGACGTCGTCGCTGCCGCGCAGATGGCCTGAGGAGTCCGCCATGAAACACGAAACGATTGAAAAGAACGTCGGCCTGTTGATGTTGCTCATGGTGTTCGCCGTGAGCATCGGCGGCCTGACCCAGATCGTCCCGCTGTTCTTCCAGGACGTCACCAACAAACCGGTGGAAGGCATGAAGCCCTACACCGCGCTGCAACTGGAAGGCCGCGACATCTATATCCGCGAAGGCTGCGTAGGTTGCCACTCGCAGATGATCCGTCCGTTCCGCGCCGAAACCGAGCGCTACGGGCACTACTCGGTAGCGGGCGAAAGCGTTTGGGATCACCCGTTTCTCTGGGGCTCGAAACGTACCGGGCCGGATCTGGCCCGGGTCGGCGCGCGCTACTCGGATGACTGGCACCGCGCGCACTTGTACAACCCGCGCAACGTCGTACCGGAATCGAAAATGCCGGCCTACCCGTGGCTGGTCACACAAGCGGTCGACAGCAGCCACACCGAAACCAAGCTCAAGACCATGCGCATCCTCGGCGTGCCGTACACCGACGACGACATCAGCGGCGCGGTGGCCAGCCTCAAAGGCAAGACCGAAATGGACGCCCTCGTTTCTTACCTGCAAGTGCTCGGCACTGCGATCAAGAGCAAGAGGTGAGCACGATGATCATTGAAATGAGTGCAGGCCTGATTCGTGGCCTCGGAACGGTCGTGGTGTTCGTCGCCTTCGTCGGTTTGACACTTTGGGTGTTCAACCGCAAGCGCACCCCGGAGTTTGCCGAAGCACGTCTGCTGCCGTTCGCCGATGAACCGCAAGCCGACATTACCCCAGCATCTGAAACAAGGAGTACCCGGCCATGACCACCTTCTGGAGTACGTGGATCTGCGTACTGACCATCGGCAGCCTGATCGGCCTGACGTGGCTGCTGATCGGCACGCGCCGGGGCGAAACCAAGGGCAGCGTCGACCAGACCATGGGCCACAGCTTCGACGGCATCGAGGAATACGACAACCCGCTGCCGCAGTGGTGGTTCATGCTCTTCGCCGGCACGCTGGTGTTTTCCGTGGGCTATCTGATCCTCTATCCGGGCCTGGGCAACTGGAAAGGCATCTTGCCGGGATACGAGGATGGCTGGACCGGTGTGCACGAGTGGGAAAAGGAAATGAACAAGGCTGATGCCAGGTTCGGCCCGATCTTCGCCAAGTTCGCCGCGATGCCGGTGGAAGAAGTGGCGAAGGATCCGCAGGCGCTGAAAATGGGTGGCCGCTTGTTCGCCTCCAACTGCTCGGTGTGCCACGGCTCGGACGCCAAAGGCGCGTTCGGTTTCCCTAACCTCGCCGACAGCGACTGGCGCTGGGGCGGCGACGCCGACACCATCAAGACCACCATCATGGGTGGCCGGATGGCGGCGATGCCGGCCTGGGGCGAAGTGTTGGGCGAGGCCGGAGTGAAGAACGTGGCCGCTTATGTGCGTCATGAACTGGCCGGCCTGCCATTGCCCGCCGACAACAAGGCTGACCTGCAAGCCGGACAGCAGGCGTTCAGCACCACGTGCGTAGCCTGTCATGGGGCAACCGGCCACGGCACTGAAGCCATGGGTGCGCCGAATCTGACGCACCCGGCCGGGTTTATCTATGGCACCAGCCTGAACCAACTTGAACAGACCATTCGCCATGGTCGTCAGGGTCATATGCCGGCGCAGAACGAGCTGTTGGGTAACGATAAAGTGCAATTGCTCGCCGCTTATGTATACAACCTTTCAAAAAATCGCGAGCAATTGAGCGACAAGTTTCAAGCTGATAGCTCCAAATAAAATCAACAGCACTGTATACAATACTGCAGGCGACTTGAATCATCTTGTCGCTTGCAGCTTTCAACTCGCAGCTGCTTCCTTTTGTCGCACCCCTTAACACCCTCACCTTTCGGTTCCCCGGATTCGGGTCTACGCTTGCTCGATGCGGACTGGCTTGTGCCGGTTCCAGGTCAACGCTGACTGCTGTGTTCCGCGAACCGGCTGACTGATGTGGCCGCAAACGCCGGTAGATACCGGCTGTCGTGCCATTCACCGTCCGTCACCCGAACCGAGCGTTTGAACACACCCCGTTACAAGCGACCTGAACCCCTCGCTTTTTTCGTCCGCTGCGACATTTTGTCCGAGGCCGATTTTGTCCTTACGCGGCGCATGGAAAGGCCGCAGAATCAGCGTTGGAAAGCATTGACCCAGGTCATGGCGCGTTGCAATGACCCCCTGCTCTCTGCATACTTGCGGCCGATTTTAATCCTAATAAAACACCCAAACCGTGGAACCTTAGAATGAGCACAGCAATCAGTCCGACTGCTTATAACTATAAGGTAGTCCGCCAGTTCGCCATCATGACGGTGGTCTGGGGGATCCTTGGCATGGGGCTCGGTGTCTTCATCGCCTCGCAACTGGTCTGGCCGGAATTGAACTTCGGTCTGCCGTGGACGAGCTTTGGACGCTTGCGCCCGTTGCACACAAACCTGGTGATTTTCGCCTTCGGTGGTTGTGCACTATTTGCCACTTCCTACTATGTCGTGCAGCGAACCTGCCAGACGCGACTGATCTCCGACAGCCTCGCGGCCTTCACCTTCTGGGGCTGGCAAGCGGTGATCGTCGGCGCAATCATTACCTTGCCGCTGGGTTACACCACCACCAAGGAATACGCGGAACTGGAATGGCCGATCGCCATTTTGCTGGCCATTGTCTGGGTCACCTACGGCCTGGTGTTCTTCGGCACCATCACCAAGCGCAAAACCAAGCACATCTACGTGGGTAACTGGTTCTACGGTGCGTTCATCGTCGTCACGGCGATGTTGCACATCGTCAACCACGCTTCCCTGCCGGTGAACCTGTTCAAGTCCTACTCCGCCTATTCGGGCGCGACCGATGCGATGATTCAGTGGTGGTACGGCCACAACGCGGTGGGCTTCTTCCTGACCACTGGTTTCCTCGGGATGATGTACTACTTCGTGCCGAAACAGGCCGAGCGTCCGATCTACTCCTATCGCCTGTCGATCGTGCACTTCTGGGCTCTGATCACCCTGTACATCTGGGCCGGCCCGCACCACCTGCACTACACCGCACTGCCGGATTGGGCACAATCTTTGGGCATGGCGATGTCGATCATTCTGCTGGCGCCAAGCTGGGGCGGCATGATCAACGGCATGATGACCCTGTCGGGCGCCTGGCATAAGCTGCGCACCGACCCGATCCTGCGTTTCCTCGTGGTATCGCTGGCGTTCTACGGCATGTCGACCTTCGAAGGACCGATGATGGCGATCAAGACCGTCAACTCGCTCTCGCACTACACCGACTGGACCATCGGCCACGTACACGCCGGCGCTCTCGGCTGGGTAGCGATGATCTCGATCGGCGCGATCTACCATATGATTCCGCGCCTGTTCGGTCGTGCGCAGATGCACAGCGTCGGCCTGATCAACGCGCACTTCTGGCTCGCGACCATCGGCACCGTGCTGTACATCGCGTCGATGTGGGTCAACGGCATCACTCAGGGCCTGATGTGGCGTGCAATCAACGACGACGGCACCCTCACCTACTCGTTCGTTGAAGCGCTGCAAGCCAGCCACCCGGGCTACATCGTCCGTGCGCTGGGCGGTGCATTCTTCGCCAGCGGCATGTTCCTGATGGCTTACAACGTCTGGCGCACCGTGCGCGCCTCGAACCCGGCTGAAGCCGAAGCCGCTGCCCAGATCGCTGTCGTTGGAGCTCACTGATGAAGCATGAAGCTGTCGAGAAGAATATTGGCCTGCTGGCCTTCTTCATGGTCATCGCCGTCAGCGTTGGCGGCTTGACCCAAATCGTTCCGCTGTTTTTCCAGGACGTCACCAACAAGCCGGTCGAAGGCATGAAGCCGCGTTCGGCGCTGGAACTGGAAGGCCGCGACGTTTACATCGCCAACGGTTGTGTCGGCTGCCACTCGCAGATGATCCGTCCGTTCCGCGCCGAAACCGAACGCTACGGCCACTACTCGGTTGCTGGTGAAAGCGTCTGGGACCACCCGTTCCTGTGGGGTTCCAAGCGTACCGGTCCGGACCTGGCCCGTGTCGGCGGTCGTTACTCCGATGACTGGCAACGTGCGCACTTGTACAACCCGCGCAACGTGGTGCCTGAGTCGAAAATGCCGGCTTACCCGTTCCTCGTGGAAAACAAGCTCGACGGCAAGGAAACCGCCAAGAAAATGGAGGTTTTGCGCACCCTCGGCGTCCCTTACACCGACGAAGACATCGCCGGTGCTCAGGATGCCGTGAAGGGCAAGACCGAAATGGACGCGCTGGTGGCCTATCTGCAAGGCCTGGGCACCATCATCAAAAGCAAACGGTGAATTAGATGGATATCGGGATGATTCGTGGCCTGGGCACCGTTGTCGTGATGGTGGCCTTCATCGGTCTGGCGTTGTGGGTGTTCAGCCCCAAGCGCAAGTCGGAGTTTGAAGACGCGACCTTGTTGCCTTTTGCGGATGATCCCGAAGCCATCAAGCACGTCGAGCAAGCTTCTAGGAGTAACAAAGAATGACTACATTCTGGAGTCTGTACGTCACAGTCCTCAGTCTCGGTACGATCTTTTCCCTGACCTGGCTGCTGCTGTCGACCCGCAAGGGCCAGCGCAGCGAACAGACGGACGAGACGGTCGGGCACTCCTTCGACGGGATCGAGGAGTACGACAACCCACTGCCGAAATGGTGGTTCATGCTGTTTGTCGGCACTATCGTTTTCGCCTTGGGTTACCTCGTGCTGTACCCGGGTCTGGGTAACTGGAAAGGCCTGCTGCCGGGCTACAACTATCTCGATAACGACAAGCAGACCGCGTTCGCCAACGGCCAGACCGGCTGGACCGGCGTGCACGAGTGGGAAAAGGAAATGGCCCGTTCGGACGCCAAATTCGGTCCGATCTTCGCCAAGTTCGCTGCCATGCCAATCGAGGAAGTCGCCAAGGATCCGCAAGCACTGAAAATGGGTGGCCGTCTGTTCGCCTCCAACTGCTCGGTGTGTCACGGTTCCGACGCCAAGGGCGCTTACGGCTTTCCTAACCTGACCGACGCCGACTGGCGCTGGGGCGGCGAGCCGGAAACCATCAAGACCACCATCATGGGCGGTCGTCACGCGGTGATGCCGGCCTGGGCTGAAGTGATTGGTGAGCAAGGCGTTGCCGACGTCGCGGCATTCGTCGTGACCAACCTCGATGGCCGCAAACTGCCGGAAGGCACCAAGGCTGACCCGGCCAACGGTGGCAAACTGTTCGCCGCCAACTGCGTGGCCTGCCACGGTCCGGCCGGCAAAGGCACCCCCGCCATGGGCGCGCCTGACCTGACCCACCCGGGTGCTTTCATCTACGGTTCGAGCTTTGCGCAACTGCAGCAGACCATCCGTTACGGCCGTCAGGGCCAGATGCCGGCGCAGGAACAACTGCAAGGCAACGACAAGGTTCACCTGCTGGCGGCGTATGTTTACAGCCTGTCCCACGGTGAAAAAGCACCGGAAGCGAACGCCGAATAAGGCCAACGCTTGAAACAAAAAAAGGCCCCGCCAACGTTGATTGGCGGGGCCTTTTTTCATGCTGGCATTCATGCCTTGAAACGTCGCCCGATCTCCTGCGCCCCTGCCCTTTGGCAGGAGCGCTTTCGCCGGTGCCGTTATTCCATGGGTTGATCAGATGAACCCCGCTGAGTTGTGAGAACCCCGGATTAGCCGCCACGCTAAAACCGTCCATACTCAACAAGTCAATTGACCTGCATCAGGCTTTGCTGCATTCGCTACACCATTCAGGTTTTTTACCCAACGCGACCAAAGGTCGCACCCTTGACCCAGAGCGACCGGCGTATCATTGCGCCACTGCGACACCCCTTTTTGACCCCGGTCGGCACGTATCGACCGAGGCATTTTTCCACTGCCGTGGGATGCAATGATGAGCAACCAGATTCCGGTACACGACGTCACACCACCGAGCAAAAACGCAAACAACAGCGTTGACCTTTACGCCTCTCGAGAAAAAATCTACACCCGCGCTTTCACCGGCCTGTTCCGCAATCTGCGGATGATGGGCGGCGCCGCCTTGTTCCTGCTGTATTTCGGCACGGTGTGGCTGAACTGGGGCGGCCATCAGGCCGTGTGGTGGAACCTGCCCGAGCGCAAGTTCTTCATCTTTGGCGCGACCTTCTGGCCGCAGGATTTCATCCTGCTGTCGGGCCTGTTGATCATTGCCGCGTTCGGCCTGTTCTTTATCACCGTGTATGCCGGGCGCGTCTGGTGCGGTTACACCTGTCCGCAAAGTGTGTGGACGTGGATTTTCATGTGGTGCGAGAAGGTCACTGAAGGCGACCGCAACCAGCGCATCAAGCTCGACAAGGCGCCGATGAGTGCCAACAAATTCCTGCGCAAAGCCGCCAAACACTCGATGTGGCTGTTGATCGGTTTTGTCACCGGCATGACCTTCGTCGGTTATTTCTCGCCGATCCGCGAACTGGTCTTCGAGTTCTTCACCGGCCAGGCGGATGGCTGGTCGTATTTCTGGGTCGGTTTCTTCACCCTCGCCACCTACGGCAACGCCGGTTGGCTGCGCGAGCAGGTGTGCATCTACATGTGTCCGTATGCGCGCTTCCAGAGCGTGATGTTCGACAAGGACACGCTGATCGTCTCTTACGACCCGCGTCGCGGCGAAAGCCGTGGCCCGCGCAAGAAAGGTATTGACTACAAAGCCCAGGGCCTGGGCGATTGCATCGATTGCACGATGTGCGTGCAGGTCTGCCCGACCGGCATCGACATCCGTGACGGCCTGCAAATCGAGTGCATCGGCTGCGCGGCGTGCATCGATGCCTGCGACAGCATCATGGACAAGATGGATTACCCGCGGGGCCTGATCAGCTACACCACCGAACACAACCTGTCCGGGCAGAAAACCCATAAACTGCGGCCACGCCTGATCGGCTATGCCGTGGTGTTGCTGGCGATGATCAGCCTGTTGGTCACCGCGTTCTTCATGCGCTCGCTGGTCGGTTTTGACGTCAGCAAGGACCGCGTGCTGTACCGCGAAAACGCTGAAGGCCGGATCGAAAACGTCTACAGCCTGAAGATCATGAACAAGGACCAGCGCGATCACACTTACGTGCTGGAAGCCGCCGGTTTGCCGGATCTGCGCCTGCAAGGCAAGCGTGAGATCAAGGTCGCGGCTGGCGACATCGTCAGCATGCCGGTCGAGTTGTCGAGCGCACCGGAACAACTGCCATCGAGCACCAACGAGGTGAAATTCCTCCTCAGGGACGCCGATGACGACAGCGTCCACGTTGAAGCCAAGAGCCGATTCATCGGCCCACAAATCCGTTGAGAGAACTGAACATGCCCGCAGCAAACGCCGCAAGTCCCTGGTACAAGCACCTTTGGCCATGGATCATCATCGGGATTCTGGCCTGTTCGGTGACCCTGACGCTGTCGATGGTGACCATTGCGGTGAACAACCCGGACAACCTGGTCAACGACAACTACTACGAGGCCGGCAAAGGCATCAACCGTTCGCTGGACCGTGAATTGTTGGCGCAGAATCTGAAGATGCGCGCGGCTGTGCATCTGGATGACGTGACCGGTGAAGTCGATTTGCGCCTGAGCGGTGACAGCCAGCCGAAGACGCTGGAATTGAACCTGATTTCGCCGACGCAGCCGGAGAAGGATCGCAAGATCGTTCTGACACGCAGCGAGACTGAAATCGGCCGTTATATCGGTCAGTTGGGCGACAAGGTCGAAGGTCGTCGGTTTGTCGAATTGCTCGGCAGTCAGGATGATCACGTCTGGCGCATGTTCGAAGAAGAGCTGGTGAGCCATGACAAGGATCTGCTGCTCGGTGATGAGCCGCTGCAAGGTGCCGAAGACCTGAAGAAATAAGCCTTACTCTGATCGTTCCCACGCTCTGCGTGGGCACGCAGCCAGGGACGCTCCGCGTCCCAGCCGAAGCGGACGCGGAGCGTCCGGAGAGGCATTCCCACGCGGAGCGTGGGAACGATATCGGAACGCCTCATGACCAGCCCACTCCCCTGCTACCACTGCGCCCTGCCTGTTCCGTCCGGCAGCCGCTTCACCGCTGTCGTACTCGGGCAGTCCCGCGAATTCTGCTGCCCGGGCTGTCAGGCCGTGGCTGAAGCCATCGTCGCCGGCGGTCTGGAAAGCTATTACCAACACCGCAGCGAAGCTTCCGCCAACCCCGAAGCATTGCCGGTGCAACTGACCGACGAACTGGCGCTGTACGACCGCGCCGATGTGCAGCAACCCTTTGTCCGCCACGAAGGCGAGCTGGCCGAAACCACCCTGCTGATGGAAGGCATCAGTTGCGCCGCCTGCGGCTGGCTGATCGAAAAGCACCTGCGCACGCTGCCCGCCGTGGCCGAAGCACGCTTGAATCTGTCCAACCATCGCCTGCACGTGCGCTGGGCCGACGCGCAATTGCCGCTCAGCCAGATCCTCGCCGAACTGCGCCACATCGGTTACGCCGCCCACCCGTATCAGGCCGACCGTGCCAGCGAACAACTGGCCAGCGAAAACCGCCTCGCTTTGCGCCAGCTCGGCGTCGCCGGGCTGCTGTGGTTCCAGGCGATGATGGCGACCATGGCCACCTGGCCGGAATTCAATATCGACCTCAGCCCTGAGCTGCACACCATCCTGCGCTGGGTCGCGCTGTTTCTGACTACACCGATCGTGTTCTACAGCTGCGCACCGTTTTTCAAAGGGGCGATGCGCGATCTGCGCACGCGCCACCTGACCATGGATGTTTCAGTGTCGCTGGCGATCGGCAGTGCCTACGTTGCCGGGATCTGGACCTCGATCACCGGGGTCGGCGAGTTGTATTTCGACGCAGTCGGCATGTTCGCTTTGTTTCTGCTCGCCGGTCGCTATCTGGAACGTCGTGCGCGCGAGCGCACCGCCGCCGCGACGGCACAACTTGTGAATCTATTGCCTGCCTCGTGTCTGCGGTTGGACAACAACGGCCAGAGCGAACGCATCCTGCTCAGCGAGCTACGCCTCGGCGAGCGGATTCTGGTGCAGGCCGGCTCGATCCTGCCGGCGGACGGCAAGATCATCGACGGCCAATCGAGCATCGACGAATCGCTGCTCACCGGCGAATACCTGCCGCAACCGCGCGTACCGGGCGACTCGGTCACCGCCGGCACACTCAACGTCGAAGGCGCGTTGACCGTGGAAGTGCAGGCGATGGGACAGGACACGCGCCTGTCGGCCATCGTTCGCCTGCTCGACCGCGCCCAGGCGGAAAAACCGCGACTGGCAGAAATCGCCGACCGTGCCGCGCAATGGTTTTTGCTGCTATCGCTGATCGCCGCAGCGGCCATCGGCCTGCTGTGGTGGGAGCTGGATTCGTCGCGGGCATTCTGGATTGTCCTCGCCATGCTTGTCGCCACCTGCCCGTGCGCCCTGTCGCTGGCGACACCGACCGCGCTCACTGCCGCCACCGGCACCCTGCACAAACTCGGTTTGCTGCTGACTCGCGGGCATGTGCTGGAAGGTTTGAATCAGATCGACACGGTGATCTTCGACAAGACCGGCACCCTCACCGAAGGCCGACTGGTGCTGCGCTCGATTCGCCCACTCGGCGCGCAGGACAGCGATCAATGCCTGAGCCTCGCCGCCGCTTTGGAAAACCGTTCGGAACACCCGATTGCCCGCGCTTTCGGGCGTGCGCCGCTGGCCGCTGAAGACGTCCACAGCACGCCGGGGCTTGGCCTCGAAGGGCTGGTGGGTGGGCAGCGCTTGCGCATTGGCCAAGCGGAATTTGTCTGCGCCCTCAGCGGCACTGCAACACCGTCAATGCCGGACGAGGCCGGCCAATGGTTGCTGCTCGGCAACACTCAAGGGCCACTGGCGTGGTTCGTCCTCGACGATCGCTTGCGTGACGACGCCCCAGCCTTGCTCGCAGCGTGCAAGGCACGCGGTTGGCGCACATTGCTGTTGTCCGGTGACAGCTCGCCGATGGTCGCCAGCGTCGCCGCCGAACTGGGTATCGACGAGGCGCGCGGTGGCCTGCGCCCGGACGACAAACTGCAAGTCCTGCAACAGCTGCACAAGGAAGGTCGCAAGGTGCTGATGCTCGGCGACGGCGTCAACGATGTGCCAGTGCTCGCGGCGGCCGACATCAGTGTCGCCATGGGTTCGGCCACCGATCTGGCGAAAACCAGCGCCGACGCCGTGCTGCTGTCCAATCGCCTCGACGCCTTGGTCCAAGCCTTCACACTGGCGCGCCGCACCCGCCGGGTAATCATCGAGAACCTGCTGTGGGCGGCGCTGTACAATGGCCTCATGTTGCCGTTCGCCGCCCTCGGCTGGATCACTCCGGTGTGGGCCGCCGTCGGCATGTCGATCAGTTCGTTGACCGTGGTGCTTAATGCCCTGCGCCTGACTCGCCTGCCGAGTCCGCCGCCCGCCAGCACCCGCTCGCAAACCCGCCCCCTGCCGGCCTGAGCCGCGCGGGCGCCTGGAGTACCGATGCCAGCTCTCTACGTGATGATTCCGGCCGCCCTGCTGATCGTGGCCATCGCCGTGTACATCTTTTTCTGGGCGGTGGACAGCGGTCAGTACGACGACCTCGACGGCCCGGCGCACAGCATCCTCTTCGACGATCAGGATCCGAACCACACCGCGGCGGTGGACGAAGCCAACTCCAACAAACCGGACGACAAGGCCCCACCCCATGCTTGAACTGGCGCCCTTGCTGGTCTCGGCATTGATCCTCGGCCTGCTCGGTGGCGGTCATTGCCTGGGCATGTGTGGCGGTTTGATGGGCGCGCTGACCCTGGCGATTCCCAAGGAACAGCGCAGCCGACGCTTTCGTTTACTGCTGGCGTACAACCTTGGGCGGATTCTCAGCTATGCCACGGCGGGATTGCTGATCGGATTGGCCGGGTGGGCGGTGGCCAACAGTCCTGCCGCGTTGTTCCTGCGCGTATTGGCCGGGTTGTTGCTGATCGCCATGGGTTTGTATCTGGCCGGCTGGTGGAGCGGGCTGACGCGCATTGAAAGCCTCGGCCGCGGTCTGTGGCGCTATATCCAGCCGGTGGCGAACCGATTGCTGCCGGTGTCGAGTCTGCCCCGTGCGCTGCTGCTTGGCGCGTTGTGGGGCTGGCTGCCGTGCGGACTGGTTTACAGCACGTTGCTGTGGTCGGCGAGTCAGGGCAATGCGCTGGACAGTGCGTTGTTGATGCTCGCGTTTGGCCTCGGCACCTGGCCGGTATTGCTCGCCACCGGCCTTGCGGCAGAACGCGTCACGGCCATTTTGCGCAAACGCAGCGTGCGCATGGCCGGTGGATTGCTGGTGATTCTGTTCGGCATCTGGACTTTGCCCGGGCCGCATCAACATTGGCTCATGGGCCATTAAGATCAAAAGATCGCAGCCTGCGGCAGCTCCTACCTTTGGAATGCGTTTCCCTGTAGGAGCTGCCGAAGGCTGCGATCTTTTGATCTTATGCTGTTGATGCAAATCAACAGCCCCATCGCCGCACCCCGATAGACTCGCTCACACTGCCAGCCTATCCGGGGGAATGCCCGCATGCTCGACGCCATTCGTTGGGACTCTGATCTGATCCGCCGCTACGACCTGGCGGGGCCGCGCTACACCTCCTATCCGACGGCCGTGCAATTTCACAGTCAGGTCGGCACCTTCGACCTGTTTCATGCCCTGCGCGACAGCCGCAAAGCCCTGCGCCCCTTGTCGCTGTATGTGCATGTGCCGTTCTGCGCGAACATTTGCTACTACTGCGCCTGCAACAAGGTCATCACCAAGGATCGCGGCCGCGCGCAGCCCTATCTGCAACGGCTGGAGCAGGAGATCCAGTTGATCGCCTGCCACCTCGACCCCGCGCAGAAAGTCGAGCAGCTGCACTTTGGCGGCGGTACACCGACCTTTCTCAGCCACGACGAACTGCGTCAGCTAATGGCGCACCTGCGCAAGCATTTCAATCTGCTGGAGGACGACTCCGGCGATTACGGTATCGAGATCGACCCGCGCGAAGCCGACTGGTCGACCATGGGCCTGCTGCGCGAACTCGGCTTCAATCGGGTCAGCATTGGCCTGCAAGACCTCGATCCGGCGGTACAGCGCGCGGTCAATCGCCTGCAGAGTCTGGAAGAAACCCGCGCGGTGATCGATGCGGCGCGCACCCTGCAGTTTCGCTCAATCAATATCGATCTGATCTACGGTTTGCCCAAGCAGACCCCGGAAAACTTCGCCCGCACCGTCGAGGAAGTGATCAGCCTGCAACCGGACCGACTCTCGGTGTTCAACTATGCGCACCTGCCGGAGCGCTTCATGCCGCAGCGGCGGATCAATAGCAATGAATTACCAGCGCCCGCGCAGAAACTGGAAATGCTCGAACGCACCATCGAACAGCTCACCGCCGCCGGCTATCGCTATATCGGCATGGATCACTTCGCGTTGCCTGACGATGAACTGGCGATTGCCCAGGAAGAGGAAACCCTGCAACGCAACTTCCAGGGTTACACCACGCACGGTCATTGCGATTTGATCGGCTTGGGCGTGTCGGCCATCAGCCAGATCGGCGACCTGTACTGTCAGAACAGCAGCGATCTCAACGAGTACCAGAACACCCTCGCCGCCGCACAACTGGCGACCAGCCGGGGCCTGGTGTGCAACGCCGATGATCGCTTGCGCCGAGCGGTGATCCAGCAACTGATCTGCAACTTCAGCCTGGAATTCGCCGAAATCGAGCAACAGTTCAACATCGACTTTCAGGGTTACTTCGGCGCGCTGTGGCCGCAACTGCAAGGCATGGCTAGCGATGGTCTGATTGAGCTTGATCGCGAACGGATTGAAGTAATGCCGGCGGGACGTCTGCTGGTGCGTTCAGTGTGCATGGTGTTCGATGCGTATCTGGAGCAGCAGAACCGCCAGCGTTTCTCGCGGGTGATTTAATTTTTCATCAGCAGCGAACCGACTTTCATATTCTGATCCGCCGTCAGGCCCGACTGCCCCACCACTTTGGACAAGGCCAGGTTGGCCGTGATCAGACCCGTATTCAACGCGGCGATGGCGCCGCGCAGAGCCGCGACCTTATTGATCTTTTCTTCGTTGGAAAGGCGCTTGTCGGCCATGACCGCTTCGATGAGCGCTTTTTTCTCGGCAATCTGTTTTTGCAACTTGCGGATCATCTTCAGCAATTGCTGGATGTTCTCTGGCAGCCCACTGTCGTCGATGTCGCTGTTTTCACCACCGACACCGGCGGATTTTTCGATCGACGCACCGGACAGCGACACTTTGACGCCCTCGACCAAGGTCGGGGTTGCCTCTTCGGTCGAGCCTGGATCGCGTGCATTGCCAGACACTGTCTTAAACGTTTCCAGCACTGCCGCAACGTCGCTGCTACCGGGGCCCAGCGTGCCAATGGCGGCCATCGAATCGTTCCTTGTATGCACTTTGATACCTGTTTATCGGCTGCTGCCCCTGTGGCTTTATGGCTGTAGGGCAAAGTCGCCCCAGACTGGCCTGAATGTCCTCCCGTGGGTTACCCTTACGGCTTATGTGTGTTTTCCCACAAGGATCTAAGAAATGTCCGAGCCAGTTAAACTGCGCGCTCACAACCAGGCCCATTGCAAGGATTGCAGCCTGGCCCCTCTCTGCCTGCCACTTTCTCTGAATCTGGAAGACATGGATGCGCTGGACGAAATCGTTAAACGCGGCCGCCCGCTGAAAAAGGGCGAGTTCCTGTTCCGTCAGGGCGACACGTTCGATTCCGTTTATGCAGTACGCTCCGGCGCTCTGAAGACCTTCAGCCTGAGCGACAGCGGCGAAGAACAGCTCACCGGTTTCCACCTGCCGAGCGAACTGGTCGGCCTGTCCGGCATGGACACCGAGAAACATCCGGTGTCGGCCCAGGCGCTGGAAACCACCTCGGTCTGCGAAATACCCTTTGAACGCCTCGATGAACTGGCCCTGCAACTGCCACAGTTGCGCCGCCAGTTGATGCGCGTGATGAGCCGCGAAATCCGCGACGACCAACAGATGATGCTGCTGCTGTCGAAGAAAACCGCTGACGAGCGCATCGCGACATTCCTGGTCAATCTGTCCGCCCGCTTCCGCGCTCGCGGCTTCTCGGCCAACCAGTTCCGCCTGGCAATGTCGCGTAACGAAATCGGTAACTACCTCGGTCTGGCCGTGGAAACCGTGTCGCGCGTGTTCACGCGCTTCCAGCAAAACGAACTGATCGCCGCCGAGGGCAAGGAGATTCACATCCTCGATCCGATCCAGCTGTGCGCGCTGGCCGGTGGCTCACTCGAAGGTTAATGTCGATCCGCGGTTGAGCGAAGCGTTTCAGCCGCGGGTATACTGCGCCGTTTGCAGCCCTGCCAGGACACCTCGACGATGGTCTTCGACTCCTTCGACATCAAATCGCTTATCCGCCCTGTGATCGACTTCCCGAAACCGGGTGTGATCTTTCGCGACATCACCCCGCTGTTCCAGTCGCCAACGGCTTTGCGCCTGGTGATGGACAGCTTCGCCCACCGCTACGTAGAAGCCGACTTCACCCACATCGGCGCGATGGATGCCCGAGGCTTCCTGATCGGTTCGGTGCTGGCTTACCAGTTGAACAAGCCGCTGGTGCTGTTCCGCAAACAAGGCAAACTGCCGGCGGACGTGCTGGCCGAAGGTTACGCGACCGAGTACGGCGAAGCGTTTCTGGAAGTGCACGCCGACAGCCTGTGCGAAGGCGATTCGGTGGTGATGTTCGATGATTTGATCGCCACGGGCGGCACGCTGATTGCCGCGGCCAACCTGATTCGCCGCATGGGCGCGCGGGTGCATGAAGCGGCAGCGATCATTGATCTGCCGGAGCTGAACGGGTCGCAGCGTCTTGAGGACATGGGTATTCCTACTTTCTGCCTGACGCAGTTTGCCCTGACTGATAAGTAAGCGGCGCCCTTCAGGCCGCCATCGCGAGCAGGCTCACTCCTACAATTTGGAATGCGTTCCACTGTAGGAGTGAGCCTGCTCGCGATGAGGCCGGTCGCCTCACCAACGAATCAAAGCCCCATCTGCTTGCTGATGATCTCGTTCATCACCTCCCGCGTCCCGCCGCCAATCGACAGGATGCGGTTATCCCGATACAACCGCTCCACCAAGCTCTCGCGCATGTAACCAAGCCCGCCAAGAATCTGCACCGCCTCGGTGGTGATCCGGTCCGAGGTGTCCGTGGCAAAGTTCTTCGCCATCGAAATCTCCTTGATCACACTCTGCCCCGCCGCCATTTTCGCCGCTTGCCGATAGGTAAATTCCCGCGACACCTCCAGCGCCGTGGCCATCTCAGCCAACCGATGTTTGATCACCTGAAACTTGCCGATCGGCTTGCCAAACGCCTCACGCTCACGCGCCCATTTCAGGCTCTGCTCCAACGCCAGTTGCGCCGTCATGTTGGCCATCAGCGCCAACGCCAGCCGTTCGCCCTGGAAGTTGCCCATGATGCAGGCGAAGCCCATGTTCTCGGCACCGATCAGGTTACCGACAGGCACGCGGCAGTCGTCGAAGAACAACTCGGCGGTGTCCGACGCCCACCAGCCCATTTTTTTCAACTGGCGGCCAACGGTGAAGCCCGGGGTGCCCTTTTCGATCAGCAACAGGCTGATGCCGCCAAACCCCGGCGCACCGGTGCGCACCGCGACGGTGTAGAAATCGGCGCGCACGCCGCTGGTGATAAAGGTTTTGCTGCCGCTTACCCGGTAGAAGTCACCGTCACGCACGGCGCGGGTTTGCAGGTTGGCGACGTCGGAACCGCCACCGGGCTCGGTAACGGCCAAGGCGCTGATTTTCTCGCCGCTGAGCACTTGCGGCACGACGCGGTCACGCACGTCAGGGCGCGCCCATTTGACGATCGGCGGCAGGCCGATATCCAGCGAGCCCAGCCCAGCCACAAGCCCGCCAGAGCCGCAGCGCATCAGCTCTTCACTGGCGGCGACCTTGGCGAACAGATCGCCTTCATGGCTGCCACCCAGCGCTTCCGGGTAACCGATACCGAGGATGCCCGCCGCGCCAGCCTTCAGGTACAGCTCGCGGGGGAAGCTTTCGGCTTCTTCCCACTGGTCGATGTCCGGCAGGATCTCCCGTTCGACGAAACGTCTGACGCTGTCGCGAACCAATTGGTGGCTGGGGTCGAAGTATTCCTGAAAGGCAGGCATGGGCGAGCTCCACGGAAAGGTTCGCCGAACTTAACCGAGCGCTTGCTTGGTTTACAAGATGCAGAAGTTCAAAAGATCGCAGCCTTCGGCAGCTCCTACATTGGAAATACGCGTTTCCCTGTAGGAGCTGCCGAAGGCTGCGATCTTTTGATTTTTATCAGAGAGAAATCGGTTTACGCCCGGCAAACGAATGCGCCAGCGTGCCGCCATCGACCAGCTCCAGCTCGCCACCCAGCGGCACGCCGTGGGCAATCCGCGAAGCGATCAGGCCTTTGTTGCTCAGCAGTTGCGCGATGTAATGCGCCGTCGCTTCACCTTCCACAGTCGGGTTGGTTGCGAGAATGACTTCGGTAAACGTCCCCGCTTCTTCGATCCGCGTCATCAACTGCGGAATGCCGATCGCCTCAGGGCCCAGGCCATCGAGCGGCGACAAATGCCCTTTGAGCACAAAATAGCGCCCACGAAAGCCGGTCTGCTCGACCGCATAGACATCCATCGGCCCTTCCACCACACACAACAACGTGTCGTCGCGGCGGGTGTCGGCGCATTGCGGGCACAGATCGTCTTCGGTCAGCGTGCGGCACTGACGGCAGTGACCGACCCCTTCCATGGCTTGGCTCAGGGCCTGGGCCAGACGCAAACCGCCACTGCGGTCACGCTCGAGCAACTGCAACGC
The DNA here is from genome assembly GCF_005938625.1 of Pseudomonas fluorescens. Classification (GTDB taxonomy): domain Bacteria; phylum Pseudomonadota; class Gammaproteobacteria; order Pseudomonadales; family Pseudomonadaceae; genus Aquipseudomonas; species Aquipseudomonas fluorescens_BD. Next base: position 19,440 of record NZ_VCNJ01000044.1, read on the forward strand.
CATGCGCTGGGCGGTTTTCTGACCCACGCCCGGCAAGGTGCGCAAGGCGTCGATCAGTTGGCGAATCAAAGGGCTGAAGCTCATGGGTAAAAAGTCCGACAAAACAACGAGACGCGGTTTATACCCGCGCCTCCGGCCAGCGTCAAATACTCAGTCCTGGGCGACCTTCACCACCAGTTTGCCGAAGTTGCGTCCCTCCAACAGACCGATAAACGCCTCGGGTGCCTGCTCCAGGCCATCGACCACGTCCTCGCGGAACTTGACCTTGCCGTCGCGTACCCACGGCACCATGTGGCTGATGAATTCCGGCTGGCGATCGCCGTAGTCGTCGAACACGATGAAGCCTTGAATCCGCACGCGTTTGGTCAGCAGTGTGCGTTGCAGCATCGGCAGACGATCCGGGCCTTGCGGCGCTTCGGAGGCGTTGTAACCGGCGATCAGACCGCACAACGGAATGCGCGCCTTGGGATTGAGCAGCGGCACCACCGCATCGAACACATGACCACCGACGTTCTCGTAATAGATGTCGATGCCATCGGGGCAGGCCTTGGCCAATTGCTCAGCAAAATCGGGCGCCTTGTGATCGATGCAGGCATCGAAACCCAGCTCTTCGACCACGTACTTGCATTTGTCGGCACCGCCGGCCACACCGACGGCGCGCAGGCCTTTGATCTTCGCCACTTGGCCGACCACCGAGCCGACCGCGCCGGAAGCCGCAGCGACAACGAGGGTTTCACCTTCTTTCGGCTGACCGATGTCCATCAGGCCCATGTAGGCGGTCATGCCCGGCATGCCCAACACACCCAGGGCCATCGAAGGGCTCGGCAGCCCGGACGGGATCGGAATGATGTTGCGCCCGTCGCTGATGCTGTGGCTCTGCCAACCGGTGGCGCCGACCACCAGATCGCCTTTATGAAACTTCGGATGACGTGAGTCCTCGACACGGCTGACAGCGCCACCGGTCATCACTTCACCGATTTGCACCGGCGCGGCGTAGGACGGCGCGTCGCTCATGCGCCCGCGCATGTAGGGGTCGAGGGACAGGTACAGGGTTTTCAGCAGCACCTCGCCGTCCGCAAGATCCGGCAGCGCTTCGCGTTCGAGGCGGAAGTTTTCCGGGGTCGGCGCACCGACCGGGCGTGAGGCGAGGACGAACCGTTGATTGAGGGTCAGAGGGTCGGACATGTCAGCGTCTCCTGTGAATAGTGAATTCAGCGGGTATAGGGAGCAGACCGTTGAGGCTTTTGCGCGTTCGATGTTTATTCAGTTGGCCGGGATTGATCGTTCCCATGCTCCGCGTGGGAATGCCGCAACGGACGCTCCGCGTTCGGCTCTGTACTTGGGACGCGGAGCGTCCCGGGCTGCATTCCCACGCAGAGCGTGGGAACGATCAGTCAGAAACAAAAATGCCAGGCGCAATGCCTGGCATTTTGTGTAGCTCATCTGCCGCCGATTGGCGAATCAGAATGGCAGCTTCATACCGGCTGGCAGGTTCATGCCGGCGGTCATGTTGCCCATTTTATCCTGGCTGTTTTTTTCGATCTGACGCACGGCATCATTGACGGCAGCAGCGACGATGTCTTCCAGCGTCTCTTTGTCAGCGTCGTCCAGGCCCGGAATCAGGCTAGGGTCGATCATTACCTTTTTCACATCATGACGCCCGGTCATGACGACGCTGACCAATTTGCCACCGGCCACACCAGTGACTTCGGCGTTGGCCAATTCTTCCTGCATCTTGGCCATTTTCTCCTGCATCTGCTGCGCCTGCTTCATCAGGCCGGCCATGCCACCTTTCATCATGGGAATCACCTCAAAAGTACTTGGATCAAAACAGCGCCCGGCCAGCGCGGCCGGGCACCTTCAGTTATTAGCCTTGGGCGACCAAGGCATCGACAGGTTCAATAGTATCGTGCCGCACCACCGCGCCGAACTGCTGAACCATCTGCTGGATGAACGGATCACCGTGGATCGATTCCTCCGCCTCGCGCTGACGGTTGGCGCGGCGACGGGATGCGGCCTGGGCCGGGGTTTCCTGCTCGGGTTTGATCAGTTCGATGGTCAGGCTCAGCGTGCGACCGTGGAACTGGTTCAACGCGTCGTTCAGACGCCGCTGCTGCGTGGCGTTGAACAGTGCACTGTGCGCCGGGTCGAGGTGCATCAGCCAATGGTCGCCATCTACCGCGATCAATGTGCAGTTGGCGGCGATGCTGCCGGTCATGCCGGAAATCGGCAGTTTCGGGAACAGCTCCAGCCATTGCAACGCCAGACCGGTGGCCGGCGCGGCAGCAGGCTCTGGCTCGGGTTCCGGGGCCGGCTCGGCGGCGTGCTCACTGGCCAGTTCGTCGAGATAGCTGTAGGCCGAATCCATGTCCGGCTCGATGTAATCTTCGTCCAGCGGCGGCTCATCGTCCATGTCCATGCCCGGGGTAGCGGCATCGACGTCGGCGACCGACGGCTCGGGAATCGGCGCGGCGGCCCACTCAGGAGCCTCCGGAACGACGCTGTCCGGAGTCGGCAGCGGCATCGGCGGCAACTCGGGTTGCTCGGCGGTGGTTTCCAGTACCGGCTCGACGGCGGGTTGCTGTGCAGGTTCGGGCTCGGCCTCGGGTTCCACCGGGTCATTCCACGGCAGGTCGACGACTTCTTCAGCGACGACAGGCGCTGGCTCAGGTTCTGGCGCGGCAACAGGAGCAACCGGCGCCGGCTCGGGAGCCGGTGCTGGTGCTGGTGCTGCCACGGGTGCCGGAGCTGGAGCCGGCGCAACAGCCGCAGCCACTACCGGCGCAGGCTTAGGCCCGGCAGCCACGGAGTTTGCGGAATCAACTGTGGCCTGGCTGATCCCCACTGGCTTTAGCGGTTGCCTCGGGGCGTCCGCGGTATCGGCGGGTCTGAAGGCGAGCATCCGCAGCAAGACCATTTCAAAACCACCGCGTGGATCCGGCGCCAGCGGCAAATCGCGGCGGCCGATCAGGCCCATCTGGTAATAGAACTGCACATCTTCGGCCGGCAAGGCCTGCGCCAATGCCAGCACGCGATCGCGGTCGCCATGGCCGTTGTCGACGCCTTCTGGCAGCGCCTGAGCGATGGCCACGCGGTGCAATACGTTAAGAATTTCCGAGAGCACGCCGTTCCAGTCCGGGCCTTGCTCAGCCAAGTGACGAACAGCTTCGAGCAACGACTTGGCGTCGCCTTCGATCAACGAATGCAGGACGTCATAGACCTGACCGTGATCGAGCGTCCCGAGCATCGCCCGCACGTCGGTAGCGAGCACCTTGCCTTCACCGAAGGCGATGGCCTGATCGGTCAGGCTCATGGCGTCACGCATCGAACCGTCAGCGGCGCGGCCGAGCAGCCACAGTGCATCGTCTTCGAACGGTACGTTTTCGGCGGTCAGTACGTGGGTCAAATGCTCGACCACGCGCTCCGGCGTCATGTTCTTCAGCGAGAACTGCAGGCAGCGCGACAAAATCGTTGCCGGAAGTTTCTGCGGGTCGGTGGTCGCGAGGATGAACTTGACGTACGGCGGCGGCTCTTCGAGGGTTTTCAGCAGCGCATTGAAGGAATGGCTGGAAAGCATGTGCACTTCGTCGATCAGGTAGACCTTGAAGCGCCCACGGCTCGGCGCGTACTGCACGTTGTCGAGCAGTTCACGGGTGTCTTCGACCTTGGTGCGGCTCGCGGCGTCGATCTCGATCAGATCGACGAAACGGCCCTCGTCGATTTCACGGCACACCGAGCACTCGCCGCACGGGCTGGAAGTGATACCTGTCTCACAGTTCAGGCATTTGGCAATGATCCGCGCAATCGTGGTTTTACCCACCCCGCGCGTACCGGTAAACAGGTACGCGTGGTGCAGCCGCTGGCTGTCCAAGGCATTGATCAGAGCCTTGAGCACATGGGTCTGGCCGACCATTTCGCGGAACGAGCGCGGACGCCATTTACGTGCAAGAACCTGATAACTCATCGAAAACCGTCGCAACGAAGGAAGCTGAAGCGGCTAATGCTAGCGGAGCAAGGGCAAAATTGCATCCGGTGTCCTCGTCTAATATGGCTAAGCTGCATCAGCAGAGGCTTTTATCGGCTCGGGATCGGGAATTACCGGAGCGTTTATGCGTTGGGCCTTGGGGGCGTTGCTGGGAATCAGCCTGAATGTGACGGCAGCGCAAGCCCCGTTGCGCTTCGCCATGCCCGACAGCTGGGCGATGCCGATGGTGCAATACGAACGCGGCCGACCGACCCAAGGCATTCTCTACGATCTGATGCTCAGCCTGGCCACGCAGGTCGGCGTACCGGCCGAGTTTCACGTCCTGCCCCGCGCCCGCGTGCAGACGTCTATGGAGCACGGCGAGATTGATGTGCGCTGCTATGCCGCACAGTCTTGGCTGCCGAATCAGTCGGGGGATTACATCTGGAGTCTTCCGCTCTTCTTCCAGCGCGATCTATTGATCAGCCGCAAGGATCAACCTGCCAGCGCCGACCCCGCGCACCTGCCCCGCCAGTCCATCGGTACCGTTCTGGGCTACACCTACCCTACCCTGCAACCGTTGTTTGATGCTGATCGACTGCAACGTGAAGATGCGCGCAATCAGGAGCAGGTGTTGGAGAAACTGCTGGCCGGGCGTTATCGCTATGCAGTGAGCAATCAGTGGACGCTGGACTGGTTTAACCAGCGCCTGATGCCTGAGCAGCAGTTGCAAGGTGTCGCGGTGTTGCAGGAGCAGAAGGTCGGCTGCTATGTGCGGAACGATCCGAAAGTACCGGTGCAGCGGATTTTGCGCACGTTGTTGCGGATGAAAATGTCGGGGGAGATTGATGAGATTATCCGGTTGTATACCGGGTCCTCTGAAGCCACCCCATAACCCCTGTTGGAGCGAGCCTGCTCGCGATGGCGTCCTGTCCCCAAAAATGAGCTGACTGACACACCGCCATCGCGAGCAGGCGAAGGCCTACAGGGGATTTGTGTCGATTTGGCAAATCGCAGACACAAAAAAACCGCAGTGGGCGAAACCCATGCAGTTCTGGTTGAAGCGTTCGATTGTTCGTTAAGGTGGTAACCCCACCAGCCACACCCCGGCACACAATGTTCCCGCTGTGGCTGCTGCCTTCCGGCTCTGACCAGGTTCACGGGTAATCGTTGCGGGGGGACCGATGGGGTCACCATAACGACGCTTGCCTGTCGGCGAGCCGCGCCATTGTACCTATCTGAGATGAAGTTACAACCGTTGGTTGCAGATTAAAAATATGAACGGGCTCAAGGACATAAAGATCGCAGCCTTCGGCAGCTCCTACAGGGCCAGAACTTCATCCGCCCTGCCGCCCGCCTGCTGGATCACCAGATGAATGAAGTGCAGCTTGGCAATCGCCGCCGCTGGCAGCACGAACGGGTAGAAATCCGGCTGGCCCATGCTGCGTGACAACTCATTGAGCATGCCCGCCAGTTCGATCCACGCGTTGACGAACGACAGAAACGCCTCGCCGCCGGGATGCTCCGGGTCGTACAGCGTGCTGGGCGGAAACGGCTGGTAGTCGAAATCCATTTCCCGAGCGCTCATGCCGAAACCCAGCGCCGTGTCCACGGCGTCCATCATGTGCAGGTAATGCGCCCAGGTCTCCGCCCAGTCTTCCCACGGGTGCATGGTTGCGTAAGCGCTGACGTATTGCTGCGGCCAGTCGAGTGGCGCGCCTTGTTGATAATGGCGATCCAGCGCCTCGGCGTAATTGGCGCGTTCATCGCCGAACAGGCTGCGGAATGAACCGAGCCATGGGCCGTTGGCGATCAGGCGATCCCAGTAGTAGTGGCCGACCTCATGACGAAAATGCCCGAGCAGTGTGCGATAGGGTTCGTGCATCGCCGCCCTGACCTGCTCGCGGTGCGCGTCGTCGGCTTCTTTGATGTCGAGGGTGATCAGGCCGTTGGCGTGGCCGGTCATCGGCGCATTGCCTTCAAGGTCGACGCCGATGAAATCGAAGGCCAGCCCGGTGTCTTCATCGACGGTTTTCGGGGTGACCTGCAAGCCGAGGGTGATCAGTTGCGCGACCAGTCGCCGTTTGGCGATTTCGACTTTGCGCCAGCGTTCGGGGTTTTCCGGGTCGGACAGGTCGGGGATGGTGCGATTGAGGCTGCAGGCGATGCACAGGCTGTCGTGGTCGCTGGCCGGCAGCAGCCAGTTGCACGCGGCGGGTGTGTCGAGGTTGGCGCAGCGGCGGAACAATCCGGCGTCCGGATCGGCATCCAGTGCCCAGGTGCCGTTTTGCGCGCCGGGCGACAGCGAAGTGATGCGGCTTTCTTCCGGTTGATAACCGAGCAAAGCGTTACACGCCAGGCACTGGCTGTTGCGAAAGAACAGCGACTGGCCGCAGCGGCACGGCCAGACTTTGCTGTTGCGTGAGGATTCGCCCATGAACGGCGCGATGATGCGGGAACTGAGCTGCTCGAAAAAGCGGTGCATGGCGATCTCTCCCTGGGGCTTGCCAAGACTAGATCATTCCCGTGACAACATCGTTCCCGAGCTTTGCTGATCGTTCCAACGCTCTGCGTGGGAATGCATCCAGTGACGCTCTGCGTCACAGCGGACGCGGAGCGTCCGGGGCGGCATTCCCACGCGGGAGCGTGGGAACGATCAAACGTTCAGGCCGTGAGTTTTTAGGAAGGCGATGAAGGTTTCTTCGTCCATCACCTTCACGCCCAGTTCATTGGCCTTGGTCAATTTGGAACCGGCGCCGGGGCCTGCAACCACACAATGAGTCTTCGCCGACACGGAACCGGCAACTTTGGCGCCAAGGCTTTCCAAATGCTCCTTGGCGACATCACGGCTCATCAATTCAACTTTGCCAGTCAGCACCCAGGTCTCGCCGGACAGCGGCAAGCCTTCAACGACCTTCTTCTCGCTCTGCCAGTGCATGCCGAAATCGCGAAGTTGCTTTTCGGATTCTTCAGCCAGTTGCCGATGCTCAGGCAGGGCGAAAAACTCGCGCACCGAATTGGCCTGCTTCTCCGGCAAAGCCTGACGCATGTCCAGCCAGTCCGCATTCATCACCGCTTCCAGCGAACCAAACTTGTCCGCCAGTTTCTGCGCGCCACCGGGGCCGACCGAAGGAATGTGCAGTTTGTCGAGAAAGCCCCCGAGCGTGGTGCTGGCGGCAAACTCGGCGCCCAGCTCACCCTGATCCTGAATCTGCAAACCATGACCGAGCAATTCGGTAATCACCTGCTGGTTATGTGCATCTTCAAAGAAGCTGTGAATCTCGTGCGCCACTTCCAGCCCCACATCCGGCAGGTAGGTCAGCACTTGCGGCAGCGCCTGCTGCACGCGCTCCAGCGAACCCAGCGAGCGCGCCAGCACCTTGGCCGTCTCCTCGCCGACATCGGGAATGCCCAGCGCATAGATGAAGCGCGCCAGCCCCGGTTTCTTGCTGTCCTCAATAGCCGCCAACAGCTTGTTGCTGGAGACTTCGGCAAAGCCTTCCAGATCGACGATGTCGTCAAACTTCAGCGCATACAGATCCGCCGGCGAACTGACCAGACCTTCATCGACCAGTTGCTCGACACTCTTGTCGCCCAGCCCTTCGATGTCCATCGCGCGACGCGAGACGAAATGAATGATCGCCTGCTTCAACTGCGCACCGCAGGCCAGACGCCCGACGCAGCGATACACCGCGCCTTCGCTGACGGTTTCCTTGCCCTTGCTGCGTTTGATCAGTTGCGTGCGTTCGACGTGCGATCCGCAGACCGGGCAGCTCTCGGGGATTTGCACCGCGCGTGCGTTTTCAGGGCGGCGATCCATGACCACTTGTACGACTTGCGGAATCACATCACCGGCACGGCGGATGATCACTGTGTCGCCGATCATCAAGCCCAGACGCGCAACCTCATCCATGTTATGCAGCGTGGCGTTGGCCACGGTGACGCCAGCAACCTTGACCGGTTTCAGCCGTGCGACCGGGGTAACAGCGCCGGTGCGACCGACCTGAAACTCGACATCGAGCAATTCGGTGAGCTCTTCCATTGCCGGGAATTTATGTGCAATCGCCCAGCGCGGCTCACGGGCGCGGAAGCCCAGTTCGCGCTGATCGGCAATGCTGTTGACCTTGAACACCACGCCGTCGATTTCATAGGTCAGCGAGTTACGCCGCTCGCCGATATCGCGGTAGTAATCAAGACACTCGTCAATGCCTTTGGCCAGTTTCAGTTCGTGACTGATCGGCATGCCCCACTTCTGTAGTTGCTTGAGGTTGCCAATATGCGTGTCGGCAATATCGTGGGAGACCTGGCCGATGCCGTAGCAGCAGAATTCCAGCGGACGGTTGGCGGTGATCTTCGAATCCAGTTGACGCAAGCTGCCGGCGGCGGCGTTGCGCGGGTTGGCGAAGGTCTTGCCGCCGATTTCCAGTTGCGAGGCGTTGAGACGCTCGAAACCAGCCTTGGACATGAACACTTCACCGCGCACTTCCAGCGTCGCGGGCCAGCCTTCGCCATGCAGCTTCAGCGGGATGTTGCGCACGGTGCGCACGTTGACGCTGATGTCTTCACCCGTGGTGCCGTCGCCGCGCGTGGCGCCGCGCACCAGCACGCCGTCCTGATAGAGCAGGCTGACCGCCAGGCCATCGAGTTTCGGCTCGCAGCTGTATTCCACCGCCGCACTGCCGCCGAACAGATCGCCGGCGGGCAGATCCAGACCTTCGGTGACGCGGCGATCAAACTCGCGCATGTCGCTTTCTTCGAAGGCGTTGCCGAGGCTGAGCATCGGCACTTCGTGACGCACCTGGGTGAACGCGGTGAGCGCCACGCTGCCAACGCGCTGGGTCGGCGAGTCGCTGGTGATCAGTTCCGGGTTGGCCGCTTCCAGCGCCTTGAGCTCGTGGAACAACCGGTCGTACTCGGCGTCCGGAATGCTCGGCTCGTCGAGGACGTGATAACGGTAGTTGTGTTGATCGAGTTCAGCACGTAGCTCGAGAATGCGGTTTTTGGCGGCGGTCATGGGGTGTTCTCTCATAAAGCAAAAGAGCAGCCGAGGCTGCTCTAATTCATCTATCTGTGGCAGCAGAAGCAAAAGATCGCAGCCTTCGGCAGCTCCTACAGAAATCGCATTCCTGTAGGAGCTGTCGAGTGAAACGAGGCTGCGATCTTTTGATCTTGGCCTTAGCGCTTCTGGGTCAGGGCGCGACGTTCGAACTCAACGATGCGCTGACGGTAGTGCTCAATCGTTTGTGCGGTCAGAACGCTGCGCTGGTCATCTTTCAGCTCGCCGTTCAGTTCCTGCGACAGCTTGCGGGCTGCCGCCACCATCACGTCGAAGGCTTGCTTCGGATGACGCGGGCCTGGCAGGCCGAGGAAGAAGCTCACCGCCGGGGTGCTGAAATGGTCGATGTCGTCCAGATCAAAGATGCCCGGCTTGACCGCATTGGCCATGGAGAACAGCACTTCACCGTTGCCGGCCATGCTTTCGTGACGATGGAAAATATCCATCTCGCCGAAACGCAGACCGCTTTCAAGAATGTTCTGCAACAGCGCCGGGCCTTTGAAGCCGGCAGCGTCGCGGCAGATCACGCTGATCACCAGCACTTCTTCAGCTTGCGGCTGGTCTTTGTCGACCACCGCCGGCGCAGGCTTGGTGTCCTCAACGAAATCGTCGTCACGGCTACTGAAGCTCGGGCTATCGTCCAGATCCAGATCCAGGTTCAAGTCGCCCTGCGCCGAACCTTTGCCGCCACGCTTGCCACGTTTCGAGCCGGATTCGCGAGGCTCGCGTGCTTCGCGGGCCGGCATGCTCACCGACGGCAGATCGTGTTCGTCCAGTTGCGGTTCTTTATGGTTGTCCAGAACACGGGCCGGGCCCAACAGCTCAGCGCTGGTGTCCTCGTCCGGCAGGTTGGACAGACTTCGGTCAAGACGGAATTTCAGTTTTCCCTTGCCGCCGCGCATACGGCGCCAGCCATCGAAAAGAATACCGGCTATCACAATGATGCCGATGACGATCAGCCACTCGCGCAGACCGATTTCCATGTAATCCCGTGCCTCTATAAAAAATGCTGAAAAATAAGGGGTTTACATTGTGCAAACCGCTTTAAAACGTGGCGCCAACTCTATGTTCTGACAGGCGTTTTGCCCACGTATACGAAAAATTGACATTAAACTAGCACGACCAAAGACAACTTTACACCGTCTGTCGAAATCGCTGCGCAAATTGTGTCGATTTGCCACTTTCATTCAAATAGTCAGCCTGTTGTCATCTTTGCGCAGCTCAGCTGCAAGTCGCGAGCTATAAGCCACAAGCTCTTCTCTTGCAGCTTGCAGCTTATCGCTCGAAGCTGCGCCGCTAGGCGTCCACCATCGCCATCGCCTCCTCGACATCCACGGCCACCAGTCGCGAACAACCCGGTTCATGCATCGTTACGCCCATCAACTGCTCGGCCATTTCCATGGCGATCTTGTTGTGGGTGATATAGATGAACTGCACGGTCTGCGACATCTCTTTGACCAAGCGTGCGTAGCGTCCAACGTTAGCGTCATCCAGTGGCGCGTCAACCTCATCGAGCATGCAGAACGGCGCCGGGTTCAATTTGAAGATGGCAAAAACCAGTGCCAGCGCGGTCAGGGCTTTTTCCCCGCCGGAGAGCAAATGGATGGTGCTGTTCTTCTTCCCTGGCGGCTGCGCCATGATCGTTACCCCTGTATCGAGTAGATCTTCGCCCGTCAGTTCCAAATACGCGCGCCCACCACCGAAAACTTTTGGGAAAAGCGCCTGTAAACCGCCATTGATCTGATCAAAGGTATCTTTGAAGCGATTACGGGTTTCCTTATCGATCTTGCGAATGACGTTCTCAAGGGTCTCCAGCGCTTCGACCAGATCGGCATCCTGCGCATCCAGATAACGTTTACGCTCGGATTGTTGCGTGTATTCGTCGATGGCCGCGAGGTTGATCGCGCCCAGGCGCTGAATCCGCGCATTGATGCGTTCGAGTTCTTCTTCGGCTTCGCGTTCACTGGCTTGCGCAGTTAATGTCGCGAGCACGCCATTGAGATCGTAGCCGTCTTCAAGCAATTGATCCTGCAAGGCCTTGCGGCGCACGGTCAGGGCTTGCCATTCCATGCGTTGCTGCTCGAGCTGACCGCGAATCAGCTGCGATTGCTGCTCGGCCTGAGTGCGGCGTTTTTCTGCATCGCGCAATTCGCGGTCGGCGTCTTCGAGGGCGATCTGCGCGGTCTTGAGTTCTTCGTCGACGGTCATGCGCTTGTCGAGCAACTCTTCGAGTTTCAGGCGCAGCTCTTCCAGCGGCGCCTCGCCCTCCTCCAGGTTCAGACTCAACTGTTCGCGTTTTTCGGTGAGGCGCTCGGCCTGCATTTCCAGACGCTCCAGCGCCTGACGCGTCGAGTCATGCTGCGCGCGTAACGAGCCAAGACGCACGGCCAATTGATGGGCGTGATCCTTGTGCTGCCGCGCTTCCTGACGCACACGGTCGAGGCGTTCGCGCAGGCTGTCGCGCTGGGCCAGCAGCAACTCGCGCTGCTCGGTATCGAGCGCCATGGCATCCAGCGCGTCCTGCAATTGCATGCGCGCTTCGCCGATCTGTTCGTGCTCGAGTTCGCGTTGTTCGCCGAGTTCGACCAGTTCTTCATCGAGACGGGTGCGGCGCAAGGTCAGCTGTTCGGCCTTGGCTTTGCCGGCGGACAACTGCGCTTTCAACTCGCCTTGCTGACGCGCTTCGTCTTGCAGCAAACGACGCAAATGTTCGCGACCGTTTTCCTGTTGGCGCTGTTGCGCGCGCAGGGTTTGCAGACGGGTTTCCATGGCCTCGACCGTGGCTTCTTTCTCTTCGCGCTCAAGGTGCAGCGCTTCGATTTCCTGACCACGGGCGAGCATGCCGCTTTCCGCTTCGCTGGCACGACGCACGCGCAGGAAATGCCGGCCGACCCAGTAACCGTCGCGACTGATCAGACTCTCACCGGCGCTCAACTGACCGCGCAAGGCCAAGGCCTGCTCAAGGCTGTCGACTGGCTTGACCTGGCCCAGCCATGGCGACAGATCGATCTGCGCATCAACCTTGTCGAGCAAGCTGCCCGCAACACGCACGCCATCGCTGGCCGGGCTGAGCAAGCGCAGATCGCCCTGAGTGAAGCCGGACAAATCGAAACCGTTGAAATCGTCGACCAGCACCGCTTGCAGATCAGCGCCGAGCACGGTTTCCACCGCCAATTCCCAACCTGCTTCAACCTTCAGGCCTTCGGCCAGACGCGGACGCTCGGCGAGGTTGTGTTCCTTCAGCCATTCGGCGGTGCCGGTGCCCGGATCGAGCGCGGCTTGCTGCAAGGCTTCGAGGGACGCGAGACGACCGTTGAGCCGCTGCAAATCGCCCTGTGCCTGTTGCTGCGCGGTCAGCGCCTGCTGCAATTCCTGACGCAATTGTTCGAGCTTTTCGACCTGCGCTTCTTCGCTGGTCTGCAAATCTTCAAGCGTCGCTTCCGACTCGGCGAGCTGCTCGTTGAGTTCCATGATCGCCGCGTCTTCCGGGTCAGCCGAAAGCAACGCGCGCTCTTCGCCGAGACGCTTTTGCCGGTCAGCCAGACGCTCCATGCTGGTTTCCAGCTGTTGGATGCGCGACTGCTGCACTTCGGCCTGACGGCGCGGTTCGGCGGCGGTCAGGTTGAAGGCGTCCCACTGCTCCTGCCAGCCGTGCATGACGGACTCGGAGTCTTCCAGCGCAGCGGCGGCTTCTTCGGCGGCGGCGCTGGTGACTTCCTGCTCGGGCACGAGCATGTCCAGCTCTTCGCCGAGGGTAAGTAGCAAGGTGCGGTCGTGGCCCAGGTGCGATTCGGTTTCGAGGCGTGCGCGCTCAGCTTCTTTCAGATCGTCCTGCAACTGACGCAGACGTTGCTGGCCGTGCTGGATGCTCTGCTCAACCCGGGCGATGTCGCCGCCGACCGAATAGAAGCGCCCCTGCACCAGATTGAAGCGTTCGGACAGGTCATGGTGACCGTCGCGCAGGCGCTCGATGGCCGCGTCGGCATTGCGCTGCTCGGCGACCAAGGCTTCGAAACTGATTTCCTGGGTGCCGATGATCGACTCGCGCTGGCCGACCTGATCGTTGAGATCCTGCCAGCGCAGCGCCGACAGTTGCGCCTTGAGCTGACGCTCTTCAGCTTTGAATTCCTGATACTTCTTCGCCGCTTCGGCCTGGCGGTGCAGGCGTTCGAGCTGACGCTCCAGCTCATCGCGCAGGTCAGTCAGACGCGCGAGGTTTTCGTGGGTGCGGCGGATACGGTTTTCGGTCTCGCGGCGGCGCTCTTTATATTTCGAGATGCCGGCGGCTTCTTCGATGAAATTACGCAGGTCTTCGGGCTTGGACTCGATCAGCTTGGAGATCATCCCCTGCTCGATGATCGAGTAACTGCGCGGGCCGAGGCCGGTGCCGAGGAAGATATCGGTAATGTCGCGACGGCGGCATTTAGTGCCGTTGAGGTAATAAGTGGTCTGGCTGTCGCGGGTGACTTTGCGGCGAATCGAAATCTCGGCGTAGGCCGCGTACTCGCCGAGCAAGGTGCCGTCGGAGTTGTCGAAGACCAGTTCGATACTGGCCTGGCTCACCGGTTTGCGGCTGGTCGAACCGTTGAAGATGACGTCGGTCATCGACTCGCCACGAAGGTTCTTCGCCGAACTCTCGCCCATCACCCAGCGTACGGCGTCGATGATGTTCGACTTGCCGCAACCATTCGGCCCGACGACCGCCGCCATGTTACTGGGGAAGTTCACCGTGGTCGGGTCGACGAAGGATTTGAATCCCGCCAGCTTGATGCACTTGAGCCGCACGCTTAGGCAACCGTCAGGGCGGATACCACCAGATCGCAACTGCGCTGGGCGTAAGCCGTCAGCACGATGCGGATCTGCGGCAAATCACGGGCGAGCACGGCGGCCAGCAGGCGTTCGAACAGTTCGAGGAACTCGCTCATTGAAGCCTTGCGCTGTTCGAGGGCGAGGAAGTAAGCACGGCTCATCGCCGGTTGCAGGTTCTCGACCGTCTCTTGCAGGTACGGATTGTTGGCAAACGGATAGGCGGCACGCATCACGCTGAAGCTGTCGTCGACGAAGCTGCGGATGTCCTGACGCTCGTAGCTGGCGGTCAAGCGCTGCTGGATCTGCACGAACGGCGCCATGTCCGACTGCACTTGCCAGCCGTTCGCCACCGAGTTGCCGAGCAGAATGTACAGCTCGCTCATCAGCGTGCACAGGCTCTGCACCTTGTGCGGCGTCAGCTCGGTGACGTGCGCGCCGCGGCGCGGCAGGATCGCGATCAGGTGACGGCGTTCGAGGATCAGCAAGGCTTCGCGGACCGAACCGCGGCTGACATTGAGGGCCAGCGTGACCTTCTGTTCCTGGATGCGCTCTCCCGGCTTCATTTCGCCACGAATGATGCGTTCGGCGAGGTGGTGAGCGATTTGCTCGGCGAGGCTGTCCGGCGCCTTGAACGTCATGGTTGTCCTTCAAACTCTATCGATCTGCACAAGCGGCGCAGTGTAGCGCAAATGCACGGTCATGGCGGAGTGCCCACTCAGCGGTTTTTGGCACGATTCCCGCAAAAAAGCAGGGTGACCAATGAAGGTCAATACTGAATAGACACGTTGTTGATCGACGAAATGCATTTTCCTGACCTTTAAGTCAGAAAACCATTGACCGAAAAGTCAGACCTGCTAAATTCGGCTCAAGTCGGTTAACAACAATAATGAGTCTGCGAGGCCTTCCGTGATCCAGTTTTTACTTAACCAGGAACTCCGTAGCGAGCACGCCCTGGACCCGAATCTGACCGTGCTCAATTACCTGCGTGAACACGTTGGTAAATCCGGCACTAAAGAAGGTTGCGCCAGCGGTGACTGCGGCGCCTGCACCGTGGTGGTCGGCGAGTTGCAAACGGATGACGAGGGTCGCGAACACATTCGCTATCGCAGCCTCAATTCGTGCCTGACCTTTGTGTCGTCGCTGCACGGCAAACAACTGATCAGCGTCGAAGACCTCAAGCACAAAGGCGAACTGCACAGCGTGCAGAAAGCCATGGTCGAGTGCCACGGTTCGCAATGCGGTTTCTGCACCCCCGGCTTCGTCATGTCGCTGTTCGCCCTGCAAAAGAACAGCGATGCACCGGATCACGCCAAGGCTCACGAAGCGCTGGCCGGCAACCTCTGCCGCTGCACTGGCTACCGGCCGATTCTGGCCGCTGCCGAGCAATCCTGCTGCGGCAAGCAACCGGATCAATTCGATGCCCGCGAAGCGGACACCATCGCCCGCCTCAAAGCCATCGCACCGACCGATATCGGCGAACTCAACAGCGGCGACAAGCGCTGCCTGGTGCCGCTGACCGTCGCCGATCTGGCTGACCTCTACGATGCTTATCCACAAGCGCGCCTGCTCGCCGGCGGCACCGATCTGGCACTGGAAGTCACCCAGTTTCACCGCACCCTGCCGGTGATGATCTACGTCGGCAACGTCGCAGAAATGAAGCGCATCGAAACCTTCGAAGACCGCATCGAAATCGGCGCCGCCACTGCCCTCTCCGACTGCTACGAAGCGCTGAACGCCGAGTACCCGGACTTCGGCGAACTGCTGCACCGCTTCGCCTCGCTGCAAATCCGCAATCAGGGCACCCTCGGCGGCAACATCGGCAACGCCTCGCCCATCGGTGACTCGCCACCGCTGCTGATCGCCCTCGGCGCGCAGGTGGTGCTGTGCAAAGGTGAAACCCGCCGCACCCTGAACCTTGACGATTACTTCATCGACTACAAAGTCACGGCCCGTCAGGAAAGTGAATTCATCGAGAAGATCATCGTGCCGCGCGCCAGCGCCGAGCAGTTGTTCCGCGCCTACAAAGTCTCCAAGCGTCTGGACGATGACATCTCCGCCGTCTGCGCCGCGTTCAACCTGCGCGTCGAAAATGGCGTGATCACCGACGCGCGCATGGCCTTCGGCGGTATGGCAGCCATTCCGAAACGCGCTGCCCATTGTGAAGCTGCGCTGATCGGCGCGCCGTTCAACAATTCCGCGGTCGAACGTGCCTGCGCCGCACTGGCGGAGGATTTCACCCCGCTCTCGGACTTCCGCGCCAGCAAGGAATATCGCCTGCTCAGCGCGCAGAACCTGCTGCGTAAATACTTCATCGAACTGCAAACACCGCACATCGAGACTCGGGTGACCGCTTATGTCTAACCATCACGGCGTAGAGAAAACTCAAGCTGAACTGGCTGAATTGTTCGCCAAGGACCTGACTTCCGGTGTCGGCCGCAGCGTCAAGCACGACAGCGCCGCCAAGCACGTGTCCGGTGAAGCGCAGTACATCGATGACCGTCTGGAATTCCCCAACCAGTTGCACCTGTACGCACGCATGTCGGACCGCGCCCACGCGAAAATCATCAGCATCGACACCAAGCCGTGCTATGCCTTCGAAGGCGTGCGCATCGCCATCACCCACGAAGACGTGCCGGGCCTGAAAGACATCGGCCCGCTGATGCCGG
Organism: Pseudomonas fluorescens; assembly: GCF_005938625.1. Taxonomy (GTDB): domain Bacteria; phylum Pseudomonadota; class Gammaproteobacteria; order Pseudomonadales; family Pseudomonadaceae; genus Aquipseudomonas; species Aquipseudomonas fluorescens_BD. The sequence goes on from NZ_VCNJ01000044.1 coordinate 35,935, forward strand.
GCGACCCGCTGCTGGCCATCGATGACGTGCAATTCGTCGGTCAACCGGTGCTCGCCGTCGCGGCGAAAGACCTGGAAACCGCGCGCAAAGCGGCGATGGCTGCAATCATCGAATACGAAGACCTCGAACCTGTGCTCGACGTGGTTGAAGCCCTGCGCAAACGCCATTTCGTTCTCGACAGCCACACCCATCAGCGCGGTGATTCGGTTTCTGCGCTGGCAACCGCTGAACACCGCATTCAAGGCACGCTGCACATTGGCGGTCAGGAACACTTCTACCTGGAGACGCAAATCTCCTCGGTGATGCCGACCGAAGATGGCGGCATGATCGTTTACTGCTCGACGCAGAACCCGACCGAAGTGCAGAAACTGGTCGCCGAAGTGCTCGACGTGTCGATGAACAAAATCGTTGTCGACATGCGCCGCATGGGCGGTGGTTTCGGTGGCAAGGAAACTCAAGCGGCCAGCCCGGCGTGCCTGTGCGCCGTGGTTGCACACCTCACCGGCCAACCGACGAAGATGCGCCTGCCGCGCGTCGAAGACATGCTGATGACCGGCAAGCGTCACCCGTTTTACGTCGAGTACGACGTCGGCTTCGACAGCACCGGGCGCCTGCACGGGATCAACATGGATCTGGCCGGCAACTGCGGCTGCTCGCCGGACTTGTCCGCCTCGATCGTTGACCGCGCGATGTTCCACTCGGACAACTCGTACTACCTCGGTGATGCGACCATCAACGGTCACCGCTGCAAGACCAACACCGCGTCGAATACCGCTTACCGTGGTTTCGGTGGCCCGCAAGGCATGGTCGCGATCGAAGAAGTGATGGACGCGATTGCCCGTCACCTGCAACTCGATCCGCTCGCCGTGCGCAAGGCCAACTACTACGGCAAGACCGAGCGCAACGTCACCCATTACTACCAGACCGTCGAGCACAACATGCTCGAGGAAATGACTGCTGAACTGGAAGAAAGCAGCCAGTATCACGAACGCCGCGAAGCAATTCGTCGCTACAACGCCAACAGCCCGATCCTGAAAAAAGGCCTGGCGCTGACTCCGGTGAAATTCGGTATTTCCTTTACCGCCAGCTTCTTGAACCAGGCCGGTGCGCTGATCCATATCTACACCGACGGCAGCATCCACCTGAACCACGGCGGCACAGAAATGGGCCAGGGTCTGAACACCAAAGTCGCGCAGGTCGTGGCCGAAGTGTTCCAGGTCGAAATCGACCGCGTGCAGATCACCGCGACCAACACCGACAAGGTGCCGAACACCTCGCCAACGGCGGCGTCCAGCGGTGCGGACTTGAACGGTAAAGCGGCGCAGAACGCGGCAGAGATTATCAAGAAACGTCTGGTCGAATTCGCTGCCCGCCACTTTAAAGTCACTGAAGAAGACGTCGAATTCCACAACGGTCACGTTCGGGTTCGCGACCATATTCTGACTTTCGAAGCGCTGATCCAGCAGGCGTATTTCAATCAGGTGTCGCTGTCGAGCACTGGCTTCTACAAGACGCCGAAGATCTATTACGACCGCAGCCAGGCGCGTGGCCGTCCGTTCTACTACTTCGCCTTCGGCGCGGCGTGCTGCGAAGTGATCGTCGACACCCTGACCGGCGAATACAAGATGCTGCGCACCGATATTCTTCACGACGTCGGCGCCTCGCTGAACCCGTCCATTGACATCGGTCAGGTCGAGGGTGGTTTCATCCAGGGCATGGGCTGGCTGACCATGGAGGAGCTGGTCTGGAACAACAAAGGCAAGCTGATGACCAACGGCCCGGCCAGCTACAAGATCCCGGCGGTGGCGGACATGCCGCTGGATCTGCGGGTGAAACTGGTGGAAAACCGCAAGAACCCGGAAGACACGGTGTTTCATTCCAAAGCTGTCGGTGAGCCGCCGTTCATGCTCGGGATTGCGTCGTGGTGTGCGATCAAGGATGCGGTGGCGAGTCTCGGTGACTACAAGCATCAGCCGCAGATCGATGCGCCGGCGACCCCGGAGCGGGTGTTGTGGGGGTGTGAGCAGATGCGTCAGTTGAAAGCGGTGAAAGCCGTTGAAGCTGAAACCGAGGTTGTTTGATGATCGTTCCCACGCTCTGCGTGGGAATGCAGCCCGCGACGCTCTGCGTCGCATCCTGAACAGCGGACGCGGAGCGTCCAGTGATGCATTCCCACGCAGAGCGTGGGAACGATCTGAGAGGTGTGTATGTACAACTGGATCGACGCCCTCGCCGACCTGCAGAACCAGGGCGAACCCTGCGTTCTGGTGACGATCATCGAAGAACTCGGCTCGACGCCACGCAACGCCGGTTCGAAAATGGTCATCAGCGCTAACCAGAGTTTCGACACCATCGGTGGCGGGCACCTGGAATACAAAGCCATGCAGATCGCCCGCGAGATGCTCGCCAGCGGTAAGCAGGACACCCATCTGGAGCGCTTCAGCCTCGGCGCCAGCCTGGGCCAGTGCTGCGGCGGCGCCACCGTGTTGCTGTTCGAACCGATGGGCCAGGTGCAGGCGCAGATCGCTGTGTTCGGTGCCGGCCATGTTGGCCGCGCCTTGGTGCCGCTGCTCGCCAGCCTGCCCTGCCGGGTACGCTGGATCGATTCGCGCGAGGCCGAATTCCCCGAACACATCCCCCACGGCGTGCGTAAAATCGTCGCCGAAGAGCCTGTGGATGAAATCGATGAGCTGCCCGTCGGCAGTTATTGCATCGTCATGACCCACAACCATCAGCTCGACCTTGAACTCACTGCCGCGATTCTCAAGCGCAACGACTTCGCCTACTTCGGCCTGATCGGTTCGAAGACCAAACGCGCGAAGTTCGAACACCGTTTGCGTGATCGCGGTTTCGACAGCAGCGTCGTGCAACGCATGCGCTGCCCGATGGGCATCGGCGAAGTCAAAGGCAAACTGCCTGTGGAAATCGCCATCTCCATCGCCGGCGAAATCATCGCCACCTATAACGCTAACTTCGGCCAGCAGACTGCCAGCGCCGAACCGATTGCCAAACTGCTGCCGGTTTCGCGGCGCAGTCAGGCGACCAAACTCAAAGCCTCAAACTGATTAGAGAACCCTCATGCCTCTGACTCGCAAAGCCTACCGCGCTGCCATCCTGCACAGCATTGCCGACCCCGCCGAAGTCGGGATCGAAGCCTCCTACGAATATTTCGAGGATGGCCTGCTGGTGGTCGATGGCGGCAAGATCAGCGCCCTTGGCCACGCCAGTGATTTGCTGCCGACCCTGCCGGCGGACATCGAAATCGAGCATTACCAAGACGCGCTGATTACTCCGGGCTTCATCGACACCCACATTCACTTGCCGCAAACCGGCATGGTCGGCGCCTACGGCGAGCAACTGCTCGACTGGCTGAACACCTACACCTTTCCGTGCGAAAGCCAGTTCGGCGACAAGGCCCACGCCGATGACGTCGCCGACATTTTCATCAAGGAACTGCTGCGCAACGGCACCACCACCGCGCTGGTGTTCGGCAGCGTCCACCCGCAGTCGGTGAACTCGTTTTTCGAAAAGGCCGAGAAGCTCGACCTGCGCATGATCGCCGGCAAGGTGATGATGGACCGCAACGCCCCGGACTACCTGACCGACACCGCTGAATCGAGCTACGTCGAGAGCAAGGCGCTGATCGAGCGCTGGCATGGCAAGGGTCGTCTGCACTACGCGGTCACTCCGCGTTTCGCGCCGACCAGCACCCCGGAACAGCTGACCCTCGCCGGCCAACTGCTGACCGAGTATCCGGATCTGTACATGCAGACCCACATCAGCGAGAACCTCAAGGAAATCGAGTGGGTCAAGGAGCTGTTCCCGGAGCGCAAGGGTTACCTCGACGTTTACGACCACTACCAATTGCTCGGCGAGCGTTCGGTGTTCGCTCACGGCGTGCACCTGTGCGACGAAGAATGCGCGCGTCTGGCAGAAACCGGCTCGGCGATCTCGTTCTGCCCGACTTCGAACTTCTTCTTGGGCAGCGGCTTGTTCAACTTGCCGATGGCCGAGAAGCACAAACTCAATGTCGGTTTGGGTACTGACGTCGGCGGCGGTACCAGTTTCTCGCTGCTGCAGACGCTGAACGAAGCGTACAAAGTGATGCAACTGCAAGGTGCACGCCTGAGCCCGTTCAAGTCGCTGTATCTGGCGACCCTGGGCGGCGCGCGGGCGCTGCGTCTGGAAGACAAGATCGGCAACCTGCAACCGGGTTCCGACGCTGACTTCCTGGTGCTGGATTACAACGCCACGCCGCTGCTGAGCTATCGCTTGAAGCAGGCCAACAACATTGCCGAGACGTTGTTTGTGTTGATGACGCTGGGCGATGACCGCACGGTGCAGCAGACGTATGCGGCGGGTGCGCTGGTGCATCAGCGCTAATTTCCCCCGGGCCATGATCGTTCCCACGCTCTGCGTGGGAATGCAGCCCGTGACGCTCCGCGTCACTGGACGCGGAGCGTCCCCAGAGGCGTTCCCACGCAGAGCGTGGGAACGATCAGACAGGCACAAAAAATCCCCCGCAACTTTTCAGCTGCGGGGGATTTTTCTATTGGTCAGTTAGAGCTTGGCCGCTGGACGCCCAGGCTTCTTGGTCTGCAACAAATGCGAGAACACCGCATGCAGATCATCCGACGCGCCTTCCTCGTCGAGGTTGAGCTTGCTGTCGATGTGATCCATGTGATGCATCATCAAATTCACCGCCAACTCACCGTCGCGTTTCTCGATCGCGTCGATCAACTGGGTGTGTTCGTCGTACGAGCAGTGCGAACGGTTGCCGCTTTCATACTGAGCGATGATCAGCGATGTCTGCGAAACGAGGCTGCGCTGGAAGCTGATCAACGGTGCGTTCATCGCCGCTTCCGCCAGTTTCAGGTGGAACTCGCCCGACAGACGAATACCGGCGCCGCGATCGCCACGGGAGAAGCTGTCGCGCTCGTCGTTGACCATCTGCCGCAGCTCAGCGATCTGCTCGGCAGTGGCGTGTTGCACCGCCAACTCAGTGATCGCGCGCTCGACCAGACGGCGAGCGAGAAACACCTGACGCGCTTCTTCTACACTCGGGCTGGCGACCACGGCGCCACGGTTCGGCCGCAACAGCACGACGCCTTCATGGGCCAGACGCGAGAGGGCGCGGCGAATGATGGTGCGGCTGACCCCGAAGATTTCCCCCAGCGCTTCTTCGCTCAATTTTGTGCCGGGCGCCAGACGCTGTTCGAGGATGGCCTCGAAGATATGCGCGTAGACAATATCGTCCTGGGTTCCGCTGCGGCCGGCTTTGCCTGCTCGCGGTTGTTTCTTGAGGGGTTGCAACTGTTCGTTCATGGGCACTCGAGTCGGGAGAACTGCGGCGAATAGACCGTGACTGTAATACGGCACAGTAGGTCGCTGGCAAGTATCGCGTAAAAAACAGCGCGATTGTACACAATGGAAGGTGGCAACACGACTGTACGGCTGTTTGTGACTTCGGCTGTATTGCAACGATCCGTTACGATTGAGTTTAGGCTTGATCACAGAATCCGCCGCCAGAACACCACCTCCCCTGTAGGAGCTGCCGAAGGCTGCGATCTTTTGACTTTGATTTTGAGAAGCAAGATCAACAGATCGCGGCCTTCGGCAGCTCATACAAGGGTTTGCGTCATGGCGGACATCTTCATTGGTATAAGGAACACCGTTGTCATGAACGACGCCACGCACACTCGACTGCGCCCCTTGGCCGACACGTCGCCCTCAGCGATCGTCGCCGGTTTCATCGCGATGATGACCGGCTACACCAGCTCGCTGGTGCTGATGTTCCAGGCCGGGCAAGCGGCGGGTCTCACCAGCGGGCAGATCTCTTCGTGGATCTGGGCGATTTCCATTGGCATGGCAGTGTGTTCGATCGGCCTGTCGTTGCGTTATCGCACGCCGATCACCATTGCCTGGTCGACGCCCGGCGCGGCCCTGCTGATTACCAGTCTGGGCGGTGTCAGTTATGGCGAGGCCATCGGTGCCTACATTACTTGCGCGGTGCTGGTGACCATTTGCGGGCTGACCGGCAGCTTCGAACGGCTGGTGAAAAAGATCCCGGCTTCGCTCGCTGCTGCATTACTGGCAGGGATTCTGTTCAAGATCGGCAGCGAAATCTTCGTCGCCGCACAGCACCGCACCGGGCTGGTGCTGGGAATGTTTTTCACCTATTTGCTGGTCAAACGCCTGTCGCCGCGTTATGCGGTGCTCGCCGCGCTGCTGATCGGCACAGCGCTGTCAGGCTTCATGGGTTTGCTGGATTTCAGCGGCTTTCATCTGGAAGTGGCGACGCCGGTGTGGACCACGCCGCACTTCTCGCTCGCCGCGACGATCAGCATTGGCATTCCATTGTTCGTCGTCGCGATGACCTCGCAGAACATGCCCGGCATCGCTGTCCTGCGCGCAGATGGCTACAACGTACCGGCGTCGCCGCTGATCACCACCACCGGCATCGCTTCACTATTGCTGGCGCCGTTCGGCTCCCACGGCATCAACCTCGCGGCCATCAGCGCGGCGATCTGCACCGGGCCGCACGCCCATGAAGATCGCAACAAGCGCTACACCGCGGCGGTTTGGTGCGGGATTTTCTACGGGATTGCCGGGGTGTTCGGCGCCACGTTGGCAGCGTTGTTTGCGGCGTTGCCGAAGGAACTGGTGCTGTCGATTGCCGCATTGGCGCTGTTCGGATCGATCATCAATGGCTTGAGCATTGCGATGACCGAGGTCAAGGAGCGTGAGGCGGCTTTGATTACCTTTATGGTCACGGCATCGGGGCTGACGCTGTTTTCCATTGGTTCGGCGTTTTGGGGGATTGTGGCGGGGGTTTTGACGCTGGTGATTCTGAATTGGCGCAAAGCTTAAAAGATCGCAGCCTTCGGCAGCTCCTACAGGAGATCGCGCTCCTCTGTAGGAGCTGTCGAGTGAAACGAGGCTGCGATCTTTTGATCGACGAAAAAAAAACGGCGACCCTCAGGTCGCCGTTTTTTTCAGTATCACTTAGCCGCGTTGATCGGCTTTTCCGGATACCAAACGTCCAGCAACGGGCTGACTTCGTACTTGGTCAGCTCGGAGCGGGTTTTCAGCCAGGCTTCAACGGCAGCGCGCTGCTCTTCGTTGACCGAGCCACGCTTCTGCAGGCAAACCAGACCGAAGTCGTCGCCGCCAACATAACCCAGACCATTGGCTTCCATGGCTTCTTTGATGAAGGCTTCGAGGAAAGCGTCAATGGCTTCTTCGGACAAGTCTTCTTTGAAGTCCAGGTTCAGTTCGAAACCCAGCTCTTGAAATTCATCAACGCACAGTTTTTTGCGCAGACGCTGGGAACGGTTAGTCGCCATTGGAACAATCCTCATAAGTATTAACGGCCGGCACTTTACCAGTTTAAGCCGTCGATTGCCCGCCTCTCTGGCCCCTGAAGCCGACCGCCTGTAAAAAAATAACGTATTGGCCGGCCCGGACAAGGCACAAGCTGTAACACCTTGGGGCATAATGCCGACACTTTCATGACCGCTGAGGGCTTTTTCATCCATGTCCTCGTTATTTTCCCCTCGACTGTAGGGTTTTATTTCATATGATCAAATCGTTGCGTCCACTGTTGCTCGCCGGCCTTCTTCTGCCTCTGGCCCTGCCTGTTTCTGCTGCCACCATCAATACTTCCCTGACCCCCAACGTTGAAAAAGCCCTCAAGGCGAGCAAATTGCAGCCCAGCGCCCTGTCGCTGGTGATGGTGCCGCTCGACGGCCCGGGCACGCCGACCGTGTTCAATGCCGACGTTTCGGTCAACCCGGCCTCGACCATGAAACTGGTGACCACCTACGCGGCGCTGGAAATGCTCGGCCCCAACCATCAGTGGAAGACCGAGTTCTATACCGACGGTGACCTGAACGGCGGCATCCTCAACGGCAACCTCTACCTCAAGGGTGGCGGCGATCCGAAACTGAACATGGAAAAACTCTGGCTGCTGATGCGCGACCTGCGCGCCAACGGCGTTACCCAGATCACCGGTGACCTGATCCTCGACCGCAACTTCTTTGTGCAGCCGGTGCTGCCGGAATTCAATGATGACGGCAATGACGAGAACAAGCCGTTTCTGGTCAAACCGGATTCGCTGCTGGTCAACCTCAAAGCCCTGCGCTTTGTTGCCCGCAACGACAATGGCCGAGTGCTGATCTCGGTTGAGCCGCCGATTGCCAGCATCCACATCGCCAACACCGTTAAAGCCCTGCCCTCCAAGCAATGCACCGGCGGCGTGCGCTATAACCCGGTGCCAGAGGCTGACGGCAGCGTGACCGTGACCGTGGCCGGCCAGTTGGGCGAAGGTTGCAGCTCGCAGACCTACCTGTCTCTGCTCGACCACGCGACCTACACCGCTGGCGCCGTGCGTGCGATCTGGAAAGAACTGGGTGGCAGCATTCAGGGCAAGGATCGTCTCGCGTCGACCCCGGGCAATGCCAAGCTGCTGGCCCGTGCTTACTCGCCGGATCTGGCGGAGATCATCCGCGACATCAACAAATACAGTAACAACACCATGGCTCAGCAGTTGTTCCTGAGTCTTGGGCAGAAATTCCGCAATGACGCCGACGGCGACGACGCCAAGGCAGCGCAGCGCGTGGTGCGCCAGTGGATGGCGAAGAAGGGCATCACCGCGCCGCACCTGGTGATGGAGAACGGCTCCGGCCTGTCCCGTGCTGAACGGGTCAGCGCCCGTGAAATGGCGGCAATGCTGCAAGCCGCGTGGCACAGCCCGTATGCCGCCGAGTACATCAGCTCGCTGCCGATCGCCGGCACCGACGGCACCATGCGCAAGCGCCTGAAAACCACGGCGATGCGCGGTGAGGCGCACGTCAAGACCGGTACTTTGAACACCGTGCGGGCGATTGCCGGTTTCAGCCGTGATGTGAATGGCAATACCTGGGCGGTTGTGGCCATCCTCAACGACAAGGCGCCGTTCGGGGCATCGTCGGTGCTGGATCAGGTGCTGCTGGATCTGTACAAGCAGCCGAAACTGGCGCAGACCGCTTCGGTTCTGTAACGCAGTTCAGGCAACACCACAAAACCCTGTGGGAGCGAGCTTGCTCGCGAAGGCGTCAGTACAGTCGATATCTTCCTTGACTGTTCGGGCCCCTTCGCGAGCAAGCTCGCTCCCACAGGGGATGGGTGTCAGGTCTAGCTCATCTGCTCGACGCGATCGCGCCCGCGCTGCTTTGCCATATACACACCCGAATCCGCTCTGAGCAACAGCGCATCCGCGCCCTCCCCCGGTCGCCAACTGGCGATACCGAAACTCGCCGTGACCACGCCGACCACATCCACCGGCGCACTGCGCAAACCCTGCCACAACTCAACCGCCAGCGTGTGCGCATGCTCACCGTCGATGTCCGGGCACAGCACCATGAATTCCTCGCCACCCAAGCGACAGAACACATCGGTGCGCCGCAAACGATGGCCAATGCGCTCGCACACCGCTTGCAGCACCCGGTCACCGACGGCGTGGCCATACTGATCGTTGATGCGTTTGAAGTGGTCGATATCGAGCATGATCACCGACAGCTCGCCGCCACCGCGCTCGACCCGGGCCATTTCCGTGGTCAGGCGTTCCTGAAAATAGCGACGATTATGAATGCCGGTCAGCGAATCGGTCACCGACAGCGCACGCAGTTCTTCTTCCACGCGCTTGAGGTCGGAAATGTCCGAAATATAGCCATGCCAGAGCACGCCGCCGCCCGGCAGCTCTTCCGGAGTCGCCTCGCCGCGCACCCAGCGCAGACCGCGCTCAGGCAGTTGCACGCGATACTCCTCGCGCCACGGGCTGAGGCTATCTGCCGAGGCGCGAATGGAAGAGCGCACACGAGTAACGTCCTGTGGATGAATGCGCGTGAAGATCGCTTCGGCGTTGAACAGCAGCACGTCCGGCTCCAGCTCGTAGATCTCGCGGATGCCGTCGCTGGCGTAGATCACACTGAAGCGCCCGTCGAATTCCATCTTGAATTGATAGATGCCGCCGGGTACGTGCGCGCTGAGTTTCTTTAGCAGCACGTCCCGCGCCGCCAGCACTTCGTGCACGCGCTTGCGCTCGGTGATGTCGATGCAGATCGCCAGGTGCCCGACCCACAACCCCTGCTCATCCAGCACCGGCGTGGCGAGCATGTTCACCGGCAGATGACTGCCATCGCTGCGCACCAGCGTCCATTCGCGGGCCTCGTGGCCACCGACTTCGCCGCCCTCGACCAGCATCGCGTGGCAGGTCGGGATGCTTTTGCCGTAGCGCGCACTCAATTCGGCAGCACGGGCCGTCAGCTCGCGGGGCAGGTGCAGGTTTTCCAGAGTCATGTGGCCGACGACATCGGCGCTGCTGTAACCGAGCATTTGTTCGGCGCCGGGGTTGAACGTGTTGATCACCCCGCGCAGATCGGTGGCGATGATTGCCACCTGCGTCGCCGCATTCAGCACACCGCGCAACTGACCGTGGGTGCCGCGCAACTCCTGTTCGCTGGCGTGCAGTTCCTGCGTGCGCAGTTCGACCATGCGCAAGGCGCGCTGACGTTGACTGACCAACACGTAGAGCAAGGCGCTGAGCAGCAAACTGAGCAAGCTGCCCAGAATAATCACACTGCCGACCGACGAATGATTGGCCTGAACGAACGTCTCACTCGGCAGGATATCGATCTGATAATCGTGATCGGCCATGCGCACCAGGCGCGTGGCGGTCAGGTCGCTCGGTGCCGCCTCGTTGGTCGACTCGAACAACACTTCATGCTGATCATTGGTCGACATGTCGAGAATGCGCACTGACAGATAGTCATGGAAGGCATCCGGCAAACCGTCGGCCAGCAACTGGCGCATGCTGATCACCGCCATCACGTAGCCAAACGATTGGCGCTCGCCTTTGCGGCTCACTGGCGCGACGAGCAGCACACCGCGCGCATAAGACGGTTCGATGCTGACCAGGTGCATCGGTTGCGACACCGCCAGCCCGCCGAGCTTGTCGGCGCGTTGCAGGGTGTCGCGACGCAGCGGTTGCGCGAGCAAGTCATAACCCAACGGTGAGCCGAGCCGACTTTGCGTCTGGCTGTAGAGCACCGGCACGTAGGCATCGCGCACGCCAGCCAGTTGCAGCTCGCCCTGTGCATTCAATTCACGCACGGTAAAGTTGCTCAGGCCTTCGTCACGCACCCGCTGCTCGAATGCAGCTCGCCCGGCACCGCTGACCTTGAGGGCAAACGAATAGGCCTGGGTACGCATCAATAAGGGTTGGGTATAACCGTCGAATTCGGCGCGGGACACCGATTCAGAGTTGGCGAAGAAGCGGCGCAGGCCGTCGAGGCGTTGCTCCTGATCCTGAAAGCGTTCTTCGATGCGACTGTAACGTTCGTTGGCCAGCAGTTGAAAACGCTGACGGGTTTGTTGCTGAAACTGATTGAGGGTGGCCCAGGCGAGCAGCCCCGTGAGAATCCCGCCGGCGAGCAATACCAGCAGCGCGACCAGCCAGGCCGAGACGTCTTCGCTGATGAAACCCAGAATCTTTGGGCGCACGGGGTGCAACGACATAAAGACAACTCACACTACGCCAGCATTTACGGGAAAACCCCATTGACCGTGTGTGAGTTATAGCTATTAGCCACTAATTTAGCTAGCGCGGGCAGATCCACGGAGCCTTTAAAAATCAAGGCTCTGTGGATCCAATATCGCAAAGCGTCAACGAGCCGTTATTTTCCAGGCGCGGTGGATCTTGGTGTTGCGGGCAAAATCCGGATCAATGGTCTGTGCGCTGATTTCCTCGACCGCGTAACGCTCGGTGAGGTTCTCTTCCAACTGGAACTTGCGGAAGTTGTTGGAGAAATACAGCACACCGCCCGGCGCCAGACGCGCCATGGCCAGGTCAATCAACTGCACCTGATCACGTTGCACGTCGAAGATGCCTTCCATGCGCTTGGAGTTGGAGAACGTCGGCGGATCGATGAAGATCAGGTCGTACTCGTCACGGCTGCTTTCCAGCCACGCCATCACATCGCCCTGCTCCAAACGGTTCTTGTCCGAGTAGCCGTTCAGCGACAGGTTGCGGCGTGCCCAGTCGAGGTAGGTTTTCGACAGGTCAACGCTGGTGGTGCTGCGCGCGCCGCCCTTGGCCGCGTGCACGCTGGCGGTCGCGGTGTAGCAGAACAGATTGAGGAAACGCTTGCCGGCGGCCTCCTTCTGAATACGCATACGCATCGGACGGTGGTCGAGGAACAGACCGGTGTCGAGGTAGTCGGTGAGGTTGACCAGCAGCTTCACGCCGCCCTCGCTGACTTCATTGAACTTGCCCTGCGCCGCCTGACGCTCGTACTGCTTGGTGCCGCTCTGGCGCTCGCGGCGTTTGACCACCACACGGCTCTTGTCGACGTTCAGCGCCTGCGGAATGGCCGCCAGGGCATCGAACATGCGCGCCGAGGCTTTTTCCGGGTCAATGGACTTCGGCGCGGCGTATTCCTGAACGTGCACCCAATCGTGGTACAGGTCGATGGCCATCGCATACTCAGGCATGTCAGCGTCGTAGACGCGGTAGCAATCGATGCCTTCGCGCTTGACCCACTTGCCCATCGCCTTGAGGTTCTTTTGCAGACGGTTGGCAAACATCTGCCCGCCTTCGCTCAAGCGCGGCTGTTCGATCACTGGCGCCGGGGCCGGCGTCGGCTTGATCGGGTTGCCGTTCTTGTTGAACTTGCGCTCTTGCGGCTCGTCCGGGGTCTGATCGTATGCCGCTTGCTCGCGCTCGGCCTGACGCTGCTCCGGGGTACGACGCTCGCCGGTGACGAACTGATCCGGCAGCACTTTGATCAACAGCAGTTTGCACGGCAACGCGCCGTTCCAGAACGAATACTGTTTGTGGCTGCGGATGCCCATGCGCTTGCCCAGATCCGGCGCGCCGGTGAACACCGCCGCTTCCCAGTTCAGGCAGGCCTGACGCAGACGCTCGCCGAGGTTCTGGTAGAGATAGAGCAGGCTGGCTTCGTCACCGAGACGCTCACCGTACGGCGGGTTGCAGATGACCAGACCTTTCTGGTTCTGGTCCGGGCGCGGCTCGAAGGTCGCGACTTCGCCCTGGTAGATCTTGATCCACTCGCTCAGACCAGCACGTTCAACGTTGTTGCGGCCCGGTTGAATCAAACGAGGGTCAGCTTCGTAACCGCGAATCCACAGCGGTGGCTTGGCCAGACCGGCAGCGGCACGTTCAACGGCTTCTTCGTGAAGTTTTTTCCACAACGCCGGAACGTGACCGAGCCACGCGGTAAAGCCCCACTGCTCACGACGCAGGTTCGGCGCCATGTCGGCGGCAATCATGCCGGCTTCGACGAGGAACGTACCAACACCGCACATCGGGTCAGCCAGCGCGCCGCCTTCGGCAGCAATGCGCGGCCAGCCGGAACGGATCAGGATCGCCGCCGCGAGGTTTTCCTTCAGCGGCGCGGCGCCCTGCTGCAAGCGATAGCCGCGCTGGTGCAGGCTGTGCCCGGAGAGGTCGAGGGAGAGAATCGCTTCGCCGCGATCCAGACGCAGGTGAATGCGCAGGTCCGGGTTGAGCTTGTCGATCGACGGACGGTCGCCTTGCGGGGTGCGCAGTTTGTCGACGATGGCGTCTTTGACTTTCAAGGCGCCGAAGTGGGTGTTGTCGATGCCGGAACCGTGGCCGCTGAATTCAACGGCCAGGGTGCCATCGCTGAGCATGTGATCCTGCCACTCGATGTCGAGCACGCCGTGATAAAGGTCTTCAGCGTCTTTCATCGGGAAACGCTTGAGCACCAAAAGCACCCGGTTGGCCAGACGCGACCAGAGGCACAGGCGATAAGCGGTTTCCATGGACGCCATGCCACGCACGGCGGAAGTGTGCTCGCGCGCTTCTTCAAGGCCAAGCCCGACGGCTTCCTCGATGAGCAGGCCTTCAAGGCCTTTAGGGCAAGTGAGGAAGAGTTCGAAACGGTCGGACATGGTATTTCCAGAGCCTTTGGCTAGTGAATCGGCAACGCATTGCCGATCCGGTTTTCAATCAGGCGCTTTTCTAAAAGAACGCCCGCGTGGCACGAAGGTGTGCCGTTCCATCCCCGCTGCTCGGGTTAAAAGAGCTTAGATGCCGGGACAGATAAAAAAGTTGATGAAACAAAAAGTCTTAAAGCGACCCTTCGTCGCTTTATACCCCAGCGCAAACGTGGGTCATTCTCACTAAAGAATTAACCCCATCATCCAGCGCGGGGCCGATCATACCGGGGTTTGCTGAAAAACCGTGCATGAAACCCGTCGTTACTTATGGCTGTAGCACTAATTTCGTTACGTCCTTATGACAAAACGATCATTCCCTCGGTGTGACTCATTGGTTAGAACTGAACGCAGGTTGACGTCGCAACGGCGTCAACACCTTGGCTCGCCACGCCGGCAGCGAGCCGCACCATGGCAGGTTTCTTCTGCCAGACCTCAGTTGAGGTCAACGCGACACAAAACAGTCAACAAGTGAGGGAAACACCCTATGAGAAGACTTAAGCGTGATCCGTTGGAAAGAGCATTTTTGCGCGGATATCAATATGGCGTTGGTGGCAAATCCCGTGAGCTTTGCCCATTTACTCTACCGTCGGTACGCCAAGCTTGGATTAACGGCTGGCGAGAAGGACGCGGCGACAACTGGGACGGTATGACCGGCACTGCGGGAATCCACAGACTCAACGAACTTCACGCCGTCGGCTGACACAGGGCATTAATTCCGACACGACAATCTGAATTTGTAACGACTTACCATGCACGTCCTTCCCGGACGGCGGGCTGCGGCCCAGGGGCTCCTTCGAGGAGCCCTTTTTATTGCATGGATTTTTGTGCCGAGCGCATAACCTGTAGGAGTGAGCCTGCTCGCGATAGCGGTCTGTCAGTCGCTGATGAAGTGACCGAAAGAAAGCTATCGCGAGCAGGCTCACTCCTACAAGGGAACAGTGGTGTCTATGGATCAGCGCAGGGCGGCGATCGCGTCTACCGACTCACGGATCAGCGCCGGGCCTTTATAGATGAAGCCGGAGTAGATCTGCACCAGGCTCGCACCCGCCGTGATCTTCTCGGCCGCATGCTTGCCTTCAGTAATCCCGCCAGCAGCAATGATCGGCAAACGCCCAGCCAATTCACCGGCCAGCACCTTCACAGTATTGGTGCTCTTCTCACGCACCGGAGCACCGGACAAACCGCCCGCCTCGTCGCCATGTTCCATGCCTTCAACACCAACCCGGCTGAGGGTGGTATTGGTCGCAATCACCGCGTCCATGCCGGTTTCGATCAACGCCTGAGCCACCTGCGCGGTTTCTTCATCGGTCATGTCCGGCGCGATCTTGATTGCCAGCGGCACATGCTTGCCATGACGCAAGGCCAGTTCTGCGCGGCGCGTGGCCAGATCGGCGAGCAATTGCTTGAGCGAGTCGCCGAACTGCAGGCTGCGCAGGCCCGGGGTGTTCGGCGAGCTGACGTTGACCGTCACGTAGCTGGCGTGGGCGTAGACCTTGTCCAGGCAGATCAGGTAATCATCGACCGCGCGCTCAACCGGCGTATCGAAGTTCTTGCCGATGTTGATGCCCAGCACGCCTTTGTATTTCGCTGCGGCCACCCGTGCCAGCAGGTTATCGACACCGAGGTTGTTGAACCCCATGCGGTTGATGATCGCCTCGGCTTCCGGCAGACGAAAGATCCGTGGTTTCGGGTTGCCAGGCTGTGGACGCGGGGTCACGGTGCCGATTTCGACAAAACCGAAACCCAACTGCGCGAAGCCATCGATGGCTGCGCCGTTCTTGTCCAGACCGGCCGCCAAACCCACCGGGTTGGGGAATTCCAGGCCCATGACGGTCACCGGGACTTTTGCCGGCGCCTTGCACAGCAAGCCGTTGAGGCCCAAACGCCCACCCGCGCCGATCAGATCCAGCGACAGATCGTGGGAGGTTTCCGGGGAAAGTTTGAACAACAGCTGACGGGCCAGGGTGTACATGGGCGGCGATGACTCGGGCGGCGAAAAGAGGCGGCGATTATAGCCGGGCATCGACCTGCGGCGCGAGGCACATGCGCAAATCGAGGTGGCTGGCATATGCCTTGCACTTTCATCGCTATCAGCCTGCAGGCCAATGGCGGCGTGTGGGTAAGGACAATGGCGTCGTCCCGGGTTTTGCCTGCGCAAAGTCCGCGACGACGTTTTTTTTCGAGGTAGCGTTGGATGAATGAATCTTCAGCAGGGCCGCTGGCTTGGGTCAACGGTAGCGATGCCCCGGAAAAAAGTGCAATCAACCTCGGCTTCATGGCCCTGAGCGATTGCGCCTCGGTCGTCGTCGCGGCGACACAGGGCTTCGCCCAGCCTTATGGGCTGACTCTGAACCTCAAGCGCCAGAGTTCCTGGGCCAGTTTGCGCGACAAACTGGTCAGCGGCGAACTGGATGCCGCGCACAGTCTGTATGGCCTGATCTACGCTGTGCACCTGGGTATCGGCGGTGTCGCCCCGACCGACATGGCCGTGTTGATGGGCCTGAACCAGAACGGCCAGAGTCTCAACCTCTCCCACGATCTGCAAAGCCTCGGTGTGACCAGTCCTGAAGCGCTGGACCGCCACGCGCACCAAAGCCGCGCAAAACTCACCTTCGCGCAGACATTTCCCACCGGCACCCACGCGATGTGGCTCTATTACTGGCTGGCGAGTCAGGGCATTCATCCATTGCAGGATGTCGACAGCGTGGTGGTGCCGCCGCCGCAAATGGTCGCGCACCTGCAAGCCGGGCGCATCGACGGCTTTTGTGTCGGTGAGCCTTGGGCCGCCAGCGCGGTGCAGCAGGATCTCGGTTTCACCCTGGCGACCAGCCAGACCATCTGGCCCGATCACCCGGAAAAAGTCCTTGGCTGCACTCGCGAATTTGTCGAGCAATACCCGAACACCGCTCGGGCGCTGGTGATGGCGATCCTTGAAGCCAGCCGTTTTATCGAAGAAAGCCCGGAAAATCGGCGCAGCACCGCGCAGTTGCTCAGCGCGCCGGAATATCTGGACGCGCCGCTTTCGTGTATCGAACCGCGTTTTCTCGGTGATTATGCCGATGGCCTCGGCAATCGCTGGCAGGATCCGCACGCCTTGCGCTTTCACGGCAACGGCGAGGTGAATCTGCCGTATCTGTCGGACGGCATGTGGTTCATGACCCAGTTCCGTCGCTGGGGCTTGCTGCGTGAGGATCCGGACTATCTCGCTGTCGCACTTCAGGTCCAGCAACTGGATATCTACCGCGATGCAGCGACGGCTGTCGGCGTGGCGGCGTGGGGCACCGACATGCGCAGCAGCCAGTTGCTCGACGGCAAGGTCTGGGACGGCAGCGACCCGGCCGCTTACGCGCGCAGTTTCAAGCTGCATGCGTTGAACGACGACGTCGCCCTTCTCGCCCGCCGCTGACAGGAGACCGCGAACATGTTGCGCATTCTGCTGATCAACGACACGGCGAAAAAAGTCGGGCGCCTGAAAGCGGCGCTGACCGAAGCCGGTTTCGAAGTCATCGACGAGTCCGGTCTGACCATTGACCTGCCCGCGCGCGTCGAAACGGTGCGCCCGGACGTGATTCTGATCGATACCGAGTCACCGAGCCGCGATGTCATGGAGCAAGTCGTGCTGGTCAGCCGCGACCAGCCACGGCCAATCGTGATGTTTACCGATGAGCATGACCCTGGCGTGATGCGCCAGGCGATCAAGTCCGGGGTCAGCGCCTACATCGTCGAAGGCATTCACGCCCAGCGTTTGCAGCCGATTCTCGATGTGGCGATGGCCCGGTTCGAGAGTGATCAGGCGTTGCGTGCGCAGTTGCAGGCGCGTGATCAGCAATTGGCTGAGCGCAAGCGCATTGAGCTGGCCAAGGGGTTATTGATGAAGATGAAGGACTGCAATGAGGAAGAGGCTTACACCTTGATGCGACGCCAGGCGATGAGCCGGCAGCAGAAGCTGATTCAGGTGGCGGAGCAGATCATTGCCATGAGTGAGTTGCTTGGCTGAAAAGTACTGACCGCTTGAAAAGCCCCTCACCCTAGCCCTCTCCCTCTGGGAGAGGGCTAGGGTGAGGGGCTTTTGATTTTCCGGCTGTTGGCACAAATCTCGCTATGTAAACGCACAGGTAACCAACGGCGGTTGCCCCACCCACGACAAAGACGTCGCTCACCCGTTCGCCCAACCGGCGCATCAGGTAGCGACGTTTTTGCGTTTTGGCCCCACAGCTCGGGGCCGGTGGTGCGGCCGTGGCGGCGCCCCACCTGCTGTTGCATGACTCCTTTCGAGACTCTTTTCAGCTGAGGTGCGCGATGAATTCAAGCTTCTGGAAATCCGGCCACACCCCGACCCTGTTCGCGGCCTTCCTCTATTTCGACCTGAGCTTCATGGTCTGGTACCTGCTCGGCCCGCTGGCGGTGCAGATTGCTGCTGATTTGCAACTGACCACGCAACAACGCGGCCTCGTCGTCGCCACGCCGATCCTCGCCGGTGCGGTGCTGCGCTTCGGGATGGGCATGCTCGCTGATCGACTGTCGCCGAAAACCGCCGGGCTGATCGGCCAGGTCATCGTGATCTGCGCATTGTTCGGCGCCTGGAAACTCGGCATCCACAGTTATGAACAAGCGCTGATACTCGGCTTGTTCCTCGGCATGGCCGGCGCCTCGTTTGCCGTCGCCCTGCCCTTGGCCTCGCAATGGTATCCGCCGCAGCATCAAGGCAAAGCCATGGGCATTGCTGGCGCGGGCAACTCCGGCACCGTGTTCGCCGCGCTGCTCGCACCGGTACTCGCCGCCGCTTACGGCTGGAGCAATGTCTTCGGCTTCGCCCTGATCCCGCTGATCCTGACCCTGGTGCTGTTCGCCTGGCTGGCAAAAAATGCGCCTGAGCGGCCGAAAGCCAAAGCCATGGCTGACTACTTCAAAGCCCTGGGCGACCGCGACAGTTGGTGGTTCATGTTTTTCTACAGCGTGACCTTCGGTGGCTTCATCGGCCTGGCCAGCGCCCTGCCCGGCTATTTCAACGATCAGTACGGTTTGAGCCCGGTGACCGCTGGTTACTACACCGCCGCCTGTGTGTTCGGCGGCAGTTTGATGCGACCGCTGGGTGGCGCGCTGGCTGATCGCTTTGGCGGTATCCGCACGCTGCTGGCGATGTACACCGTCGCGGCCGTCTGCATCGCCGCGGTCGGTTTCAATCTGCCAAGCTCCTACGCCGCGCTGGCACTTTTCGTCTGCACCATGCTCGGTTTGGGGGCAGGCAACGGTGCGGTTTTCCAACTGGTGCCGCAACGTTTTCGTCTGGAGATCGGCGTGATGACCGGGCTGATCGGCATGGCCGGCGGCATCGGCGGTTTTGCCTTGGCGGCCGGCATGGGCGCGATCAAACAAAGCACCGGCAGCTATCAACTGGCGTTGTGGTTGTTTGCCAGCCTTGGCGTGCTGGCATGGTTTGGCCTGCACGGCGTCAAGCGTCGCTGGAGAACCACTTGGGGTTCGGCGGCAGTGACGGCGGCGCGGGTCTGAATCATCGATGGCCCTGCAACTGAGTTTTGCCGAAGCCAGCGCCACCGGCCCGCGCGCAGAGAATCAGGACGCTTTGCGCCTGGTCACCCCCGCGCCGGCGCTGGCGGCGAGCAAAGGTTATCTGTTCGCCATCGCCGACGGCGTCAGCCAATGCGCCGATGGCGGACTGGCTGCGCGTTCGACCTTGCAGGCCCTGGCGCTCGACTACTACGCCACGCCGGAAACCTGGAGCGTGGCGCAGGCGCTGGATCGCCTGCTGCTCGCGCAAAACCGCTGGTTGCAGGCAAACGGTGGTGGGCAACCATTGCTCACCACGGTCAGCGCCTTGGTCATGCGTGGTCGGCGTTTTACCCTCGCCCACGTCGGCGATTGCCGGGTGTATCGCTGGCACGGCGATAATTTGCAGCGAGTTTCTGAAGATCATGTCTGGGATCAACCGGGCATGCAGCATGTGCTCAAACGCGCGCTGGGGCTGGATCAGCATCTGGTGCTGGACTTCCTTGATGGTGAACTGCGCGACGGCGAGTGCTTTGTTTTGCTCAGCGACGGAGTCTGGTCAACGCTGGGCGATACCGCGATTGCGGCGATTCTGCGTGATCAGCCGGATCTGCACAGCGCCGCGCAAACTCTGGTCAATGCCGCGCATCTGGCGGGGAGTCAGGACAATGCCAGTGCATTGCTGGTGCGCGTTGATGCGCTGGGTGAAGCGAATATCGGCGATGCATTGATTCATTTGCAGCAATGGCCATTGCCACCGCCGCTGAAACCCGGTCAGTCATTCGAGGGCTGGCAGGTCCAGGGGATTGTCGCTCAGAGTCAGCAATCGCTGCTGTATCGGGTTGTCGATGGACAAGGCCAAACGTGGTTGCTGAAAACCCTGCCGTCGCGCAGCGCCGATGATCCTCACGCCGGGCAGGCGCTGCTGTCCGAGGAGTGGTTCCTCAAACGCGTAGCCGGCCGGCATTTTCCTGAGGTCCATGCGTGTAATCAGCGTCAGCATTTGTACTACGTGATGCGGGAATATTCGGGGACGACACTGGCGCAGCTGTTTCAGCAGTCCGGTCCATTGCCGCTGGCGCAATGGCAGGACATCGCCGAGCGCCTGTTGCGCGCGGTCGGGCTGTTGCATCGGCGGCAGATTCTGCACCGCGACATCAAACCGGAAAATCTGCACGTGGGCGACGACGGCGAACTGCGCCTGCTGGATTTTGGTCTGGCGTATTGCCCGGGCTTGTCCGAAGACGCGCCGTCGACGTTGCCCGGAACCCCAAGTTACATCGCCCCGGAAGCGTTTCGTGGCGATCCGCCGAGTGTGCAGCAGGATTTGTATGCGGTCGGTGTGACCCTGTATTTCCTGCTCACCGGGCATTTCCCCTATGGCGAGATCGAAGCGTTTCAGCGACCGCGCTTTGGTCTGCCGGTAAGTGCCAGCCGTTATCGGCCGGACCTGCCGGAATGGCTGGCGCAGAGTCTGGAGCGCGGCGTTGCGGCTGATCCGCAGTTGCGCTTTGAAACGGCTGAGGAGTGGTTGCTGGTGCTGG
Source organism: Pseudomonas fluorescens (assembly GCF_005938625.1). Classification (GTDB taxonomy): domain Bacteria; phylum Pseudomonadota; class Gammaproteobacteria; order Pseudomonadales; family Pseudomonadaceae; genus Aquipseudomonas; species Aquipseudomonas fluorescens_BD. The sequence continues at coordinate 57,009 of NZ_VCNJ01000044.1, forward strand.
AACAGGGCGAGCGGCGGAGTTTGAGTGTGCGGCCCAGACCTTTATTGGAGCGTGAGCCGTTGAAGGTCTGGCGGACGATGGCGTTGGTGGCGTTGCTGGGAAATCTGGTGCTGCTGGTTTTGTTGTTTCACAGTTGAACCGCGTCGCGCCATTCGCGAGCAAGCTCGCTCCCACAGGGGATTCGTGTCGTTCGCTAACCCCCTGTGGGAGCGAGCTTGCTCGCGAAGGCGCCCGCCTGATCACCACAAACCTTCCTGTTTGAACGCTCCACGAACGGGCAGTCCGCTTCGATACGGTGCAGAAAAACCTTAATTAGCACTGACGAAACCCAGTAAAACCGCGCTTCTCGTAGTTGGCACAACCACTGCATTACCCCACCCAACACACACATAAAGCCCAGCCTTCAACGACGAAGGCTGCGCTTCCCGAGAGAACGGGACCAGGACAAAGGCGTCCTCGCTAGGCAACTAGCGGGACGCCTTTTTTTGTTTGCGCAAAATTTCTCGAGCAAGGCCTGACTGCCCATAAGAGGCCAGCCGCAGCTCCCCGGAGAACCTGATGAAAAAACTCAAACTGGTGATGATCGGCAATGGCATGGCCGGGGTTCGCACCCTCGAAGAACTGCTCAAGCTGAGCAACGAGCTGTACGACATCACCGTCTTCGGCGCCGAACCGCACACCAACTACAACCGCATTCTGCTGTCACCGGTGCTGGCCGGTGAGCAGACCTTCGAAGAGATCGTCCTCAACGACCTCGACTGGTACCTGGAAAACCACATCAAGTTGCTGCTCAACCGCAAAGTGGTGGAGATCGATCGGGTCAAACGCCGGGTGATCGCCGAGGACGGCACCGAAGCCGAATACGATCGTCTGCTGATCGCCACCGGCTCGACACCGTTCATTCTGCCAATCCCCGGCAACACCCTGCACGGCGTGATCGGCTATCGCGACATCGCCGACACCCAGGCGATGATCGACACCGCGAAAACCCACAAGCACGCGGTGGTCATCGGTGGTGGTCTGCTCGGTCTCGAAGCCGCCAACGGCCTGATGCTGCGCGGCATGCACGTCACTGTAGTGCACATCGGCGAATGGCTGCTGGAACGGCAACTGGACAAAACCAGCGGCCAACTGCTGCAAACGGCGCTCGAATCCCGCGGGCTGCACTTCCGTCTGTGCGAGCAGACCCAGGCCTTGCACGACGCCGGCAATGGCCGGGTTGGCTCGGTGCAATTCAAGAACGGCGACATCATTCCCGCTGATCTGGTGGTGATGGCCGCCGGCATTCGCCCCAACACCGAACTCGCGGAAAAGGCCGGCATCCCGTGCAATCGCGGGATATTGGTCAACGACACCCTGCAAACCTACGACCCACGCATCTATGCCATCGGCGAATGCGCCAGCCATCGCGGAATCGCCTATGGCTTGGTCGCGCCGCTGTTCGAACAGGCCAAAGTCTGCGCCAACCACCTCGCACAATTGGGTTTCGCCCGTTATCAGGGCTCAGTGACGTCGACCAAATTGAAAGTCACTGGCATCGACCTGTTTTCCGCTGGCGACTTCATGGGCGGCGAAGGCACCGAAACCATCACCCTCTCCGATCCGATCGGCGGCGTGTACAAAAAACTGGTGATCAAGGATGACGTGCTGGTCGGGGCCTGTCTGTACGGCGATACGGCAGATGGCGGTTGGTATTTCCGACAGATTCGTGAGAATCACGCCATCGGCGAGATCCGCGATCACCTCATGTTCGGAGAAAACGCTCTCGGAGACGTAGGACATCAGGGCCAGGACAAAGCCATGGTCATGGCCGACACCGCTGAAGTCTGCGGCTGCAACGGTGTGTGCAAAGGCACTATCGTCAAAGCGATTCAGGAACACGGCCTGTTCAGCGTCGATGAGGTGAAGAAACACACCAAAGCGGCCAGCTCCTGCGGCTCCTGCGCCGGGTTGGTCGAACAGATCCTGATCAACACCGTCGGCGGCGCGGCGGACGTCAAACCGAAAAGCGAAAAAGCCATCTGCGGTTGCAGCGACCTCAACCACGGGCAGATCCGCCAAGCCATTCGCGAGCAACATCTGCTGACCATCGCCGGCACCCTGAGTTACCTCAATTGGCGCACCCCGAACGGCTGCGCAACCTGCCGCCCTGCCCTCAACTATTACCTGATTTCCACCTGGCCCGGCGAAGCCAAGGACGATCCGCAATCGCGCCTGATCAATGAACGTGCGCACGCCAACATCCAGAAGGACGGCACTTACTCGGTGGTACCACGCATGTGGGGCGGCGTGACCAATCCTTCGGAACTGCGGCGGATTGCCGATGTGGCTGACAAGTATCAGGTGCCGATGGTCAAAGTCACCGGCGGCCAGCGTATCGATTTGCTTGGCATCAAGAAGCAGGATCTGCCTGGCGTCTGGAAGGATCTCGACATGCCCTCCGGCCACGCCTACGGCAAATCCATCCGCACGGTGAAAACCTGCGTCGGTAGCGAGTTCTGCCGCTTCGGCACGCAGAACTCGACGCAACTGGGCATCGAGCTTGAGCACGACCTGTTCAACATGTGGTCGCCGCATAAAGTAAAACTGGCTGTCTCCGGATGCCCACGCAATTGCTCGGAAGCGGGGATCAAAGACGTAGGAATCATCGGTGTCGACTCCGGTTGGGAGATGTACATCGGCGGTAACGGCGGGATCAAAACCGAAGTCGCCGAATTCTTCGTCAAGCTGAAAACCGCCGAAGAAGTGCGCGAATACAACGGCGCATTCCTGCAGCTGTATCGCGAAGAAGCCTTCTACCTCGAGCGCACCGTGCACTACCTGCAACGGGTCGGCATGGAGCACATCAAGAAAGCCGTGCTGGAAGACCCGGAGCGCCGCAAAGCCCTGAACGAGCGCCTGCAATTCTCCCTGTCGTTCGAACAAGACCCGTGGAAAGAACGTCTGGCGCAGCCGCAACTGAAGAAAGAATTCGACGTAATCCCTGTGAAAAATCTGGAGGTGCCAGCATGAACTGGCTGGATATCTGTGCCCTCGACGAGATCAATACCCTCGGTTCGCGGATCATTGCCGGACCGAAAGGTGACATCGCGATTTTTCGTACAAGCGACGACGAAGTTTTCGCCCTCGACGACCGCTGCCCACACAAGGGTGGGCCGTTGTCACAAGGTTTGATCTACGGCAAACGCGTGGCCTGTCCGCTGCACAACTGGCAAATCGACCTCGAATCTGGCGAAGCGCAGGCGCCGGACATCGGTTGCGCGCACCATCACCCGGCGCGGGTCGAAAACGGTCGTGTGCAACTGGCCCTGCGGGACGCCATCTGATGAACCGCCAGACGACCGCCTCGACCTGCTGCTATTGCGGGGTCGGCTGCGGCGTGCTGATCGAGCATGACGGCGAGCGCATCCTCGGCGTCAGCGGCGATCCGGCGCATCCGGCCAACTTCGGCAAACTGTGCAGCAAAGGCTCGACCCTGCACCTGACCGGCGACCTCGCGGCCCGCGCGCTGTACCCGGAACTGCGTATGGGCAAAGGCCTGGCGCGCAGCCGCACGGATTGGGACAGTGCGCTGGAACATGCCGCCAACGTGTTCGCCGAAACCATCGCCGAACACGGACCGGACAGCGTGGCGTTCTATATCTCCGGGCAGTTGCTGACCGAGGACTATTACGCTTTCAACAAGCTGGCACGGGCACTGGTCGGCACCAACAACATCGACAGCAACTCACGGCTGTGCATGTCCTCGGCAGTGGTCGGCTACAAGCGCAGCCTCGGCGCTGACGCCCCGCCGTGCAGCTATGAGGATCTGGAACTCAGCGATTGCGTGATGATCGTCGGCAGTAACATGGCCTACGCCCATCCGGTACTTTTCCGTCGGCTGGAAGAGGCAAAAGCCCGACGTCCGCAGATGAAAGTCATCGTTATTGATCCACGGCGCACCGACACTTGCGACCTCGCTGATCTGCATCTGGCGATTCTGCCCGGTACCGATGTCGCTTTGTTTCATGGGATTTTGCATCTGTTGTTGTGGGAAGACTGGATCGACCGCGATTTCGTCAAAACGCACACGGAAGGCCTTGCTGAACTGAAGAGTCTGGTGCGCGATTACACCCCGCAAATGGTTTCGCAGTTATGCGGGATCAGTGTCGAGCAATTGCAGCAGTGCGCCGAATGGGTCGGCACTTCGCCGAGTTTTTTGTCGCTGTGGTGCATGGGCTTGAACCAATCCACGGTTGGCAGCGCGAAAAACAGTGCACTGATCAATCTGCACTTGGCTACCGGGCAAATCGGTCGTCCGGGTGCAGGACCTTTCTCCCTTACCGGTCAGCCAAATGCCATGGGCGGGCGCGAAACCGGCAGTTTGTCGAACCTGCTGCCGGGCCATCGAGACGCGGCCAACCCTGAACACCGCGCCGAAGTGGCGGCTTATTGGGGTGTGGATCAACTGCCGGACAGCACTGGGCTCAGCGCCATCGAACTGTTCGAGCAAGTGCGCAGCGGCAAGATCAAGGCGTTGTGGATCGCCTGCACCAACCCTGCGCAATCGATGCCCGATCAGAACGCGGTGCGCTCGGCGCTGGAAGCTTGCCCGTTTGTGGTTCTGCAAGAAGCCTTTCGCACCACCGAAACCGCAGCGTTCGCCGATCTCCTGCTACCCGCCGCCAGTTGGGGCGAGAAGGAAGGCTCGGTGACCAATTCCGAGCGGCGTATTTCCCACGTGCGCAAAGCCATCCTCCCACCGGGCGAAGCGCGGTCGGACTGGGCGATCACGGTAGATTTCGCACAACGTCTGGAGAAACGTCTGCGCCCCGGCGAGCCGAGCCTGTTTACCTTCAGCCAACCTGCGCAGTTGTTCGATGAATTCAAAGGCCTGACGCATGGCCGCGATCTGGATATGTCCGGGATCAGTCACGTGCTGATCGACGAGATCGGACCGCAGCAATGGCCCTTCCCTGTCGGTGCGCGGCAGGGAACACCACGACTGTACGAGGACGGGATTTTCCCAACCGCCAACGGACGCGCTCAGTTCATCGCAGACCCTTATCGCGCCGCTAAAGAACAGCGTGATGCGCGTTTTCCACTGACGTTGATCACTGGACGTCTGCGTGATCAATGGCACGGTATGAGCCGCACCGGTACGGCAGCGCAATTGTTCGGGCATGTCAGCGAAGCGGTGTTGAGCCTGCACCCGGACGAACTGCGCCGGCATCGCTTGCAGGCGGGAGACCTGGTCAACCTTAAAAGTCGTCGCGGCGCAGTGATCGTCGCAGTTGGCAGCGATGACAGCGTGCGTCCGGGACAAGCGTTTCTGCCGATGCACTGGGGCGACCGCTTTCTCAAGGGTGGTGTGAACAGCCTGACCCTGCCGGCCTTTGATCCATTGTCGAAACAACCGGAACTGAAACACAGCGGTGTGCGCCTGGAACCGACCAATCTGCCGTGGCAGCTTTTCGCACTGATTGAGGGTGATGTTCAACGGCATTTCGAGGCCCTACGACCACTCTGTGAGGCATTTTCCTACGTGAGTCTCAGCCTTGTCGGACGTGAACGATCGGCATTGCTGATACGCGCAGCCAGCAGCGAGGCGCCGGATGCGCAATTGCTCAGTGAAATCGACCGATGCCTGTCACTGATCGACGGCCCGGTATTGGCTTACGACGATCCACGTCGGGCCATCGGCAAGCGCGTGCGCATTGAAAGCGGCCGGATCACCGCGATCCGACTGGCCGGCGAAACCCTCGCCCGGCATTGGCTGCAGAGGTTGTGGCTGGAGGGCCGTGCGGACGAACAACTGCGGCGCTGGTTGCTGGCACCGATGAGTGCTCCGCCGGGCAGTGCCGGGGCGCAGATCGCTGCGGATAAAACCCTGTGCAACTGCCAGAACGTCAGCCTCAACGCGGTCTGCGCCGCCATCCGCCAGGGTCTGGATCTGCAAGGTTTGAAAAACAATTTGGGCTGCGGCACGCAATGCGGCTCCTGTGTCCCGGAAATAAAACGCTTGCTGGCTGCCAACGTGCAGCCAGTCGCCGTCATCTGATGAGGAAACACCATGAATGCAAAAGTCTGGCTGGTGGGTGCAGGTCCTGGTGATCCCGAACTGCTGACCCTCAAAGCGGTGCGCGCCTTGCGCGAAGCCGATGTGGTGCTGATCGATGATCTGGTCAACGACGAAGTGCTGGAACACTGCCCTGGCGCCCGCATCATTGCGGTGGGTAAACGCGGTGGTTGCCGTTCCACACCGCAGGCATTTATCCATCGGTTGATGCTGCGCTATGCCCGCCATGGCAAGTGTGTGGTGCGGCTCAAAGGCGGCGACCCGTGCATCTTCGGTCGTGGCGGTGAAGAGGCGCAATGGTTGCGTGAACGTGGCGTTGAGGTGGAGTTGGTCAATGGCATTACCGCTGGTCTGGCCGGGGCAACGCAGTGCGATATTCCGCTGACGTTGCGCGGTGTGGCGCGCGGGGTGACGCTGGTGACTGCGCACACGCAGGACGACAGCCAATTGAACTGGCAGGCGCTGGCGCAGGGCGGTACGACGCTGGTGGTTTATATGGGTGTTGCCAAGCTGGGAGCGATTCGCGATCAGTTGCTGGCGGGCGGGATGACGGCGGATACGCCGGTGGCGATGATCGAGAATGCGTCATTGCCCGGGCAGCGGGAATGCCGGAGTGATCTGGCGAGCATGAGTGATGATGCGTGTGCGTTTGGATTGAAAAGCCCGGCGATTCTGGTGATCGGGGCGGTGGCGGCTGTTGTTGTTGAAGAGCAAAAGATCGCAGCCTGCGGCAGCTCCTACTTTGGATCTGCGTGCACCCTTTAAAGCCAAATCGCAGGCAAAGAAAAGCCCGGCCTAAGCCGGGCTTTTCTCAGAGCGGCAGCTAATTACTTAGCTTGAGCTTCAACCTGCGCTTCTACGCGACGGTTTACAGCGCGGCCAGCTTCAGTTTTGTTGTCAGCAACTGGGCGGGATTCGCCGTAGCCAACAGACTGAACGCGGGACGATTCAACACCGTACTGGTTGGTCAGAACTTGCTTAACGGCGTTTGCACGACGCTCGGACAGTTTCTGGTTGTAAGCGTCAGGACCGACGGAGTCAGTGTGACCTTCAACAGTAGTGGTGGTGGATGGGTACTGCTTCATGAAGTCAGCCAGGTTCTTGATGTCGCCGTAGCTGTTTGGCTTCACAACCGACTTGTCGAAGTCGAACTTAACGTCCAGCTCAACACGAACAACTTCAGCAACTGCTGGGCAGCCGTCAGCGTCAACAGTTACGTTGGCTGGGGTGTCCGGGCACTTGTCAACGTTGTCGCAAACGCCATCGTTGTCGCTGTCGGAGCAGACTTCAGCTGGTGCTGGAACTGGAGCAGCAGCAGGCTTGGAGCCGCCACCGAAGTTCACACCGATACCAACGCTAGGAGCCCACTCGGTGTCGCCCTGGTCGATGTTGTATTGAGCTTCAACGCCAGCACGGGCGTAGAAGTTCTCGGTGAAGTACAGCTTGGCACCAGCGCCCAGGTTGGCGAAGGTGGAACGGTCACGACCGCCGGAACCGTTCTGACCGATGCTCTGATCGGAGAAACCAGCCGATACGTATGGACGCAGCATGTCGCCTGGGTTGTTGAAGTGGTACAGAGCGTCCAGAGCGGTGTTAGCGCCCTTGATGTTACGACCGTCGTCGGAACGCACGTTGTGCACTTCGTCGTAGCCCAGACGCAGTTCAACGTCGTCGGTCAGGAAGTAACCGATCGAACCGCCGAACAGGTTGCCGTTGTTCTTGAAGTTACGAGCGCTGTCGAATTGTTCTTTCTTTGCGAAGCCTTCGATTTCAACTGCGCCTTGGCCTTGTGCCAGAGCGCCGAACGAAGTGGCGGCAATCAGAGAACCAATGGCCAAGCCCAAGGTGTTTTTCAGTTTCATCCGTTAAATCCCCATCTGGTGATTGTGAAGCAGTCCCGCAAACCGGGGGACAACTCGGCGGCAAGTCTATCAGAACTTGCCTACACGTAAGAGATATTTGCGCTGAACTAAGTTTCAGCAATGCCTGCAAATTTCTCACGCAATTTATCTAGAGCACGTTTGTAACGCATTTTTGTCGCACTCAAACCCATGTGCATGATGTCTGCGATCTCCTGAAATTCCAGCTCTGCGACAAATCGAAGCACCAGAATTTCGCGGTCAATCGGGTTCACATACACCAGCCAGCGATCAAGTCCGCCCTTCTCCTCGGGTTTCGGCGCCTTTTCTTCGGACGCTTCCTCGAGGGGGTCAAGACTCAATGCGTCCATCAAGCGACGCTTTCGCCGTTCCTTCCGATACTGCGTAATACATTCGTTGTACGTGATGCTGTAGAGCCACGTTTTGAACTTCGATTTCCCCTCGAAGTTCTTCAGGCCGTACAGCACCTTTAACATGACTTCCTGACAGACATCGTCTGCGTCGCGATCGTTCCCAAGATATCTCGCACAAACGTTAAATAATGTTCGCTGGTAACGCCGCATCAGTTCTTCATAGGCGCGCGTTACGTGAAAAAGCTCGGTATGCGAGCGCGCGACCAACTCCTCATCAGAGAGCTCGCGGGGGTCGTAGCGCGTGGATAGCGTTTGGGCTTTATTCAAAACAAGTCGTGCCGACAGTCAGGTCAATGTCCACCGCAACCAGCATCAGCTGGCATTTTGCGGCGGCATACATTAGCAGGGTTTGCCGGATTAGCGGCTACTCACATGCTGTTCCAGCAGGATCCGATTGGAAAGAGAGACTAGCTCACCCTCATCGGTCAGCAATGTGGTTTTAACCGTGCCGATCTCTTCGATCTGGCCTTCGACCTCGCCAACACGCACTTGTTGCCCAACCTGATACAACTCACGCACATAGATTCCCGCAAGAATCTGACCGGCAATTTCCCGGCTTCCCAAACCCATGGCCAGCGCAACCGCCAGACCAACGGTAATCAAAACGATGACAATCACATGGTTCAGCAGGTCGGTCTTGACCTCAAGCTGACTGATCGCGACCGAGATGCTGATGATGATCACCAGCCCCTGAGCAATTCGCCCAAGCCCCGAAGCGTAGTCCAGGCCTACACCTTCTGCCGCCCCGCGCACCAGCCCGTTGGCCAGTTGTGCGAGCAAAACACCCACCAGCAACACCAGCGCCGCGCCGAATACTTTCGGCAAATAGAGCGCCAACATATCCAGCGTAGCTGAAACTCGCTCAAGGCCAAGGGATTCTGCTGCAGAAACCAGAAAAATGAGCAGAACGAACCAGTAAACGATTTTGCCGATCAGGGTCGAGATCGGGACTTGCAGCCCCGCACGCGACATCAATTTAGTCAGGCCGGTACCGCCCATCAGGCGATCGAGACCCAGTTTGGCGAGCAATTTGGACAGCAAGGTATCGAGCAGCTTGGCCACGACGAAACCCAACAGCAGCACGACCAGTGCGCCGAACAGGTTCGGGATGAAGTTGGCTACTTTGGTCCACAACGCAGTCATTGCAGTGACGAGGCTCTGAGTCCAGAGGTCGAGTTCCATATTCAATCAGCCTTATCAGCAGTGCGAGCGGTAGGTTTACGAAGACGGGAAACCGGCGAGACATGGGCCGATCCGTTATTCAGGGCGATCATCAGCGCGGGCAGCCAGCGGCCCAGCAGGCTGAACAGATCACCGGCGCCGACCTGGCGGTTGGCGGTTTTGAGTACGCGGCCCAGGCAAGCATCGTCGTCGCGGCTGGACGGCGAAGCGTTGAGCATGTCGCGCAAAGACTGTTCAAACGGATCGTGCATACGCACCTCTCGTGATGTCTGTGAAAGACGCGGGCAGATTTGGTCGGGTCACATGCGCCATGTTCAGACCCAGCGCAAACGACGGAATAACCACCACTGACCGAAGGCCAGGGCGAGCACCGTCAAGCAGGCGATCAGGAAGCCGTAAGGGCTGCTGGAGAACGGAATTCCGCCAACGTTGATACCCAACAGACCGGTGATGAAACTCATCGGCAAAAAGATGCAGGTTATGATCCCGAAGCGGTACATCGTTCGGTTCATGCGCTCGCTCAAACGCCGGTCTTCAGCCTCCAGCACAAGCCCCACGCGCTCTCGGGTCAATTCGAGCTCTTCGAGATATCGGGTCAGGCTGTTGTTCAATTCGTTCCAGTAATCAGCATCGTCGTCGACAAACCACGGCAGTTTGATCCGCGTCAGCTGCCCGAAAATATCCCGCTGCGGCGCAAGAAAACGCTTCAGCCCGGCAGCCCTGCGACGGATGTGCAAAATGGCGCCATGCTCGGGGGTATACCGTTCGTCGGCATCCATCTTTTCCTCTTCCTCATCGGCGATTTCCGAGAGGCAAGTGACCAGATCCTGCACCTTGTTGGTGAGGAACTGCGCCAGATAAAGGATCAGTTCAGAGGAGGTTTTCGGGCCTTTGCCGTCCGCCAATTGCACCAGCAGCTCATCGGTGGCGCGCAATGGGCGCAAACGCAGGGAAATCACCCGTTGGGGTGAAGCAAAAATCCGCACCGAAACCATGTCTTCCGGCTCGGCGCCCGGATTTAGGTTGACCCCGCGCAGAAACAGCAGCAGCTCGGCATCCGGCAGCGGCAACAGGCGCGGCCGCGTGTTCTCTTCCAGCAACAAGTCGCAGGTGAATTCGTTGAGACCGCTGGATTTGCGCAGCCAGGTCTGGGTCTGCGGATGGCTGCGATCCCAATGCAGCCACAGGCTTTCATGGGCCTGCAACTGCAAATCGTCGAGCTCAGTCCGGGCTATCGAACGCGCACCGCCTTTTCCGTCCAGCACCAGGGCATGCACCAGCCCCCATTGCGCGTTTTCTTCCTCGAACATCCGCATCCCTTTGTTGAAAGCTTATTCAGGCATCTTCAGCGGACTCGGCGAAACGATCACGCCGTTGTTGTCCGCATAAATGTACTGGCCCGGGTGGAACGTCACACCGGCGAAGGTCACCGGGACGTTGAGGTCGCCGAGGCCGCGTTTTTCGGTTTTCATCGGGTGGCTGGCCAGCGCCTGCACGCCCAGATCGGTCTGCGCGATGACGTCGACGTCACGGATGCAACCGTAGATCACCAGCCCTTCCCAACCATTTTTGGCAGCCTTCTCGGCAATCATGTCGCCGAGCAATGCACGGCGCAGCGAACCGCCGCCATCAACCACCAGTACCTTGCCGTTGCCCTTGAGGTCAGCCTGTTCCTTGACCAGCGAGTTGTCTTCGAAACATTTGATGGTCACGATTTCGCCGCCGAACGAATCACGACCGCCGAAATTGCTGAACATCGGCTCCAGCACCTGCACCAGCTCCGGATAGGCGTCGCACAGGTCAGGCGTAAGGTAATGGTTCATCGAAAAACTCCTGTAACAAGGAAGACGATCAAGGATGACGCATTCTGTTGAGACGAGATCCGGCGGTCGCTGTTTACCTTAGTCCATCCCATGGTCGCTGAACGAACCTGAACAAACCCTGAAACGTAATCGCTAAACAGCCACCAAAAATGACCAGAACCGCACAATGCGTCACATCTTAACCGCAAGCCAACCCGAACGAAATGCCCTTTTCAGGGCCTCCCGCTCAGACCGCAGCAGCTAAATCCGGCTTCTCGCCCAGCAATGGCGTGTGCTGATCGTTCAACCAGCGCGCCACCAATGGCCATACCTCAGTCTGCGCCGCTTTGCTCACCAGCATCTCGACATGGCCGAAATTATCGTTGAAGCCCTGCTCGCGGCCCAGATTGACGAACTGCTTGTGCTCCGAGCCGATCTGCTCGAACAGTTTGCGACAAGCCCAGGCCGGATCCTGATGATCCCCTGCTGCAGTCACCGCCAGCACTGGCACTTGAACATCGGCCAGCCCCGCCCACCAATCCTTGTCCTTGTCGCCAAAACGGCCGAACAAGCCGTACCAGCGCATGCTTTCCAGCGCCAGACCGATCGGCTCATCTTCCGGGCCACGCTTGAGGCGCGAACCCGACAGCTGCGCGAAGCGCTTGAGAATGAAGCGCCCGCTCCACTCCACTGGCGGAATTTTCAGCGGCCAGTAAGTACGGCTGACCTGGGTGCCGAAAAACGCTGCCGAGGCCACGGCAGGCTCGCCAAGGTATTCGCCACCGAGCGCCGCGGCCAGGGTGATGCCGCCCAGCGAATGGCCGATCCAGTGCGGAATCTGCCCGCTCTGCTCACGCACGAATGCGGCAATCGCCGGCAAGTCGTAACGGGCGTAGTCGGCGACACGATTGCGCCGGTATTCCTCGTTGCGCTGCGACAAGCCGTGGCCGCGCATCTCCGGAATCCACACGTCGAAACCCAGACGCGTCAAATAGGCGCCCAGGCCCAGACCTTTGGGTGAAAACCAGAAGCGTCGATTGGAAAAACTGCCGTGCAGCAGAATCACCGGCACACCGCGAGGCGCCGAGTCATCAGCCATGCCCAAGCGGGTCACAGCGATTTCCACGGACCAGTCGGGGCTGTTGCCGGGTTTCAGTCGATACACGTCTTCGCTCAGATCGCCGCGCCGTTCGGCGCTGATCAGGGCGACAGGAAACAGGTTGCTGCTGCTTTGCATAATGCTCTTGCACAAAAAAGGGCGGCATCTACAGGAGCCCGCCCTACTTCAATCTCAAAGCCCGCTCCCACATGGGAAGCGGGCCGTTCACATACCGATCAGGCCGGCGCTTGGCCTTCGGCGAGGAAGAACCAGGTTTCCAGCACGGTGTCCGGGTTCAGCGACACGCTTTCGATGCCCTGCTCCATCAGCCACTTGGCCAGATCCGGGTGGTCCGAAGGCCCCTGACCGCAGATACCGATGTACTTGCCGGCCTTGTTGCACGCGGCAATCGCGTTAGCCAAGAGCTTCTTGACCGCCGGATTACGCTCGTCGAACAGGTGCGCGATGATACCGGAATCGCGGTCCAGACCCAGCGTCAGTTGCGTCAGGTCGTTGGAACCGATCGAGAAACCGTCGAAGAATTCGAGGAACTCTTCAGCAAGGATCGCGTTGGATGGCAGTTCGCACATCATGATCACGCGCAGACCGTTTTCGCCGCGCTTCAAGCCATTTTCGGCGAGCAGATCGACTACCTGGCTGGCTTCGCCCAGAGTACGGACGAACGGCACCATGATTTCGACGTTGGTCAGGCCCATCTCGTTGCGCACACGTTTCAGCGCGCGGCATTCGAGTTCGAAGCAGTCACGGAACGATTCGCTGATGTAACGCGAAGCGCCACGGAAACCCAGCATCGGGTTTTCTTCTTCCGGCTCGTAGAGCTTGCCGCCGATCAGGTTGGCGTATTCGTTGGACTTGAAGTCCGACAGGCGCACGATGACTTTTTTCGGCGTGAACGCTGCAGCCAGGGTGCTGATGCCTTCCACCAGTTTGTCGACGTAGAAATCGACCGGGTCGTTGTAACCGGCGATACGCTTGTCGACGCTGTCCTTGATTTCCTGCGGCAGACCGTCGTAGTTCAACAGCGCTTTCGGGTGGACGCCGATCATGCGGTTGATGATGAATTCCAGACGGGCCAGGCCCACACCGGCGTTCGGCAGTTGCGCGAAGTCGAAGGCGCGGTCCGGGTTGCCGACGTTCATCATGATCTTGAACGGCAGCTCCGGCATGGCGTCGACGGAGTTCTTCTTGATGTCGAAGCCCAGTTCGCCTTCGAAGATGTAACCGGTGTCGCCCTCGGCGCACGAAACGGTCACGCCCTGGCCATCCTTCAGCAGTTGGGTGGCGTTGCCGCAACCGACCACTGCCGGAATGCCCAGCTCACGGGCGATGATCGCCGCGTGGCAGGTACGACCGCCGCGGTTGGTGACGATGGCGCTGGCGCGCTTCATCACCGGTTCCCAGTCCGGGTCGGTCATGTCGGAAACGAGTACGTCGCCCGGCTGTACCTTGTCCATCTCGGACACGTCTTTGATGATGCGCACTTTACCGGCGCCGATGCGCTGGCCAATCGCACGACCTTCCACCAGCACGGTGCCGGTTTCTTTCAGCAGGTAACGTTCCATGACGTTGGCCTGGGTGCGGCTTTTCACGGTTTCCGGACGCGCCTGCACGATGTACAGCTGGCCGTCGTCACCGTCCTTGGCCCACTCGATGTCCATCGGGCAGCCGTAGTGCTTTTCGATGATCATCGCTTGCTTGGCCAGTTCGCTGACTTCAGCGTCGGTCAGGCAGAAACGCGCGCGCTCAGCCTTGTCGACGTCGACGGTCTTGACCGAACGACCGGCCTTGGCTTCGTCGCCGTAGATCATCTTGATCGCTTTGCTGCCCAGGTTGCGACGCAGGATCGCCGGACGACCGGCCTCCAGCGTGCCCTTGTGCACATAGAACTCATCCGGGTTGACCGCGCCTTGTACAACGGTTTCGCCCAGACCGTAAGCGCCGGTGATGAACACCACGTCACGGAAACCGGATTCGGTGTCGAGGGTGAACATGACGCCGGCAGTGCCGGTTTCCGAACGCACCATGCGCTGCACGCCAGCCGACAGGGCGACCAGTTTGTGGTCAAAGCCCTGGTGCACGCGGTAGGAAATCGCACGGTCGTTGAACAGCGAAGCGAACACCTCTTTGGCGGCGCGGATAACGTTTTCCACACCACGGATGTTCAGGAAGGTTTCCTGCTGACCGGCGAACGAAGCGTCCGGCAAGTCTTCGGCGGTGGCGGAAGAACGCACGGCCACGGCCACGTCAGGGTTGCCGGCCGACAGCGCGGCAAACGCGGTGCGGATTTCGGCATTCAGTTTTTCGGGGAATTCGGCTTCCATGATCCATTGACGGATCTGTGCGCCGGTCTTGGCCAGGGCGTTGACGTCGTCGACGTCGAGCGCGTCGAGGGCCGCGTGGATCTGGTCGTTGAGGCCGCTCAATTCGAGGAAATCACGATAAGCCTGAGCCGTCGTGGCGAAGCCGCCGGGGACCGAAACACCGGCGCCTGCCAGGTTACTGATCATCTCGCCCAGGGATGCGTTCTTGCCCCCCACATGCTCAACATCGTGTTTGCCGAGCTTATCGAGGGAAACTACGTACTCTACCAAGGTGATCTCTCCACTAACTGTGTTGGAAAAGCTCAGAAACCGGCGGCCCGGGGGAGCCTTGGCCGGTTGTATGGCCTGGACCTGGAAAATAAGTGAGAATGCGGGCCAATCGCGGCCGACAAATCGCGCCTATCATATCCAGAAATACTGATTAGCTTAAGGCCCAAGGTGCAAATGAAACGATCTGCTTTCTTCATCTCCGATGGCACCGGCATCACTGCCGAAACCCTGGGTCAAAGCCTTCTGGCGCAGTTCGAAAACATTACCTTCAGCAAATTCACGCGACCGTACATCGATAGCGTGGATAAAGCGCGGGCCATGGTACAACAAATCAACAAAGCCGCTGAAACCGACGGCTTCCGCCCTATTATCTTCGACACCATCGTCAATCAGGACATCCGTGAGATTCTCGCAACGTCCAATGGTTTCATGATCGACATTTTCTCGACCTTCCTCGCCCCGCTGGAGCAGGAACTGACCGAGCATTCTTCCTACACCGTCGGCAAGTCCCATTCGATCGGGCACAACTCCAATTACATGGAGCGCATCGAGGCGGTTAACTTTGCCCTCGACAACGATGACGGCGCGCGTACCCACTATTACGACAAAGCCGACCTGATACTAGTGGGCGTGTCGCGATGCGGCAAAACGCCGACGTGTCTGTACATGGCCATGCAGTTCGGCATCCGCGCGGCCAACTATCCGCTGACCGAAGACGACATGGAGCGCCTGACCCTGCCGACGGCCCTGCGCGCCCATCAACACAAGCTGTTCGGCCTGACCATCGACCCGGACCGCCTCACCGCGATCCGCAACGAGCGCAAGCCCAACAGCCGTTATTCGAGTTATGCGCAGTGCGAATTCGAAGTGCGCGAAGTGGAGAATCTGTTCCGCCGCGAGAACATCCCCAATATCAACTCGACGCATTTTTCGGTGGAAGAGATTTCGGCGAAGATTCTGGTGGAGAAAGGTGTGGAGCGGCGGTTCAAGTAGCTCTGCATTGCCTGATCTGACGCCTTCGCGAGCAAGCTCGCTCCCACAGGTTTCTGTGTCTGCAAATTTTGCATTCACCACAAAACCCTGTGGGAGCGAGCTTGCTCGCGAAGAACGATTACACGGTCTCGGTTAATGCCCGCGCCAAAGCCTCGAATCCACTAAGCAACAACCGATCATCCCCCACCGCATTACACACACTCACCCGAATAAACTGCGGCACCGCTGCATGCCCCACCGCAAACGCTTCAGCCGTGGCTACCAGATAGTTGTCCTCCTTCAACTCCGCCGCAATCTGCGACGCCCGCCACAGCTCAGGCACTTCCACCCAGAAATGCGGGCTGTAAGGGTGAGTCTTGTAATTCAAACCCTGCAGAACAGGCGTCACCGAGGCTTTGCGCCGAGCGATCTCGCTGATCTGTTCGTCCAGCAAACGCTCGGCCATGCCGCTTTCGATCCACAGACTGGCCACTTCCATCGAGAGTGGATTGGCCATCCAGCACGTTGCGCGGATGGCGGCACTCAAACGGCCGATCAACGCCTGCGGGGCGTGCAGGTAACCGACGCGCAATCCGGCGGAAACAGCTTTGCTCAAACTGCCAATCAACACCGAACGCTCCGGCGCGAAGCAGCTGAGCGGCAACGGGCGTTGGCGATCCAGAACTGCATGTGCTTCGTCTTCGATAATCAGCAGATTATGCTGGCGGCAGAGGTCGGCAATCGCCTCGCGCCGTGGGATCGACATGACCGCAGCCGTAGGATTCTGGATCGTCGGCGTGCAATACAGCGCCGAAACACGATGTTGACGGCAGATGTCCTCCAGTGCCGACGGCAACAGTCCTTCGTCATCCATCGCTGCGCCGACAAGTTTTATCCCAAGCTGGCGTGCGACGCCGATCAATCCGGGGTAGGACAAATGCTCGGTGACCACTGTGTCACCGGCCTTGAGCAAGCCCATCAGCGCGCACAACAAACCATGCTGACCACCGTTGACGCACAACACCTGATCGGCGTGCGGCACGAACGCCCCATGCTGCAGCCAGACCGCCCCCGCCAATCGGTGCCGGGCCAACCCAGCTTCAGCGGTGTATCCGGTCAACTGCTGTAACACCCGCGGATCGCTGGCCAGCTCCTGCAGACTCTGGCTCATGAACGCCGCTTCCTGCGCGGGAATCGGCTGATTGCGGCTCATGTCGAAACAGGCTGACGGCTCATCGCTGACATTGCGAAAGCCTTTGTCCTGCGGCCGCTCCATCCCGCGCTGACAGACATAAGTGCCATCTCCGACGCGGGCGACGACCAATCCCACGCGTTCCAATTCACCGTAGGCACGACTGATGGTGCCGATGGTCACGCCCAGGCTGTCGGCCAGCAATCGGTGCGGCGGCAACTTGCATCCCGCATCGATCACCCCTTCCTCGATGGCTTGCTCTACCGCGTCAGCGAGGCGTTTGTACTTTACGCCGACGCCGTTGACGAGGCCGTCACGGAGGATTGACACCATGGCAATACTTACTTTGACAGTCATTCTCGCCCCGAATAGCGTGCTTAAAACAGGTTCAATCAGAAATATCCCGTTTCCGCGATCAGGTCAATTCCACCGTTCGGAGCACGCCACATGTCGACCGCCGTCAGCACACCGATGAATATCAGCAAACCCTGGCTCGCTGGACTGTTCACCAGCACGCTGTTTTTGATCGTCTGCCTTAGCTGGGGCACGACGTGGCTGGGGATCAGGATTGCGGTGGAAAGCGTGCCGCCGCTGACCGCCGCTGGATTGCGTTTTTTGATCGCTTTTCCGCTGTTCCTGAGCTTCGCGCTGTTGCGCAAGGAACCGCTGTTTTTTCCAAAGCAAAGTCGCGGGTTCTTTGTGTTCGTCACACTGTCGTACTTCAGCCTGCCCTACTACCTGCTCAACTACGGCGAGATGCACGTATCGTCCGGCCTGACAGCGCTGCTGTTCAGCTGCATGCCGGTGTTTATCCTGCTGTTCTCGGCGCTGTTTCTGCGCGAGAAGATCTACCCGTCGCAAATGCTCGGCATCGCTATCGGTTTTGGCAGTCTGTTCATGATTATTCGCAGTCAGGGCCTGCATCTGGATCAGGCCGAATGGCTGGGAGTGCTGGCGATTCTGTGCGCAGCGGTGATGCATGCGCTGTGCTACGTGGTGACGAAAAAACACGGCAGCGCCATCAGTGTGATCACCTACAACACGCTGCCGATCGGTATCGCCGGGCTGATGTTATTTATTGTCGGCTTGAGCATTGAGGCACCGGTGTTTGCGCAAGTGACAACGCGTTCGTGGGGCGCCCTGCTCTACCTTGGACTGGTGGCATCGGTCGGCGGATTCATCGTTTATTTTTTGCTGCTTAAACGCCTGAGCCCGATCATTCTGTCGTTCGTGTTTATCATCTTCCCGGTGTTCGCCGTGATCATTGGCGCCTGGTACGAGGGGCAGACCCTGTCCCGGGAGCTGATGATCTATTCGGCGATTTTGTTGAGCGGTTTTGCGATCACCAAATTGCCCATCGAAAAATGGCGCACGCGGCCCGTGTAGGAGCTGCCGAAGGCTGCGATCTTTTGATCTTGTTTTTTACAATCAAAGTCAAAAGATCGCAGCCTGCGGCAGCTCCTACAGGTTTTTCGTCAGATCACAAGTAGGTCGACGAAACGGTTTACCGGGGTGGACTCCAGAAGCGCCTGATCCTTGCACAACGCGAAGATCTCACCACTACGCTGGCCGGTGAACCGTGTGGCCAGATTGGCCTTGAACTTGTCTTCGAGTAACGGAATGCCCTCGACGCGACGGCGGCGATGACCGATCGGGAATTCCACCACGACGTTGTCGGTGCTGCTGTCGTCCTTGAAAAACACCTGCACGGCGTTGGCAATCGAGCGTTTATCAGGCTCCAGGTATTCGCGGGTGAAACGCGGATCCTCGACGATGACCATTTTTTCGCGCAGCACATCGATGATCGGGTGCGCCTTGTGGAAATCATCTTCGTACTGCTCGGCGACCAGATTGCCAAAGGCCAGCGGCACGGCGGTCATGTACTGGATGCAGTGGTCGCGGTCGGCGGCGTTGGCCAGCGGCCCGACCTTGGAAATGATGCGAATCGCCGATTCGTGGGTGGTGATGACGATGCGATCGATTTCATGCAGACGATTGCGCACCTGCGGGTGCAAGGTCACCGCAGCTTCGCAGGCGGTTTGCGCATGGAATTCGGCGGGGAAGCTGATCTTGAACAGCACGTTTTCCATCACGTAACTGCCGAACGGCCTCGAAAAACTGAAGGCGCGTTTGCCTTCGGGTTTCAATGCCAGATCGCTGTTGGCGTGGCTGAACAGGACGTCATAAAAGCCCCACTGTTTGGCAGTCAGCACGCCGGGAATGCCCATCTCGCCGCGCATGGCAATGTCGGCCAGACGCACGCCCCGACTCGATGCATCCCCCGCCGCCCAGGATTTTCGCGAGCCGGCGTTTGGAGCATGCCGGTAAGTGCGCAGCGCCTGACCATCGGCGAACGCGTGGGACAACGCCGACAACAATTGCTCGCGATTGGCGCCCATCAGTTTGGCGGTAACGGCGGTCGAGGCGACTTTCACGAGAATGACGTGATCGAGTCCTACGCGGTTGAAGGAGTTTTCCAGGGCGATCACGCCTTGAATCTCATGGGCCATGATCATCGCTTCGAGCACATCGCGAATAGTCAACGGCGCTTCAGCGTTGGCCAGACGCTTCTGCGAGAGGTGATCAGCCACCGCAAGAATGCCGCCCAGGTTGTCCGATGGATGACCCCATTCGGCGGCGAGCCAGGTGTCGTTGTAGTCGAGCCAGCGGACGATGCAGCCGATGTCCCACGCGGCTTTAACCGGGTCGAGGCGATGGCTGGTACCCGGCACCCGCGCGCCGTAAGGAACCACCGTTCCTTCGACCATCGGGCCGAGGTGTTTGGTGCATTCGGGGAAACGCAGCGCCAGCAGGCCGCAGCCCAGCGTGTCCATCAGGCAGTTGCGGGCGGTGTCGAGGGCTTCGGCAGAGGTGACTTTGAAGGTGAGGACGTAATCGGCGATGTCCTGCAGGACACGGTCGTAGTCGGGGCGGTTGTTCAGGTCGACGTTGGCGCTCATGTTCGATTCACTCTTGAAGTGGTTCGTTGATGGGACCTCGGTTCAGGGCTAACAATTTCTTATTGTTGAAATGCAATCCCTGTAGGAGCTGCCGAAGGCTGCGATCTTTTGATCTTTGTTTTTAAAGTCAAGATCAAGAGATCGCAGCCTTCGGCAGCTCCTACAGGTGAAGCAAGCCGGGGGGGGAGGCGCCCGGTGTGGTGTCAGAATGAATCGCCCGGGACGCGTACGTAGCCTTCCATCAGCACCCGAGCACTACGGCTCATGATGGCTTTTTTGACGATCCACTCGCCGTTTTCCAGACTGGCTTCAGCGCCAACCCGCAACGTCCCGGACGGATGCCCGAAGCGCACAGCGTTGCGCTCGACGCCACCGGCCGCAAGGTTTACCAAGGTGCCGGAAATGGCCGCCGCCGTGCCAATCGCCACTGCCGCCGTGCCCATCATCGCGTGATGCAACTTGCCCATCGACAACGCCCGCACCAGCAAATCCACGTCACCGGCGCCAACCGCTTTACCACTCGACGCCACGTAATCCGCAGGCTTGGCGACAAACGCGACTTTCGGCGTGTGCTGACGCTTGGCCGCTTCTTCCAGATTGGCAATCAGGCCCATGCGCAGCGCGCCATAAGCACGAATGGTCTCGAACATCTGCAGCGCTTTCGGATCACTATTGATCGCGCTTTGCAGTTCGGTGCCGGTGTAGCCGATGTCTTCGGCGTTGACGAAAATCGTCGGGATGCCAGCGTTGATCATGGTCGCCTTGAACGTGCCGATGCCCGGCACTTCTAGCTCATCGATCAGGTTGCCGGTAGGAAACATCGAGCCACCGCCGCCCTCTTCGTCCGCCGCCGGGTCCATGAATTCCACTTGCACTTCGGCCGCCGGAAAAGTCACGCCGTCGAGTTCGAAATCACCGGTTTCCTGCACTTCGCCGTTGGTGATCGGCACATGAGCAATAATCGTTTTGCCGATATTGGCCTGCCATACGCGCACCACCGCGACACCGTTGTGCGGAATGCGGCTGGCGTCGACCAGGCCGTTGTTGATGGCGAACGAACCGACCGCTGCCGAAAGGTTGCCGCAGTTGCCGCTCCAGTCGACGAAGGGCTTGTCGATGGAGACCTGACCAAACAGGTAATCGACGTCGTGATCGGCCTTGATGCTTTTCGACAGGATCACGGTTTTGCTGGTGCTGGACGTGGCGCCGCCCATGCCGTCGATTTGTTTGTCGTACGGGTCGGGACTGCCGATTACGCGCAGCAGCAAAGCGTCGCGAGCCGGACCGGGAATCTGCGCCGCTTCGGGCAGATCCTTGAGGCTGAAAAACACGCCTTTGCTGGTGCCGCCGCGCATGTAGGTGGCGGGGATTTTTATTTGTGGTGCATGAGCCATGAGTGCTCCTTCAAAACGACCAAAGGACTCATCATCCCTTGGTCGCTTAACATGATTTAAACGGCAACCGCCGACTCTTCAAGGAAGTCCTGAGCGAAGCGCTGCAACACGCCGCCGGCCTCGTAGATCGATACTTCTTCAGCGGTATCCAGACGGCAAGTCACCGGCACATCAACGCGTTCGCCGTTCTTGCGATGGATCACCAGCGTCAGATCTGCGCGCGGTTTGCGCTCGCCGATCACGTCATAGGTTTCGCTGCCGTCGATGGCCAGCGTGTGACGGTCGGTGCCCGGCTTGAACTCCAGCGGCAACACGCCCATGCCCACCAGGTTGGTGCGGTGAATGCGCTCGAAACCTTCAGCGGCAATCGCTTCGACACCGGCCAGTCGCACGCCTTTCGCCGCCCAGTCACGGGACGAACCCTGACCGTAATCGGCGCCGGCAATGATGATCAGCGGCTGTTTGCGTTCCATGTAGGTTTCGATGGCTTCCCACATGCGCATGACCTTGCCTTCCGGCTCGACCCGCGCCAGTGAACCCTGTTTGACCTTGCCGTTTTCCACAACCATTTCGTTGAACAGCTTCGGGTTGGCGAAGGTCGCGCGTTGTGCAGTCAAGTGGTCGCCACGGTGCGTTGCGTACGAGTTGAAGTCCTCTTCCGGCAGGCCCATTTTCGCCAGGTATTCGCCGGCGGCGCTGTCGAGCATGATCGCGTTGGATGGCGACAGGTGATCGGTGGTGATGTTGTCCGGCAGCACCGCCAGCGGGCGCATGCCCTTCAGCGGACGCGCCCCGGCCAGCGCACCTTCCCAGTACGGCGGACGGCGGATGTAGGTGCTCATCTCGCGCCAGTCGTACAGCGGCGTGACTTTCGGGCCGGTGTCTTCGTGGACGGCGAACATCGGAATGTAGACCTGACGGAACTGCTCAGGCTTGACTGAAGACTTCACCACGGCGTCGATTTCTTCGTCGCTCGGCCAGATATCTTTGAGGCGGATTTCCTTGCCGTCCACAACACCGAGTACGTCTTTTTCGATATCGAAACGGATGGTCCCGGCAATGGCGTAAGCGACCACCAATGGCGGCGAAGCGAGGAACGCTTGCTTGGCGTATGGGTGAATGCGGCCGTCGAAGTTGCGGTTGCCCGAGAGCACGGCGGTGGCGTACAGATCGCGATCGATGATCTCTTGCTGGATCACCGGATCGAGCGCGCCGGACATGCCGTTGCAGGTGGTGCAGGCGAAGGCGACGACGCCGAAGCCGAGTTGCTCCAGCTCAGTGGTCAGTCCCGCTTCGTCGAGGTACAGCGCCACGGTTTTCGAACCCGGCGCCAGCGAGGATTTCACCCACGGTTTGCGGGCCAGGCCGAGCTTGTTGGCGTTGCGCGCCAGCAGGCCGGCGGCGATGACGTTGCGCGGGTTGCTGGTGTTGGTGCAACTGGTGATGGCGGCGATGATCACCGCACCGTCGGGCATTTGCCCCGGCACATCATCCCACTGACCGGAGATGCCTTTGGCGGCCAGATCCGACACCGCAACGCGAGCGTGCGGGTTGCTTGGGCCGGCCATGTTGCGCACCACCGAAGACAGGTCGAAAGTCAGGCCACGCTCGTATTGCGCGCCTTTCAGGCTGTCGGCCCACAGGCCGGTGAGCTTGGCGTATTGCTCGACCAACTGCACTTGCTGGTCTTCGCGACCGGTCAGTTTCAGGTAATCGATGGTCTGCTGGTCGATGTAGAACATCGCTGCGGTGGCGCCGTATTCCGGGGCCATGTTGGAGATGGTCGCGCGGTCGCCGAGGGTCAGCGCCGCTGCGCCTTCGCCGAAAAACTCCAGCCAAGCGCCGACGACTTTCTGTTTGCGCAGGTATTCGGTCAGCGCCAGCACCATGTCGGTGGCGGTGATGCCCGGTTGCAGCTGGCCGGTCAGCTCGACGCCGACGCTTTCCGGAAGACGCATCCACGAGGCGCGACCGAGCATTACGCTCTCGGCTTCGAGGCCGCCGACGCCAATGGCGATTACGCCCAGCGCATCGACGTGCGGGGTGTGGCTGTCAGTGCCGACGCAAGTGTCGGGGAACGCCACACCTTCACGCACCTGGATCACCGGAGACATTTTCTCCAGGTTGATCTGGTGCATGATGCCGTTGCCCGGTGGGATCACATCAACGTTCTTGAAGGCCTTTTTGGTCCAGTTGATGAAGTGAAAACGGTCTTCGTTGCGACGGTCTTCGATGGCGCGGTTTTTCTCGAACGCCTGCTTGTCGAAACCGCCCGCTTCCACCGCCAGCGAGTGGTCAACGATCAATTGCGTCGGCACCACCGGGTTGACCTGCGCCGGGTCGCCGCCCTGCAAGGCGATGGCGTCCCGCAGGCCGGCGAGGTCGACCAGCGCGGTCTGGCCGAGAATGTCGTGGCAGACCACACGCGCCGGGAACCACGGGAAGTCGAGATCGCGTTTGCGTTCGATCAGTTGCTTGAGGGAATCGGTGAGCGTGGCCGGGTCGCAGCGACGCACGAGGTTTTCCGCCAGCACGCGGGAAGTGTACGGCAGGGTGTCGTAACTGCCGGGCTGAATCGCCTCGACCGCCGCGCGAGCGTCGAAATAATCCAGAGGGCTGCCGGGCAGGGTTTTGCGGAATTCTGTGTTCATCGGGTCAGGACTCGGGTCACGGTAGTTTCAAAGGGTGAGGCCTGACACCGATCTAAAAATCCCCTCTCCCTTGTAGGAGCTGCCGAAGGCTGCGATCTTTTGATCCTGATCTTAAAAACAAAGATCAAAAGATCGCAGCCTTCGGCAGCTCCTACAGGGATTTCGGTGAATCTCGGATCAGCGGCTGGCACTCACCATTTCAGCGACGTTCGATTGGCACGAACTTGCGCTGTTCAACGCCGATGTACTCGGCGCTCGGACGGATGATGCGGTTGTTGGCACGCTGTTCGAACACGTGCGCGGCCCAGCCGGTCAGGCGTGAGCAGACGAAAATCGGCGTGAACAGCTTGGTCGGAATGCCCATGAAGTGGTACGCCGAGGCATGGTAGAAATCGGCATTCGGGAACAACTTCTTCTGTTCCCACATGGTCTTGTCGATGGCTTCCGAGACCGGGAACAACACCTTGTCACCGACTTCATCAGCCAGCTGTTTCGCCCAGCCTTTGATTACTTCGTTGCGTGGATCGCTGTCCTTATAGATCGCGTGGCCGAAGCCCATGATCTTGTCCTTGCGCTCGAGCATGCCGAGGGTGCCTTTGATCGCCTCTTCCGGCGACGAGAAGCGCTCGATCATTTCCATCGCCGCTTCGTTAGCGCCGCCGTGCAGCGGGCCACGCAGCGAACCGATGGCCGCCGTCACGCAGGAATACAGATCGGACAGGGTCGAGGCGCAAACGCGCGCAGTGAAGGTCGAGGCGTTGAATTCGTGCTCGGCGTAGAGGATCAGCGAGACGTTCATGACTTTGACGTGCAGTTCGCTCGGCTTCTTGTCGTGCAGCAAGTGCAGGAAGTGGCCGCCGATGGTCGGCTCGTCGCTGACGCAATTGATGCGTTTGCCGTCGTGGCTGAAGCGATACCAGTAGCACATGATCGCCGGGAACGCGGCGAGCAGGCGGTCAGTCTTGTCGCGCTGTTCGGAGAAGTCTTTCTCCGGTTCGAGGTTGCCGAGGAACGAGCAACCGGTGCGCATGACGTCCATCGGGTGGGCGTCGGCGGGGATGCGTTCGAGCACTTCTTTCAGCGCTTGCGGCAGGTCGCGCAGCTTGCTCAGTTTGCCTTGGTATTCGTCGAGTTGCGCCTGGGTCGGCAGCTCGCCGTAGAGCAGCAGGTACGCGACTTCTTCAAATTGTGCATCGGCTGCCAGTTCGCGCACGTCGTAGCCGCGATAGGTCAGCCCGGCACCGGCCTGGCCCACGGTGGACAGTGCGGTTTGCCCGGCAACCTGGCCACGGAGCCCGGCGCCACTGAGTACTTTTGCTTCGGCCATTGCTGTCTCCAATTCTTGAATTTGTTAGGGAATCTGCAATTACGGTGTTGTTCGCAAAAGATCGCAGCCTCGTTGCACTCGTCAGCTCCTACAGGGAATGCGGTTCATGTAGGAGCTGCCGCAGGCTGCGATCTTTTGATCTTTATTTCTTCGCAGCAAACAACGCATCGAGCTTCTGCTCGAAGGTGTGGTAATCGATGCGATCGTAAAGCTCCATGCGAGTCTGCATGGTGTCGATGACATTCTGCTGCGTGCCGTCGCGGCGGATCGCCGTATAGACGTTTTCCGCAGCCTTGTTCATAGCGCGGAACGCCGACAGTGGATACAGCACCAGCGACACGTCGGCGCCGGCCAATTGCTCGGTGGTGTACAGCGGCGTCGAGCCGAACTCGGTGATGTTGGCCAGGATCGGCGCTTTCACGCGGTTGGCGAACAGCTTGTACATCTCCAGTTCAGTGATCGCTTCCGGGAAAATCATGTCAGCGCCAGCCTCGATGCAGGCTGCTGCGCGATCGAGTGCCGATTCCAGACCTTCCACCGCCAGCGCATCGGTACGCGCCATGATTACAAAGCTGTCATCGGTGCGGGCATCGACGGCGGCTTTGATGCGGTCGACCATTTCCTGCTGGCTGACGATCTCTTTATTAGGACGATGGCCACAGCGTTTGGCGCCGACCTGATCCTCAATGTGAATCGCCGCCGCGCCGAACTTGATCATCGACTTGACCGTGCGCGCGACGTTGAACGCCGACGAGCCAAAACCGGTGTCGACATCGACCAGCAGCGGCAGATCGCAGACGTCGGTGATGCGACGCACGTCGGTCAACACATCATCCAGACCGGTGATGCCCAGATCCGGCACGCCGAGCGAGCCTGCGGCCACCCCGCCGCCGGACAGGTAGATCGCCTTGAAACCGGCGCGCTTGGCCAGCAGCGCGTGGTTGGCGTTGATCGCGCCGACCACCTGCAATGGGTGCTCGCTGGCGACCGCATCGCGGAAACGCTGGCCTGGAGTGCTGTGCTTGGAACTCATGACTCACCTCGTTCAGTGGCTGTCTTATTGTGGGCGCCGTCCTGGTAATGACGGGCGATGTTGCGTTTCGAGGCGCCGATGTGACGGCGCATCAACAATTCCGCGAGCTCGCCGTCACGGTCCGCGATGGCATCGAGAATCCGGTGGTGTTCGGCAAAAGCCTGACGCGGACGGTTCGGCGTGGTCGAGAACTGGATGCGGTACATGCGCACCAATTGATAGAGCTCGCCGCAGAGCATCTGGGTCAGCGTGCGGTTGCCGCTGCCCTGGATGATCCGGTAGTGGAAGTCGAAATCGCCTTCTTGCTGGTAGTAGCCGACGCCGGCCTGAAACGCGGCATCGCGTTCATGGGTTTCCAGCACCCGGCGCAGTTCGTCGATTTCTTCGACGCTCATGCGTTCGGCCGCCAGGCGGCAGGCCATGCCTTCGAGGGATTCGCGGATTTCGTAGAGTTCGATCAGCTCGGCATGATTGAGCGACACCACCCGCGCGCCGACGTGCGGCACGCGCACCAGCAAGCGCTGACCTTCCAGGCGATGAATCGCCTCACGCAACGGCCCACGACTGATGCCGTAGGTGCGCGCCAGCTCCGGCTCGGAGATCTTGCTGCCCGGAGCGATCTCGCCTTTGACGATAGCCGCCTGAATGCGCCGGAAGACATTTTCCGAGAGAGTCTCGGAATCGTCGCCGCTGATAACCGGGGGATCGAGTTGATCCAGCATGATTGTCGACACCTTTAAATCCAGTGCGGCAAAAACTAGCCAATTCGCCCGCACCAGTCAAAGGATAAATAGATATTGTCGACAATCGTCTAATAACCTTAAAAGATCGCAGCCTTCGGCAGCTCCTACAGGGCGCACGCAAATCCAATGCAGGAGCTGCCGAAGGCTGCGATCTTTTGATCTTTTATAGACCGGCCCAAGCGCTGGCGCCATAAACCCACCGTGCTAGAATGCCGCCCGCATTTGCTGGCCATTTGTACGGCTTGTCATAAAAAGCTGATAGGCACACGAAGGGCCTTGCGCAAGTTTTGCCAAGGACCTGAACCGAAAACGGAACGCTGCGCACCAGGATTTATGAGACTCAAGCCTTTTCCCACATTCTTTGCCCTGTTTTGCCTGCCCGGCCTCGCCGCCGCGGGGGAAAAAACCGTGTACGGCCTCAACGAATACGCTTCGCTTGACGGCATCAATCTCGAAGTTGCGGCCAAACTTGATACGGGCGCGAAAACCGCCTCGCTCAGCGCCCGCGACATCAAACGCTTTAAACGCAACGGTGAGTCCTGGGTACGTTTCTACCTGGCCATCGACGCCGCGCATTCACACCCGATCGAACGGCCGCTGGCCCGGGTCAGCAAGATCAAGCGCCGCGCCGGTGACTACGACCCGGAAGAAGGCAAGA
The DNA here is from genome assembly GCF_005938625.1 of Pseudomonas fluorescens. GTDB lineage: Bacteria > Pseudomonadota > Gammaproteobacteria > Pseudomonadales > Pseudomonadaceae > Aquipseudomonas > Aquipseudomonas fluorescens_BD. Next base: position 84,985 of record NZ_VCNJ01000044.1, read on the forward strand.
AGTACACCGCCCGTCCGGTGATCGAGCTGGATATCTGCATGGGCACGGCGCTTCGCAGCATCGAAGTGAACCTGACCGACCGAAGTGCGTTCCAATACCCGCTTTTGATTGGCTCCGAAGCGCTGAAACGCTTTGATGCGCTGGTCGATCCAAGCCTTAAATACGCTGCCGGCAAACCCGCCTGCACCATCGCCGCTCATACCGCCGAGTAATTTCCATGCGTTCTCTAACCTTCCACCTGAAAATCCTGATCACCATTCTGGTGCTCCTGGGCGTTTCGGTTACGGCCTATCAGATTTTCGTGCTCGGCATCCCGGTGACCGAAGACGCGACCGACGACTTGTGGAACATCGACGCCAAAGTGGAGTTCGTCGCCAGCACCAAGGATCCAGTGAAGATCCAGATGTTCGTGCCACCGTTGAGCCGCGATTACGTCAGCCTCAACGAGAGCTTTATTTCCAATAACTACGGCGTCGCGGTGAACCGCGTCGATGGCAACCGCAAGGTCACCTGGTCGGCACGCCGAGCCAAGGGCAACCAGACCCTTTATTACCGTCTGGTGCTGACCAAGCGCTACACCGCAGAAAAAACCAAGATCAAAGGCCCGACCTTCCGCGACAGCATCGCCATCGAAGGCCCGGAGAAAATCGCCGCCGAAGCCCTGCTCGCGCCGATCCGTCAGCACTCTGCCGACGTCGAAACGTTCATTGGCGAGGCGATCAAACGCGTCAACAACCTCAACGACGACAACGTGAAACTGCTGCTGGCTGGCGATCCGTCGACGCCGCACAAAGCCAAAATCGTCGAACTGCTGTTGTCCATCGCCCACGTGCCGGTGGAAAAAGTCCACACCATCCGCCTCGTCGCCGACCAGCCGCAAACCCCGGAACTGTGGCTGCGCAGCTTCAACGGCAACGACTGGCTGTACTTCAACCCGGAAACCGGCGAGCAAGGCCTGCCGACCGACCGCCTGCTGTGGTGGACCGGCGATGAAAACCTGATCACCGTCGACGGTGGCAAGAAAGCCAACGTGACTTTCAGCCTGAACAACAGCGAGATGAACGCGATTCGTCTGGCCAAGCTGACCGACGAAAACACCGACGCCAATTTCCTCGAATACTCGCTATACGGCTTGCCGCTGCAGACCCAGCAAACGTTCATGATCATGGTGATGATCCCGATCGGCGTGCTGGTGATTCTGATCCTGCGCAACCTGATCGGCCTGCAGACCCTCGGTACGTTCACCCCGGTGCTGATCGCCCTCGCCTTCCGCGAAACGCAGCTGGGCTTCGGCATTCTGCTGTTTACCGTGATCACCGCGCTGGGGTTGTCATTACGTTCGTATCTGGAACACCTGAAGCTGCAAATGCTGCCGCGACTCTCGGTGGTGCTGACCTTTGTCGTGGTGTTGATTGCGGCGATCAGTCTGTTCAGTCATAAGCTCGGCCTGGAGCGCGGCTTGTCTGTGGCGCTGTTCCCGATGGTGATTCTGACCATGACCATCGAACGCCTGTCGATCACTTGGGAAGAGCGCGGCGCCAGCCATGCGCTGAAAGTTGCGATTGGCACGCTGTTCGCCGCTTCTCTGGCGCACTTGATCATGACCGTGCCTGAGCTGGTCTACTTCGTGTTCACCTTCCCGGCGATCCTGCTGATTCTGGTCGGCTTCATGCTGGCGATGGGTCGTTATCGCGGCTACCGCCTGACGGAGCTGGTGCGTTTCAAGGCATTCCTGAAGAAGGCTGACGCCTGATGTTCGGTTTCTGGAAGACCTGGAAGGCGCTGGAAGCGCGGGGCATCATGGGCATCAATCGGCGTAACGCCGACTACGTGCTCAAGTACAACAAGCGAAGCCTGTACCCGATCGTCGATGACAAGATCATCACCAAGGAACGCGCGATCGAGGCCGGCATTCACGTGCCGGAGTTGTATGGCGTGATTTCCACCGAGAAGGAAATCGACAAGCTCGACGAGATCATCGGCGGGCGCAGCGACTTCGTGATCAAACCGGCGCAGGGCGCGGGCGGCGACGGCATCATTGTCATCGCCGACCGTTTCGAAGGTCGCTATCGCACGGTGTCGGGCAAGATCCTTGCCCACGAAGAACTTGAGCATCACATCTCGAGCATCCTCACCGGTTTGTATTCGCTGGGCGGCCATCGTGATCGGGCGCTGATCGAATACCGGGTAACGCCGGATCAGATCTTCAAAAGCATCAGCTACGAAGGCGTGCCAGACATTCGCATCATCGTCTTGATGGGTTATCCGGTGATGGCGATGTTGCGTTTGCCGACCCGGCAGTCCGGCGGCAAGGCCAACCTGCACCAGGGCGCCATCGGCGTCGGCGTGGATCTGGCCACCGGTCTGACGTTGCGCGGCACCTGGCTGAACAACATCATCACCAAACACCCCGACACCACCAACGCGGTGGACGGCGTGCAACTGCCCTACTGGGACGGTTTCATGAAACTCGCGGCAGGCTGTTATGAGCTGTGCGGGTTGGGCTATATCGGTGTTGATATGGTGCTGGATCAGGAGAAAGGCCCGCTGATTCTGGAGTTGAATGCGCGGCCGGGGCTGAATATCCAGATCGCCAATGACTGTGGGCTGACGTTGCGTACGCACGCGGTTGAAGCGCGACTGGAAGAATTGAAAGCGCGTGGGGTGACGGAGATGGTTGAAGAGCGCGTGGCGTTTACTCAGGAAATGTTTGGGCATATTCCAGCTGTGGAAGGCTAAAAGCTGAAAAGCCCCTCACCCTAACCCTCTCCCAGAGGGAGAGGGGACTGACCAAGGTGGATGTTCGAGGTACGCCGATCTGAAAGTCTTGAGTCGAACTCAGGTCTTGAAAGCATGAAGATCGGCGCCCTTTCCCCCTCGCCAGCTTGAGATATCAAGCCGAACTCGGATCTTGAAAAGCATGAAGATCGGCTCCCTTTCCCCCTCGCCCCCTTGGGGGAGAGGGCTGGGGTGAGGGGGGTAGGCTTTTGATTTTGATCTGACAGCCGAGAGAGGACTACAATCCCCACCCCGCCTCAACGGCCGATCTGCCCCGCCCATGTTGACCTGTTCCGTACACCCACTGCCCTATCGCGCCAATCCCGCCGACTACTTCGCGGCCATCCGCAACGCCCCCGGCGCCGTGCTGCTCGACAGCGGCCGACCGAGTGCCGACCGTGGCCGTTATGATTTGCTCAGCGCCTGGCCGCTGGAACAACTGGCAGTGTTGCCGAACGAGAGCGGCGATCACTTCCTGCAACGTCTGCGCGACAATCTGAATCGCCTCGGTGAGGCTGATTTGCCTGCCGGTTTCGAGCTGCCATTCGCCGGCGGCTTGATCGGCTATCTGAGCTACGACTTCGGCCGGCATCTGGAAAACCTGCCAAGTCAGGCGCTGGATGACCTGCAATTGCCGGATGCCCGGTTTGGCCTGTATGACTGGGCACTGATCAGCGATCACCAGACGGCCACCAGCCAATTGGTCTTTCACCCGACAGTGCTCGACAGCGAGAAACACCGGCTGATCGCGCTGTTCACCGAGCCGCACGCTGAGGCACTGGCACCGTTCAAACTGAACAACCCGATGACCGCCGACCTCTCGGCCGACGATTACCGTCAAGCCTTCGAACGCATTCAGCATTACATCCAGGCCGGCGATTGCTATCAGGTCAATTTCGCCCAGCGCTTCCGTGCGGCGTGTCAGGGCGATCCGTGGCAGGCTTATTGCGCATTGCGCGAAGCCTGCCCGACACCGTTCTCCGGTTTCCAGAGCTTGCCCGACGGCGGCGCGGTGTTGAGCCTGTCGCCCGAGCGCTTTGTCAAAGTCAGCCAGCGTCAGGTCGAAACCCGCCCCATCAAAGGCACTCGCCCGCGAGGTCTCACGCCGGCCGAAGACGCTGCCAACGCCGCCGAACTGCTGGCCAGCCCCAAGGATCGCGCGGAAAACCTGATGATCGTCGACCTGCTGCGCAACGACCTCGGCCGCACCTGCCGCATCGGTTCGGTGCGGGTGCCGGAGCTGTTCAGCCTGGAAAGCTATCCGAACGTGCATCACCTGGTCAGCAGCGTGACCGGCGAACTGGCGGATGATCGCGACGCACTGGATCTGATTGCCGGCAGCTTCCCCGGCGGCTCGATCACCGGCGCGCCGAAGATTCGCGCGATGCAGATCATTGATGAGCTGGAGCCGACGCGGCGTGGATTGTATTGCGGCTCGTTGCTGTATCTGGACGTGCGCGGCGAGATGGACAGCTCCATCGCGATTCGCAGTCTGCTGGTCAAGGATGGGCAGGTGTGTTGCTGGGGTGGCGGCGGGATTGTTGCCGATTCGGACTGGCCGGCGGAGTATCAGGAGTCGATCACCAAAGTCAGAATCCTCCTCGAAACCTTGCAGAACCTCTGAGTAATGATCGTTCCCACGCTCCGCGTGGGAACGCAGCCCCGGACGCTCCGCGTCCCAAGCGGACGCGGAGCGTCCATTGAGGCATTCCCACGCAGAGCATGGGAACGATCGTCAGATGGCGGGGTTTACAGGTTGAGATCGCGGTTGGAGGCTTTGAGGAATTCCTGCTTCAGCTCGGCAAAGGTGTGTACGGCAGGAAACTGCGGGAACTCGCGAATCACATTCTCCGGCGCATGAAACAGAATCCCCGCATCCGCCTCGCCCAGCATCGTCGTGTCGTTATACGAATCTCCCGCCGCAATCACCCGGTAATACAGGCTCTTGAACGCCAGCACCGACTGGCGCTTGGGATCTTTCTGGCGTAGCTGATAGCTGGTCACCCGCCCGGTCTCGTCAGTAATCAGACGATGGCAAAGCAATGTCGGAAAGCCCAACTGGCGCATCAGCGGCTGTGAGAACTCGTAAAACGTATCCGACAGAATCACCACCTGAAAGCGCTCACGCAGCCAGTTGACGAACTCCACCGCGCCTTCCAGCGGCTTCAGTGTGGCGATCACTTCCTGAATGTCCGACAGCTTCAAGCCGTGCTCATCGAGGATGCGCAGACGCTGCTTCATCAGCACGTCGTAATCGGGAATGTCCCGGGTGGTGGCCTTGAGGGATTCGATTCCGGTTTTTTCGGCGAAGGCGATCCAGATTTCCGGCACCAACACCCCTTCAAGATCCAGGCAAGCAATTTCCACAAGACACTCCCGTTTGTATTGATTATTTGAGTCGAGCGAGGCCGAACTCTAGCGACTCACATGCAGACGCGCAACGCACAGCACGCCCCCGAGCCGTGCAGCTTTTTGTTACCATCAGCGCCATATAGAGCGCCCAGCGCCACCGACCTGTAGGAAGCCGCCCTGATGAGTGCAACGTTCGACGTCGTGGAACTCGCCACGACCTATGCCAACAAATCCGCCCAGGACATTCTCAAACTCGCGTTTGCCGAGTTCGGCGATGACCTATGGATATCTTTCAGCGGCGCCGAGGATGTGGTGCTGGTGGACATGGCCTGGAAGCTCAACAAGAACGTCAAAGTGTTCAGCCTCGACACCGGCCGTCTGCACCCGGAGACCTACCGCTTCATCGATCAAGTGCGCGAGCACTACAAGATCGACATCGAACTGGTGTCGCCGGACTACACGAAACTGGAACCCTTTGTGAAGGAAAAAGGCCTGTTCAGTTTCTACAAGGACGGTCATGGCGAATGCTGCGGCATCCGCAAGATCGAACCGCTGCGGCGCAAACTGTCCGGCGTCAAAGCCTGGGCCACCGGCCAGCGTCGTGACCAGAGCCCGGGCACGCGTAGCGCTGTGGCGGTGATGGAAATCGATACCGCGTTCTCTACGCCGGAGCGTACGTTGTACAAGTTCAACCCGTTGGCGCAGATGACCAGTGAAGAAATCTGGGGTTACATCCGCATGCTCGAACTGCCGTACAACAGCCTGCATGAACGTGGCTTTATCAGTATCGGCTGCGAGCCGTGCACCCGTCCGGTGCTGCCGAACCAGCACGAGCGCGAAGGTCGTTGGTGGTGGGAGGAAGCGACGCAGAAAGAATGCGGGTTGCATGCCGGGAATATCATCAGCAAGGCATAAACCCCTGCCGTACTGCTTCCCCTTGTAGGAGTGAGCCTGCTCGCGATAGCGATGTATCAGTCGATGAATTTTTTGGCTGATACACCGCTATCGCGAGCAGGCTCACTCCTACAGGGGTTTGTAGCGACTCTAAAAATGTGTACACACGAATGTCACCATCGGTGCCATTTATGTGTGCACTTTTTTGTTTCCACGCCCTGAAAAGTTACATCCCGCCTGCAAATCCCTCTCTCTCGCCGTCCCTCTAAATCCCCTGCCAAAAATAAATACCTGCTCAACCGGTCAATTTTTAACCACTTATTTTCAAACACTTAGCTCGCTTCGATAACTTTTCGAAATGAGCAAAGCTGTCCATAGATCGCCAACTGGCACAAATCTGGCTTTAGTGCATACATGTTTTGTATACAAAACCGCAAAACATAAACTCACTTTCGATCCGCAAGCCTGAAGCGCCCTATCCCGTACAGGCTGCAGATGCCCCGTAACCAGTGATGCTTTCACTGCCGCGACGAAGATTTGTCGAGCCCTGTGGCTTATGCACAGTCATCGCGGCCTTGAACATCAGGAGCCTGCCGGAATGCGTACAAGTCTCTCCAACAACATCGCGCTGAATCTGCCCGCCTCTCCCGTTACCCAACCGTTACCCCATGACGGACTCACCGAGCCGTTGCAACTCAGTCCGCGCCTGCACAACAGCGACCTGGCACCGACCAAGGCCGAAGGTCGGCGCTGGGGCAAATACAGCATCTTCGCCCTGTGGACCAACGATGTGCACAACATCGCCAACTACTCGTTCGCCATCGGCCTGTACGCTCTGGGCCTGGGTGGCTGGCAGATTCTGTTGTCGCTGGGGATCGGCGCGGCGCTGGTGTACTTTTTCATGAACCTGTCGGGTTATATGGGGCAAAAAACCGGGGTGCCGTTTCCTGTGATCAGCCGGATCAGTTTCGGCATTCACGGCGCACAAATTCCTGCATTGATCCGGGCGGTTATCGCCATCGCCTGGTTCGGGATTCAGACGTATCTGGCTTCGGTGGTGTTCCGAGTGCTGCTTACGGCGGTCCATCCCGGATTCGCCGAATACGACCACAACTCGATTCTCGGTCTGTCCACTTTGGGTTGGGTGTGCTTCGTGGCGATCTGGTTCGTGCAGCTGGCGATTCTGGCCTATGGCATGGAGATGGTTCGTCGTTACGAAGCGTTTGCCGGGCCAGTAATTCTGCTGACCGTCGCCGCCCTCGCCACGTGGATGTACTTCCAGGCCGACGCGACCATCGCCTGGTCGATCCGCGAACCGCTGACCGGTGGCGAGATGTGGCGCAACATCTTTGCCGGCGGCGCGTTGTGGCTGGCGATCTACGGCACGTTGATTCTGAATTTCTGCGACTTCGCCCGCTCTTCGCCGTGCCGCAAGACCATCAAGGTGGGAAATTTCTGGGGTTTACCGGTGAATATTCTGGTGTTCGCTGCGATTACAGTCCTGCTGTGCGGTGCGCAATTTCAGATCAATGGCCGGATCATCGAGAGCCCGACCGAGATCATCGCCTCGATTCCCAACACCTTTTTCCTGGTGCTGGGTTGCCTGGCATTTCTGATCGTGACGGTGGCGGTGAACATCATGGCCAACTTCGTCGCCCCGGCCTTCGTGCTGAGCAACCTGGCGCCGAAGTACCTGACCTTCCGCCGCGCCGGGCTGATCAGCGCGACCATCGCCGTGTTGATCCTGCCGTGGAATCTCTACAACAGCCCGCTGGTGATCGTCTATTTCCTGTCTGGCCTCGGCGCCCTGCTCGGCCCGTTGTACGGCGTGATCATGGTCGATTACTGGCTGATCCGCAAAGGCCGGATCAATGTCCCGCAGCTTTATAGCGAAGATCCCAACGGCGCTTATTACTACAGCCACGGGATCAATTTCCGCGCGGTGGCGGCGTTTATTCCTGCCGCGTTGATCGCCATCGTCCTCGCGCTGGTGCCAGGTTTCCACAGCGTCTCGCCGTTCTCCTGGCTGATCGGCGCCGGGATCGCCGGAATGCTTTATTTGATCATCGCCAAACGCCAGCCGCACTACGCCGATATCAGCGGCGAATCGATAGCTGTCGACAACGTCTGCCATTAATTCCCTCGCGGCCCGGACTTCGGGCCGCCGAACTGCCCGCTATAAGGATTTCCCCATGCGTATTCTCGTGGTCAACGTCAACACCACCGAATCCATCACCGAAGCCATTGCCCGTTCGGCGCAGGCTGTCGCTTCAGCCGGTACCGAAATCGTCGGCTTGACGCCGTATTTCGGCGCCGACTCGATTGAAGGCAACTTCGAAAGTTATCTGGCGGCCATCGCGGTAATGGATCGGGTGATGTCCTACGATCAACCGTTCGATGCGGTGATCCAGGCCGGTTACGGCGAGCATGGCCGAGAAGGCTTGCAGGAATTGCTCAATGTGCCCGTAGTGGACATCACCGATGCGGCGGCGAGTACGGCGATGTTTCTCGGCCATGCCTACTCAGTGGTGACCACGCTGGATCGCACCGTACCGCTGATCGAGGATCGGCTGAAACTGTCAGGTCTGTGGGATCGCTGTGCCTCGGTACGGGCCAGTGGGTTGGCCGTTCTGGAGCTAGAGCACGAACCACAGCGAGCGCTGGAAGCGATCGTGCATCAGGCTGAACTGGCGGTGACGCAGGATAAAGCCGAGGTGATCTGCCTGGGCTGCGGCGGCATGGCCGGGCTGGATGAGCAGATTCGTCGGCGTACCGGGGTGCCGGTGGTGGATGGGGTGACGGCGGCGGTGACGATTGCGGAATCGCTGGTTCGACTGAAGTTATCAACCTCGAAAGTGCGGACGTATGCGACACCTCGGCCGAAGAACATCATTGGCTGGCCGGGACGGTTCGCCCGCTGAGGTCATCTTCGGAAACCGAGTCGCCCCATTCGCGAGCAAGCTCGCTCCCACATTTGGAATGCATTTCCCTGTGGGAGCGAGCTTGCTCGCGAAGGCCGCACGTCGGTCTGATGCCTTGCTCAGATGGCACTAAACCGCTGCGCCAGCCCCATCTCGGCAAACTGCTCAATCAAAAAATCTACAAACGCCCGAGTCTTCCCCGGCAACAACTTATGCTCGGCGTAGTAAATCGAGATGTTGCCATCATCAACAAACCAGTCCGGCAACACCCGCTGCAACGTCCCCGCCTCCAGATAGCCCACCGCAAACGGCATGCTCACCAGCGCAATCCCCAAGCCTTGCGCCGCCGTCCTGCAAGCAGCCTCGGAATCGCTCATGGTCATCCGCGCCTTGAGCATCAACGGCCGACAGTTCTGTGGATTACGTCCGGTCAATTGCCAGGAACGCACGCGTCCGGTTTGCGGCGAGCGGATCAGAATGCCGTCGTGGTGGCTGAGGTCGTCTGGTTCGATGATCTCGGGATTGGCCTGTAAATAGTCGGCAGACGCCACCAATATCCGGTGCGCCGGACTCAACTTGCGTGCGATCACGCCTTGCGGCAGTTCGAAACCGCCACCGATGGCCGCATCAAAGCCCTGCGCGATCAGATCGACCTGTCGATTATCGAAATGCCAGTCCGGATTGATCGCGGGGTATCGCTGCAGAAACTCACCGAGCATCGGCACGATATGCAGACAGCCAAACGCGGCGCCCATGCTGACTTTCAGCGTTCCCGCCGGCAGCCCTTCGACGCTGGACAGGTTGGCCACGGCATTTTGAATGGTGGTCAGACTACCGCTGACTTGATTCAGGAACAGTTGCCCGGCCTCGGTCAGTGTCAGGCTGCGTGTACTACGCTGGAACAGCCGTACGCCGAGCCGAACCTCGAGTTTGGCCACGCTCTTGCCGACTGCCGCCGGGGTCAGACTCAAGCGTCGCGCGGCCTCGGCAAAGCTGCCGACCTCGGCACTGCGCACGAAGCATTCGATGCTACTGAAGGTTTCCATGATCGCCACTATAAACTTTTGGTTTACACAGACTATAGCAATCATGGTCTACACAGTTGTCGATGCCACGCCGATACTCGCCACCAATACCAAGGCATTCCCGCCTTGAACATTCTGGAGATCGAACATGACCACTCAACACCTCAGCGGTAAAGTCGCTCTGATTCAAGGCGGTTCCCGCGGTATCGGCGCTGCCATCGTCAAACGTCTGGCCGCTGAAGGCGCTGCAGTAGCCTTCACTTACGTCAGCTCCACCACCAAAGCCGAAGAGTTGCAAAACAGCATCACCGCCAATGGTGGCAAAGCCCTGGCGATCAAGGCCGACAGCGCCGACGCTGCCGCCATCCGCCACGCCGTCAGCGCCACGGTCGAAGCCTTTGGCCGAGTCGATATTCTGGTCAACAACGCAGGTGTGCTCGCCGTGGCACCACTGGAAGACTTCAAACTTGAAGACTTCGACCAGACCGTAGCGATCAACATTCGCAGCGTATTCATCGCCTCGCAGGAAGCCGCCAAACACATGGGCGAAGGCGCGCGCATCATCAACATCGGCAGCACCAACGCTGACCGCATGCCCTTCGCCGGCGGCGGTGTGTATGCAATGAGCAAATCGGCACTGGTCGGTTTGACCAAAGGCCTGGCCCGCGATCTCGGCCCTCGCGGCATCACCGTCAACAACGTGCAACCTGGCCCGGTCGACACCGACATGAACCCGGCGCACGGTGACTTCGCCGAGAGCCTGATCCCTCTGATGGCGGTGGGTCGTTACGGTAAAGCCGAAGAAATCGCCAGTTTCGTCGCCTATCTGGCAGGCCCGGAAGCCGGTTACATCACCGGTGCCAGCCTGACCATCGACGGTGGTTTCGGCGCCTGATTTATCTGAATCGACTGAACGAAAAACGCCGCCCCTCTTCTCACAGAGGGGCGGCGTTTTTGTCTATCAGGTGTTCAGGCCCATTCCAGCGCCGGCAAACCACAGGCACTCGGGGTGAAGGCTTTTAGCGTACGAAGAATCCCGTCAGCGTGTGCGTATTTTTCATCGGCCATGGCCGCGTCCGGAATGGCGATGGCGGTCATGCCAGCGGCCTTCGCGGCAGTCACGCCAAACGGCGAATCTTCGAACACCAGGCAATCCTCAGGTGCGACACCCAGACGTCGGGCCGCTGTGAGGAAAATATCCGGTGCCGGTTTGGCCGCGCCGACTTCCGGATCGTCCGCCGTGACAATGAAATCGAACAGCGCAAACCAGTCGCGGTGCAGTGTGGTTTTCTGGCCGAACGATTGACGCGATGAACTGGTGCCCACAGCGATCGGAATATTGTGCGCCTTGAGGTGGCGGATCAACTCTTCGGCACCCGGCATCGCTTGTGCGGTGGGGAAGCGCTCACGCATCAGCGGTTCACGGATGACCAGAAACTCTTCGGCGGTGATCGGCAGATCCAGCGCCTGCACCACATAATTCGCCAGATCATTGGCCCCGCGACCAATGATGTTCTGCTTGATGCTCCAGTCGAAGGTGCGCCCGTAACGCTGGGCAATCAGCGAGGTGACCTCGGTGTAAATGCCCTCGGTGTCCAGCAGCAAACCGTCCATATCGAAAATCACGGCCTTGATCGGGCCGAACGCCTTCAGCGGTGCATTCATCATCGGATCCGTTAACAAAGACATCCCGGGCGGCACAGTTGGCGCCGCTACGCGGATCTGATTAAAGGGTTCAGCAGCATAACGAGCGTGACGGACATTGAGCAACGGGCAATGTCCATTGCAGCGATGAACGACTCGCAACAATTCAGCGAAATATCCTACAGACATCACCTACTCGCCCGACTTCTTTCCTGATTGATCCCCCGCAAAGTCCGCGCACCTTTTTGATGTGCGCGAGAGACTGCGAATGCTTCCAACCGATCGGCTGCTGGCCCTGAACAACAGCATCGGCCTGCTCATTGTTGCTGCCTTGAATCCCGATGAGCCGGACTTCGAACACCTGATCCGCGAGTTCCGCCTGTGCCTGAACAACTACGAGGCATGGGCCGAGCAGTTCTGGACCGGGACCGCGCTGGATGTCGAACAAGTCTTCACCGTCGGCAACGACGTACGCCTCAGCGCGCCGATCAAGTCGCGCCAACCGCTCAGTTCATCGGTAGTCATGTGCTCGGCCAGCGGGTCGCTGACGCTGGTGCACATGTTCGAGGCCGCGCGGTTTGTGCCGATCGGCAACACGCCGGTGACCCTCGAACCGGTGATTGCCGATGTCGGCGGTGTGCTGACTTTCGGCGAGCCGCTGCGTTACACCATCGGC
>NZ_VCNJ01000045.1 GCF_005938625.1 Pseudomonas fluorescens
GCCGATGGTGTAACGCAGCGGTTCGCCGAAAGTCAGCACACCGCCGACATCGGCAAGCACCGGTTCGAGGGTTAACGGGGTGTTGCCGATCGGCACAAACCGCGCGGCCTCGAACATGTGCACCAGCGTCAGCGACCCGCTGGCCGAGCACATGACCACCGATGAACTGAGTTGGCGCGACTTGATCGGCGCGCTGAGGCGTACGTCGTTGCCGACGGTGAAGACTTGTTCGACATCCAGCGCGGTCCCGGTCCAGAACTGCTCGGCCCAGGCGTCGTAGTTGTTCAGACACAGGCGAAACTCGCGGATCAGGTTGTCAAAATCCGGTTCATCGGGATTCAAGGCAGCAACAATGAGCAGGCCGATGCTGTTGTTCAGGGCCAGCAGCCGATCGGTTGGAAGCATTCGCAGTCTCTCGCGCACATCAAAAAGGTGCGCGGACTTTGCGGGGGATCAATCAGGAAAGAAGTCGGGCGAGTAGGTGATGTCTGTAGGATATTTCGACATAGTTTGTGGGGCGGTATAGGGTTTCGTTTTTTCGTTCACAAAAAAGGGCTTTTACCTACCCAGGTGCCTTCAATGACAAAAGGATCAAGCGTCATGTCCAACACAGCCGAGCGGGTCAACATCGTCGACACTCAGGTGTTGTCCCATGACTGGTATCTGCTGAAGAAAATTACCTTCGACTATCACCGCAACAACGGCGAGTGGCAGCGTCAGACTCGTGAAGTCTATGACCGAGGCAACGGTGCAGCGATTCTGTTGTTCAATCGCGAGCAACGCACGGTGGTGCTGACCCGGCAGTTTCGTTTGCCGGTGTTCGTCAATGGTCATGATGGGTTGTTAATCGAGGTGGCTGCCGGCTTGCTTGAAGGTGCTGCGCCGGAACAGCGGATTCGCGATGAAGCCGAGGAGGAAACCGGTTATCGCGTGCACGATGTGAAGAAGGTGTTCGAGGCCTACATGAGTCCCGGCTCGGTGACCGAGAAGCTGCACTTTTTCATTGCCGAATACGACTCGGCATCGAAGGTCGGCGAGGGCGGTGGACTGGAAGAAGAGACCGAAGAGCTGGAAGTGCTTGAGTGGCGATTCGATGACGCGTTGGCGGCGTTTCAGCGCGGTGAGATCTGCGACGCCAAGACCATCATGCTGTTGCAGTATGCGGCGATGAATAACTTGTTTACCTGATAAATCAAAAGATCGCAGCCTTCGGCAGCTTCTACAGGTCAACGCATTCCAGGTAGAGCTGCCGAAGGCTGCGATCTCTTGATCTGTATTAACTGACTAAAACAAATCCCCGGTTTTTCCAATCTGCGACCAGTCGCCACCTTCAAGTGTCAGCAAGCGCTCTTTCGCCTCAAGTCCCCCGGCAAACCCGGTCAGTTTCCCTGACGCGCCGATCACCCGATGACACGGTGCCACAATGGAAATCGGGTTGCGTCCATTCGCGGCGCCTACTGCACGCACGGCGCTGGGGTTGCCTATCTGTTCGGCAATCTGGCTGTAGGTGCGTGTCTCGCCGAATGGAATAGTCAGGAGTGCCGCCCAGACCTTTTTCTGAAAATCCGTGCCGGCGAAATCCAGTTCCAGATCGAAACAGTCCCGCGTCCCGGAAAAATATTCTTCAAGTTGCCGGGCGGTTTTACGCAGGATCGGATTGTCGGGCGCTTCACTCATTGGCCCGAGGCGCACGCGGTTCGGTTTGTCGTTTTCCCAGAGGATGGCCGCCAGTCGTGAACCGTTCGCGACCAGCTTCAGCTCGCCGACGGGCGAGGGCAGGGTGATGAACGTATAAGGCATGACGGCAGACTCCGGATCAGGGCGGCAACAGCGCCCAGCATACTGCCTGATTGGGGAGGCGCAATACGCAAAGCCGACCATACTGCTTGTTGCTCCTGAAGCGTTCCCCCCTCTGTTTTGCACAGACCCTGAAAACAAAAAAAGAGATCGACTCATGAAGTACGAACCTTTGGCCAAATCGCTGATAGCGACCTCACTGGCACTTAGCTGTCTCATGGCTCACGCGGCGTCAGTCGCACCGGTTGCCGCCGAAAACGGCATGGTGGTCACCGCGCAACATCTGGCCACCCATGTGGGCGTCGACGTATTGAAAAGTGGCGGCAATGCCGTCGATGCGGCGGTCGCCGTGGGTTACGCGCTGGCGGTGGTTTATCCCGCAGCCGGCAACCTCGGCGGTGGCGGCTTCATGACCATCCAACTGGCTGATGGACGCAAGACCTTCCTCGATTTCCGCGAAAAAGCGCCGCTGGCGGCCACCGCCAATATGTACCTCGACAAGGAAGGCAACGTCATTCCCGACCTGAGCACCCGTGGGCATTTGGCGGTGGGTGTGCCGGGCACTGTCTCTGGCATGGAACTGGCGCTGAGCAAGTACGGGACCAAGCCGCGCAAGGAGATGATTGCCCCGGCGATCAAACTGGCGGAAGACGGTTTCGAACTGGAGCAGGGTGACGTCGAGTTACTGGAGTACGCCACCGACGTGTTCAAGAAGGACATGCGCGACTCCGGTTCGATCTTCCTCAGCAAAGGCGAGCCGATGCAGGTCGGGCAGAAACTGGTGCAGAAGGACCTCGGCAAAACCCTGCGGACGATTTCCGAAAAAGGCGCCGACGGCTTCTATAAAGGTTGGGTCGCGGATGCCATCGTGACGTCGAGTCAGGCTAACAAAGGCATCATCACTCAAGCCGACCTCGACAAGTACAAGACCCGCGAACTGGCGCCGGTGGAGTGTGACTACCGTGGTTACCACGTGGTCTCGGCGCCACCGCCAAGCTCTGGCGGAGTGGTGATCTGCCAGATCATGAACATTCTCGAAGGCTATCCGATGAAGGATCTGGGCTTCCATTCCGCCCAGGGCATGCACTATCAGATCGAAGCCATGCGCCACGCGTATGTCGATCGCAACAGCTACCTCGGCGATCCGGATTTCGTCAAAAACCCGATCGAGCACCTGCTGGACAAGAACTACGCGACCAAACTGCGCGATGCCATCCAGCCGCAAAAGGCCGGCGTGTCGGCTGAGCTGAAACCTGGTGTGGCACCCCATGAAGGCAGCAACACCACCCACTATTCGATCGTCGACAAGTGGGGCAATGCGGTATCGGTCACTTACACCCTCAACGACTGGTTCGGCGCGGGTGTGATGGCGAGCAAGACCGGGGTGATTCTCAACGATGAAATGGACGACTTCACCTCCAAGGTCGGCGTGCCGAACATGTACGGTCTGGTGCAGGGCGAAGCCAATGCCATTGCTCCGGGAAAGGCACCGTTGTCATCGATGAGCCCGACCATCGTCA
Organism: Pseudomonas fluorescens; assembly: GCF_005938625.1. GTDB lineage: Bacteria > Pseudomonadota > Gammaproteobacteria > Pseudomonadales > Pseudomonadaceae > Aquipseudomonas > Aquipseudomonas fluorescens_BD. Next base: position 3,318 of record NZ_VCNJ01000045.1, read on the forward strand.
CCAAGGACGGCAAAGTAGTGATGGTGGTCGGCACACCGGGCGGCAGCCGCATCATCACGGCGACTTTGCTGACCATGCTCAACGTCATCGACTACGGCATGGGCTTGCAGGAAGCGGTCGATGCACCGCGCTTCCACCAGCAGTGGATGCCGGAAGAAACCAACCTCGAAGACTTCGCCGCCAGCCCTGACACGAAGAAAATTCTTGAGAGCTGGGGCCACAAGTTCGCCGGGCCGCAAGACGCCAACCACATCGCCGCGATTCTGGTCGGCGCACCGTCGCTGGGCGGTAAGCCGGTTGGAAAAAATCGCTTCTACGGCGCTAACGATCCACGTCGCAATACTGGCTTGTCACTGGGTTACTGAGGGGCGTAAAAAGGGGGCGGGCTCAGGTCCGCCCCTGTCTCAAGGACTGATCAAGGAAGGCTCATCATGACCACCGCATTACTGATCATCGACGTCCAGCGCGCCCTCTGTTCGGGCGAATACCAGTGCCATGACATTCACCGCGTGATCAACATCATCAACGGTTTAAGCGCTCGCGCCCGCAAGGCTGGCGTTCCGGTGGTGCTGATTCAGCACGAAGAGAAGGACAGCCCGTTGGCTCATGGTGCCGAAGGCTGGCAACTGGCCGAAGGGCTTGAGACATCGCCCAAAGACCTGCGCGTACGCAAAACCACCCCGGACTCGTTCTACCAGACTGACTTGCGCAAACTGCTGCCGAACGAAGATTTCGAAAAACTGGTCATCTGTGGTCTGCAAACCGATTACTGCGTCAACGCCACCGTGCGTCAGGCCCATCAACTGGGTTATGACGTAGTGCTTGTGGCCGACGCGCATTCCACTGTCGACAACGGCAACATGAGCGCCGAAGACATCATCACCGAGCACAACAAGGATCTGGCACATCTGACTGGCTCCGTGGCGCGCATCGACGTCAAACCCGCAGCCGACATCACGTTCTGACAACCCACACAAAACCCTGTGGGAGCGAGCCTGCTCGCGAAGGCAGTGTGTCAGTCGACATTGATCGTGGCTGATCCACCGCTTTCGCGAGCAGGCTCGCTCCCACATTGATTGAAGGAAACGGATTGCTGTGACCATCGGGGATTTCCGCGGGCACCACTGGCATACTGCGCGCCGTCCGAAGAATGGAATCTCTCGATGTTCGCGATCTCCCTGCGTCACGCCTTGCTGCTGACCGCCCTTGCGTTTGCCTGTGTTACCCACGCCAGCAGTTTCGATTGCGCCAGCGCTGCCAGCAAAACTGAAAAAGCCATTTGCGCTGATCCGGATCTCTCGCGCCTCGACGAGCAACTCGCGGCGCGCTGGCGGTCGACCCTGGCCAAGGTTGACGATCCGAAAGCGCTTAAAACGGATCAGCGAGGGTGGCTTAAGCAACGTAATCAATGTGAAGATCTGGCGCCCTGTCTGCACCGGCAATACCTGATGCGTCTCACGGCACTTGAATACATGGTCAAACCGTTTTCCTGGGACGCCACTTGGCAGCTCATTCCCTGGGGAGTTTCGGAAGGGGCAGAAATCACCACCAGGCGCCAGGATGCTTCTCACATCGCCTTTGATATTTCAGCCGCAAACGGCTCCCACTCGGGTGAACTGGAAGGCATTGCAACGATAGAGGGAACGCAGGCCCGTTACGAGCAGGGAGAGTGTGTCTTAACCTTCAAGGCCCTAAACGGGGTGATGGATGTGACACAGGATGGCGCGGATTCCGATTGCGGCGCCGGAATGGGCGTTTACTACGGTGGACGGTATGTGGCATCGAAGCAAACAGTCCTGGTCGACTATGATTTGCTCACGCTGGGTGTGGCACAAACGCAGCGGGAAAACGCAATGTTGCACACGCTGCTTAAGGACGACTATCAGACGCTACTGCAAAACTGCGGCTTGAAGATGGACGGTGAGTCCTCTGAAGACGTGCCGAACAGTGAGGTCAGCAACTATTGGGTTCGGGGATTGCCATCGAGCAACGCGGCGATTGTCATGCGTGCACCGAATGAGCAGTTCTGGATCATAGTCCTGGTGCCCCAGGCTGGGGGTAAAACCCTCGCGCGTTACTACACGAATGTTGCGCAATGGAAAGGGCGCATGCCGGACGTCCTGCAAGCCTGGTATGCAGGGAAGGGCGGGGAAGGCTATATGCCTCTGGATTTCATGCCCTGACCCGCATCAATCCTGCTGGCGTCCGAGGGGCTGTGAAACCACAGCCCATCAAGTCGCAAACAAAACCCCACGAATCTCGCCTACCCGCGGCACTACGACCACACCCTCCAGCACCATCCGCGTAATCGTCTGCGCCGCCGTTTGATAGTCCTCATCCTGCGGCACTTCGCGTCCCATGATCTGGCCCATCTGCCAGCCAATATTGGTGTACGTGCGCGTCGCCGACCAGATGAACAGCATCAAATGCTCAGGATCCACCGGCGCCAGCAAACCGCGCTCGATCCAGCTGCGCAGGCATTCAACATTGCGCCTCGCTTCGGCCTGCAACAGATTGCGGCACTCATCCGGCAACTGTCGGCCGCCCAGCAGCAACTCGCCACTGAACACCTTGGCAATCGCCGGATGCTCGCGGGCAATACGAATTCGCGCGGCCACGTAGGCGCGCAACCCCGTCAGCGGATCATCACTTTCACGCAGCACCGCCGAAGCTTCCAGCAGCGGTTCGACAAATCCCAGCAGCACTTTGCTGTAGAGGTTTTCCTTGGTCTGAAAGTAGTAATACAGATTGGCCTTGGGCACCCCGGCACGCGCCGCGATGTCGCGGGTCTGGGTGGCGTCGAAGCCGTTGGCGGCGAATTCTTCGCTGGCGGCGGCGAGGATCAACTGCTCGTTGCGTACGCGGATGGCGCTCATGGACACACAGGTTGACTGGACGGCATGGAAAGATTCTGGCGATTTCGGATTCGCAATATACAAAACTATATAGCGAGGAAGCCAGCATACTCGGAGGGCAGCGCTATGCTGTTTCGATCATTGATTGGAAACGGAGCGGGCACATGACCCTTCAAACAGTGCGAGCCGACGCGACACACCTCGATGCGGTGGCGCAGTTGTTCGATGCTTACCGAGGTTTCTACGAGCAACCTTCGAACCTTGAGCAATCGCGAGCCTTTATCGCCGAGCGCATGGCCGGCAATGAATCAGCGATTTTTCTGGTTCAGGATGCAAAGGGCGAAGCGCTGGGTTTCGTGCAGTTGTATCCGACGTTCTCGTCCATCGATGCCCACCGCACCTGGCTGCTCAGCGATCTGTTCACCACGCCCGCCGCACGTGGGCGCGGGGTGGGTCGATTGCTGATGAACACGGCACGTGACTTTGCCTTGGCGAGCGGCGCCAAGGGCCTGGTGCTGGAAACTGCCACCGACAACTTCACGGCGCAAGGCTTGTATGAATCCCTCGGCTACGTGCGTGACAGCGGTTATTACACCTACATCCTCGACTTGCGGCAGGACTGAGCAAGTTTTTTTGCCGATTTCCCCAATTCAGGCTATCGCCCGACCGCCGCTCTCTCTAGAATCCGCCCGGCCTTCGCAATGAAGGCTCAATGCCATCATTTGGTTGTGTACACATAGGGACGGACTCATGCAATTCGGGAAAATTCTGGCGCTGGGGTTGGTACTCGCGCTGGGCGGTTGTGCAAGTTTCACCAAAGACGAAGTGGCGCCGGTGACCATGCCGTCGATGGCCAGCTACACCAACAAGCCAAACGTTTACGTGGATTTCGATTTCTATCAGGGCGAGCCGAAAAGTGGTTCTGCCGTGGAAGTGCCGCAGGCACGTGATCAACTGAAACCACAGCTGCAAAAAATCCTCACTGACTCGGGTCTGTTCGGCCGTGTCACTCTGGACGAGTTCCAGAAGCAGCCGGGCGATTACAGCCTGCGTCTGAAAATGTACAACCATCCGCCCAATGCAGGCTCCATGGTACTGGCCTTCATCAGCGGCTTCAGCATGATGGTGATCCCGGCGTACGGCACCGATCAGTACACCTTGAGCCTGGAAGGCATGGATGGACAAGGTCAGGCCCTGACCACCGCAAGCAACCACGATGCGGTCGGCACCTGGTTCGGCATCTGGTTTATCCCGCTGATGGCCAACACGCCTAAAGAAGCGGTGAATGACACCTTTACCCGTCAGGTCAACGCGTTGCTCAAGCAAATGGTTGATAACAAAAACCTGAAGTACTCGGCGCTCGAAACCGGTATTCCACGGGTTTGAAGGGAAAAAAAAGAGCCGCAATCGCGGCTTTTTTTTTTGCCCTTACTTCAGGGCCTGAATGAACTGTGGATCGCTGTACAGTTCCTTCAGCAAGTCACGCACCATCGGGTTGTAAGCGTTGACCGCATTCGGGATCGCAATGAAACCGAAGAAGCTGCTGCTCCACTGGCTGCTGACATTCTTGGTCGCGTCGTACACCACATCGTTGCCGTTGAGCAGGGTGAAGCGTGCGGCCAGTTTGCCGTCGCCCGTGCCCATGCCGGCGGACAGTTCGTTCTTCACCACCAGCACTTTCAACTGACGCTGAGCCTGCGGGTCGAGCAGACCGGCCTTGCGCAGTTCTTCGGTGATCGCGTCCTGAATGTGCGCCGGGATGCTGCCGGACGGCGAGCGAACCGGGTTGGCGCGGACCACCAGCGAACCTTCACCGGATTCGGCGGTGACCTGAGGATTGCTGATCGCATGCAGCGGCGGGGTTTGCTTGAGCTTCTGCACGTTCTCGAAACTCGGCTCGTAGCGGGTCATGGTCATGCCACAGCCTTGCAGCAGCACGGCCAGCATCGGGATCAACAACAGCGACTTCTTCACGGCAGTTCCTTGCGTGGGAATAGAGGAGGGCGCGGATTATGGGCAGAGTGCCATCATTGAGCAACCTCGTTTGTCGGCGCTTTGAGCAATTGCTCGATCTGCGCCAATTCCCAGGTACTGAGCAGGCTCACTGGGTCAGTGCCGAAACGCTGCCAGCGCTCTAGCGAGCCTTCTTGTCCCTCGCCGCTGCGGGCGTATTCGCAGTGATGTAATCGTCCCCCGGCAAAATCCAGCAGCAGGCGCCAGCCGTCGATATCGACTGTGACCAATCCGATCTCGGCAGGTGCTTCGCAGACTTTGAACGCGAGCACACCGAGCGCCGCTTCACGCAAACGCTGACACACTTCGCGGGACGTCAGAAATGCAGACATGTCGAACTCGATGAATACCGGAGCGCGTCAGCATAAAGCTCGAACCCACAAGTGTCAGCGTTCACTGGCCCGATCCGCGACAATTCCGTAACATCCGCAACCCTCTTTTTCCCGAACACCTGCAGCCGCGCTCGACGGCCGCTCAATCAGGTAAGCCATGAAACCGATTCGTCTGCGCGCCGATGTCCTGGCCGGACTCACCACCTCGTTTGCCCTGTTGCCCGAATGCATTGCGTTCGCGCTGGTGGCGCACCTCAACCCACTGATGGGCCTGTATGGCGCCTTCATCATTTGTACGCTGACGGCGTTGTTCGGCGGCCGGCCGGGTATGGTCTCCGGCGCGGCGGGTTCGATGGCCGTGGTCATCGTCGCGCTGGTGGTGCAGCACGGCGTGCAGTATTTGCTGGCGACGGTGTTGCTCGGCGGTTTGATCATGATGGCGTTCGGACTGCTGCGCCTGGGCAAACTGGTGCGTATGGTGCCGCACCCGGTGATGCTCGGCTTCGTCAACGGCCTGGCGATCATCATTGCGCTGGCGCAACTGGAGCATTTCAAAAGCGGTGAAGACTGGCTCAGCGGTACGCCGTTGTATTTGATGACCGGGCTGGTGGCGCTGACCATGGCCATCGTTTACCTCTTGCCGCGCCTGACAAAAGCGGTGCCACCGGCGCTGGTGGCGATCCTCGGCGTTGGCCTGCTGGTCTATCTGTTCGGCCTGCCAACCCGTACCCTCGGCGACATGGCGCACATCGCTGGCGGCTTGCCGACCTTCGCCTTGCCGGATATTCCGTGGAATCTTGAAACCCTGCGCATCATTGCGCCTTACGCGATTCTGATGGCGCTGGTCGGTCTGCTGGAAACCCTGCTGACCTTGAACCTGACCGACGAAATCACCGAAACCCGTGGTTATCCGGATCGTGAGTGCGTGGCGCTCGGTGCGGCGAATATGGTCTCGGGTGCGTTCGGTGGTATGGGCGGGTGCGCGATGATCGGCCAGACCGTCATTAACCTCAGTTCCGGTGGGCGCGGGCGTTTGTCCGGCGTGGTCGCGGGGGTGCTGATTCTGTTGTTCATTCTGTTTCTGTCGCCGCTGATCGAGCGTATTCCGCTGGCGGCGCTGGTGGGTGTGATGTTTGTGGTGTCGCAGCAGACTTTTGCCTGGGCGTCGTTGCGGGTGGTGAACAAAGTGCCGCTCAACGATGTGCTGGTGATCATCGCTGTGACCACTATCACGGTATTCACTGATCTGGCCACTGCGGTGTTGTGCGGCATCATTATCGCTGCGCTCAACTTTGCCTGGCAGCAGGCGCGTGAGTTGTATGCCGATGAGCATCTGGAGGCTGACGGCAGCAAGCTTTATCGTCTGCATGGCACTTTGTTTTTTGCTTCGACTACGCCGTTTCTCAATCAGTTTGATCCGGCTAATGATCCGGCTCGGGTGACTTTGGATTGTCGGCATTTGAGTTTTGTTGATTATTCGGCGATTGCGGCGTTGAAGACTCTGCGCGAGCGCTATGCCAAGGCGGGTAAGCATTTGCAGGTGTTTCATTTGTCTGAGCGGTGCAAGAAATTGTTGAAGCGGGCGGGTGAGGAGCATCACTGATTATCTGGCTTACTGGGTACATATCCGTTGCTGCGGGTGTTGCTGATTAGGGTTCCGCCCTTACGGCGGGTCACTTTTTCCAGACGCCGAAAAAGTAACCAAAAAGGCTTGCTCCTACGTGCGGCCCGCTCGCTGGGGCTCGGGGTTCCTTCGCTCCGGGATCCATCCGGGCGCAGCGCCTACGGTTTGCTTCGCTGCACCTCCTCTCGCTGTGTTTGGCTTCGCCAAACGGTCGCTGCGCTCCCACCCCCGGATGAATCCCTCCACTCAGCCTTCCGACGTCGCCCGTGGATCAAGATCAAGAGCTGCAGCCGAGCTAACGCTCATCCTGTTGAGTGGTTAGAAGCTCTGCGGTGTGAAGTGGGCGTTATTTTTTGCTTTTCTGTGGGAGTGAGCCTGCTCGCGATGGCGGCCGTGTCAGTCAAAGATGCTTTGAATGACACACCGCTATCGCTAGCAGGCTAGCTCCCACAGTTTTTTGTGTTCGGCCAGAATTCAGATGGCCGGGAAGTCGATATCGGTCAGCGCCGCGTTATTCAGGTAGTTGGTCAGGCTCTGCACGGCCACCAGTGCAATCACTTCAATGATCTTCACGTCGTCGATGCCGGCAGTGCGGGCGGCGGCGATCTGGTCATCGCTCAAATGGCCGCGACTTTCAGTCAGCTGACGGGCTAGGGCGGCATACGCGTTGAGTTCGCCTTGGCGGGCGGCGACGATGTCTTGCGCCGAGAGCCCGGCCTTGCCGGCAAACAAGGTGTGGGCCGCCAGGCAATAGTCGCAACCATTGACCTGTGAGGTGGCGAGGTATACCGCTTCTTTTTCCTGGGCGCTGAGTGAGGTCTTGCCGAGGATTGCTGAGGCTTGCACGTAGGTTTCGAGGGCCACCGGCGCTTTGGCCAGGGTGGTGAAGACATTGGGCAGGAAACCGATTTTCTTTTTCACGCCTTCCAGTACTGGGCGGCTGGCGTCGGTGGCGGTTTCGAGGCTGATAGCGTGGATGCGGCTCATGGTGATTCTCCGAAAATCCGGTGCGAAGTGCGCCGGGGATGGAGGTCATGTTATTGAGTGAGGCTGGTGGATTGGCGGCAAATCGTCGAGGATATGCGGCAGATCGTCCAAATAAGCTCTTGGAGTGTCCATGGATCGCCTTTCAACACTGCTCAGCCATTTCGGCGTGACTGCCGGGACTTTTCACAGTGGCGCGTTTTGCGGCGTCGCGGTTCATGAAAATGAACCGGTCGGCCATGTGCATCTCTTGCAGGCCGGTGAATTGTTGCTCAAGCCGGGCAGCGAACGTGAGATCCGCCTCAGTGAACCGTCGCTGATCTTTTTCCCCAGACCTTTCGCCCATCGCATGTTTGCCGACGAAGCCATGGACACTCAGGTGGTTTGTGCAACGCTGGCGTTTGACGGCGGTTCCGGCAATGCACTGGCGGCGGCACTGCCGGATTATCTGGTGCTGAAACTGACGGACATCCCGGAACTGGGCAACACCGTGGAATGGTTGTTCAAGGAAGCGTTCGAAGGGCATTGCGGGCGGGTGGCGGTGATGGATCGCCTGTTCGAACTGCTGGTGATTCTGTTGTTGCGGCACTTGATCAGCAGTCGCGAACAACAACCGGGGATGATCGCCGGGCTGGCCGATCCACGTCTGTCGCGCGCCTTGAACCTGATGCACGAGCAACCGCAAAAGCCATGGAGCGTGGCGGATCTGGCCTCGGTCGCCAACCTGTCCCGGGCCGGGTTTGCCGAGCAGTTTCGTCGTGTCGTCGGGCAGACACCGGCCGATTACCTGCTGAGCTGGCGGGTCAGTCTGGCGCAGAAACGCCTGCGTGAAGGCAAACCGATTGCGCTGATTGCCGAGGAGGTCGGTTACGAAAGTCCTTCGGCGCTGGCCCGGGCGTTTCGGCGCAAGACCGGGCTCAGCCCTCGCGAGTGGAAGGCCGGCGACTGAAGATCATTTGGCGAATTTCTTCACCCCGGCCACACACAGGATCACGCCCAACGTCACCGCGAGCATGCCGAGGCTGACGTGTTCATGCAGCAGCGTCGCTGCCAGCGCCAGACCGAAAAACGGCTGCAGCAATTGCAACTGACCCACCGCCGCAATCCCGCCCTGAGCCAGACCGCGATACCAGAACACAAAACCGATCAGCATGCTGAACAGCGACACATAGCCCAGACACAGCCACGCCGACAGACTGATCGTGTTGAACGAGGCAGGCGCCAGCCACAGACTCAAAACGGCCATCACCGGTAGGGACAGCACCAGCGCCCAGCAAATCACCTGCCAGCCGCCGAGGGTGCGCGACAGTTTCGCGCCTTCGGCATAACCGAGGCCGCAAGCGAGAATGGCCGCCAGCATCAGCAGGTCACCGGTGGGCGAGGCCGTCAGACCTTGTGCCAGGGCGAAACCGACCACCAGCGCGCTGCCGAGAATCGAAAAGATCCAGAACACCGGTCGCGGCCGTTCACCGCCGCGCAGCACAGCAAAAATCGCCGTGGCCAGTGGCAGCAAGCCGACAAACACAATCGAATGCGCCGACGTCACGTGTTGTAGCGCCAGGGCGGTCAGCAGGGGAAAGCCGAGCACTACGCCCAGCGCCACAATCAACAGCGGCAGCCATTGATCGCGCGCCGGACGCCGTTCGCGAAACAGCCACAACAGCACCACCGCCAAGACCCCGGCGATGGCTGCGCGGACCACGGTGAGAAACACCGGATCGAACTCCAGCACCGCCAGACGCGTGGCCGGCAGCGAGCCGCTGAAGATCACTACGCCGATGAAACCGTTGATCCAGCCGCTGGTTTTTTCCAGTGCCGGGGTGCTCAGATTCGAAGTCTGTTCCATGCCAGATCACGCTCAGAAGTGGGTTGCGTTGCGGCCATGCTAGAGCCGAGAATCAGCACAATCAAAGAATTGTCATGGATACATCCGGCATGCCACGTTCGCGCTACAAGACAATCGTCGATGCCTATGCGTCGGACATTCGTTCGGGGCAGTTGCCGCCGGGTACGCGGTTGCCAACTCACCGGCAACTGGCTGCTGAGGAAGGGCTGGCACTGGTCACGGCCTCGCGGGTGTACGCGGAGCTGGAGGCCATGGGCCTGGTCAGCGGCGAAACCGGGCGTGGCACGTTTGTTCGTGAAACTTCGCTGGCGCCGGGGCAGGGCATTGATCAGAAGCAGGTGGCGGTCGGCATGATCGACCTCAATTTCAATTACCCGTCATTGCCCGGTCAGGCGGATTTGTTGCGCAGCGCGTTGCGCCAATTGGCGTTGTCGGGCGATCTGGAAGCGTTGCTGCGTTATCAGCCGCACGCCGGCCGTGCCCACGAACGTGCGTCGGTCGCTCGGCATTTGTTGACGCGCGGGGTGACTGTCGACGCTGAGCAAGTACTAATCGTCAATGGCGCCCAGCAAGGCCTCGCCGTCACGTTGATGGCATTGCTCAAACCCGGCGATGTGATTGCTGCCGACGCCCTGACCTATTCCGGCTTCAAGGTACTGGCCGAAGCGCTGCACCTGGAAGTCGTGGCGATCCCGGTCAGCGCGCAAGGGCCGGATCTCGCGGCGCTGGACAAACTCTGTCGCAGTCGCTCGGTGCGCGCCGTTTACAGCATGCCGACCTTGCATAATCCGCTGGGTTGGGTGATGCCCTTGGCGCAAAGGGAGCAGTTGGTGGCGATTGCCCGTCGGCATGATCTGACGATCATCGAAGACGCGGCCTACGCGTTTCTGGTGGAAAACCCACCCCGCGCGTTAGTCGATCTGGCGCCGGAGCGCACGGTGTACGTCTCGGGCCTGTCGAAAAACATCGCCACTGGCCTGCGCGTTGGTTTCATCGCCGCCCCGACAGCAGCAGTGCCGGCACTGGAACGCATCATCCGAGCCACCACTTGGAACACGCCGGGCGTCATGACCGCCATCGCCTGTGGCTGGCTCGACGATGGCACGGTGACGCTGCTTGAGGAGCAGAAGCGCAACGACGCCAAGGCGCGACAAGCGCTGGCGGCCGACGTGCTGAAAGGGCTGCCGAGCATTGGCCATCCGGCGTCGTACTTCCTGTGGCTGCCGCTGCCGGAAGACGTGCGCGCCGATCAGATTGTCGTCGAGTTGATGCATGAACAGATCTCCGTCACCACCGCCGAGCCGTTTTCGGTGTCGGGCCATTCGCCGCATGCGATTCGTCTGGCGCTGGGTTCGGTAGAGATGGATGTGTTGCGCCAGGCATTGAGCAAAATCAGAAGGATCATTGGCGCTTACCTGTAAAAACAAAATGCTACCCTTGCGCCGCCCGATGCAGACCGACCCGGAACCCGCGATGAAAAACACCGCTGCACTGTCACTCGCCCTGATGCTCGCCACCAGCCTGCTCAGTACGTTCACCCACGCTGCAGGCGATCCCGAAGCCGGGGCGAAAATCTTCCCGCGTCTGTGCGGCGGCTGCCATCAGGTCGGCGAATCGGCCCGTCCCGGATTCGGCCCGCAACTCAACGGCATCATCGGCCGGCCCGCCGGGACGTCAGCGAATTACGTGTATTCCGATGCGATGAAGAACTCGGGAGTGACCTGGGATCGTGAAACGCTGATCGCCTATCTGAAGGATCCGAAAGGCGTGGTGCCGGGCACGCGGATGATTTTCTGGGGGCTGAGCGACGAAGAGAAGCTCGACAACTTGCTCGCTTATCTCCAGACGTTTACGCAATAACCTACAGGTGGCTTGGGTTGATGCTCTGGCTGGCAAACCATGTCATCAACGTATCGCACGCCGGATGCGAAGCGGCCGCCGGTTGCAAACACAACGAATAAACCCCACCCGTCCTCAACGGCTCGCCAAACGGCACCACCAACACCCCACGCTCGATCGACTCTGCCGCCAGGGTCATGTCCGTCACTGCCACGCCCAATCCACGCGCCGCCGCATCCAGTGCCAATTCATCAAGGTTAAACGGAATGTGCCGGTAATCTTCCAGCGGTTTTCCATCGTTGGCCGCCAGCCACTCGATCCACGCCTGGCGATCGGTCGAGCGATGCAGTAACGCAAAGCGCACCAATTCATCGACCGAGCGCGGCGCCCCGGCGAGGGTGGGCGAGCACACTGGCACCAGCGCTTCTTCGAACAGCGTCAGGCAATCCGGATCGCTCGATGCCTGCGGCAAGTAAAGAATGTAGGCGTCACTGTCATTGCCCGGCTCAACCACTTCAGTGGCGACGGTTTCTATCGCCAGCGAAACCTCGGGATGAGTCAAATAGAAGTCGCTGAGTTTCGGCAGCAGCCAGCGCACCGCCAGCGACACATGCATGCGGATGCGGAAGGGGCGTTGCTGCGGGGCGAGACGTTCTTCGAGCGTCTTCAGTTGTTCAAGGATGCTGCGGGCGCTGGCCAACACCTGTTCACCTTCAGCAGTCAGGCTAAGGTTGCGGCTGGTGCGCAGAAACAGCACGACATTGAAGTGGCTTTCCAGTTGCTGGATCTGTCGGCTCACCGCGCTTTGCGTCAGGCACAGGGTTTGCGCAGCGCGGGTGAAGCTGCCGCAACTGGCGACTTCAATCAGTGCCTGCAGGGCTTGCAATGAGGGGGCGTGGCGAATTTTATCCATGCGATTTCAGAATGGCTCGATGATTTTATAGCGTTGGTCGGTGTACTGAAGACCCTATAGATTCTAGCTCTGGCGATGATCTTCTCAAGTCTTGCATGCGATTCACGCATGGTGGCTGTTCAGAAGCAAGCCGCAGAACGACAGTCGAATGAGGTGAGGCATGGAAAACGTATGTGGCTGGATCGCGCAGGCCGGCAGTTCGCCTGAACGTGGTCGCCTGAGCGGGGCGCAAAAAGCCGACTGGCTGGTGATCGGCGCCGGGATCACCGGGCTCAGTGCCGCGCAGGCCCTGGCCGATCTGCATCCGCAGGCGCGCATCGTCGTGGTTGATCGCCAGCGTGCGGCGCAGGGCGCTTCGGCACGCAACTCGGGGTTCGTCGTGGCCCATGAACACCCGGCGCACAGTGAGTTGATCGGCGCGCCGGGTTTTGCCGGGTTCGAGGTCGACACGATGATTTCCCGCGCGGCCAGCGAGGAAGTGCGCCAACGAATCGCCCATCATGCGATCGACTGCGATTTTCGTGACAGCGGTTATTACTTTGCCGTCAACGACCGCGCCAAGCTCGACCATGTCGACGCGAAACTGGCTACCCTGCGCGCGCTCGGCGCTCGCGCGGAGTTTGTGCAAGGTCCGGCACTGGCGCAGAAGCTCGGCACCGGTCACTACGAGGCAGCGATCTGGTGTGGCAACGGCAATGCGCTGTTGCAACCGGCGAAATACGTGAAAGGTTTGCTCAATGCCTTGCCGGGCAATATCAGCGTTTACGAAAACACCGACATCACCGGTCTGCAGCGCCTCGCAAAGGGACGACTGCGCGCCAATTGTGCGCAAGGCAGCATCGAAGCCAGCCGCGTGCTGGTGTGCCTCAACGCGTTTATTCCTCGGGTCGGGATCGCCGACAGCGCGACATTCCCGATGGAACTCAGTGCCAGCCTCACGCGGCCGTTGACCGATCAGGAGTTCAACGCCATCGGTGCAGTTGAGCCTTGGGGCGTGCTGTCGACGCGACCGCTGGGCGCCACGGTTCGGTTGACCCCGGATCGTCGCGTGATGATTCGCAACACCGCCGAATACCGCACGCGCGACCTCTCCAACAGTGAACTCGCGGTGCGTCGCCAGCACCATGTTCGCGGCTTGCAACGACGCTTCCCGTTTCTTGGCGCGCAAGACATTCAGTACACCTGGACCGGCCACTTGAGTGCCAGCCGCAGCGGTCAGGCGTTTTTTGATCGGGTGGAAGAGGGCGTCTTCGCCGTGGCCGGGTGTAACGGTTCAGGGGTGGCGCGCGGGACGTTATGGGGCCGCTTGCTCGCGGAACTGGCCTCGGGAATCGACTCGCCGCTGCTGCAATCGGTGATGCAGCGCGCCGAGCCCGGCTGGCTGCCGCCGCGTCCGTTTTTCGACATCGGTGCCATGCTTCGCATGCGCGTGGAGGCGGTCAGGGCCAGAACAGAAATCTGAAATTCCGCCTATCGCACAACAACAAAAGCCACTTAACTCAGGTGACAGACTATGCGCATCCACTCACTTTCCCTGGCCGTCGTAATCGCGGCAGCGTCGACCTCGGTGCTCGCCGACGAAACCGTGAACATTTCCAACTGGAACAGCTACATCGCCCCGGATACGTTAGCCAATTTCACCCAGACCACCGGCATCAAAACCACCTACGATATTCACGACAGTAACGAGGTGCTGGAATCGAAATTGATGACCGGCAACACCGGTTATGACGTGGTCAGTCCGTCGAACCACTTTCTGTCGCGTCTGATCAAGGCCGGTGCAATCCAGAAACTCGACAGAACGCAACTGCCGAACTGGAAGAACCTCGACCCGGTCCTGATGCAGAAACTTGAAGTCAACGACCCCGGCAACCAGTACGGCTACCCGTATATGTGGGGCACCGCCGGCATCGGTTACAACGTCGAAAAGATCAAGGCGATCTTCGGCAATACTGATGTCACCCGTTCATGGAAGTTGTTGTTCGACGAAGACAACATCAAGAAGCTCAGCCAGTGCGGCGTGGCGTTCATCGACAACCCGACGCAGGTGTTGCCGATCACCCTCAACTATCTGGGTTTGCCACCGCACAGCCATGAGCCTGAGGACTACAAAAAAGCCGAGCAGGCCTTGTTGAAAATCCGCCCGTATATTCAGTACTTCCACGCTTCGAAGTACATCAGCGATCTGGCCAACGGCAACGTCTGCGTGGTGATCGGTTTCAACGGCGACGTCGTCCAGGCGGCGGCCAGCGCCAAGGAAGCCAAAAACGGCATCGACATCGCCTATTCGATCCCCGACGAAGGCACGACGCTGTGGTTCGACATGCTGGTGATGCCGAAGAACGCACCGCATGAAAACAACGGCTACGCCTACATGAACTACCTGCTTGAGCCGAAGGTAATCGCCAACATCAGCAACAGCATTCATTACGCCAATCCGAATGCTGCCGCCAGTGCATTTCTCAACCCGGACGTGCGGCAGGATTCGGCGATCTACCCGCCGAAAAGCGTGATGGAAAAGTTGTTCACGGTGGAGGAATTGCCGGCGAAGATTGCGCGGCTGACGACGCGCTTGTGGACGAAGTTGAAGACCAATACCTGACCGTGAGTGTGGCAACAAGGCGCTGGCCGGGCTGAGGGATTTGCGGTATTGCTTAAGGCGTCGGCACACCGTCGCACTCAAGGAACTCACGATGAAATCTCTGCTATTGGCAGCGCCGCTGCTGCTGGTTACCGGGCTGGCCTACGCCGGCATTCCTATGTTCAACGCCACGTGCCCTGGCAAGATCGAGGTGCACGCCGATGAAGGCGGGCCGATTTACATCAATGGCAAGGAAGGCCAGTTGAAGAAATTCAACGACAACTACTTCGAAGCCAAAGGTGCGGGGGTGACCATTTCCCTGAGCATCAATCCCGACGGTTCGCCTGCGGTGTCGTACACCGGGAAGAACAGGGCCAACGGGATCTGCGAATTGAAGAAGGGCTGATCACGCCACCTGATTGCGACCCGCCGCCTTGGCCTGATACAGCTGCTGATCGGCGCGTTTGATCAGTGCGCTGTGGCTGTTGTCGGCCGGGTCTGCCAGGCCGACACCGATGCTCACCGTCACATTTCCGACCGCAGGGAAATCGGCTTCGGCAACTGCCGCGCGAATTTTCTCGGCGACCACTTCCGGGGTGTCGGGTTGGGCGATTTCTGGCAACAGCACGGCGAACTCTTCGCCGCCATAACGGGCGACGAAATCGGTGGTGCGCAGGCTGGCTTGAATCAGTTGCGCCAACTGTTGCAGCACCTCATCACCCACCGCGTGACCGTGGGTGTCATTGATGCGCTTGAAGTGATCAGCATCGATCAGCAGCAGGGAAAACGGGCGTCCGGTGCGGCGGAACAGCAGTGTGTACTCGGTGAGTTTCTCGTCGAAACGGCGACGGTTGTAAACGCCGGTCAAACTGTCGTGGGTCGCCAGACTCAGCAGCTCGGCGTTGGCCTGTGTCAGGGCAGCGGTGCGTTGCGCGACGGTTGCTTCCAGCGAGGCATTGGCCTCTTGCAGTTCGCGTTCTTTGCCGAGCAGCGATTGCGTCATCGCATCAATGGACTGACCGAGCTGAGCAATTTCCCGCACCGGGTGTTGCAGCGGAAATTGCGCACCGGGTTCTTTGTTCTGCACCTGCCGGGCGGAACGGGCGAGCTGTTCGATCGGGCGGCTCAGGTACAGCGCCAGATAGTAGGCCACCAGCCCGAACAACACCGCTGCGACCACACCCAGTATCAGCAATTTGTACATCAGCAGACGCGCCGGTTGCAGCGCGGTTTCCAATGGCTGGCGCACGGCGATCGACCACGACAGCGCCGTGCTCGACGGCGTTGGTACGGTGACCATGCTGGTGAGAAAGCCGTTGGCCGCCGTCCACCCCTGTAGCTTCGAATCCGTCGCCGCCAGTTGCTGACCCGCCAGCGCTTCCGGATAGAGAATCTTGCCATCGTGATCGATGATCAGCGCCTCGATATCCGGCGTTGAGTTTTTATGTGAAAACGCCGCAGACTCAACAATGCGTGTTACCCAACTCCAGTGCGCGTGTGCGCCCAGGACGCCAATCACCTGACCGTCGGCGTTATGGATCGGCGCGGCGAAATCGATGAAGCGCAGCGGTTCGCCGTTCGGCAACCCCGGCAACATTTTCGCCAGCAGCACCGCCTCATGGGGATCGCCGGTGTACTCACCACGCAACCCCGCCTGGAACCATGGCCGTTGTTGCACCGATTGCCCGACCAACAAACTGTTAACCGCTTGATGCACGTTGCCTTCGGCGTCGGTCACGCCCATCCAGGCATACTCGGCACGCGCCTGGGTGCGCAGTTGCATCGATTTCAGAATCGCCGGATTGTCCAGATCACCACGCTCCAGATGCGGCGCGCGGCTGAGCAGATAAACCTCTAACTGGCGTTCGCGCAGTTGTTCACCCAGCAACGATGCCGCCGAGCGCGCTGTATTGAGCAGCGCATTACCGCTGGCCTGCTTCATTTGTTCAGTGGCGATGTGGCCCACATAGAAGCCCACGCTCAGCAGCGTCAACAAAGATAAACCGGCAAACCAAAGGGTGAGGTGGCTACGCAGACTGGCTTTGAGCATGGGCGGGCGAGGTCTGTTTTGGAGTTGTGACCGCATGGTATGCGCAATGGACGCCGGGTGACCAGTCAGGTAATGGATGACGCGAACAAGCAAAAGCCCGGCTGATCAGGCCGGGCTTTTTAGGGGATTACGCTGAAGCCAGTGATTTATGCGACGCGGCGTTCGATCAGACGATC
>NZ_VCNJ01000046.1 GCF_005938625.1 Pseudomonas fluorescens
GCCTGCTCGCGATAGCGGTTTCAGATTCACCACTGTGGCCGGTGCGAACCCAGTTCTGTAGCCGGCAACGCCCACCGAATCGGTGTGCCGCTGATCTTCACCGGCACCTGCAAACGATGCGCCGGGCCCCACGGGGTCTGTTCAATCAGCAAACCCTGATCCTGTTCATCCTCGGCGCGCAGCGTTTCAGTTATCCCCGGCCCATGCTCGATCAACAGTTTCGCCGTCCGCGCCAATGACAACCGCGCCGAGCCACCGCGACCCGTGTTCAAACGCTCGGTCAACAGTCGAAGCGCACTCGCCGCCATCAGGTATCCGGTCGCATGATCCAGCGCCTGCACCGGCAACGGCGTCGGTTTGTCAGCTTGCTTCCAGCGCTGGCCGGCCTCGGCAATGCCGCTGCTCATCTGCACCAGACTGTCGAAGCCGCGGCGGTTCTGCCACGGGCCGCTCCAGCCGTAGGCGTTGAGGCCGACATCGATCAGGCCCGGCGCGAGCTGGCGAAGGCGCTCAACGCCGAAGCCGAGATGCTCCAGTGCGTCGGCGCGGTACCCGTGCAGCAGAATATCGGCGTCTTTCAGCAAACCTTCAAACACCGAGCGATCCGCCGAGTCATGCAGATCCAGTCGCGCGCAGCGTTTGCCGAGGGTCATTTCCGGGACGACACCGGGCTCGTTCCAGGTCGGTGAGTCGATGCGCAATACATCGGCGCCAAGCCCAGCGAGAAAACGGCTGGCGGTGGGGCCTGCGAGCACGCGCGTCAGGTCCAGCACCTTGAGCCCGGCCAACGGTTGCGCCACCGAACCTTGCCACGGCTGACTGTGTTCATCCTGCGAATCGAGGAAGTGCACCAGCGGCTCGGCATTCACCGCCAACCCCTGCGGATGCTGTTGCCACTGTGCCCAGCTGCGCATTTCGGCGGCGCAGCCCTTGGCGTCGACCACTGCTTGCTCCAGATCCATACTTGCCCATTGCGCGACTTTCACCGCCATCGCGACACGGTCCGCGCAGGCACCGAGCACGCGTTCAGCGGCGGCGCGGTGATGCGGGGCATTGGTGTGCAGGCGGATCCAGCCATCGCGGGTCGCGTAGTCGCCAGCGACGGGGTCCCATAGTGGCGGGACTTGCCAGCCTATGGGGCGCAGCGAGGTCGAGAACCAGAACGAGGCCAAACGCCGGTCGACTGCAACGTTGGACAGGTGGCCGGTTTGCTGATGCAGGAGTTCGCTGACAGCCTGCCCGGCCGCGGCGATGCTGGCGCAGGCAAGCTCGGTGACGGCGAACGCCGAGGGCAGGGCGCCATCGGCGGTGAACGGAATCGGCGTATGCGGCAAGCCGAGTGCGGCTTGAATGGACGTGAGTAAATCAGTCATCGAAGGCCCTCCGGAGCGAGAGGGCGATGATAGTGCAAAAAGCACGAGGAGGATCGTTCCCACGCTCCGCGTGGGAACGCATCAAGGGACGCTCCGCGTTCCAGCTTCCGATTGGGACGCGGAGCGTCCCGGGCTGCATTCCCACGCAGAGCGTGGGAACGATTTCTTCGCGTCAGACGCGGAACTGATCCATCAATTTCATCTGCTGACTGGCCAGTGCATTGAGTTGGCTGCTGATCGCTGCCGACTCAGTCGCCTGGCCGGTCAAGGTTTCGGTCACGGTACGAATCGCCGAGACGTTGCGATTCACTTCTTCGGCCACCGCACTCTGTTGCTCAGCCGCGCTGGCAATCTGCAGGTTCATGTCGCTGATCACCGTCACCGCGTCGCTGATCTTGCCCAGTGCATCGACGGCCTGACGAATCTGCCCGGCGTTGTTGTGTGCCTGGGTCTGGCTCGAGTGCATGGTCGCGACCACACCACGGGTGCCTGTCTGGATGCGCTCGATCACGATGCGGATTTCCTCGACCGAATCCTGCGTGCGCTTGGCGAGGTTGCGTACCTCGTCGGCGACCACCGCGAAACCCCGGCCGCTCTCACCGGCACGGGCAGCTTCGATAGCGGCGTTGAGGGCGAGCAGATTGGTCTGTTCGGCAATGCTGCGGATCACTTCCAGCACCGAGCCGATCTGCTCGCTGTTCACCGCCAACGCTTCAACCTCAGTCACCGCTTTGCTGACTTCATCGGCCAGTTGATTGATGTCGCGGGTGCTGCGTTCGATGATCGACATGCCGTCCTTGGCCGACTGGTCGGCGCCTTTGGCGGCATTGGCCGCGTTCGACGCGCTGTTGGCGACGTCGTGGGCGGTGGCGCTCATTTCGTTGGAGGCGGTAGCGACCTGGTCGATCTCGCGGAACTGCACCTGCATGCCTTCACTGGTCTGGCGGGCGATTTCCGAAGACTGGTCGGCGGTACCGCGCGCCTCGGTGATGCTCTGTTTGATCTGCGCGATGGTCGGCTGCAGCTTGTCGAGGAAACGGTTGAACCAGTTCACCAGTTCGCCCAGTTCATCTTTCTTGGCGTAGTTCAGACGCTGGGTCAGATCGCCTTCACCGCTGGCGATGTTCTTCAGCATCTCGGCAACGCTATTGATCGGACGAGTCACCCCGGAGGCGGTCAGCCATATCAGCAGCAGGCCGACCAGCCCGGCGACCACGGCGACCAGTAGCGCGGTGAGCACGCCGGTTTCCTGGGCATCGTCGAGTACCGCTTGCAGCTTGACCGAGTCGGCCAGCAGTACTTGTTTCGGCAAGTCGATGACCACGCCCCAAGCACGCGAGTTGCCGATCGGATCGACCGGGTAAACGGCACGAATCAAATCACCCTGTTCGAGAATTTTCGGTGTGCCGGAGGTCAGCAGTTGCAGCACATCCTGGCCATCGGCGCCGAGGGTGTCGCTGATTTTTTTACCGACCTTGGTGGCATTGGAACTGTCGGCAGCGAGCACGCCGCTGCCGGAGACGATCAGCATGTGCCCGGCGTTGTTGAACAGGTTGCGCTGGGACTCGACGGCCGCTGCTTGCAGGGCGTCGAGGGCGATGTCGACACCGACGACACCGATGGCTTTGCCGTCGACAATCAACGGCACGGAAATGGTCGTCATGAGCATTTCCTTGCCACCGACAGTGTCGGCATACGGATCGAGCAGGCACGTACGCTTGTTATCGCGAGGGCAGGTGTACCAACTGTTGTAAGGCGTGCCGCTGACGCTGAGGGTGGTTTTGGTCAGGTCTTCTTCGACCATGATCGTGTTCAGCGAGGCGCCGGCAGCGCGGCTCCAGTACGTGGCAAAACGTCCGGCTTCGTTGGACTGGCGAGCGGCATCGTTGGCGAATTCGCCGTCCTTGCCGTCGAGAGCGTTCGGTTCGAAAGCGAGCCAGATGCCGAGCACTTTGTCGTTGCGCTCGAAGGCGGTTTTCAGGCTCAGGTTCAACTCTTCGCGCAAGGCGCCGGCGTCCAGCGAACGCTTGGCGGCCATTACCCGCATGTCCTTGATCTGGTCGGCCAGGGCGGTGATCACCGTCAGGCTTTCGCCGAAGGTTTTCTGCACCCGCACCGCTTGCTCGGCGGCTTTGGCTTGCAGCAGATTCTCGACACTGGCGGTGAGCAGCTTGTTGCTGGAGTTGCTGACCAGTTCGTCGTTCTGATTGGTCTGGTAGATGTTCATGCCGACGATCAGCGCAACCACACCGAGCAGGCACAGACCGGAGAGCAGGACGATTTTCAGGCGAATGGACAGAGAGTCGAACATGGGGCGATCTCGCGAATGAATAAACGGGTGGCAGTCGGACATGAACTATCCGGTTCGCCAAATCCATTCAGCGCCATTCAATGCTCATCGGCGTGGAAGCAGAGGTCATGAGGCGCGTGCCGACGGACGGTCAGCGCTAAACGTTTGCGCAGGAGAAAGTGCCGAAAAAGCGATTAATTACAGGGATGTTTCAGTGTGATGAAGGATCGATGCGGGCAGGGATTGATTCCGGGCGCGACCAGATCCACAGGTTGCCCAGACTCATCCCGGCAATCGCCAGATAGACCGGCCAGCCGTGGTCGAGCATCACCAGCATCAGGGTCGCACAGAGCAACATGCTCACTGTCGCGCTGACTTTGGCCTTGCGCGCGATGATCTTGCCGTTGCGCCAATTGCTGAGGATCGGCCCGAACAGGCGATGGTTTTCCAGCCAGGCACTCAGGCGCGGCGAACTGCGTGTCGCGGCCCAGGCGGCGAGGAGGATGAACTCGGTGGTCGGCAGACCGGGCACGACGATGGCGATCAGGCCAACGCCGAGGCTGACGTAAGCCAGCAGGCCGAACAGCACACGGGCGAGTTTCGAAGAGGCGGGTTGCGGCATGGGCTACGCGGTGGCTTCTGAAGCGGAATGGAGATCTTACAGGCTTACGCAGTTCCCCTGTAGGAGCTGCCGAAGGCTGCGATCTTTTGATGTTGTTTTCAAGATCAAAAGATTGCAGCCTTCGGCAGCTCCTACAGGGGGATGTGTGTTGTGTCAGGCAGGTTCAGCTTCGGTGGCGTAAGCCTGTTCCAGCAGCACGGTGAAGCGGTTGAACGCGTCAATCGCACCTTGCTCGACTTCGGCTTCTTCCTCAGCACTGAACTGCAGCGAGTCGAGGGTACGCACGAAGCTCTTCCAGCCTTCGGCACGGCCACCTTCAGGCTCGCCGAGGTGACGGGCACCAAAGGTTTCGCTCAGCTCCAGCGCCACAGCGCGTTTGATCAGGAACGCCGCGCCGAGCTTCGAACCTTCGGAAACGAAAATCCAGCCCAGTGCGCGAGCCTTGCTCGGGCTTTTCACCGCGCCTGCGACCGCTGCCGGTTCTTCAGTGTCGAGATCGGCGAGGTCAGCCTTGGCCGCTTCGGCGCGGCAACGCGCCGGCAGATCCGGGACGATGGCGGTGAGTTCGGCGTCGTTGTACAGCTCGACCAGTTCCGACTGGAACAGGTATTGCGCGACGACAAAACGAGCGAAGTTGGCGCGGGTCTCGAACGGCGCGTGGGCTTTGACCAGGGCGTCGAGCTTGCTGTGCGGCTCATGGGTGATCTGGTTCAGACGTTGTGAACGCAGGGCTTTTTCCGAAGTGGTCATGACATGTCCTTGATAAAAGAGGCGCTTGATAACGAGACGAACAAGACGACGTACAAGCGTAAAAAAACCTCACTGCGCGGGGAGAAAACACGCGCAGTGAGGTTGGCCGGATCAGATGTCCCAGATCAAATTGATCGCGAAGTTACGGCCCGGTTGGGTCAGGCGATCGAGGTTGGCCGGTTGTGTCACCGAGGCTTCGCCGACGCTGTCGTAACCGCGCACGTCATCCCACAGCCAGTATTTCTTGTCGGTCAGGTTGTAGATGCCGCCGCTGACGGTGACGTCGTCGGTGACTTTGTAATACCCGGCCAGATCCAGAATGCCGAAGCCCGGCGTCTTGAACTGACTGCTGACGCCATCCGGCGACTTGAAGTTGCTGTCGTCAACGCGATCCTTTTTCTTCACCACGGTCCAGCTCAGCAGGCCGCCGTAGTTGTCCTGGTCGTAGCCCAGACCGAACACGCCGGTCAACGGGTTGACGCTGTTGATCGGCTCGCCGTTGTCGTTGTTGCGACCGTAGGCATAGGCAATCGAGCCTTGGGTGTAGAGGCCTTGCGGCGCGCCGAACGCATCCAGATTCAGGCGACCTTTGACTTCCGCACCCTTGATGGTGGCGTGCTTGATGTTGGCCGACTGGAAGGTCAGCTCGTTGCGGCCCGGGGTCACAGCGTCTTCGTTAATGAAGTCGCGGTACTTGTTATAGAACACCGCGACGTCGAACGAGCCTTGTTCGAAGTGGCCGCGCAGACCGGTTTCGTAGCTTTTGCTTTTTTCCGGTTCGAGGTCCGGGTTCGGCGCCACGCTGTAGCCGGTGGTGGTGTTTTCGAAGCGGCCGTACAGGGCTTTCGCAGTCGGGGTGCGGAAGCCTTCGGCGTACTGACCGTACCAGGTGTAGTTCTCGGTCAGGGCGTAGGTCAGGCCGAATTTCGGCGAGACTTTGTGCCAGGTCTTGTTCTCGTCGCTGACCGTGCCTTGGCCGTCAGCCGCCACGGTGTTGAGGAATTCCTGGGTGATGTGTGGCTTGAGCTGGGTGTAGTCGTAGCGCAGGCCCGGCAGGAAGGTCCAGTTGTTCCAACTGATCTGATCCTGAGCGAACACGCTATAGGTGTTGATGGTCGGGTCCGGGAAGTCGGTGGCTTTTGCCAACACGTCAGCGGTGCTGGTCGCACCAATGGCGGTGCAGCCACGACCGACGGCCAGGCAGGTGCCGTCGCCGCTGCGCGAGCCGGTGACTTTCTGTTGCTTGATGGTGGTGCCGTAAGTCAGGACGTGATCGGTGGCGCCGATGGCGAAAGCCTTGTCCAGTTGCGCATCGAAGACCCACTGCTTTTCTTCGTAAATCGTGTCGCGAGTACGCAGCACTTTACGGGTGATCGGGTAGTAGAACTCAGTGGTGCTCTGGTCGGTTTTGGCGATCTGGTGGTTGAGGCTCCACTTCACGTTATCGACCAGCAGGCTGTCGAGGGCGAACGAGTGCTCGATGCCGAAACGTTCACGGGTGATGGTGTCGTTGCCGGTGCGCCACTGGTACATGCCGCCGGGCAGCACGCTGTTCGGAATGGTCGGGGCGCCGTTGAAGTACGGGCCGCCGTAAGCACTCTTCTGATCGGTGTCGCGATCATCCTTGTACTTTTCGTAGGTCAGGCCCAGACGCGAATCTTCGTTGTAGTTCCAGCCGATCTTGGCCAGCACGTTGTAGGCGCGGACGTCTTCCGGGTTGGCGGCGGTGCGCTCAAGGCCAGTGCCATTGTTGCTGCCGTAGGAATCGGTTTCGTGACCGTCGCGCTGGCTGTAATGCAGCAAGCCGTCGAACTGGTCGGCGCGGCCGGCAACCGTGGCGGACTTCAGCCAGCTGTCATCGGCGGAGCTGTAACCGGTTTTCAGACGTGCGCCGACATCCTTGCCGGGTTTGATGATGTCGTCGGCATCAAGGGTGTAGTAGCTGACGGCGCCGCCGATGGCGTTGCTGCCATACAGCACCGAGGCCGGGCCACGGAGGATTTCCACGCGTTTGACGATTTCCGGGTCAACGTAGTTGCGCTGGGTCTTGGCGTACGGGCCGTTGAAGAAACCGTCCGGCACTTCGACGCCGTCAACCTGAGTCAGGATGCGGTCGCCGTCGATGCCGCGAATGTTATAGCCGCTGATACCGCCACGTTGACCGGCGCCGCCAACGGAAACGCCCGGCTCATAACGCACCAGATCCTTGATGGTGTTGACGTTGTTGCGGTCCAGATCCTGGCGGGTCTGCACGGTGACGGTGGCCGGCACGCTGTTGACCGACTGCTCCTGACGGGTGGCGCTGATAGTCACCTGATCCAGATTGAGCGTACCGCTGGCGTTGCGCTTTTCCAGCACAACGTTGTTGTTGCTGATTTTGCGGAAGCTCAGGTTGGTCCCCACCAACAGGCGCTCCAGGGCTTTTTCCGGTGGCAACGAGCCACGCACGCCCGGCGACGACACGCCCTGACCCAGTTCTGCCGGCAAGCCGACCTGCCAACCGGTTACGGCGGTGAAGGCATTAAGTGCCGACACCAGCGGCTGCTGGCCGATGGCGAACGAGTAATCGCCCATGTTGCGCGTCGGTTGCTCGGTGGCCGCCATCAGTGGAGCGGTGCCGGCCATCAGGATGGCCGCGGTCAGCAGCGACAATACGCGGGAAGGGGAGGAAGTCTGGCGGGTAAGGCGTGAGGACATCGATAGCGCTCCGTGTCGCACGAATCTTTATAGGTGCTGATTGGCTTCGCGTGATGCGAATCAATTGCATTGGCTATAACGAGACGTACTGACGTTGGCTATCGAGTAAAAATAATTCTCATTTAGTTCAAAATCACCAGCGCGGGGAATTCCTGCAGGCGCGCCGAGGTGATGTGCGCGAGGGAACGCACCACGTCGAGCGGCTGATCGAGACGGTAATTGCCGGTTACGGCGACGTCGGCCAGTTGCTCGTTGTTGTTGATGATCCAGCCCGGGTAGTAGCGGCGCAATTCGGCCAGCACCTGATTCAGCGGGCAGTTCTCGAACACCAGCCGGCCCTGCACCCATGCCAGATCGGTGTTGGCATCGAGTTTGGCCGGGCGGTCGAAACCGTTGGGGCCGATGCGAATGCTTTCGCCGGCAGTCAGGCGCACACGGGCATCGTTGTGCGTGGCGCGTAAATCGACGTCGCCGCGCTGCACGTTGACCTGCGCCACGCCATCGAGATAACGCACCGCGAACGCAGTATCGCGCACGCTGGCGCGGACCGGGCCAGCATCGATTTCCAGCGGTTGACTGCGGCCGCTGGCGATCTCGAAAAACGCTTCGCCCTGAAACAACCGGGCAACGCGCTGCTGATCGTTGATGGTGCTGGAGAATGCCGAATTGGTGTTGAGCAGAACTTTCGAGCCGTCCTCCAGTTGCAGACGCTGACGCTCGCCAACCACCGTGAGGTGATCGGCCTGAAGGCGCATGGGCAAATTGCTGAAACTGAACAGACCGAGCACCAGTACCGCAGCAGTGGCCAGTGGTTTCCAGTGCGGACGCAGACGCTGGAGGAAGGTGACTTTCGCAGGTTTGGCCGCCAGGCTTTGCGCGCACTGAGCGATTTGCGGGCCATCCCAGATCGCCTGGGCCTTGGCGAACGCTTCGGCATTCAACGGATCGGCCGCCAGCCAGGCATGAAACTGCCGGGTCTGCTCCTCGTCGGGGCTGCCGAGCACGATGAGCCAGTCGAGTGCCTGGTCCATTGCGTTTGCAGCGTCCTGCACCGAATCCGGCGAAGGCGAGCGGTGGGTGTCCGTCACGGTGTTTCCTCGGCAGTGTCTGCGCACGGCTGTTTTTTTAAGTGAAGCGTAAAAGTCGGGCAAGGGTAACAAAGCCCGCTGATCCGTGCAGTCGATCCTGGCACTTACAGAAAAGCCCTACAGCTTCAGTCGCCATTCAGGCGTTCGGCGACGCCGATGCAAATGGTCATGATCAGCTTCAGTTCTTTCTGCACGGTGCTGAGGGAAACATTCAATTCATCAGCGATTTCCTGATAACTGTTCCCGTGCAAACGGCTGAGGATGAAAATCTGCTGCTGGCGGGGGCTGAGTTGACTGAGGCTCACGTTCAGGCGCTCCAGCATCTGTTCGGCGTGGGCGGCATCTTCGGCGCTGCTGGCGGGGGCGGCGACGCTGTGCACGACATCCTGCGGCACGTCATCGACCATGGTTCGCGAATGGATCTTGCGCGCACGCAAATGATCCAGCGCCAGATTGCGCGCGGTCTGGAAGACAAAAGGTTCGAGGTGATCGATGGCCCGCTCGCTCAACGCCCGCGTCACGCGCAGGTAGGTCTCCTGCAGCAGGTCTTCAGCGGTGCTGTGATTGTTGACCATCCGTTCCAGCGTACGCAGCAGCGAGGTGCGCTGGGTGAGGAAGACATGGTTGAAGCGCGATTGACTCACGGGAGGACCTGATCCATTTTGAGCGAATGATAATGATTGTCATCTGCAGGTATGGTCAAGCCTTGATTTGTCAAAGAACGGTAAAGGTCTTGTGCGGATCGAAATGTAGCAGCTGCCGAAGGCTGCGATCTTTTGATGTTGATCTTAAAAACCAGATCAAAAGATCGCAGCCTGCGGCAGCTCCTACAGGGGATCGGGATAACCTTACTCGGCGTTACACAGCGCCAGGCAGTTATCCAGCATACGGTTCGAGAAGCCCCACTCATTGTCATACCAGGCCAGCACTTTCAGCAGTTTGCCGCTGGATTTGGTGTGATTGGCGTCGAAGATCGACGACAGCGGATTGTGGTTGAAGTCGCTGGATACCAGCGGCAGGGTGTTGAAACCGAGAATCTTCGAGTGCTGGCTCGCAGCCTTCATCAGCGCGTTGACTTCCTCGGTGCTGGCTTCTTTTTTCAGCTGTACGGTCAAATCCACCAGCGACACATTGATCACCGGCACCCGCACGGCCATGCCGGTCAGTTTGCCCGCCAGTTCCGGCAGCACCAGGCCCACCGCTTCAGCGGCGCCGGTCTTGCTCGGGATCATGTTCTGCGTGGCCGAACGCGCGCGGTACGGGTCGGTGTGATAGACGTCGGTGAGGTTCTGATCGTTGGTGTAGGCATGAATCGTGGTCATCAGGCCGCTTTCGATCCCCAGCTCGCGGTGCAGCACTTGCGCCACTGGCGCCAGGCAGTTGGTGGTGCACGAAGCGTTGGAGATGATCTGGTGCGACTGGCGCAGAATGTCGTGGTTCACGCCATAGACAACAGTGGCGTCGGCACCTTTGGCCGGGGCCGAGATGATCACTTTGCGGGCGCCGGCAGTAATATGCGCGGCGGCTTTGGCGCGGTCGGTGAAGAGACCGGTGCATTCGAACACCACATCAATCTTTTCCGCCGCCCATGGCAGCTCGGCCGGGTTGCGAATGGCGCTGACCGCAATGCGGTCGCCGTTAACGGTCAGACTTTCGTTGTCATGCTCGACCTGAGCGTCGAACGTGCCGTGAACGGTGTCGTATTTGAGCAGATGGGCATTGATCGAGCTGTCGCCCAGATCGTTGATGGCGACGATCTGCAAATCCTGTCGATAGCCTTGGGTATACAGTGCGCGCAGGACATTACGGCCGATACGGCCAAAACCATTGATTGCGATTCGAAGAGTCATGGAACAGCGCCGCCGTCGTTTTGTTGTTGGAATTACAAGATTATTCGCATAAAAATAGAAAACAAGCCTTTTTAATGGCAATATTTTGTTTTATCTACAACGAGTGACCTGAATCAACTGGTCCGAATGGTCAAAAAAGCCGTCTGTCATTCCAACAACAACGGCGTTTGATCAGCATAGACAATCAGGTCGCCACATCCGTTAGCCTGGAGTTCTACACATGCATCCCCGCGTCCTTGAGGTCACCGAACGGCTTATCGCCCGCAGCCGCGCCACGCGTCAGGCTTACCTTGCACTGATTCGCGGCGCCGCCACCGACGGGCCGATGCGCGGCAAGCTGCAATGCGCCAACTTCGCCCACGGCGTGGCCGGTTGCGGCAGCGAAGACAAGCACAGCCTGCGGATGATGAACTCGGCGAACATCGCCATTGTTTCTTCGTATAACGACATGCTCTCGGCGCACCAGCCGTACGAAGTGTTCCCGGAACAAATCAAGAATGCCCTGCGCGAAATCGGCTCGGTCGGCCAGTTCGCTGGCGGTACGCCGGCGATGTGCGACGGCGTCACCCAGGGTGAGCCGGGCATGGAACTGAGCCTGCCGAGCCGCGAAGTGATCGCTATGTCCACCGCTGTGGCGCTCTCTCACAACATGTTTGACGGCGCGCTGATGCTCGGCATCTGCGACAAAATCGTCCCGGGTCTGATGATGGGTTCGCTGCGTTTCGGCCACCTGCCGACGATTTTCGTTCCGGGCGGGCCGATGGTCTCGGGGATTTCCAACAAGGAAAAAGCCGACGTGCGCCAGAAGTACGCCGAAGGCAAAGCCACGCGCGAAGAGCTGCTGGAATCGGAGATGAAGTCCTACCACAGCCCGGGCACCTGCACCTTCTACGGCACCGCCAACACCAACCAGCTGCTGATGGAAGTCATGGGCCTGCACTTGCCGGGCGCGTCTTTCGTCAATCCGAACACGCCGCTGCGTGATGCGCTGACCCGCGAAGCCGCGCACCAAGTGACGCGCCTGACCAAGCAGAACGGCAACTTCATGCCGATCGGCGAAATCGTCGACGAGAAATCGCTGGTCAACTCGATCGTTGCGCTGCACGCCACCGGCGGCTCGACCAACCACACCTTGCACATGCCGGCCATCGCCATGGCCGCAGGCATTCAACTGACCTGGCAGGACATGGCCGACCTCTCCGAAGTCGTGCCGACCCTGAGCCACGTTTACCCGAACGGCAAAGCCGACATCAACCACTTCCAGGCAGCGGGCGGCATGTCGTTCCTGATCCGCGAACTGCTCGGCGCCGGTCTGCTGCACGAAGACGTCAACACCGTGCTCGGCCACGGCTTGAGCAAATACACCAAAGAGCCGTTCCTCGATAACGGCGAACTGGTCTGGCGTGAAGGCCCGGTCGATAGTCTCGACGAAAACATCTTGCGCCCGGTCGCCCGTGCGTTCTCGGCGGAGGGTGGTTTGCGTGTGATGGAAGGCAACCTCGGTCGCGGTGTGATGAAGGTGTCCGCCGTCGCGTTGGAAAACCAGATCGTCGAAGCACCGGCCATGGTGTTCCAGGATCAGCAGGACCTGGCCGACGCGTTCAAGGCTGGCCTGCTGGAAAAAGATTTCGTCGCCGTGATGCGCTTCCAGGGCCCGCGTTCCAACGGCATGCCGGAGCTGCACAAGATGACGCCGTTCCTCGGCGTGCTGCAGGATCGCGGCTTCAAAGTCGCGTTGGTGACTGACGGGCGGATGTCCGGCGCCTCGGGGAAAATCCCCGCAGCGATTCACGTCAGTCCGGAAGCTTATGTCGGTGGCGCTTTGGCGCGCGTGCAAGAGGGCGATATCATTCGCGTCGATGGCGTCAAAGGCACCTTGGAACTCAAGGTCGACGCCGCAGAATTTGCAGCGCGCGAACCCGCCAAAGGCCTGCTGGCCAACAACATCGGCAGCGGTCGCGAACTGTTTGGCTTTATGCGCATGGCCTTCAGCTCGGCGGAGCAGGGCGCCAGCGCCTTCACTTCTGCCCTGGAGACGCTTAATTGAAACTGGCTTTGGTCGGTGACATCGGAGGCACCAACGCGCGGTTCGCGTTGTGGAAAAACCAGCAACTGGAATCGGTTCAGGTGCTGGCCACGGCCGACCATGCCAGCCCGGAAGAGGCGATCAGCCTGTTCCTGAGCGGGCTCGGTCTGGCGCCGGGTTCGATCGGTTCGGTGTGCCTGTCGGTGGCGGGGCCGGTAAGCGGTGATGAGTTCAAGTTCACCAACAACCACTGGCGCCTGAGCCGCACCGCATTCTGCAAAACCCTGCAGGTCGAGCAGTTGTTGCTGGTCAACGACTTCTCGGCGATGGCGCTGGGCATGACCCGCTTGCAGCCGGGCGAATTCCGCGTGGTCTGCGAGGGTGCGCCGGAGCCGTTGCGTCCGGCGGTGGTGATCGGCCCGGGCACTGGCCTTGGCGTCGGCACCTTGCTCGACCTCGGTGAAGGTCGTTTCGCGGCGTTGCCGGGCGAGGGCGGTCATGTCGATTTGCCGCTGAGCAGTCCGCGTGAAACCCAGTTGTGGCAGCACATCCACAACGAGATCGGCCATGTCAGCGCGGAAACCGCGTTGAGCGGCGGCGGTTTGCCGCGAGTCTACCGCGCGATTTGCGCAGTGGGCGGACATGAGCCAACGCTTGATACGCCGGAAGCGATCACGGCGGCCGGGCTGGCAGGTGATCCGATTGCCCTGGAAGTGCTCGAGCAGTTCTGCTGCTGGCTCGGCCGTGTCGCCGGCAACAACGTGCTGACCACGGGCGGGAGGGGTGGGGTTTACATCGTCGGTGGTGTGATTCCACGCTTTGCCGATTTCTTCCTCGAAAGCGGTTTCGCCCGTAGCTTCGCTGACAAAGGGTGCATGAGCGATTACTTCAAAGGCATTCCGGTGTGGCTGGTGACAGCGCCGTATTCCGGGCTGGTGGGCGCCGGCGTAGCCCTGGATCAATCAATCCCAACCTGAAATGCACTCAGACTGTAGGAGTGAGCCTGCTCGCGATAGCTGTCTTGGATTCAACACATTCGTTGACTGACACACCGTTATCGCGAGCAGGCTCACTCCTACAGTTGTTTTGTGGTGTTTGTAAAATCAGTGCTTAAGGCATAATCCGCCCCAATTCCAACAACAAGGATGCCTTCGAAGTGAGCTCAGTCAACAAGTCGATATTGTTGGTCGATGACGACCAGGAAATACGCGAGTTGCTGGAAACCTACCTGACCCGCGCCGGGTTTCAGGTGCGTGCCACGGCCGACGGCGCCAGTTTTCGTCAGGCCCTCAACGAGGCGCCGAGCGATCTGGTGATCCTCGATGTCATGCTGCCCGACGAGGACGGCTTCAGCCTGTGCCGTTGGGTGCGTCAGCATCCGCGTCAGGCGCAGGTGCCGATCATCATGCTTACCGCCAGTTCCGACGAAGCCGACCGCGTGATCGGCCTGGAACTTGGCGCCGACGATTACCTCGGCAAACCCTTCAGCCCGCGCGAACTGCAAGCCCGCATCAAAGCTCTGCTGCGGCGTGCGCAATTCGGTCAGGAGCGCAGTGGCAGCGACGTGCTGGCCTTCGATGAATGGCGGCTGGACATGGTCAGCCATCGGCTGTTTCACACTGACGGCGAGGAAGTGATTCTCTCCGGCGCCGACTTCGCCCTGTTGAAACTGTTCCTCGATCATCCGCAGGAAATCCTCGACCGCGACACCATCGGCAACGCCACCCGTGGCCGTGATCTGATGCCGCTCGATCGCATCGTCGACATGGCCGTCAGCCGTTTGCGCCAGCGTCTGCGCGACACCGAGAAACCGCCACGGCTGATCCGCACCGTGCGCGGCAGTGGCTATCAACTGGCAGCCAACGTGGTTGCCGGCAATGCTCACTGAGTCGCTGCGCAAACTCGCCGCCAAGGTGCCGGTACCGCGTTCGCTGCTCGGGCGGATGTTGTTGCTGACCTTGCTCGCCGTACTGTTTGCGCAGACGTTATCGAGCGTGATCTGGGTCTCGCAACTGCGTGCCACGCAACTCGAAGGCCTGGTCACCAGCGCCCGCAGCCTCGCCCATTCAATGACCGCCAGCGTCAGCTATTTCCGTTCATTGCCGGTGGCTTATCGGCCGTTGGTGCTCGATCAATTACGCAGCATGGGCGGCACCCGCTTCGTCGTGACACTTAACGACAAGCCGTTGGGCATGGACGTGCTGCCGGTCACGCCGCGTAAAGCGGCGGTGATGAAAGCGGTCGACGAAGTGCTGCGCCAGACCCTCGGCAATGACACGGATATTTCGGTGACCTTTGTCAGTCCCGAAGACCTGCGGATTTTCAATGCCGGGCTGAAACTCGATGAGCTGCCGCGCTCGTGGGCGCATTACGCGCTGACTCTGGAGCCGGTGAATCCGCCCGTGCTGGTCACGCAGATTCAAATGGCCCCGGGTGAATGGCTGTACATCGCCTCGCTGTTGCCCGAGCCGTACACCAGCCTTGAAGAGCAAGGCCTGCCATCGCAGCAGGTGTGGTTTATCGTCCTCACCAGCGGATTCTTGCTGTTGTTCATCGGCCTGTTGGTGCACTGGCAGAGCCGCCCACTCAAGCGTCTGGCGCGCGCCGCGCGGGATCTGTCGCTGGGTGCCGACGTCGAGCCAGTGGCCGAGGGCGGCGGCAGTGAAGTAGTCGAAGTGGGCCGCGCCTTCAACACCATGCGCGAGCGCATCAGCCGTTACCTGACTGAACGCAGCCAGTTATTCAGCGCGATTTCCCATGACCTGCGCACGCCGATCACCCGTTTGCGTTTGCGCGTCGAATTGCTTGAAGACGAGAAGCTGCAAGCCAAATTTGGCCGCGATCTGGATGAGTTGGAGTTGTTGGTCAAGGGCGCGCTGCAATGCGTGAAAGACACCGACATCCACGAGAACATCGAGCCGGTGGATCTCAACCATGTGCTGGATTGTCTGGTCGAGCCCTATCTGGCGCCGAACGGCAACGGTCGCGTGACTCAACACGGTCGCGCGTTGGCGGCGTATCCGGGTAAACCGCTGGCGCTGAAACGGTGCATCGGTAATCTGATCGACAACGCCTTGAAGTATGGGCAGAACGCACATCTGCACATCGATGACGATGACAGCGCGTTTGTCTTGCACGTTGATGATGAAGGGCCGGGTGTGCCGGAGCAGCGGCTGGAACAAGTTTTTGAGCCGCACTTCAGGCTGGCGGGGCAGCAGCAGGGCTATGGTTTGGGGTTGGGCATTGCGCGCAACATTGCCCACAGCCATGGCGGGGAAGTGACGTTGCAGAATTTGCGTGAGGGTGGGTTGCGGGTGACCCTGCAACTGCCGCGTTCGGCGGATTAGGTCAAAAGAGCCCCTCACCCTAGCCCTCTCCCAAAGGGAGAGGGGACTGATCGGGGGATGCTGTAGAGATACGCCGACCTGGAAGTCCGGTAGCGAATCCATAATCGACTCAATGTATCAGGTCGGCGGATAACTCATTACACCTCGGTCGGCCCCCTCTCCCTCGGGGAGAGGGCTGGGGTGGGTAAAGACCGGGTAC
>NZ_VCNJ01000047.1 GCF_005938625.1 Pseudomonas fluorescens
GTGAAGACACGGACTGTACCGCTTGGCGAGAAACTCCCCTCCACTATTGCGCCTGAATGGGTAGTCATTTGCAGGGAAGTTGCATTCGCCAGCACGATAATCGTTAGCGTCTGGTTTGCAAAGATAGGGTTGGCGGGTGCGACGATGGTTGGCTTTGCGGGCTTTACCTGAACGCTAACCAGATTGCTTGGATCGGAGGCCACACCCCCGAGTGTCTGCACAACCTTGACCTGCGTTGTACCCGCTGCCCAGTTCGCTGTCGGTGTGAAAGTGCGTGTCGAGCCGCTGCCGGTAAAACTGCCTGCCACCGCTGCGCCTGCGGCGGTAGACATTTGCAGGGTCACAGTGCCGGTCGCGACACTGGTAATGGTCAGTACCTCTTTTGCTGCGGCCGGATTAGGTGGCGTGTTGATGGTCGGTTTAGGCGGTTTGGGAGGTTGACGTGACGGCACGTACAAATTGTGACATTCCGCCCAATTACTCCAGATCCAGGCCTGTTTGTATCTGACTTTGAAATTAAAGTACGCACCAAAGCGATCGAAAGAAGTATCGGGTACCCAATGCTCCATCTTTACCCACTCACCTTCTGATCCATGATGGTCAGTAGCCTCGCCCCAGCATTCAATTTTCCAACTGTCAGTAATTCCTCCAGGGGATAAAGCGACGATGTTGAAACCGCCTGCCGAGACTGTAGAGTTACTTCCAGGTGACAAGATCACCGGCGCCGGCCACAAGCCATTTGGTTGCAGCTTGTTTTCGTCATCCATATCAATCGCTCCTGGTATACCGGCGTACTCGCCGATCTTCAGATGCAATTCTTAACTTCGGGCATTCCTTGCGCCTACCTGTCAACTCTGACAGTCCCGACGAACGGTCGTAGTTGAAGCATGAAAAACCGAAATTTTTCATAATCGAATAAAAACAATTCGACTTATTTCAATAGGACCTAAAAAACTACCGAATACCTGTCAGGTTTGACAGGTTACTCAAGATTCTTTTGTCATTACCTTGTTCCTGCCCAGGCATTTTTCCGATGCTTCCCCCTCTGGCAGGAGATCCAAAGTCATGGCCGAGACCCCCTCCCTGATGAACGCCCTCATCAGTTCCGATGCCAGATTGAAAAAAGGCCGCACAGACTTCCCCACAGCCATGCAGAAAATGGGCTTCACTTCCGTCTTCGATATCGTGCGCCTGCCCAAGTCCGCCTTCGCTCGCCAGCTCGCCCGATACTCCGACGCCAACGCCGATGTGGCTTACGACAACGCGATGAAGTATGCGGCGTTGATTTCGCGCTTGTTCCGGGAATACCAGACCTCGTCAGGTACGTTTCAGCAACTTGCTCAGCGCAGCGGTATTCGCGCGCTGGTCCCGCTGGGCGCTACCTATCAACGCATGTTCAACGAGAACTGGGACGAGTTCACCAAGGTCGGGGCCATTGCCGCCAACGACAGTCCCGTGGCCTACCTGACTCACCTCAGGAAGTTTTCCCTCGAACTGGAAGAAACCAGTGAAGACCCTAAGCGCCTGTTGATGGATAAACGCCGTCCTGATCTGAAGGACCTGTTGATAACCCACGAAAGCACGTTCACGCCACGGCCGATGCTGGAAATCGTCATGCAGGTGCTGGAAAGCCATTTGCGCTCTCACCTGGATGGCAATCCCTCCGACCAGCCCAAGTCCACCCATCAAGTACTGGCCGAGCGGCGCTACCCCTTCGTTTTGCCTTACAACTTCTATCACCATCAATGCCAACTGGGGCTGGCTGATAAAAAGCCGCGTCTGGGCGAGGTGAATTACCGGGCCAGCCTGTTGCTGCCAATCAAAGAGACGGCAATCAACGACTATGGGCAGATCCAGCATCCGGCATTACAGGCGCAACGGCTGTTATGCGGGTTGAGTCCGCAACAACAGGAATTGCTGATCGAACCCTCGGTATTCAGCGACTTTTATCTGACCCGCAATGATCTGATCAATGGCTGGAAAAGCCCACTCAGCGCGTATCTGCGACCGCATACCACACAGAGCAGGTGTTACTTGCTGCTGTCGGGGCAGGCAGATGCGACCGCGAGTCCGGTGGCGGACACGCCAACAGGTTCAGCCGGTGCCAAAACCGTCGTTTCACTGATCTTTCGCAAGAACGCAGAGACCCAGCCTGCCAGCATCGATCTGAGTTCCAACCTCCAGAACCTGTCAGGGACTGGATGGCTGGTGAATCGTCTCCACGATACAGGTAACTCCATCATTGCGCATTTCAAGGCCGCCACCTCATTTCCGACCCCCACCGAGCAGGGGTACACCGCCAGATTCGATCTGATCACTGCCACCGGAACCGCAGCCGAACCGATCCATCTGGCCAGACAGCGCTTCGCCTTTACACTGGATGACCATTACAGCCTGACGACGACAGAGCAGAACTTTCTCAAAAGCGCCTACGGCGTCGAAGTCACCGACGACTCACCTCTGTGGCAATTGACCCTGCTGACCGACTTCATGCAACACACCGGTCTGAACGCCGAACAGGTCGAGCAGCTTGTGGCCCGCCGCAGCTACGCAGTGCGCGTGTCACCCAATTGTCCAAACCTGCAGCCAAACCCCAACAGGATTGCCTCGCGGGGTGCCACCAACAAGGTATTGGAGTTTCCTTATCCGACTCACTACGCTGCCTGCTATGTCAATGGCACCGGCCCCGGCACCGATCTGTACGACAGCGAACTGGAACCGGCCCCCGAAGCAGTCCCGCGTGATGATTCAGACACCGCCATAGGGCTTGAGCAGATCGAGTCGGGTGACAGCAAACAATGGCGCCTGAGCAAAACCTCACTCGATCGCCTCGATCGCCTGCAGCGGATGATCCGTCTGCAACGCTGGACCGGCATCACCTTCGCAAAACTCGACACCTTGATCATCAGTGCCATCCGCGCCGAGGGCGAAGCCAACCTAGGGCTGGAGCTGAACGAAAACACCCTGCGTGCGTTGGGGGTTTATCGCTACCTGAACCAGCGTTACAGCATCGAACCCGAAGAGTTCGCGACGCTGATGCACGACCTCAGCCCCTATGCCAGTGGCAAGGACGAGGTGCCGTTGTTCGATCGCGTGTTCAACCGCGTGCAGCTGTTCGACACACCGCTGATCCTCGACGACACGCCCATCAATCTGACCACGCCGGATGCCGCGACGCAGAAAACCCTGCTGCAATTGTGTGCCGGACTCGGTGTGCAACCGACCGAAGATTCCCTGCTGTTGATTGTTCGCCAGACCGAAAAGCATGTGGGTGAACTCAAACGAGACTTGCCTACCGTCTCTTCGTTGTACCGCCAGGCGCGGATTGCCCGGTTGTTCGGGCACTCGGTCGAAGACTTGCTGGCACTGGCGGGCCTCCTCGGCGGAAGCAGTTACAAAACGGCCCTGGCCAGCGGCCGCTTAAGTGCACAGACGGCAAAAGCAACACCGGACATCCTCGATGTGCTGATGCAATTGGACTGGGCTTTCGACTGGCTCAACGACAGCCAGCAGACCGTGCCTCAGTTACTGCAACGCCTGGGCCTCAATGCTCAGTCCAAGGTCGAAGAGCTGCCGAGCGATCAGCACGTCAAAATGGCTGGAGAGGCGCCTCTTCCCGATGATCTGCTTGCGCGTCTGGCCAGATTGCAGAACGACACGCGCCAAAGTCTGGTGACCGAGGCGCAAGTAAACGCTTTGGGTCTGCCGCTGCAGAACGATGGCAAACGCAAGCAAGGAGCAATCAACTGGTTCCAGCTGCTGGTCGAACACAGCCTCCTCAACCCAGACGGCCTGCTGACTGGCCTTGATCGACCGCTGACGCTGGTGGATGAACCCGTCACCTGGTTGCAGACCGATGTGGTTAACGCGCTCAAAGACCTCGATCTGAACCAGCCGGTCAAAGACGCTTGTGCAGAGAAACTCGTCGAGTTCCTGCTCGGTGCACATGACCGACAAGCCCGGTTACTCGAAGGGCTGTTCCAGGAAACCGCCAAACTCGCGCCGGATCGCTGCCGGGCAGTCACTGACTGGGCCTGGTCTACGCCGTACAACCTTTTGCTGCAAGCACTCAAGGATCCGCTGTCGCAGACGCTGATCGAGGATTACCGGCGTGTTGCGCGCCACGCCGAGATCGTTGTGCAACTGCGCTTGAGCAACAGCGCCTTGCGCCTGTTTTTGGTCAATCCAGCGTGGCTGGCTGGCGAGTCGTATGGGGGCTCCAACAGCGAGCCCAGCCTCAGCGACGTTTACCTGCTCGAACGTTTCAGTCATTGGTTTCACGGCCAGAGTCAATCGGAAGACAGCGTACTGAGTTATTTCAGCTGCGCCAATCCGGCCAAGGCCCAACTGAAAAACAAGGCGCTGCGCCAGCTCGCCAGCGAAACGGCCAACGCTGCCCTCGCTCGTTTGCTGGAGTGGTCGGAGACGGAAATAGCCGAGCTGACCAACACCCTCCCCGATAAACGCGCCCGTTCGATGGCGCACGTCGACTGGATCCGTCGATGCCAAGCCACTTGTCAGGCCAGCGGTTTATCCGCCCAGGCGCTACTGCAAGCCACAGGGCTGAATCACACAAGTACGCTGAATGAGTGGAAAGCCGTCGGTGAAGCGGTCATGGCCACCCACTCTGACTCTGACGCTTCACGAGCCAATGGTTAAGGAACGATCATGACGACTGCCTTCGACGCCCCGCTCAACGAGGCATTGCGTGACGCGATGCTCGCTCTGTACCTGCATGAAGCCGTGCCCAGCGATCCCTACCTGATCGAGCAGGGACTGGCCCAACGGATCAAGACCGCCAATGACCTTTATGAATTCTGGTTACTGGATGTACTGGTCAGCCAGAATGTGCCGACCAGCCCCGTGGCCTGTGCCATTGCCAGTTACCAGCAGCAAATCAATTGCATGATGCTGAACCTGGAACCCGGTTACAGCGATGACAGCGTCACCCCTCTGCAGACCAAGACCTGGCGCGATGGCCTTAATCGCTATCCGGTCTGGGCCGCCCTCCAGCAGTTGCGGACCTTCCCGGACATCTACCTGGACCCGACCCTGCGCCTGACCAAGACCGCCAGTTTCGAGCAACTGGAAAATGACCTCAACCAAGCGCAAATTCAGCCTGAGACCGTGCAGACCGCCGTGCTGGCTTACCTCGCCAGGTTCGAGGAAATCGCCAACCTGAAGATCTGCAACTGCTACATTGATGGCGAAGACTTTGCCAACAGAACCTATTATTTCGTCGGCAAATCCCCCGCCGAAAATGCCTATTACTGGCGCTCACTGGACATGTCTCAGCGCGCGGTGAAAGAGCCTGCGCAGGCACCCGGCGAAATCCCGAACAAGTTCGACAAGCCGCTGCCCAATGCCTGGTCGGATTGGCAAAGAGCCAACGTACCGATTTCAGAAAAGGCGCTGGAACACACTATCCGTCCGTGCTGGTTCAACAATCGGCTTTACGTGGTCTGGGCCGAACTGGAGCTTCAGGATACAGACGCCATGCAGGCCCCTGTTGAGGCAAAGGCCGACCCGAGCGTCAAGGTCAATCCGCGGTTCCGTCTGTACGCCAGTTACAAGAAATACGACGACACCTGGAGCACGCCGCGAATCTACATCGAGAGTTACTGCCAGACTCCAGCGCTGATCGATAAGCCGCTGGAGCAGATTGCCGAGGAAACCCAGACCATCGCGGTGTATGACCACTCGACGTCGCCCGAGTCGATGTTCTTGGCGCTGTATTCCAAATACGTTCCAGATAAAACAGGTACATCCGGCAGCGAAGACACATATGACTTTCTGAGAACGGTAAGAATCGATAAAAACTTCAATGTCACGCCGCTGTACCCTTCGTTTGGCGTGGTGCCGAATGTCAGACCAAATGCACCACCTGGCCGCGCATTTTCTGATGAAAGCAAAGCGCACGTGCTGCTGGTCGGCCACATCTTCGCCTATAGGAACGCTGGACGCTTTCAGTACTGGCTTCCCTCCGGCACACTGGTTTTTGGTGCTGTCGTTCACCAGACACCGGAGAAAGAAAAGCCCACCTGGGATTATTGGGATTGGCAGTCGCGAATCAAGACCAGCGTGAAAGACGTTGACCTTGTCTATAACCGGGCGGAGTCCAATATCGAGTTGACCACAAGCCTGGAGGCAGGATTCAGCAGTCTCCAAGTCCTCAAATTTTCCGTCTTCGATGATAAAGATAAAAACAAGGAGCTCATCAAAGTTACGCTGGTGTTCGACCCATCGGAAAATCATCTTGAAGTTCCGCTACTTTCAGGCTCAACCATTGAACCCGTTGGCACCGAATTCATGAATGTCGCGGAAACGGCATTCTGTTTCATGGGCGTGCCAGACCGCCTTCGTAGCTTGATCGCCGACTACGGTACCCCAACTGAATTCAGGGTGCCCGCCACCAAACAAGGAGAAACAGCGAGCCTGGCAGGTAAACGCGCAAACCGAAGGGTTCTCTATGAACTGATGTCTTCAAATGTGATTTTTTTGACCTTCTGGCGGTCAACCACCAATCAGAATCAGATCTATCTTCATCACTCACCAACGCGCAACACCAGCAGCATTGGCTACCAGCATTTCATCGCACACTCGCTGGATGTCAGTTCCGAACAGCCACCTGAGACATTCAGCGGGATGCGCATGCTGGCCTCCTCCCCCATCGTCAGCCTCCTGTCAAAAGGTTCGTCGGTGACTCATTCGTTTTCGATCGACCAGTCCACCCTCCAGCCCGACGGTTGGCCGGTCCAGTGGCCCGAGAATACGAAAGCACTGAAAATCCCGCTGATCTATGGCGTTCTGGTTTATGAAGCAAATACGTTAGTTGGCGGAGCGCTCAAAGCGCTGAGCATCGAATGGGCAGAAGTGCCTCCCACAACCACGCAAATAGCGCCCAGCATCAACAGCTTGATCGACCCGTCTCTGGGTGACAGCCCGTCACTGGGCAAGGCGCAGTTCATTGACTTCACGGGTTCAAACATCGCTTTCACCGATGGAAAAAGCGGCAACTTTCGTGCTCGGACGCCTGTGCGCATGAACACCACCTTCGCCCGGCAACTGATCAACCTGGCCGAAAACGGCATGGAACCCCTGCTGAGATGGGAAACCCAGACCCAGCATACAGAACCGCCCATCCCCGATGGTCTCGGTGCACAAGCCATGGATTTCTCCGGGGGCTACTACCTGTATTTCCTTGAACTGTTTCTGTACTTGCCATGGCTGGTGGCCTACCGCTTGAACGAAGAGCAGCAGTACGACGAGGCGAAACAGTGGCTGTCGTATCTGTTTGACCCGACACGCCAAAGCGCCGACCCGGGGCACCCGGGTTACTGGCAGGCGGTGCCGCTGGAGGAACCCGTGTGGCCCGGCCCGGCCAACCCCAGCCTGGCCATTCTGTTCCCGGACGATCCACATCAGATTGCCCTGAGTTTTCCAGTGCACTTTCGCAAGGCGCTGTGGAAACTCTTTATCGAGATTGAAAGCCGACAGGCCGATCTGGCGTACGCAGAGCTGACGCCGGACGGGCTGGCTGAAGCCAAGTTACGCTACGTTCACGTCATGGATTTGCTGGGGCCGCGCCCGGATGTTCGTCAGATCGACGACTGGTTGCCACTCACGCTCGACGCCTTGAGCTCGTCGAAAAATGCACAACTGCGTGAATTCGAACAACGCCTGATCGCCGCGCACCAGCAGCTCCAGCAACAGCCACCGCTGCGTATCGGCAAGGCCCCGGCTTCGGAGGCGGCACCCTTGCTGTGCCTGCGACCTAACGGTGATGACCCGTTACTGGCGAGCGTTGACGTTGAGTATTTCCGTCGCCCCTTCAACCCCGAACTGATCATGCACTGGGAGCGCGCCGAAAGCCGCTTGCACAACCTGCGGCACAACCTCGACATGGCGGGCACTCCCTTGAACCTGCCGTTGTTCGCGGCACCGCTGGATCCGCGCGCGCTGCTCGCTGCCTGGGGCCAGGGCCTGTCCGGGGCGGCGCTGAGTCGGTTGTTGAGTCCGCAGATTCCCCATTACCGCTTCAGTTTCATGTTCGCTCTGGCGCAGAACGCGGTGGACAGCGTGATCCAGTTCGGCTCGACGCTGTTGTCGCTGATCGAGCGCAAGGAGCAGGCGCAATATCTTGAGCTGCAACAGCAGCAAGCATGGAATCTGGCGAAGGTGGCGGTGGAGATACAGGTTCAGGCCACGAAAATTGATGAAAAAAACAAAGCCGCTCTACAAGCCAGTCAGGCAATCATCGAGGCACGAGTCAGCTATTACGAGAAATTGTTGAACGAAGGTGTGAACGCTCTGGAAATAGCGGCAGGAGCGACTCACTTCCTGAGCGGCGCGACTCAAGCCGGGGCACACGCGGTTCAGGCATTTGCCGAGTCGGCAAAAGGCGCTCCGAACATTATCGGCTTTGCGGTAGGCGGCCAGCGTATCGAAGCGCCGGCTTCCAGTGTCATGGCCATGCTGTTGGAAGCGTCGTCAGTGCTGTCCACCAGCGGACAGCTCATGGACCGCATCGAACAATACCGCCGCCGCAACCAGGAGTGGACCCAAGCCCACGACCAATCAAAACTCGAAGCCGAACAAATCAAAGCCCAACTCGCCGTCTACGAAGAACAACACAAAGCCACCCAACTGCAACTGCGCCAGGCGCAAACCGCGCTCAACCAGGCCAAGGCCACCCATGACTTCCTGCTAAGCAGCAACCGCTTCAGCCGCTCGCAGACCTACGACTGGCTCAACAGCAAATTCGCGAGCTTCTACCACACCGCCTACACCACCGCGCAGTCTCTGTGTCAGGCCGCCGAAGCCTGCTGGCAATACG
This sequence comes from Pseudomonas fluorescens, assembly GCF_005938625.1. Lineage (GTDB taxonomy): Bacteria > Pseudomonadota > Gammaproteobacteria > Pseudomonadales > Pseudomonadaceae > Aquipseudomonas > Aquipseudomonas fluorescens_BD. The sequence goes on from NZ_VCNJ01000047.1 coordinate 8,837, forward strand.
AGATGGGCGACTTCACCCGGACCTTCATCCGCCCCGGCGCGTGGAATGCCAGCTACCGCGGCCTCGGTGCCGGCGAAGAACTGAAAATGAGTCTGCAACAGATGCACAGCCAGTATCTGCAGAACAACCGGCGTGATCTGGAAATCAGAAAAACCGTGTCCCTGAAGGAACTGAAGGACAAGGACGCGGGGCCAACCCTCAATAAACCGTGGGCTGAAATCAAAAAATCACTGGTCGAAAACGGCACCTGCGAATTCGAACTGACCCAAGCCATGTTCGAAGACGATTACGCCGGTGAAAATCACTACCTGCGCCGAATCAAGACCATCAGCGTGACTCTGCCGGCCTGCCTTGGCCCCTATCAAGACATTCGTGCCGTACTGCGACAAACCTATAGCAAGGTGGAAATGGCCGCCACGGCGGGTAACGCCAAGGAAAACCTGCGCGCCAGTCAGCAGATTGCGCTCTCCACCTCGCTGGAAGACAACGGCATGTTCCAGCTCAACTTTCAGGACGAACGTTACCTGCCCTTCGAGTACACCGGCGCCATATCACGCTGGAGCCTGATCTTCCCCAACCACGAAGCTCAGGAGGCCATGCTCCAATCCCTCAACGACATCATCGTACACGTGAGCTACACGGCCCGACGCGAAGGCGGTTCGCTATGAACGAACAACAATCGCCGCAGCAACAGTCAACGATGCAGATCAACACCCCCGCCCTGCCGAAAATGGGCGGCGCCATCCAAAGCATCGGCAAGGGCTGGGGCGGCATCGGCACCAAAGGAACGGCGTCGCTGGCAGTGCCCCTGCCGATTTCCCCCGGGCGCGGCTTTGCCCCGTCCGTGGCGTTGAATTACAGCAACGACACCGGCAACAGCCCCTGCGGGATCGGCTGGCAGTTCACCGTCAATGCCATCACCCTGCGCACCGTCAAAGGTGTGCCGACCTACGACGGCACCGACCAGGTCGTCGGTCCAAGTGGCGATGTATGGATGCCCGAGCGCAATGACAACGGTGAGTTGATCTCTCGCAGTGCGTCCTTTTACAACAAATTGCCCTTGGGCAGTGAATACCAGGTGGTGCGTCACTGGCCTCGGGTCGAGGGCGATTTTGCCCTGATCGAACATTGGTCAAACAGTGCGGACAAGCCGGGTTTCTGGCTGATCCACGGTGCCGACGGTAGCCTGCATATGTACGGCACCAGCAACGAATCGCGCCGCGCCGACCCAGGTGACCCGCAACGCGTCGGCGTGTGGATGATCGACGAAAGTCTCAACACCCAGGGCGAGCACATTGTCTATCAGTACAAGCCCGATACAGGCGCGCCCGTTGCGCCGCAGTTTCGCGACTACAGTGCTCAGCGTTATCTCGAACGCATCTGCTACGGCAACGAAAAAGCGCATCCCCACCTTTACGCATGGGTCCCCGGCAGCTGGAAAAACCAGCTGTGGCACTTTCAACTGGTGTTCGATTATGGCGAGCGCAGCACTGATCTGACCCAAGTGCCAACCTTCGCGGAACAACAGCCGTGGCCCGAACGCAGCGACCCGTTCTGGATCTACGCCTACGGTTTCGAACTGGGTACCCGGCGCCTGTGTCGGCAGGTGTTGATGTTTCATCATTTTCCCAAGGAACTGGGAGATGACCCTGTACTGGTCCAGCGCCTGCTGCTGGAACACCGAACCAGCCCTTTAGGTTACAGCCACCTGACGGCCGCACACTCGCAAGCCTACGATGGCCTGGGCCAGACGGAAAACCAGCCGCCGACGGAGTTCAGTTACAACGCCTTTGAGCTGGATGCAAAACTTCAGGGCTGGATCCGCCTCCCTGACACGCCGGGCCTCAACGACGGCCAGCGTTATCAATTCGTGGACCTGTACGGTGAAGGCATGGCAGGTGTGCTGTGTCGGTATGACCAGGCCTGGTATTACCGCGAGCCGTTACGTGCGGCGGCCAGCGGTGACGACGTCAGCTACAGCGACTGGAAACGCCTTGACCACCAGCCAACGGCCGACAGCAGCAAACCGGTTCATCAGTCCCTGACCGACCTGACCGGCGATGGCAAGCTCGACTGGGTGGTCGCCACGCCGGGCCTGTGTGGCTTCTTTACCCTCGACCCGGATCGCAACTGGTCCGGGTTCGTCCCCTTCGACGCGTTCCCCGGCGAATTTTTGCACCCGATGGCGAAGATGACCGATCTGGTGGGTGATGGACTGAGTGATCTGGCGCTGATCGGCACTCGTAGCGTGCGGCTTTACGCCAACCAGTGCACGGCGGGATTTGCCGACGGCATCGACGTGCCCCACTCGTACAAAACCGCCGAGGGGAATGACGATGAGCTGCCTGTGCTGAGCAATACCTCGGCGGAACTGGTGGCGTTCGCCGACGTGCTCGGCAGCGGTCAGCAACATCTGGTGCGTATCCGTCATAACGAAGTCAAATGCTGGCCGAATCTGGGGCGTGGTCGTTTCGGCAAAGGCTTTGTGCTGTGCGCCTTGCCCTTTGCCTACCACCAATTCAATGCTGCACAGGTCTTGCTGGCCGACCTTGACGGCTCGGGGGCGGTGGATCTGATTTATCTGCAGCCCGATAACCTGCAGGTGTTAATGAACCACTGCGGTCAGGGTTATGAGCAGACGCCAATCGCCCTGCCGTGGCCGGAAGGTGTGCATTACGATCCCCTTTGCCAGGTCAGCACCGCCGACCTGCAAGGGCTGGGGTGTTCCAGCCTGATCCTCACCGTGCCGCACATGACGCCACGGCACTGGCGCTATGATTTCGTCAAGGCCAAGCCCTACCTGATGAACCGCACCTGCAACAACATGGGCGCCGTCAGCAGCGTGACCTACCGCAGTTCCGCACAGGAATGGCTGGACGAGAAACACGAGCAGCACGCCGCCGGTATCGAAAACCCGGTGTGCGCGCTGCCAATGGCCCTGCACTTGGTCAGCCGGCAGACCCAGTGCGATGAAATCACTGGCAACACGCTGACGCAGACCTTCAGCTATCGCGGTGGTTATTACGATCGCTTCGAGCGCGAATTTCGCGGTTTTCGCCTGCTCCTGCAAAGCGATACCGAAGCGTCGGCGGCCGAGCGCGCGCGTGCCGGTTTTACCGCGCCGATCCTGAGCAAAACCTGGTTCCACACTGGCGAGTTTATCGATCCGCCAAGAGACGGTTATTACAGCCGCGACAAGGACGCCGTAGACCTGCGACCCACGCTGCTGCAGAACTATCACTTCAACGACCGCGCGACGCAGCCGCTCAGTACATTCGACGAAGACACCGCCCGAGAAATAGCCCGCGCCCTGAGCGGGACTACGTTGCGCTCGGAAATCTACGCAGCGGACGACGCCCCCACTACCGCCGTGCCCTACGCCGTTCAGGAAAACCGATACGCGGTGCGCAGACTGCGACCCAAAAACCAACACCAGCCCTACGCGGTGCTTCAAGTTCTGGATCTGGAGTCCATCAGCTACCAGTACGAGGCCGCTGTCGCCGACGATCCGTTGTGCCAGCACCACCTCAACCTTGAGTGGGATGAATACGGTACGAGTCTGCACGGGTTTACCGTGCACTACGCGCGACGCCGAACCGTCGATGATCCGCCGCCGTTCACTGATGAGCACCATCAGCAATGGTGGAAGGATGCTCATGACCCTGCACAACAGCAGTGGTATCTGACGCAAACCCGGGCGCAGCCCGTTCACCTGGCGAATGAAGAGGCCTGGCGCCTTGGGCTGCCGTTTCAGCAGCGCAGCAATGCCCTGGTGCTGGAAAAAACTGAACTGACCGCTGCCCAGATCCATCACGACCACTTTCTGCAAATGAGCGAGGACGACGGGCCGTGGGCAAAACAGGCGGTGTTGTCCGGCTTGTCCATGCAGCGCTACATCAACCCCGAGAACGGTCAGACCCTCGCACCCGGCGAAGCGACCTTCCAAGGTTTACCTGCCTATGTGGAAACGGCAGAACTGGATGCCATCGCCCTCACCGCCTACGACAAACTCAGAAACGAGCAGGGCGACATGCCCTTCAACCTCAAGGAAAAACTGCAGTCGCCCGAAGTCGGTTACCACATCATGGAGCTGTTTTTGCCCGAGGCTGAAAAGGCGCCGCTGGCAGATCCCGAAGACGCGAAAAACTACCTGTGGTCGGTGCATCGGGGCTTCCCCACGTACCACAAGCTAGACGGTTTCTATAATGTGCAGAAATACCGCGAGACGCAAAGTCACGGCGAAACCCTCATCACCTACGACGCCTACTGGTGCCTGACCACTGCGGTGACCTTGCCCGACGGTTGCACCACCCGCAGCCTCGATGTCGATTACCGTACCTTCCTGCCAGCGGCCATCGAAGACGCCAACCACAATATTCAGGAGTCACGTTGCAACGCGTTCGGTGAACCGCTGGTGAGCAGTTTTCATGGCACCGAACTGGGCGAACCGGTGGGTTTCGACCCACTGCAGACCTATGTGCCACCGCCAGACCGCGACCCGGCCTTCGCCATCGCCAATCCGAAAAAAGCCATCGGAAATTTCGCCAGCGTCAGCTTCTGGGACACCTTCAGCTGGATGGGTCGTATCAGCCGCACGTCCGCACCCTCCCCTGACTGGCTGGCGTGGGCCAAGGCTGAAGGCTTCATCTTGCCCAGCGAACACCTGTGCGACCGCGCTCGGCAGCATGTAGCGGGACTGGAAAGTCTCGACGCAAACGAAACCGAGTTGAAGCAGCAAATCGATGCATCACAACGTGAACCCGTGTACTCCGTCGCGCTGTTGGCCGATCGCTATCCCGGCGACCCCGAAATGCAAGTGCGGGTCAGTATCGCGTGTCTGGATGGCTTTGGCCGCACCTTGCAGACCAAGCAGGAAGTCGAGCCGGGCAAATCCTGGCAGGTCGATGAAAACGGCGAACTGCGCCTCGACGCCGAAGGTCATCCGCTTGAGGCAGACGTGCCGCGACGCTGGCGCGTCAGTGCACGGGTGGAATACAACAACAAAGGCAAACAAGTGCGGACCTACCGGTCCTACTTCGCCGATCAACCACGCTACATCAACGACCGCTCGATGCGCGAGCACGCCTTCCACGACAAACAGTTCTATGATGCGGCGGGCCGCCCGACCGAAACCGTACTGGCGAAAGAAATGCCGCAAGGCCCCTCGGCGGAACCGAAACCCTTGCGCCGGGCAATCTGGTACTGGATCTGGTGCAACGTGGCATTCGATGAGAACGACCTGTTCGAGCCTCCACCGGAACAACGGCGACGGAACTGGTGGACATAAATCCTGGCATCCATGCACAGACGCCGAACCTGAGCGTCATCGATAACCGTGGCTTAGCGGTGCGGCAGATAGCGTATTGGCGCGAGGATGCCGGCACACCTGAGGCACGCATCACTGCCCATCACCATGGCGCTGCCGGGCGGTTGGTGGCGCAGCGAGATCCACGCTTGTTCGCCGACGCTTCCGCGCCCGCCAACCTCGCCACGGTGTACTCGCTGAGCGCTCAGGTGCTGTCTACGCTCAGCGTCGACGCCGGATGGCGCGTCAGTCTGTCGGGCGAGGCGCGTCAACCGTTGCATGGTTGGGATGGTCGCGGTAGCCAACGCAAAATCGAGTACGACAGACAACTGCGACCACTGGCCGTGTTCGAACACGCCCGCGGCGGCGAGCCTTTGTGTACGGAGCGATATGGTTATGGCGGCAGCGATCCGACGTTCGCCACGCGTAACCAGTGCGGGCAACTCATCCGCCACGATGATCCGGCCGGCACGCAGTTGTTCGAACAGTTCGGATTGACGGGTGGGGTTGTGCAGCAGACTCGGCATTTTCTGAGCAAGCTGGAAGATCCCGATTGGCCTGCGCTGGCGAACGAGCGCGACGAGTTGCTTGAAACAGGAATTGGCGTAACAACCCTTTGCAGTTTCAGTGCGCTGAGTGAAAAGACCCAACAAACGGATGGCAAAGGGAATCTGCAGTTTTTTCGGTACACGCTCAGTGGTCAGTTACACGAGGCAGGCGTGCAACTGAAAACCGGCATCACTGCAAAAACCTTGATTAGCGCTATCCAATACAACGCCTGTGCTCAGGTCGAAAAGGAAGTCATGGGCAACGGCGTGATCAATGCTTACCACTACGATGTCGAGGACGGGCGCCTGAATCGCAAGCTGTCACGGCTGGGCGAGAACGAGCCGTTGCAGGATCTGCGCTACACCCTGGACTCGACAGGTAAGGTAACAAGCATCGAAAACGCGGCCCTGCCGAATCGTTTTTTTGCCAATCAGCTAATCAAACCGATCAACCAATACCGTTACGACAGCCTTGGCCAACTCATCGCCGCCGCCGGCTGGGAAGCGATGCCCGCGAGCCATGGTCCATCTTCACTCTCTGATAATCCCAACGCCGTGAGTCATTATCGTCAGAGTTATCGCTACGACACCGGTAACAATTTGTTGGAGCTGACTCACGTCGGTACACAGAACCCGGGGCATCGAATGGTCGCCCAGCTTCACTGTAACCGCTGCCTGCCGGTACGCGACGGCGTGGAACCAGATGATGAAGACTTTCGCCGAAGCTTCGATGCCAACGGCAATCTGCTAACCCTGCAATCCGGACAAGGATTGATTTGGAATGTGCGCAATCAATTAATCGAAGTTCGACCGGTAACGCGCAAAGGCGCTGCCAACGACTGCGAACGTTATGTCTATCGCGCCGACGGCACGCGCGTGCGCAAGGTGCGTTCTCTACAGACCCGAAGCCAGACCAATATCATCGAAACCCGTTATCTGTCTGGTCTGGAAATCCACACTCACAGTGGCACCGGTGAAGAGCTGCACGTCATCGTCGTCCCGACAGGAGGCGGTAGCACGCGGGTGCTGCATTGGCCGGACGCTCCACCGGCGCCGATCACCAACAACCAACAGCGTTACTGCCTGACGGATCACTTGAGCTCCAGCACGATTGAACTGGATCAAAACGCCAACGTCATCTCTCAGGAATGCTATTACCCGTTTGGCGCGACGGCGTGGTCTGACGGTGAAGCCGTTTCCGTCAGCTATAAAACCGTGCGTTATTCGGGCAAAGAGCTGGATGCGACAGGGCTTTATTACTATGGACATCGATATTACGTTCCCTGGTGCCAGCGCTGGTTAAATCCCGATCCGGCCGCAGACGCGGCCGGACTCAACTACTTTCGGTTTGTCGAAGGCAATCCCGTCACCAACATTGACCCTGACGGGCTGGATTCAGAAAGAGCTCGAGGGTTATGGAGATTTGCCATCGACAGCGTCTTACAGCAGCGTGAAGACCGCGACATCATCACAATCGCTCCCGGCATTATCGCTGTTGCCCTCCAGGGCAATGCTGGAGTTTTCGAGCAAGCGGGCATTGATCTGCCACGCAGTTTCAAACGTGACCGAACACTTTTCTATCTTTCGATTGATTCGAGTTACGAAGGCCGAATCGTCGGCGGAGATGAACCTGTACGTCTGAAAACCGCTTCTGCGGCGGGTTTGAATGCGGCGATCAGTGCTCCGGACTCAAAATGGACGGCCTACCTCAACGGCGGCTTCTACAACCACAGCCAACGAGCCTCCACGCAGGCACCTTCATGGGCTTCGATCGGTACCAGCTTCATCGATGGACAACACAAACCTTCAGTGCCCGTTCCTGCTGACTACGCTGACAGCTATGTCGATCTGAGAATGAGCAATGGCTCGTTCATTCAGACAGGTCCATTGCTTGCCCGCGACGGTAAGCCTGCATTTACCCAGCAACATCTTGATGAACCCAGGTTCCAGTTCGATTCCGAGAGCAATATCCCGGGAGAACTTGGGCATGCCAACCGACCTAACAATCGTTCGGCGATTAGCCTTCCGCCAGGGCAAAGTGACACTTCAGCCCGCACACGCTTGGTGATTGGAATCGGAGACAGTCGCCGTAGCGACGACTCCTCCGGATTTACATTGCCGGAATGGGCACAGGTCATGGCCAGAATCGACCGCTTGAATGCGGTGCCCGGCCGGTCGTTCAATCTGGACGGCGGAGACTCCAGTGCGCTGGGCGTGATCGATCAATCCAATGTGGTTTTGATGGATGCAGGTGCGCCGGGCAATAAGGGGCGATCGACGGGCAACTTCATCGCATTTTCGAAGAAACCTCAATGAAACATTCGCTCATGCCAGCCCAGATGCTCAACGTGAACGACAGCACTCCTACGCTGACGGTTATCGACCCGCGCAATCTGGTGATACGTTCAATTGGCTATTGCCGCAGCGCCATCGCTGAAACCGCTGACCCGCGAATCGACCAAACAACACGTGATCCGACAGGTCGGGTCAGTGCAAAAAGGGATGCGCGCCTGATGACCGATGCATCAGTCCCCGCCAACTTCACCACTACTTGTTCCCTGTCGGGTCTGGTGTTGAGCACCGTCAGCGTCGACGCCGGATGGCGCGTCAGTCTGTGTGGCGAAACGCGTCAGCCGTTGCACAGTTGGGATGGTCGGGGTAGCCAAAGCAGAGTCGAGTACGACAGACAACTGCGACCACTGGCCGTATTCGAGCACGCCCGCGACGGCGAGCCTCTGTGTACGGAGCGCTATGGTTATGGCGGCAGCGATCCGACGTTCGGCACGCGTAACCAATGCGGACAACTAATACGGCACGATGATCCGGCCGGCACACAGTTGTTCGAACAGTTCGGATTGACGGGTGGGGTTGTGCAGCAGACTCGGCATTTTTTGCACTCCCTCGATTTTCCCGATTGGCCCGAACCGCTGCCCGACCGCGAAGTATTGATCGAAACCGGCGCCGGGGCTACGAGCCGTTCGGTGTTCAATGCCCTGGGCGAAACCATTGAACAGACTGACGCCAAAGGTCACCGCCAGTTCTTCGCACAGAGCCTCGCCGGACAGCTGCGCGAAGTACGCCTGCAACTGGATGAACAACTCCGGCCGAAAACGCTGGTCAACGCCATTCAGTACAACGCCCAAGGCCAGACCGAGCAGGAAACCGCCGGCAACGACGTGATCACCGCGCTGCACTATGCGCCCGAGGATGGTCGCCTGACCCGACTGCAAGCCACACGCAACGACGAACTTCTGCAAGACCTGCGCTATGCCTATGACCCGGTCGGCAACGTGCTCAGCATCGAAGACGCCGCGCTGCCGATCCGTTACTTCGCCAACCAGCGCATCGAGCCGATCAATCGCTATGGGTATGACAGCCTCTATCAATTGATCAAAGCAACCGGATGGGAGGCCGGCAGCGCCAATCAAGGCCCGCTATGGTCTTCTATTAACGATCCAGCCGCAGTCACCCAATACACCCAGACCTACCGCTATGATCGCGGTGGCAATCTCCTGGAACTGACTCACGAAGGTGCGCAAAAACACAGCCATCGCCTGCTCGCCGCCGCCCAAAGCAACCGCTGTCTGCCCGTATTAGATGGCGTGGAGCCGGACGAAGAAGATTTTCGCAACGGCTTCGATGCCAACGGCAATCTGCTTGCCCTGCAACCGGGGCAATCTTTGCATTGGGATCTGCGCAACCAGTTGCGCGAAGTTCGACCGGTAGAGCGTGACGGCGCGGCAGACGATCACGAGCAATACGTTTACGGTGCCGACGGCATGCGCCTGCGCAAAGTCCGGCAGATGCAAACCAACGCCAGGGTGCTGATCGCTGAAGTGCGTTACCTGCCGAATCTGCAAATCCGCACCCACAGCGGCACGGGCGAAACGTTGCAGGTCATCAGCGTTCAGGCCGGGCGCAGCAGCGTGCTGGTGTTGCACTGGAAATCCGAACCGCCCCAAGGCATCGCCAACGATCAACTGCGTTACAGCCTCAGCGACCATTTGGGTAGCTGCACGCTGGAGCTCGACAGCGCCGGCCAAGTGATAAGTCATGAGCGTTATCACCCGTTTGGCACCACGGCCTGGTTCGCCGGACGCGAAGAGATCGAGGCGAGTTTCAAAATCCTTCGCTATTCGGGCAAGGAGCGGGATGCGACGGGGCTTTATTACTATGGGTTCAGGTGTTACGTGGCGTGGTTGCAGCGGTGGTTGAATCCGGATCCGGCCGGTGCGATTGACGGGCTTAATCTATACAGGTTCGTGAAGAACAATCCATCCAGCGGATACGACGTCCTAGGGTTGTTACATCAAGGGGCGAACGACCAGAACGAAGAAATAGCCACAGAAAGCAAGTATGACTACGCCGTAATGTATCGAGGAAATACCGAAGCTTTAGCTGCCGGCGAAATTGAATTCTCCAAAACCAATGATGCGGCTTGGAAATTAAGCGCAAAATTAATCAAAGACACCATCAAGTATCTGGAATCAGCAAATCCGGATGGACTTGATTCATTTTTGGGAGGCAGCCGTACCGCTAAACTGGATTCCGGACTGACAGTTGCTCAATCTATGCTGCGGAGTTACAAGGCCATTCACGAAGAAATACCCAGGTACCAACGCGGAGGAGATCTTCGTGATCAGATTGTGTATTTGGAAAGTAGAGCCGACGTACTACTTGAAGAGAACGCCTTTGTCATTACAGACGACGCGCATCGACGCATCTTCGTAACGGAGCTATTCAGGTCAAATAACGTCATTGGCAGAGCCAGAATTCTGATTCATGAACTGTCTCATCTCGTTGCGGATACGGAAGATCCGTTCGGGTATCCCAAAAGTCATTTTCACTTTGGCACTTCTGAGAGTGAAACTGCCTCACGACTCCAGGATTTACCCATCCACATCTCTGAAATTCATACCGAGTTAAGAGAGAAAAATCCTTTCCCTGGTGAGTCGGAGCACCTTCTGGCATCGAATGCCGATACGCTGGCCCTGTTTTCGCTTTTGATGTTGCGAGATAAGGACATGCTCAAAGGCCTCGCACGGTCTGTGGATCCCCATATAGAGGGGGCTCGTAAATCGACATCGGGAAACAGAGTAGTGAGTTTTCTGGGTTCACTCATGCTTGGCAAAAATCGCTGGCCATCGCTGGCAAACCAACCCGCACAGTGACTCAGGGCCTCTCTGCGCACACCGCTGCAACCTGTGGGAGCCTGCTCGCACCCTCAGAGCGTCCCGCTCATGACGAAATTGTAATTCCCTCATCACCCTGGCGTTATCCGCAGCTTGCAACGATGTCACCCGGCGACCATGCCGGCGGGCCCTGCCCCGTCGAACAATAAAACCCACGCCGACGCACGTTCCCGTTCTGCCGAACCCAAGGAGTGTTTGATGGTTAACCCTACAAAAATATCGATGGCCGCTTTAGCGATGGTGGTCGGCTCAGGGCCGTCCGTGGTGTTTGCAGAAGACAAACCCGAGGGCTTTGTCGAAGGCAGCAGCCTGACGGTGCTCAACCGCAACTTTTACTTCAATCGTGATCATCGCAACGGCCAGTCCAGCCCCACCGGCAACGGTTATTCCGAAGCCTGGGCGCATGCCGTGATCAGCAAGTTCGAATCCGGTTTCACTCAAGGCACCGTCGGCGTCGGTGTCGATGCTTTTGCGATGATTGGTCTGAAGCTCGACACCGGTGACGGCCGTAATGGCGGGCGCAGTTCATTTGATGTGTTGCCGGTCAACAGCGACGGCGAGGCGCGGGACGAATACACCAAGGCCGGTGGTGCCGCGAAAATTCGCGCGTTCGATACGGTGGTCAAGGTCGGTGATGTGTTCCCGGTCAACCCGGTGGTCGCGGCGGGTGACTCGCGCTTGTTGCCGGAAAGCTTTCGCGGCGTGACGGCGACCAACACCAGCATCGACGGTTTGTCGGTGCAGGGCGGTCGATTGCACGCGATGAGCCAACCGGTATCCAGCGACATGCGCGAGAACTTCGCCACCTTCTACGCAGGCCCGGTCAATTCGCCGTGGATCGCGTATGGCGGCGGTGATTATGTGCTGAACAAGAATCTCAGTTTCAGCCTGTACTCCAGCCGTCTCAAGGATGCGTGGAATCAGTATTACGCTGGCACCGCCTGGACGTATCCGCTGTCCGATGACCTCTCACTGTTCGGTGGGCTGAACTATTACAAAGCCGTCGATGAAGGCAAACAACTGCTCGGCGAATTCGACAACAACATCTGGAGCGGCCGCGTTGGCGTCAAACTTGGAGCCCACTCCGTCGCCCTCTCCCACCAGCGCAACAACGGCAATGACGACTTCGATTACCTGCGCCAGTCCGACTCGATCTTCCTCGACAACTCGATCCAGTACAGCGACTTCAACTCGCCGAAAGAACGTTCGTGGATGGCGCGTTATGACCTCGACATGAGCACTTACGGCGTACCGGGTCTGTCGTTCATGACCCGTTACGCGCGCGGCACCGACGCTGACTATTCCAACGCCAACGCGGTGTACATGCGCCGCGATGCCGAGGGTAATCCGCTGACCGATCAGAAGCGTTGGGAACGCGATGTGGAAGTCAAATACGTGGTGCAGAGCGGTTCGATGAAAGACCTCTCGCTGCGCTTGCGCCAAGCCACAACCCGCGCCACGGCGTTCGAGTCGGATCTGGATGAAGTGCGGGTGATTGTCGAGTATCCGTTGGCGATTCTTTGATTGCGCGGTTGATGCAAATTCACCTTTAGAAGCTCCTTGCTCCTTTGGTAAGAGGTGAATCTTTTGGCGTCCTTCGGGGCGCTTTTTTTTGCTCTGCGTTTTGCCGTGGTTATGTTTTTCCAGGTTTAGGCCCGGCCCTCACCCTAGCCCTCTCCCAGAGGTAGAGGGGACTGACCGCGCTGCTTAGTGGAAATACATCGACCTGAAAAACCGAGGCGTACTCTGGTTTTGAATGGCTCGAAAGCCTGCTCCCTTTCCCCCTGGAGGAGAGGGGACTGACCGAGTTGGTTGTCGAAGATACATCGACCCGAAAAACCGAGGCGTACTCTGATTTTGAATGGTTTGAAGATCTGCTCCCTTCCCCCTCGCCCCCTCGGGGGAGAGGGCTGGGGTGAGGGGGCAGGATTTTGAGCTCAACGCAAAAACAACTGTTAAAAACTGGCCATTGATAACTACGCGTTTGGATCTACGTTATCCAGTGCTTTGTTAACCGCCAGTTCGCCGAGCATGACGACCTGCGCGATACCGAGCAGGGTCTTGCGATGGGTGCCGCCCAGCATCGCTGCGAAGTCACCGAGCATCACCGTCGCCGAGGCGAGGGATTCGCTGGCGTTGGCCAGTAATGATTCGGTATCGGCTTTGGGATTGACGAGGAACATCTGGTTGGGGACGTAAGGCGCGGACATGATGGCGGCCGATGGTTTGAGGTAGAAGTCGAGCGCGCGATCGGCGGCTTCGTGGAGTTTTCGGGTGTCGACGGAAACGTAGGGGGATGTTGAGTTGGCGTCGGGGATGGCGTCTGTTTCGGGGGGATTCGGGGTTGGCTTTTTCATAATGTTTTACTCAGCTTGAAGGTGGAGCTGGCCCTTTCGGTTCCACGCGAAAGGGTGGCAGCTGTACGCAGGTTGGAACCCGGGCAACTGAGCAAACCCGACAGACTCGAAGTCTCCCGCGCACAGCCGCCATAACGGAGTGCACACATGAAAGTGCGCAAGCATACGTCATGAACAGTGCGTCTTGCTTCAGTTGAGCCGCGGGGTTCCAATCCCGATCGCTGAATTGGCAGCGACCCACACAGGCTAGAGAGCTGGCGTCCGACGGACAACCTGAAAACATTGTGGGAAGGTTCCGCGCTTCCCACAAAAACCTTAAACATCACGAATTGAAATACGCATCGTGATATTGAACATCAACCCTGTAGGAGCTGCCGAAGGCTGCGATCTTTTGACTTTGATTTTCAAGATCAAGATCCAAAGATCGCAGCCTTCGGCAGCTCCTGCATGGGGCCGCGTTTCGCCGTAAAGGATTCAGCTCCCGCCGTTTCGACACACGCCCATCACGTTGTACTTGATCGTGTTGAGCTGACCTGTGGAATCCTCATAAGTCATGGCCGTCGGCACCACATTGCACGCAGCCTGCGGCTTCACCACGCTCACCACTTTGACCACGTCCAGCTTCATTCCGTATTCGTAATCCTTCACCACCGGCGGCGCTTTGCCCTGGTTGGCGGCGTACTGTTCCATGGCTTTGGCATTGGCGCTGAGTGCGCGTTCGAAAGTGCGATCACCGCCACCTTCAGCCAGCACATTCACAGACATCGCCATGACTGCTGTGAATGCAATCAACTTGAGTACTTTCATATCGCTTTCCTTCACATCCGGGCGTAAAAAAAAGCCCGACATCGATGCGCGATAACGGGCTTGTTCAAGTGCAGCAGGCTTACAGATCGCGGGTCTTGTCGTCTTTCTTGTCAGTGACGACAACCGGGTTGCCGGCGGCTTTTTCTTTGGCGACGAACAACTCCATGGAGCGGTCGTTGCTGCTCATCATCCGCTCGAAAGTACGGTCACCGCCGCCTTCGGCCAACGCCACGGAAGAGATCGCCAGAGCGACTGCGAAAGCACTGATTCGGGCAAGTTTCATCGTTGATTCCTCGTTTAAGTAGCTGACGGGATCAAGGTAACAATCCGAACCTTTCGTGACGGTGGCGGGGAAATTACATATCCGTTATGTGCCGGGCACTCTTTCGAAGCCGGACACGAAACCAACTCTGGGAGCCAGCCTGCTGGCGGGGTGTTGCGTCTGCGGCTCACCGGCAGCGCCAGTGATGAACCGGATCTGGCCGCAGCCTCGATACAGCTTCGTGAAGCTGCCCCATTATCAACCATAAAGGAGCTTGTGAAACTCTTGGCTATCGGAAAATCGATGGCTGAGTTCAGTAGCGGCAGCCATGATACTGTCCGCATTTTCAGCGGCCATTTGCGTCCTTATTCTTGGGTTTTGATTGAATAGTGAAGCAGCAGTATCGTAGTCCAGTGAAAATGGATCCACTCCGGAATGCCTCGCCACCCCGATAATAAATTCTCTTCTGGCGTTCGGAAGTTGTGCATTGACAATACGATCGTCTGGCACCTTCCCCTTCATGAAATTTTCCGAACCCGGCCGCTGCATTTTTCCAGGCAAGTAAAAATAATCCATGGCTTGAATCCCGGCAATTCCATCTACTTCTTTCAAATGCGTAACCTCATGCCCAAGCGTATGAGTTAATCTATTCCTCTCGAACGAATTTACATTCAAAAATATCCTCCCATTCCTGTCATCTTTATATACCCAAGCAAACGCGATATCAGTGAAGACCCCCACAATCTTGTCCTGTCCGCTGGGCTCTTGGTACATTCTTGCCCATTCTTGACCTTTCTTAAAACTTTCCAAAACGCGGACTTTGACAGTTTCATACTCCGAGCCAAAGTAGCTCTCCAATATCTTCGCGTGATCTACCAAGTCCGAACTCATAGCAGCTTCCGCACTTGCATAAATATGTTCTACTTCTCTGAATGAATCGATAATAAGAGCTTGTTTATCTGGAGGAAATTCCGCCACCCCACGAGCAACAATGATTCCTGAACCAATCTTTTCGAAAATATCATCTTTCCCTTGATATACCCGACCGTCCAGATCCGCTAATTTTATTGGATTATCAGAAACAAAAATAAAAATATTCAACCCATTAACAGGACCCGCCGGATCAGCATTTATCCAGCGTTGCAACCACGATGCGTAATACCGATAACCATAATAATAAAGCCCCGTCGCATCGCGCTCCTTACCCGAATAACGGATAGTTTTGTACTTCGCAACCAAAGCACTTTTACCCGCCCAGCACGCCGTACCACCAAACGGATAATAGTGCTCCTGACTCAAAATCCCCGCGCCATCATCCAACTCCAGAACGCTGGAACCGAGATGATCACCCAGGCTGTAACGCAGTTGATCGCTTTCAGCGCCATCAGGCCAATGCAGCATTCGCACCTGATTACGCCCGGCTTCGACACTGATCACATGCCTCTCTACACCATCCTTTTCGCGATGCACCTCAAGACCCGGCAGATAACGCACTTCTGATTTCAGGGTTTGCCCGGATGTCTGGCTGAGGCGAGTTTTACGCAACCGATGGCCGGGTCGGTCGTAGACATAACCTTCGTCGTCATTCGGCTCGTCCTGGCGTCGCACCAACGTCACTCGTCTCAATTGATTGCGCACATCCCAACTCATGGCCTGTCCGCGCTGCAATTCCAACTGATTACCAGCGAGATCAAATCCTTCCGAAATCTGCGGTTCTCCCGGCAGGGAACCATCGTCGCGCTGGGCCAGACTTCGATTGCTGTTAGCAGAGGTAAACATCGAAAAACCCGGCGCACCGCTGTGATGCCGGGTGAGCAGATTGCCCGCCGCGTCGTAGGCGAATGTCTGGGTGTAGTTGCGCCGCTGATTCGGGTCCAGCGGTGTGGGCAGCAGATCCGGTAATGCCGGGCCATGGCTCGGCTGGCTGACTTCCCAGTCTTTGGCCTCAACCAATTGATACAGGCTGTCATAGCGATAGCGGCTGACCGGGTCGATGCGCTGCTGATTGAAGTAAGTCACGGCCTGGGTTTTGTCTTCAAGGCTGACGATATTGCCCACCGGGTCGTAGACGTAGTGCAAATCCTGCAAGGGTGTTTGTTCGCCGACGGCTGCGCTGAGCTTCAGCAGCCGACCATCCTCAGGGCTGTACTCTGCGTGGGTCGTGACATCATTACCGGCGGTCTCCTGTTCGATCTGCTCGTGCGCGTTGTAACGGATAGCACCGACCAGACGTGTGGGTTGCTTACCTTCACTGGCAGGGAGAAGCCATGTCGCGGACAGTTTTCCCGCCACGTTGTATTGGCACGTTTGGGCATTGCCCATGGCATCGGTCTGCTCTTTCAATTCGCCCGTCGGAAAGAAAACGTAGCGGGTGACATAAGACTGCTCCTCCAGAAACACATCACGGTGTTCAGGGTCGCGGGGCCAGTCGGGCAGATCGAGGTCCGTCAGCATGCGCCGCGATTCGACCAGCTCGGCACCGGCCAGACCATAGTCGTGGATGAACCGGGTCCCCGCCGGGTCATCATGGCGGATCAGGCGACCGCACTGATTGTGCTGGGCGAAGGCATCACCTGCATCGGCATAGCTCAATCGCTCAACCACACGAGGCAATTCGCCACGGGCCTGCTCCGTCACAACAATCGTGCGCAGCAGGTCGTCATAGTCGCGATGGCATTCGCTACCTCGGGCGTCCCAGGAACAACGCAATGAGCCGGCCTGATCCGGCAGACTCAACTGCCACCCGGCGTCGACGCTGTCCGTCAGCAATGCCTGCCCGCTCAATCCGTACGTGGTGGCCAGGTTCGGCTTCGGCGCCGTTCCCCACAATCGCGGATCCCACGCCGCTATCTGATGTCCCGCCGCATCGAATACTTGCCGGGTAATGCGCGGGTCGATGCCGGGCGAGTCCGGATGCCGGCAGTAGCCGACGCTGCGGATCATCAGCGAACGTGGATCAATGACCGACAGTGTCGGCGTGGCGGCGTCGTGGTGAACATTCATGGTCACAAGCGTCCTTTCTCACCTTTGAGTGAAGAATGAGCGCTTTTGCGGTTTACCGATACTGTAAGAACTAACAGGTGCCATCCCGCCGATGGGCGAGTTGGTAGAGCGCCGGCAAGATCAGCAGCGTGAGGATCGTGGAAGACAGAATCCCGCCGATCACCACGGTCGCCAGTGGCCGCTGCACCTCCGCGCCGGTGCCGGTCGCAAGCGCCATCGGAATAAACCCCAGCGACGCCACCAGCGCCGTCATCAGCACTGGCCGCAAACGCGTCAGCGCACCTTCGTGAATGGCATCGGACAGCGACCGTCCCTCCTCGCGCAAATTACGAATAAACGCAATCATCACCAAGCCGTTCAACACCGCCACCCCGGACAACGCGATAAACCCGACACCAGCGGAAATCGACAACGGAATATCGCGCAACCACAGCGCCATGACCCCACCCGTCAAGGCAAACGGAATCCCGGTAAACACCAGCAAACCATCCTTCAGGTTGTTGAACATCATGAACAACAACCCGAACACCAGCAGCAGCGCCACCGGCACCACAATCTGCAAGCGCTTGGCCGCCGATTGCAGCTGCTCGAACTGGCCGCCCCAACTGGTCCAGTAACCGGCCGGGACTTGCACATCACGCTCGATCACTTCGCCTGCCTCGCTGACAAACGAACCGATATCGCGCCCACGCACGTTGGCACTGACGATCACCAGACGCTTGCCGTTCTCGCGGCTGACCTGATTCGGCCCCAGCACCAGGTCGAGGCTGGCGACGTCTTGCAGCGCGATGAAACCGATCTGATTGGCCGCTGCATTCAAAGGCGCCGGCACCGGAATCAGCAACGCCGACAAGCCGTCGATATCCTTGCGCATGGCATCGGACAGGCGCACGACCATGTCGAAACGCCGATCGCCCTCATACAACGTCCCGGCCTGACGCCCGCCGACCGCAACGGCAATGGTGTCCTGCACGTCACCCACGTTGAGCCCATAACGCGCCGCTTTATCGCGATCAATG
The DNA here is from genome assembly GCF_005938625.1 of Pseudomonas fluorescens. Classification (GTDB taxonomy): domain Bacteria; phylum Pseudomonadota; class Gammaproteobacteria; order Pseudomonadales; family Pseudomonadaceae; genus Aquipseudomonas; species Aquipseudomonas fluorescens_BD. Next base: position 27,330 of record NZ_VCNJ01000047.1, read on the forward strand.
TTGATGGTCAGCACCGGCAACCCGGTGGTTTGCTCGACCTTCACTTCGGAGGCGCCGTTGACCTTTTGCATGGCAGCAGCGATTTTCGCAGCCGTGGCATTGAGCACGTCCATGTCATCACCAAACACCTTCACTGCCACATCGCTACGCACCCCAGAGATCAATTCGTTGAAGCGCAACTGGATCGGCTGCGACAGTTCATAGTTGCTGCCCGGCAGCGTCGCGGCCGCAGCTTGCAGTTCCGCCATCAAGGTTTCGCGGGATTTGTCCGGGTCCGGCCACTGCTCTTTCGGCTTGAGCATCACATAGCTGTCGGAGATGTTCGGCGGCATCGGGTCGGAGGCGATCTCGGCGGTGCCGGTGCGAGCGAAAACACGTTCGACTTCCGGCACTTTGGCCAGAATCAACGTCTCCAGGCGCTGCTGCATATCCACCGATTGCGTCAGGCTGGTGCCCGGCACGCGCAGCGCTTGCAGGGCAAAATCCCCTTCACTGAGGCTCGGCACAAACTCGCTGCCCATACGACTGGTGAGCACACCGCTGAGCACGATCACGCCCAAAGCAGCGCTCACCGCGACAGCACGATGACTCATCACCCAGGCCAGCGCCGGCGCATAAACACGACGCGCGCCACGCATCACCGCGCCCTCTTCTTCCTTGACCTTGCCGGTCACGAACAAAGCAATGGCCGCCGGTACAAAGGTCACCGACAACAGCATCGCGCCAAGCAACGCAATCACCACGGTGAACGCCATCGGGTGGAACATTTTCCCTTCGACGCCGCTCAGGGCGAAGATCGGCAGGTACACGACCATGATGATCAACTGGCCGAAAATCAGCGGTCGCCGCGCCTCTTTCGCCGCCGCAAAGACTTCCTTGAAACGCTCGGCACGGGTCAACAATCGGCCGTGATGCTGCTGCGCGTGAGCCAAGCGGCGCAGGGTGTTTTCGACGATCACCACCGCGCCGTCGACGATGATGCCGAAATCGAGCGCACCGAGGCTCATCAGGTTGGCGCTGACCTTGTTGCTGAACATGCCGGTAAAGGTGAACAGCATCGACAGCGGAATTACCATCGCGGTAATCAGCGCCGCGCGGATATTACCGAGGAACAGAAACAGAATCGCGATCACCAGAATCGCGCCTTCGATGAGGTTCTTTTTCACCGTGGCGATGGCTTTGTCGACCAGGTGCGTGCGGTCGTACACCGGCACGGCGACCACACCTTGCGGCAAGGATTTGTTGATCTGTTCAAGCTTGCTGGCGACCGCTTGCGAGACCGTGCGGCTGTTCTCGCCGATCAGCATGAACACGGTGCCGAGCACCACTTCCCGACCGTTTTCCGTGGCCGCGCCACTGCGCAGTTCGCGGCCGATTTCGACTGTTGCTACGTTCTTCACGCGGATCGGCGTGCCGTCGACATTGGCCATGACAATGTTGGCGATGTCCTCGGTACTCGCCACTTGCCCCGGCGCGCGGATCAGCAACTGCTCGCCGCTGCGCTCGATGTAACCGGCGCCGACGTTAGCGTTGTTGCGCTCCAGCGCGGTGACCAGATCGGTCAACGTCAGCTTGTACGCCGCCAGGCGTTTCGGGTCCGGCGCAATCTGATATTCCTTGGCGAAACCGCCGATGGTGTTGATCTCGGCGACACCCGGCACGTTGCGTAATTGCGGCTTGATGATCCAGTCCTGAATCACCCGCAGATCAGCCGGCGTGTACGGCGTGCCGTCGTCCTTCAGCGCGCCCTCCTTCGCCTCGACTGTCCACAAAAAGATCTCGCCGAGACCGGTGGAAATCGGCCCCATGACCGCTTCCGCGCCTTCGGGCAATTGCTCCTTGGCGATCTGCAAACGTTCGTTGACCAATTGGCGAGCGAAGAACAGGTCGGTGCCGTCCTTGAAGATCACCGTCACTTGCGACAGGCCCGAGCGTGACAGTGAACGGGTCTGTTCCAGCGCCGGCAGACCGGCCATCGCGGTTTCAATCGGGAAGGTGATGCGCTGCTCGGTTTCCAGCGGCGAGAACCCGGCGGCGCCGGTGTTGATCTGCACCTGGACGTTGGTGATGTCGGGCACGGCGTCGATCGGCAGCTTTTGATAACTGGCGATGCCGATGCCGGCCATGAGCAGAACGGCGAGCAGCACGATGATGCGCTGCTCGATGGCAAACTGGATCAGGCGTTCGAACATGGGATTCTTCCGGATCAGTGGCTGTGCTCGGCTGAGGCTTTGCCCAGTTCCGATTTGAGGACGAAGCTGCCGGCGCTGGCGACTTGCGCGCCCGGTTCCAGGCCTTGGGTGATTTCCACGTGGCCGGCGGCGCGACTGCCCAGCTCAACCGCGCGGGCTTCGAAACCGTCGTCGGTGCGAACGAACACCGTGGGTTTGTCTTCGACGGTCTGGATCGCGGTTTCCGGCACGGCGACTTGCGCTTCGCGGCTGTCGGTAGCGACCAGCGCGGTGACGAACAGACCGGGGCGCCACGAACCTTGGGGGTTTTCCAGAGTGACGCGAACGGTTGCGGTGCGGGTTTGTTCGCCGAGCAGGCTGCCGACGTAAGCCACGCTGCCGACGACTTCCGCGTTCAATTCCGGGGCGCTGACGGTGACCGCTTTGCCTACTTGAACCTTGTTCAGATCCTTCGGTGAAACGCCGAACGTGACCCACACTCGCGACAGATCCGAGAGCGTGAATGCCGCCGTGGTTTCATCAACGACTTCCCCCGGCGTGAGGTGTTTTTCCACCACCACGCCGTCGAACGGCGCGCGCAATTCGTAACGGTTGCCGCCGGTGGCGACCACGCTGCCGCTGAGCACGCTGATCTTTTGCCGGGCGTTGCTCACGGCGATTTCGGCTTCTTGCAGCGCCTGGCGGGCCTGGAGGAAATCCTGCTCGGCCGAGATTTTGTCCTGCCAGAGCTTTTTCTCGCGCTCGTAGGTGGTGCGCGCCAAGGCCAAGCGACGCTGCGCGGCGGCTTGTTCGCTGCGTTGATCGGAGATCTGCTGACTGGCGATCACCGCCAGTAACTGGCCCTTCTTCACCGTCTGCCCGAGATTGACCGCCACCGACTCGACCACGCCCGGCACGCGTGGCACGACGTGGGCGGTGCGGTCCTCGTCAAAGCGCACTTCGCCGGGGAACGGCAGGCCGCGGCTGATGGTTTGCGCCCGCGCTTCGGCCAGTTGAATGCCGGCGGCAGTGATTTGTTCGGCGCTCAATTCGATGTGCCCTTCTTCGGCATGTTCCGCCGCTGAACTTTCTTGCGCGTGATCGGCGTGTTCAGCGGCCTCATCGGCATGCGCGTCGATGCTTGAGTGACCTGACCACTGCGAGCCGATGCCAATGCCCAACGCCAACGTCGCCACCGCGACCACCATCAATTTTTTATCCATGGAAACTCCTCTGCGCCGAGCCATCGCGCAGTTGTCTGAAAAGTGAAATTCAACGGCTGACGCTGAGGTCGCCGAAGATCCGTTCGATGCGTACGCGGGCGTCGGTCGCTTCGCTGACGGCCTGGATGTATTGGCTGCGAGCGCTGATCAATGTGCGTTGCGCATCGAGCACATCGAGGAAGCCGAACTTGCCCATTTCGAAACCGCGCGTGGCGCTGTCGACCGCACTTTGCGCGGCGGGCAGGATGGTCTGGTTGAACGCAGTGACTTCGCCGTTAGCGGTCTGCCATTGCTCGAGGCTGGTCTGGATTTCCGTGCGCAAGCGCAGCTCGGTGGCGTTGCGCAGATCCCGTGCCTGATCGGTTCGGCGCGCTGCGGCGAGCACGTTGCCCTGATTGCGGTTGAACAGCGGAATCGGCATCGACAGCCCAACCACGTTGACCCGCTCGCGCTCGGTTTCGCTGTATTGACTGCCGATGCTCACGGTGAGATCGGGGATGCGCTGGGACTTTTCCAGGCCCAACGATGCTTCGCGCTGATCGATCTGCAACTTGGCCAGACGCAGTTCGGCGGTTTCGTTCAAACGCTCGAGCAATCTTGTCGGTGGCGGAACGGCCGGCATGCTTTGCGTGGGTGCCTGCACCGTGGTCGACGTCGGCAACGGTGTGCCCATTACTTGCGCCAATTGTTGGTACGCAGTGGCCTGATCGCGCTCTGCCCGGCTCAATTCAAGGCGCACTTCCGAGAGCTGCACTTGTGCTCGAGTACCTTCGACCGGCGACGATTTACCCGCCTCGATCCGTCCTTGCGCCACCCGCAAACCGTGCTCGGCCAATTGCAGGGATTGCCGGGACAGCTGCAAACGTTGCTGCGCGGTTTGCGCGCTGTTGAATGCCTGAATTACATCGGCACGCAAGGCATTGCGTTTGCGCTCCAGTTCAATCCCGGCGGCATCTTGCGCACGGCTGGCGACGTCGATCCGTGCGCCGCGTTTGCCACCCAGTTCGATTGGCTGGCTAAGCATCACCGTGGTTGTGCGTGAATCGCGGCGGGTGTCTTCGGCCTCCCACGATACTTCGGGGTTAGGGATGAGACCGGCCTGCTGGCGATCGCCTTCGGCAATGCCAATTTCCCATTGCGCAGCGGCCAGCTCCGGGTTGCCGGTGAAGGCGCTTTGCAGGGCTTGATCCAGGGTCAGGGTCGAGGCGTTCGCCAGGCCGGCGCTGGCCAACAACACCAGGCCGCTGACTGTTTTTTTCAGGCGTGATTGCGCCGTCAGTTCTATTAAACCGGGCAATGGCGGACTTCCTTTATTCAAGATTCTTCAACGCCGCCACGGTAGGGTTTTGAACTTATCGACAAGGTGACTGGAACATTACAAATCCGTTATCCACGGTTTGCCGAAGTTGTTTTGTTCTAGGATGCGAAGTGCAAATGGTTTTATCGAAATACATCGAAACAAAAACACGGTAGTTATCTGCTGAACAGCACTTGCCGGAATAAAACTTACGAGAATTTCGTGGCTCGCACTGTGACCAACTGTCGCAGAGCCCTGTTTTAAAGCGTTTGGTCGTTGACCCTGTAGCCGCTACAACCTTTATCGTCCAGACTTCCCCTCACCCCAGCCCTCTCCCGGGGGGAGAGGGAGCCGACCGAAGTGTCTTGCGTTATTTATCGACCTGTTACATCAAGTTGATTACAGATTCAGTAAAGTTTTTGCACGTCGGTGTAGTTCTGAAATATCCCGCATTCAGTCCCCTCTCCCTCTGGGAGAGGGTTAGGGTGAGGGTTTTTAAATTAAATACCCATTAAATAAAAGTGGTGAAAGATCATGCGAATCCTTGTCGTCGAGGACGAGCTTAAAGCTGCCGAATACTTGCATCAGGGTTTGACCGAAAGTGGATATGTGGTTGATCACGCCGCCACCGGCGCCGATGGTTTGCACCTGGCGCAACAACAGGCCTATGACCTGATTATTCTCGATGTGAACCTGCCCGAACTGGACGGCTGGGGCGTGCTTGAACAACTGCGCAAAACCCACGCCACGCGAGTGATGATGCTCACCGCACGCGGGCGTCTGGCCGACAAGATTCGTGGCCTCGATCTGGGCGCCGACGACTATCTGGTTAAGCCGTTCGAGTTTCCCGAACTGCTGGCGCGGGTGCGCACGTTGATGCGCCGCAGTGAAAACATCCCGGTGCCGCAGGTGCTGAAAGTGGCTGACCTGGAACTCGATCCGGGCCGTCATCGCGCGTTTCGCGGGCAACAGCGTATCGACCTGACCACCAAGGAATTCGCTCTGCTGCATCTGCTGATGCGCCAGTCCGGCGAAGTGCTGACGCGCACACAAATCATCTCGTTGGTGTGGGACATGAATTTCGACTGCGACACCAACGTGGTCGAAGTGTCGATCCGCCGCTTGCGGGCGAAAATCGACGACCCGTTCGACAGCAAACTCATACACACCCTGCGCGGTGTCGGCTATGTGTTGGAGGCGCGGGAATGAAGCCTTCCAGCCTGTCAATGCGCTTGGGTTTGACAGTGAGTATTCTCGGCGCGCTGTTGGTGGTGTTCCTCGCTATCCTTGCCTATTTCGCATTGACCCATGAGCTCAATGCGCTGTCTCGGGACAGTCTGGAAAAGAAGATGGCGCAGGTCGAGCACAGCCTGTCGTTGTACGTCGATGCCAATGAAATCACCGGCAAACCGCACATTCTGCTCGATCAGGTCATGGGCCATGACAACCTGACGCTGACGATTTATGACCGCTCGAAGCTGCGCGCGCCGCTGCTCAAATCCGGCAGCGGTTTGACCGATCCACGGGTTGAATTGAAAGCGGTGCGAGCGACCACTGATCAATTGACCTACTCCGACAGCATTGATGCTGAAGGGGCGAAATTCCTCACGGTTTCCAAGCTGATTCGTCTCAAGGACGGCAACAGCGTGCCGGTGCTGCTGTCGATGGACAACGCGCACGATCAGGCCTTGCTCAGCGCCTATCTGCGCTCGACGCTGATGGCCTTGCCGTTGTTGCTGGTGTTTATCGGCTTGACCGCGTGGGGCGCGGTGCAACGCGGGTTGGCGCCGCTGCGCGAGTTTCGCAAAGTGGCGGCGATGGTCTCGACCCAGGATCTGGAACACCGGCTGTCCGTGGTCAACATGCCGCAGGAATTGAGCGAACTGGCGCAAGGCATCAACTTCATGCTGCATCGGCTCGATGCCGGGGTGCAGCAGTTGTCGCAGTTCTCAGATGACCTGGCGCATGAGCTGCGCACACCGATCAACAACCTGATGGGCAAAGCGCAGGTGACCTTGTCCCGCGAGCGCACGACCGAGGAATACAAGGACGTGCTGGTGTCGTGCACCGAGGAACTGGAGCGTGTGGCGCGGATTGTCTCGGACATGTTGTTTCTCGCGCAGGTAAGTCATCCGTCGGCGCTGGCGCCGTTTGAAGCGGTGGCGCTGCAGGTTGAAGTGGCGAAAGTCGCCGAGATGTTTTCGTTGTCGGCGCAGGATAAGCAGATCCATTTGAATGTCATTGGCAGCGCACAGGTGATGGGCGATCGGCTGATGATTCAGCGGGCTATTTCGAATTTGCTGTCCAACGCGCTGCGTCATTGCCCGAACGGGAAAACCGTGACGCTGCTGATTGAACAGAGTGCGACGCAGGCTTCCCTGCTGGTCAGCAACCCCGGTGCCGGGATTGAAGCGCAGCATTTGCCACATCTGTTTGACCGCTTCTACCGCGTCGACAGCAGCCGCTCGCGTTCGCAGGGCAGCACCGGATTGGGGCTGGCAATTGTGCGCTCGATCATGAGCCTGCATCAGGGTGTGGCGGAGGTTAAGAGCTTGCCGGGGGCGATGACCGTGTTTCGTCTTGGGTTTCCTGCGGTGACGCCAATGACCCCTTCGCTTGCAGGCAAGCTCCCACAGTGATTTGCGGGGTACTCAGGATTTGTGGACACCACTGAAACCTGTAGAAGTGAGCCTGCTCGCGATGGCGGCGGGTCAGTCGATATTTTTGTACGATTTTTTACCGATTTGCTCCCGTCCCCACACAAACGCCGAAAGCTCTCGCCGCAACCTCCGTTTTGTCCTACAGCCAGTTTTGAGTAGATAGCTCTATCGTGGAGGCCTTGGCAGATGGAATACCGACGAGAGGCTAAAAATGAACAGGGATATCGTTTGCGAATGGGATGAAGAAGTCTATGGTTTGGCAGCGTTGAAATATTCTGGCTATATTTGTCCAGAATACAGGGGTGAGCTGATGATCATCGTTCCGTTGGCTGAAGCCAAAAACAATTTATCCAAACTCGTCGATGATGCCGCTGCTGGCCAAGTCATCACGATTGCCAAGCATGGGCGGGCGATGGCTCGCCTCGTTCCCGTAGGAAAACCCAGCGCTCAGCGTATTGGCGCAATGAAAGGCAAACTGGTGTTGCCCGACGATTTCGACTCACCATTGCCCGATGACATGCTTGATGCATTTGAGGGCACTCAAGTATGAGGCTTCTGCTCGACACGCACATTTTGCTCTGGACGCTCAGTGATGACGCCAGACTGTCCGGCAAAGCCAGAAAATTGATTGAGAACGCCGCCGAAATCTACATCAGCGCCGCCACCTTCTGGGAAATGGCGATCAAGGTCGGGCTCGGCAAGCTGAATGTTGATCTGGAAGAAGTCCGCCAATATTGTCTCGACAGTGGCTTTATCGAACTGCCAGTGACTGCAGAGCACGCCATCGCAGTGAAGGATCTTGAGCACCATCATCGCGATCCTTTTGACCGCATTATCGTGGCCACAGCAATGACCGAACCGATGAAGTTACTCACGGCTGATGCTTTGGTTGCTCGGTACACCGATCTGGCTGTTCTGGTCTGATCAAGACACATCCAGTACCGGCACACATCAATGCTGGCGGCGGGTCAGTCGATATCTTTTTCGTCTGACACACCGCTATCGCGAGCAGGCGAAGGCCTACAGGTTTTTGTGTCGTTCACAGATGCGGTGTACGCCGCAAACCTCTGTAGGAGTGAGCCTGCTCGCGATTGCGGTCGATCAGGCACAAAAAAAAACGGCACCTTCCGGTGCCGTTCGCCTTTCACATTTCAGCTTTTACTTGCGCGCATCCGCCCAGGATTTCAGCAGTTCGTTATAGCTCACGGTCTCGCCCTTCGGCTTCTCGTTGGCCAGTTTCGGTTTCGGTGCGCCCGGTTGATCAAACCAGTATTGCGCATCGCGTTCCGGGTTCATTTTCGGTGCGCACACCGCTTGGGCCTTGGAGCGCTCCAGACGGGTCATGATCGCGTCCTGATCCTTGGCCAAACCGTCGAGCGCCTGTTGCGGGGTCTTCTCGCCGCTCGCTGCTTCAGCGATATGGCTCCACCACAGTTGCGCCAGCCGCGGATAGTCCGGCACGTTGGTGCCGGTCGGGGTCCATTGCACGCGGGCCGGGCTGCGGTAGAACTCGACCAGGCCACCGAGTTTCGGCGCCAGATCGGTCATCGCCTGCGAGTTGATGTCCGACTCGCGAATCGGCGTCAGACCCACAATGGTTTTCTTCAGCGAAACGGTTTTCGAAGTAACAAACTGCGCGTACAGCCACGCCGCCAGTTTCTGTTTCTCAGGCGTGGACTTCATGAACGTCCACGAACCCACGTCCTGATAACCGAGCTTCATGCCCTCCTCCCAATACGGCCCGCGCGGCGACGGCGCCATGCGCCATTTCGGCGTGCCGTCGGCGTTGACCACCGGCAGGCCCGGTTTGGTCATGTCGGCGGTGAACGCGGTGTACCAGAAAATCTGCTGGGCGATGTTGCCTTGCGACGGTACCGGCCCCGACTCGGAGAAAGTCATGCCCGCCGCTTCCGGTGGCGCGTACTTCTTCAGCCAGTCGACATACTTGGTGGTGGCGAACACCGCCGCCGGGCCATTGGTGTCGCCGCCGCGAGTCACGCTGGAGCCGACCGGGTGGCAATCCTCGACACGAATCCCCCACTCGTCCACCGGCAAGCCATTAGGCAGCCCCTTGTCGCCGCCACCGGCCATGGAGAACCAGGCATCGGTGAAGCGCCAGCCCAGCGACGGGTCTTTCTTGCCGTAATCCATGTGCCCGTAAACGCGCTTGCCGTCGATTTCCTTGACGTCTTCGCTGAAGAATTTGGCGATGTCTTCATAGGCGGACCAGTTCACCGGCACGCCCAATTCGTAGCCGTACTTTTCCTTGAACTTGGCTTTCAGATCGGCGCGCTCAAACCAGTCAGCGCGGAACCAGTACAGGTTGGCAAACTGCTGGTCGGGCAGTTGATAGATCTTGCCGTCCGGCGCAGTGGTGAACGAGATGCCGATGAAGTCCTTGATGTCGAGGGTCGGCGAAGTGAAGTTCTTGCCTTCGTTGGCCATCAGGTCGGTGATCGACTCGGTCTTGCCGTAGCGAAAGTGCGTACCGATCAGGTCCGAGTCGTTGACCCAGCCGTCATAGATGTTCTTGTCGGACTGCATCACCGTCTGCATTTTCTCGACCACGTCGCCTTCTTGCAGCAGGTCGTGGGTGAGCTTGATCCCGGTGATTTCGCTGAACGCCTTGGCCAGCACTTTCGACTCGTATTCGTGGGTGGTCAAGGTCTCGGAAACGACCTTGATGTCCATGCCGCGAAACGGCTCGGCAGCCTTGATGAACCACTTCAATTCTTCCAGTTGCTGCTCGGCCGTCAGGGTCGACGGTTTGAATTCACTGCCGATCCATTTTTTCGCCGCGTCTTCGTAGGCATCAGCCCAAGCGACCGCGCTCAAACCGCTGAGTGCCAGCATGGCTGCCAATGAAATGCTATGTCGCAGCTTATTGTTTTTGTCGAACATAGAGACCTCCTGTTTAAGTTGTGGAGCCGCGTTGCCGAACGACTCGACTAGCCCCAACGCATCACAGCCAACAGCCACACCAGGGACAACGCGGACGCCACCCAGATGCTCCAGTCGGTGGCGCCGATCACCAGCAAATGCAGGTAGGCGCTGCCGAGAAGACCGATAAACAAGCGATCGCCACGGGTGGTGGCAATCGGTAGAAAACCTCGCCGCAGGATGCTCGGCGAGCGCAATTCCCACGTGGTCATGCCGACCAGAATCAGGCCGATGACAATGAAGAATGCTGCGGTAGGTGTAGTCCAGCTCATCCACTCCATCATCAGTTCCTCAGACCCGACCGAGGGCAAAGCCCTTGGCCACGTGGTTGCGAACAAACCAGATCACCAGCATGCCGGGCAGAATGGTCAACACCCCCGCCGCCGCCAGCACACCCCAATCGATACCCGAAGCGGAAACCGTGCGCGTCATCACCGCCGCGATCGGCTTGGCGTTTACCGAGGTCAACGTGCGCGCGAGCAGCAATTCGACCCAGGAAAACATGAAGCAGAAGAACGCCGTCACACCGATGCCAGAGCCAATCAGCGGGATGAAAATCTTCACGAAGAACTTGGGGAAACTGTAGCCGTCGATGTAGGCGGTTTCGTCGATTTCCTTGGGCACACCGGACATGAAGCCTTCGAGAATCCACACCGCCAATGGCACGTTGAACAGGCAGTGCGCCAACGCCACGGCGATGTGCGTGTCGAACAGGCCAATCGACGAATACAACTGGAAGAACGGCAGCAAAAATACCGCTGGCGGCGCCATACGGTTGGTCAGCAGCCAGAAGAACAGGTGCTTGTCGCCGAGAAAACGGTAGCGCGAAAACGCATAGGCCGCCGGCAGCGCCACGCTCAGCGAGATCACCGTGTTCAAACTCACGTAATACAGCGAGTTGAGATAGCCGTTGTACCAACTCGGATCGGTGAAGATCACCTTGTAGTTCGCCAGCGTAAAGTCCTGTGGGAAAAGTGTCAGGCCGCCGAGGATTTCGGTGTTGCTCTTGAAGGACATGTTCAGCAGCCAGTAGATCGGCACCAGCAGGAACAGGATGTAGACCAGCAACGGAATCAGCTTTCTTTTGCTCATGGCCGGGCCTCAGCGGTTCGCGTCGGAGTGCGTCATGGCGGTGTAGAACAGCCAGGACACCAACAGGATGATCAGGAAGTACACCAGCGAAAACGCCGCTGCCGGACCGAGGTCGAATTGCCCTACGGCCATCTGGGTCAATGTCTGACTCAAGAAGGTCGTGGCATTGCCCGGCCCGCCGCCGGTGAGCACGAATGGCTCGGTGTAGATCATGAAACTGTCCATGAAGCGCAGCATCACCGCGATCAGCAGCACGCTCTTCAGTTTGGGCAATTGGATATGGCGGAACACCGCCCAGGCCGAGGCCCGATCAATGCGCGCAGCCTGGTAATACACATCGGGAATCGCGCGCAATCCGGAGAAGCACAACAACGCCACCAACGAAGTCCAGTGCCAGACGTCCATCACCAGCACCGTCACCCAGGCGTCCATGGTGTTGGCCGCGTAGTTGTAGCTGATGCCCATCGCGTTGAGGCTCGAGCCGAGCAGACCAATGTCGGCCCGGCCGAAAATCTGCCAGATGGTGCCAACCACGTTCCACGGGATCAGCAACGGAATCGCCAGAATGATCAGCACCACCGACGACCAGCGACCCTTGGTCGGCATGGTCAGCGCGACGGCAATACCCAGCGGAATTTCAATCAGCAACACGCAGGCCGAGTAGATGAACTGGCGTAGCAATGAATCGTGCAGACGCGGATCGAGGAGCACTTGCTTGTACCAGTCAGCACCGACGAAGTAGCGGCTGGACTGGTCGAAGATGTCCTGCACCGAATAGTTGACCACGGTCATCATCGGGATCACCGCACTGAATGCCACCAGCAGGAACACCGGCAACACCAGCCACCAGGCCTTGTTGTTCTGCACCTTGTTCATGGCTGCACCTCTTCATCGGCTTCGAGCAGAAACTCATCGGCATAAACCATCAGCCACTGCGCCGGAAAACTGATGTACGCCGTGCCCTGCGGCACCGGTTTGTCTTCGGCCAGCCGTACTTTCAACGGCGCGCCGTCGAGGTCGAGGGTCATGATCTTGTAGGTGCCGAGGTCTTCGACGTGTACGACCCTAGCCTGCATCGCGTCATCAAACGGCTCGTCCCACACGTGAATGAATTCAGGACGGATACCGACCTTCAGATTTTTCCACTGGCCGTGCTCGATATGTCGCTGCATGGCGTCGGACAACGGCAAGTGCGTCGAGGCGAAACCGACGCCGCCGGGTTGCGGCTGCACTTCGATCAGGTTCATTCCCGGGCTGCCGATGAAATAGCCGACAAAGGTGTGGCTCGGCCGCTCGAACAATTCCCGTGGCGTGCCGAACTGGACGATCTGGCCGCCGTACATCACCGCGATCTTGTCGGCGAAGGTCGAGGCCTCGAGTTGATCGTGGGTGACGTAGACCATGGTGATGTTGAACTGCTCGTGGATCTGCTTGAGCTTGCGCCGCAGTTTCCACTTCAGGTGCGGATCGATCACCGTCAGCGGTTCATCGAAGAGGATCGCCGAGACGTCGTCGCGGACCAGACCACGGCCCATGGAGACTTTCTGCTTTTCGTCGGCGGTGAGGTTGCGCGCCTTTTTGCTCAGCAGGTTTTGCAGGTCGAGGACTTCGGCAATTTCCTGCACCTTGCTGTGCACTTTCGCCTCGGCCATGCCCTGATTGCGCAGGGGAAAAGCGAGGTTATCGAACACGGTCATGGTGTCGTAAACCACCGGAAACTGGAAAACCTGGGCGATGTTGCGCTTCTCCGGCGTCAGGTCGTTGACCGCTTTGCCGTCGAACAGCACATGGCCCTGCGAAGGGCTGAGCAGGCCGGAAATGATGTTGAGCAAGGTCGACTTGCCGCAACCCGACGGCCCGAGCAAAGCGTAGGCGCCGCCCTGCTCCCAGACGTGATCCATCTCGCGGATCGCGTAATCCTCCGCGCCGCTCGGGGTTTTGCTGTAGCTGTGGGCGAGGTGCTGCAAACGGATTTCGGCCATCAGGCAACCCTCGCGACACGCCGGCCCGGTGCTTGCACCAGACGACCCTGCGCATCGAAAACGAACAGTTTGTGGGTCGGGATGTAAATGCGGATCGGCGCATCGACGTCATATTCGTGAACGCCGGGCAGGTGCAGCACCAGCAGGAAATGCTCGTTGCGCACGTGCAGGAAGGTTTCCGAACCGCTGATCTCGGCGACTTCGACGGTGACCGCCAGTTCGAGGTCGTCATCGTTGCTCGGCACCAGCGAGATGTGACTGGGACGCACGCCAAAACGGAACTCGCCCTCGCCCACCGGACGCAGATCGACGTTCAACGGGAAGTGCACAAAATTGGCGAAGCTGACTTCGTTACCGGCGATGCGTCCGGGCATCAGGTTGATCGGTGGTTCGGAGAACAGTTCGGCGGCGAGCACGGTTTGTGGCTGGTGATACACCGAAGTCGAGGGGCCGCTCTGAATCACTCGGCCTTCGTGAAGAATCGTCGTGGTGCCGCCGAGTGCCAGCGCTTCGTTGGGTTCGGTGGTGGCGTAAATGGCGATGGTGTGACGCGCCTTGAACAGCTCGCGCATTTCCTGGCGCAGTTCTTCGCGCAGTTTGTAGTCGAGGTTGACCAGCGGCTCATCGAACAGAATCAGCTCGGCGTCTTTGACCAATGCGCGGGCCATGGCGGTGCGCTGCTGTTGGCCGCCGGAGAGTTCCAGCGGATAGCGCTGCAGAAACTTCTCGATGCGCAGCATCTTCGCGGTTTCTTGCACTTTGCTATGGATGATCTCTTTCGACACACCGGCCTGACGCAACGGCGAAGCGATGTTCTCGAACACGGTCATGGTCGGGTAATTGATGAATTGCTGATAAACCATCGACACGTTGCGCAGACGCACCGGGCGTTGGGTGACGTCGACACCGTTCATCAGAATGCGGCCGCTATCCGGTTTGTCCAACCCGGCCATTAAACGCATGAGGCTGGTTTTGCCAGACAGGGTGCGGCCGAGCAAAACGTTGAACGAACCGGGTTCGAATTTCAGGCACGCATCGTCGATCCAGGTCTGGCCCTCGACGGTGCGGCTGACGTGCTCCAGGGTGAGTGACATGGGCTCGGCCTTTTTATTATTGGAGTCAAGCGACCTGTGCACGGGAGCGAGTTTCGTGCCAGAAACGGCAAGTGGTTGATTTGTCGTGAAAATCGTTGAAAGCGTGGGGATTGAGCGTTCATTGCTGAACACATTTGAACAGTTGGGCGATTGACAATGAACAATAGTGAACAACACTCTATGAACGCTTTTTCCCCGATCTTGAATGCGATAGAGATCCCCTGTTGGAGCGAGCTTGCTCGCGAATGCGGTGTGTCATTCAACCAATTCGGTGACTGATCCTGCGCTTTCGCGAGCAAGCTCGCTCCCACAGTTGATCTGTGTTTTGCTCAGGATCTGGATTTATAACAACAATAAAAATCGCTGCATCAGAGGCCCACTGCCATGGCCGCACCTGCCCCGCCGCTGTCCCACGACGCGATCGTCCAGACTTCCTGGCAACGTTGCCGCGCGTTCGGTCTCGACCACCAAAGCACGCCGGCCTTCGATCAGTTGCCCGCCGCCGGCATTGCGCAGTTGCTCGACAGCCATCACTCACTGGTGCAGACCACGCATCAGGAGGTCCTGCCCTATTACGAGAACATCCTCAGCAACTCCAACTGCCTGATCATGCTCGCCGACAATCAGGGCCAGGTTCTGACCTCGTGGGGCACGCAACGCTTTATCGAGCCGAATCTGGCGCGGGGTTTTCAGGCCGGGGCAAGTTGGGTGGAGCGAACCAGTGGCACCAACGCGATCGGCACGGCACTGGCCTGTGAACAGGCCGTGCACATCGAACACGATGAACACTTTTTGAAAGCCAACCGTTTCATGACTGGTTCCGCCGCGCCGATTTTCGACGCCGAGCGCAAGGTCATCGCCGTGCTTGATGTGTCCAGCGACAGCTATCTGCCGCCCTCGCACACCTTGGGCATGGTCAAGATGATGAGCCAGACCGTGGAGAACCGGCTGATCCTCAACCTGTTCCATGGCCAGCATTTTCAACTGACTTTCAACACAGGATTGAACAACCTCGACAGTCAGTGGGCCGGGTTGTTGATCTTTGATGAGAGCGGTCAGGTGTTGTCGGCGAATCGGCGGGCTGACAATTTGCTGGGTGTGCGCTTGTCGCGGGTCAGTGTCGAGAGCCTGTTCAAGGTGGCGCTGCTGGAATTGATCAATCAACCCGACGGTCTGCCGTTTGCCTTGCAGACCTCCGGGCGCAACCGTTTTCAGTGTTTGTTGAAGCGGCCGAAGCAGGCATCGATTCAACCACGCGTTTTTGCTGCTGAACCGAAAACCGCCGCGCCCACCGCCATCAGCCTCAACACCCTGCACTTCGGCGACAGCCGCGTGGAAAAAGCCGTGCGTCAGGCCGAGCGTTTGCTGGAGAAAGACATTCCGCTGCTTATCCACGGCGAAACCGGCGTCGGTAAAGAAGTATTCGTCAAAGCCCTGCACCAGGCCAGCTCGCGTAGCAAACAGGCATTTATCGCCGTCAACTGCGCGGCGATCCCCGCCGAACTGGTCGAGTCAGAGTTATTCGGCTACGAGAAAGGCGCGTTCACCGGCGCCAACCAGAAAGGCAGCATCGGCCTGATTCGCAAGGCAGACAAAGGCACGTTGTTCCTTGATGAAATCGGCGATATGCCGTTGCCGACTCAGGCGCGGTTGCTGCGGGTATTGCAGGAGCGCTGTGTGCAACCGGTGGGCAGTAGCGAGTTGTTCCCGGTGGATTTGCGGATTATCTCGGCGACTAACCGATCTCTGCGTGAACAAGTGCAGTTGGGGCGGTTTAGGGAGGATTTGTATTACCGCATTGGTGGACTGACGCTGGAGCTGCCGCCATTGCGCGAGCGCAGTGACAAGGAAGCATTGTTTAAGCGGTTGTGGGAACAGCATCGGGAGCCGACGCAATGGGCGGGGTTGAGCCAGGAAGTGCTGGAGCTGTTCAGCCGTCATCCGTGGCCGGGGAATTTGCGTCAGGTCAGCAGCGTGATGCAGGTGGCGTTGGCGATGGCTGAGGAGCAGCCGGTGAGGCTGGAGCATTTGCCGGATGATTTTTTTGTTGATCTGGAGATGGAGCCGGTGGAGAGCGCTGCGCCGTTGGGGGTGGATTTGAATGATGTGGAGGCGTTGAACCGGGAGCTGAAGGCTTCCGGGGGGAATATTTCGCATCTGGCGCGACGTTTGGGGGTGAGTCGGAATACGCTTTACAAGCGGTTGCGGCAGATTGAAGGTTGAGTGAACTCCACGCCCCTCACCCCAGCCCTCTCCCAGAGGTAGAGGGAGCTGACCGAGGTGTCTGGCGCTGGACATCGACCTGAAACATCGTGCCGATTATGGATTCAAAGCATCACGTTCAAGTCGGTGTATCTCTCGAACATCCCCCATTCAGTCCCCTCTCCTGGGGGAGAGGGTTAGGGTGAGGGCGAAAATTCCGGCTCAACATGCGTAACCGAAGCCGCCTCCAATGTGCGCAACCCCATCAGCACAACCACCACCATCATCAACCCTGCACCAATAGCCACCGCAAATCCCGCCCGCGCGCCAAAGGCATCAATAACCAAGCCCGCCAGCATGCCACCGAGTGCAACACCAACGCTGATACCGGTAGTCATCCACGTCAGCCCCTCCGTGATCCGCGACGGAGGAATAATGATCGTCCCCATTTTCATCACCACGACCATCGTCGGCGCAAACGAGATGCCGGCGATAAACAGCGCCGCTGTCAGCACATAAACATCCGTTGCAAAAACAGGCAACACGCCGGTGAACGCCGTGACCAGGATCCCGATCAGAAACTGTTTTTCGATCGCCAGCGAAACCCTCATCGCGCCGAACGTCAGGCCCGCGATTAGTGAGCCGAACGCATAGGCAGCGAGGATGAAGGTGGCCGCCCCCGGCCAGCCTTGCGCATTGGCGAACGCGACGACGGCGACATCGATTGCTCCGCCAATGACCCCCATCGCCAACAACGCGAGAACAATGGTGCGAACGCCGGGGATCAGCAAGGTCGAGCCACCATGACTGGCGTGGCCCACAACAACCTTGGGCTCAGTCTCGCGTTGCAGGAGAAACGCCGTCACCCCGACGGCCAGCAACCCAACCGCAACAAGGGGCCCGGCTTCGGCGAAAAAGCTCACGCTCAAACCGATCGCCAGTGGCGGACCGATGATGTAAGCGAGTTCGGTCAGGACCGTGTCCAGCGAGAACGCCGTGTGCAACTGCGGCTTGCCCCGGAACAACTGCGACCAGCGCGCGCGGATCATCGAGGGCATGCTCGGCATCGTTCCCGCCAGTGCCGCCAGCACAAACAGCAATGCGGCCGGTGCGCGCAAGTATACGGCGGTGATCAGCGCAAGCAGCATGGCAATGCTGAACGCGGTGACGACGGGCAGTACGCGGCTCTGGCCATGTCGATCGACCAGTTTCGAGATGTGCGGGCCGAGCAGCGCGTTGCACAGGGTGAATGTACCGGCGACTGTGCCGGCCAGCCAGTACACACCGGTTTGCTGCACCAGCATGGTGATGATGCCGATGCCGATCATTGCCTGCGGCAAGCGGGCGATGGAGCTCGCGAGCACTAACCCGGTGGCACCGGGGGTCGTTAGCAGCTCGCGGTAGTGATTAGCCATTGTGTTTCCCTTACATGATCGTCGCCGCTCAGCATCCGGCTGAACGCGTTGCCGACATCAAGACCTACGCGAACGTCAAAAGCAACCCTCACCCCAGCCCTCTCCCGGAGGGAGAGGGAGCTGACCGAGGTGTCTCGAGTCATCCATCTACCTGAAAAAAGGAGTCGATTATGGATTCAGAGCAGGCCAGCCAGGTCCGCGTATATCGACCTGAAATAACCAGTCGATTATGGATTCGGTGCAGCACGTTCAGGTCGGCGTATTTCCTGAGCATCCCCCATTCGGTCCCCTCTCCCCCTGGGAGAGGGCTAGGGTGAGGGGCTTTTCTTGCGCCCAAACAAAAACCCGCACAAGGCGGGTTTTGTTTTGAAGCTAAACGCGGCAATCAGTCAGCCAAACGCCAGGTAGTCCCACCCTTGCCGTCTTCCAACACAACGCCCATCGCAGTGAGCTGATCACGAATCCGATCCGACTCAGCCCAATCCTTCCCGGCCCGAGCCGCCAGACGCGCCGCAATCAACGCATCAACCTCAGCCGCATCGACACGCCCTTCAGCGCCCGCCTGCAAGAAGTCATCTGCCTCCAGCTGCAACACACCCAGCACGCTCGCCAGTTCTTTCAGACGCGCCGCCAGACCCGCCGCTGCGTCGAGATCGCTCTCACGCAGACGGTTGATCTCACGCACCATCTCGAACAGCACCGCGCAGGCTTCCGGCGTGCCGAAGTCGTCGTTCATCACGGTAGTAAAGCGCTCAACAAACGCTTCGCCCCCGGCAGGTGCGACGTTCGGCAGGCCTTTCAACGCGTGGTAGAAGCGCTCGAGTGCGCCTTTGGCGTCCTTGAGGTTGTCTTCCGAGTAGTTGATCGCGCTGCGGTAGTGGCTCGACACCAGCAGGTAACGCACGACTTCCGGGTGGTACTTTTCCAGCACGTCGCGAATGGTGAAGAAGTTGTTCAACGACTTGGACATCTTCTCGCCATTGATGCGAATCATGCCGCAATGCATCCACGCGTTGGCGTAGGTCTTGCCGGTGGCCGCTTCGCTCTGGGCGATTTCGTTTTCGTGGTGCGGGAACTCGAGGTCGCTGCCGCCGCCATGAATGTCGAAGGTCTCGCCGAGGCAGCAGGTGGACATCACCGAGCACTCGATGTGCCAGCCCGGACGCCCGGCGCCCCACGGCGATTCCCAGCTTGGCTCGCCCGGTTTGGCGGCTTTCCACAGTACGAAGTCCAGCGGATCCTGTTTCGACTCGTCGACTTCGATGCGCGCGCCAATGCGCAGGTCTTCGATTTTCTTGCGCGACAGTTTGCCGTAGCCCATGAACTTGGCGACGCGGTAGTACACGTCGCCATTGCCCGGGGCGTAGGCGTAACCCTTGTCGATCAAGGTCTGGATCATCGCGTGCATGCCCGGAATGTGATCCGTGGCGCGCGGTTCCATGTCCGGCTTCTTGATGTTCAGGCGCGCTTCGTCTTCGTGCATCGCGGCGATCATGCGCTCGGTCAACGCTTCGAACGATTCACCGTTCTCGTTGGCGCGGTTGATGATCTTGTCGTCGATGTCGGTGATGTTGCGCACGTAGGTCAGGTCGTAACCGCTGAACCGCAGCCAGCGGGTCACCAGGTCGAACGCGACCATGCTGCGGCCGTGGCCAAGGTGGCAGTAGTCGTACACGGTCATTCCGCAGACGTACATGCGCACCTTGTTGCCATCCAGCGGCTTGAAGACTTCTTTGCTCTTGGTGAGCGTGTTGTAGATCGTTAGCACGTTAAATCCCTTGAATCACTGGCCCCACGAATCACGCAGGGTCACGGTACGGTTGAATACCGGCTGACCTGGTTTCGAGTCCTTCAAATCAGCGACGAAGTAGCCTTCGCGCTCGAACTGGAAACGGTCTTCCGGCTGTGCATTGCCAAGCGATGGCTCCGCACGACAACCGGTGAGTACCTGCAGTGAATCAGGGTTGATGTTGTCGAGGAAACTCGCGCTGTCTTCGGCCTTCTCAGGGTTGGCCGAACGGAACAGACGATCGTACAGACGCACTTCGCACTCGACGCTGGCGCCGGCCGGCACCCAGTGGATCACGCCTTTGACCTTGCGGCCTTCCGGGTTCTTGCCGAGGGTTTCCGGGTCGTACGAGCAACGCAGTTCGACGATGTTGCCGTCGGCGTCCTTGATCGCTTCGTCGGCACGGATCACGTAGCTGCCGCGCAGACGCACTTCACCGGCCGGTTCCAGGCGCTTGTAGCCTTTTGGCGGCTCTTCCATGAAGTCGTCACGGTCGATGTAGATTTCCCGGGCGAATGGCAGTGCGCGCACGCCCATGTCTTCTTTCGGGTGGCGCGGCAGTTCGAGGTTTTCGACCTGACCTTCCGGGTAGTTGGTGATGACGACTTTCAGCGGACGCAGCACGCACATGGCGCGCGGCGCGGTGTGGTCGAGATCATCACGGATGCTGAATTCGAGCATGCCGAAGTCAACCACGCCGTCGGAACGGTTGGTGCCGACCATTTCGCAGAAGTTGCGGATCGATTTTGGCGTGTAGCCACGGCGGCGGAAGCCGGACAGCGTGGACATGCGCGGATCGTCCCAGCCATGCACGTGCTTTTCATCGACCAGTTGCTTGAGCTTGCGCTTGCTGGTGATGGTGTAGTTGAGGTTCAGACGGCTGAATTCGTACTGACGCGGGTGCGCCGGCACTGGCAATGCGTCGAGGAACCACTCGTACAGCGGACGATGGCTTTCGAATTCCAGGGTGCAGATCGAGTGGGTGATGCCTTCGATGGCGTCCGACTGACCGTGGGTAAAGTCGTAGTTCGGGTAAATGCACCACTTGTCACCGGTCTGGTGGTGATGCGCGTGACGGATGCGATACATGATCGGGTCACGCAGGTTCATGTTCGGCGAGGCCATGTCGATCTTCGCACGCAGCACGCGGGCGCCGTCCGCGAACTCACCGGCACGCATGCGCGCAAACCAGTCGAGGTTCTCTTCTACCGAACGATCGCGGAACGGGCTGTTCTTGCCCGGCTCGGTCAGGCTGCCACGGTATTCCTTGGCCTGCTCCGGAGTCAGGTCGTCGACGTAGGCTTTGCCGGCCTTGATCAGCTCGACGGCCCAGTCGTGCAACTGGTCAAAATACTGCGAGGCGTAGCGCACTTCACCGGACCATTCGAAACCCAGCCATTTGACGTCGCTTTCGATCGCGTCGATGTATTCCTGATCTTCCTTGGCCGGGTTGGTGTCGTCGAAACGCAGGTGCGTGACGCCGCCGAACTCCTGGGCCAGGCCGAAGTTCACGCAGATCGACTTGGCGTGGCCGATGTGCAGGTAGCCGTTGGGTTCCGGCGGGAAACGGGTGACGATCTGGGTGTGCTTGCCCGAGTCCAGGTCTGCCTGGATGATCGGCCGCAGGAAATTGACCGGCACGGCAGGGCCGGACTTGGCATTCGAGGTAGGGTCGACAGTGGGCTTGCTCATAGGATCCTTGACGTACATGTGCGCGGCCGCAGAGGGGGCCAGACAAAACAAAGCCGCTATCATAGCCGATGCTGTCAAGGGGCTGACAGAGCACGGCCTATAAAGGAGCGCATTTAATCGCAGGGATTTGGAAAAACTGCCTCGAAATTCGCGCCTGTCACGCTAAACTGCGCACCTTGGCCCACGGGCTGAACCGGTAACGGGCCGAAATCTCCCATTGCCCACGAATTCCTTATAAAGAGTAGCGATCATGACTCAAGTTAAATTGACCACCAACTTCGGCGACATCGTCATCGAACTGGACGCGGAAAAAGCGCCAATCACCGTTGCCAACTTTCTCGAATATGTTAAGGCCGGTCATTACGAGAACGTGGTTTTCCACCGTGTGATCAAGGGCTTCATGATCCAGGGCGGCGGTTTCCAGCCTGGCATGCAGGAAAAGAAAGACAAGCGCGCCAGCATCCAGAACGAAGCTGATAACGGCCTGAAGAACGAGAAGTACACCCTGGCCATGGCTCGCACCATGGACCCGCATTCGGCATCGGCGCAGTTCTTCATCAACGCCACCAACAACAGCTTCCTTAACCACACCGCCAAGACCGCTCAAGGCTGGGGTTATGCGGTGTTCGGTAAAGTCGTTGCAGGCACCGAAGTTGTCGACAAGATCGAAGGCGTTGCCACCACCTCCAAGGCCGGCCACCAGGACGTACCAGCAGACGACGTGATCATCGAGAAAGCCGAGATCATCGAAGCGTGATATTGCTGATTTCAGACTTGCATCTGGAAGAGGAGCGCCCGGACATTACCCGGGCGTTTCTGGATTTGCTCGCCGGACGCGCCCGCTCGGCGAGTGCGCTGTACATTCTCGGCGACTTCTTCGAAGCGTGGATTGGCGACGACGCCATGACGCCCTTCCAGCGTTCCATCTGCCAGGCCCTGCGCGAATTGAGCGACAGCGGCACGGTGATTTTTCTGATGCACGGCAATCGCGACTTCATGCTCGGCAAGGCCTTCTGCAAGCAGGCTGGCTGTACGTTGTTGAAGGACCCGAGTGTCGTGCAGTTTTACGGCGAGCCAGTGCTATTGATGCACGGCGACAGTCTCTGCACCCGCGACGCCGGCTATATGAAGCTGCGGCGTTATCTGCGTAACCCGATCACCCTGTTTATCCTGCGCAACTTGCCACTGAGCAGCCGCCATAAGCTGGCGCGCAAACTGCGCAGTGAGAGCAAGGCACAGACGCGGATGAAGGCCAACGACATTGTCGATGTCACGCCGGAAGAGATTCCGCGGATCATGCAGGAATACGGGGTGAAAACCCTGATTCACGGACATACCCACCGCCCGGCGATCCACAAGTTGCAGCTCGGTGAGCAGGCGGCGAAGCGGATTGTGCTGGGGGATTGGGATCGGCAAGGTTGGGCGTTGCAGGTAGATGAGAGCGGGTATGCCTTGGCACCGTTCGACTTCGCCCCGCCACTGGCTTTGCCGCACGGCTGAAGATCGCTACCCCCTCACCCCAGCCCTCTCCCCCAGGGGGGCGAGGGGGAAAGGGAGCCGATCTCTGTGCTTTTCAAACCTGAGTTCGACTGAAGTCAGACAGTCCCCTCTCCCCAACGGGGCGAAGGGCAAAGGGAGCCGATCTCTATGCTTTTCAAAACCTGAGTTCGGCTCGGTATTGCAAGTCGGTGTACCTCGAACATCCACCACGGTCAGTCCCCTCTCCCTCTGGGAGAGGGTTAGGGTGAGGGGCTTTTGACCTTAATGCCCAGAAGCAGCCGGCCCTGCCTTGGCAGCAAACGGCGGTTTCGCCAGCCACACAATCAGTATCAACCCCATAAAGCCCCAGCCCAGCAGCGTGAAGTAATCCACGGTAGAGAGCATGTACGCCTGACTCGTCAAAATCTGATCCATCTGCGCATAAGCCGATTGGCTCGCCCCACCCAAATGATTCAAGGTCTCCCGGGTCGCCGGCTCAAAGGTGCTGATGCTTTCACTCATATACGCATGATGCTGATCGGCCCGGCGAATCCAGATCCACGTAGTCAGCGACGCCGCAAAGCTACCGCCCAACGTCCGCAGAAAAGTCGCAAGACCGGCACCATCGGCAATCTGGCTCGGCGGCAAGTCCGACATCAAAATGCTCAAGGTCGGCATGAAGAACAGCGCCACACCAATACCCATGAACAGCTGCACCAGCGCGATGTGCTGGAAGTCGACTTCATTGGTGAAACCAGCGCGCATGAAGCAACTCAAGCCAATCGCCAGAAACGCCAGCCCGGCCAGCAAACGCAGGTCGAACTTGTTCGCGTACTTGCCGACAAACGGCGACAGCAGCACCGGCAGAATGCCGATCGGCGCCACGGCCAGACCGGCCCAGGTGGCGGTGTAGCCCATTTGCGTCTGCAACCACTGCGGCAGGATCAAGTTGATGCCGAAGAACCCGGCGTAACCCAGCACCAACACTAGCGTGCCGATGCGAAAGTTGCGGTACGCGAACAGCCGCAGGTTAACCACCGGGTGCTGGTCGGTCATTTCCCAGATAACAAACACCGCCAGCGCAATCACCGAAATCGCCGCACCAATGATGATGAAGTTCGACTCGAACCAATCCAGATCATTGCCCTTGTCGAGAATCACCTGCAAAGCGCCGACGCCAATGATCAGCGTGATCAGACCGACGTAATCCATCGGCTGACGGCTGGTTTCCACCGGACGTTTGGCCAGTTGCGAACGCACCACCATCACCGCAAAGATGCCAATCGGCACGTTGATGAAGAAAATCCACGGCCAGCTGTAACTGTCGGTAATCCAGCCACCGAGAATGGGACCTGCAATCGGCGCGACCACCGTGACCATCGCCAACAACGCCAGGGCCATGCCGCGCCTGGCGGGCGGATAGACTGCGATCAACAGGGTTTGCGTCATCGGATACAGCGGCCCGGCGACCAGACCTTGCAGGACGCGGAAGCCGATCAGTTCCGGCATAGACGTCGAGATACCGCAGAGAAACGAGGCCAGCACAAACAGAATGGTGGCCCACAAAAACAGCTTCACCTCACCGAAGCGGCGGCTGAGCCAACCGGTCAGCGGCAGCGCAATCGCGTTGCTCACGGCGAACGAAGTGATCACCCAGGTGCCCTGCTCCGAGCTCACCCCGAGGTTGCCGGAAATCGTCGGCAGCGCCACGTTGGCGATGGTGGTGTCGAGCACTTGCATGAACGTCGCCAGCGACAGGCCGATGGTGCTGAGCAACAGGCTGGGCGGCGTGAAAGAGGCGTTATTGCTCATTGTGAATCCTATGAAACCAGATTGACGCCATGCCCCTGTGGGAGCGAGCTTGCTCGCGAAGGCGGCCTGTCAGACAAACCAATGCTGAATGACACACCGCTTTCGCGAGCAAGCTCGCTCCCACAGGATCAGAGTCGGGATCAGCGTTGCGCGGTTTTGCTCACCGCAGCGCTGTTGTCGTGGATCAGCTGCGCAATCATCGCGTCGGCTTCGGCCAGTTGGCGGTCGTAGACGTTGGTGCTGAACGAAGCCTTTTGTGGAGGCTGCTGTGCCAATACCGGGCCGCTCTGGTCGTGCAGGTTCACTTCAACGTTGGTCGACAGACCGACGCGCAGCGGATGCTTGGCCAGTTCTTCAGCGTTGATGTGAATCCGCACCGGCACACGCTGAACAATCTTGATCCAGTTACCGGTGGCGTTCTGCGCCGGCAACAAGGCAAACGCGCTGCCCGTACCGGCGCCGAGGCTGTCGACGGTGCCGCTGTATTTCACGTCGCTGCCGTAGATGTCGGATTCGATATCGACCGGCTGACCGATACGCATGTCACGCAATTGGGTTTCTTTGAAGTTGGCGTCGATCCACAGTTGATCCAGCGGAATCACCGCCATCAACGCGGTGCCCGGCTGCA
This sequence comes from Pseudomonas fluorescens, assembly GCF_005938625.1. Classification (GTDB taxonomy): domain Bacteria; phylum Pseudomonadota; class Gammaproteobacteria; order Pseudomonadales; family Pseudomonadaceae; genus Aquipseudomonas; species Aquipseudomonas fluorescens_BD. The sequence goes on from NZ_VCNJ01000047.1 coordinate 52,806, forward strand.
CACGCTGACCGAGTTGCACGGTGCGCTTGGCGACGTAACCGGTGACCGGCGCGATCAAGGTGCTGCGGGCATTGGTCAGGTACGCCTGACGCAGATCGGCAGCGGCCGACATCACGTCCGGGTGCGACGACACCACAGTGTCATCAACCAGTGCGCTGGTGGTTTTCAATTGCTGCTTGGCGTTGGCCAGGGCGTTTTGCGCCGAGGTCAGGTCGTCGCGAGCGTGGGACAATTCTTCCTGGGAAATCGCCCCGCCCTGCGCGAGGTTTTTCCGGCGGTTATAGTTGTCCTGGGCTTTCTGCACTTCGGCCTGTTGCGCGTTGACCTGGGCTTTCATGCCGTCGACGTTGCTGTACAAGCCGCGAACCTGACGCACGGTGCGCGCCAGTTTCGCTTGCGCACTTTGCAGGCCGACTTCGGCGTCGTTGGGGTCGAAATTGATCAGAACCTGGCCTTCGTGAACCAGATCACCATCGTCAGCACCGATGCTGACCACGGTGCCGGTGACCAGCGGGGTGATTTCCACGACGTTGCCGTTGACGTAGGCGTCGTCGGTGCTTTCGTTAAAGCGCCCGATGAATTCGTGATACGCCCAGACGCCGGCGCAGGCGAGTGCAACCACAACGGCCAGCACCAACAGCATGACTTTGCGCTTGCGCGGGTTGCCGGTGTCCGGAGTGTTGCCTTGAGCTTGGGTGTTTTCGGCAGTGGCCATGACAATTACCTTGAATTAGTTGTGCGGCGTGGCTGGGCTGGCGTTGGCTGCGGTCAGGGTGTCACCCTGGAAGCCGCCGCCCAGCGCTTGCATCAGTTGAATCGACAGGTCGATCTGCTCTGCATTGAGGTTGGCCAACTGACGCTGGGCCTGCAGCAATTGCTGCTCGATGCTGAGCACGTCCAGGTAGTTGCCGATGCCGGAACCGTAACGCTGGACGACGGTGTTGTAAGAATCCTGAGCAATGTCGGTGGCGTGTTGCTGCGCACCGATCTGCCGACCGATGTCACGCAACTGGTTGATCGTGTCGCTGACATCGCCCAGTGCTTTCACCAGACTTTTGTTGTACTGCGCCACCGCCAGGTCGTAATCGGCGTCGCGAGCATCGAGGTTGGCGCGCAGGCGTCCGCCGTCGAAGATCGGCACCGAAATGGTCGGGGCAATGTTGAAGAAGCGACTGGCCGAGCCGAACATCGCGTCACCCAACAAGGATTCGGCACCGGCCGAGGCCGTGAGGTTCAAGTTGGGATAGAACTTGGTTTTCGCCGAGTCGATGTCTTTGCTCGCCGCTTCGACGCGCCAGCGCGCAGCAACCAGATCCGGGCGACGACCGAGCAGTTCGGCCGGCAATACCGACGGCATGGCGACAGCGCTGGCTTGCAGGACTTTCGGTCGGGCGATTTCGTTGCCGCGATCCGGGCCTTTGCCGAGCAGCACGGCCAGGGCGATTTTGGCGCTGTTCAGGCGTTTTTCCGCATCGATCAGGCTGGCTTCGGAACTGGCTTCCAGACTTTGCGTTTGCTGGAACTGGTACTGGCTGTCGATCCCGGAGCTGAGGCGACGCTGGCTCAAGTCGAGCATCTGCCTGGTGCGTTTGAGATCGTCGTTGGCCAGGTCATAAACGATGTGCGCTTGACCGAGATCGCTGTAGGCACGGGCGACGTCGGCGGCCAGCGTCAACTGCGCGGCCTGACGGTCGACTTCAGCGGCGCGGGCCTGACCGAGCGCAGCTTCCCAGGCATCACGCTGACCGCCCCACAAGTCGAAGTTGTAATTGAAACCGGCGCTGACGTTACGCACGGTGGCGTAGGCATCGCCCTGCCCCAACGGGTCCTGATCCTTGGCCAGACGCGAACGGCTGATGCCGGCGCTGGCGTCGAGGGTCGGATAACGGGCGGCGTCGGCGGCATACGCGGCGGCGCTGGCCTGATGGGCGCGCGCTTCGGCGATTTGCATGTCCGGGCTGTCGTGCAGGGCTTCGCGGATCAGGCCATCGAGTTGCGGATCGCCGAGGCTGGTCCACCAGTCGCTTTTCGGCCACGCGGCTGGCGACAGGGTCACGCCGTTGAGGGACTGGCTGGCATTGAGGCTTTTCGCATCAAGGCTTTTGCCTTGAGTGTCGAGGCCGCTGTAGTTGGCGCAACCGGCGAGGATCATCGCCGACAGCACCAGTGTCAGGCTGCTGCGCAAGGTTTTACCGCTCATTGTGTTCACCTAACCGCTGGATGGTGATCGGGTCACCGGCTGCCAGCAGAATTTTCTTGAGGATGTATTCCAGGGTCTTCAACTCGTCCGGAGTGACGGCGCCGGCCAGTTCATTCATCGCGTCGGCGCCGATATGCGGCAGACGATCGGCCAGTTGCTGGCCTTGCTCGGTCAACTTGAGTTGCACCTGGCGGCGATCGCCTTCGCTGCGCTGGCGAGCCAGGAAGCCTTTCTGCTCCAGACGATCGAGCATGCGTGTCATCGAACCGCTGTCGAGCGACAGATGCCGGCACAGCTCGGCCGGGGTATCGACGCCGAACTGGGCCATGATGATCAATACCTTGAACTGCGCGGCGGTGATGCCGTGGGGTTCCATGTGGGTGTCGATGATCCGGTCCTTGAGCAGCGCAGCACGGCCAAGCAACAGGCCGAGATGGCAATGTTTGAATTCGTCCGGGGTGAAATGCTTCATTTGCTCACCTAATAACTGCCTAGGCAGTGAATGTATGTCGAGATGTTACTGCCTAGGCAGCGAATGTCAACGCAATAGTTAGGTTGCTTTGCAATTAGTTGACCAGTGGAGTGGGTTTTTATGTCGCGCGCGCTAACGCCTTCGCGAGCAAGCTCGCTCCCACAAGGCCATGCGTCAGCCAAACAATATTGGCAACGACACAAAACCTGTGGGAGCGAGCTTGCTCGCGAAGGGCGCGACTCGGTGTAACGTCGGTCAGGAATCGTCGGAAGGATGCACGGGTGGCGGTTGCACAGGATGCACCTCACGCCCCCGCAAGGCAGTGGCCACATACCCAAAGGCCCGCTTGCTCACCGCATAAATACTGTGCCAGCCCGCCGGTGCCGGCTCGATGGCAGCGTGCAATGCCCGCGCATAATCGAGCACCAGTCCGGGCGTCCAGGCCATCACCTCGGCGCGCTTGCGCACTTGCGCGGCGACCCAGAACTCGGGGCTGATGATGACTCGGGCGAAGTCGAGCATGCTCGAATGACCCCGGTTCATCGCTCCTTCCAGCGCCGCTTCAAGACTATGGGCAACAGCACTGGAACAATTGCGACTGGTCAGGTTGTAAGTGCTGTTCTGCCGATACTCCGTCCAGAACGCATGCAGGCGCCGGGCGTCATAGTGGGCAAAACTGACCTGCACCGAAGACGGGCACCAGTCCGCCACCTCACCGGCATAGTCGGGCAGAAACCTGCCGGCAACATCGTTGTTCGGCGTCGCCCGCAGCAAGCGCACAAAATCCCCCGCCGAACGATCAATGTCGTCCTGCGGGTAATGGCTGATGTAAATGTCCGGGCCACATTCCAGCGCCGCATGGCCGGCGGAGATGACGCCGTTGATGTCGACTGCCGCGATGTAGCGGTTGAGGAGGCGATTGCGCACTAGGGTGTCATCCACGGTGCCACTGGGAGTCCAGACGTGAATCACCATCGCGTCGCTGCTGGCCGGCGCACTCACTGCAGCAGGACTGGTCAGTGGCAGCTGGTTTTTGAAGCGCACGGCTTGCCGCAACAAGGCGCAACCGGTGAGGAAGAGGCTCATGCCAATGCAAAACGGCACCGTGCCCTTATAAAGCGTCGGGTACGGTTCAAGGATAAACACGCCGAAGCCGATTTCGAACAACCCCGCCAGCAACGACACTTGCCAGCCAACAAAGCGCACCACCACCGCAGCGGCCAGCCGAAATACTCCATCGATTATGAAAGCCCCGCCAAACAGCACCGCCAGAATCAGCCCGGCAGCATGTTGCCGGTCGACGATCAGCAGTCCCAGCAAGAGAAAAGCCAGCCCTCGCGCTCTGCGCAGGGCCGCAGCGGTCCCGGCTTGCGGTGCCGGCACCAGCAGCAGGATCAGGGCTTCGAGCAACAACAGATAGCCGAAGAGATGCAGCGGAAAATACAGAACGCCGTCCAGCGCATCAATGAAGATGCCCACTCCGGCCGCGCCCCAGACAATGCCCGTCAGCGCCAGCGCGGACCAACGCTTGCGGACGAAGTCGTGACCGAGCAAGACCATACTCAAGCGAACCATAGGCGTCTCTTTTGTTTTCGGGCAGCCGCCAACCGCGCAGCATTCAAGTAGCGCAGAGTCTAATGCATTCAGCGAGAGCCGGATCGCAGCGATGCGACCCGGCCAGGGGAAACGCGCGTCAGAAATCGCGCTTGTAGAAGATATCCAGCGAACTGGCGACGCCACTCGCCGCCTCGACATAGACCTTCTTGCTCAGCTTGTAGCGCAGCGCAATGGTGCTGGCCGGTTCAAACACGCCCACGCCATAACGCAAACTGAGCTTCTCGGTAATATTGCCGCTGGCCACCACACTGGTGGCATCGCCGCTGCCTGCAGTATCGAGCTGGAAGTCCTGAATCCCCAGGTCCTTGGCCAGACTGCTGGTGACTCCCGAACTGCCCATCAAGCCCAGTCCCAACGCCGCTTGCGCGAGCATGTTGTTGTCTTCGCCGTTGGTGCTCAGCGGTCGGCCGAGGACCAGATAGGAAAGCGCCTGCTCCTGACTCATCGCCGGTTCCGAGAAGATTTGTGTGGTCGGCTGCTCGGCGCTGCCGCTCAGGCGAATACCGGCGATCACGTCGTCGGTCTGGCGAATCGCTTCGATGTCCAGATACGGCTGATCGAGGGGGCCGGCGAACAACAGACGTGCACGCCGCACTTGCAGGCGCTGGCCGTAGGCACTGTAGCGGCCGTCGTTGAGCCACAACTCGCCACGGGTGTCCATGTTGTCGCCGATGTGCACATGACCTTGCACATTGGCGGTCAGGCCAAAACCGGCGAAGGCCAGTTTGTCTTCGCCGACCACCACGTCGATGTCCATTTTCATCGCCATCGGTGGTTTGCCCTCTTCGGTCTGCGCGCCGACGATGATCGTGTCATCGGAGACTTTTACCGTTGATGGCGGCAATTCACGCACGGTAATTTCACCTTTGGGCACTTGCACTTTGCCAGCGATTTTCAGCTCGTCGCCGGCCATGGAAATCTTCAGATCCGGCGCCACTTCGAGCTTGGCATAGGGCTCGACGGTGACCGGCAACTGCGTGCCTTTGAGCGCCAGATCGACCACCAACGCCTGGCCCCATGCGACGTTACCGTTGAGGCTGCCCTGCCCGCTCTTGCCGCTTTTCCAGCCGCCGTCGAGGCGTACCGATTCGCCGGCAATCAGGGCGGTGAGTTGCAGGTTCTGCAGCTCCATCGGCAACTCGGCGCCGGACACTTCGCCGTCGCTGAGTTGCACGGTGCCGTTGACCAGCGGCGCCAGCAGTCCGCCGGAAATCGTGCCGCTGCCATTCAGGCGCCCGGTGAGTTTTTCGACCATCGGCACAAACGGCCGCGCCACCGACAGATCCAGCCCACTGAGGCGGAACGAGCCGCTTAGCGGTTTGTTTTTCGGCAGTGGATTGAGCTGCGCTTGCACCAGCAACTCGCCGAGTTTGCCGCCAACGAAATTGAGTTCGGTGTCGACGCGCTTGGGCGTGAGTTTGCTGGTGAGTTTCAGCGTCTGGTACGGGAAGTCCAGCCACTGATCCTTTTCCTTCATGCGCAGGGTGCCGCCGCTGGCGTCAATGCTGACCACGCCGTTGGGGCCGCTGGCCGGCAGATCCAGTTGCAGATCGGCGTTGAGCTTGCCCTTCCAGGCAAAGTCTTTCGGCAACCACTGCGCGAGGCTTTCGATCGGGAACTGCTTGAGGTGGTAGCGCAGTTTCGGCTCTGGCATCAGCCGTTGGTCTTCACCGCACAGGCTGGCATTGCCGGACATCCAGCAATGCGCGCCGAAGTTGATTTTGCCGTCGGCGAGACGTTCGAGTCTGGCCGGATTTTGCAGTTTCCAGTCCTGGCCACCGGCTTGAATATCGCCGCTGGCCAATCGACCGCGCCAGTTACCCTTGTCCAGATTGCCATCCAGACCAAGGGCGAGTTTCAGCTTCGGCCCGATCAGGTCGAGGTTGAGTTTCTGGTTCTTGATGTCGCCTTGAGCGCTGGCGGTCAACACGCCCAGGTTGGTGTCACCAGCCTGAATGCCGCTGCCTTTCAGATCGATCTTCGCCCGTTGTGCACTGTCGAGGGTGGCATCGAGGTTGAGGCTTTGCAGACGATTGTCCTGGAAGACCAGTTGCGAACCTTGCAGGTCGAGTTTGCCCTGCGGCGCCTTCAACGTACCGGCCACATTGACCTGACCGTTGACCTGCCCGCGCAGTTGCGGCCAGAGCTGAGCCAGACGCGACAGCTTGATGTCGATCTGCCCGGTGAGTTTCTGTTGCAGGCTGCCCTTGCCGTTGATGCTGTTGTCGCCGAGGCGGATTTGCAGGGCGTTGAGATTCCACTGCTCGCCAGCGCCGTCAGCCTTGGCCTGGAGGATCGCCGGTTGCCCGCGCAGTTTGCCTTTGAGGTCGAGGTCGGCGGTGAGGCTCAGGCGCTCGTTTTTCATTTCGCCTTTGCTTTTCAGCGGCCCAGCGAGGGTGCCCGGCAACTCGGCGACCCAGTACGCCGGATTCAGCGCCGACAAATCCAGCGCCGTGTCCCAGGCAATGCCGTCGGCGAACTGAACGTTGACATGACCTTCAGCCTTGCCCTGCCCGGCTTGCATTTTCAGTTGCGGCAAGGCGATCTGTTTAAGACTGCCGCTGAACGGACTGCTCAGGGTAAACGCGCCCGCCGGACCATCCAGTGCGGCGGCGAAGTTGCCGAGGTATTGGCCGTCGGTGTAGGAGACTTCGCCAGTAAACGTACGCAAGGCGACTTGTGGCTCGTCGATTTCGTTATAGAGCCGGTGCCACGGGAAATCCTGCCAGTTGATATTGGCTTGGGCGCTGAGGCCTTTGCTCCAGTCAATACTGCCGGTGAGTTTCAGGCTTTGCTTGTCATTGGCCGTCAGGTCGAGGCCGGCGATCTGCGCGCCGCTGGCGTCGACTTTACCTTTGAGCAACAGCGCCACCGGGCCTTTATCGGCCGGCAGCGTGGCGTTGCCGTTGAGCTGGTAACCGTTTTTCAGGTCGCCTTCACCGGTCAACAGCAATTGATTGAGTTGCAGGGTGTCCGGCAGGTCGGCGCTCGGTTTGAACGCGTCGGAAGTGATGCGCACCTTGGCTGGCAGGTTTTCCACCAGCGGTTGCAACTCGCCGCTCAACTGACCATCGAGGTAACCCCGGCTGTCGGCGTGCAGGTTGAGGGTTTTCAGCAGATCGCCATCGACTTTCAGCGCCAGCGTCCACGGTTCATTGCCCGGCGATGGCAATGTCAGGTCACCGGCGATGTTCAGCGGCCAGTTACCGGTCGGCGCGAGGGTGCCGGATAGGTTCAGGCTGAGGTCGTCGCGCTGCAATTTGATGCTTTCAATCTGCATGCCCTGAGCAGTCCAGTGCGCTGCCAGTTGCAGGCCCTTGAGCTGTTCGCTGCCGTTGAACAGCAGGCTGCCGACTTGCACGTCGCCCAGCTCGATGGCCACCGGCAATTGCAGATCCGGCAGTTTGATCGGGCCGCTCTCGGTCGTCTCTTCGCTCGGCGGGAATTGCAGAATGACCTGGTCAGCCTTGAGCTGTTCGATGCACAAGGTCATGCGCGTCAGGCACAGCGGTGACCAGGCGAAGATTGCCTTGTTCAGCTCGACGCGGCTGCTGTCCTGCTGCCACACCAGATGATCGGCGCTCCATTGCCCGCCGAGGCGACCTCGGAAATTCTCGACGCTGAGGCCCGGCACGAGGCCCAGCACCCAGCGGCTGCCGGCCGCCGTGCCGAGTACGGCGGTGACACTCAATACAATCAACAACACCAGCGCCAACAACGCCAGCGCCGTAATTTTCAAAACACGCTTCACAGCTCAGGCCCCATGGAAAAGTGCAGCCGGATGCCGCCATCGTCGTCGAGTGCGTGGGCCAGATCGAGGCGGATCGGCCCCACCGGCGAGACCCAGCGCACACCAATACCGACCCCGGTCTTGAGGTTCGGCAGTTCGAGTTTGTTGAAGGAGTTGCCCTGATCGACGAAAGTCGCGACGCGCCATTTTTCGGCGATCGAGTATTGATACTCGACACTGCCGGCGACCATGTAACGCCCGCCGATCCGGTCACCGTCGGAGTTTTTCGGCGACAGGCTCTGATAGTCGTAACCGCGCACGCTCTGATCGCCACCGGCAAAGAAGCGCAGCGATGGTGGAATCGAGTTGTAGCCGTTGGTGGCGCTGCCGCCGACCTGCACGCGACCGAGGAAGCGGTGCTTGTCGAACACGGTGGTCAGGCCTTTGACCAGCGCGGTGCCATATAAAAGGTTGTTGTCCGAGCCGAGGCCTTCCTTGGCCACTTTGCTTTCGAAGCTCAGGCGATAGCCGTTGTGCGGGTCGATGCGATTGTCGCTTTTCAGGTACGAGTAGCTGATGCCGGGCATCAGCAAGGTACTCAGGCCAGAATCGTCGCCGAGCTCATATTCTTCGCGCTGCCATTTCAGCGAGATCACTCGCTGCCAGCCGCTCGGTAATTTGCTGTGCCATTCCGGGCCAAAAGTCAGCAGCTTGCTCAGCGTGTCGGAGCCGTCGATGTCTTCGAATTGATAGCCGCCGGCCCAGCGCAGTTTGTCGGTCAGTGGCGGGTCGAGCGGGATGTCATAGAACAGCCCGACGTTTTGCCGTGGCGCCGACAGCTCGGCTTCCCAGCCATAACTGTCGCCTTGCGGGTTGACCCAGTGGCGGGTCCAGTTGGCTTTGATGCGCGGGCCGACGTCGGTCGAATAACCCAGGCCCAGACCCATAGTGCGCGGCTTGCGCGTGTCGAGTTTGACGTCCACGGGGATCACGTCATTCTTCGCTGTGGTCGGTGCGGCATCGACGCGCACGCCTTCGAAATAACCGCTCGATTGCAGGTCGCGATTGAGTTCAGCGATCAGCTCGGAATCGTACGGCTCGCCTTCCTTGAACGGCACCATGCGTTGCAGCAGGTCTTCGTCGAACGGCGTGTCGCCTTCGAATTTGACTTTGCCCAGCGCATAACGCGGGCCGCTTTCGAAGATCAGTTCGACATCGGCCACACCCGCGCGCGGGTCGACCATGAGTTTTTGACTGGTGAAATGGCCACTGAAGAAGCCGAAGCGTGAAGCCTGATTCTGAATAAGTCGTTTGGCGTCTTCGTAACGCCCATGATTGAGCACCGCGCCGGACTTGAGCACGTCGCTTTTCGGTACACGAAAGGATTTGAGGGAAGCAGCCGGGCCGTCGACACGAATGGTAACGTTGCGCAGGCGAATCGGCTCGCCGGGATCGATGTTCAGCACCAGGCGCGGCTTGTCGCCGCCCTTGACGTCACTTTCAATCTGCGGCTGGTAGTAGCCCAACGCCTGAGCCGCTTTGCGCGCCTGCTCTTCGGCACCGCGACTGAAGCGCTGCAAGGCTTCTTCGTCACGATCGCCGAGGCTGCCGATATAGCCTTCTATATTGGCTTTAAGTTCATCGTTGGACGGCTTGATCCGCACGTCCAATTCACTTTGCGCCAGCGCCGCGCAGCTGGATAACAGCATGAGCACGCCACTGGTAAATCTTCCTGGAAACTTCATAGGCGCGGATGCTATCACGGGCTTGGGAGCGTGATAGAACAGGAAATTTCCCAAGAAGTTCGATTGTCATGCTGTTGCAGTTTGTAACACCTGCGGATTGGCGTGGAAAAACACGTGTTCGCGCACCGGCCCGACAGCAACTTCGCCGATCTCTTGGTAACCCTGCCTTTTATAGAATTCCAGGTAGCGCGGGTTGCCGGTGTCGAGCACAACACCTTGCGAAGTTTCATCGACCGCGCACCAGTTGTGTACGGCGGTCAGCAGTTGTTCGCCAAAGTGTTTGCCCTGGAATTGTGGGTGAATCCCCAGCAGCGGCAGCATGTGCACCGAATCAGTCGGCACGCAGGCGGAAACGGCATCGTGGTATTCCAGATAGCGGCGGGTGCAGCGAAAACCGGTGCTGAGCACCATGCGCAAACGCCACGCCCAACTTTCGGTGATGCCCAGGCGTCGTTGCGGCGGCGCGATCAAAGCGATGCCGATCAGGCGATCGTTGACCAGCAGGCCGATCGCGGGCAGGTCCTGCAGAAAGTGTTGCTTGACCAGCTCACGCACCGTTGCCCGCACGCGTTGTTCGTAGCCGGGACGCTCGGCTTCGAACAGGTAACCGAAAGTCGGCTCGTGGCGATAGGCCTGATAGAGCAGCGAGCGGGCTTCGCGGGAATAGCCGCGATCGAGCATATGAATGTCGGCGATGGCGGTCTGGGTTTCAGGCATGACGGTGATTCTCCCCGGGGCGCGTGCAAATGGCGGCGCTCTTGTTGGTACGAACCTTTTGCGGGTGGCGTGGTTCCCCACAGGTATAGACCAAGTCGGGATCTTCATCGACTGGGCGGACGCTATCGCGAGTAGGCGAAGGCCTACATTTGGAATGCGTTCCCCCTGTAGGAGTGAGCCTGCTCGCGATGGCGCCATTGCTGACAACACAAATCCCACAGCCCAAAATGATTTCTCCCACCCCACACTGGCCCATCTCCCCCATGTCAGCTAGCATCGCCCTTTTGCCAGGACTGCCGACCATGAAGATCGTTTCCTTCAACATCAACGGACTGCGTGCCCGTCCGCATCAGCTGGCAGCGCTGATCGAAAAACACCAGCCGGACGTGATCGGCCTGCAGGAAACCAAGGTTCACGACGACCAGTTCCCGCTGGAAGAAGTCCGCGCCCTCGGCTACCACGTGTACTTCCACGGCCAGAAAGGCCATTACGGTGTGGCGATGCTCTCGCGCCAGGAACCCATCGCCATCCACAAAGGTTTCGCCACCGATGAAGAAGACGCCCAGCGCCGCTTTATCTGGGGCACCTTCGCCGACGCCAATGGCGTGCCGGTGACGATCATGAACGGCTACTTCCCGCAGGGCGAAAGCCGCGACCATCCAACCAAATTCCCGGCCAAGCAGCGTTTCTACAGCGATCTGCAAGCACTGCTGGAAAGCCAGTTCCACAATGAACAGCCCGTGGTGGTGATGGGCGATGTGAATATTTCCCCGGAAGACTGCGACATTGGCATCGGCCCGGACAACATGAAGCGCTGGCTGAAAACCGGTAAGTGCAGCTTCCTGCCGGAGGAGCGCGAGTGGATGGCGCGCCTGAAAAACTGGGGTTTGACCGACAGCTATCGCCACCTGAACCCGGACGTGACCGACATGTTCAGCTGGTTCGACTACCGCAGCCGTGGGTTTGAGGATGAGCCGAAGCGTGGCCTGCGCATTGATGTGATTCTGGCGTCCCATGGTTTGTTGCCGCGGGTGAAGGCGGCGGGCGTGGACTATGAACTGCGCGGGATGGAAAAACCTTCCGATCATGCGCCGATCTGGCTTGAACTCAGCTGATCCCAAGCCTTACGCAATCCCTGTAGGAGTGAGCCTGCTCGCGATAGCGGTGGATCAGTCAATATCTAAGTTGATTGATCCACCGCTATCGCGAGCAGGCTCACTCCTACAGGGGATCGCTGTCATCTTTTGGTCATGCGCCTGACTTAATCTCCCCGGCAATCCCCTTGGCTTGATTCGGTGCCGGCATGACCCTGCGTGTTCTGTGCGTGTTTCTCTTGAGTGCGTGGCTGACGGTTTCTGCCGCCCCCCTGCCCCTTCCTGAAAACGGCCCGGCGCTGCGCATTCAAGGCTCCAACACCATCGGCGCCGAACTCGGCCCGGCTCTGGTCGAAGGTTTGCTGCAGGAACAAGGCCTGCTGAAAATCCACCGCGAAACCCCGGACACCGCCAACGAACTGCGCATCGTCGGACAGACTGCTCAAGGCAAACGCGTGATCGTTGAAGTCGCCGCCCACGGTTCCAGCACCGGTTTTGCCGCATTGAAAAACGCCAGCGCCGATCTGGCTGCGTCTTCCCGCGAGATCAAAGACAGCGAGTTGCAGACTTTGCAATCGCTCGGCGATCTGAAAAGCCCCGCAGCCGAACAAGTCATCGCCATCGATGGCCTGGCGATCATCCTGCATCCCGATAATCCGCTGCAGCAACTGGACACTGAGCAACTGGCGCGGATCTTCGCCGGCGAAGTGAAAAGCTGGGAAGACCTCGGTGGGCGCGGCGGTGCGATTCATTTATATGCGCGGGATGATCAGTCCGGCACCTACGACACGTTTAAAGAACTGGTCCTTAGCCGGCGTGGGAAAAGTCTGAACAGCGCGGCGAAAAGGTTTGAGTCCAGCGAGCAATTGTCCGACGCGGTGAGCAGCGATCCGCAAGGCATCGGCTTCATCGGCTTGCCCTACGTGCGTCAGGCCAAAGCCGTGGCCATCGCCGATGGCGCGTCGCAATCAATGTTGCCGCAGAACAGCCTGATCGCCACAGAAGACTATCCACTGTCGCGGCGCTTGTTCTTCTATCTGCCACCCAACAGCAAAAATCCCTGGACACAGGCCTTGGTGACGTTTGCGCAAAGTCGTCAGGGTCAGGCGATTGTCGCCGCCAACGGTTTTATCAGCCAGACCGTGCACGCCATGAGCGTCGCGCCGAATGCGCTGATGCCCGAGGGTTATCAATCCCTCAGCCGTCACGCCCAGCGTCTGACAGTGAATTTCCGTTTTGAAGAAGGCAGCGCGAACCTCGACAACAAGGCGCGTCAGGATCTGGCGCGGGTGATCGACTATATAAAGAGGCATGACAAAAGCGAGCGTGCGGTGACACTGGTCGGGTTTGGTGATGCCAAGGATGACCCGGCACGGGCGGATCTGCTGTCGAAGCTGCGGGCGATGGCGGTGCGGCGGGAGTTGGTGAAGAACGGCGTGGTGTTGCGTGAGGTTCGTGGCTTTGGTGCGTTGATGCCGGTGGCGGCGAACAATGCGGATGAGGGGCGAATCAAGAATCGGCGGGTTGAGGTTTGGGTGTATTGATATTCGCCAGATCGTTCCCACGCTCCGCGTGGTAACGCCGCCATGGACGCTCCGCGGCTACTGTGACGCGGAGCGTCACGGGATGCATTCCCACGCAGAGCGTGGGAACGATCAGGATCTCTCAGTCCAGGATCAGCGCTCGCTACGCAGCATCTCCTTCGGCACATACTTGCCGATCTCGAACTTGCCGATCGCCGCGCGGTGCACTTCGTCCGGGCCGTCGGCAAGGCGCAAGGTGCGTTGCATGGCGTACATGTAGGCCAGCGGGAAATCGTTCGACACCCCGGCCCCGCCATGCATCTGGATCGCTCGGTCGATCACCCGCAGCGCGACGTTCGGCGCTACCACTTTGATCTGCGCGATTTCGCTTTTCGCCACTTTGTTACCGACGGTGTCCATCATGTACGCCGCTTTCAGCGTCAGCAGGCGCGCCATGTCGATCTCCATCCGCGAGTCGGCAATCTTGTCGACGTTACCGCCCAGACGCGCGAGCGGTTTGCCGAACGCAGTGCGGCTCACCGCGCGTTTGCACATCAATTCCAGTGCGCGTTCAGCCATGCCGATCGAGCGCATGCAGTGGTGAATGCGGCCTGGGCCAAGGCGACCTTGAGCAATCTCGAAGCCACGACCTTCACCGAGCAGGACGTTTTCGTACGGCACACGCACGTTGTCGAACAGCACTTCGGCGTGGCCGTGTGGCGCGTCGTCGTAGCCGAATACTGGCAACGGACGGACGATTTTCACCCCGGGGGTGTCGACCGGCACGAGGATCATCGAGTGCTGCGCATGGCGCGGTGCATCGGGATTGCTCAGACCCATGAAGATCAGGATCTTGCAGCGCGGATCGCAAGCGCCGGAGGTCCACCATTTTTTGCCGTTGATCACCCACTCGTCACCATCACGCACAGCGCGGGCGGCCATGTTGGTCGCGTCAGACGAAGCCACGTCGGGTTCGGTCATGGCGAACGCCGAGCGGATCTCGCCGCGCAGCAGTGGTTCGAGCCAGCGTTGTTTCTGTTCTTCGTTGGCATAGCGCACCAGCACTTCCATGTTGCCGGTGTCTGGCGCCGAGCAGTTGAACGGCTCCGGGCCGAGCAGCGAGCGGCCCATGATTTCCGCCAGCGGCGCGTATTCAAGGTTGGTCAGACCGGCGCCGAGTTCCGATTCCGGCAGGAACAGATTCCACAGGCCTTCGGCTTTGGCCTTGGCTTTGAGCTCTTCCATGATCGCGGTCGGCTGCCAGCGATCGCCTTCGGCAACCTGGCGTTCGAACACCGCCTCGGCCGGATAAACGTAAGTGTCCATGAACGCGGTCACGCGCTCACGCAGTTCTTGCACCTTGGGCGAATAAGCGAAATCCATGATCAATTACCTTCTTGGGCAGAGGTTGTTTAAGTCATGCAATCGATGCTAGAACAGCGTTGATAATTTACCTAGCCTATTCTCGGCGTGTATAAACATTCATCACCGATATATGATCGGCTGATTGCCAGCCCCCAAAACACCGCCCTAAATAACAAGAGAAGCCGCGTTATGAATCTGAGTAAGGTCGACCTCAACCTTTTCATCGTCTTCGACGCGATCTATACCGAAGCCAACCTGACCCGCGCCGGGCAGATTGTCGGCATCACCCAGCCGGCGGTGTCCAACGCGCTGGCACGGTTGCGCGAGACCTTCAACGACCCGCTGTTCGTGCGCACGGCGCAGGGCATGGTGCCGACGCCGATGGCGCAGAACATCATCGGCCCGGTGCGCAACGCACTGTCGCTGCTGCGCGTGTCGGTTCAGGAAAGTCGCATTTTCAACCCGGCGCAAGCGGTCAAGACCTACCGCATCAGCATGACCGACCTCACCGAGGCAGTGATTCTGCCGCCGCTGTTTCAGCGCCTGCGCCGCTTGGCGCCGACGGTGATCATCGAAAGTTTTCTGTCCAAGCGCCGCGAGACCACTAAAGAGCTGGCTGCCGGACGTCTGGATTTTGCCGTGGATGCACCGCTCAACACCGACCCGCAGGTGCGTCACGTCAAGCTGATGGAAGACCGTTACGTGTGTGCGATGCGCAAGGGCCATCCGATGGCGGGCAAGGAAAAACTCTCGCTGGATGATTATTTGTCGCTGACGCATATCCACATTTCCAGCCGCCGCAGTGGTTTGGGCTATGTCGATCTGGCGCTGGGCAAAATGGGCATTCAACGCAAGATCGCTCTGCGCTCGCAGCATTATCTGATGGCGTCGCAGGTGATGCAGCAGACTGACATGGTCATGACCGTGCCGGAGCGCTTCGCCCGTCGGCATGAGCTGCAGGCGTTTAATCTGCCAGTGAATGATGTGCCGCCGGTGGAGACGCATCTGTATTGGCATGAAAGCACCGATCAGGATCCGGCGAATCGCTGGATGCGCGAGCAGATGATCGAGTTGTGCCAGCAGGTGACGGCGCAGGAGAAGAAGCTCGATAAGGTGTAGGGCTTTTTACCGAGTCATCGTTCTTCGTCGGAACGCCGCCCGGAGACAAGCTCGCTCCCACACTGGAGTTGTGGTGTTCACAGAACCATGTGGGAGCGAGCTTGCTCGCGAAGAGGCCAGCACTGACAACAACAAATCATCCCGCTTGACGTAAACGTCAACCTGCCATTAGCTTAGCGCCAAGACCTTTTTCCGAGCGCTTCCATGAGCAGCCAGACTTACAGCATCTCCGACCTCGCCCGCGAGCTGGACATCACCACCCGGGCGATTCGCTTTTATGAAGAGCAAGGCCTGCTCAGTCCTGAGCGTCGTGGCCAGGAACGCATCTATTCGCCGCGCGACAAGGTCAGCCTGAAGCTGATCCTGCGCGGCAAACGCATCGGTTTTTCGCTGGCCGAATGCCGCGAACTGATCGAACTCTACGACCCGTCCAGCGGTAACACCAAACAGCTCAACAGCATGCTGGCGAAAATCACTGAGCGCCGCGAGCAGTTGGAGCAGCAGTTGCTCGACATTGAGCAGATGAAGCTCGAACTCGATACCGCCGAAGAGCGCTGCGTGCAGGCACTGGAGCAGACGCTCAAGAGCCAGCAGGCGATCTAACGGATCAAACACTGTTCCCTGTGGGAGCGAGCTTGCTCGCGAATGCGCCGGGTCAATCACCATAGATGTTGAATGACAGATTGCATTCGCGAGCAAGCTCGCTCCCACAGGGTTCTCCACGAATTCAAAAGAGCAGGTCAACCGCCATGTCCCTCCCCTCCCAAGTACGCCTGATCGAAGTCGGCCCGCGCGATGGCCTGCAGAATGAAGCCCAACCGATCAGCGTCGCCGACAAGGTGCAACTGGTCGACGCTCTCAGCGCCGCTGGCCTCGGCTATATAGAAGTCGGCAGTTTCGTTTCGCCCAACTGGGTACCGCAAATGGCCGGTTCCGCCGAGGTGTTCGCGCAGATCCAGCGCAAACCCGGCGTGACCTACGGTGCACTGGCGCCAAACCTGCGCGGCTTTGAAGACGCCATAGCCGCCGGCGTCAAGGAAGTCGCGGTGTTCGCCGCTGCCTCCGAAACCTTCTCGCAACGCAACATCAACTGCTCGATCAGCGAAAGCCTGGCGCGCTTCGCGCCGATCATGGAAGCGGCGCAACAGCACGGCGTTACCGTGCGCGGTTACGTGTCCTGCGTGCTCGGCTGTCCGTACGAAGGCACGGTCGCGCCAGAGCAAGTGGCAATGGTCGCGCGCGAGTTGTATGCGATGGGCTGCTACGAGGTTTCGCTGGGCGACACCATAGGCACTGGCACTGCTGGCGCGACTCGCCGTTTGTTTGAAGTGGTGTCGGCGCAAGTGCCACGGGAAAAACTCGCCGGGCATTTCCACGATACTTACGGCCAGGCCATGGCCAATATCTATGCCAGTCTGCTTGAAGGCATTTCAGTATTCGACAGCTCTATCGCGGGCCTCGGCGGCTGCCCGTACGCCAAAGGCGCGAGCGGTAACGTTGCTACCGAAGATGTGGTGTACCTGCTCAACGGCCTCGGCATCGAGACCGGAATCGACCTGGACGCCTTGATTGCCGCGGGTCAGCAGATCAGCGCGGTGCTCGGTCGCCCGAGCGGTTCGCGCGTGGCCAAGGCTCGCAGCGCACAGTGAGGGGACAAGGTGTTACCGCTGTGTCCGAAATGTGGGTTCAAGCGAGTAACACGGAAACAAATTGTCTGGTTTCGCTGGAGTGAAAAATCGCTGTAATTCTCAAGCTATTGATTTATAAGGAATTTTAAAAGTTGGCACGGCTTCTGCTATCTCTTTGGCATAACAAGAATAAAAAGCAGCAAACCAATAAAAATAAGACGTACCGACTCTGACATAACAAAAACAACACGGCAGAGACGCAGCTAACAGATTTTTTTGGAGAAGGTGTGCTTTTCAGGGTGCTCTCAGGAGTGACCCGCAACCGGGCAGAGAACAATAAAACTACCTTCAGGTAGCTCCCGAATCGGTTGGATCGCTTAGCGAGAAAGTAGATCAGCGCTCAAAAAAATACGTTTGCTCTTGACCCCGGATGGGGGTCGCCAAAAACAGCGGTAAAGGGCCACGGTTGCCAAAAACAACAACAGACCGACCCTCAATAATAAAAAAGAGCACGCGACGACAAAATTAAAGGGGAGCCTCGGCTCCCCTTTGTGCTTTCTGTGATTTGTGTTTTGACTGCGTATCCCCTGTGGGAGCGAGCTTGCTCGCGAATGCGGTGTGTCATCAACAAAGATATTGGCTGACCTGACGCCTTCCGAGCAAGCTCGCTCCCACAGAGGTCGCGGTTACCGCTCGATAGTTTTCAGTTCTTCGATGCTAATTTCACGCATTCTGAATTTCTGAATCTTGCCCGTCACCGTCATCGGAAACTCTTCAACGAACTTGAAGTGCCGTGGCGTCTTGAAGTGCGCGATGCGTTCCTTGCACCAGGTTTGCAGCTCCAGCTCGGAAGCGTTGTGGCCGGGGTGGAATTTGATCCAGGCAACAATCTCCTCGCCATAACGTGAGCACGGAATGCCGATCACCTGCACGTCCGCCACCGCCGGGTGGGTGAAGAAAAACTCTTCCAGCTCACGCGGATAAACGTTCTCGCCACCACGGATGATCATGTCTTTGTTACGCCCAGCGATGTTGACGTAACCCTCCTCGTTCATGCTCGCCAGGTCGCCAGTGTGCATCCAGCCCGCCTCATCGATGGCTTCAGCGGTGGCCTGCGGATTGTTCCAGTAACCGAGCATCACACTGTAACCACGGGTGCACAGTTCGCCGATGGTGCCGTGCGGCACGAGGTTGCCGGCCTCATCAATGATCTTGCTTTCCAGCTGTGGCTGCGTGCGGCCAACGGTGGTCACACGCAGTTCCAGCTCGTCGTTCGGGCCGGTTTGCAGCGACACCGGGCTGGTCTCGGTCATGCCATAGGCGATCTGCACTTCGCTCATGTGCATTTCGCTGATGACCCGGCGCATCACTTCGATCGGGCATGTCGCGCCGGCCATTATTCCGGTGCGCAGGCTCGACAGATCGAATTCGCCGCGTTGCGGCTGGTCGAGCATGGCGATAAACATGGTCGGCACGCCATAAAGGCCGGTTGCTTTCTCTTCGGCAACGGTTTGCAGGGTCAGCAATGGATCGAACGCGTCGTTGGGGTAAATCATCGTACTGCCGTGGGTGATGCAGCCGAGGTTGCCCATGACCATGCCGAAACAGTGATACAGCGGCACCGGGATCACTAGACGGTCATGCGGGGCCAGGCCGATGCTTTCACCGACCATGTAACCGTTATTGAGGATGTTGTAGTGGCTGAGGGTCGCGCCCTTGGGGAATCCGGTGGTGCCGGAGGTGTACTGGATGTTCACCGGTTGATCGAAGTGCAGGCTGTCGCTGCGTTCGTGTAGTTGTTCTTTGGAGACACTGGTTGCCATGTCGGCCAATTGCGACCACGGCAGGAAACCTGACGGTGGCTGCGGGTCGAGGCTGATCACCCCGCGCAACTCCGGCAAACGCTCACTGCGCAATTGGCCGATGGATTGTTCAGCCAGTTCCGGCACCAGGCCTTGCAACATACCGTGGTAGTTGGAGGACTTGAATGCCCCGGCGCAGACCAGCCATTGGCAGCCGGATTGCTTGAGCACGTATTCGAGTTCGGAGCTGCGGTAGGCCGGGTTGATGTTGACCAGGATCACGCCGATTTTCGCCGTAGCGACTTGGGTGATGCACCACTGCGCGCAGTTCGGTGCCCAGATGCCGAGGCGGTCGCCGGCCTGCAAACCCAAAGCGAGCAATGCTCTGGCGTGCAGATCCACCGCATCGGCCAGTTGTCGCCAGGAATAACGCAACTGCTGATGGCGCACCACCAGCGCTTCACCATCGGGGTACTGCGCGACGGTGTGATCGAACTTCTGCCCGATGGTCATCGCCAGCAAGGCTTTGTCCTGAGAACCATGGGTGTAGCTGCGTTGCGGGTTTGCACTGGGTTGATCCATGACGACCCCTATTGTCTTTATTAGTGGGTTTTGCCGGATTTAACTCCTGTGGGAGCGAGCTTGCTCGCGAAGAGGCCAGCGGATTCAACATCCATGTTGACTGATCTGACGCTTTCGCGAGCAAGCTCGCTCCCACAAGGTCCGCTCCGTTTCAATCTTGAACTGATCCTACTCTCGCTCAAGTTGACGTTAACGTAAAGGGTGATTGACAGTCATCCGTCACAGGCTTACGTTAACGTAAAGGTGAGAGCTGAGTGACCGCCCTCCCCACCCTACAAAAAAGCCAAAAGGTGACCCATGAGCTATCCATCCCTGAACTTCGCCCTCGGTGAAACCATCGACATGCTGCGCGATCAGGTTCAGTCCTTTGTTGCCAAGGAGATCGCTCCGCGCGCGGCGCAGATCGACAGCGACAACCTGTTCCCCGCTGACATGTGGCGCAAGTTCGGCGACATGGGCCTGCTCGGCATCACCGTGCCGGAAGAGTACGGCGGCGCAGGCCTGGGTTACCTGGCGCACGTCGTGGCTATGGAAGAAATCAGCCGCGGTTCGGCTTCAGTGGCGCTGTCTTACGGCGCGCACTCCAACCTCTGCGTCAACCAGATCAACCGCAATGGCAACCACGAACAGAAAAGCAAATACCTGCCGAAGCTGATCAGCGGCGAACACGTCGGTGCGTTGGCGATGAGCGAGCCAAACGCCGGTTCCGACGTGGTTTCAATGAAACTGCGCGCCGACAAACGCGGCGACCGTTTCGTCCTCAATGGCAGCAAAACCTGGATCACCAACGGCCCGGATGCCAACACCTATGTGATCTACGCCAAAACTGATCTGGAAAAAGGCCCGCACGGCATTACCGCGTTCATCGTCGAACGTGACTGGAAAGGCTTCAGCCGCAGCAACAAGTTCGACAAGCTCGGCATGCGTGGCTCAAACACTTGCGAGTTGTTTTTCGACGACGTTGAAGTGCCGGAAGAAAACATCCTAGGCGTACTCAACGGCGGCGTGAAAGTGCTGATGAGCGGCCTCGATTACGAGCGCGTCGTGCTGTCCGGTGGCCCGACCGGGATCATGCAGTCGTGCATGGACCTGATCGTGCCGTACATCCACGACCGCAAACAGTTCGGCCAGAGCATCGGCGAATTCCAGCTGATCCAGGGCAAAGTTGCCGACATGTACACCCAACTCAACGCCAGCCGCGCCTATCTGTATGCGGTTGCGCAGGCTTGCGAGCGCGGCGAAACCACGCGCAAGGATGCCGCCGGGGTAATCCTCTACACCGCTGAGCGCGCCACACAAATGGCCCTCGACGCGATCCAGATTCTCGGCGGTAACGGTTACATCAATGAGTTCCCGGCGGGCCGCTTGCTGCGCGACGCCAAGCTGTACGAAATCGGCGCCGGCACCAGTGAGATCCGTCGCATGCTGATCGGTCGCGAACTGTTCAACGAAACGAAATGAATTTCGTCAGCGGCGAGCCGCAAGTTTCAAGCTGCAAGAGAACAGCTTTAACTTGCCGCTCCAAGCTTGCAACTCGTAGCTGCTTACGGAGTAAGCCATGATTCTGCACACTCAGCTCAATCCTCGCTCAGCGGAGTTCGCCGCCAACAGCGCGGCGATGCTCAAACAGGTCGACGCCCTGCACACCCTGCTCGCCCAAGTGGCGCAGGGCGGCGGCGCGAAAGCCCAGGAACGCCACACCTCGCGCGGTAAATTGCTGCCGCGCGAACGCATCAATCGCCTGCTCGATCCGGGTTCGCCGTTTCTGGAAATCAGCCAACTGGCCGCCCACGCGGTTTACGGCGAGGACGTCCCGGCCGCCGGTGTGATTGCCGGGATTGGCCGGGTCGAAGGCGTCGAGTGCATGATCGTCGCCAACGACGCGACGGTTAAGGGCGGTTCGTACTACCCGCTGACCGTGAAAAAGCACCTGCGCGCGCAGACCATCGCGCAGCAGAATCGTCTGCCGTGCATCTATCTCGTCGACTCGGGCGGCGCCAACCTGCCGCGTCAGGACGAAGTGTTCCCGGATCGCGAGCACTTCGGGCGGATCTTCTTCAACCAGGCCAACATGAGCGCGATGGGCATTCCGCAGATCGCCGTGGTCATGGGCTCCTGCACTGCTGGTGGCGCGTATGTGCCGGCGATGGCGGACGAAGCGATCATGGTGCGCAATCAGGCGACGATTTTTCTCGCCGGGCCACCACTGGTGAAAGCTGCGACCGGTGAGGTGGTCAGCGCCGAGGATCTGGGCGGCGCCGATGTGCACTGCAAGATTTCCGGCGTTGCCGACCACTACGCCGAGAGCGACGAACATGCGCTCGCTCTCGCCCGCCGCAGCGTTGCCAACCTCAACTGGCGCAAGCTCGGAGAAGTGCAGCAACGCACGCCGATTGCGCCGTTGTACGCCAGCAATGAGTTGTATGGCGTAGTTTCCGCCGATGCCAAGCAGCCGTTCGACGTGCGCGAAGTGATCGCGCGACTGGTCGACGGTTCGGTGTTCGATGAATTCAAAGCGCTGTTCGGCAGCACGCTGGTCTGCGGTTTCGCCCACCTGCACGGCTACCCGATCGCGATTCTGGCCAACAACGGCATCCTCTTCGCCGAAGCCGCGCAGAAAGGCGCGCACTTCATCGAACTGGCCTGCCAGCGCGGCATTCCGCTGCTGTTTTTGCAGAACATCACCGGTTTCATGGTCGGCCAGAAATACGAGGCCGGCGGCATCGCCAAACACGGCGCGAAACTGGTGACGGCGGTGGCTTGCGCGAAAGTGCCGAAATTCACCGTGATCATCGGCGGCAGCTTCGGCGCCGGTAACTACGGCATGTGCGGGCGCGCCTACGATCCACGCTTCCTGTGGATGTGGCCGAACGCACGCATCGGCGTGATGGGCGCCGAACAGGCGGCCGGCGTGCTGGTGCAGGTCAAGCGTGAACAGGCTGAACGCAGTGGCCAAACCTTCAGTGCCGAGCAGGAAGCCGAGATCAAGCAACCAATCCTCGACCAGTACGAAGAGCAGGGTCACCCCTACTATTCCAGCGCACGGCTGTGGGACGACGGCGTCATCGACCCGGCGCAGACCCGCGATGTGCTGGCCCTGGCCCTGTCCGCGTCGTTGAACGCGCCAATCGAACCGAGCCGCTTCGGCGTGTTCCGGATGTAATTTTTTGTGGGAGCGAGCCTGCTCGCGAATGCGCTTTGTCAGATAGCGGAAATGCCGACTGATACAACGCTTTCGCGATCAGGCTCGCTCCCGCAAGAACCGTGGAGACGGATGAATATGAGCGATTTCAACACCCTCGAACTGCAAAGCGACCCTCGGGGTTTCGCCACCCTGTGGCTCAATCGTGCCGAGAAAAACAACGCCTTCAACGCCGAGATGATCCGCGAGCTGATCCTCGCCCTCGACAAAGTCTCCAGTGATGCCAGCCTGCGTTTCTTGCTGGTGCGTGGCCGTGGCAAGCATTTCAGCGCTGGCGCAGACCTGGCGTGGATGCAGCAATCGGCCGAGCTCGATTACCACACCAACCTCGACGACGCCCGCGAACTGGCGGAGCTGATGTACAACCTCGCCAAACTGAAAATCCCCACCGTGGCCGTCGTTCAAGGCGCAGCGTTCGGTGGCGCGCTGGGGTTGATCAGTTGCTGTGATATGGCGATTGGCGCCGATGACGCGCAATTCTGCCTGTCGGAAGTACGCATTGGTCTGGCACCGGCGGTGATCAGTCCGTTCGTGGTGCAGGCGATTGGCGAACGTGCAGCGCGTCGTTATGCGCTGACCGCTGAACGCTTTGGCGGCCAACGCGCACGGGAAATCGGTTTGTTGTCCGAGAGCTATCCAGCCGCCGAACTTGATCAGCAAGTCGAACAGTGGATCAACAATTTATTGCTCAACAGCCCCGCCGCCATGCGCGCCAGCAAGGATTTGCTGCGTGAGGTCGGTAACGGCGCGCTGACCCCGGCGCTACGCCGCTACACCGAAAATGCCATCGCCCGCATCCGCGTCAGCCCTGAAGGTCAGGAAGGTCTACGCGCTTTTCTGCAAAAACGTCCGCCGAGCTGGCAAGCCGCAACCACCACCAAGGAGCCGCGTTGATGAGCGCACCCGTTCTCACCACCCTGCTGGTGGCCAACCGTGGCGAAATCGCCTGCCGCGTGATGCGCACCGCCAAAGCGCTGGGCCTGACCACGGTCGCCGTGCACAGTGCCACCGACCGTGAAGCGCGACACAGCCGTGAAGCGGACATCCGCGTTGATCTCGGTGGCAGCAAAGCGGCCGACAGCTATCTGCAAATCGACAAATTGATCGCAGCGGCCAGGGCCAGTGGCGCTCAGGCGATTCATCCGGGTTACGGATTTCTCTCGGAAAACGCCGGATTCGCTCGCGCCATCGAAGCGGCCGGGCTGATTTTCCTCGGCCCGCCCGCCTCGGCCATAGACGCCATGGGCAGCAAATCCGCCGCCAAAGCGCTGATGGAAACCGCCGGTGTGCCGTTGGTGCCGGGTTATCACGGCGAAGCGCAGGATCTCGATACCTTCCGCGATGCTTGCGCGCGCATCGGTTATCCGGTGCTGCTCAAAGCCACGGCCGGCGGCGGAGGCAAAGGCATGAAAGTCGTCGAGGACGTCAGCCAATTGGCCGAAGCCCTCGCCTCGGCTCAGCGTGAAGCGCAGTCGTCGTTCGGCGACTCGCGGATGCTGGTGGAGAAATACCTGCTCAAGCCGCGTCACGTGGAAATCCAGGTGTTCGCCGATCAACATGGCAACTGCCTGTACCTCAACGAGCGTGATTGCTCGATTCAACGGCGCCATCAGAAAGTCGTCGAAGAAGCTCCGGCCCCGGGCTTGTCCCCGGAACTACGTCGCGCCATGGGCGAAGCGGCTGTGCGTTCGGCGCAGGCAATCGGCTATGTCGGCGCCGGTACTGTGGAGTTTTTGCTGGATGCGCGGGGCGAATTCTTCTTTATGGAGATGAACACGCGACTACAGGTCGAACACCCGGTGACCGAGGCCATCACCGGTCTCGATCTAGTGGCGTGGCAGATCCGTGTTGCCCGGGGTGAAGCGTTGCCGATCACCCAGGATCAAGTGCCATTGAACGGTCATGCGATTGAAGTGCGTTTGTACGCCGAAGACCCTGCGAATGACTTTTTGCCGGCGACCGGGCGTCTGGCGTTGTATCGCGAATCGGCAGCTGGGCCGGGGCGCCGGGTGGATAGCGGGGTTGAGGAAGGCGATGAAATTTCGCCGTTCTACGACCCGATGCTCGGCAAGCTGATTGCCTGGGGCGAGGATCGTGAACAGGCCCGGTTGCGCTTGTTGAGCATGCTCGACGAATTTGCGATTGGCGGTTTGAAAACCAACATCAATTTTTTGCGGCGGATCATCGCCCATCCGGCGTTTGCGGCGGCGGAGCTGGATACCGGATTTATTCCGCGTTATCAGGAACAATTGCTGCCTGCCCCGGGCACTTTGAGCGATGCGTTCTGGAACGCGGCAGCGCAAGCTGTGGCGCAGAGTCTGCCGCAATTGGCGCGTCAGGATGATCCTGCTTCGCCATGGTCATTCAACAGCGGTTTGCGTGCGGGATTGCCACGGGAAATCACCCTGCATTTGAGTTGCGAGGGACAGGATCGAGCGCTGACGCTGAGTACCGATGATCACGCCAGACTGTCCGGCGAAGCACTCATCGTCGAGCACGACGGCGTTCGTCGTACATTGCGTGCCATCCGCCAAGGGGGCTCTCTGTACCTGCAATGGGAAGGTGAGTTGCGGCGCATCGAAACGTACGATCCGATCAGCGCCGTCGAAGCCAGTCACAGCCATCAGGGCGGACTGACCGCGCCGATGAACGGCAGCATTGTTCGTGTGCTGGTCGAGGCCGGGCAATCGGTCGAGGCCGGTGCGCAACTGGTGGTGCTGGAAGCGATGAAGATGGAGCACAGCATCCGTGCGCCGCATGCCGGGGTGATCAAAGCGCTGTATTGCCAGGAAGGTGAAATGGTTGGCGAAGGCAGCGCTTTGGTTGAACTGGAAGCCGTGTGATGGCGAGGATCGATCCTACGCCGGGCGAGGATCGATCTGACTAGTAACGCGCCGTTGCCTGAACCACAACGCCGATGATTCGACACTCATCGGTCAGCAGGGCTTTCGGCCACGTCGGATTGAGCGGCACCAGGTAACGCTGACCGCCCTCTTCGTCCAGCTTGCGAAAAATCGCTTCAGTGCTGTCGGGCCATTGGGCGATCACCAGTTTGCCGGGCACCGCCTCGGCGGCCGGGTCGACCAGAATCAGCATGCCTTCGGCAATGCTTTGGCCACTGGGCGCGGTCATCGAATCTCCCGTCACCGTCAACCAGAACGCCGAGCCACGCGCGTGGTAATCCGTCAGTTCGAAGCGCTGCTTGCCTGACGCCTTGGCGTAGGACGCCACATTGCTCTCGCGCACCTCGCACGTCGTCTGCCAGTCGCTGACCGGGTAACGGAAGTACGGGTTGTACTTCTGCGCCAGCGGCATGTCGTCGTCAGGCGTTACTTGCGGTTCCCGGATCACCAGCACCACTTCGAGAAAATCCATGCCCAGAGCTTGCAGCACGCGATTCATTTCCGTGATGCCGGGTTCGCGACGCTTGTTCAGCCAATGACCGATCCCGCCCTGGGACATGCCGACGCGCTCTCCGAGCTCTGTTTGAGTGATTTTGAGTTCACTCATCTTGGCCTTGACCAACTCAATCCATTTATCCATGTGCAGCACCTTACGTCGACGCCTTCGGCCAGCAAAACACATATTGTAGTATTTAAATTCTGGTCACAACTACACATAGTACTATTCTGAGGGCACGGATTTTCAATCGACCAAGGAGTGCCTCTTCATCATGAATATCAGCAGCAAAGACTTGCCCGATCTGCAAATGGACACCACCTTCACCTCCCCTCAGGGCAATGCGGCAGCGCAGCGAGCGCTGGACTATTACTTGAAACCAGCTGTGTCAGAACCCGAGGTCGACGAGCGTTTTTTCGATGTCAGGCGCCATCTCAGTGGCGAAGAAGCTCTGGTGCACGCCTCGGACCTGTTGCGCTGTGCGGCGGCCACGGCGTTCAAGGCAGCCGAAAACCTGCAAGGCGCGAGTCGCGATCTGGCATTTTCAGTGGTGCACATGGTGGATATGGCGCGGGCGATGGTCGACCATTCGCTTGATGCCGATGAAGCCTGAGGAACGGGATTGCGGAAGGACGGGAAAGAATTTCCCCATCGCGCAGATAAAAACATTTGACTTGCAAATGATAATGATTATTATTGCAAGCAGCTGGTCGCGAGATCAGTCGATGGACCAGAGACCTTAGGTCGGTCTTCTGGACTATCTCCTCATCAGGCTAATCACGGTTTTTGACCCGGCTTTTTGCCGGGTCTTTTTTTGCCCGTTTTTCGGGCTTGTGTCTTCAGGCTAATGAAGTCTTTAGGTGCTGCAAATTCGATGGCGCGGATAATATCAAAAGAATATCGCTTGGCAAGCCGGGCCCCGCCACATTGGGGCAAACTAATGACAATTAGCACTTGAGAATCAATCGCACAGTCTCTAAGCTGCTTGCGCGTCATGGAGGACGCCCCCCGCCACACCCCGCAATTCCCCTCGGTTTCAGCCCTGCCTGCGTGTAAAGTAACGGCCATAAAAATCATATTCAGGAATCGATTATGACCGTGGCCAAATCTTCGTTCGACATCAGCGCCAACTTCGACAGCGGCAACATCCAAGTCATCGACATCAGCAACCCGCTCAATCCGGTTCTGGCCATTCGCCCGGACACCCGCAGCGCTCACTTTCAGTGGTTCCACTTCAAGGCCAGCGGTCTGCATGTTCATCAGGAACACTGGTTTCGCCTGGTCAACGCGAGTCAATCTTCCTATAACAAAGCCTGGACCGGCTATCAGGCAGTCGCGTCTTACGACCACGTCAACTGGTTCCGCATCCCAACCAGTTTTGAAGGTGACAGTCTGCGCTTTTGTCTCGAAGCCGAGCAGACCCACGCCTGGTTCGCCTATTTCGAACCCTATAGCCGTGGCCGTCATGATTGGCTGATCGAGCAGGCGCTGAGCAAGGCCGGCACCGAATTGCTGGCCACCGGAAAGAGCATCGAAGGTCGTGACATTCAGCTGCTGCGCAAAGGCACCGGCGCCGAAGGCCAGCGCAAAATCTGGATCATCGCTCAACAGCATCCGGGCGAACACATGGCTGAATGGTTCATGGAAGGCGTGATCGAACGCCTGGAAAGACATGACGATCCCGTGTTGAACAAACTACTGGCCAGCGCTGATTTGTATCTGGTGCCGAACATGAACCCGGACGGTGCCTTCCACGGCCACCTGCGCACCAATGCGATGGGCCAGGACTTGAACCGCGCTTGGCAGAATGCCAGTCAGGACGTCAGCCCCGAGGTACTTTTCGTACAACAGCAAATGGAAAAGTACGGCGTCGATCTGTTCCTCGACGTACACGGCGATGAAGAAATCCCCCACGTGTTCACCGCCGGTTGCGAAGGCAATCCGGGTTACACGCCGCGTATCGAAAAGCTCGAAGAGCATTTCCGCAGCCACTTGAAACACACCACCAAAGACTTCCAGACCAAGTACGGCTACACCCGCGACGAACCGGGCCAGGCCAATATGACCCTGGCGTGCAACAGCGTCGGCCAAAAATACGACTGCCTGTCGCTGACCCTGGAAATGCCGTTCAAGGATCACGACGACCATCCCGACAAAGAAACCGGCTGGTCGGGCAAACGCTCAAAACAGCTGGGCAAAGATGTGCTGACGACCATCGCAGACATGGTTGATACCTTGCGCTGACCCCCTCCCCGCGCACGACCCGAAGATCGCAGTCTGACTGCGATCTTCTGCTTTCTACCGTCCGTTGATTCGCTCAATAAGGTTGCAATATAAAACCCAATAGCGATAAGGTTTTATTTTGAAACCTAAAAGGACTCGGGACATGCAACCTCTCAACAGCGCAGTGGTTCTGCTTTTCTCTGTAGCGTGCGGTCTGGCCGTGGGCAACGTGTATTACGCGCAGCCACTGCTGGACGCCATGGCTGAAGCCTTTGCCATGTCGCCGGCGACCATCGGCATCGTCATCACCCTGACGCAAATCGGCTACGGCATCGGTCTTGTGTTACTGGTTCCCCTCGGCGATCTGCTCAACCGGCGCAAATTGATCGTCACTCAAACCCTTCTGTCGGCAGCGGCGTTGTTGATGATCGCGCTGGCGCCCAGCAGTGTCTGGCTGCTGCTCGGCATGACGTTGACGGGACTGCTCGCCGTGGTGACGCAGGTGTTGGTGGCTTACGCCGCCACACTAGCAATCCCGGCCCAACGCGGGCGCGTGGTCGGTGTAGTCACCAGCGGCATCGTGGTGGGAATTCTGCTGGCACGCACGGTTGCCGGCGGCATGGCCGATCTGGCTGGGTGGCGAGCGATCTATTTCCTGTCAGCCGGGCTGACACTGTTGATGGCGTTGCTGCTGTTTCGCGTTCTGCCCAAGCATGAATCCCCACAACCGGCGACTGGCTACATTGCACTGATCACCTCGGTATTCAGCCTGTTCAAAGAAGAACCGGTATTGCGCCAACGCGCGATCCTCGCCCTGCTGACCTTCGCCAGCGCGATGGTGCTGTGGACGCCGATGGTGTTGCCCCTGGCCGCGCCGCCACTGTCCTTGTCGCACAGTGAAATCGGACTGTTCGGGCTGGCCGGTGCCGCAGGTGCGCTGGCCGCCGCACGGGCCGGGCATCTGGCCGATCGCGGTCTCGGACAATGGGTCAGTGGTCTTTCGCTATTGTTGATGCTCGCTTCGTGGCTGCCTATTGCCCTCACCCAATCCTCGCTGTGGGCATTACTGCTCGGCGTGATCACCCTGGATCTAGGTCTGCAAGCCGTGCATGTCACCAGCCAAAGCATGATTTACGCTGTGCGCCCCGAAGCGCAAAGCCGTCTCACCGCCGGTTACATGCTGTTTTACTCAATCGGCAGCGCGCTCGGCTCCATCGGTTCGACCGCCGTGTACGCGTGGGCCGGCTGGATTGGCGTGTGCCTGCTCGGTGCGGCCATCAATGCCGTGGCGCTGGCGTACTGGTGGCTGACCCTGAAAAGCGGCGCACCGGCTCGATGCGCCACTCAAACGGGTTAGCCGCGATCGCGACCGCGTAACATGCTGTCGAGCACCTCGTCGCGGCGGATCCAGCCATGAAACAGCGCCGCCGCCAGGTGCAGCAGCACCGTCAGAAACAACAGGTAGGCCAGATAACCGTGAGCCTTGCGCAATAACGCGAACAGCTGCGCATCGGCCGGAACGATCGCTGGCAATTGCATCGTTGTACTGAGCATGACCGGCTCACCCGAAGCGCTGATCATTGCCCAGCCCAGCAACGGCAGCACCAGCATCAGCGCGTACAGCAACAGATGCGAAGCCTTGGCCGCCAGCACTTGCCAGCCCGGTAGATCCGCTGGCAGCGGCGGCTGGCGAGTAGTGAACCGCACCAGCAAACGCACAATCACCAGTGCCAGAATCGCAATGCCCAGCGGTTTGTGCAGATGGATCAGCCATTCATGCCGCTCAGAAACGGAGGTGACCATGCCGGCACCGATAAACAGCATGGCGATGATCATGACCGCCATCAGCCAGTGCAGCAGCCGCGCCAACAGTGCGAAATGCGTCGGTTGGGTTCTCATGGACGAGCCTCCTGTTTGGCAGCGGGCAACTGGCTGACTTCGCTGGTGCGGCGCAGATAGGAATCGGCGTAACCGGCGGAACGGGCCGCGAGCAACGGGTCATCGGAACCTTGAATCCCGGCCGGCAACACCAGCGGGTCATAGTTGATGTCACGGCATTCACCGCTCAGTTGCGGCTGGGTTTTTTCCAGCACCAGCGTGCCGGCGTTCAACACCTTGCGCCCCTCGGGCCAGGTCTTGCTGGCGTCGTTTACCGGATCTTCGGGATTGGCCAGAGTGATATTCAACTGAAAACGCAGCGGAGCAGACGCCAAACGTTGCACCAGATCCTTCTCGAGAAAATCGCCGCCCTCGGGTGCAGTGGCACCCGCAGCATCGCGCGCCAACGGCGTCATGCTCCAGCGTACGGCCTGCTTTTTACCGCTGGCGTCGACCAGATAGAAAGCGTTGACACTGTTGTAGGTTTCGGTGGCGTAGCTGGCCGAAGGTTTGGCCGTCTTCACCCAAGTCAGGAACGGCACGGTTTCCGGGTGCGAGGCGAAGAACGCCGGCACCTTGCTCGGATCCGGTTTACCGGTGGCCGGATCCGGCGACTGCGCCTGCTGCAATTGATAGAACGCCTCAGGCGTACCGACCGGGAACACCGGCATGCTGTTCATTCCGGTGCGCCACTGCTGTCCATTGGCCTGGGTGAAACGCAGTGCCAGACTGCGAATCGGCACGCTGCTGTCCGGTGCATACGGATTACCCGCCGGCAGCGCAAAGCGCCCGACCACCGGGGTCTGCGGTTCGTTGAACACCTGCGCAGAGGAGAACACCCGCGCCTCGCCACTGCTCTCGAAATGCCCGATCACGCACACGCCTTTGGCGTGGTTACGGCGAAACCCGGGGTGCACGCCGTTGTTCTTCTCCAGCACATCGACCAGCGTTTTTGGCGTCAGGCGTTGTGGGTCAAAGTTACCGTGAACGTAGGCAAACGCCCCAGCCACCGCAGCGACGACCACGGCAATGCCGCCCAGACGCAGGATCAGGCTCGCCGCACTCAGTGGTGGGCGCTGCGGCCCGCCGGGCGGTGCAGCATCGGGTGATGAACGATCAACCATGAAAAACTCCAGGGCCATCGGCCACAAGTAGGAAGAATCAGCAAGACGCACCTCGTCCGGGTTTATTCCACGCGACGGTATTTATTTTTCCGAACGTGGAATAACCTCCAACGGCGGACGTCTCCCTAGTCCACAGCGTAGTGACTAGCAGAATTTCATGAGCGAATTCGACGAACAGTTGAGAGAAATCATTCCCAGATTGCGCCGCTTTGCCGTGTCACTGACGCGCAACAGCAGCAGCGCCGACGATCTGGTGCAGGCCAGCCTTGAGCGGGCGCTGTCGAGTTGGGGCGATAAACGCGCCGACGGCGACTTGCGCGCCTGGCTGTTCGCGATTCTGTATCGGCAGTTTCTCGACGCCCATCGCCGCTCGCGACGCTATGCGCGCATGCTCGAATTCTTCACCGGACGCGACGATGCCGAGCCCTCGGTCGAGCGCACCGTCATCGCCCAGTCGACACTGCAAGCCTTCGACCGTCTGCCTACCGAACAGCGTGCCCTGCTGCTGATGGTCTCGGTGGAAGGCCTTTCCTATAAAGAGGTCGCCGAGATTCTCGGCGCCCCGATCGGCACCGTGATGTCGCGCCTGTCCCGCGCCCGCCAGGCCTTGCGCCAACTCAGCGACGGCGAAATCAGCAGCCCTTCTTTGCGGATACTCAAATGATCAGCCTGCCTCCCAACGAGCGTGACCTGCACGCTTATGTCGACCACCAGCTCAGCGACGCCGACCGGCGTGTGCTGGAAACCTGGCTGGCCAGTCACCCGGATCAAGCGGCGCAGGTTCGCGCCTGGCAACAGGATGCCCAGCAATTGCGCGCGGCTCTCAGCGGCGCATTGCAGCAGCCGGCCAATCCGGCGCTTGATCCGGCCATGATTCGCCAGCGCCGCCAGCGTCAGTCACGTCGCCATCTGGCCAGCGCCGCGGTGTTGCTGATCGCGGTCAGCGTCGGCGGTTTCAGTGGCTGGCAAGCGCGGGAGATGACTCTCGTGCGCCCGCCCATGTTGCCGATGACCGATGCGTTGCAGGCCTATCGCTTGATTGCCCAGCAAGGCATGCTGCCGGCCGATTACAAGGTCGACAATGACGGCGACATGCAACGCTGGCTCGACCGCTATTTCACCCGCGTCAGTCGTTTGCCCGATCTCAAAGCGGCCGGATTTGAACCGGTCAGCGGACGCCTGCTCAGCACTGATGAAGGCCCGGCGGCGATGGTCATGTATGAGGATGGCAGCGGGCACAAGGTGAGTTTCTACGTGCGCCCACCGGGGCCGAAGAACACCTTTTTGCCCCGTGGAAGCCGCAGTGATGGCGACTTGCAGGCCGAATACTGGTCGGGCGGCGGGTACAACTACGCGATGGTCAGCCCGGTTGATACGCCGGCGGCGCAACAGCTCAAGCAATCACTGCAATTCTGAAAACACCGCTGTTCTATGTAGGAGCTGCGGCACGCTGCGATCTTTTGATCTTGTTCTTAAGGGCAAGATCAAAAGATCGCAGCCTCGTTTCACTCGACAGCTCCTACAAGGGATCAGCGTCAGGCTCAGAAACCTATGTCGAGCACCACATTGTCCAGATAAGTGCCCGCCGGCGGCGTGGTCTGGTCGGTGTAGATCTTCGCGTTGTAGTTGAAGATCTGACTGCCCGTGCCCAACCCGTTACCCGGATTGACCTCGGCGTCGGTACTCGCCCGCCGTGCCGCGCCGACACTGCCCCAGCGCGTGGTGCCGGCACTTTTGAAAATGTCGTAGGCCAGATAATTGCTCCCGGAAATCATCCTTCGCCGGCCGCCGACACTCACCGCGTTCTGCCCGTCACTTAACCCCACGGTGTAAGCACTGCCCTTGGTGCAGGCCAGATTGATCGTCTGTCCGGTCACCGGGGTAAACGCGCTGACCACCGGCGCGCTGCCGAAGGCAATGTTCGGCGCAGTAATCGTGCAGTCGTTGGACACCGTCAGGTTCACCGTCAACGACGTCGTACCGTTGGCGATATCGCGCCCGATGCAGATTGCACCGATGCCGATCCCCGAACAGTAATTCCAGTTCCAGAAAATACTCAGGGTCTCGGTATACACCCCGGCGGCGACGTTGCTGCCAATGGTGGTACCGAGATACAGCGGCACCGTTTTCGGCGTCGTACCGTTGAGCAGGCCCAAGGCATCGATGATGCCGTTGCGCGCAAAGTCATAGGCGGTGCCGCGGGTCAGCGGATAGCTGGTGCTGTTGTTGGCGTAGATCGTGTAATTGATGACATCGCCGGTCGGCCCGACCAGACCACTTTGAGTCGATGAAACGGTGCCCCAGAAGTGATCGTTGCTGGTCAGCAGGGACAACAGAGAGCCGGTACAGCTCAAACCCGCATTCAGTGTGGAACTGGGTTGCGACGTCGTGCGCACGGCAATCGAACTGAGCATGCCGAACGCCGCCGGCGTGGTGCTGACCACCGAACACGCGGCCTGCACCGCCCCGGGTATAAGCAGTGCCAGACATAACAGCCATCGCCGGAACATCATTGACACACCAACGGGCCAATCAACGGCACCTGATCCTGATTCAGATCGACACTGAACTGCGCCTGACAGGTCTTGCCGTCGGCCAGTGTTACTTGCAGCGAGTTCTGCGCCTGCAGGTTTTCCAGATAAACCAGCCCGTCCCAGCCGACCACCGTCCGTGTGCCGCTCTGCTCATGCAGCACGCCCGCGCCCAGCGGCAGTTCTCGCTGCTGCGCGTCGACCAGCACGATGCTCGCGGCAATCACTCGGGTCAGCGGAAACTCCAGCAGATAACCGCTGCCACGCCGTACAGCAATGCGCTGTTCGACGTTGGGACTGCGCACGTTGGCCGGCAGATTCAGTGGATCGATTTCATACTTGCCGCGGTAATAGGCGCTGCTCCACGGCACGAGCAGGTGACCATTCTTGTCGGTCTGGCCGACCTGCTGGTTTTCGTAGCGCACCGGAATGTCGGCAAAACCATCGGTACT
The DNA here is from genome assembly GCF_005938625.1 of Pseudomonas fluorescens. Taxonomy (GTDB): domain Bacteria; phylum Pseudomonadota; class Gammaproteobacteria; order Pseudomonadales; family Pseudomonadaceae; genus Aquipseudomonas; species Aquipseudomonas fluorescens_BD. Next base: position 87,209 of record NZ_VCNJ01000047.1, read on the forward strand.
GACCACCACAAAAGCGTCGTCGATACGGTTGGCGGCGAACACCTGACGGTCCATCCACACCAGCGAACCACTGGCGTCGGCCCAACGGGTTTCGGCGTCGGAAGTGCCGTAGACACCGGCCTGCAACTGCACCGATTGCAGACGCCAGGTGACATCGGCCTGACGATAATCAGCACCATCACCCTTGGCGTAGCCCAGATTGAAACCCACGCCGCCCTCGGTCGGCACCGCGCGACTGTAGTTGACCCGCTGCTGGCTCTGCCCGGTTTTACTACGATCGCTGCTGATCGCCAGGCTGCCGCGCAGATCGAATGGAATCACCAGTTGTGCCTGCACAGCCCAGTTGCTGTCGCCGATCTCGCGGTTGGCCGACAGGTAGAAACTGCTGTTGCGCCACAACGGTTTGCTCCAGCTGAGGTTGAGCAGCCGCGTGCGCGAATCGTCCGCCGCGCGTACATCGAAATAACCCGCACCGAGGCTGCCCCAGCGGTCGAGGTTGAGACTCAGGGTCGCCTGCTCGCTGCGCCGGCTAAGGCTGATATAGGGGCTGTCGACCACGCTGAGGTCGGCGTATTGATCGTGGCGTTGCAAGCGTTGGTAGGAAAAGCTGAAACGCTGATTACTGTACTGATAGCCCAGGCTTAATTGCTGACCGCCCTCGCCATCGAAACGACTTTGACTCACCGCGCTGTTGAGTACACCGAAGTTACCCAGCTGCCAATTGCCACCGAGGCCGCCGAGTGTCAGCGAATCGGCCGCTTCGGCATGACTTTCCAGCGTGAAGCCGTCACTGACGCCATAGCGCAGGCTGCCGGAGGTGACACCCGGGCCGTAATTGAAATCCTTCAAACCATAGTCGCGACGCAACGTACCGGCAGCCACGGAAAAATCGCTCAAACCTTTTTGCAGCAAGGTGCTGGTGACATAGAACGGCACCGTGGTCGAGACCTGCCGACCGAGCGCATCGGTGGTCACTACGACAGCTTCGCCAGCACCGTTGATGAACGGAATATTGGTCAGCGTGTAAGGCCCGGGCTGCAAGTCTGCGCTGCTGGATTTGTAACCATTGATGAACAGATCCACCGAGGACGGCACCGCTGCTTCACCGGCAAATTGCGGCAACGGATAGGTCACCAGATCCGGGCGTACGGCAAAGTCCCGAGAAAACTGCACGCCGCCCAAACGCACCGAACTGCTCCACGGCAACGCACCGCTGATCACGTCACCGGCCTCGTAGGTGAGCATCCGCTCGTCATCGGAGTAACGCCAGGTGGTGTCGTAACGCAGATAGCCGTTGTCCAGCGTGTTGAGCGAATCACCGGACAAGGTTTGCCGATACTGCCCGGTGTTGGACAGCGTGCCCCAGCTGTCGAACAGCCGCACTTCGTTCCACGCCGCCAGGTAAGTGCCGGCATCGTCGGTGTCGTTGAGGTACAGGTCATAATTGAACAACGCGCCGAAACTGCTCAGCGCCGGTGTGCGCGGGTAAGCCTGGCGATTGCCGATGAATTGTTCCGGCAGCCAGTCCGGCGGCACGTCCAGCAGCAAGCGTTGACCAACACTGTCGTAGTCACTGTGCAGTCCCGCCAGACTGTCGAGATCGACCTCGGCGCCGAGATTATCAGGCAGCTTCATGCCGGTTTCGCGCAACGCCGTCGCCGGGACAAACAAGCGCCCGTCGCGCTGCTGCACTGCCACCACGCGTCCGGTATTCATCTGGTTGACCACCAGCTCCAGAAACAACTGTGCATCACTCACGGCCTCCATGCCGCTGGGTGGCGGCGGCAGATCGCCGGCCCCGGATGGTTGAATGAACATCAGGCAACACGCGCCGGTGATGAGCCACAACGGACGCTGAATACGGCGAACCCGTGCTGGGTTCATACGCGTTTTACGTCCGTCAATGGACTGAATCCTCCTGATACCGCTTTCGTCGACGCCAGATGCCCGCGCTACGACTCACTCACTTGGCTGGCGTGATGCTCTGCACCTGTGCCGCGCCATTTACTCGTACCTGCAACGCCGAATCACTGGTCAGCGGCGTCGGTGCCGGCCAGCGCATCACCGCGCCGGGCAGCACATAACCCAGCAGCCCTTCAGCCAACGGTTTGCTCTGCCCGGCCTGCTTTATAGCGACATCGGTCAGCCGCGCATGCACTGCGCCCTGATTGCGCACTTCCACATACGGCTTGCCGTCCACGGCCACCGTGCGCCAACTCAACTGCGGCAGGCCGACGCCCTTGGGATCTCGCGCGCGGGTGCTGTCTTCTTTGCTCCATAGCCCGGCGCCATAGGCAAACAGCGGCACCGAGTAGCGCATCTGGAAGCGGATCGCCGCAGCAGTTTTACCTCCGTCAGCGCCCGCGGGTTGTGCGGAAGGAATCTCGTCGATGATGATCCGGTAGGCCAGTTCCTGTCCCGGCGGCACTTCTTTGGTCCGGGTCAGGCGCACCAGTTGTTTCTGCCCCGGCTCGATTTTCGCCACCGGCGGGCTGCCGATCACGTCGCGCTGGTTCTGGTATTGCTCGGCGAAACCACTCTGGCTCCAGCCGAACACGCGGATCTGCAGATTGGCGGTTTCGTTGCCGCGGTTTTCCAGCCACAGCGCACTGGCCTGTTGATCAGCCTCCAGCACCGGATCGATCGGCCAGATCAGCACCGAACTCGCCGCATGTGCCTGGCTTGCCCCAAGCATGACCATCGTCCACATCGCACAGCGCAGGAAAGAATGCCGTGACGTAACTGACCCCATAAACCTGCTCCTTGTCGGCCATTCAACTTCGCCTTACCACGACAGCTGCACCTGCAACACGTCGCTGTACGTCCCCCCAGGCTGATTGCCCGGCAATTGCACCTGACCGTAAATCGGCAGGCTGATGTTGTTCGCATCGCTGTAGGCCACCGCCACACTCTGGCCGATGCCCAGGCTCTGGCTGTACGCCGCATCGCGAAACAGCGCATACGCCACCCGCGCGCTGCCGCTGTTGACCTGCATGTGCCGGCCGCTGCTGTTGTACTGGCCGCCATCGACGCTCATGTTCAGCGTCACCCCCGGTGTACATTGCAACTGCACGCCGCCGGTCAGCGCGACCTGGACGGTGCCGGTCGCCAGCGCCGAACGTGAACCGAAGTTCAGCCCGCCATAATTCGACACCCCGCCCACCACCAGACATCCCGCAGTGACCGTGGCACTGACCTGAAAGCTCTGGCTGGTCGCCGCCGTCAGCGGCAGCGGCGCACTGCCCGCACAGAGCAAGAGCAGCGCGGCGCAGCCATGGCGGCACATGGCATCAGAACGTCAGTTCAACAGCGACGGTGTCGGTGTACGTTCCCGCCGGCAAACCGGCTTTGCCCACCGCCTGACCGTAGAGGTTCACCGTCTGCGCGACTCCGGTGCTGGCCGCAAGATTGATGGTCCCGTCGATCGCCAGCAGTTGCGAGTGCCCGGCATCGGTGTACAAGTCGTACGGCACATAATTGGCAACCCCGTCATACAACGCTCGCGTGCCGCCCGGCGACATGCCGTCATGGGAACCGGCGCGCACCTTGACCGTCGGCGTGGTGCCACTGGAGCAGAGAATCGACAGCGCCCCGCCGCCACCGCCCAGCACTTGCCCGGTGGCCGTAGTGAACAGGCTGTTGGCGGTGCCGAAATTCAACGCACCGAAGTTCAGCCCGGTGGAACCGCCGGCGCCATTGACCTGACAACTGCTGATCAGAATCAGGCTGGAGGTGATCTGGCCGGTGACCGTGGTGGCGGCGTTGGCACCTGAAACCAGCGCCAGGCCGAGCAGTGACAAACCTATCCTTGATGCAAACGTACGCATGGTGTCCGTCCTCTACGGGGTTACCAGTCGAGCGTCACCGTCAGGGTGTCGGTATAGACCCCTGCCGGCACCGCGCGGGTATTCGCCACCACCGAGCCAAATACCGGAATGGGTATCTGCGCAGCGCTGGTGACAGCGAAATTGTGTTGCTGGCCGATGCTGTAGCTCCGGGTGCCGGAGGGATCGACAAACAGCTGATAAGGAAGGGTCTGGCGGCCGTTGCTCAGCCGTCGGGTGTTGCCGTCACCGTGGGTGCCGCCGTCGATAGTGACGGTGAAACCGGTGACTGAAGGATTGCAGGCGACATTGAGTTTGCCACTGCTGTCGCTGCCGAGACTGGCCTTGATCGGCGCGTTCCAGGTGGGGCCCTGAAGGCCAAAATCGAGGGTGCCGAGATTGCTGACCGGGCTGGCGGGAGTGCTGGTGTTGCTGACTTCACAGCCGGCAATCAGGATCAGCCGCGCATTGATCTGCCCGCTGACCGCCGCTTGCGCATCGTCTGCGAGCATAGCCAGCGTACCTGCCGCCACCACCATCCAGTGTCTGCCTGTCATTGCGCCCGTCCCTGCTCCTTTACGCTGACTCGATCACCGCGCTCATCTTTGAGCGCCTTCCTTGTGCACCCGCGTCCACCGAGTGCCTGTTGTCATCGCGATCACCAAGTGACCGTCACCTTGACCAGATCCGAATAACGGCTGACTCGCGGCACTTCAGCCAAACGCTCGATGCGCGCGTATAGCGGTAATTCCACCGTGCCGCTGTCCGGCACCCGTCCGCTGACCGGCACGTTCACCACCAGCGGCAGTCGTCGCGCCGCGTCCTGATACAAGCGATAGGGAATCGGCTTGCTGCCCGCCACCCCTGCCATGTAACGGACTTCCCCGACACCGCCGTGCAAACCGCCGTCGACGCGCATCTGGTACGGCGTGTCCGGGTTGCACTCCAGCCTTGGCAGGCGCTGATTGGTCAGCGCTGCAGCCAACGGCCCGGCCGGATCATCGAGACGCGCGCTGCTGCCAAAGTCGAGCACACCCAATTGCTCGATACCGGCCTCGCGCTGCTGGCCGATCAACTGGCAGCCGCGCTGCACATCGACGCGCACTTCGACCTGAAGATCCGCCGCATAGACAGGCGTAACGAGTACTCCCAGCAGGCCGATGACCACCCCTGTATTCACTGCGCCATTCCTTGTCAGTGATCGCTTGCGACGTCGTTTCTGTGATTGAGGTTAGCAACGGTCGACGATTCCGCCAGTCGATTGGATCCAGGGATCGCCCGGGATATGTTTCGAAAGGTTGGCAAGTGGTCGGGCCATGTCGCTAAAAATTGCTGTACGTGCCGCATAAGTTTGTTCAATAACCGCCCACTCTCGCCCCGTCCCAGTGGCTGGCCAAGTCGGCGTCTGGTTACACTATGTCGCCGCGCTTCCGGGAGCCGGTTCTACGAACACGGAGACGCCAACGTGCCAGCCCAACCGCCGAAACGATCGCGACTGATCCAGCGCTGGCCGGCGTTGCGCCGCTGGTTCGGCAAGGGTTTGCCGGCCAGCGCCGGGCATGACGCCAGTGCCCAGTCGATCCGCGACTACTTCCGGCACAAGGCCAGCGGTCAGGGTTACACCCTCAGCCACAGCCAGCAGCGCGTCATCGATTGCATGGCACAGCAGGCCAGTCTGCTGTTTGGCGCCAGCGGCCAAACCGCGCCGAGCCTCTATCTGTTCGGCGCCGTCGGGCGCGGCAAGAGCTGGTTGCTCGACGGCTTCTTTCAGGCCCTGCCGATCACGCAGAAACGGCGCCTGCATTTCCATCAGTTCTTCGCGCAATTGCATCAAGGCATGTTCAGCCATCGCGAGCAGGACGATGCCCTCGAAGTGACCCTCGACGAACTGCTGGAGGATTGTCGGGTGCTGTGTTTCGACGAGTTTCATGTGCATGACATCGGTGATGCCATGCTTATCACCCGGCTTTTCAAGGCGTTGTTCAAGCGGCGGATTCTGCTGCTGGTGACCTCCAACTATCCGCCTGAAGGCCTGCTGCCCAATCCGCTCTATCACGCCCGCTTCAAACCGGTGATCGAGCTGATCAACACCCGCATGCAAGTGATGGAAGTCGGTGGCCCGCACGATTACCGCAGTCACACGCGCCACTCTGCGCAGCAGATATTCACTCAAGGGCATTACGTGTGGCCAGCCACGCCAGCGCAACGCGCCGCTCTGAAGCTGGCGCCCGCGGATGCGCCGGGCGTTGCGCTAACGGTCGGCACCCGGCAGATTCGGGCTCGGTGGTGTAAAGAGCGAAGTGTTGGTTTTACCTTCAACGATCTGTGTGAACAGCCGACGGCGGTCATGGATTATCTGGAGCTGTGTCGACGTTTCGACCGCTGGATCATTGATGATCTACCGGAACTGGGAGAATGCCCGATCGCCGCGCAACAACGCTTCATCAACCTGATCGACGTGCTGTACGACCAGGACAAGCATCTGACGTTACTGGGTCGCCTGCCCTTGCGCGAAAGCCTCGACGGCCACGCCATTGACCTGGCGCGCACGCGCAGTCGGTTGGGGCAGTTGCAAGAGATGCACAACGTCGACTGACCACACCGGCCCTGTGGGAGCGAGCCTGCTCGCGAAGACGGGGTGTCAGTCAATACATAAGCGGCCGACATTCCGCTTTCGCGAGCAGGCTCGCTCCCACAAAAGGCAGCTGAAGTTTCGCCACCGACCCAATTTCAAATCCGGGTATTGCCGTTATCATGTCGCCCATTCCGAGCGCCTCAGCGGCTCCACTGATCATTAGCGAATACAAACATGCACACCCTTGCTCAATTACGCGCCGGCAAGTTGTCGGGCATCACGCGGCTGGATCTGTCTTGCGGCCTGACCGAGTTCCCGGTCGAGATTTTCGACCTGGCCGACACTCTGGAAATCCTCAATCTCAGCGGCAACGCCCTGAGCCGTCTGCCGGATGACTTGCACCGTCTGACGCGCCTGCGCGTGCTGTTCTGCTCCGACAACCCGTTCACCGAACTGCCGGCCTGTCTCGGCCAATGCGCGGCGCTGACAATGATCGGCTTCAGGGCCAATCGCATCGTCAACGTCCCCGCTCAAGCCCTGCCGCCTCAGCTGCGCTGGCTGATCCTGACCGACAACTGCATCGAAAGCCTGCCGAGCGAACTCGGTGAGCGCCCGGCCCTGCAAAAACTCATGCTGTCCGGCAATCGTCTGCAAGCGCTGCCGCCTTCGCTGAGCAACTGCCATCGGCTTGAGTTACTGCGCATTTCCGCCAACCGGTTCACCGAGCTGCCGCAGTGGCTGCTCGCGCTGCCGAGCCTGACCTGGCTGGCCTACGCCGGTAATCCGCTGGAGACCGAGGCGGACGCCGCCGCACTGGAGGCGACGCCGCCAATCGACTGGTCGGCGCTGCGTCTGGAGCAACGGTTGGGTGAAGGTGCCTCGGGGGTGATTTCCCGGGCGAGCTGGCAACGCGACGATGGTTCAGTGACGTCGGTTGCGGTGAAATTGTACAAAGGTGAAATGACCAGCGATGGTTCCCCGCTGCACGAAATGAACGCCTGTATCACCGCCGGCCTGCATCCCAATCTGATCCGCATCGAGGGGCGCATCAGTGGCCATCCCGACGGCCAGCAGGGATTGGTGATGCAACTGATCAATCCGTCCTTCCGTAACCTCGCCGACCTGCCAAGCCTGGCATCCTGCTCGCGCGATGTGTATGCCGATGATTGCCGGTTCAGTGCCGAGGTTGCGCTGAACATTGCCAAAGGCATCGCTTCGGCAGCGCAGCACTTGCATCAACAAGGCATCACCCATGGCGATCTCTACGGGCACAACATTCTGTTGAACGAGCGCGGCGATTGCCTGCTCGGGGATTTTGGCGGGGCGTCGTTCCACGCTATTGCCGACACGGCGGAAACGCGCGCGTTGCAACGCATCGAAGTGCGCGCGTTCGGGATTTTGCTGGGGGAATTGCTGGCACGCATCGACTCGGGGTTGAGCGATGAATTGCGTGCGGTGCTTGAAGAGCTGGAGCGACGTTGCTGTCAGGCGGATGTGCTGGCGCGGCCGGGGTTTGCTGAAGTGATTGCGGTTTTGCAGGAAAGCTGACTGCTGCGCAGTCAATCGCGGGCAAGCCCGCTCCCACAGTGTCCGGGTCGTTCACAAAATGTGTGGACGCCTCTGAACCTGTGGGAGCGGGCTCGCCCGCGATGAGGCCATCACTGATGAAGCCGATCAGCCCGCCAGGCCGACAAACATGTCCTGTACATCATCATGGTTGTCGAGGCCTTCGAGGAACGCTTCAACCTCAGCCATCTGCTCGTCGCTCAAACCGCTGACCGGGTTCTTCGGCTGGTAGCCCAGTTTGGCCGACAGCACGGTGAAGCCTTGCTCTGGCAGCGCTTTCTGCACCGCATCCAGATCGGTAGGATCGGTCAGGAACAGCGTTGCGCCGTCTTCGCCCGGCTCGAAATCCTGCGCGCCCGCTTCGATCGCAGCCATTTCCGGATCGGCGTCCGGGGTGTCCGGTGAAGCCTCGATCATGCCGACATGGTTGAAGTCCCAGGCCACGGAGCCGGAAGCCCCCAGTTGGCCCTTACGGAACGCCACGCGGATTTCCGCAACGGTACGGTTGATGTTGTCGGTCACGCACTCGACGATCAGCGGCACCTGGTGCGGAGCAAAACCTTCATAGGTCACGCGATGGTATTGCACCGCTTCACCCAGCAGACCGGCGCCTTTCTTGATCGCGCGATCGAGGGTTTCTTTCGGCATCGAGGCTTTCTTGGCCTGTTCAACCACCAGACGCAAGTGTGCGTTGGTAGCGGTATCGGCACCGTTGCGCGCAGCAATGGTGATTTCCTTCACCAGTTTGCCGAAGATTTTGCCCCTGGCGTTGGCTGCCGCTTCTTTGTGTTTAACCTTCCACTGTGCGCCCATTACTCACTCTCTTGATCTGTGGCGCCGAGACATCTATTGGCCGACGCGTGGCGCCAAGTTTATACGGCCTAAAGTCGGCAATCGACCAAAAAAACACAATGCAGAATCGACATCTTCACCAGTGCTTGTAGGGGGATTCTGAAAAACACCTTTGACATGACCATTCAGCGCTGTGGTTTCGTACCCTCTCAGGCCCGTATTGCCTGACAGAGCCTGTTCGAATGCTCAATGACAAGGAAAGTCCTTTTACCCTGACCCTTACCGACAGCGGCCTGTGCCTGCCGGTGGTGCGTTTCCACGGTGAGGAAGCGCTCAACCAGCCCTATCGCTTCGACATCGAACTGATCGGCCTGGCCCCCGCCGTGGCGCCGGATAACTTCCTGCACCAACCGGCCTACCTGCGCCTGGATGACCAGCATGGGGTTCACGGCTTGATCGACAGTGCCCGTTGCGAACATCGCGGCACGCATCGGATCGGCTATCGACTAACTGTCGTGCCGCGCCTGCAAAAGTTGGCCCAGCCATGCAAACGGCGGGTCTTCGTGCAACGAAGCGTGCCGCAGATTCTCCAGCAACTGCTCAAGGAAAATGCCCTGCCCGTTGAGAGCTACCGAATTGAAATGAGCGTCGGGCAATACCCGATCCGTCCGTTTTGCATTCAGTACGAAGAAAGTGATCTGGCGCTGCTGCACAGGCTTTGCGAGGAGGAAGGCATCCACTATCACTTCGAACACCGAATGGACGGCCACATTGTCGTATTCGCCGATGACAGCCTGAGCCTGCCCCAAGTGCCGGTGCTGCTTGCCTTCAAGGCCGGCGAGCAAACGCCCTCTCCCTGCGTCAGTGCGCTGTACCAGCATCACCACGCTGCCCCCATCGCCACGCTGCATGCGGTGCGTAATCGAGGGCAACAGGTGATCAGCGCCGATGCCGCCAACCACATCACGGCAAATCCCCTGCCGCCAATACCTTCCCTCGAGCAACGTCACCACGAACAACGCAGCCGTCGGCATCTGGAGCGGCAACGCTGCCAGCACCGCACGATCAATGGCCGCAGTGATCGGGTCGGTTTGCTCAGTGGGCATCTGCTGCAAGTGTCGGCGCATCCGATCAGCCACTTCAACGAACAATGGCGGCTCACGTCGATCCGTCATCACGGGGAGCATCCGTCGATTCTTGACCCGAGCCCTGCCCTGCACCGCTACCACAACGATTTCGCTGCCCAGCCCTGGTCAACCGATTTTCGTCCCGCGCTTAGGCAAGCCCGTCCCGGCATTGCCGGATATCACCTGGCGCAGGTGTTCGGGCCTGCCGGGCAACCGGCACAACTCGATGAGCACGGTCGAGTCGCCGTCAGACTGTGGCCCTCGGAACACCCGCAAGCACTTGATGACGACGCGATCTGGTTACCCATCGCCATGACGCGAGCCAATGGTCGAATCGCACTGGACGAACTGCCCTGCGCCGGCAGCGAAGTGTGGGTGAGTTTCCTCGACAGCGACCCGGATCGACCGATCCTGTGTCTGGGCAACTCGCGCAAGCCTACGCCTCGCGAACCACCACCCGCACGTGACAGCAGCTTGTTGCTCGACTGGTTGCTCAACAGCGATCCCCGCTGAGCCAGCCTGCAGGAGCAGTGTTTCAACCTTTGTCGGCCTTGCCCGCCGCCGCGGCGAATTTCGCCAGACGCACGTCCAGGTGCCGAGGTCGCCGCCCATGATCCTCGGCGCGCTCCTTGCGGCGGATGGCGTTGCGCACCATCAATGAGCCGAGGTAACGGATAGGTTCCGGCGGGAAGTAGCCCAGCGGCCCATTGACCAGCGGCGAGCGCGTCCACGGGTTGTCCAGGCCTTGCACCAGTGAAGCGAGAATCTGCCCGCCCATATGACACGGGCCGACGCCGCTGCCGGAATAGCCGAACCCGTAAAACACATTGCCGGCGCTGCTCATCTGGCCGAAGAACGGCAAACCGGTGACCGAGCGATCCGACGGCCCGTTCCAGGTGGCATCGACTTTCACATCGGCAAACGCCGGGAAGAAGTCCGCAAGGCTGTTTTTCAGCAGGCCGGCATAAGGCGATGGCTGATCGAATACCGGCAGCATCCGCCCGCCAAACGCGAAGGTGTTGCCGCCCTTGCCGAGCATGATCCGGCCGTCCGGGGTGTTGTGGTAGTAGTGCACGAAAATCCGCGAATCAAGCACCGTCACGCCGCTGGTCAAACCAATCTCCTGCAAAAGGTCGGGCCGCGGTTCGGTGATCAACATGTCGCTGGAGACAATCGCCACGCTGCGTTCGAATTGCGGGAAGGCACGGGCCATCCACGCGTTCATTGCCAGCACCACGCGATCGGCGATCACCCTGCCATCCGGCGTCTGCAAGCGTGCCGGGCGTCCTTCTTCCAGCCCGGTCATCGCCGTGTTTTCGTGAATTTTCACACCCAGTTGCAGCGCCACCCGACGCAAGCCACGCACCAGTTTGCCCGGTTGCACACTGGCCGCGGCCGGCGAGAACCAGCCTTCCAGATGTTTGCTGGAGCCGGCCATGCGTTGCACATCGGCGAGCGGACGCTGGGTGAACGAGTTGATGCCGTTACGCTCCAGCGCGGCGATTACCGCATCGGTCGAGCCGACTTGTGCGCGGTTGGACGCGGTGTACAGCGTGCCGTCGAGGCGGTAATCGGCATCGATGCCGTACTGCTCACAGAACTCGCCGATCGCATGGATGCTGCGTTCCGATTCCTTGACCAGACGCACCGCTTCCTCGACGCCAAACAGGCGTTCAAGGGTGAAATATTTCGCCGACCACGACAGCGCACAACCACCGTTGCGCCCACTGGCGCCGGCGCCGCAGATGTCCGCTTCGATCAGCAACACGTCGAGTTCAGGGTTCTGTTGCTTGAGCATGATCGCCGTCCACAACCCGGTGTAGCCGCCGCCAACGATGCACACATCGGCGCGGACTTCGCCCTGCAACGGCGGGCAGGTTTGCGAGTTGTCGGCCTGCAAGGCCTGCTCCAGCCAAAACGGTCTCATGGGGTTTCTCCAAGTCAGATGGCCACGACCCAGCCTGCCGCGAGCACCGCAGCAGGCCGCGAGGCAAAGGGTTTCAGGAACGCAGGGGTTTGATCGTCAGCGGACAATTGGGGATTGAGGCGCGTGGTTCCATCACACCGACCGGGCGACTGTTCCAATGCGGAATCAGCACCAGCGCCGAGAACAGCGCGCAACCGGCGAAGACGATGAACACGGTTACCGAATCGAAGTAGCCTGGCAGCAAACCGCCGAGTACCGCGCCGACCGAGCCGCAGCCGTTGACGAAACCGGCCGCTGTAGCGCCGGCCTTGGCTTTGCCGAAGTCGATCGCAGCGGCGCCGCTGATCATTGAATCCGGGCCGTACAGTGTCAGGCCCATGACGAACAGCAACGCGACAACCAACAACACACTGCCGGTGTGCAGCGCGCCCATGAACAGCGCCAGCGTCACGGTCAGCGCCAACAGGCTCAACACGCAGGCCGGCATGCGCCGGGCACCGAACAGTTTGTCCGAGGCCAGGCCAATCAGGATCGGCCCGAGCAACCCGGCCAGTTCGAACGAGGTGGGAATGATCGCCGCGCCGACCTTGCCGACACTGGGCATCTGTTCAAAGACAATCACCGGCCCCCACAGCAGAATCGCGTAACGCGCCGGTTTCAACATGAAATACGCCAGGCCCAATACCAGCACCGTGCGGTTACGCAGGATTTCCTTTAACGGCTCCCAGACACTGAGTTTGCTGTTGGCTTCGGTTTCTTCTGCGGTCAGTTCAGGCTCCGGCTCAACCGCCGGCAAGCCGACGTCTTCCGGCTTGTTGCGCTGGAAGATAAAAAACAACACCGCGACCACGGCAACCACCACCGCGCTGGAAATGAACGCCGCGTGCCAGGTGCCCATCAAGGTATACGCCCACCAACCGGCGAAGGGCGACGCCACCAGGCCACCGAACGCGTAGCAGGAACTCCATAGGCCGAGCACCCGCCCGCGCTGCTGAGAGGGGAAGAAACTACCAAGGTTTTTGCACAATCCCGACCATCCGGTGGACTGCGCCAAACCCTGAATCAACATACAAGTAGCGAAGATCGGCAGTGTGGCAAAACTGCCCATAACCAGCGCTGCTGCGGCAGAAATCAGCAAACCACCGAGCACCACGACCCGTGGGCCAAAGCGGTCGGCAAGCATGCCCCAAGTGAACTGGCCGATGGCGTAAGCCGCCAGATAGATCGCATCGAGGTTGGCCATGGCCATCTTGTCGAGCATGAAGGTGGGGTCTTCGGCGATGCCCAGTTTGGCCACCGAAAACGCTTTGCGGGTGAAGTAGAAAGCGGCGTACGCCAGCCAGGTAATCGCGAAAATCTGCATGCGCCAACGCGCAATGGTGCCGATGTGCTTGTTCATGGTGGTTCTGACCTCAGGGTGTGAGTGTGCCGGCAGAATCGTTAAGCAAAACGCCTGTGTTTTTATTGTTGAGCACTGCGATATCACCCCGTCCCTACGGCGATATCGGTCAGATGAGTCCTGCTGTTGCACGCACAGGCTCATGGCCACCGTGCTGCCCGAGCGGACAGTCAGCGATGGCGTGAGCCGATCAAAGCAATTACTGTTTAATAAATAAAATCGATTTATCGTATTTCACACATAAGCTCAGCTTGTTACTGACTTAACGATCAGGTGACTGCATGTCGGTGTCTCACGCCCAACTCAAAGCCTTCCACGCCGTGGCCGTGCATGGAAGCTTCACCAAAGCCGCCGAGCGCCTTTTTCTCACGCAACCGGCGATATCCGACCAAGTGCGCAAGCTCGAAGAGCGTTTCGGCGTTTTGCTGTTTCACCGTAATAAACGTTCCGTGCGCCTGACCGACCTGGGCGAGCGCTTGCTGGCGATTACCCAGCGCCTGTTTGTGATTGAAGCCGAAGCGCAGGAGTTGCTGCAGGAATCCCAGGCCTTGCAGACCGGCAGCCTGATTCTGGCGGTGGATGCGCCGGTGCACGTGCTGCCGCAGATCGCGCGGTTCTGCGAACGCTATCCGGGGATCAGCGTGAAGATCGAGACCGGTAACACCGATGAATCACTGTTTCGCCTGTTCAATTATCAGGCCGATTTAGCCCTGCTCGGGCGTGACGTCAGTGATGAACGTTTGCTCTGTGTGCCGCTGCGCAATGATCCGATGGTGGCGTTTGTTTCGCGCAATCATCCGTGGGCCGAGCGTGAATCGATTTGCCTGGAAGACCTGGATGACACGCCGCTGGTGCTGCGTGAACACGGATCGGTGACAAGGCAGACACTGGAAGAGGAAATGGCCCGGGCCGGGTTTCGCATTCGCCCGGCGATTCAGGTGGAAGGCCGGGAAGCGGCGCGTGAGGCGGTGGTGGTCGGGATTGGTGTCGGCGTGGTCTCGGCGGCGGAGTTTGGCGCGGATTCGCGGGTGTGTGCGTTGCCGATTGTCGACTGCACGCGACGGCTGACGGAAACGCTGGTGTGTTTGCGCGAGCAAAGCAATCGACGGTTGGTGTCGACCTTCCTCGATATGGTTCGCGACAGTCTTGTGTGAACAGTTCCTGATCGTTCCCACGCTCTGCGTGGGAACGCCTCAAAGGACGCTCCGCGTTCGGCTTTGGATGGGACGTCCCGGGCTGCATTCCCACGCAGAGCGTGGGAACGATCACCGGGCGGCGGGCGCGAGGCCAAAGAACGCCTGAATCAAGCGCAACTCCCGCCGCCGCTCCATGCAACCGATCATGTGCCGGTTCACCAGCCCCTGCCCGACAATCGGGATCGCCACCACGCGCGGGTCATGGCTGACCTCAACCGATGACACCACACCAACGCCCAACTCGGCCGCGACGGCCTCGGTCACCGCCTCGCGGCTGTCCAGTTCCAGCAGCACGCGCGGATGGATCGACGCCTGCGTGCAGGCGTCATCAAACGTACGCCGGGTGATCGAACTCGGCTCGCGCAGCACCATGATCACCTGATCCAGCTCCTTGAGCTTCACTTCTCCGGTGCGCATCGCCCACGGATGCCCCGCTGGCACCAGCGCGCAAATTCGCGATTCGCTTAGCGCCTGCAGATGCAGGCCCTTGCGTGGCTCGACTTCGGTCAACACCGCCACATCGGCGTGTTCCGACAACAAAGCCGCGAGGGTTTCCTGAGCATTGCCCAAGCGCAGATTCACCGTGATCCCCGGATAGCGCGCACGCAGGCTGGCCAGCATCGGCATAACCATGTGCGGCCCGTCCGCCGCCACTTCCAGCCGTCCGGTCAACAACTGCCGGTTGGCCTCCAGCATCGTCTGCGCCTCTTCCGCCAAGCCAAACATCGCGCGGGTAATCGCCGCGAGTTTGGTGCCCTCCTCGGTCAGTTCCACTCGTCGCGCGGTGCGCCGCAACAGGGTGATCTGGTAGTGCTCCTCCAACGCCTTGATGTGCCCGGTGACCGCCGGCTGACTGATGAACAAGCGCGCGGCGGCGCGGGTGAAGCTGCCTTCACGGGCCACGGCGTCGAACGCGCGGAGCTGGAACAGGTTCATGAATAACTCTCGCTGATGGCTGGCATAACAACAAACAATTTGATTGATGCAACGGCGAATTGCAACGTATGCCCCGTAGCTTCATCCCACTGCGCTATCCGAGGACACACGAATGAGTATCGCCGAACCCATCCTGCTCACTCCCGGCCCGTTGACCACTTCGGCCCGCACTCGCCAGGCGATGATGGTCGACTGGGGGTCATGGGATGACCGCTTCAATCAACTGACCGCCAGCCTCTGCGAACAATTGCTGGCGATCCTCAATGGCGCCGCGACTCACCACTGCGTGCCATTACAAGGCAGCGGCACCTTTGCTGTTGAAGCGGCCATCGGCACGCTGGTGCCGCGTGACGGCAAAGTCCTGGTGCTGATCAACGGTGCCTACGGCAAGCGTCTGGCGAAGATCTGCGAAGTGCTTGGCCGCTCGTTCAGCACCTTTGAAACTGCTGAAGACGAACCGACCACCGCTGCTGACGTAGATCGCCTGTTGCGCGCCGACAGCGACATCTCCCACGTCGCACTGATTCATTGCGAAACCAGCACCGGGATTCTTAATCCGCTGCCGGAGATTGCTCAGGTCGTCGAGCAACACGGTAAACGCCTGATTATCGATGCCATGAGTTCCTTCGGCGCCCTGCCAGTGGATGCGCAGCAAGTGCCGTTCGACGCACTGATCGCCGCGTCCGGCAAATGCCTGGAAGGCGTGCCGGGGATGGGTTTTGTCTTCGCTCGCAAAGAGGCGCTGGCAGCTGCCGCCGGCAATTCGCATTCGCTGGCGATGGACCTGTTCGACCAGCACGCCTATATGCAGAAGACCGGGCAATGGCGCTTCACCCCGCCGACCCACGTCGTCGCGGCGCTGCACGAAGCGTTGCTGCAATACAACGAAGAAGGTGGCCTGCCGGCGCGGCATGCGCGTTATGCCGCCAACTGCGAGGCGCTGATGGACGAGATGGGCAAACTCGGTTTGCGCAGCTTCCTGCCAGCGGCGATTCAGGCGCCGATCATTGCTACGTTTCATGCGCCGCAAGATCCGCGTTATCAGTTCAAGGACTTCTACGAACGGGTTAAGGCCAAGGGTTACATCCTCTATCCCGGCAAATTGACTCAGGTCGAAACCTTCCGTGTCGGCTGCATCGGCCACGTCAGTCCGGACGAAATGCGCCAGGCCGTGGCGGCTGTTGGCGACGTGTTGCGCGAAATGGAAGTGTTAGAAATCTAAAACCCACCCTTAATCCCCTGTGGGAGCGAGCTTGCTCGCGAATGCGTCGTCTCAGGCGACATCAATGGTGACTGTCAGACCGCATTCGCGAGCAAGCTCGCTCCCACAGTTTGAATTGCATTGCCAAATCAGGAATTTAATTGCCATGAACTACGTCAATCCAAACAAGCTGCAAGCCGCGATCCTCGACTGGGCCGGCACCGTGGTCGATTTCGGTTCTTTCGCACCGACGCAGATCTTCGTCGAAGCCTTCGCCGAGTTCGACGTGCAGGTCTCCATCGAAGAAGCGCGTGGCCCGATGGGCATGGGCAAGTGGGACCACATCCGCACCCTCTGCGATCAGCCGCAAGTAGCCGAACGTTATCGCAAGGCGTTCGGCCGCACGCCGACCGATGACGACGTCACCGCGATCTACAACCGCTTCATGCCACTGCAGATCGAGAAGATCGCCGAGCACTCGGCGCTGATTCCCGGCGCCCTGGAGACCATTGCCAACCTGCGTCAGCAAGGCATCAAGATCGGCTCTTGCTCCGGTTATCCGAAGCAAGTGATGGATAAAGTCGTCGAACTGGCCGCTACCAACGGCTACGTCGCCGATCACGTGGTTGCCACCGACGAAGTACCGAATGGTCGCCCATGGCCGGCGCAGGCCCTGGCCAACGTGATCGCGCTGGGCATCGACGATGTCGCGGCGTGCGTGAAGATCGACGACACCGTGCCGGGCATCCTTGAAGGTCGACGCGCCGGGATGTGGACGGTGGCGCTGATCTGCTCGGGCAACGCACTGGGTCTGGATTACGCCGGCTTCCGTGCCTTGGGCAGCGATGAGCTGGCCAGCGAGCGCAAACGCATTCACGCGCTGTTCGAGGGCTCGCGCCCGCACTACATGATCGACACCATCACCGATCTGCCGGAAGTGATCGCCGACATCAACCAGCGTCTGGCCAAGGGTGAGATGCCGCAATCGAGCTGATTACGCCGCACGCTGCAAACACAAACGCCAGCGTCTTGCCGACATTGGCGTTTTTTATTGGCAAAGCCCTGACTCAGGGCATTGAAAGTCCGATCAGCCTCAGGCAAATCCGCCAAAGCGGATTACAGTTAAAGCATGCCGTCGCTCAAGAACGGCAGGTTTCGACCCTGATCTGTGAGGAAACACCGTATGCCGTGGACAAGTTCCGAATCCCGCTACAGCACCGTATCGGTCCTGTTGCACTGGCTGATGCTGGTCCTGTTAGTGCTGGTGTACGCCAGCATGGAGTTGCGCGGCCTCTTTCCCAAAGGCAGTGGCGGGCGCACGCTGATCCGCGAAGTGCACTACATGCTCGGCCTGACCGTGTTTGTGCTGGTGTGGTTTCGCCTGCTCGCGCGCAGCCTCGGCCCGGCGCCGAAAATCTTCCCTGCTTCGCCACAATGGCAGACTGTGCTGGCGCGGCTGATGCACTGGGCGTTGTACCTGTTCATGATCAGCATGCCGATTCTGGGCTGGCTGATTACCAGCGCCGAAGGACATCAGGTGATGTTCTATGGTTTTGATCTGCCGCTGCTGGTCGCGGAGAACAAGAATTTCGCCAAACAGGTCGAGGGCTGGCATGTGCTCATTGCCACTATCGGCTACTGGTTGATCGGCCTGCATGCGCTGGCGGGGATCTATCACCATTATGTGGTGCGCGATAACACCCTGCTGCGGATGATGCCCAAGCGCGGTTGACCGTCAGGGGCTGGCGATAAAACCGCGCCGGCCCTGCAAGCCACCGGTATGAATGAAGATCAGCCGCGTGCCAGCTGCGAATCTGCCCGCCTCGACTTGCTGTTTGAGCGCCAGCAACGCCTTGCCGGTGTACAGCGGTTCCAGAGGAACGCCGCTGGCCTGCTCGGTTTGTTCAATGAACGCGAGCAACAACGGATCGACCTTGGCAAAACCACCACGGCTGGCGTCGATCAGTTCATAACCCTCGTTGCCCTGCCCTGCGGCTTGCAGGATCGACTCGACTTGCGGCGCCACGCCGTGATCGTCCGGCACAGCCAACGCGCCGTAGACCGGGTGCGCCCCTGCTTCGGCGAGCACCAATCCCGCCAATGTCGTGCCGGTGCCGCAGGCCAGCCACCAAGCGTGATAATCACTCCAGCCAATTGTGTGCAATTGCGCTTGCGCCTGCTGTTTGATGGCCGCACAACCGAGCGCCCCCGTTAAGCCGCCACCGCCCTCGGGCACGGCGTACAACTGCGGATACTGCGCGTGCCAAGGCGCCCAGAATCCCGGTTCATTGCGTGCGCGATAGCCACCGTAACCCAACCAATGCAGTTGCATGCCGAACGCTTGCAGATCCTGCACGGTCGGCGTTTCCTGCGCATGCCCGCGCAGCAGCCCCACGGTTTGGAAGCCCAGCCGTTTCCCCGCTGCCGCCAACGCGTGCAGATGATTGGAGTGGGCACCACCGAGACTGATGATGCCTTCGGCCCCCGCACGATCGGCGGCTTTGAGGTGTTCGACGAGTTTGAACCATTTGTTGCCGCTGATCAGCGGGTCGATCTGGTCGAGGCGCAGGAGGGCGACTTCAATGCCGGCGGTTGCGAGCCAGTCGAGCTGAAGGGGTTGTAGCGGGGCTTGGGATAGCCAATCGGAGGGGGGCAAAAGCATGGGCGGCGATTCGATCTGGACAGAGCCGGCATTCTAGTCGCTCATAAGCCGCCATCGCGAGCAGGCTCACAAGGTTCGCAGTGTGCACAAATCCTGTGGGAGCGAGCTTGCTCGCGAAAGCGGAGTGTCAGCCAACACAATGTCGTCTGCCACCACGCCTTCGCGAGCAAGCTCGCTCCCACAGGTCAAGCAGCGTTGCTTATAGCTCAGCGGCGAGGCGCGAACCCTGGTTGATCGCGCGCTTGGCATCCAGCTCCGCTGCGACATCGGCGCCGCCGATCAAGTGCACATTCTGACCCGCTTCAACCAGACCGTCGTGCAGTTCACGCAGCGGATCCTGACCTGCGCAGATCACGATATTGTCCACCGCCAGCAGTTGCGGCTCGCCGGTTTCGCCGATGCGGATGTGCAGGCCTTGGTCATCGATGCTCAGGTATTCAACGCTGTTGAGCATCTGCACCTGCTTGTTCTTCAGACCGGTACGGTGAATCCAGCCGGTGGTTTTACCCAGACCATCACCGACCTTGGTTTTCTTGCGCTGCAACAGGAACACTTCACGGGCCGGCGCGTGCGGTGCGGCTTTGATCCCGGCCACGCCACCACGGGCTTCCAGTTGCGTGTCGATGCCCCACTCTTTCCAGAACGCGGCACGATCCTGACTGGTGGCCACGCCTTCGTGAACGAGGAATTCCGAGACGTCGAAACCGATACCACCGGCGCCAATCACCGCCACACGTTTACCGACCGGTTTGCGCTCGAGGATCACGTCCAGATAACTCAGCACCTTGGCGTTGTCGACGCCCGGAATTGCCGGCACACGCGGCGCAATGCCGGTGGCGAGGATGATTTCGTCGTAACCGCCTTCAATCAATTTCGCCACATCGACGCGGGTGTTCAGGCACACCTCAACGTTAGTGGTCTGCAGTTTGCGCTTGAAGTAACGCAGGGTTTCGAAGAACTCTTCCTTGCCCGGCACGCGTTTGGCGATGTTGAACTGCCCGCCGATTTCGCTGGCCGAATCGAACAAGGTCACCTGATGGCCACGCTCGGCCGCAACGGTTGCGGCAGACAAACCGGCGGGGCCGGCGCCGACCACGGCGATTTTCTTGATCTGCTGCACGGGCAGGTAGTTGAGTTCGGTTTCGTGACAGGCACGCGGGTTGACCAGGCAACTGGTGAGCTTGCCGCCGAAGGTGTGATCGAGGCAGGCCTGGTTGCAACCGATGCAAGTGTTGATTTCGTCGGCGCGGCCTTCGGCAGCCTTGTTGACGAAGTCCGGGTCGGCGAGGAACGGCCGCGCCATCGAGACCATGTCGGCATCGCCTTCAGCCAGAATCTGCTCGGCGATTTCCGGGGTGTTGATGCGGTTGGTGGTGATCAACGGGATCTTCACCGAGCCACGCAACTTGGCCGTGACCTTGCTGAACGCCGCGCGCGGCACTTTGGTGGCGATGGTCGGAATCCGCGCTTCGTGCCAGCCGATACCGGTGTTGATGATGGTCGCGCCGGCCTGCTCGATGGCTTTGGCCAAGGTGACGATCTCATCCCAGGTGCTGCCGCCCTCGACCAGATCGAGCATCGACAAACGGAAAATGATGATGAAGTTCGGGCCGACCGCTTCGCGAACGCGACGTACGATTTCCACCGGCAGGCGCATGCGGTTTTCGTAGCTCCCGCCCCAACGGTCGGTACGGTGGTTGGTGTGCGCGGCGAGGAACTGGTTAATGAAATAACCTTCCGAGCCCATGATCTCGACGCCGTCGTATTCGGCGGTTTGCGCCAGTACCGAACAGGTGACGAAATCGCTGATCTGCTTCTCGATGCCTTCTTCGTCCAGCTCTTTAGGCTTGAACGGGTTGATCGGGGCCTGAATCGCGCTCGGCGCCACTTGCTTCGGGCTGTAGGCATAACGTCCGGCGTGGAGGATCTGCATGCAAATCTTGCCGCCCGCGTCGTGCACCGCGCGGGTGACGATGCGGTGCTTGAGCGCTTCTTCTTCGGTGGTCAGCTTGGCCGCACCGGAATACACACCGCCCTCGTCGTTCGGGCCAATACCGCCGGTGACCATCAGGCCGACCCCGCCACGGGCACGTTCAGCGAAGTACGCCGCCATGCGCTCGAAACCGCCCGGTTTTTCTTCAAGGCCCGTGTGCATCGAGCCCATCAGGGTGCGGTTGCGCAGCGTGGTGAATCCCAGGTCCAGCGGGGCCAACAGGTGCGGGTAATGAGCGGCGGTCATCGGTAACTCCACAACGAGCAATCACGGAAAAGTTGCGGGCGCTCTGCGGCTCCCGTCAGTCATGTTCGACAGACTAAGAGTCGCATCGCTGTCACTCAATGACCGTAACTGACAACTTATTGATCCAAATGCGCAGCGCCCCTTGGCAACCAGGGCCATGGGCCCTACCCTAGTCGCCATACCCTGTACCCGGTAGTTGTTGGTTTTCATGCGCAAACTTTTATACCTGTTCTTTTCCATGGCCCTCGTCGCCGCCCTGACCACCTACGCCATGTGGGCGGCGGACCGGCCGGCGGGGCATTACCTGTCGGACTTACGCATTAAAGTGGCAGTCGACCAAGGCACCCCCGCCGATCGTGGCAATCTGCTGGGCATCCAGCCCGAACTGTTTCCCACCGACTATCAAAGCCCCGAGCGCTTGCACCGCAAACTCGCGGCTTATCTGCAGCAAGCGCAGGATCAAGGCCTGCTGAACGACAAAACCGTCGTGGTGCTGCCGGAGAACGTCGGCACCTGGCTGCTGCTCAGCGGGGAAAAAGACGAGTTGTACCAGGCGCCATCCCTCGCCGAGGCGATGAACTGGCTGGCGGCAAGCAATCCGTTGTTGTTCGCCCGCGCCTGGCTCAGTGCCAACGGCAGTGACCGCCTCAATGACGCGTACCTGCGCATGAAATCCAAGGCCATGGCCAAGGACTACCAAGCCCTGTTCGGCGGCTTGGCCAAGGAGTTTCACGTAACGCTGGTGGCCGGTTCGATCGTGTTGCCGGAACCGAGCATCCGTGACGGCCGGCTGAGACCCGGCAGCGGCGCCCTGTTCAACAGCAGCGTGGTGTTTGGCCGTGATGGCCTGCCGCTCGGTCAGCCGCAGCGGCAGATGCACCCGGTGTTCGACCAACGTGAAGTGATCGAGGGTGCGGACAAACATTCGCTCAACGTGGTCGACACCCCGGCCGGACGCCTCGGTGTGCTGATTGGCAGCGACAGTTGGTATCCGGATAACTACCGCAAACTCGATGAGCAAAACGCGCAACTGGTCGCGGTACCGGCGCAGGTGTTCGGTCAGAGTGCGTGGAATCAACCGTGGCGCGGCTACAAAGGTTCAAGTACACCGGGATCAGTCAGTCTCAAGCCCGGTGAAGTCACCGAAGGACAGGCCTGGCATCGTCTGACGCTGACCGCACAACCGCCGAGCAGTCGGGCGATTGCCGGGATCAGCGTGTTCCTGCGTGGGCAGTTCTGGGACAAGGCCAGTTCCGGTCAGAGTTTCCTCAGCAGCAACGGCCAGCAGTTCGCCGATGGCGAGGCCCGTGGCGCGCGTTTGTTGAATATCTGGTTGTAAGCCATGAAGCCGCTGCCGATGCGCCTTGGGGATTTGTCGGTGGGTTTTGTGCACAGCCTCGCCGATGCGGTGCGCAGTCATGCGGTCGATCCGCAGCCGCTGCTGGAGCAATATGGCCTCGACGCCGCGCGACTGGCCGAGGCCGGGGCACGCTTGTCGATTCCGCGCTATATGCGTCTGGGCCACGCGGCGATTCAGCTGACCGGTAATTCGGCGCTGGGTCTGCGCATGGGCCAGCTAAGTCGCCTGAGCCAGGCCGGGCTGGCCGGTGTCACTGCCGCACAAGCGCCTACCGTGCGCGAAGCCGCGCGCTGTCTGATCCGTTTCGAGGCGTTGTACGGTTCCAACTATCGCGGCCAGTCCAGTTTCCACGAAGACGCCCATGGCGCGTGGCTGCGTTTCTACTCGATCAGCCCGTATAACGCCTATAACCGCTTTGTCGTAGACTCGATCATTGCCGGGTGGCTACATCAGCTCTCCAGTGTCAGCCGCGAGCCGCTGCGCGCTGAACGCATCGACATCGAATTCGAAGCGCCCGATTATCGCGAGGCTTACAGCGTACTGGGGGATTGCCCGATCCAGTTCGGCGCCGAGCGTAATCAACTGCGCCTGAACCTCAACAGCCTCGCACAGCGTAATCCCGAGCATTGCCCGAGTACCTGGCGGCATCTGCTGCAACTGTGTGAACGGGAACTGGAACAATTGACCCGCACCCGCAGCCTGCGCGAACGCATCACTCAGCTATTGGGGCCGTTGCTCAATGGTGGCCGGGAACCCGACCTGGAAGAAGTGGCGGCACGCCTGAAGCTGCCGACCTGGACGTTGCGGCGCAAACTGGCCGAGGAAGGCACACAGTTTCGCGCAATCCTCAACGACACGCGCCGGGACCTGGCGATGACCTACATCCGCGACACCGAACTGGCCTTCGGCGAAATCGCCTACCTGCTGGGTTTCGCTTCAGCCGAAGCGTTCCAGCGAGCCTTCAAACGCTGGAGCGGCCAGACGCCCGGCGAATTCCGTCGCAGCCATCGCAAAACGGCTTAAAAGCAGCTGTGAGCTACAAGCTGCAAGTTAAAGCTCGGTGGCGTCTTCGGCGGGTTCGGGTTGATCCAGTTCAAAGGCCTGGTACTCAAGCAGCTCTTCTTGATATTCATCCATCGCGTAATCCCCCTGCTGCTCTCTTGAATGGGCCTGAGCAAATGCCCAGTGCCTCGAGCTTAACGTGCTCGTGTGAAGGAAAAGTGAAACCCGGCCTTCATGAATAAAACGTAGCAGCTGGTCAGGAATTTATCGCGGCAATTTTGTCAGGGGAATGTAACGAGATTTTAAGTGCATCAGAAACCACTGTGGGAGCGAGCTTGCTCGCGAAGGCGTCAGACCATTCAGCACAGAGCTGACTGAAAGTCCGTCTTCGCGAGCAGGCTCGCTCCCACAGGGTTTGGGGTGAGGCTGGATTATTGACCGGAGGCAGGCATCGCCGGAATCGGCTCGGATGGCGGCGGGATGTCCGGGTTGGCCGGTGGCGTGATGGTTTCGGTCGCCGGCGCAGGTTCTGCGTTCGGGGCCGGAGAGATCGGCGCGGCCTCTGCCGGTGGCGTAACCGGTTCAGACGTCACTGGCGTCGCCTCAGCAGGTGCCGGCGCCGGTTCTGCGGCAGGCGCAGGTGTCGCAGCAGGCTCAGCCGCCGGAGTTGGAGACGGTGTTGGCACCAACGCTGCCGGAGCCGCCTTCGCCTCTGGCACACCCAGGTCAGCCTTGGGCTTCTCTTCGATATGCGCAGCTTTCTTCGCATCGGCCGGCAGGAACAATTCCACCAACGTAAAGAAACGCTCGTAGAACTTCTGCGACGTCACCGTCTCGCTGGCGACCTTGACCATCGAATCGTCGGACGAGCCGATCGGCATCGACACCGAACCCAACACACCCACGCCGAGGCTGGCCGAGTTGTTGGTTTTCTTCAGCGCGTAGCGATCCTGCAAGGCGTTGGCGAACATCGTCGCATGGTGCCCGGCACTGCCGTCATCGGCGCAGACCACGTTGAAGCTGATCTCCATGTGGGTGTCGCCGGTTTGCTGGAAACTCTTGTGGCCACTGACCAGTTTCGGGTCGCTGCTGGTGATGATGTAGCCTTGGCTGAGCAACGCACGGCGGGCCGCCTCGCAGCTCACTGCGTCGGTCACCGGATAATTGCGCGAAAACGTACCGGAGTCATCGAAGTTCTCATGCTCATACATCGGCTTGTCTTTCGAACAGCCGGCAACAGCGGTCAACAACAGCGCCAACCCGACAACACGCATGGGAGTGGAAATCAACATTGAACATCCTGAGAGAAAACAGTCCGGGGCGTATTGTGCAACAGATCACGACCCTGCGGCGCATGGATTAGTGTCTTAAAGCAGTTACAACGCTATCGACCGTCAGTTGCGGGAAAAAGTCGCAACGCCAGATGATCAATGAACACGCGCAATTTCGCTGTGGCGTGACGACTCGATGGCCATAGGACCCAGAACTGCCCGATGTGTTCAAGATGCGCGTCGAGCACGCGACGCAAGTGCCCTTGCGCCTCGGCCTCGCGGGTCATGAAGTCCGGCAGACAGGCAATGCCCATGCCGGCCAGTGCCGCATGGCTTACCGCCTCAATCGACGTGCTGACCAACCGCGTCGGCAACGTCGGCTCTGCGGCTCCCTGCGCGCGAATCAGCGGCCAGTTTTCCAGTTTTCCAGTGGCATGAAAGGTGTGCCGAAGGCACGCGTGCACAGCCAGATCGCCCGGCGCTTGCGGCACGCCGCGCTGCGCCAGATAAGCCGGACTGGCCACCAGCACCATGTGAAAATCGCCCAACGGTCGCGCCATCAGTCGCGAATCCCGGGGTTTACCAGTGCGGATTACGGCATCGAAACCTTCTTCAACCACATCGACCATGCGATCGGTCAAATCCAGATCCAGTTCAATCTGCGGATACAACGCCATGAACTCGTTCATCACCGGCATCACCAGTCCATGTACCTGCGGCAGGCTGATGCGCAATTTGCCGTGGGGTTTGGCAGCGGCATCGCACAGTTCGAACTCCGCCGCCTCGACTTCCGCAAGAATCTTGCGACAGCGTTCAAGAAACAGCGCCCCTTCACTGGTCAACGTGACGCTGCGGGTGGTGCGCTGAAACAAGCGCACGCCCAGGCGCGCCTCCAGCCGCGCAATACTTTTGCCCACCGCCGACGATGACACTCCTTGCAGCCGGCCAGCCTCAGTGAAACTGCGCGTCTCGGCGACCTGAACAAACACCGAAATACTGCCAAGGCTATCCATACCACTCTCCCATTGCTGACATCCGTGTCCGATATGTTCGGAACCTTAACCCGTTTTTCGCCGATGTGCAGCGCCCTACCCTGTGCTTCTCGTCAACTTTGCACATGGATGCCGGCTCATGAACGATGCCCAACTCGGTTGCCCCGCACTTGAACACCCTGTCGATCGCCACGAGCGATTACCCCTCGGCGCACTGCTGGCATTGGCCACTGCCGGATTCATAACGGTCATGACCGAAGCCATGCCCGCCGGCCTGTTACCGCAGATGAGCAGCGGCCTGAATGTTTCCCAGGCGCTGATCGGGCAATTGGTCACGCTGTATGCGATCGGCTCGATTCTGGCGGCGATTCCGCTGACGATCGCCACTCGAGGCTGGCGAAGAAAACCGCTGCTGCTGTCAGCCATCGGCGGCTTTGCCATCGCCAACAGCATTACCGCGCTGTCAGAGCTGTACTGGCTGACTTTGATTGCACGTTTTATTGCCGGGGTATTTGCCGGATTGCTGTGGGCACTGCTGGCGGGATACGCGAGCCGTATGGTCGCCCCGCACCTGCAAGGTCGCGCCATCACCGTCGCCATGCTCGGCGCACCGCTTGCGCTGTCACTGGGAATACCCGCCGGCACCCTGCTCGGCACCCTGGTTGGCTGGCGCCTGAGTTTTGCCATCATGACCGCGCTGACCGTTGTGCTGGTGATCTGGGTACGCTGGCAAGTACCGGACTTCGCCGGCGAACGCGTAGGGAAGCGCATGCCGCTGCGTCAGGTGTTTACCTTGCCGGGCGTGCGATCCGTATTGTTTGTCACCCTCAACTACGTCGTCGCACACAACTTGCTGTACACCTACATCGCGCCCTTCCTCCTGCCGTCCGGGCTTGCTGCAAATGTCGATCGCGTGTTGCTGGTCTTCGGCCTCGCCTCGGTGCTGAGCCTGTGGATCGTCGGCAGTCTGATTGATCGTTGGTTGCGCGAACTGGTGTTGATCAGTGCCGGATTGTTCATGTTGTCAGCGATAGCGCTGGGTCTGTGGCGCGACTCGCCAAGCGTGGTTTACATCGCCACCGCTGTTTGGGGACTGGCGTTTGGTGCAATGCCGTCGCTGCTGCAAACCGCCTCGGCGAAAACTGCAAAAGAGGCCGCCGATACGGCGCAATCGATGCTGGTTACGCTGTGGAATGTCGGGATTGCTGGAGGGGGGTTGGTGGGTGGTTTGTTGCTGGGCAATCCCGGGGTTGGGGCGTTTCCGTGGATTGTTGCAGGATTGTTGGTGTTGACGCTGTATGTGGCGGCAATGGCTCGGGGCCATGGTTTTCCAACAGCCGTGAGAAACCGAATGCCCAATTGATTCGGGTGCAGCCTGCTGGAAATTGGTCGGCTGGCAGGCCGCTTTCGCGAGCAGGCTCGCTCCCACAATTGGACTGAGTAAATCAGACAGAAGATTGGTCGGCTGGCAGGCCGCCATCGCGAGCAGGCTCACTCCTACAGTGGAACTGAGTACATCTGACAGAAGACTGGCCGGCTGTCAGGCCGCCTTCGTGAGCAAGCTCGCTCCCACATTTTGATTTGCGTGCCGCCCACGCGGCAAAGCCGCCCCACTCAACAGGATGAGCGTTAGCTCGGCTGCAGCTCTTGATCTTGATCCACCGGTCCCGTCGGCAGGCTGAGTGGAGGGGTTTATCCGGGGGGTGGGAGCGCAGCGACCGTTTGGCGAAGCCAAACACATCGAGAGGAGGTGCAGCGAAGCAAACCGTAGGCGATGCCCCCCGGATGAATCCCGGAGCGAAGGAACCCCGAGCTTTAGCGAGCGGGCCGAACGTTGGGACAAGCCTTTTTGGGTACTTTTTCGGCGTCTGGAAAAAGTGCCTCGCCGTAAGGGCGAAACCGCCAGCGGCAGCACCCGAAGCAACGGATATTCACCCAAAACCCCAAGAACATGGTCGGCCCAAAGGCCGCCACGACCCGCCACCCAGCGCCCAAAAAAAAGCCCCGACCTATACAGGCCGGGGCTTTCGCATGACAGCTCAATCAGCCATCAAAACCGCTTGATCTCAGCCTGAGCTTCCAACTGCTTGCGATACGCCGCAAAGTCCTGCTGCCCCTCACGCGAAGCAAGGAAACGACGGTACTGAACCTTCTCTTCATCCGTCGGCGCAGCCGCTTCGTTAACGCCGTTCAGACGCACGATCATCAAACTACCGTCCGGCAGGGTCACGCTGGTGAACGTCGGCTTGTCCTTGGCAGCCGGCTTCGGCATACGGAACAACGCTTGCAGCACCGCCGGATCAACACCTTCCTGACCACGGGTGGCCGCTTCAGTGGCTTTCCAGTTCTGACCATCAACTGCCTTGTCCAACGGCGCCTTGCCATCGCGCAGATCAGCAATCAGCTTCTCGGCCTTGGTCTTGGCAGCCGCGCTCGCGTGCTCTTTGGTCAACTGAGTGCGGATGGCCACATTCACGCTTTCCAGCGGCAGTTGCGCAGGCTTCAGGTGCTCCTTAGAGCGCAGCACGATCACGGTTTCCGGATCCAGTTCGATGGCGGTGCTGTTGGCACCCTCGTCGATCACTTCAGTGCTGAACGCAGCGGTCACCACGGCACGGTTGGCCGCAACACCTTCGCCACCCTCACGGCCGAACGGCTTGGAGGTGTGCACGGTCAGCTTCAGATCCGCCGCTGGCTGAGCCAGGTCAGACGCTTCGAACGCCGAGTCTTCCAGTTGCTTGGTCGCCTCGACGAAACGCTGCTCGACCTGTGCGGCTTTCAGCTCGCGAGTCAGCTTGTCTTTCAGGCTGGCCAGGGTCGGCACTTCCGGCGCTTCCACGCCCAACAACTTGATCAGGTGGTAACCGAAGTCAGTACGAATCGGCTCGGACACTTGGTCTTTCGACAGCGAGTACAATGCTTTTTCGAACGCTGGATCGTAAACGCCAGGACCTGCGTAACCGAGGTCACCGCCATTGTTGGCCGAACCCGGGTCCTGGGAGAACTCTTTGGCCAGCGCTTCGAACTTCTCACCCTTGGCCAGACGCGCCTGAACTTCGTCGATCTTCGCCTTGGCCTGAGCTTCGGTGGTCTTGTCGTTCACTTCGATCAGAATGTGCGCGGCACGACGCTGTTCCGACAGGTTGGCGATCTCTTTCTGATACGCCGCCTGCAGGTCTTCGTCCTTCACCGCGACCTGATCGAAGAACGAAGCCTTCTTCAGCTCTACGTAATCGATGATCACCTGGTCCGGAGTCATGAACTCCTTGGCGTGCTCGTCGTAATAAGCCTTGACTTCGTCGTCAGTCAGCTTGACCGCCGCCGGGTCAGCTTTGACGTTCAGGGTGGCGAAATCGCGGGTCTGCTTTTCCAGACGGGCGAATGCCAGCACTTCAGCGTCAGTGACGAAACCGCTGCCCGCCACACCGGCGCGCAGTTGGCCGATGAGCATTTCCTGAGCCAGCATCTGGCGGAATTGCATACGGCTGTAACCCAGTTGACGGATCACCTGGTCGAAGCGCTCGGAGCTGAACTTGCCGTCCACCTGGAATTCAGGCGTCTGCAGGATCACTTGATCCAGTGCGCCTTCGGAGAAAGCGAACTTCGCTTGTTCGGCGCCTTGCAGCAGCAGCTTGCGATCGATCAGCCCCTTGAGGGCCGATTCGCGGAGCATTTTTTCGTCGAGCAAAGAAGCATCGAAGTCTTTGCCCAGCTGTTGCATCAGCTGACGGCGTTGCATATCAACGGCCTGGCTCAGCTCGTTCTGGCTGATTTCTTCACCGTTGACCTTGGCCGCCTCATTCTTGTGAGTCGTGGCCTGGAAAATGGCGTCGAAACCGGTCAGAGCCATCAGTGCAACGATGACCCCGATAATGGTCTTGGCAATCCAGCCTTGTGAATTGTCCCTGATATTCTGCAGCATGCGTCCCCCAGAAACGGTTGAACTTCAAAATTAGGCAACCGTGGAGCGTGGGTAGAATCCGGATAGAAGAAAGGCGCATCCGAGGATGCGCCTTCTCGTAACTGGCGGAGCGGACAGGGCTCGAACCCTCGATCCCGGCGTTACAGGCAACTGTTTCAGCTACCTGCTCTACCGCTCCGCTGCCAAGTCAGGCATGACCCCGACCCGGATGGGTAAAAACCTGAAAACTTAGTTAACAGCTTCTTTCAGTGCTTTACCGGCTTTGAAACCTGGCTTCTTGGCAGCCGGGATTTCCAGAGTCTTGCCGGTCTGAGGGTTACGACCGGTACGAGCCGGACGATCCGTCACGGAGAAAGTACCGAAACCAACCAGAACAACGGAGTCGCCAGCCTTCAGAGCGCCAGTGACGGATTCGATTACAGCGTCCAGCGCACGGCCAGCAGCAGCTTTCGGGATATCAGCGGATGCAGCGATAGCATCAATCAGTTCCGACTTGTTCACTCTAAGTCCCCTTATATCTATTTTGAGATGATTCTAAGTTTTTTGGTGAAAGCAAAAACGAGTGCTGAATGGCCTACAGACACTTAAGAGCCGCTTTATAACAAGGGCTCTAAAAAACTGTCAAGGAAGCCCCCCAGGCAAAAGCGTATTAATGCGTGCTAATTCTTTCCTTAGAGTCAGACTCACGTTTTTCGTCCTTGGCAACTATCTCCGGAGCCACATCCGGCAAGGGCTCCGGCGCGTATTGCAGCGCAATTTGCAGGACCTCGTCAATCCATTTAACCGGTTTAATCTGCAGATCCTGCTTGATATTGTCAGGAATCTCCTTCAGATCACGCACGTTCTCTTCCGGAATAATCACAATCTTGATTCCGCCGCGGTGAGCCGCCAGCAGTTTTTCCTTCAGACCGCCAATCGCCAGCACCTGACCACGCAAAGTAATTTCGCCGGTCATGGCCACATCAGCGCGCACCGGAATCCCGGTCAATGCCGACACCAGCGCCGTGCACATGCCTACACCCGCGCTAGGGCCATCCTTCGGGGTCGCCCCTTCCGGCATGTGGATGTGCGTGTCGCGCTTCTCGTGGAAGTCCAGGGGAATGCCTAGGCTTTTGGCACGGCTGCGGACAACGGTCAGTGCGGCAGTGATCGATTCGACCATCACGTCGCCCAGCGAACCGGTCTTGATCAACTGACCTTTACCCGGCACAACCGCGGCTTCGATGGTCAGCAATTCGCCGCCCACCTGAGTCCAGGCAAGGCCGGTCACCTGACCGATCTGATCCTGCTGTTCGGCCAGACCGTAGCGGAATTTGCGCACACCGAGGAAGTGCTCGAGCAGATCAGCTGTCACTTTCACCGAGAAACGTTTTTCCAGCGCATGCTCTTTAACGGCCTTGCGGCAGACCTTGGCGATCTGACGTTCGAGGCCACGCACACCGGCTTCACGGGTGTAGTAACGGATGATGTCGCGGATCGCTTCAGCGTCGAATTCCAGCTCGCCCTTTTTCAGACCGTTAGCGGCGATCTGTTTTGGCGAGAGGTATTTGACGGCGATGTTGATCTTCTCGTCTTCGGTGTAACCCGGCAGACGGATGACTTCCATCCGGTCGAGCAGCGCCGGCGGAATGTTCATCGAGTTCGAGGTGCACAGGAACATCACATCCGAGAGGTCGTAATCGACTTCCAGATAGTGGTCGTTGAAGTTGTGGTTCTGCTCTGGATCGAGCACTTCCAGCAACGCCGACGCCGGGTCGCCACGCATGTCGCTGCCCATTTTGTCGATTTCGTCGAGCAGGAACAGCGGGTTGCGCACACCCACCTTTGTCATCTTTTGAATCAATCTTCCCGGCATCGAACCGATGTAAGTCCGACGGTGACCGCGAATTTCCGCTTCATCACGCACGCCACCGAGGGCCATGCGTACGAATTTGCGGTTGGTGGCGTGGGCAATCGACTCCGCCAGCGAGGTTTTACCCACGCCCGGAGGACCGACCAGGCACAACACCGGGCCACGGATTTTCTTCACGCGTTTTTGCACAGCGAGGTATTCAAGGATACGTTCCTTGACCTCCTCGAGCCCGTAGTGATCGGCATCGAGAATGTCTTCTGCGCGCGCCAGGTCCAGACGTACCTTGCTCTGCGCCTTCCACGGCACTTGCACCAGCCAGTCGATGTACGAGCGCACCACGGTGGCCTCAGCGGACATCGGCGACATCTGCTTGAGCTTGTTCAGCTCGGCCGTGGCCTTGGCCAACGCATCTTTCGGCAGACCGGCAGCGTCGATACGCTTTTTCAGGTCTTCGATTTCGTTGTGGCCTTCATCACTGTCACCGAGTTCTTTCTGAATGGCCTTCATCTGCTCATTCAGGTAGTACTCGCGCTGACTGCGCTCCATTTGCTTTTTGACGCGGCCACGAATGCGTTTTTCGACTTGCAGCAGATCGATCTCGGCATCCAGCAACGCCAAGACGTGCTCGACGCGGGCCGACAAATCGATAATTTCGAGGATTTCCTGCTTCTGCTCGATTTTCAGCGCCATGTGCGCCGCCATGGTGTCGACCAGGCGACCCGGCTCATCGATGCTGTTGAGCGACGACAGAACTTCAGCCGGGACTTTCTTGCCCAGCTGCACATATTGTTCAAACTGCGACAGCAGCGTACGCACGAACACTTCGGATTCGCGCTCGGCAGCGTCGACTTCTTCGATCAACGAGACTTCGGCACGGCAGTGGCCGTCGACTTCGCTGAAGCGCTCGACGGTGCCACGCTGCTCACCCTCGACCAGAACCTTTACGGTGCCGTCAGGCAGCTTCAGAAGCTGTAGAACAGTGGCAATGGTACCTACGCGATAGAGAGCGTCTTCACCGGGATCGTCGTCAGCCGGGTTTCTCTGGGCCAGCAGCAGGATCTGCTTGTCGCCCGTCATCGCGGCCTCGAGGGCTTCGATGGATTTCTCGCGCCCCACGAACAGCGGGATAACCATGTGCGGATAAACCACGACATCACGCAATGGCAGGAGAGGCAATTCGATGGTTGTCTTCATGATTTCGCCTCTACGGCGGCCATATGGCCGTAATCAGATGGAATTGAGCTTGAAACCAAGATGGGGGCTGCCTTGAAAAAAAACAAGCGCAAAGCGGATGTAAAAAATGACATAAAAAAAAAGAGGCCCAAGGAAATTTTACCCTCGCATACA
>NZ_VCNJ01000049.1 GCF_005938625.1 Pseudomonas fluorescens
CTCCGGGAGAGGGCCAGGGTGAGGGGCTTTTGATTTGTTTCTGGATTTGAGTACGGCTCGGTATTTCATGTCGGTGTATTTCTCGCAATCACCTCGGTCAGTTCCCTCTCCCTCCGGGAGAGGGCTAGGGTGAGGGGCTTTTGATCTGGGCTATGCAGCCGGTTGTTGTAAGATGCGGCATCTTCAACCTTGCGAGCAGCGAAAATGGATTCTCACTCGATATTGACCTTCACTCTGGTCGCCGCAATTGCCATCTCCAGCCCGGGGCCGGCGACGTTGATGGCGATCAACAATAGTCTCGCTCATGGGCAGCGCAGCACGATCTGGTCGTCGTTGGGCAACGCCAGTGGTTTGTTCTGTCTGTCGGCGGCGGCGATGTTGGGGTTGGGGGCGTTGTTGGCCAGTTCGGAACTGCTGTTCAATGCGGTGAAGGTCATCGGTGCCGGGTATCTGTTCTACCTCGGCGTCAAGCAGCTGTTCAAAAAGGGCCCGATGCTCCCGGAGGGTGTCGAGGGGGATGCGAGCAGGGGGCGGCCGACGCGGGGCAAGTTGTACAAGTCGGCGTTTCTGACGGCGGTGACCAACCCCAAGGCGACGATGTTTTTTACTGCGCTGTTTCCGCAGTTCATTGATCAGGGCGCCGCGCTGTTGCCGCAGTTTCTGATTCTGACTTCGATTTTCATGGCGTTGTCGGTGTCTTCACTGAGCGTTTATGCGGCGCTGGCGTCCCGGGCCAAGGGTGTGTTGACTCGTCCGGCCTTGTCCCGTTGGGTCAGTCGTGTGGTCGGTACGACCTTTATCGGTTTTGGTGCAGCGATTCTGACGATGCGTCGGCAGACGGCTTAAACCCATTTGAACCGGGCCGGGAATCTCGCCACAAAGCAGGTTCCCGACTCGACGCTTGAGGTAACGCTCAACGTGCCGTTGTGCGCCATCGCTATCTGCGAGGCGATATAAAGCCCCAGTCCCAAACCCTCGCAACGTTGCCCGGCTTCGGCGCGGGAAAAGGGTTCGAATAGCAGGGGCATCAGCTGTGCTGAAATCGGCGTGCCCTGATTGGTCAGGGAAATCACGATCTCGTCGTTTTCCGCATAGGCTTTGAGGATGATCGGTGTGCTGTTCGAGCCGTGGGTAACCGCATTGCCCAGCAGATTGGAGAGCAATTGGCTGATCCGCAGCGCATCGCAATAGACGCCTGCCGGCACATCCAGTTTATGGATGACATTCGCCTGCGGATGGGACGCCTGAACCTCGGCAAGGGTCAGTTGCAGGGTGTGTTGCAAGTCATCCACCAGCTTGCGCTGCACCGGAATCCCGCCGCCCAGTCGTCCTCGGGCGAAGTCGAGGATGTTTTCGATCAACACGCCCATGCGCACGGAGCTGGTGCGAATCGCCGAAATCAGATTGAGTGAGCGCTTTTCTTCGGTTTTGCTTTCCAGCAGGTCAGCGCTCATGCGAATGGCGCTCAGCGGCGTGCGCAAGTCATGACCCAGTACGGCGATGAATTGCTCGCGCAGGCGCCCGAGTTCATTGGCGTTGTTCAGCTCGATTTGGGTCGCTTCCAGATGGCGTTGCGTGTCCAGGTTCATGGCGATCAATTGAGCGAACAAGGTCAGTGTTTTGATAATGGCCGGTTCATCGATATTAGCCGGGACCGAATCGATGGCGCACAGCGTGCCGAAGAAGTCGCCATTGGCTTTGACGATGGGAATGGAAATGTAGCTTTCCAGGCCATAGGTTTTCGGCGTGTGGTGAAGCGAAAAGACCGGGTGCGCACTGGCGTGGCCGAAGATTACCGGTTGTTGATGCTGGCGGATCTCGTGGCAGATGGTTGATTCAAGCACCAGTTCGCCACCGGGTTTGAGCCCGAAATCAATGGAGTCATCGACAGCACACGCCACCCAGTTGCTTTCAGTGACTCGCGCAACCGCCGCGAAGCGCATGCCGGTGAGGTGTTTGACCATGCTCAGGATGACCGGCACCGCGTCAATGCTGCGGATCGCGTCAATGTCAGGGGTAAAGGCCGGATTGGTCATGGCGCGATGCTTCGTGAAGAGTTCGCTCAGAGACTAACGGTTATTGCTGCTCATGACTAATCAAGAGGCCAGAAAGTACAAGGGCGCCGTGGATTTCCCCGGCGCCCATGCTTTTTGCTGCTGATCAGAACGTCAGCGACTTAGAACTTGTATTTGGCGGTCAGCATGTAGCTGCGTGGGTTGCCGTAGTTGTCGTTGGAACCCCAGGTCACATCGGAACCGATGGCGGAATAGTAGACGCGGTCGAAGATGTTGTTGGCGTTGACCTGCAGATCCAGGTGTTTGCTGACTTCGTAGCCGGCCATCAGGTCGGTGACCGCATAGCCACCCTGTTCGAGGCGGTAGCTACCGTTATTGGCCAGGGCGACGTCGTTGTACATGCGGCTCTGCCAGTAGACGTTGCCGCCCACGCGCAGATTCTGCAGCGGGCCCTGGAAGCGGTACACCGTAGATACTTTGAACAGATGCTCAGGCGTGTCGGTATCGAAACGCTGATTGTTGTTCGCCGGGTTCTCGTCCTTGATGTAGTGCGCGCGGGTGTAAGTGTAGCCGGCGCCGACCTGCCAGTTGTCGGTCAGTGCGCCTTGCAGTTCCATGTCCACGCCTTGGCTGCGTACCTTGCCCGATGACCCGTAGCAGGTCAGCACCGGGCAGCCGAACTGAGTGTCGGCCTGGGTGGCGCGACCGGTCTGGTCCATCTGGAACACCGCCAGACTGGCGTTGAGGGCGCCGTTGAAGTACTCGCCCTTGATGCCGACTTCGTAGTTTTCACCGACGATCGGCTCGAGCACTTTGCCGCCGAGGTCCTTCTGGGTTTGCGGGGTGAAGATGTCGGTGTAGCTGGCGTACACCGAGTGATGGTCGTCCAGCTTGTAGATCAGGCCGGCATAGCGGGTGAGATTACGGGTGACCTTGTAGTCGCCATCGCCGGAGCGATCATCGTTGTCATACCAGTCGAGACGGCCACCGAGGATAAGCGTCAGCGGATCGGCCAGGCTCAGGCGGGTGTCAGGTAAACGGCATCCTGAGTGGTGACGGTGCGGGTTTTGCCGTCACGCACGAAGTCAGGCTTGGGTGCGCCAATCGGCCAGGCCGTGGTGTACGGATCGTATTCCTTGGTGGTCGCGTCATATACGCGGTTGCTGGCGCCGACGACCAGTTCGTGGCTGCGGCCGAACGCTTCGAACGGGCCGCTGGCAAACACGTCGAGCGAGTGTTGCTTGTCGGTGTGATGGGATTGATAAGCGGTGGTTTCCAGCGGGCCCGCGTAACGCGACAGGTAAGTCCCGGAGAACTCGCCGTCGAGGGTCGAGGACGAGCCGGCGACGTGCAGTTTCCAGTCGTTGTCGAAGCGATGCTCCACTTCACCGAACACGGTGTCGATTTGCAGCTTGCGGTTTTCCCAGTCGGTGCCCGGGTAGGTGGAGCGGGGCAGATCGAGGTGGTGGCCGTTGGTGCCGATTGGCAGGCCGCCCCAGAAATAGTTGGTTTGTTCATTCTGCCGCGAGAAGCCCAGGGTCGCCGTGGTGCTGTCGCTCAGGTCGGCTTCACCGATGGCGTAAAACAAGCCGTGGTCGTTTTCTTCCTTGTCGCGGAAACTGTCGGCGCCCTGATAGGAGCTGACCACGCGGCCACGCAAGGTGCCGCTTTCGTTCAGCGGGCTGGAGGCGTCGATTTCACCACGGTAGTCATCCCAACTGCCGGCGCCGCCGGTGAGGGTGACGCGCTGGT
Source organism: Pseudomonas fluorescens (assembly GCF_005938625.1). Taxonomy (GTDB): domain Bacteria; phylum Pseudomonadota; class Gammaproteobacteria; order Pseudomonadales; family Pseudomonadaceae; genus Aquipseudomonas; species Aquipseudomonas fluorescens_BD. Next base: position 3,768 of record NZ_VCNJ01000049.1, read on the forward strand.
CGGCAGTCGGGCGTTTGCGCACCAGGTTGATCGCCGCCGAAGGATTGCCGGCACCGGTGACCAGGCCGGTCGCACCACGGACGATTTCAACGCGGTCGAACATCGCCAGGTTCGGTTGCACCGCCATCGAGAAGGGCGAGTACGAACTCGGCAAGCCGTCGTACATGATGGTGTCGATGTCGAAACCGCGCGAACTGTACGTCTGCCGACCCGGACCGCTGGCCTGACTGAGGAACAGTCCCGGCGTGCCTTTCACCACGTCGTTGATGCTGGTCATGTTCTGGTCGTCCATCCGTTGACGGGTAATCACCGTCACCGCCTGAGGCGTTTCACGCATGGTCAGCGACAGTTTGGTCGCTGTGCTCATCGGGCCGGTGGTGTAGGACTGGGTGTCTTCGGTGGTGCTGCTCATCTGGGTGGCGCCGATTTCGGTTGCGTCCAGCTCCAGCGTGCCGGTCGCCGCGGTTTTTTCAGGCGTGGCGGGCGTTGTTTCATCGGCCAGTGCGGGTGCGACGCTGGCCATGCAAATGGCGAGTGCCAACAGGTTGGGCGAGAGGTTTGCGCGGCGGTGTAGGGTGTGAAACGACATCAATCTGCTTCCCCAAATGATACGAAAACGAATCCAGTGCGAGTGCGTGTAGGAATTATTCGCATTAGTGTGTCAGATCATTCCGGGTGAAGAAAGCCGTACGGCTCAGTTAGTTAACGATTTTTTCACAATTGACTAGGCGCTCTGCGTCGGGGGTTGGCGCAGGGTCCTGGTTTTTTTTGGGGGCGAGCGAGGGGCCATTCGAGGCGCAGCGGGCCGATCACAGAAGCGTGTGATCGGCTCGCTGACGAGGGTGATTCAGGGGCTTCAGTTCAGATCTTCGGCCTGGTGCCGCTCGGGCACTTGAGTCGCTTCATCGCCCCATGTGCGATTGACGCGCTGCCCACGAATGACCGCCGGCCGCTTGGAAATGTCCTCTGCCCAGCGCTGCACATGGGTGTATTCGTGCGCCGCAAGAAACTCGGCCGCCGAATAAACATTGTTGCGCACCAGTTGCCCGTACCACGGCCAGACCGCGATGTCGGCAATGGTGTAGCTGTCGCCGGCCAGGTAGACGCTTTCGGCCAGGCGCCGATCCAGCACGTCCAGTTGGCGCTTGGCTTCCATGGTGAAGCGGTTGATCGGATACTCCATCTTCTCCGGCGCATAGGCATAGAAATGCCCGAAACCGCCACCCAGATAGGGCGCGGCGCCCATTTGCCAGAACAACCAGTTCAGCGTTTCAGTACGGCCAGCGGGGTCTTTCGGCAGAAATGCACCGAACTTTTCGGCTAGATACAGCAGGATCGAACCGGACTCGAACACACGAATCGGCGGTTCAACGCTACGGTCCAGCAGCGCCGGGATTTTTGAATTCGGATTAATCTCGACAAATCCGCTGGAGAACTGATCGCCCTCGCCAATGCGGATCAGCCAGGCATCGTACTCGGCAGCGCGGTGCCCCAGCGCCAGCAGCTCTTCCAGCAGAATCGTCACTTTGACGCCGTTGGGCGTGGCCAGCGAGTACAGCTGCAATGGATGCTTGCCGACTGGCAGAGTCTTGTCATGGGTGGGGCCGGCAATCGGCCGATTGATACTGGCGAACTGGCCACCGGACGGGGCTTCGTTTTTCCAGACCTGGGGCGGAACGTACGGCGCTTTGCTCATCTAAGGGGCCTCATCTTGGCAAGTGGAAAAAATAACTCGCTGATCATAGACAGCACACCACAGAACCCGCTGTGTATTCCAGAGGGCGATGGGCCAATTGCCCGCTGCATTCAAGGCTGGCCAATCCCCGGAATCAGCAGACACGCTGCAAGGCCAATCAGGGCGGTGCCAATGACCCGGTCAATGGCTCGCTGTTTTGCCAGCATGCGCCGGCGCAATCCCTCAGTAGAAAAGAACAGCGCGACCAGACTGAACCACACCCAGTGGGCCAGTGACATAAACAATCCGTAGGCGAAGTTAATGGTGAGCGAGCTATCGGCCTGAACAAACTGACTGTACGCCGCGACGACAAACAGCATGGTTTTCGGATTGAGCGCGTTGGTCAGAAAACCGCTGCGAAACACTGCCCAGGATGAGGGCGCCGAGCCGCCAGCCTCTGCAAAAGTCAACATCGAAGTATTGGTGATCGACTTGATGCCCAGATAAACCAGGTATCCGCCGCCCAGCAGTTTCATCGCCATAAACAGCAAGGGCGACTGCGTGATGATCACGGCCACGCCAAACACCGTGTAGAACACATGAACCTGTACGCCACAGGCGATGCCCAGCGCCGCCATCAAGCCACTGCGCCGCCCGAACGCGTAGCTGTTGCGGGTGACCATGGCAAAGTCCGGGCCGGGGCTGATCACCGCCAGCATCGTAATGGCGATCATCAGAAACAACTCATTCATCAACGTTCTCCAACCTGTATTTGCGCTACGTAAGTTCACAGATGTCGAACTGCTTGAAACGCCAGGAGCAGCGTACAAGGCAGTGCTTGGCGTACATGATGATCAATTGTCGTCAGCAGAAAAAACGATTTATAGTCGTCGAAATCTGTGAGTAATCGTCGTCTATATGAACCTGCCTCCATTAGCTGCCTTTCGTTTTTTCAACACCGCCGCGCAGACCCAGAGCTTTGTCAAAGCCGCGCAACAGCTGCACGTCACCCACGGCGCGGTGAGCCGTCAGGTGCGCTTGCTGGAGGAGGCGATCGGGGTCGAGTTGTTTGAGCGGCGCAACCGGGCAATCTTTCTCAATCAGGCCGGCCGTCTGTTGTTCGAGGTTACACGGCCGATGTTCGAGCAACTGGAAGGGGCGGTTTATCGCCTGCAGCAAGAGCGCCACAACGATGTACTGGTGGTGTCCTGCGAGCCGACCATCGCCATGAAATGGCTGATTCCGCGACTGCCGGATTTTCACAGCGCCCATCCGCACATTCAGGTGCAACTACTGACCGCCGGAGGGCCGATCGATTTCGCCCGCTCAGGCGCCGATCTGGCGATCCGCCGGGATGATTTTCTCTGGGACGAAACGGTTCATGCCGTGACGATTTGCCAGGAGTGGATCGGCCCGGTTTCTCTGCCCTCGAAAAGTCCTGAATCCACTGAACTGCACGGCGCATGCTTACTGCGCAGCAAGACGCGTCCGCTGGCATGGGACAACTGGCTGCGCTGTGTCGGCAGGGGCGCAGCGGATGTCAGTCGCGTCGATTACGAACATTTTTATCTATGCATTCAGGCGGCGCTGGCCGGGTTGGGCATCGCTATGGCGTCCTTTCTGATGGTGCAGAACGAGCTCGAATCCGGGCAGTTGATCGCGCCGTTTGGTTTTATCCAGGACGGTTCGACTTATTGCCTGCTATCACCACGGCCGTTTGAGAACTGCGCCAATAGCACAGCCTTCAGGACTTGGCTGAGCGAAGCGATGAGTGCTTGCTCGCGTCAGCTCGACGGTGATTTGCTGTGCGATTGAGCGGCCGCGTCATTCATTTCGTGCGCCTATAACGTACCCATTCGCTGGCTTTTCTGAAGCCATGAATACCCAGGATCGAGACGGCGATGACCGCGATCATCGGCCCGATCAGGCCCAGCCCTGTGGTCATCTGGGCGTAGGCAGCGAGGGACAGGGCAAGCACCGCATAGCCGGCGAGGTACTTCCTGTAGGCGATCAAGAGCATCGGCACCATCAGGACGACGAACAGATGAGTGGCAATGGTGATCAGGATTTGTGCGACCAATTGAACAGGCACGCTGCCCATGGATGCCTCAGCCATGGTTATTTCGGCGTCGTACAGAAACATCTGCAGTGAAATGACGGTTATTGCGGCCAGTACCAGCGCAGGCAACGGCGCAATTTTTGAGCGTTTCATCTGATCTCCAAAGGGTGAAACAACGTCTGATGAATGAATCTTTCAGGTCAGCGCTGCGGCCATTGATCCTTGATTTCAAACCACGGCGCCTTCGACGTGACTTCCACATGCTGCTGTTTTTCGGTGGTGAACGTCGTGTCGAGCGTGCCCAGTGCGACCGAGATCCAGCCGTTGAATTCCCCTTGATTGCTTGCCCAGAACAGCGACGAGCCGCAGTGCGTGCAGAACTGGCGTTGTACCGATTCAGACGATTGATACGACTTCAGCTGGTCAGCACCTTCCAGCAATTCCAGGTTCTGGCGCTGCACGCTGCCATAGCTGGCAAACGCCGCGCCGTGGCTTTTGCGGCACTGGCTGCAATGGCAATGCGAAAGCGCCTTGGGCCGTGAACGGATCTGGTACTTCACCGCTCCGCACAGGCAACTGCCCCGGAAGGTCTGAGGGGAGGGCGTGAGCATTGTTATTGCGGATCCTTGTAGGTGATGGCTTGTTTCAAGGGGGCCGGTGACTGCGCCAGAAACCCGGTGATCAGGGAAATCACCTGCTGCTGAATCACTGCACGTGGACGACCGCCGTCGCCATCGGTGCAGATGATGCTGTCGCCCGGTACGTCTTTGTCGAGCATGGCCACGGCGCCAGGTTTGCAGATCGCCATGAAACTGAAGTGACTGGCATCGCTGATCTCGACATAACGCGATGAGTTTTTTGGCAGGCGTCTGGCGAGGTCGACGGACTCCAGTTGAGCAGGCAGCTCTTTCGACGGTACACCGGCAGCGATCACCAGGATCGGCACCGGGTAGGCCGCGAGGCTTGCATCGGTCATCCCGCGCGACAGCCCCAGGTCCAGAGACACCACGGCAGTGACGCGTTTGTCACGCCAGTCGGCGGCCAATTGAGCTTTCGCTTGCGCGGTGCTTGCAGTGTTCATTTGTTGGTAGGCGGTGCAACTGGCCAGTTGCGTGTGGACCTTGCAGTCTTTGGCAAAACGTTCGGGGTCGAAGCGCGCGCCGCCGGTTTCGAGCACTGTCCAGCCGCCGAGAGAATGGCCCACAACAGCAATTCGATCCTTCGCCACCGCGCCGAATTTTTCCGGCTGAGCCGTCACGGCATCGATGGCGCGACTCAGGTCGACGGGGCGTTGCCACAGCTGCGCCGCTGCCTGCGCGCTACGATCACGGCTGGTGGTGCCGGGGTGGTTGACTGCCGCGACGATATAACCCTGATGGGCCAGTGCACTGGCCAGCCACGTCTGGTTGATCCAGCTACCGCCATTGCCGTGGGAAATTACCACCAAAGGATGCGCGCCGCTGGCGGCCGGGGCGTCGAGCACGGCAGGGGCACCGACGAAGACCGGGTTGTCGCCGAACAATTGTGGCGTCGCAGCGGTAGTCGAGCTTGGGTACCAGACGACCATTTCCAGCGCGCGTTCGTTGCGCGGATCGGCCAGCGTGGCGTATTGGAAACCGACGGGCCGAGTATCAGCGAATACGGGGCTGCTCAGGCAGAGCAGTATCAGGACACCGAGAGACTTTTTCATTGTTGTTATCTTCCGTGATGGGCCGAATGGGCGAGGCGAACTTTGCCCGATTTCGCGCGCTTCAGCGAGCCTCAGTCTTAAACATTTTCCATCGGCCAGCGCGTCGCCAGATGCGCGCTCAGATAATCCAGGAAGGCCTTGACCTTCGGCGTCATCGCCGCGCGCTCCTGAACGCAGGCGTAGATGTCCATCGGTTCGATGACGGCGTCGCTGTGTTCCAGCAACTGCACCAATTGCCCGCTCGCCAGAAAAGGTGCGGCGACGAACTCCGCCAAACGGGTGACCCCGGCGCCCTGGACCGCCATTTGCGCCAGCGCATCGATGTCATCACTGATGGCGGTGGCATTGATGTTGGCGTCGAAACGCTGGCCGTCGCGGATAAAACTCCAGCGCAGAAAACGCCCGTCCAACGGGTAACGAAAAGCCAGGCAGGCATGGTTGTGTAAATCATCTGGCGATTGCGGCCACCCGGCACGCTGCAGATAGGCCGGCGCGGCGCACATGATGAACGGCAGCGAAACGATCTTGCGCGCGACGATGCCGTCCTCCAGTTGCGGCTTGATCCGCAGGCTCAGATCGATGCCGTCCTGAATGTGATTGATCTTGCCATTGGTGGTCGACAGTTCGATGAGCAGGCGCGGGTGCAGCGCGGCGAAACCGGCGATCAGTGATGCCAATACATGGCGGCCGAACGCAGACGTCGAGGCAATGCTCAGTCGGCCCTGCAGTTCGGTTTCATCGCTGCTGATCGAGCTTTGTGCCGATTCCAGATCCGCAGCAATTCTCTGCACTTTTTCGTAGTACACCGCGCCGTTTTCGGTGAGTGCCATGCTGCGCGTGGTGCGTTGCAAAAGACGTACGCCGAGGTGCGCTTCCAGCCGATTGAGCGTCTGGCTCACCGCTGCCGCGCTCACGCCCAGGGTCTTGGCGGCGCCGACAATCGAGCCGGTTTCGACCACTTTGATAAAACTGGCAATCGCCGCTAACAGATTCATCCATGCCCCGTTGAGGGTTGATTCGTAAGTTCTGCTTTATAAAGTACCTGCGATTGAGCGTCTAGTTGCGCGGGTTCGGCTTTGCTAACGTGCGGCGTCCCTGTCAATGGATGGAAATGCCCCCATGAATCAACCAACAAACGCCGATGCCCTGATCATCAGCCGCCGCAAGCTGTCGCCACGTGCCACGCCGTATGTGTTTGCGTTGTACATGGCGACGATCATGGCGTTTCTGATGTCGCTGGTGATCACCGCTGCCAACTCAGGCATTGATAACCAATACCTGAGTAATGCCCTGCATGCCTACAAACTGGCGATGCCCGTGGCGTTCCTGTGCATCCTCGTCGTGCGGCCGATCGTGGTGAAGCTGGTGGCGTTGACGGTGCACCCGCATCGTTGAGGATTATTCGCGCCAGTATTGCCCGACCGCGCCTTGCGCTCCCTGCACTGGATCGGTCTGCGGGAAGGTCAATTTCGCGATGCTGTCCAGTTGCCCGCGACTGGGTGACTCGCGACAGATATCGGCGTGCTGGCCCGGTGGATAGGCGCCGACCACCAGAAAGTCGTCGCTGCAACTCAGGTTGCAATGGCCGGTGCCGGCGGGCAGCAGCAATACGTCACCGGCGCTGACCCGCACAACATGCCCGTCGGGCCCGCCCAGCATCAATTGCGCATGGCCAGCCGCAACGCCCAGCACTTCATGACCTTCGGTGTGGTAGTGATGGAAGTCATAAACCCCGTAGCGCCATTGCGGCGGCCAGCCGTTGGCGCTGAAGGTTTGCTCGAACAGGGCGGCGGGATCGCGGCCCTTGAGTTCAAGCGCTTGCGGATAGATCAACACCGGCAGACGCGGGTTGTTCGGGACCCAGTCGTTGCGTTCCAGCTGCAGGGTTTGTACGGGCTTGGGCATGCTGTTCTCCTGATCTGGCGTATTGACTGTTCCGGCGCCTTCGCGAGCAAGCTCGCTCCCACATTCAGACCGCGATTTCCTGTGGGAGCGAGCCTGCTCGCGAATGGCCGCGCCGCTTATTCAACGGCTAAAGGGTGGACAGCCACAGCGCGCACTTGTCTCAGAAAAACTCGTCGAGCAATCAATCGAAACTTCGCCAACCACCCAACTGTCCAGACCCTTACACCTCCCGGCAGATGTTCTGCCGGGATAGCTCCATGCAGCGGAGAAAGGCGAGGATCAAGATGACGATGACAGTGGGAGATTTTCTGGTTGAGCGGCTCAGCCAATGGGGCGTTACGCGGATTTTTGGTTACCCGGGTGACGGCATCAACGGCGTGTTCGGCGCGCTCAGTCGGGCCAAGGGGAAAATCGAATTCGTTCAGGCGCGGCATGAAGAAATGGCCGCGTTCATGGCTTCGGCACATGCCAAGTTCACCGGTGAGCTGGGGGTGTGCATCGCCACTTCCGGCCCGGGCGCTTCACACTTGATTACTGGCCTCTACGACGCGCGCATGGACCACATGCCGGTGCTGGCCATCGTCGGCCAGCAGGCGCGCACGGCGCTGGGCAGTCACTACCAGCAAGAGCTTGATCTGGTGTCGATGTTCAAGGATGTCGCCGGGGCATTTGTGCAGCAGGCTTCGGCGCCTTCGCAGGTACGGCATCTGCTTGATCGCGCAGTGCGCACCGCAGTGGGTGAACGTCGGGTGACCGCGCTGATTCTGCCCAACGATTTGCAGGATCTTGCATACGAGGCGCCGGCGCGCGCCCATGGCACGGCGCATTCCGGTGTCGGGTACACGAAACCCAAAGTGGTGCCTTATGACGTGGATCTGCAGCGTGCCGCCGATGTTTTGAACGCGGGAGAAAAGGTCGCGATTCTGGTTGGCGCCGGGGCTTTGCAGGCGACGGATCAAGTCATCGCTGTGGCGGAAAAACTCGGCGCCGGCGTCGCCAAGGCGTTATTGGGCAAAGCCGCGCTGCCCGACGATCTGCCTTGGGTCACCGGCAGCATTGGCCTGCTCGGCACCGAACCGAGCTACAAACTGATGAACGAATGCGACACTTTGCTGATGATCGGTTCGGGTTTTCCCTACGCGGAGTTTCTGCCCAAGGAAGGTCAGGTCCGTGGCGTGCAGATCGACTTGCAACCCGACATGCTCAGCCTGCGCTACCCGATGGAGGTCAATCTGGTTGGCGATTCGGCGGAAACCCTCGCCGCGTTATTGCCATTGCTCGAACAGAAAACCTCCGGCAAGTGGCGCAAGAAAGTCGAAGGCTGGCGCGGCAGCTGGGAGAAAACCCTGGAAAAACGCGCGATGGCCAAGGCTGACCCGGTCAACCCGCAAAGGGTGGTGTATGAGTTGTCGCCGCGCCTGCCCGATCAGGCCATCATCACCAGCGACTCCGGCTCCTGCGCCAACTGGTATGCCCGTGACCTGAAAATCCGCCGTGGCATGCAATGCTCCTTGTCCGGCGGACTTGCGTCCATGGGCGCGGCGGTGCCTTACGCGATTGCCGCCAAATTCGCTCACCCCGAGCGGGCAGTCATTGCGCTGGTGGGCGACGGTGCGATGCAGATGAACAACATGGCCGAACTGATAACCGTCGCCAAATACTGGCGACAGTGGGCGAGCCCGAAATGGATCTGCGCGGTGTTCAACAACGAGGACCTTAATCAGGTCACGTGGGAGCAGCGGGTGATGGAGGGCGATCCGAAGTTCGAAGCCTCGCAAAGCATTCCCGATGTGCCTTACCACTTGTTCGCCATCTCCATTGGCCTGAAAGGCATTTTTGTCGATCGCGAAGAGGACGTCGCCGCTGCCTGGGAACAGGCACTGGCCTCGGAGGTGCCGGTGGTCATCGAGTTCAAGACCGACCCGAACGTGCCGCCATTGCCGCCGCACATCAAGCTTGAACAGGCGAAGAAGTTCGCCACGACGCTGCTCAAGGGCGACCCGGATGAGGCCGGGGTGATCATGCAAACCGCCAAGCAGGTGCTGGGTGCGGTTTTACCCGGGAAGAAATAACCGGTTAACGCACAGGTTTGATCGTTCCCACGCTTTGCGTGGGAACGCCTCTAGGGACGCTCTGCGTCCAGTGACGCGGAGCGTCACGGGCTGCATTCCTTTGCTGCGCGTGGGAACGATCACCGATCGAGTGGGCACGACAAGAGGTAAGTTGATGATTTTCGTGGGCTGTGCAGGCTGGAGTCTAGGGCGCGAGCATTGGCCGGAGTTTCCCGCAGAAGGCACGCACTTGCAGCGTTATGCCGGGCGTTTCAATTGCGTGGAAATCAACAGCTCGTTTTATCGCCCCCATCGCTGGCAGACCTACGAACGCTGGGCGGATTCGGTGCCGAATGACTTTCGCTTTGCAGTGAAAATCCCCAAACACATCACCCATGAATTGCGTCTGGCAGGCTGCGAAGCGGCCCTGGACAAATTTCTGGCTGAGTGCGGCGGTTTGGGCGAACGCCTGGGCTGCTTGCTGGTGCAATTACCGCCATCACTGGCGTTCGACGAAGCCATCGCCGAAGCCTTTTTCATGATAGTGCGTCAGCGCTACTCCGGCCCCGTGATGCTTGAGCCAAGGCATGAATCGTGGATCAGCGCCGAGCCGCTACTGATCACTCAGCAGATTGCTCAAGCCGCCGTTGATCCCTCGCGTATCAGCAATGATTCGTCCCCGAAGGGCTGGAGCGGCACACCGTATTGGCGCTTGCACGGTTCGCCGCGCATCTACCACAGCGCCTACGATTCAACTTATCTGCTAGACCTTGCACAAGCCCTGCAATCAGCAGCCGCAGCAGGTGCCGCGACATGGTGCATCTTCGACAACACCGCCAGCGGCGCAGCGACCGGCAACGCTTTGACTCTGGCCCAAGCGCTGATTATGGTGGCGCCAGATCACCGTACCAGTACGCTGCGGTGACGCCGCCATCCATCAAGAAATCGCTGCCGGTGATAAACCTGCCCTCGGGTCCCATCAGCAATGCAACCCTCACCCTAATCCTCTCCCAGAGGGAGAGGGAACTGACCGAGGTGTTTGAGCGAGGTACGCCGACGTGCAATTGCGCGTCGAACCCAGGTCTTTAAAAGCCCGGAGATCGGCTCCCTTTCCCCCTCGCCCCTTGGAGGAGAGGGCTGGGGTGAGGGGGTACTTCAAACCAACGTACTCGGCGCCACCCCCAACAACCCGGTCAAGGTATTCATGATCGCCTGTTGCCGTGCCCGGTCCGCCAGATATACCGCCTGCGCCGCCGCTACATCCGCTTGGCAATGCGGGCAAATCACCTCCTGCGGATAGATGTACTGCAAGCAACTGCGGCACAGGCTGAGCTGCACCGGGATGCGTCCTTCCTCCGGCGATTGCTGGCCCTGATTGATCCACGCCAGTTTGATCACCTGACCGCTGTCGCTGACGCTGCTGACTTTTTCTCCTGTGTCGATGCGCTCGGTAATCAGATCGAAACGCCCGACGGCGAACGATTGCTGCGCAGCGTCTTCAACCTTGACGATGCGTTCACGCAGCCCACGCTTGTTCAGTTCCAGCGTGCGGTAATGGCAATAGGGGTTGTTGCCGGGCTTGCCCAGCAGCGAATGCGAAGTCCACGTGCAGCCACCGCGACAGACGTCGTTGTAGTAGCAGGCACGGCAATAGCCCCACATGTCATCGACCGAGCGCAGGCGCCCGAAATGCATGCCTTCGCTGTAATGCCAGATGTCGTGCAGGCTCATGTTGCGCACGTTGCCGCCGGAGAACCCGACAGTGGCCAGCGACGGGCAGCCTTTCACCGTGCCGTCGGCTTCCAGTGCCAGCACGGTTTGCCCGGCCGCGCAGCCGCTCCAGTGCACGCGCTCGTCACCAAAACCGCGCCACAGATGTTCGTAAGGGCCGTAGTAGCCGATGTTGTTGCCGACGTTCATCAGCAGGCCGCGATCAACGCCTTCGCGGTAGAGCCGTGCAAGCAGTGGCATCACTTCCAGCAACTGATAGGGCTGCAGCAGCAGTTCGGGGTGGTCAACGGCATTGCCCATGGCCACGGTGATCTGGATCTGCCAGTGGGTCGCGCCCAGTTCAATGATGGTGTCCATCAGTTCCGGCAAGTCGGCCAGAGTGGCCGCGCCGATCTGCGTGTTGACGCTTACGGCCAGGCCTGAGGCTTTGGCGCGGCGCAGGGTGTCCACGGCTTTGTCGAACGAGCCCGGGACGTTGCGCACGGCGTCGTGCAACGGGGCGAGGCCGTCGAGGGAAACGCCGACGCCATTGAGCCCGGCGTCGACCGCCGCCTGCATTTTCGCCGGGGTGAGATTGCGTCCGCCAGTCTGGATCGCGCAGTACATACCGTGGTCGTGGATGGCTTGGATCAGTTGCGTCCAGTCCTTGCGCAGGTAGGCTTCGCCGCCGATCAAGGTGATTTCGCGGGTTCCAAGCGCAGCCAGCGAGTCGATGACATCCAGGCACTCGCGGGTATTCAGTTCATCCGGCCGGCGATGCCCCGCGCGGGAGCCGCAATGCAGGCATTTGAGGTCGCAGGCCAGGGTGATTTCCCAAACCACGTGCACTGGCACGTAGCGTTTGAGGTCGGTTTCGCTGAGGTAGCGGGCAGGGCGGGCGTCTGACATGGGAAATCCTTGCGCACGGTCCTGTGCGCGGCACGAATGGATTGACCTCGATTGGGCAAAACCCCGGGCGATATCACGTTCGATCCCGCCCGGGGCCGGCCGGTTAGTGCGCTTCCAGTCGCGCGATTTCCGCTTTCAGTTGCTCAAGCGCACTGCGCAACGCGCCGTGGTGGGCCAATTGCTGCTCCCCTTGTTGCACCACCGATTTGAGCTGCGCCAGATCACCGCTGGTCTGCGCCGTTTGCACCGCCACTGCGTACAACGGCAGGTGCGGGTGCGGGACAGGTTGCGGCTCCACCGTCGGTGCCTGATGCACGGCGACGTGTTTCACCTCGTGCCACTGGCCTTGCTCCTCATAGCCATAATCGACAAAACCACTGGCCCAGTCGCCGGCAAGAATGCCTTTGAGGTCGAACGTCTGGGCAATCTGACTAAGCGGGCCGCTCGGGCTGCCAGCAAGGGTCAGGATGATGTGGTTCTCGACTTTCGCGGTCAGTTTGGCCTCCGAATAATCGCCCCAGACCCGCGCACGAAAGTTGACGGTGGGCCAGGTAGCCTGGAAGAGACTGGCGATTCCGCTGACGTTTTTATTGACGGTATCGACCAACAGATCGAGGGTCAGAACCGGGGCGCCGAGCAGTGAATTGCTGACGTTGAGACGGGTGTGAAAAAGTCCGATCGACATGGTGCTACTCCCTAACGTGATTGGCGGATTCAATGAACGCTTTCAGCGGCTTTGCAGACGGCTGACTTCGCTCTTCGCCGCTTCCAGTGCGCCTTGCAGTTGCGGTTGCTGGTCCAATTGTTGCTGGGCCAGTTTCGCCAGATTTTTCATCTGGGCCAGATCTCCACTGGCAATCGCGCTCTGAATCGGCGCGGCGTACAGCGGCATGATCGGCGGGTGCGGGAGAATCACCGGGCCGGGTTCGAACGGTGGAAACACCACCGACGACACCGATTCAACCAGTTGCGCCGGGGCGTTGTTGACCTCATGCCAGCGCTGGCCATCGAAGTATTGGTAGTTGGCCACACCGTCCTTCCAGTCAGTGTCGACCACCAAATGCAGTTTGAAACCGATGATCGAGTTGGAACCGGGACCGCCATGATTGCCCTGCGCAGTGATCAGGATTTTGCTGACCCCGGGCGACATCACGGTCATGTAGGTGTATTTGCCCCAGACATCGGCGTGTACGTCGAGCGGCGGGTTAGTCGCTTGAGTGATCGCCGCGGTGCCGCTGACTTCGTGCTGGGGCGTGGAAACCAACAGGTTTAGCGAAAGCGATTGTGCGCCTGACGCGCCTGTACCAATGCGATAGCACACCGGGAACAGACCGACATTTTGCTGAGTGGAACCGGACATAGTGATTGCCTCCATTGCAATGTGGGAAATGGCTTTATTTCTTTTCCAGACGGGAAATTTCCTGAGCCAGTTTGTCGTACGCGTCCTTGAGCTCTTGCGCTTCGGGCTTTGTCGAGTCGCGCTGTTTCAACAAAGTCTTCATGTCTTGCACATCGCCACCCTTGATCGAGCTTTGGATGGCGACGCCATACGGCGGGATTACGTGTGCGGATCTGGACATTTCGAGGGTTTCCTCGCAGGTGCTACTCAACAGCCCCTTTTGGCAAAGAGGCGCCTTTCCTGACAGACAGGCAGCGGCGATCAGGCAAACCCATTGGGGGTTTTCCCGGCATAGCGTCAGCCTGATCCGTCCGGATCTGTTTAAGTCATGCGATCAGTTCGCGCAAAGACGACGTATGAATGTCGAACGAGGCGCCAGCGTCGTCAGCCGAACCCGTCGGGTTTCGCTCGCGGCGTGATTGAAGAGGGTTGCCACAGGGGCAGACAGAGGAAATTCGCCTGTACGTTGGTCATCATTCTTTCCTTGATAGAAAACAACGAAACACAGGGATCAGTCGGGCACTCGAAAGCGCTCACAAGCGATTGTAAAACGCAAAAAACCATCCCTGTTTCTCTACCGGCAATGTACCGGGCACTTGCCCGATCTGTTGGCTGGCATATCGCCAGCCACGCAACCCTAGATCCGATTTTGCGGGTCTGCCAGAAAAAGCGCCGAACGGTCATCGCCGCTGTCGGGCAGGGTACTGGCGGCAGGTCTATGGCAAGCAGGCTATCGATTCTAACGCCATGAATTAGATAAAAATTGCGCCGTTGTTCAATGGCATTCAAGGCGCCGTGGATCTGTTCGAAATAAAAAAATTCATGCTTACAGCCAATTGAAACGCGAGCAAAAAAATCGCAAACAGCAAAGCGATGCTGTCTGCGATGGTCATGACAAACCGCTAATTGCCGTCGGCCACTTTACGTTCTATCTCATCGATCTTGCGCTGCAGTGTCTCGGCATCCTGTTCCTTCACTCGGGTGGACGAAGGGGTGATCACCTCATCAACGGCTTCGGTGTCATCGTCCCGGTCTTCAAGATCACGCTCAACCACATTTACCGGTTTGCCGCAGGTATCGGTGGGCGGGGCATTTGGGGCTTTATCGTCATTGCTGTTCATATCGCAGACCTCCAAGGGGTGTAAACGTTGGAAGCGTCACAGCGGCGAGCGTTCGATATTTCTAAGTTGCGCTGGAACGAGCAGGCGCTGCCAACGGCTGCGATCTTGTTTTGCCGATCAAAAGATCGCAGCCTGCGGCAGCGCCTGCACGTATCGGTTCAGTCCTTGAGAATGTCGCGATCCTTGGTTTCCGGCAGGAAGAACGTGCCCAGTACCGCCGTCATCACCGCGATCACGATCGGGTACCACAAGCCGTAATAGATGTCCCCGGTCGCGGCAACCATGGCGAACGCCACCGTCGGCAGGAAGCCGCCGAACCAACCGTTACCAATGTGATAAGGCAGCGACATCGAGGTGTAGCGGATGCGGGTCGGGAACAGCTCGACCAGCCACGCCGCAATCGGGCCGTAAACCATGGTCACGTAGATCACCAGCACGGTGAGCAGGAGCAGCACCATCGGGTAGTTGGTTTTCGCCGGGTCGGCTTTCTCCGGATAACCGGCGTCCTTGAGTGCAGTGCCGAGGGTCGCGGTGAACGCATCGTTGCGGGTTTTGAAGTCGGCGGCTGGCAGGGCGCTGCCTTCGAAGCTCTCGACGACTTTGTCACCGATGCGCACCTGCGCGACGGTGCCCGGTTCGGCGATCACGTTCTCATAAGGGATCGCCCGTTTTGCCAGCAGGGTCTTCGCCAGGTCGCAGGAACTGGTGAATTTGGCCTTGCCCACTGGGTCGAACTGGAACGAGCACTGATCAGGGTTGGCGATCACTTTGACCGGGTTCTTTTCCTGAGCGATAAACACGTCGGGGTTACCGTACTGGGTCAGCGCATGGAAGATCGGGAAGTAGGTCAGCGCGGCCAGTATGCAGCCGACCATGATGATCGGCTTGCGCCCGATGCGGTCCGAAAGGCTGCCGAAAATCACGAAAAACGGCGTGCCGATCAACAGCGAACCGGCGATCAGCAGGTTGGCGGTCTGCGGGTCGATCTTCAATGTCTGCAACAGGAAGAACAACGCGTAGAACTGCCCGGTGTACCAGACCACTGCTTGCCCGGCCGTGCCGCCAAGCAGCGACATGATCACCACTTTGAGGTTGTCCCAGCGCGCAAAGGATTCGGTCAGCGGCGCTTTAGACGCCTTGCCTTCGGCCTTCATCTTCTGGAATACCGGCGACTCGCTCAGTTGCAGGCGGATGTACACCGAGACGATCAGCAGCAGGATCGACAGCAGAAACGGAATTCGCCAGCCCCAGGCTTCGAACGCTTCAGTGCCCAGCGCGGTGCGGCAGGCGAGGATCACCAGCAACGATAGAAACAGGCCAAGCGTCGCGGTGGTCTGAATCCACGATGTGAAGAAACCACGCCTGTTGCGTGGCGCATGCTCAGCCACATACGTCGCTGCACCGCCATACTCGCCGCCCAGCGCCAGACCTTGAAGCAAGCGCAGGGTAATCAGAATGACCGGTGCGGCGACGCCGATGGTTGCGTAGCCGGGCAACAGACCGACAATAGCCGTCGAGACGCCCATGATGACAATGGTGATGAGGAAGGTGTGCTTGCGCCCGATCATGTCGCCGAGCCGGCCGAACACGATCGCCCCGAACGGCCGCACCGCAAACCCCGCTGCAAACGCCAGCAGGGCAAAAATAAACGCGGTGGTTTCGTTGACGCCGGCGAAGAAGTGCTTGGCGATGATCGCCGCCAGTGAGCCGTAGAGGTAAAAGTCGTACCACTCGAAAACCGTGCCCAGGGAAGACGCGAAGATGACCTTGCGTTCCTCCTTGGTGATGCCGCCGCTGCGCGGTGGACTGCCGG
Source organism: Pseudomonas fluorescens (assembly GCF_005938625.1). Classification (GTDB taxonomy): domain Bacteria; phylum Pseudomonadota; class Gammaproteobacteria; order Pseudomonadales; family Pseudomonadaceae; genus Aquipseudomonas; species Aquipseudomonas fluorescens_BD. Next base: position 20,100 of record NZ_VCNJ01000049.1, read on the forward strand.
TGGATGCTGTGTCGATTGTGGCCATGGGTGTTCTCCGTCGTGCTTATTGTTGTAGGCCGGAGTCCCCCGTTATTGCTTGTCTTACTCTGGCCTTGTGGCATATGCCGGAAGCGCTGTCGCGTGAAGCTTGCACAGTGTCGCCATCGCGCATTTGTGCAAGCTTTCCTGAAGCATAATCAGCTTCTGCCAGATATCCAGCCGCCGGCCTGCCTACTAGGCCTTGACCCAGCGCTGCCGGCTCCAGGCACTCAGCCAGTCGACCACAAACACCAGCACCAGCATCGCCAGAATCACCGTGCTGGCCTGGGCTTCCTGAAACAGGCTGAGGCTCACATAGAGCATCTGCCCGAGCCCGCCGGCACCGACAAATCCCAGCACGCTGGCCATGCGGATGTTGTTTTCCCAGCGATACAGAATGTACGCAAGCAACTGCGGCGCAAGGTTCGGCAACGTCCCGTAGCAGAAAGCCAGGAGCGGATTGCCACCCTGCAAACGAATCGCTTCGGCCGGTTGCGGCGGGGTGTTTTCCAGGGCTTCGGCGAATAATCGACCGAGCACACCGGTGGTGTGCAAGGCGAGGGCGAGGGTGCCGGCGTTCGGGCCGAGGCCGGCGGCAAGTACCATCAGCGCGGCCCAGACCAGTTCCGGAATCGCCCGCAAGGCATTGAGCAGCAGGCGCGAGGCGCTTTGCAGCGGCCAGCCGAACCGTCCGGCGGCGGGCAGGGCGAGGACGATCCCGAATACTGCGGCGAGCAGGGTGCCGAGGGCCGACATCGCCAGGGTTTCCATCGAACCCTGCAAGATGGCTTTCAGGTAATCCGCGCTCAAGTCCGGGCTGAGGAAACGCTGCACGTACGCGCCCATCTGCTTGAGACTGGTGGCGCTGCCCAGTTCACCGAGATCGAGCCCCAGATAAGTGAACGAGGCGATGACGGCCAGCGCGATGCCGGCGATCAGCAGCAGGTTGATCAGCCGATTCATGTCAGCCTCCAGCGCAGCAAGCGGCTGAGTTGGTCGGCGGCCAATACCAGAACCAGGAAGCACAGCAGAATACTGGCGACTTCACCGCCGGCGAACATGCGGATCGACAGATCAATCTGCTGACCCAGACCTCCGGCGCCGACAAACCCCATCACGACTGACGCGCGAATCGCACATTCCCAGCGATAAACCGTGTACGACAGCAGTTCCGCCGCGACATTGGGCAACGTGCCGTAAGCAAACGCCGCGAGACGACCACTGCCAGACTGCAGCAATGCATGCGCCGGGCGCTGGTCAGTCGACTCGAAAATCTCCGCGTAAACTTTGCCGAGCATGCCGCTGTAGGTAATGGCAATGGCCAGTACCCCCGCCGCTGGACCCAGCCCGACGGCGCGGACAAACAACAACGCCCAGACGATTTCCGGCACGCTGCGTAAAAAGATCAGCAAACCGCGCACCGGCCAGCGCAGCAGACGCCCCAGGCGACTGGGTACGCCACCGCGCGAGGCGGCGGACAGCGACAGCGCGCGGCTGGCAATCAGGCCCGCCGGTATCGCCAGCAACAGCGCCAAGGCCATGCCGGCGGTGGCGATGGCCAGGGTCTGCAGGGTGGCTTTGAGCAGTAACTGAAGAAATGCTTCGTCGTGCGCAGGGGGCCAGAATTGCGCGACAAAACGGCCCATTTCATTCTGGCTGTCGGGCAGCAGCACGCCCAGATTCAGTTCGCTAAGATCAATGCCCGGCCACAGCAAAGCAATCGCCAGCAACGTCAGCAACAATCGCGGCCACGCCGCCGGATCCCGTGAATCGGCTTTCAGCATCGTGGAATCTGCACAGTCAGAGGCGCCACCGCAGCCGTCGGCGATTGCAGTTTTTCGTTGGCGTACAGCGCATCGAGCATTGCATGGCTGACTTGAGCTGAAGGGCTGTCGAACAGAATCTGCCCGTCGCGCAAACCGATGATCCGAGGGAAGTGCGACAACGCCAGATCCACCGCATGCAGGCTGGCCACCAGCGTCACGTTGTGCTCGCGAGCGTGGCGCGAGAGGATCGACAGGGTGTGCCCGGCCATGACCGGGTCCATGGCGGACACCGGTTCGTCAGCCAGCAGAATCTCCGGCGCCTGATACAACACACGAGCGATGCCGACACGCTGCAACTGGCCGCCAGACAGTTGCTGGCAATGGGTGAACAATTTGTCACCCAGATCCAGCCGCGCCAACGCCGCGCGTGCACCGGCCACATCCAGCGGATGCAACAAGTTCAAAAGACTTTTACCCAGACTCCACTGGCCGAGCTTGCCGGCCAGCACCGCTGTGATCACACGCTGGCGCGGTGGCAACGGTGGCGCCTGATGCACCAGACCGATTCGTGCGCGCAAGCGTTGGCGCTGGCGGGCAGACAAGTGCCAGGCACGTTCGCCGAGCACTTCAATGTCGCCGCTGCTGGGCCGCAATGCGGTGGCCAGCAGGTTGAGCAAACTCGATTTACCGGCCCCGGACGGGCCAATGATGGCGACCTGTTCGCCGACGCCAATCTGCAAATCGACACCACGCAGGGCGTCGACTCCATTGGCGTGGCGCAGGCTGCCCTGGTTGAGGCTCAGGGTCATTTCAGCAGTTCGGCAGCGCGGGCGGCTTCCTCGATGCCCTTGTAGTTCTCAGGCTTGGTGTCGATAAAACGGCTAGCCGCTTGCAGATCAAGAATCTTCTTCTGCTCCGGGTTGGCCGGGTCCAGATCGAGGAAGGCTTTTTTGATTTTCACCGCCAGAGCCGGGTCGAGGGTGCCGCGCACGGTCCAGTTGTAATCGAAGTAGGTCGGGGTGGTGGCGAAGACCTTGACCTTGTTGGTGTCGACCTTGCCGGCGTCGACCAGTTTCTGCCAGACGCTGGCGTTCAGTACACCGGCGTCAACCTTGCCGGCCTGCACCCAGGCCACGGTGGCATCGTGGGCACCGGAGTAGGCGACGCGACTGAAATACGCCTCAGGCTTGATGTTGTCGTTTTTCAGCATGAAGTAACGCGGCATCAGGCTACCGGAGGTCGATGACACCGAGCCGAAGGCGAAGGTTTTACCCTTCAGGTCGGCGAGGCTATGCACATTCGGGTCGGCGGTGATGAATTTGCTGGTGAACTGCGCATCCTGTTCACGCTGCACCAACGGAATGACTGGCGTGGTTGCGTCGGTCTTCAAGCGCGCCTGGACAAAAGTGAAGCCGCCGAGCCAGGCCATGTCGAGGCGATCGGTCGCCAGGGCTTCAACCACTGCCGGGTAATCGGCCACCGGGACGAATTGCACCTTCATGCCCAGTTGCTGTTCCAGATAGGCACCCAGCGGTTCGAACTTGCGCAGCAACTCGGTCGGGGCTTCGTCGGGAATCGCGCTGACCCGCAAAACGTCAGCGGCTTGCACCATCAAAGTAGAAAAGGACAGGGCCAGGCCGGCGGTCAGTGCCAGGGTTCGTTTGAGCATGGAATTCTCCGTTTCGTAAGCGTCAAAAAGTTTGAAGAGCTGAAATAGGGCGCTACGTGAGGGTAGCCGAATCGGCGAGGTTATACGTATTCGCACGCGTAAAGGCCAGCGCCATCAGGGCAGGAACGGTCAAAAGCGTTCGTCGAGTATTGCCGGCAGGGTGAGTTCCCTGACGTAGCTGGCCGAAGACAGACTCAGAACCATGCGCACCACCTGAACGACATCGTGTACCGGAATCAGCTGACCCTCACCACGCTGCGCAGCCAGATCTCGCGGCGTGCTCAGCGGATCCTCGGTGTTGAGATACCCCGGATTCAGGCAAGTCACCGCCAGACGCTGCTGTCGGTAGCCTTCGCGCAATGTATCGGCGATCCCGCGCAGGGCGAATTTCGAGGCGCCGAAAGCGACTTCCGGGCGCCCACTTTGTGGCAGGCCCGAGGTTGAACCGATGAGGATGATTCTGGGATGGGGGCTTTTCAGCAGAAGGGGAAGCAGGCGTTTGATGATCAGGATCGTTGCGCTGATGTTGCAACTGACGATGGCTTGCAATTCGTCGTCCGGGCTGTCGAGAAAGTCATAGGCTGGATCGAAAGCCGACACTTCCCAAATGCCAAGGTTGTAGATCAGCGTATCCAGCCCATCGTCGACGACTGCCTGCTCGATGGCGTGCGCGGCTTTGGCCGGGTTCATCAGATCGGCTTCCACCCAGCGAACAGGGCGCTCAGCCTCGGACACCAAACCTTCGGGACGCGTGCGGGAAACACCAATCAAAGTGTCTCCTGCGTTACCCAAACCTTCGATAAAAGCTCGGCCCAAGCCTTTACTGGCACCCACCACCAAAATGTTCATCGATCCTCTCCCTGATCTGAATGCTGATGTGGGAGAGCATGCAAACAGACGACCTCTGAAATGGCAAACGAATGGGTGTGTCCGGATATTTACGAGCAACCTGCGCTGGCCACTGCTTACTGGGTGGCATCAAACGCATCGTGATATTTAACGTCGCCTGCAGGCAAATCCGCCTCGAATGACAACACCTGTTGCTTATCGATTCTTCCTTGTGTGTCTTGATCGATGAGTGCGCGCAGTGTGGCGAAAATTGGTGCGGCGCTGGTGTGTTTCTTGCCATAAGTCAGATTGAAACGGTAGTCAAAACCCGCCGGGTTCTGGCCCTGAGTGTGTTGCAGCAGGGTCTCGAGTTTGTCCAGCGCCTTGACCGCTTTCGCTTCGGCAGACCGGGCGTTTTCGTAGTCGTCCCACAATGCGAGAATTTCGTTTCTCAGCGTTTCATCGAGCGCGCGGGTGAGCAGCAGAAGGTCGTTACGCTCCTGCTCACCCTTGTCGGGGAACGCAGCTTGATTTACCGCCGGGATGTCGCCATTGATCGCTTCGCCCAAGTCGTGAATCACGCACATCTTGAGCACTTTAAGCAGGTCGAGTCCGACCAGTTCATCGGCGAAAACAATCGCCATCAGACAAAGGCGCCAGCTGTGTTCGGCGGTGCTTTCGGTGCGGCCACTGGAGGTGTGTGCGCTTCTGAGGACGTCCTTGAGTTTTTCCGCTTCACGGAGGAATTCAAGGCGTCCGCTGATTTTTTCGAGGTCCATAAACTTGCCCGGTGGTAGAGCCGAGAAGCAAGCCTAGAGCTGATGGTGTCGAGCGTCCACGCATAAAATATGCGTTCAGAGCGTCTCGACCAACCGCGCCGCAGTGCCGTCGGACAGCGGAATGCGGGTCCAGCGGCACAGGCTTTGGCGAATCGGCACGAGGTTGGAGTCGTTGCTGCCAGTGACGAACTCCAGAGCCGGTGGTGCCTGTAGTTCACGCCAGCCGAGTGTGTCGAGCGCCAGTTCGTTGCTGGCAATTTCCGGCGTCACGAAACGCCACAGCGATTGCCCGAGCAATTGGCTCAGTGGACTGGCAAATTGCGCGGCACGGGCAGGTGAGCAGGCCAGCAAACGGTGGGTCAGGTCACAGACCAGATGCACCGGTCGTGCGCTTTCGCACACCAGCCGAGCGAGGGCTTGATCGGCAGCCGTGTCGAGACGCGCGGCCAACAGGTGCTCAAATTGCAGATGTGCAGCCGGATCCATCGCCTGCACGCCGCTTTCCCAACGGGAAATGGTCGATTGGGTGACGTTGAACATCTCGGCAGCGTGGCTTTGTTTGACCCGGTGCAACAAGCGCCATCGTCGCAGTGCGATGCCGGGCAGGGCGGGTTTGAGCAATGAATCAGCCATAGGGGTGTCGGAAAAGGCTAAGGGCCGGACAGTCTGAAGACAGCCGACCCATGCCGCAAATCGATCTGACGATCAGTCCGCTTCAGGCAGCCTGGCAATCACCTTGATCTCAAAATCAAACCCATACAGCCAGGTCACGCCAACAGCCGTCACCGTCGGATGCGGTGCATCGCCCCAGAACTCTGTCAGCACAACATTCCAGATCGTCTCGAACTTCGATGGCGGGTCGACGATGAACACGGTGACGTCGACCACGTTGTCAAAGCTGCATCCGGCCTCAGCGAGGATCGCATTCAGGTTGTTGAAGGCCTGGCGCACCTGATTCTCCAAGTCCGGTTCGGGCGTGCCGTCCTCGGTGCTGCCCACTTGCCCTGAGACAAACAGGAATCCGTTGGAACGAATCGCCGGCGAGTAGCGATGGCGTTCATAGAGCGTGCGTCGTGCGGGTGGGAAAACCACATCGCGTTGTGTCATCGGGATATCTCCATCAGTGAGTTGATGGGGCCACTTTAGGTATTTGCAGCCGACCGATAAACGCGCAAGCTTGGCGTTCACTGTTTGTTAAATCCAAACAATCGGGGGGCGCAGCTTGGACCGTTTTGACGCAATGCAGGCCTTTGCCCGGGTGGTCGAGGCGGGAAGCTTCACCAAAGCGGCGGAAACCTTGCACATGAGCAAGACCACCGTGACTCAACTGGTTCAGCAACTGGAGGCACGGTTGCGGGTGAAATTGCTCAATCGCACCACGCGCAAGGTCAACGTCACCGCCGATGGCGCGGCGTATTACCAGCGGGTGATCAAGTTGCTCGCCGATCTGGACGATGCCGAAAGCAGCTTGCCGGGTGCAGCGACATTGCCTTCTGGCCGGCTGCGCGTGGATGTGCCGAGTCCGTTCGCACGATTGATTCTGGTGCCGGCGCTGCCTGAGTTTCACGCGCGTTATCCGGACATTCAGATCGACATGGGCGTCAGCGACCGCATCGTCGACATCATTGATGAGAACGTCGACTGCGTGGTGCGCGGGGGCGAACTCATGGACCTGTCGCTGATGGCGCGCAAGGTCGCCGATCTGCAGTTGGGGGTGTTTGCCGCGCCGCAATACCTGGCCCGCGCCGGTACGCCTGCGCACCCACGGGACCTGGAAGACAGCCATCATCGGGTCGTCGCTTTTCTCTGGGCACGCACCGGCAGACCGGTACCGTACGCCTTGCACAACGCCAGCGAAAACCTGCAAATCAAGGGGCGTCACGTCTTGGCAGTCGATGACGGCAACGCTTATCTCGCGGCAGGTCTGGCGGGCATGGGCGTACTGTGGCTGCCCAAGTACATGTCTGCCGCCCACGAGGCGCGCGGTGAACTGGTGCCGCTGTTCGAAGACTGGAAACTCGCGCCGATGCCGCTCTACATCGCGTATCCGCCGAACCGGCATGTCAGTCTGAAATTGCGTGTGTTCATCGATTGGGTCGTTGAATTGATGGCGTAGCAGCATTGTGGTGCAGTTATTGCTAGCTGCTGTGCCAGTGCCGTCAAAATACCAACACAATCAGGCGACTTGAAAGCCCGTAGTGATGAGATGCATGGCTTTCAATTCTAGGAGCTTCACCCGCATGAATATGTACATCGATATCGTCGGTGCGTGCAATCTGAGCTGCCCGTCCTGCCCAATGGGCAACTCGGAAAATCTCAATTTCAAAAAAGCCATGCAGCTCGAGATGTTCAAGCAGATTGTCGATAAGGCCAAGACAGAGGGCGTCAACACGATCTACCTCTATAACTGGACCGAGCCGCTGATTCATCCAAAAATTGGCGAGTTTATCGAGGTCATCAATGCTGCCGGCATGGGCAGCGGCATCAGCACCAACCTGAACCTCGCCAAGAATATGGAAAAGGCCTTGATGGCCGAGCCGAGTTACTTCCGTATTTCGCTCTCGGGTTTTTACCAGGAGACCTACGAAAAGGGCCATGTCGGCGGCGATATCGAAGTTGTAAAACAAAACATGATCGCCCTCCAGGAAATCAAACAGCGCCTCGGTCTGAGGACCCGCGTTGATGTTTACTATCACCGCTACCTGGATAACATCGAAGAAGAATCACTGATGCGCGAGTTCAGTGAGCGTCTTGGCTTCATGTTCACCACCGGGTATTCCGTGATGATGCCGCTGGAGAAGACACTGGCCATTGTCGAGCGTGACCCGTCTGTCACGGCTACGGACATTGACACCCTGAAACGCCTCGCACTGCCGCCGTACGACGATCTCGTCAACGTCATCCAGAACTTTCCCAAGATGGCGTGCACGCTCAAGGATGACTGGCTGGTCATCGACTGCAATGGCAACACGGTGCTGTGCTGCACGATCTTCAATCAGACCGAATATCAGGTCGGCAAGTACCTCGACATGCCGCTTGCAGAACTGACGCGGCGCAAATCGACGCAGAAAAACTGTGTCGACATGTGCGACCGCTGCGCCAATAAAGGCCTGCATATCTACTCGATGCATCCCAATCAGGGGGTGCTGGAACGGCACGCGGTGAATCGCATCATTGATTTCGAGCAGCGTGCCAGCCAGGGTCTGCCGGTGGAAAGCGAGCAACTGGGGCGTGCCGGCGAAGTCAGTGCAGAAAACTTTGATGAAGCCCAATACCTTCGATTGAATGACGATGTCAGGATCGCGGTCGCCCAGGGAGGCTTCTCCAGCGCCTATCAGCACTACGTGCTCTGTGGTCGGCTTGAGGGACGACTAGGTGCCGGGGTTTTCTCGGCCGTTTGAGTCAAGGTTCAGGTTGGCGGATAACCAATCGATAAAAGACCTCGCCATGGGGTCATTTTCACTGTCGCGGTGGGTCAACAGTGCCCAGTTTGGCCCGCGAATAGTCGCCTCGACCAGCGGTTGCAACAAGCCGTCAGCGCGCGCCTGACGGCTTAGTAACTGACTCACCAGCGCAATCCCAAGCCCCGCGCAAGCCGCGTCCAGCAGCAGCCCCGGGTCGGAAAAATTCAGCCCCTGAGCCTGCTGGCCGACATCGATACCGGCCTCGACCGCCCAATGGCTCCAGTCCATCTCCCGCTCGCCGTGCAAGGTGCTGCGTTGCGCTGTTGGCGTGTTCAGCAGGCGCGGATGGCAAGCCGGATAGAGTCGATCGGTGTGCAGCACTTTGAAACTGCACTCAGCCTGCGCGCTGATATCGTCGCGAACCGCCAGGTCGATGGTCTGCGTGGCCATGTCCGGCACCTCGTCGGTACTGTAGATCCACAGATCCACATCGGGATGCTGATCGCGAAAGTTGGCCAACCTCGGCAACAACCAATGCCGGGCAAACGCCGGCGTCGTGTTGAGTACCAGTTGATTGGGTTTTTGATACTGCCCCAGCCGCCGAATCCCCACCGCCAATTGCTGCAACATCGCTTGCGTGGTGCTGAGCAAATCGTGCCCGGCATCGGTCAACGCCACGCTGCGCCCGCTGCGGAAAAACAGCGGCTGTTCGAGGTAGGCCTCAAGGCTGCGGATCTGCTGACTGATCGCCGATTGGGTGAGGCTCAGCTCTTCGGCGGCCTTGTGAAAACTGCCGAGCCGGGCGGCGGCTTCAAAGCCACGCAGAGAGCTGAGTGGCGGCCAGTGCTTGAGCATATCGATAAGTTCCTCTAATCAGTTGTGCGCTAAATCCATCGTTTGTTTGCCTGTTTGCGCGTCCGTAGCATTGGCGGCGTGAACACATTGGCTTAACTAACGAGGCTTATCATGCAGCACAACGACAATAAAAACAGCGCCTGGATGATGCCGGCAGAGTGGGTGACCCACGCCGCGACGTGGATGGTCTGGCCGCACAACAAAGCGCTGTGGGAGTCGGGCTGGGGTGTGACCCTGGCGCAAGTGCAGGAAGATTTTGCGCGCGTGGCCAACGCCATCGCCCGCTTCGAACCAGTGAAACTGGTGGTCGATCCGTCGGCGGTCTCCAGCGCCAAGGCGTTGTGCGGGCCGAACATCGAGCTGATTCCGTTGGCGGTCAACGACAGTTGGTGCCGCGATTCCGGCCCGACGTTTGTCTGTCATCCGCAACAGGGGCTGGCCGGGGTGAGCTGGCGCTTTAACGCGTGGGGTGGCAAGTCGGCGCATGATCTGGACGAAAGTCTGGCGCGTCGTGCGCTCAATAACCTCGGCCTGGAATGCTTCGGCACGCCGCTGAGCAACGAGGGCGGGGCGATTCATGTCGACGGCGAAGGCACACTGATCACCACTGAATCGGTGCTACTCAACCCCAATCGCAACCCCGGCATTGGCAAAGCCGAGATGGAAGAGATCTTCAGCCGTTTGCTCGGCGTGAAGAAAACCATCTGGTTGCCGGGCGATCCGGATTACGTCACCGGCGACATGACTGACGGCCACGTCGATGGCGTCTGCGCCTTTGCCCGGCCTGGCGTCTTGTTGGTGGATGCCACTCACGACACATCTTCGGTGTACGCCGAAGTGGCGCGGGAAAATCGCCGTGCGCTGGAACTGGCCACCGATGCGCAGGGCCGCAAATTCGAGCTGATCGAACTGTTCGAAGCCTCCGACGCCGTCGACACCGAAGCCGAAGTGTTCTGCGCCTCGTACACCAACTTCTACATCGCCAACGGCGCGATCATCATGCCAGCGTATGGCATCGAGGCTGATAACGTCGCCGCCAAAGTGCTGGAGCATACCTTTCCCGGCCGCGAAGTGGTGCCGGTGCGCATCAATCATCTAGCCCATGGCGGCGGCGGGGTGCACTGCATCACGCAACAACAGCCAGCCTGGCCGCTGAGAGGTTGAAAGCATGAGCATTCTGACCATCGCCAGCACCCAGATGCCGTGCACCTGGGACTTACCCGGCAACCTTGATCGCGCCGAGCAGCTCGTCCGTGACGCAGCGCAGCAGGGCGCGCAAGTGATCCTGTTGCAGGAGCTGTTCGCCACACCGTATTTCTGCATCGAACAAAGCCATAAACACATGGCCCTTGCTGAGGAATACCGTGACAGCCGCGTACTCGCACGTTTCGCCGCCCTGGCCCGCGAGTTGGGCGTGGTGTTGCCGCTGAGCTGGTTTGAAAAGGCCGGCAACGCCTACTTCAACTCGCTGAGCGTGGCCGATGCCGACGGGCGTTTGTTGGGTGTGTATCGCAAGACCCATATTCCCAACGCCATCGGCTACCAGGAGAAAGAATATTTCAGCCCCGGCGACACCGGTTTCAAAGTCTGGGACACCGCGTTCGGCCGCCTCGGCGTGGGCATCTGCTGGGATCAGTGGTTCCCGGAAACCGCGCGGTGCCTGGCGTTGATGGGGGCTGAGGTGTTGCTGTATCCAACTGCGATTGGCTCGGAACCGGGCTGCGCGGCGCTGGATTCCCGCGACCATTGGCAGATGACCATGCGCGGTCACGCGGCGGCCAATCTGCTGCCGGTGGTGGCGGCGAACCGGGTCGGGCGAGAAGTCGCGACTACCGATCCGAGCCTGCAAATGAGCTTCTATGGCTCGTCGTTCATCAGCGATCACAAGGGTCAATTGCTCGCCAGCGCGGACCGCGACAGCAGCGGCGTGAAGGTGCACAGCGTCGATCTGGCGGCGATGCGTGAAGAGCGTTTGAGCTGGGGCATTTATCGAGATCGTCGTCCGGACATGTACGGGCCGTTGCTCAGTCAGGACGGTCGCCACCTTCATGCACGCTGGAACACCCAAGGGGTTTGACATGGCTACCCATCACAAACGCTTGCGCGGCGCGATCGGCCTGGCGCTGATCTGCTTGATACCGTCGCTGCACGCCGAAGACAAAAACCTGCGGCTGTACAACTGGGCCGATTATTTTGCCGAAGACACCTTGAGCCGCTTCACCGCCGAAACCGGGATCAAAGTGATTTATGACGTCATGGATGGCAGCGAAACCCTTGAAGCGAAGATGCTCTCCGGCGGCAGCGGCTACGACCTGATATTCCCCGGCGACACCGTCGCCGAACGCTTGATGCGCGCTGGCAGCCTGATGCCGCTGGATCAAGCGAAGCTGACCGAGCTGGTCGACATCGAACCCGGTTTGCAGAAGCTGCGCGGTCATTACGAGCACTCCAGCAAAGCCACGGTGCCTTACACCTGGGGCACCATCGGCCTGACCTACAACGAAGAGCAGATCAAAAAACGCATGGCCGATGCACCGGTCAACAGCCTCGACATGCTGTTCAAACCCGAACTGGCGGCGAAGTTCGCCGATTGCGGCATCTCGATGATCGACTCGCCGGATGAAGTGCTGGCGGTGGTGCTCAATTACCTCAAACGTGATCCGCGCAGCGCTAAGCCTGAGGACCTGGCAGCGGCCAGTGAGTTGCTGATGAAGCTGCGGCCGTACATCCGCAAGTTCCAGTCGCAACCGGTGACCGATCTGGTCAATGGCAACCTGTGCCTGTCGCTGGGCTACAGCGGCGACATGACCCAGGCCCAGCGCACCTCGGACAGCGCCGGCAAACACACGCGTTTCCAGTATCGCGTGCCGCGTGAGGGCACCACGGTGTGGATGGATACCATGGCGATTCCGGTCGACGCCAAACACCCGGAATACGCCTATATGTTCATCAACTTCGTCATGCGCCCCGAGAACATGGCGGCGATCAGCAATTTCACCGGTTACCCGACCTCCAACGCCAAGGCGCGGGCGAACGTCGATGCCAGCATGCGTGACAACCCGGATATCTACCTAGACGAGGCGACCTATGCTCGATTGATTCCGGGCAAGGACATTCCCCAGGCCGACATGCGAGCGCGCATGCGCACCTGGACCAAATTCAAGACTGCCACTGGCCAATGATCCATGGCCGGGGTGTTGCGCCGGCCCTTTTTTCTACAGGAATAGCAAGATGTCGACTCGTCGTGAATTCATCAAACAAGTCACGGTCGCCGCCGGTGTCGGCGCGGCATTTATAGGCCTTGGCCTGTCGCCTGGCAAAGTGTTCGCCGCCGCGCAAGGCCGCTGGTTCATGCCCGACGAAGGCGACAAACATGAGCGCGCCTACATCGCTTTCGGTGCGCAGGACGCGATCTGGGAAGAGTTCACCGAAGACGTCCAGGAAGCCCTCGGCCGCATCGCCCGCGCCATTGGCCGGTTTGAACCGGTCACCGTGTTCTGCCGCAAGAACGAACGCAGCATCGCCGAAGAACTCTGCGGCACGCACAACATCACTTACGTCACCGCCGCGCTCGACGACATCTGGATGCGCGACATCGGCGCCAATTTCGTTATCGACGATAAGGGTGGTTTGGGCGCGGTGGACTTCAACTTCAACGGTTGGGGCGGCAAACAGCAGCACAGTAAAGATTCGAAGATCGCCGCACTGGTCGCCGACGACGCACAAGCCACCTACATCCGCACCGATCTGGTGGGCGAGGGCGGTGGCATCGAGGTCGACGGTCACGGCACCGGGATCATGACCGAAAGCAGCTGGATCAACCGCAACCGCAACCCCGACTGGAGCAAGGCCGATGTCGAAGCCGAACTGAAAGAGCGCCTGGGCCTGCGCAAAATCATCTGGCTGCCTGGGATCAGGGGCAAGGACATCACTGATGCCCACGTCGACTTTTACGCGCGCTTCATCAAGCCCGGCGTGGTGATTGCCAACCTCGACACCGACCCTGAATCCTATGATCACAAGGTCACTTTGGCGCACCTGGAAATCCTCAAGAACGCCACCGATGCTGACGGTCGCAAACTCCAGGTCCACACGATGTCGCCGCCGCTGAAACCGCGCAAAAGCAAGTTCAACCAGAACAACCCGGACTTTGCCGCCGGTTACATCAATTACTTCGTGATAAACGGTGCGATCATCGCCCCGGAGTTCGGCGATAAAGCGGCGGACAAAAAGGCTTTCGACTTGCTTTCGAAACTGTACCCGCAGCGCGAAATCATCCAGCTCAACATCGATGCAATCGCCGCCGGTGGCGGTGGAATTCACTGCGTCACCAGCCATCAGCCACAGGCGTGATTGACTCTGACGCGGATCAAGCCAACTATCGGCGCATAACAACATGACCGATGGACCACAACTTGATCGAACGACGCCAATTCAGCGGAGGCATGAAGGGGAAAAACCTCCGCTATCTGAATGAGCAAAGCGCGGATGAAACGCGCATGACCCGCACCGGTTTTTTGCTGCTGGAACATTTTTCACTGCCGGCGTTTACCCAAGCGCTGGACACCGTTGTCACTACCAACCTGTTGCGTCCGGGGTTGTTTTCCTCGCGCACGTTTGGTTTGGGCGACGGTGAAGTCATCAGTGATCTGGGGCTGGTTATTCGTCCTGATGCACGTCTGGATTTGGCCGCGCTTCAGCAGCTGGATCTGCTGGTGGTGTGTGGCGGGTATCGCACCGAATTGCGCGCGAGTGATGAGTTTATTCATTTGCTCCGGGCCGCAGCGGAGCGGGGCGTCAGTCTCGCCGGTTTATGGAATGGTTCGTGGTTTCTCGGCCGGGCCGGGCTGCTCGATGGCTATCGCTGCGCGATCCACCCGGAGCACCGTCCGGCGCTGACTGAAATCGCCAAAGCCACCCACGTCAGCAGTGAACCCTACGTGATTGATCGCGACCGGCTGACGGCGTCGAGTCCGTCCGGTGCATTCCACATGGCATTGGACTGGATCAAGGGTTTGCACGGCAAAGCCTTGGTCGAAGGTATCGAAGACATCCTCGCCTTCGAGGAATCGCGCTACCGACGAATCAAACCGGATGAAAACATCTGCGTCAGTGCGCCGTTGCGTGAAGTGGTGAAGCTGATGGACGCCAATCTCGAGGAGCCGCTGGAGCTGGAGCAACTGGCGGTGTACGCCGGCCGATCCCGTCGCCAGTTGGAGCGTTTGTTCAAGGAGCAACTGGGTACCACGCCGCAGCGCTATTACCTGGAATTGCGCATCACCGAAGCGCGACGGTTGTTGCAGCACACCGAGCTGTCGCAAGTCGAAGTGCTGGTGGCTTGCGGGTTCGTCTCGCCGAGTCATTTCAGCAAATGCTACAGCTCATATTTCGGCTACAGACCTTCCAAAGAAAAACGCCTGGTCAAATAACCCAGGCCGTCACCCACCTGAGTTCACCTCGATATCCCACGTCGGCGTACCTCTCCCAAACACCCCGTTCAGTCCCCTCACCCTCAGGGAGAAGGCCAGAGTGAGGGAATTTGTAGGCGGCACCAACCGCTTCCTCACCAGAGTTCACCTCGGTATCCCACGTCGGCGTACCTCGCCCAAACACCACGGTCGGTCCCCTCTACCTCTGGGAGAGGGCTAGGGTGAGGGGCTTTTAAACGTCATCACCCACACACGTTTAACTTACACGCACTGTTACGCCATAACGGCTACAACACCTTGCGCCGTTGCCTACGCGTACGCCAGAATCCGCCGGCTTACGCGCCTTGAGGCGGGCTGTACCGTTTCCCTGTCACTTCAAAACAGTGATGGGGTTTGGTAGCCCGTTTTCTTGATAGTTGTACCGCGTCACCTTATTGCAGTCTCTTTTTTGAGGCGCAGTTTTATATGGTGGCCATGAGTGGGGCCCTTTCGGGGGCGCCGGGGTTCTTTCTATCTTGACCGGTCTACCAACCCACTCGTGGCCGCCACCCTTCGTTTGGTAGCGAAAGTGACGGCTTTTCAATCTTTAAAGATGGAATGCCAGCTATGTTCAAAATTACGCCAAACCCGCCAGAAACCGATCCAATCCCCTACGACGCCGCACTCGAACCTCAAAACATAAAAGAGGCCGCCGACCGCGCGATCAACTTCTACCTCAATCCCTCCGCGCTGAAGACCTCAATACCCACCCGCAAGACCGTCAAGATCTACCTCATCGACCCCACAGTGGATAATGAAACCCTGCTCGTCGAAGCCACTGAAACCTTGTCCTCAGCCACTGACATGGCCCGCGATCTCGCCGATTCAATTGATTCTTCACAGCGCAAAAAGATGCTGATCCTGCAACAGGTGATCATGCTCAGCGAGCTGGTGGTCGGTCGAGTCCTGGATAACCAGCGCTTGCCGCACTAGTCGCGATGCAGATGGGTGAGGGCGCTCGCGCCCTCATTTGCACGGAAGCGTCCGCGATCACGGCGCTTCACGCCTTCTATCAAAGAACCTGAAGCGGTTCTTGTCTGGAGTTTCAGCTGATGTCTCAGCCACCCGAACCACCGGTCACAGACCTGGTGTCCCCGTACGCATCGCCCAATTCAAGAAAGCTCCACGAAGCGGCAGAACGGGCGCTTGACCATTACCTGTTGCCTGCCGCGATCATGGCCGAACCCTATACGCCAAACGCTCTGTTCATGGCCAACCCGCAAGCAGACACCGAGTCGCTGCTGACCAATGCTTGCGGGTCGTTGGCGTCCGCGTCGGTCATGCTCGGTAATTTTGCCGGAATGCTGGAGGGGGCGGACCGTCATACCTTGCTGGGCATTGCGCAAGTGGTCATGTTGGGGGAGTTGGCGGTGAACAAGGCGTTGGATCTGGTTGTGCCAACCGAGTGATCGCGCACGTTAGTTGGGGTTGATGTTGTCTGTTCTAGCGTCATCGCGAGCAGGCTCACTCCTACATTTGAAATGCGTTCCCCCTGTAGGAGTGAGCCTGCTCGCGATGGCGTCCGTTCAGGCAAGGAATCTGCAAAACGTGAGCATCCCTCAAGCCTCAATCCCACCCTCAAATAATCAAGCAGTCAGCCATTGCGGCTGACTGCTTTTTTGTTTCTACAGGTGGTCAGCGTCGATCACAGCCTTGGCAAACGCCTGCGGATCTTCCTGCGGCAGGTTGTGCCCGATCCCGCCATTGATCAAACGGAACTGATACTTGCCGGTAAAGCGCTTGGCGTAATCCTCAGGCGCCGGGTGCGGCGCACCGTTGGCATCGCCTTCAAGGGTAATGGTCGGCACGTTGATCGACGGTGCGGTAGCGAGTTTCTGCTCCAGCGCGGCGTACTTCGCTTCGCCATGCACCAGGCCCAGACGCCAGCGGTAGTTGAACACGGTGATGTCGACGTGATCGGGGTTCTCCAGTGCCTTGGCGCTGCGGTCGAACGTGGCGTCGTCGAACTTCCACTGCGGCGACGCGGTTTGCCAGATCAGCTTGGCGAAGTCGTGGATGTTCTTCTCATACCCGGCACGGCCACGGTCAGTCGCGAAGTAGAACTGATACCACCATTGCAATTCAGCCTTGGGCGGCAGCGGGTTTTGCCCGGCGGCTTGATTACCGATCAGGTAACCGCTGACCGAAACCAGCGCTTTCACACGTTCTGGCCACAACGCCGAGACGATGTCCGCCGAACGCGCGCCCCAGTCGTAACCGCCGAGCACCGCTTGCTTGATCTTCAACGCATCCATGAAGTCGATGACGTCGCTGGCCAGCGCTGCCGGTTGGCCATTGCGCAGGGTGTCTTTAGAGAGGAACTGCGTATCGCCATAGCCGCGTGCATACGGCATTAACACCCGGTAACCCTTGGCCGCGAGCAACGGTGCGACTTCGTCGTAGCTGTGAATGTCGTAGGGCCAGCCGTGCAGCAGGATCACCACCGGGCCATCGGCGGGGCCGGTTTCGGCGTAGGCGACGTCGAGCACGCCGGCCTTCACATGCTTGAGCGGGCCGAAAGGCGAGGGCGCGGAATAACTGGCGGCGGCAGGTTCAGTGGTTTGCGCCTGGGTGGTGCCAAAAGCGCCGAACAATGACAGCGCCAGAATCGACAAACCGAACGCGGTTTTGCGGGTGTGCAGTGCCTTTTTCATGGTGACGTCTCCTTTGCGAGCCTTTGGCCAAGGGTCCTGAATGAACACCTGAAACCTTGAGTGCATTTGAGCGTAGGGACGTATCTGGCCTGTGTCGTAAAACGGCTTTGTTGAAAGTCGATGTGTCGCGGTAGGGTTCGTACACAGTGTGATACACGGCGGCGAACCCGACTCAGCATGGACCTGATTCAGGCCAAAATAATAAGTAGCTGTTTTAAAACAAAAAATATTTCACTTCGCGCTTCCCAAAGCCAAAAAACCTTGGTAAATTGCGCCCCGTTCTCACAGCGAACCTAACGAAGTAGCTGGACAGAGCAGTAGGGGCGTCGCCAAGCGGTAAGGCAGCAGGTTTTGATCCTGCCATGCGTTGGTTCGAATCCAGCCGCCCCTGCCATATTCGAAAAAACGCCAACTTCGCAAGAAGTTGGCGTTTTTTTATGCCTGCGATTTAGCCCGGTGGTGCAGGGCAGGCGTGCGCGGCGCCGAAGCACCGCGCACGTCATCCACTCAGTGCGGTGCGCGCGGGATGGTTTTCATCAGGTCTTCGGGGCTGATGTGGCCGACCACGCTGCCCGGTTGCGGCAGGTTGAGGATGTGGCCTTTCATCTTGCCGATGATGTGCATCTCGCACGGTTTGCAATCGAACTTCAGCGTCAGCACTTCATCGCCGTGGATCAACTGCATCGGTGCCACCTTGGTGCGCACACCGGTCACGCCTTTCGCCTGTTTCGGGCACAGGTTGAAGGAGAAGCGCAGGCAGTGCTTGGTGATCATCACCGGCACTTCACCCGGCTCTTCGTGCGCTTCGTACGCCGCGTCGATCAACTTGACGCCGTGACGGTGGTAGAAGTCGCGCGCCTTCTGGTTGTAGACGTTGGCGAGGAAGGTCAGGTGCGAATCCGGGTACACCGGCGGCGGGCTGGTTTCGGCTTTACGGCCGCCACGCGGATGCGCAGCGACACGGGCGGCGGTCAGGTTCTCGATCACTTCACGGCGCAGGGATTTAAGCTGCGAGTTAGGGATGAAGAACGCCTGTGGCGCATCCAGTTTGATGTCGGTGGCGTGGTACTGCGTGGTGCCGAGCTGGCCGAGCAGATCGCGCAACTGTTCCAGTGCTTGCTCAGGCTTGTTGGCTGCGCCGAACGGACCGTTGAGGGTGACGCTGGCGCTGATGCCTTCTTCACTGGTGGCGGTCACTTCCAACTGCTCTTCACGCAGGCGTGCGACCCAGCTCAGGGCCACGCGACGCTCTGAAGAGGTCTTCTGCAGCGCCTGTTGCCAGTTGTGATCAAGGTTGCGATTCAACGGGTGGTTCGGGCGCAGCTTGTACAGGCCTTCGGGCATCTCGTTCGGCTCGACGCGATAGCGGTAGCGCTTCTCGCCGTCTTCTTCGAATTCACCTTTGGCTTCGGCGATGTTGGCGCGGAAACCGACCACTTCGCGCTTCACCAGTACGTTCAAGCCATCGCCGTTGGACAGCGGCTCGTGGGTCACGACCTGCATGTCACGCTTGGCGACTTTTTCGACGATACCCACCGGCAGACCGGTGAACGTCGGCGAATCGAAGGCACCGATGTCGATCTTGCGATCGGTGACGAAGTAGTCGGTGCTGCCCCGGTGGAAAGTCTTTTCCGGATCCGGCAGGAAGAAGTGCGCGGTGCGGCCGCTGGAGGCGCGAGCGAGGTCCGGGCGATCCTCGAGCACGTCGTCGAGGCGCTGACGGTAATAGGCGGTGATGTTCTTCACATAACCCATGTCCTTGTAGCGACCTTCGATCTTGAACGAGCGCACACCGGCTTCAACCAGGGCGCGGATGTTGGCGCTCTGGTTGTTGTCTTTCATCGACAGTAGGTGTTTTTCGTAGGCGATCACGCCACCCTTTTCATCTTTAAGGGTGTACGGCAAACGGCACGCCTGCGAGCAATCGCCACGGTTGGCGCTACGCCCGGTCTGCGCATGGGAGATGTTGCACTGGCCGGAGAAGGCCACGCACAACGCACCATGAATGAAGAATTCGATGGCGGCGTCGGTTTCATCGGCGATCGCACGGATTTCCTGCAGGTTCAGCTCACGGGCCAATACCAGTTGCGAGAAACCGGCCTGATCAAGGAACTTCGCCCGCTCCAGCGTGCGGATGTCGGTCTGCGTCGAGGCGTGCAGCTCGATCGGCGGAATGTCCAGCTCCATCACGCCCAGATCCTGAACGATCAACGCGTCGACCCCGGCGTCGTACAACTGATGGATCAGCTTGCGCGCCGGTTCCAGTTCGTTGTCGTGCAGGATGGTGTTGATGGTGGTGAAGATGCGCGCGTGATACTTGCGGGCGAATTCCACCAGTTCAGCGATTTCGCCGACTTCGTTGCAGGCGTTGTGGCGCGCGCCGAAGCTCGGGCCGCCGATGTACACGGCGTCAGCGCCGTGCAGGATCGCCTCACGGGCGATAGCGACATCGCGGGCAGGGCTGAGCAATTCCAGATGATGCTTGGGCAAGGACATAGTTTTTTTAGTCAGGCTGTCACGGTTAGGCGCGCATTCTACCCGTGAAACGCGCGCCCGGCACGCCCGTGCTGCCCGATGGTGAACTTCCACTTCGGACCTGTAGGAGCTGCGGCACGCTGCGATCTTTTGATCTTGAAGCTCAGATCAAAAGATCGCAGCCTCGTTTCACTCGACAGCTCCTACAGGGGCTGGGGTGGTGGGTCAGGCCTTGGCCGCCATCGCAGTCACTTCCACGCGCATGCCTTCAACCGCCAGCGACGCCACACCTACCGCCGCACGCACCGGCCATGGCTTGGCGAAGTAGCGCTTGTAAACCTCGTTGAATGCCGCGCGATCGGCCATGTCAGTCAGGTAGATGGTCAGATGCATCACCCGGTCCATCGAGCTGCCGGCGCGTTCCAGTGCAGCTTTCAGTGCTTGCAGGGTGCATTCGCTTTGCAGGGTGATATCGCCCAGTTCCAGACTGCCATCGGCATGGGTCGGGATCTGCGTGGACATCATGATCCCGTTGAACGTGGTGACGTCCGACGAAATCGAGTCTGCGTCTGGATCGGGGGTAAAGGTGATGTCTTGGTTGGCCATGCGGATCCCTTGTTTGAGCGAGTAAATCGCGCCAGTTTACAGATTCACGGCCAACGGACAAATGATCAGCCGCCACCGCAGTGAAAGCGTAGAGGGCGATCAAACCGGCTGCGTCGCCGCTTCAGTCGTTATGGCCGCAACGACGCTGGGACGGGTGGCGATACGCCGGGAGTGGGCGGCCAGCGCCGGCCAGTCTTGCAAATTGATATTGAAGCTGGGCAGCCACGTCAGCACGCTGAACAGGTAGGCATCGGCGACACCGAAGGTGCCCATCAGATAATCCTGTGTTGCGAGTGTGTGGTTCAGGAAATCCAGACGCTTGAACAATTTGTCTTTGAAAATCGCCTTGATCGGTTCCGGTATGTCGCTGTTGAACAGCGGTGCACTGCCGCCATGGATTTCGCTGCTGATGAAGTTCAGGTGCTCCTGCAAACGCGAGCGCTCCCAACTGCCATTGGCCGGAGCCAACGCCTGCTCCGGTGCCTGATCGGCCAGGTATTGAAGGATCGCCGGCCCCTCGGTCAGCACTTCTCCATCATCCAGCAGCAGCGCAGCAACATAGCCCTTCGGATTGATCTCGCGAAAGTCGCGCCCGTCAGCGGTGCGCTTGGTCTGGTTATTGACCCGGATCAGTTCGAAGGGCAAGCCCAGTTCCCGCAGCACGATGTGTGGGGAGAGCGAACAGGTCATGGGCGCGAAATACAGTTTCATGGCACTTCCTTGCTGAAATAAGCCGCCAGAATCCAAGGTCTGCGGGGGATTCGCAAAGGTCATTTTGAGTGGTAGCGTATGACAAAATCTCATGAGCATTGCACCTCATATGGTCACCCGATTACCTTCTCTCAACGGATTAAAAGCCTTCGAATGCGCTGCTCGGCACATGAGCTTTACCCAGGCCGCCGAGGAGTTGAACGTCACGCAAACCGCCATCAGTCATCAGATTCGCCGGCTCGAAGCGGAGCTTGGCGTGCCGCTTTTTTTACGATTGAAGGGTGGCTTGGCGCTCACTGAAGAGGGCCAGTCTTATTTGCTCGGCATCCGTTCGGCCTTCCACCAGTTGCGTCATTCGACCGAGCAACTACATGCCTCACACGCCACCAGCGTCCTGACCATCAGCACGCTGGTCTCGGTGGCGTCGAAGTGGTTGTTGCCGCGCTTGCCGGCCTTTCAGCAAGCCTTTCCCGATATTGATGTACGGGTCAGCGCCTCCACCGAACTGGTGGATTTTCGCAAGGGCGGGATTGATGCGGCGATTCGTTATGGTCGCGGTGACTGGAAAGGCTTGCGGGCAGACTGGTTGATGTCCGACGAGATTTTTCCGGTTTGCAGCCCGGCATTGCTCCAAGGGGCAAACCCCTTGCACACGCCGGCCGATCTGGCCAGACACACGATGCTGCAAGTCAGTGGCATGACGGCCAGTGACTGGAACGCCTGGCTCAGCGTGGCGGGACAGCCAGCAAAACTGGCCGACGGGCCACGGTTAACCTTCGATCTGGCGATGATGGCCGTGCAGGCTGCAGTGGACGGGCAGGGCGTGTGTATCGGGCGCTCGACCTATGTCGACAAGGATCTGCGTGCGGGGCGCTTGGTGGCGCCTTTCGATCTGCGCTTGAAGGATGAACTGGGCTTTTATCTGGTGACGCCCCATGAAACGGCGGACTCGAAAAAAGTCGTCGCCCTGAGGACCTGGCTGCTGGTGCAGCGGCAAAACAGCGAGATGTTTGTATAAGCGTGTATCAATCCCGCCCGGGCATACACGCCAATAACAAACGCCGGGTTTACGACACATCAGCCATACATGCCCTGTGCAAAGTAGCCTTCACACCACTACTCACCAGAGGGCAACATCATGCGCCGTCCATTGTTTCTGGCTACCGCAGCACTTATCACGTCCATGATCGGTATCGCGCACGCTGCTGACACGCAACCCAAGAGTTGGCAACAAGGCCTGAGCCGCACGGATCTGGTTCGTCAGGACCTCGATGCCGATAACCGTGAAGTTATTCAGGCTCGGGTTGATTTCGAACCCGGTGTGACTTCTCCACGGCATGCCCATCCGGGCGTGGAGGTCGCGTACGTGATCAGCGGCACTTTTGAGTATCAACTTGAGGGCAGGGCGCCCGTGACGCTGAAGGCGGGTGATTCGTTTTTTATTCCGGCGGGTGTGGCGCATGTCGCCAGGAATGTTGGCACGCAGAAGGCTTCGGAGTTGGCGACTTACATCGTCAAGAAGGGCGAGCCACTGCTGATTCTCAAACCTTAGAGTCAGTGCGGCGGGCCGTAATAAAACATCCAAAGAAACATTAGCTCAGTGATGGCGACTATTACGCAGACTCTGACAAAACCCGCCGTGAAAACCCTGCGAGGCTTTTCGTAAGTGAAATCGGCGTTGCTAAGCAATAACAGCAAACCCAAGAAAATTTTAATCACGCGCATCAATGTTCTTCCTTGGCCCTGGCACATTGGCAGGGCTTGTTACTGAGCTGGGGTCAGGTGGGTTGTTCAATGCAGCGTCACAACCCGACGACTCTCGCCAATCCTGATCCGGTCGAGCGCGCGGTTCAGTGCATCAAGGGCATCGAGCAGGGCTTTGGCCTCCGCTTCGCGACCATCGCCCCACAGGCGTTCGGCCATTTTGTTCAAGGCCTGGATCGAGCGTTCGATATCTGCTGCACTCGCGGCCTGTTGAGTGGCCGGCATTTTCTTGGGCATTGAGTGATAGTCCTGCTGAAAAGCATATGTGTGCATTTTAAGCATAATGCTCGGTTGTAGCGTTGCGCTCAGCGTATGAGCGTGTAGGTGTTGTGCAGGGTGACCGGGCCGCGCATCTGCATGGCGTGGCAACATTGGGCCGGAACCCAGATGCCGCGTTCGGGGGGCGCCACCCAGTTGCCCTCATCAGTGAAAACGGTGATCACGCCTTTAGCCGCATAGGCGAATTGCCCGCGTGGGTGATCGTGAGTCGGGAACAGCATTCCATCCGCATAGTCATGAGTGGTCACGACGGCATCGCGGGTTGTATGCGGGTAGGGCGGCAGGGTAATTTCTCGCATGGCCCGATCCTAATGAAGGTTGGCCTGTGACTGAAAGCGGGCCATGTTGGATGTCGGCATATTTCTCTAGTACGAGCACTGAGGCTCGGCTCCGGGAAATGTCTGACATGCAGAAGAAACATCTTTTACTCGCCGTTCTGGTGACGGCTGTCTGGGGATTGAGCTTCCCCGTGACCAAGCTCGGCCTTGCCGACATCGATCCGCTGTTGCTGACCGCGTTGCGCTTCACCTTGGCCGGCTTGCCTTGGGTGTTTTTTGTCGAGCGGCCACGTGTTGCGTTCCGATGGCTGGCCGCTTACGGGATGATTTTCGGTGTTGCCATGTGGGCCCTGATCAATCTTGGCATCGCTTGGGGGTGGAACCTGTTGTTGCGCGAGTATCCGGTCTCACACGTTGCGCCGTTGTCACTGTTGATCCCGGTGTTTGGCATCGTTGGTTCGATGATCATTCTTGGCCAGAACCCTGGCCTGTCCAATTGGGCGCTGATCCTGTTGGTTCTCAGTGCGCTTGCGCTGGGCTCGGGGAAAGTCCAGGTGTTGCTGGTGCGCCTGCGTGGAAGCGCTCAAGGTTGAACGATTACATCAAGGTCAGCCGGTAAGACACGCTGAAAAAATACCTGAGTCAAACCAATCAATCGGGTGTGTAGCCGCAGCCGTTACAATCACGCTTTTTTCCCAAGGATCGGCAAATGAAAAGCCTGGAAGACCTGATAGATCACCGCGACCCTGCGTTGCCCCTCATTGAAAAGATGCTGGGAGAAACCTCGCTGGACGTTCAGTTACTGCCACCATCCTCTGAAAATACCAGGGTGCTGTCCGGCCTTCAGGTATCGACCCGATCGACGTTGGGCTCGATCGCCTACGACACCGGCGGGCTTCTTATCGATCATGGCTGGCTGCGCGTGCTTGGCTCTGGACATCCACAGTTGCCGAGAAATCTGCTCGACTGGAACGCCGGACGTGCAGAGGGTTATCTGCTGGTCGCCGACGATGCTGCTGGAGGGTTCTTTGCCATCAACGGCGGCGGCCTGGGCGACGACGCAGGTGCGATGTACTACTGTGCACCCGACACGTTGCGCTGGGAACCGTTGGAGATTGGGTATACCGATTTTCTGGGCTGGGCCTTGAGCGACAACCTTGCAACCTTCTACGACGGTCTGCGTTGGGAAGGCTGGCGCAGTGACATGGAAGCACTGAAAGCCGATCAGTGCTTTTCATTCTTTCCGTTTCTCTGGACTCAGGAAGGCTCAATTGCGCAGAGCAACCGTACGATGGTCAAGGTGAGTGAACAATTCGAGGTCAACGTCGAGTTGGCCGGCAAACTTGCCGGTGAGGCGTAGTTGCCTATCAACGGACTGCCCTCGTTTTGAACGACATGGGTGATTGCAAACGCCCGGAAGCCGCCTTATGGCTTGGTCCCTGTAGCGGCGCCGGATGCGGGCGTCGCGGCAGGCGTTGAAGTCGGGCTCGGCGCCGCTTTATCCGGTAACAACGCTTTCATCCTTTCGACGGATACGCTGTCAATGGCAGCAAACCGCTTATCGATGGTTTGCCAGCCGAGGTACAGAAAAAACGCCGCCAGAATTGTCGGAACCACCAGGCTGGTATTTGCAGCAATCCATAGCCATTGTGCGTTCCGCCGTTTCGAATTGTCGGGGTAAGGCGCACCAAGTGGCGTCTGCATGTGGCGGGGAGCACCGAACGCCTGAATCAGACCCACGCTGGGATGAATCGATAGATTCGCCTGATTCACAATGTCGGACCATTCTCCGTAATACTCCTCGTGTCTTGAATGTAAGGCTTCTCTAAAAGCGATTGGCACATACGTCTGCAGAAACGCTTCAAAGTATTCGAAGTGACCTTCGAATAACGTAACCAGCGCATCGAGCGGTTCGATAGAAACCGACACGTCTATGCTGTTGTAGGAAATATCGTTAACTCGAACTATGAGCCGATCGGCAAGCCTCGCACGCTCAGAGTTCTCTACCATGTCTCCCCGCGAAACCAGTGATTTGATCCAGTGCTTCAGTCGAAGAGGAAAATCACGTCTGATTCGCGACTCCATTGCTTGTCGAGTCAACTCAGTGGATGAATTGCGATCATAGTCCCTCGCAGCGCTCAGGAAGGGTTCCCAGAAAACCGCCGCTTTTGACTGATCGTGACCTTCCTTCTCCTCTCGATGGGACAGCACGACTTGGAATGAATTGTCCTTTTCGCTGCGCATAAAGCGCTCCCTATGGCGTTTTGATGTCTCACTATAGCCGGCGACCGGCGCGGGTTAATTTTTTTTCTCCGCCGGTATCGCACAACGTTCCTTTCAGCCGGACCTGACGCGCAGGCGTACCGTGTCATGCTCGCGCCAGATGCGGTGTCTACTGCATCAGCATCAAACTGCGCCAAACGATGACAGTTGTCGCGACAGGCGCAGCATCCGACTGCGGCGCCGCCGGTGTCTGCGATTTTGGCGACGAGACCTCGTTCAACCCGCAGGGTAACGGCTTCAACAGTAGAAGCTGTTCAGCGAATGGCCAACTGCTGTCGATCTCGAATGGCGGCAAAAGGCCGGTTGAGTCCACTACCCGAAGCGGACATCGGCGGGACGTTTCGACTAGCTGAATCGACGCTCATACAGGGTGACGTGATGAGGAAACAGCTCGCCATAGTGTGGATGTGGAATGCCGAAAATGTTCACTTCGATGCACGGTGGCGCGAGCTCTTCGGAGTAATCCAAGATGGCCAGACCCGCACATGGAATGACCAGACCCGCCTCGGTCTGAACAGAAAGATCCAGAACGGTCTGGTCATGATGGTTCGTGGAGCACTGGTTCTGGATAGTTGTGTACCCATCGGCAGGTTCGAATTGACCGAAAACAACGCCCATCGAGGGATCTCCGTAATCGAGCGCCGAGTAGCCCACCAAAACCAGTCCGCTATAAATTGAAAATCGCATTATGAGAACGCCTGTTTTTGTGATGTATTAGACGCAAGCGCGGAATATCGCTTGGCTAATCCTTAAGCGAGGGTGAAGCAGTTGGGCTACCGCTCCTGGACGAAAGCGGCCACTCTCCCAACTACCTCGATCCTCTACTCAAATCAGTCCGACAGGAATGCACGACGAAGGTCTTCGATCACTTCCGCAATTGCTTTACCTTCAACCTTCGGCGGTATCGGATTTTCCCCAAATTCTCGCCAGATAAACAACGTCAGCTCTGCACCGTCAGTCGCTGACACCCCACCTTGCGCATAGGCAAACGTTTCCAGTGCCCGGTACCGATCGTCCTTCCAGAACAGGTCTTCGACCCAGGCGTAGACGGGTATGAAATGAAAGTGGATGGGTAATCCCGGCTCATGCCCAAAACGACTGATGTAGAGGCGTTTGGGTTTCAACTGCCGCTCGATAACCTGCTGAGTCCTGGCGAGCAAACCTCCCAACTCGGCCAGGGCATCAAGCGATAACTCAGCCAGCGACGTGGTGTCGATCTTCGTCCCCAGCATCAGATAGCCCGGGAGCGCGCTTGCCAAGTGGTGGTTGATTATCCAATGGTCGGTTTCATGAACAATGAAGTGCGGGGCAATTTCCATGTGCCGTACGTCCCGAAGCAATTGAGGCGCCAGAGTAACAAAAGCCCATCAGGATGCCTGCGTCATCTGCTCGATCGAAATCTGATAGTGCGGCTTGCCGCAGACCTCGCAACAATCGGATCTTGCAACTACAGATCTAGGACGTCGAGGGCGCCCATTCGATGGCATGTTTAGCCTGGGCGATGCTGAGTTCACTCGGCAAGTTTGCGCCGTTCTTGGCTGCAAGAATCTCGGCCATCACGCTGACGGCGATTTCCGCGGGCGTCTTGCTGCCGATGTAGACGCCGATCGGTCCGTGCAGGCGCTGAAGTGACGCCTCGCTTTCACCAAAATGCTCGATCAGGCGTTCGCGGCGCAGCTGGCTGTTGCGCCGCGAGCCGATGGCGCCGATGTAAAACGCCGGGCCGTGAAGGGCTTCGAGCAGGGCCAGATCGTCGAGTTTGGGGTCATGGCTCAAGGCGACGATGCAGGTGCGCAGATCGACCGCGAAGTCGCGGACCACATCATCCGGCATGCCGACGATACGTTCCACTCCATCTACCGCCCAGGTCTCGATGTACTCGGGACGCGGATCGCACACCGCCACTTTGAAACCGTTGAACAAGGCCATGGTCGCCAGATACTCGGCCAGAGCGCCGGCACCGATCATCAGCATCCGATAGCCCGGCCCCAAGGTGTTGAGCATCTGCGCGCCATCGAAGCTGAACTGTTCCGGCGTCGCAGTCGGTTCGAGCATGACTTGACCCGACTCCAACGTCAGGCGACGGCGAACCAGTTGCCCGGCGTCCAGTTGCACCAGCAAAGCGTCGAGTGACTGCCACGCCGGGTTGAACTCAAGGATCAATTCAAGCGTGCCACCGCATGGCAAGCCAAAGCGATGCGCTTCATCGGCGCTGACGCCATAGCGCACCCCTTGCGGCGCGCTGTCGCTAAAAGCGCTGCCGCCATGGGCCGTGGTGTAGCGATGGATCAGATCGTCTTCGATGCAGCCGCCGGACACGCTGCCCACCACGCGACCATCGTCACGCAACGCCATCATCGACCCCGTCGGACGCGGTGAAGAACCCCAGGTGCGCGCCACCGTGGCGAGCAACACACGCTCGCCAGCGGCGAGCCAGTCCCGCGCGGTGCGCAAGACCAGCAAGTCGATGCTTTCCATCAGTGTCTCCTCTTAGCGCATCTGCAGGATGATCGGGCTGCTGCTGGCCGGATCGGTGTGCTCACGCAGTTTGCCCACGGTCTGCGCATCGACAGCGCTGGCCTGATTGCCCCAGGTGCTGCGCATGAAGGTCAGCACGTCGGCGATCTGCTGATCTGACAGCTGCTCGCGGAAGGCCGGCATGCGATAAGCGTCCGGTACGCCAGCCGCGACGACACGCTGCGAACCATTCAGGGTGATGTTGATTGCCGAAGCGCTCTCCTTGGCCAGTGCCGAGGTGGCGCCCGCCAGCGGCGGCATCCATTCAGGTTGACCCTTGCCGTCCAGGCCGTGGCACGAAGCGCAGCGCGTCACGTAGGTATGCGCACCGGGCGAGTCCAGACGTTGCGCTGCCGAAACCGCTTGATACTGCCACGGCGCGCCGTCCCGTTCGCGATCCCCGGGAAGCGACTTCAGGTAGTGGGCAATCGCGCTCAGATCGTCATCGCTCATGAACTGCGTGGAGTTGTTGAACGCTTCGGTCATCGAGCCGTAGACCACCGCGTGCTGGTTACGACCGGTCTTGAGGAACTGCACGATCTCTGGTTCGCTCCAGCGGCCCAGCCCGGTGTTGTGGTCATCGCGCAGGCTCGGCGCGTACCAGCCATCGAGCAAGGCGCCGGCGAGGTACGGTTTACCGGTGTCATCGAGTGCCTTCTCGTTGAACGCCAGGCCGCGCGGCGTGTGGCAACTGCCGCAGTGCCCGGCGCCCTGAACGAGGTAAGCGCCACGGTTCCACTGTTCATCCTGCGACGGTTTGGCTACGTAGGGTTCGGCGTCGACAAACACGCCGTTCCACAGTGCAATCGGCCAGCGCAGGTTCAGCGGAAACGGAATCGCACTGGGGATGTTCGCCTGTTTGACCGGCGCCACGCCTTTCATGAAGAACGCATACAGCGCACGCACATCATCGTCACTGAGCTTGGCGTAGGACGGGTAGGGCATCGCCGGGTACAAACGGCGACTGTCGGGGGCCATGCCGTGACGCACCGCTCGGTCGAAGTCCGCCAGGCTGTAGTGGCCAATGCCGGTGTCCGTGTCCGGGGTGATATTGGTCGCATGGATCGAGCCCAGCGGCGTGGCCATTTCCAGGCCGCCGGCGAATGGCGCGCCGTCCGGCACGCTGTGACAGGCCACGCAATCGCTGAGCCTGGCGACGTATTCGCCACGGGCGACCAGTGCCGGGTCAATGCCGGCCACGGCGATCTGATGGGTTTCCAGGCGCGAGACGGGCTCGCGGGTGACATACCAGGCCAGCAGGCCTGCCGCGACCAGGCACGGCACTGCCAGCCAGCCAGCGGTTCTTGCGAATCGGCTGTTATTCATGGACGCTCCGGCGCTGATCAAGTGAAGGTGTGTCGGCTCATGGGCAGGCTACGCACCCGCTGACCGGTTAGCGCCGCCACTGCGTTAGCGACGGCGGGCGCGACCGCAGGCAGCGGCGGTTCACCGATGCCACCCATTTTTTCTCCACTCTCGACCACACGCACATGGACCCGGGCCATCCGCGCAGGCGGCAGGATCGGATACAAGTCGTAGTTGCGCGCCCGGGGTTTGCCATCCACCCACACGGCTTCCTCCACCAGCGTTTGCGACAGTCCCAGCGCCACGGCGCCATTGACCTGGGCCTCGACAATCGCCGGGTTGACGATGCTGCCCGGGTCAATCGCCTGCCAGATGTCATGCACCTTGACCTGACCGTTCTCGATAGAGACCTCGGCGATCACCGCCGTCTCTGTACCGAACGGTGAAGCCATGGCCACACCGCGCGCACGTTTGCTGCCGTCCTCGGCGGTAAACGGCCCGCGCTTCCAGCCGCCGGACAGTTCACCCACCGCTTGCAGCAGCGTGGTCAGGCGTTGGTTGTCACGCAGCAGATGCAGACGCAGGTCGAACGGGTCTTTGCCACCCTTGTCGGCCAGTTCATCAAGGAACGATTCATAGAAGAAGTCATTGAGCGAATTGCCCACCGAACGCCAATAACCGAGCATCGCCGGACCTTTGACGTAGATCTGCGCGATGCGCTTGTTGGGGATCGAGTAGGACTTGCCAGACAAGCCTTCAAGCGCCGTCGGGTCGAGTTTCTCACCTTGCTTGCCGGCGAGGGCTTCGGTCGGGCCTTCGGTGGCACTGATCGCTTCGATTGCCAGCGGCCAGCCGTCGTTGTCCAGCGCGGCACGGAAGTTCACTGCAGCAACCGGGCGCAGCACGTCACGCAGGAACTCTTCTTCGCGACTCCAGATCAGTTTGACCGGCCGGCCAACCGCTTTCGCCAGCGCAATCGCCTGGGGATAGGGACTGGCCGAGTCGTAGAGGAAATGCCGGCCAAAAAAACCGCCCAGCAGCGGCGAATGCAAGGTGATGCGTGAAAGATCGAGGCCCGTACGCTTGGCGATGTCCGCGCGGTACATGTCCGGCGCCTGATTCGGTAACCAGACTTCCAGCGAACCGTCCGGGTTGAATCGGGCCAGTGCTGAAGGGGGCTCCAACTGCCCGTGGTTCAGGTATTGGTTGTGGTAAGTGGCGTCGATCCGGGTCTTGGTTTCCTTGAGGATCGACGTCACGTCGCCTTGGTTTTCATCATCTTTGGCCGGGCCTTTATCTTCAGCGAGGCGCTTGAACCAGGCATCGCTGGAAAAGTCGGCGGGCATCGGCCGAACCTGGCTGTCGGCCGTTGGCTCTTGCCAGTCGACCTGGATCGCCTCGACCGCACGTTTGGCGTGCCACCAGCGCTCGGCGAGCACCGCCACGGCACCCGGCAGACGGTGCACGGAATGCACGCCTTTCATTGCCTTGACCTGATCTTCGTTGCGCAGATTGCCCACGGTCATTCCCAGTCGCGGGGCATGTTGAACAGCAGCATGGAGCATGTCGTCGACCTTCAGATCGATGCTGTACAGCGCTTTGCCCGTGGACTTGTCGTAGGCATCGAGGCGCTTCACCGGTTTGCCGATCCAGCGGAACTGGCTCGGATCACGCAGCTTCACAGAGGCCGGATCAGGAACCGGCAGATCCATCGCCCGCTCGGCCAGTTCACCGTAGGCCAGCGAGCGGCCCGACTTGGCATGCACGACTTTGCCGGGCTCGGTGCTCAACTCGCTGACTGGCACGCCAAGTTGTTGCGCGCCCGCCTGCAGCAGCATGGCGCGGGCGAGGGCGCCGAGGCGGCGCATGACCGGGTAGCTCATGCGCACCGACATGCTGCCGCCGGTGATGCGCATACCGTTTTCCAACACCACGTAGGCTTCACCGGGCGGTGCGGCTTCGACCAGAAAGGTCGACGGGTCGGCATCCAGTTCTTCACCGACAATCTGCGCCATCGCGGTGAACGTGCCTTGCCCGCCTTCCATGAACGGGCAGAGCAGACGCACGCGGTTGTCCGGGCGGATCTCGAGAAACGCCGGGACCTGCGTGCCGCGCTCGGCCGTCGCTGCCGCAACGGCAGCTTGCACGCGTGTCGCACCCAGCGGCAGGCCGAAACCGAGCACCAGTGCGCCGACGGCGGTCCCGGTCAGAAAACGCCTGCGCGATACATTGATTGGTTCGTGCAGATCCAGTGCTGAGGCTTGCAGTGAAGGGTCGATACGAACGTTCATCACGCTTCCCCCTTGCCGGCAAGCTCATGCATGGCGGCATGAATCGCGTTGTAAGTGCCGCAGCGGCACAGATTGACCATCGCCGCCTCGATCTGCGCATCACTTGGCTTGGGGTTCTGTTTAAGCAGTGCGGTGGCCGCCATCACCTGCCCGGACTGGCAGTAGCCGCACTGCGCGACCTGCAGATCGACCCAGGTCGAGACCACTCGCTTGCCCACGTCATCGCTTTCGATGGCCTCAATGGTGGTGACCTCGCGGCCAACCACACCCGCCACCGGCGTGACGCAGGAGCGCACCACATTGCCGTCCACCAGCACTGAGCAGGCACCGCATTGCGCCAGGCCGCAGCCGTACTTGGTGCCGGTCATGCCCAGATCATCGCGGATCACCCACAGCAAGGGCGTATCGGCGTCGGCATCGACCTGATAGGTCTTCTGGTTGATTCGTAGTTCCATGGTTCACCCGCTGATCATCGGTTGACGTGCATTGTTATGTTCAGTGACACGCGGCGAGGCGCATCAGCGTTTTTCGTTCAATTCGCTACTGTGCCGAGGGCTTCTGCCTCGAATGGCTGCCCGCGCAGGAGGGCGATGTCACGACTTGGCGCGGTGCCGAACAGGCGGCCATATTCGCGGCTGAACTGCGAAGGACTTTCATAGCCGACCGCAAACGCCGCCCGCGAGATGTCCAGGCGATCGACCAGCATCAGTCGACGCGCTTCGTTCAGCCGCAGCCATTTCTGGTACTGCAGCGGGCTCATGCCGGTGAGCTGGCGGAAATGATGGTGAAAGGTCGGCGCGCTCATCTGCACTCGCGCGGCCAGGTCGTCGATGCGCAAGGCATTGGTGTAGTTGACCTTGAGCCAGTCAATCGCCTTGGCGATGCGGTAACCCTGACCATCGACGGCAGTAATCTGCCGCAGCCGTGTGCCTTGATCGGTATGCAGCAGCCGATAGTGGATTTCCCGCAGAATCAGCGGCGCCAACACCGGGATCGCCTCGGGTTCATCCAGTAATGCCAGCAGGCGATCAAGCGCGCCTTCCAGCGCAGACGACAGGCTGCCAATCGCGGCGCCCGTGCCCGTCGATGGCTGCCGCTTGGCCGGCAAACCACTCCTGGTGATGACCTCGGCGAGCATGCTGACATCCAGTTTCAGTACGAGGCCG
Organism: Pseudomonas fluorescens; assembly: GCF_005938625.1. GTDB lineage: Bacteria > Pseudomonadota > Gammaproteobacteria > Pseudomonadales > Pseudomonadaceae > Aquipseudomonas > Aquipseudomonas fluorescens_BD. The sequence goes on from NZ_VCNJ01000049.1 coordinate 53,216, forward strand.
ACACAGGGCTGTGCGGGACTGGCGAGCATCACCTCGGAGTTGGCGGGCAGATCCAGTGAGGTGACCAAAAACCGCGAAGGGTCATAGCTGTAACCCTCGCCACCCACCCATAAGCGCTTTTCACCACGACCGACGAGAATCAGGCTGGGTTCGATCATGCACACCACGGGCGCCGCCGGCTGGTCGCGACGAAACAACGACAAGCCGGGGATGGCCGTGGCGAAGTCACCCGGTGCGCTCACGCGCGGGTCAATGTTCAACGCCAGCGGTGATTCATGGCGCAGTGGGGTATCGATCATGGCGGGTCACTCCTGTTGACCGAACACTAATCCGCGCGCGAGACGTTTCCTATCCATCACCCTGCATCCTCAGAGGATCAGGCAAGCATTCAAGAGGAATGCGCTAGGGAAGGGGCGGATTGACCGGGAGAATGTGTCTATCTGTTACAGGGGCAGTGCCCGGATGGGCAAAAAACTGCTTGCCCCTGCGCATCACATCCACAGGTTTTTCGCATCACAGGTAGTTCCCATGACGTTTCCTTCTACAGATCCCTCTAAAAGAACAGGCGGCTGGAGCGCCGTGCTGGCGATGTCGTTGGCCGCATTCGCTTTGGTCGCTTCAGAGTTCATGCCGGTCAGCCTGCTGACGCCGATTGCGGCAGACCTGCACATCACCGAAGGTCAGGCCGGGCAGGGCATTTCCGTGTCCGGTGCCTTTGCATTGATCACCAGTCTGTTGATTGCCTCGGTCGCCGCTCGCGTCGAACGCAAGAAGCTGCTGCTGGGCCTTACCTTGCTGATGATCGTCTCTGGTACGGTCGTCGCGGTCGCGCCGGGCTACCCGTCATTCATGTTCGGGCGTGCGTTGATCGGGATTGCGATTGGTGGTTTCTGGTCATTGTCGGCGGCGACCGCAATGCGTCTGGTGCAGCCTGCACAGGTTTCGCGAGCGCTGGCTATCGTCAATGGCGGTAACGCGCTGGCGACGGTCATCGCCGCTCCGGCGGGGAGCTTTCTCGGCTCGCTGATCGGCTGGCGTGGTGCATTCTTCTGTGTGGTTCCGGTCGCGGTGCTTGCCGCCGTCTGGCTGCTGATCAGCCTCCCATCCTTCAAGGCTGAGCGCCATGCCGGTAGCGGCAACGTTCTGCGCCTGATGAAGCAGCCGCCGGTAGCCTTGGGCATGGTCGCCGTCAGCGTTTTTTTCATGGGCCAGTTCATGCTGTTCACCTACCTGCGTCCCTTTCTTGAGGGTGTGACTGGCGTCAGTGTCTCAACCTTGTCCTTGATGCTGCTGGGGTTGGGACTGGCCGGTTTTATCGGTACCTTTCTGATCGAAAGGTTTATGGGGCGCGGCCTCTACCGCACGTTGACCATCATCCCGCTGATCATGGCGGCCATCGCGCTGGCCTTAGTGAGCTTCGGCAAATCACCGCTGCTGACCGCCGTGTTGCTCGGCCTCTGGGGACTGGTTGCCACCGCCGCGCCGGTCGGCTGGTGGACATGGCTGGCGCAGACGCTTCCGGATGATGCCGAGGCCGGAGGCGGCTTGCTCGTCGCCATTGTCCAGCTGGCGATCGCCGGAGGCGCAATCATTGGCGGTCTGGCTTTTGACCTGAGCGGATACAAAGCCACGTTCGAGCTCAGTGCTGCGGTCCTGGTCGCCGCGTCTGTGCTGGCCTGGCTGGCGGGGCGCAATGCCACGGAAGTTCACCTTGTCGAACCGGCAGCTCATTCGAGCGCTGTTTCCGGCGATCCGGAGTCGCGATTTGTCTGATCGAGCAGAAGGCTGCTCAATGCGCCAATGACGGTTGGGTCGCGACCGAGACAGTGAAGACCACGACAAACAGCGCGACGACTCCCCAGAACATCACCATGACTGTCAGCAGGACGACCTTAAGGCCTTGATAAAGCCTGCGCAGCCAATGGCCTTCGGGATTTGCGTCTGCGCGGGTTTTGAGTACGCCTTTCAAATAAAAACCAAGGAGCGCCAACAGCGCGCCATCGATCGCCAGCGCAGGTAGACCGGCTAGGGGGAAAATGCTTTCCCACCGATAGAAAGAAGACCGGCTCAGAAAGACCACATAACAAGTCAGGCTGCCATAGGGCAGGGCTCTCCACCATTTACCGGCCAACGCCCCGACCATCAGGCACATGATCACCATGAACGGGCTGAGAAGAATATGGAGCATCCACTCCAGTACGTTGGGGAAGTAGTCCGGGGAATGGATGCTGCGCCAGAGGTGTTCCAACATTGTTCGGGTTCCTGCCTTCTAGGGAGTCATTGCTGCTGCGGTGCTTCCATGCTGCTGGACGCTATCGGCGTGTTTTCGGGTTACATAAGGGGTGGTGTGTGAATTGGGTGTTGTATGAAGCGGCGCCGAGGGGTGAACAGGCAGTTTGCATAGAAAACCTCAGTCGCGGTGCGGGAGCTTTCGGCCAAAAGCGGACGATCAATCAGGAGTTGTAACAAAGAGTTGTCCGCCATTTAATGAGTGATCGAACATCAGGTTGATTAACCGAAAATGAGTAAATTGGGTTGCACATGTGGTCATGTGATTACCGATCAGACCGACGGCTTGCCCTATAAGGCGAGCCTGCTTCGCGACGAGGTAGAAAATGAATTTTGGGATGAGGTGCACCGTGAACTCAGACCTCTGGTAGAGGCGGCGGAGTCCGGAGACAAGGCTGCGATCGCCGATGCATTTGGCGAGTTTTCACCCTGGTTCAGCGCTGCTGACAAGCTGCAAGACCGGATATCCAGCCTCTACATTCACCGAATGTCGAGCGCCTACGAGTGCCAGAACTGTGGACGCCTTTGGGTGCAAAAATATGACAGTGAAAGATTTGTTTCCTATGTCCCTGAGGAAGGCGCATATGGCGCAATCCTGGCAGTAGCATCAGGAGGATCTGAAAATCTGAATTAAGCGTTTGCAATTGGTCGGAAGCGGAGATTGCAATCGGCAGCAGTCGGCCAAGAGCGGACTTTTGTAGCAGGTTCCCCTTGTAAGGAAAGTCTCAGGACGTCAGCATAAATCCCACAGACATCCTCAAATAGGGACATATGCGTAATTTCCTTTCAGTGCTTCTTATGGGTGTTAGCACCTTTGCGGTCGCCGGTTACGATCTACATATCAGTCGCAAGGATTTTTGGGCTGACGACTTCGGTCCCAAAATCACCTTCGACGAATGGCAAGAACATTTGAAAACCGACCCAGAGGTCATCAGGGATGTTGCCAATAGCCCACAAGACTTTATGGTCTCCATACCTGGAGAGTCATTTCCGCTCTGGTATCGCTCAGATCTTGGTGAGCTGTATACAAAAAATCCGACTGACAAGGCGATCTCCAAACTCGAAGAGATGGCTCGCAGTTTGAACGCGAGAGTTCAGGGTGATGATGGTGAGTTCTATCCAGCAGCGCCTTGAATATGCACACCTGTCCGGTGGTTGAACACGGCGAATTGTGGTCATTAAATATGTCTGCTTGAGTCGAAAGCGGTTATTCCCGAACGTCAGCTTCTGGCCGGAAGTTGACGGTCATGAGCGGCAGCTAACGGCCAGAATCGGTCTGTCGCAGCTGTCTGCGTCCGCCCCATAGATGCCCTTAGCGAAGAGCAGCTACCGACCTAAAGCTGCTGGTCTGGGGTGCATTGGCGAGAAACAAGCAAAGGGGACACTCGACGCCCAGGGTCTATTCGCCCTTGGTCATTTCAACTCTCCCCATCTCCAACGCTCCGCTGAGTTGCACTGCATTTAGTACACGGGCGGGAAGGATAGTGAAAAGGGCTGCCAGTAGACCGTGTCGCCAGTGGCCATGAGATGCGAGTGTGTGGCCTAAATGAGACAGTGCTGCGCTGGCAGCCATTTCTGGTGTAATGGTGATGGCAGCAGGTTCTGTGCCTGCTGCCATAGCTGTCGCCATGACGGTGGGCTGGAAGGACAAAACGTCGAGTTGATCTGAATACTCAAATGCCAGCGGAACAGTGAGATGATCAACGAAAGCCTTGCAGGCTCCATAGATCTGCGTACCCGGCCAATAAAAGCGCCCCACTATGGAGCCTACGTTAAGAAGTGCTGCACGTCTTCCCGTCGAGGAGGCGTGCCTGAGGAGTCCAGGCAGCAACGTATGGGTCACGATAGCGGTGGTACTGACATTCACTGCCAGCAAACGGCGTAGAGTGGCAGTCGGCACATCCGCATAACGCCGATGTACTGTGGTGCCTACACAGTTGATCAGCACCGAAAGATCAACATCCTCTGCGGCGGCGGCCAGTGCTTGATAGGTGTGTGGGGCCGAATCCGACAGGTCAAGCGCGACAGTTCGAACTTGAACACCCAACTCATGCAACTCGCTCTGGAGGCGGTCAAGTTTGGACTGGGTACGTGCTGCCAAGATCAGGTTAAAGCCGCAGTGTGCTAATTCGCGGGCGAAAGCTCTGCCCAAACCGTCGCTGGCACCAGTGATGAATGCCCAGCTCCCTTGACCGTAGCGCTTGGCTAAAGATTGGCCGTTGAATCGCGCTGGTAGCCAGAGGTAGATCCAAAGCCACCGTGCTAGCTTGACCATTGCCCAAGTCAGAAGTGCTGCGCCGGAAATCTGCAGTACAGCCAGTAAATTCAATGCCATCGAGGTACCTCCAGAAGTGGATGGATGCTTGAAAAGTCTCATCACTACTGTGGTAACTAAGGGTAGGGGGATGTTTCGAAACATCAGCCCGTTAGCTGCCGGAGATTGGCCAGAGCAGTGGTGAAGGCCAATCGTGCTTCTCTGGCGTTATGTTGTCATTTACATATGTTCAGATGCCGGTTTTGTCTGCGCTCGCTTTCAGCTTTCGTCGAATTCGGCTCAAGTGAACTGGGGTCACCCCCAGATAACCTGCAAGCACGTGCATGGGGATTCTTGCCAATCGATCTGACTGAGTGGAGAGCATGCCCAGATATCGTTCTGTAGGGGTTTGCGAGATGGCACTGGTGTAGAGCTTGATGTAGTCGGCCAGTCGCAACTGCGTGAGTGCCAGCAACTGAGTCTGCAAGATTGGTTTCGACAGGATCTGCGCCAGAACGGTGTCCCGGTCTAGCACGCACAGGTGGCACGCTTCCATCGTGATAATTTCCAACTCGCTTGGACAGCCGCTAACCAGGCTCTCCAGAGAGCTAACGACCTCACCCTCAAAAAAGAATTGGACGCTGATATCCATACCTTCTGGGTCGCGCACGCAGATCCGCACTGCACCAGCTTTGATGAGGTAGAGGTTTTTAGCGAAGTCACCCGACCGTAATAGAGCATGGTTGGCCTCTATGTGGAGGTCTTTGCCGAACGTTAGGAAGAAGTCGCCTAGGACAGTGTCTAGTTTCATGAACGCAGTATCGCACAAGGATTGGGTGCGCCGGTGTCGACAGGCCGCTTCTGGCCGATAGCTGTCGCTCCTGACCGTGCGCATTCGGCCAGAATCTGACATTGCCGGCGAAAATCCGCATGTCTATGAGAAGGGCAGTGGGGCAGCCATTCGTCAGCAGGACGAAAAGCCCCTCCTTGACAGGCAACTTATCTGGGCAAATACTCGGCGCAAGATTCATATAGATGACTAGATAACAAGGTGAATAAAGTCGATGAATTCTTTATCCAGTGATGCCCGACTGCCGCTGTACCAACGCCTGCGTGACCAATTGGCTGAGCAGATCGCCAATAATCGCTGGCGTCCGGGGGAGGCGATCCCTACTGAAGCGGCGCTGTCTGCCGAATACCAACTGTCCACCGGCACGGTGCGCAAAGCGATTGATGCGTTGGTCAGTGAGGGCATTCTGGAGCGTCAGCAAGGGCGAGGGACGTTCATTCGCCGGGCGCAGTTTCAATCCTCATTGTTCCGTTTCTTCCGATTCCAGACTGTTTCCGGTGAGCGCCAGGTCCCGGAGAGTCGCATCCTCTCGATCGAGCCCGTTGCCGCACCTTCGGCCGTAGCGCAAGCGCTGGGGTTGCCCGCCGATGCGCCGGTCATTCGTATTGTCCGTGTGCGTCTGCTCGATGTTAAGCCGGTGCTCGCCGAAGAAATCTGGTTGCCCCGCCAGCGGTTTCAGGCGCTGCTGGAGATCGACCTCAGTCGCGAAGGGCCGCTGCTGTATCCGATCTACGAAGAAGTGTGCGGACAGGTTGTTGCATCGGCCGAAGAAACGCTGACCGCTGAATCGGTGAATGACGTGCATGCCCGATTGCTGCAGGTAGCGGTCAACAGTCCGGTGATCGTGATCGAGCGTTTGGCCCGCGATTACGCGGGTAGCCCGCTGGAATGGCGTCGCTCGCGCGGCCATGCGGAGCACTTCCGCTACAGCGTGGATATTCGCTGACGCCTGCCTGCGTCGCGGAGCGTTCTGCGGCGGCTAGATCGCCGCCCGATTTCTGTTTGTTTGCCAAAGCTGACCCTGTCGCGTTGCGGTTGGCTGTCGGCTGCCTTGCGTAACACCTATAAGGATAAGAATCATGTTCAGCTGGTATCGCCAAGTCACTCCTCGGGAGCGCAAAACGTTTTGGGCCTGCTTCGGCGGATGGTCGCTCGACGCGTTGGAAGTACAAATGTTCGGTCTGGCGATTCCGGCGCTGATTGCCGCGTTCGCGCTGACAAAGGGCGATGCCGGATTGATCAGCGGCGTTACCCTCGTCACCTCGGCACTCGGTGGCTGGGTGGGGGGGACGTTGTCTGACCGTTATGGCCGTGTGCGCACGTTGCAGTTGATGATTTTGTGGTTCTCGTTCTTCACCTTTCTCTCGGCCTTCGTCACGGGCTTCAATCAGCTGTTGGTGGTCAAAGCGCTGCAGGGTTTCGGGATTGGCGGGGAGTGGGCGGCCGGCGCGGTGCTGATGGCCGAGACGATCAATCCGCACTATCGCGGCAAGGTCATGGGCACTGTGCAAAGTGCCTGGGCGGTGGGTTGGGGCCTGGCGGTCGGGGTGTTCACTCTGATCTACACCTGGGTGCCACAGGACATGGCCTGGCGTGTGATGTTCCTTGTCGGGTTGCTGCCGTCGTTCCTGATCATCTGGGTGCGTCGTAACGTTGAGGAGCCGGACAGCTTCCAGCGTCTGCAAAAAGACAACGCCATCCCGCAGAGTTTCTTCAAGTCGCTCGCCGGCATTTTTCGCCCGGAACTGATTCGCGTGACCCTGTTTGGGGGGCTACTGGGACTGGGCGCGCACGGTGGCTATCACGCGGTAATGACCTGGTTGCCGACCTTCCTCAAAACCGAGCGCAATCTGTCTGTGCTGAACTCGGGCGGCTATCTGGCGGTGATCATCATCGCCTTCTGGTGTGGTTGTGTGGCCAGCGGCTATTTGATCGATCGCATTGGCCGTCGTAAAAACATTGTGCTGTTTGCCTTGTGCTGCGTGGTCACGGTGCAGTGCTACGTATTTTTGCCGCTGACCAATACGCAGATGCTGTTCCTTGGGTTCCCGTTGGGGTTCTTCGCCGCCGGTATTCCGGCCAGTCTGGGAGCGCTCTTCACCGAACTTTACCCTGCCGATGTACGCGGCGCCGGCGTTGGCTTTTGCTACAACTTTGGCCGGGTGCTGTCCGCTGTATTTCCATTCCTGGTCGGGCACATGAGTGACTCCATGTCGCTGGGTTCGGCGATTGGTATCGATGCCGGGATCGCCTACGGCGTGGCGGTGCTTGCCGCACTTTGCCTGCCTGAAACCCGGGGCAGCGACCTTGAAGCCAATGCCACCTCCGTTAAGGCCGGTATCAACGGCAATCAACGTGCTCGGGCGTGATGATCCTAACCTTCAGTAGATAAAACCCATGTCAGATACCCGCCCCAAGTCGATCACCGGCATCGACTCCCATGCCCATGTGTTCAACCGTGATCTGCATCTGATCGGTGCACGGCGCTACACCCCTGAGTACGACGCCACGCTTGACCAGTACCTTGAGCATTTGCAAACGCATGGTCTGAGTCACGGTGTATTGGTGCAACCAAGTTTCCTTGGCACCGACAATAGCTACCTGTTGGCGGCGTTGAAGCAAGCGCCGCAGCAGTTGCGCGGTGTGGTGGTGCTGGAGCCAAGCGTCAGTCGTTCTACCTTGAATGACATGGCTCGACTGGGCGTGGTCGGCGTGCGCTTGAACCTGATCGGCAAGGCGTTACCTGATTTTCGTGATAGTGCCTGGCAAGGGTTTTTCAGCGATATCGCTGATCTCGACTGGCATGTCGAGTTGCACCGGGAAGTCAAGGATCTGCCGGGCCTGATCCAGCAATTGACGCCGTTCGGCCTGAAGTTGGTGATCGATCACTTTGGGCGGCCGGACGCGAATGCGGGTCTCGATCAGCCCGGGTTTGGCGAGTTGCTTGAGGCCGGATCGAAAGGTTCGATCTGGATCAAGGTATCGGGAATCTATCGCTTGGGAGGTGCGCCACAACAGAACATTGATTTCGCTCGAAGGGCATTACCGTTGCTGGAACAAAGCTTCGGCCTGCATCAGTTGGTATGGGGCAGCGACTGGCCGCATACGCAGCATGAGCAAAGCATCGGTTTCGCCACCGTCGTCGACCAGTTGCAAGCCTTGGAACTTTCGGCGCAAGCCAGCGACTCGCTGCTGGTGCAAGCGCCTCGAAGGTTATTCGGTTTTTAGAAAGTCGAACGCTGAAACTTGGCCGTTGCAGATGCCATTCATCTCACCCACTTACAAGAATTTGGGCACCAGCCCAACCGAGAACCTTTCATGACTCCCTTAGATATAGATCTGTTACTGACCGCATTGATCAGCGTCCTGGTGCTGGTAGCGCTGATCGTCTCGCGCCTCAAAATGCACCCGCTGCTGGCTTTGCTGGTAGTTTCCGTCGGTGTAGGCTTTGCAACCGGTATGGAGCCAGATGGCATCGTCTCCCACTTGGTCACCGGCGCCGGCAAGACACTGGGGGCAGTGGGGGTGGTCATCGCGCTGGGGGCGATGCTCGGTAAAATTCTTGCTGACGCCGGCGTCACCGAGCAGATTGCTGCCGTCATCCTCAAGCGCACATCGGATCGGATGATTCCGTGGGCGATGATGATGGTCGCGTTTGTGATTGGCATTCCGATGTTTTTCGAGGTCGGCCTGGTGATCATGCTGCCGCTGATCTTCAGCGTGGCGCGCAAGCTGGAAAGTCAGGCGCGCTTCAAGGGTTCAGCGTATGTCTATGTGGGCGTTCCGGTGATTGCCGCACTGGCCGCCATGCACGGTATGGTCCCGCCGCACCCTGGCCCGTTGACGGCCATCGCCGCGCTGAAAACCTCGGTCGGGCCGACCATGCTCTATGGTTTCCTGGCAGCTATCCCGGCCATGATTTTAGGCGGCCCACTGTATGGCGCATTCATTTCCCCGCGCATGAGCACTCGGCCAGATCAGGTGTTGCTGGATCAGTTCACCCTGGCTGAAAAAGCCGACGATAAACCAAGCCCCTCCGTATACCTTGGCGTGCTGGCAGCCTTGCTGCCGGCGATCCTGATGCTGATCCATGCCGTCGCCGAGATGGTATTGGCCAAGGACAATGCGCTGCTGAAAATGGCCGGTTTCCTCGGCAATCCGCTGATAGCGATGCTGCTGGGCGTGCTGTTCGCCGGGGCCAGTCTGGTACTCGCGCGCGGCGGCGATGCGGGGCAATTGCGCGAATCGCTGGGCAAGAGCCTCAAGCCAATCGCCTCGATCATCATGATCATCGCCGGCGGCGGTGCCTTTCAGGAACTGCTGACCAGCGCCAAGGTGGGCGATGCGATTGTGCACCTGACTCAGCAGTCGGCGTTCCCTCCGCTGATCCTCGGTTGGTTGATCGCCATGTTGCTTTCGGTATCTACCGGTTCCGCCACGGTAGGTATCGTGGGGGCTGCCGGCTTGCTGGCGCCGCTTGCCGGTGCTGATCCCAGCCTCAACCTGCCGCTGCTGGCCTTGTCCATTGGCTGCGGCTCGCTGTTCTTCAACTACGCCAACCATGCAGGTTTCTGGATGGTGAAGGAATCCTTCGGCATGACGATGGGCGAAGCCACCAAGACTATTTCGGTGGTGCAATCGATCGTCGCCGTGGTCGGTTTGATTGTGGTGTTGCTGTTGAACGTGGTCGTGTAATGACCTGAGGCGGCGTCAAATCAGGACGCCGCCATCTGTGAAACCCCTTATTGGCCGTCGATCAGGCGCGGCAGTTGCAGCGGATTGGACTCGCGCAGTACCTCACCGACCGCTTTTGGCCGAATGAAGGCGGTCGTGAGCGGCAGCTATTAGCAGAAAGTTGTCTGTTGAAGACAGCCACATCTCTCATCATGTCAAGGTCGAACGAGTGATGTCGGAAGAGTAGGGTTGCGGAAATGATCGAGAGAGGGAGGAACAGAATTTCTAAATGCAAGAAACGACAAAGCCCTGAATAATCAGGGCTTTGTCGTACATAAGATGGCGGAGGCGATGGGATTCGAACTCATGGACCTGTTACAGTCGACGGTTTTCAAGACCGTTGCCTTAAACCACTCGGCCACACCTCCGTTGCGTTGCGGGCGCCATAATACCTGAATGAAACACACTGTCAAACTCTCTGCATGGCTTGTTACAGAGCGTCTGTTATGATCTTTGCGACTGAACGTTTCAAACCAACAGGAGTGTCGCCATGCGCGAACAGGATTACGCAGTTAATAACAGCGTGCAGGCTGAGCAGCTAGAGGTTAGCCGCGTCCTGCGCAACACTTATGGCCTACTGGCTCTGACCCTCGCATTCAGCGGCGTCATGGCTTTCGTCGCTCAGCAGATGCGCGTTGGCTACCCGAACATTTTCGTGGTGCTGATCGGCTTCTACGGGCTGTTCTTCCTCACCAACAAGCTGCGTGATTCTGCGTGGGGCCTGGTGTCCGCTTTTGCGCTGACCGGTTTCATGGGTTTCCTGCTCGGCCCGATCCTCAACCGTTACCTGGGCATGCAGGGCGGCGCTGAAGTGGTCAGCTCGGCATTCGCGATGACCGCGCTGGTGTTCGGTGGCCTGTCGGCCTACGTGCTGATCACCCGCAAGGACATGAGCTTCCTCGGTGGTTTCATCACCGCTGGTTTCTTCGTGTTGCTGGGTGCAACGCTGGCGAGCTTCTTCTTCCAGATCAGCGGCCTGCAACTGGCGATCAGCGCAGGTTTCGTGCTGTTCTCGTCGGTGTGCATCCTGTTTCAGACCAGCGCCATCATTCACGGCGGCGAGCGTAACTACATCATGGCGACCATCAGCCTGTATGTATCGATCTACAACCTGTTCATCAGCTTGTTGCAGATCTTCGGCATCATGAGCCGCGACGACTGATTGCTGACTGTGAAATAACGAAAAACCCGCTTCGGCGGGTTTTTTGTTGTCTGCTGGAAAGCTGAATGAACATATGCCCGAAGCGGGTCAATTGATCACGATGCTGCCGTCAGTCTGCTGTTTGTAGACGGTGTAGGGCAGCAACAGCGTGTCGAGTGCCCCGGACACCACGGCATCGATCAACACCACGGGAATCGCGGCGTTTTTGTAATCGTCGGCATCAACGCCCTTGCCCAGAGGCGCATGCAGGCTGCAAAAGTCGTAAGCGAGGCCGCTGTAAATCCTTGGCACCGCCCCGCAATAACTTTTCTGCTCCTTGAGGCTGTCCACCGCAGCCTGATCACTGCGCACCACGGTCTGTACGGTCCCGCAACCGGCAAGCGTCAACGCTGCCAGCACCATTGCCTGAAATCTCATTACCGCCAATCCATCGCCGGAAAAACCTCAATCTACGCCAAACGTGCGGAAAAAGCATTTAGGCCATCGGCGGCAAACGGCGCTTGACCGGCGTCTTCTTGACGATCGCGGTGTTGGTTTCTGCCAAGGTATTGAGGCGGTCGAGCAGGGTGTCCAGTTGCTCCATCGAGCGCACATGCAGGCGCGCGATAAAGCAGTCTTCGCCCGTCACCTTGTCGCACTCGGTGAACTCGGGAATCGCCAGAATCTGCCGCTCGACTTCCTGCAATTGCCCCGGCAATGGCCGCACCCGGACGATGGCCTGCAATTGGTAACCAAAGCATTTCGGATCGATCTCCACGGTATAGCCCTTGAGCACACCGCGCTCTTCCAGTCGACGCAAACGCTCGGCCACGCTTGGTGACGACAGTCCACTGATTTGTGCCAGGGCTTTGAGCGAGCGCCGTGAATCCTCCATCAATGCGCCGATGAGGATCTGATCAATATCGTCAGTCATGAAAAAACTCCAGCATTAGGCAATTGATGAAAACTACCCACGATAAAAAAGGCAGATTGCGAGTTTAGCCTGCTTTTTGCTCTGGAGCGCCTGCGGGTTCGCTTGCCATACTTTTCACACACACTCAGGAGATTGATGATGGACAACACACTCCGGCGCGGCTCATTTGAAATGACCGCTGCCATGCTGATATCCGGGACAATCGGCTGGTTCGTGCTGGTCTCCGGGCAACCGGTGCTCGACGTGGTGTTCTGGCGCTGTGTATTCGGGGCCGGCACCTTGCTGCTGATCTGTGCCGCTTTCGGCTTTCTGCGCCCGGGCATCCTGACCCGCACCACATTCCTGCTCGCAGTGCTGAGCGGGATGGCGATTGTCGGTAACTGGGTGTTGTTGTTTGCCTCGTATTCCCGCGCCTCGATTGCCATCGGCACGGCGGTGTACAACGTGCAGCCGTTCATGCTGGTCGGGTTGGCGGCACTGTTTCTCGGCGAAAAAATCACTTTGCAGAAGCTCTTCTGGCTGGCGATTTCGTTCATGGGCATGTTGGCGATCGTCAGCGCCCATGGCACTCAGGGCGAGAGCGGCAATGACTATCTGATGGGCATCGCGTTGGCGTTGGGTGCGGCGTTTCTGTATGCGATTGCCGCGCTGATCATCAAACGCCTGACCGGCACGCCACCGCATCTGATCGCGCTGATTCAGGTATGCACCGGGATTTTGCTGTTGGCGCCGTTCGCGCATTTCAGTGCGCTGCCGCAAGCGCCAAGTGCCTGGGCCAGTCTGGTGACGCTGGGCATCGTCCACACCGGTTTGATGTATGTACTGCTGTACGGCGCGATTCAGAAATTGCCGACGGCGTTGACCGGCGCTCTGTCGTTCATCTACCCGATGGCGGCGATCTTCGTTGACTGGTTCGCGTTCGGCCATCGCCTGGAAACCCTGCAATGGGTCGGCGTGGCGGCGATCCTGCTGGCTGCCGCCGGGATGCAACAGGGCTGGGGCCTGAAGAGCCGGCGACTGGCCGCGCAGTAACCCTCAGATGTTCCAGCGCGGTGCGGTTTTCGCCAGGCGCTGGCGCATCTCGGCGATGTTCGTCGCCAGTTGCCGGGTCAACAGTCGGTAGCCATCCAGCGCACTGTAAACGGGCGCATCGAGGCTGGCCTCCGGCAATTCCAAAGGCCTGTCCAGGCGTTGCGAAGCGCCGGTTTTCAACGCTCGGGCCATGCCGATCAGTTGCACGCGAATCTGCCGATGCTCGGCCTTCAGCGCTGATTGCAGATGGGCCATGGCTTCTGGATCATTGGCATCCGGTCGCGTGTTGCCGAGGATTTCCAATGTGCTGATGCACATGCGCAGATTGCGTTGAATCGCGTCGAGTTCGGTCATGGAAATCTTCACTTCCTTGGACACCGACGGCATCAGCGAGCGCAACTGGACCATTACCGCGCCGAGTCGGCCCATCAGTTTCAAATGCTCATCGGCGCTGACCGGTTGGCCGCTGATGATGCGTCCGTACACGGTGGCGCAATCGCGCAGGGCATCGGCGAGGTTGTAGCGCCACGAATACACCGCATACAGCGGCAGGGCAAAAGAGAAGGCCAGGGCGAGGGCAATGCCGATGAGGATGTCGACGCCGCGCCACAACCCATCGGTGATCGGATTGTCGCCATGCCCGGCAACAATGAACACGGTGATCGCCGAAAGCAGGGCGGTGTACCCACCCTTGCCGATGGCGTGATAAGAGAAGAAACCGCAGACCACCGCCATCGCAAAATACGTCAGCCACGGCATGCCGAGCCACGCCTGCTGCGCCACCAGCAGCAAACCGACGCAGGCACCGATCAACGTGCCGGTGGCGCGCTCGGCGGCTTTCTTGCCGATGTTGCCATGGTGCTGCAAACCACCGATCACCACCAACATGGTCACCGAGGCCCATTCGCCGTGTGGCAGGTTGATGCCGGTGGTCAGCAGGATCGTTGCCAGTAACCCGAGGGCCACGCGTACCGCATGAATCAGCCGCGCGTGCCGGTAACGTCGATAAGGATCAAGCAACGGACGCAGGACACGACGCAGCAAGGGTGGTAATCGGTGGGTGCTGTAAGTACTCAGTGCGGGCCTCTCGTGATTGGGCTTCAGGTCAATGGAAAGGGAAAATGTAATTCATCCATGCTGCCATGCGCAGGAGGATTTTGCGCATCGTGCCAATGTGGTGGAAGTGCTGACTGTACAACGCGGCCTGCCCGTAAGCACCGCCCGGCATCAACTTGCTGTACTGGGCGAACTCGGGATCGGTGATTTCAATGATCACCGGCACGCGCCCGGCCGGCGGCGAACCGGTATAGCCGATCAAAGTACCGGACGGTTGCACTTGTCCTTCGGCAATCACCCCGATGACATTCTTCACCCGACCGGCGAAAACCTTGCCGGGAATGCCATCGAACGCGACTTCCGCTTCGTCGCCGACAGTCAGGCGCAGCAGGCTGTTCTGGCGCATCCACGCGGCAAAGTATTGGCCTTCCTCGGGAATGAACACCATCGAGGGACGCAACGGCAACTTGCTCGCCATCATCCCCGGCCGCAAGGACACGTGAGTGACGAAGCCTTTGCTCGGCGCGCGGACGGTGGTGTTGTCCAGTTCGAACTGGGCGTTATCCAGTTGCGCCTGCAGATCATCGGTGCGGGCGATCGCGGCATCCAGTTCGCGCTGGGTGCCGAAGTTGCGCCGGATCAACTCGGTGATGCGGTAGCGATCACCCTTGGCAGCGACCAGTTGCGCCTTGAGTGATTTCAGCCGGTTTTCAAACGGCGTAGGGTCGATGCGGAACAGCACATCACCTTTTTCCAGTGGCTCGTTACCCTTCACCGGCACATCAATCACCTGGCCGCTGACGATGGGGATGACCGGCACAGAAACGAAATAGGTACGTGCCACCTCGGAGTAGGGATGGTTGTAGTTCATGGTGAAAATCAAGGCGCCGATCATCAGGATGCCGCCCAGTACGGCGGTGGGCACCGTCCATTTGTTCAGCGGGATACGGAAGATCTTGAACACTGCGACGCAGATCGCGGCGTAAGTCAGGATAAGGAGCAGATCCATGGCGTTCAGCCCTCCCTGTTGTGGGGAGCAGTGGCGTTCAGCGCTTCGAGTCGCTCGAGGCGTCCTTGCAGTTCGACCACCTGTTGCTCCAGGCGAACGACATGATTTTGCACGGAGTTGCCGTCACCGAACCCCCAGCCGCGATCTTCTCGATAGGCCATCGCCCAGATCCACAGGAACGGCCAGAGCGCATGCAGCGTGAACAGACTGACCCAGCCAGTAGCATGGATCGCGTCCTGATGCGGATGGTTACGGTGGACAGCAATTTCGTACGGGATGTCATGCAGCACGATGATCCCGTAAAACAGCACGAGCCCGGCAAACACCAACACGCCTAACGCAAAGTAATCCAGCATGATCAAGCTCCCGGCATCCAGCACAGTGCTGGCATCAGTGTAGACACTGATTCGCCGGGCGCTTGGCGACTTTGGATCAGAAGCGGACGCCGTCGCCTTTTTGTTTATTCACGATCCCGGTGACAGTTGCTCAGAAGATGTAATCGGTGGTCAGGAAGCTCGAATCACGCCCGCGGATGATCTCGCTGATCAGGTCTTTGTTACTGTCCTGGTACTTGGTCGCCACCAGCGTACGGATGGAAAACACCCGCAATGCATCGTGTACCGACAGCGTGCCTTCGGCGGAATTCTTGCGGCCATTGAACGGATAGGTGTCCGGTCCGCGCTGGCACTGGGCATTGAGGTTGATCCGCCCGACCTGGTTGGCAAAGGTGTCGACCAGTCGGCCGACCGCCACCGGGTTGGTGCCGAAGATGCTCAACTGTTGGCCGAAATCCGACTCCAGCACATAGTCGATCACAGTATCGAGATGACGGTACGGCACGATCGGCACGACCGGACCGAATTGCTCTTCCTGATAGACGCGCATCTGCGGGTTCACCGGGTACAGCACCGCCGGATAGAAGAACGACTCGCGGGATTCGCCACCATTGGGGTTGACCACTTCGGCACCCTTGGCGCGCGCGTCGGCCACCAAACCATGCAGATAATCCACCTTGCCCGATTCCGGCAGCGGCGTCAGCGACACGCCGTTGTCCCACGGCATGCCCGGTTTCAGCGTGGCCAGTTTTGCGTTGAATTTCTCGATGAAGCTGTCGACGACATCTTCATGCACGAAGAGGATTTTCAGCGCGGTGCAGCGTTGGCCGTTGAACGACAGCGAGCCGGTGACCGCCTCGCTGACCGCATTGTCGAGATCGACTTCCGGCAAAACGATGCCCGGGTTTTTCGCATCCAGCCCCAGCGCGGCGCGCAAGCGGTGTGGTTTAGGGTGCAGTTTCTTCAGGTCGCTGGCGGCTTTGTTGGTGCCGATGAAGGCGAAAATGTCGATCTTGCCGCTGGCCATCAGCGCGCTGACGGTTTCCCGGCCGCTGCCGTAGATCACGTTGATCACACCGGTCGGGAAGCTGTCGCGGAACGCTTCCAGCAACGGACGAATCAGCAGCACGCCGAGTTTGGCCGGTTTGAACACCACGGTGTTGCCCATGATCAGCGCCGGGATCAGCGTGGTGAAGGTTTCGTTCAGCGGATAATTGTAAGGCCCCATGCACAGGGCGACGCCGAGCGGTACGCGGCGGATCTGCCCGAGGGTGTCCTGCTCCAGCTCGAAACGGCTGGAGCGGCGGTCGAGTTCCTTAAGCGCATTGATGGTGTCGACGATGTAGTCGCAGGTGCGGTCGAACTCTTTTTCCGAGTCCTTGAGGTTCTTGCCGATTTCCCACATCAACAGCTTCACCACGGCATCGCGCTGTTGGCGCATGCGGCCGAGGAAGGCTTCGACGTGCTGAATGCGTTCGGCTACACGCATGGTCGGCCACAGGCCCTGGCCACGGTCGTAGGCACGCACGGCGGCGTCGAGGGCGGTGAGCGCGGTGTCGGCATCGAGCAGCGGCGTGCTGCCGAGAATCACTTGTTCGTCGCCATTCTCACCTTTCAGATAGACCGGACTGCGCACGGTTGCGAGCGGGCCGTCCCAGCGGCGCAACTGGCCATCGACCAGATATTCGCGTTGCTCGACCTGAGCGTCGAGGCGGTATTTTTCCGGGATGTCGCTGACAGAAGGGAACAGATTGCCAAGGATGTTTGTTGTGGTCATGTCGCTACCCCGTGTTGATGTCCGCATTCAGATCAAAAAGTCTCTACAGGTTATACGCCTGAATGCGCCGGAATTTAAACCCGCAAATGTCACGCGAATGTCACGCAAAGGCGCAGAGCAGAGCTTCAAGGAGCACGAAACCGCTGGCCTGATCGTTCCCACGCTCTGCGTGGGAATGCCTCAAGGGACGCTCCGCGTTCCAAGCGGACGCAGAGCGTGGGAACGATTACGGAGTGAGGGCTGGCCCCGTTTGCCCCCCTCACTGTCCCGCAATGCCCTCAACCCGTTGCAGCCGCTGCCTTAAGGTGTGAGCACAACAATAAGCGAGGCCGTTATGCGGGTAATCCGACTCACTCTGCTGCTGGCGTTGGCCATGGCGCTGCCAGGCTGCGGCGAAGACCCCAAACCCCCGGCCACCACCGATCATAACGCCATGCCCCAAGACCCGGCACTGGCGCAGATCTACGCCAACAGCTGCCAGCTCTGCCACGCCAACCCCGCCGCCAACGCACCCCTCACCGGTGATCGCAAAGCTTGGGAGCCACGCGTCCAGCAGGGCGCCGACACACTGCTCGACCACGCCATCAACGGCTACAACGGCATGCCGCCGATGGGCCAGTGCGTCGAGTGCTCGGAAGAACAATTCCTGCAATTGATCGGTTTCATGGCCGACCAGCCCCTCCCTCAATAAGGTGTCCGGCATGACGATGGATCTGACACGGCGTCAGTTATTGCAACGGGCAAGCATTGTCGGCGCGTTCAGTGCGTTGGCGAGCAGTCCGGCATTGGGCCAATTGCTGCGGGCGCCACGCTTGATTCCGTGGCGCAACTGGTCGGGCGGGCAGAGTTGCCTGCCGGCGGCGCGCTTGGCGCCGAAGAATCTCGATGAACTGACGACGCTCATCAAACAGGCACAAGGCAAGATTCGCCCGGTCGGCTCGGCGCATTCGTTCAGCGCGTTGGTGCCCACCGACGGCACGCTGTTGTCGCTGAGCTACTTCAACGGAATGCTCGACCATGACGCGAAAACCCTGCAAGCCGAATTCGCCGCCGGTACACCGATGTCACGCATGGGCCAGCCGCTGAAAGACATCGGCCAGGCTTTGCAGAACATGGCCGACATCGACTACCAGACCCTCGCCGGAGCCATTTCGACCTCGACCCACGGCACCGGAAAAAACTTCCAGTCCTACTCGGCACATGTCTGCGGCATGCAACTGGTGACGGCCAATGGCGAAGTGTTGGACTGCGACAGTCAGCGTCACCCTGAAGTATTCAATGCCGCCCGGGTTTCTCTCGGCGCCCTCGGCGTGGCGACGAAGATCCGTCTGCAAAACCGTCCGGACTATCGCCTGCGCGAGCGCCAGTGGATCGCCAAGACTGAAGAACTGCTGGAGGACATCGACAAAAACACCCGTGAAAACCAGCATTGGGAAATGCTCGTCGTCACGCATTCCGATTACGCCTTGTCCATCGCCCTAAACGAAACCGATGACCCGGCCACACCACCGATTCCGCCCGAAGAGGAGGGCGGCAACGAGTTTGTCACCCTGATCGAGAAGATCGACAAGTACGGCAGCGACTTCCCCGACCTGCGCCGCACGCTGCTCAACAGCCTGCGCCATCTGGCGAGTTTCGATGAGCGCGTCGGCGACTCTTTCGACATCTACGCCAACGTGCGCACCGTGCGTTTCAACGAGATGGAATACTCGGTGCCCGCCGAACATGGCCCTGCTTGCCTGCGTGAGATTCTCAAGCTGATTCAGGACAAGGATCTGCGCACCTGGTTTCCGATTGAGTACCGCTACGTCAAGGCTGACGATATTCCGTTGAGCATGTTCGAGGGCCGCGACAGCTGTTCGATCTCGGTGCACCAGCATTATCAGATGGATCATCACAACTTCTTCGCGGCGGTCGAGCCGATCTTCTGGAAGTACAACGGCCGGCCGCACTGGGGCAAGTTGCACACGCTCAACGCGAAGAACCTGCAACCGCTGTATCCGCGCTGGCGCGAGTTTGTCGACGTGCGCCAGGCGCTGGATCCGAGCGGACGCTTTCTCAACGCGCATCTGTCGTCGATATTGGGGGTGAACTGATGGCGGTCAATCGACGTAATTTTCTATTGGTTACGCTGGGTGTCGGTGCGTTGTTGGTGGGGGCTGGAGCGTGGCTGCGACCGGGCGACCGCGGTGCGCCGTACAGCGAATACTTCCGCGCACTGAACAAAGAGTTAAAGGAAAACGGCCCGATGCGCCCGGTGCTGTTGATCGACCTCGATCGTCTCGATCACAACATTGATGTGGTGATGCAGTCGGTCAAGCGCGGCGGCAAACACCTGCGGCTGGTGGAGAAGTCGCTACCCTCGCCGGGGCTGTTGAGCTACATCGCCCAACGTGCCGGCACGCAAAAATTGATGTCGTTCCATCAGCCGTTTCTCAATCACGATGCGCAGGTGTTTGCGCAGTCGGATATTTTGCTCGGCAAGCCGTTACCGGTGCGCTCGGCAGAGCTGTTCTATCAATCCCACAAAGGCCCGTTTGATCCCGCGAAGCAACTGCAATGGCTGCTCGACGGCCCTGAACGTTTGCAGCATTACCTTGCGTTGGCGCAGGGTTTGGGCACACGGATGCGCATCAACATCGAACTGGACGTCGGCCTGCATCGCGGCGGCGTCAGTGATGTGAATGTGTTGGGCCAAATGCTCACGCTGATCAGCGCCAACCCGCAGCATCTGGAATTCGCCGGGTTCATGGGTTACGACCCGTTCGTGGGCATGGGCGTGCCGGGGATTCTCGGCTCGCCGGAGGAGCTGTTCGCCAAGGTCATGGTGATTTATCAGCGCTGCGTCGATTTCACCCGGCAGCAGTTTCCGGCGTTGTGGCACGACGGCTTGTGCCTGAACACCGCCGGCAGTCCGAGTTATCGCATGCATGAAAACGAGAAGCTCAGCACTGAAGTTTCGGTGGGCACGGCGATGCTCAAACCGACGCACTACGATTTGCCATCGCTCACCGAGCATGTGCCTGCGACTTATATCGCCACGCCCGTGTTGAAAAGCACCGGCGCGGTGAATATTCCGGCGCTGGATGACAAATCTAAGCTGTTCTCGTGGTGGGACCAGAATCAGCGACAGACCTTCTTCATCTACGGCGGCAACTGGATGGCCGAGTTCGAATCGCCTGCCGGTTTGCAGAGTAATGGCGTGTATGGCCGCAGTTCTAATCAGGAGATGGTCAACGGTTCCAATGCCGTCGGCCTCACTGTGGAAGACCAGGTTTTCCTGCGCCCGACACAGACCGAAGCCGTACTCCTGCAATTTGGCGATTTGCTCGCCGTGCGCAACGGCAAAATCGTCGACACCTGGCCCGTCTACACCTGACCCCA
Organism: Pseudomonas fluorescens; assembly: GCF_005938625.1. Lineage (GTDB taxonomy): Bacteria > Pseudomonadota > Gammaproteobacteria > Pseudomonadales > Pseudomonadaceae > Aquipseudomonas > Aquipseudomonas fluorescens_BD. The sequence continues at coordinate 74,011 of NZ_VCNJ01000049.1, forward strand.
AATCACCACAAATCCCCTGTAGGAGTGAGCCTGCTCGCGATAGCGTCCTGTCAGTTGATATTTATTTGGCTGACACACCGCTATCGCGAGCAGGCTCACTCCTACATTGGATGTGTGTACACCCATACGACGTAATGAAGCTTTTATGACAAAAGTTCGGTAGCACATCGCCAGTCCGGTCATGCCTATGTAACGCGCTTGAGGGGCCCAACGGGGCGCTTTTCACAAGCCGAGGCGGGACGCCGGGAGTGAGGCAATGGGGACTATGGAACGCTACTCGAAAGTGGGCATGCAGGAACTCGATCAACGCTTGTCGAAGATCGTCGAAGCCGCGCGCAAGAAGCCGGTTTCGGTGTATCGCTACGGCGCGCCGTGGGTCTGGATCGTCTCGCAGGATGACTGGCAGGGCGCTTTGAAAGAAGTCTCCAGCTACATTCCGCCGGGCCATTCGCTGGTGTTGCTGCGCCCGCAGATCGACGACTTGCTCGACGCCCACCGCGACCTCCTGCATGACCTCAATGCCGAACCCGGCATGCTGATTCCCGCGCAAACGGTCATGCACATTCTGCTTCTGCAACTGCTGTATTCGGTGCCCAGCGAGCAGCAACTGTATGAACAGCTCAATTACAACCTGCTGTTCCGCTGGTTCGTCGGCCTCGGCCTGAACCAGAAAGTCTGGAGCTTCAACGCCCTCAGTCGCGACATCGCCACGTTGCTCAACGAGCCGCGTGCGGTGCTGCTCATTCAAAAAATCATCGGCGAAGTGTTCTGCGGCGCGTTGCTGCAAATGCCCGAGTTCTCGCTGAACTTCGCGCTTTTGCACACGTGGCTGGGCAAACACGCCTGCGCCTCGACAGCCAGCAATTGACGCCATACACGCGGCGTTCGAAACGCCAACAGGTCATCGCGAATTCAGGGGGTAGTGTGGAACCGATTTTCAAGTCACGGCTGGCGCTGTGGGGCTGGCTGCTGGTGACGGCGGGCGTGCAGCCGGCATTGGCCGAGGAGGCCGCCGAAAACGCAGCGGCGCAGCGTCTGGTCGACGTCAACGAATACTTCGTGCGTGGCAATACCGTGCTCGATGCGCGGGCGATCGAAGAGGCGGTGTACCCGTTTCTCGGCCCGCAAAAAGCCCTCAGCGATATCGAAGGTGCGCGCGACGCCTTGCAGAAAGCCTATCAGCAACGCGGCTATCAGTCGGTGTTCGTCGAGTTGCCAGAACAAGCCGTCGCCGACGGCATCGTTTACCTGCAAGTCAGCGAAACCAAGGTCGGCCGGGTGCGTGTGGTCGGCGCCAAACACTATTCGCCGCTGGACATCCGCGACGACGTTCCGGCGCTGAAGGAAGGCGAGGTGCCGGACTTCGCCAAGGTCCAGGGCGAACTCGCGCAGCTCAACAAAACCCCGGGCCGACAAGTCATGCCGCTGGTGCGCGAGGGTCAGCGCCCCGGCACCATGGACGTCGATTTGCAGGTCGAAGACCAGAACCCATGGACCGCCAGCGTCGGCCTCAACAACGACTACAGCGCCGACACGGAAAAGCTGCGCACGGTCACCAGCCTCGGCTACAACAACCTCTGGCAACTCGGCCACAGCATCAACCTGACGTTCTTCACTGCGCCGCAGGAAACCGACAATGCCAAGGTCTGGTCGGGTTCCTACACCGCGCCGCTGACCGAGCGCTGGAGCGTGCAGTTCTCCGGTTACCAGTCCGACAGCAACGTCGCCACCATCGGCGGCAGCAACGTGCTCGGCAAGGGCCATTCCTATGGCGTCTCGGCGATTTACACGTTGCCATCGAGCGGCAACTGGTCGAACTCGCTGTCGGCCGGCATCGACTTCAAGGACTTCGACGAACGTCTGACCCTGTCCGGCGAAAGCGACAAAGTCCCCTTGCAATACGCACCGTTCACCTTCGCCTACAACGGCTATCGCTACACCGAAAAAAGCCAGCTCGGCCTCGGCCTGAGCCTGGTTGCCGCCACTCGCAGCATCTTCGGCTACGGCAGTTCCGACGAAGATTTCGACTACAAACGCTACCGCGCCAAACCGAGTTTCGCCGTCCTCAAGGGCGATACGAATTACACCTGGACCTTCGACAGCGACTGGCAGAGCGCAAGCAAAGCCGCGTTCCAACTGGCGTCCGGGCCACTGGTTTCCAACGAACAATTCTCCGCCGGCGGTGCCACTTCAGTACGCGGCTATCTGGCTGCCGAACGCACCGGCGATGACGGCTTGCTGCTCAGTCAGGAAGTGCGCACGCCATCACTGGCCAAGTATGCCGGCACATGGATGCAGGACTGGCGTTTCTACGCCTTTGCCGAAGGCGCGCAACTCTATCTGCGCGACGAACTGCCGGATCAGGACGCCAATTACGCCCTGGCCAGCGTCGGCCTCGGCACCCGCGCCAGCCTGAGCAAATGGCTGTCCGGCAGCCTCGACTGGGGCTATCCGCTACTCGAAGGGCCGAACACCTCGAAACAGGAATCGCGCCTGCACTTCAACCTTCAAGCCACTTTCTAAAGGAGCACGTTCATGCAGCGCCTCATTCTTTCGTTGTTGATCTGCCTGGGCTTCGTGCTCCCGGCCACGGCTCAGGCCTGGTGGCAGGACGACTGGCACTACCGCAAACAGATCGCCGTCGACACCACGCCGCAAGGTGCGGCGATCAATCAGGCCCTCGGGCGTACCGCGCTGTTGGTTCGCCTGCACACCGGCAATTTCACCTTTGACGGGGTGAAAGAGGACGGCGCCGATCTGCGCTTCGTCGCCGCCGATGACAAGACTGTGCTCAACCACCAGATCGAAAGTTTCGACGCGCTGATGGGCATGGCGCTGATCTGGGTCGATGTGCCGAATGTCGAGGGCGGTCAGCGCCAGGACATCTGGATGTACTACGGCAATCAAAAGGCCCCGGCGACTGGCAACGGCCAACTGACCTTCGACCCCAATTACACCGCGCTCTATCACTTCGACGGCGCCACCGGCACCCCGGCCAAAGACACCACCGCCTATGGCAACACGGCGCAAAGTGCGACCGGCGCGGCGATTGACGGTGTAGTAGGGCGCGCGTTGCAGTTCAGCGGCCAGCCGTTGTTGCTGCCGGCCAGTCCTTCGTTGCAACACAACGCGGGCAGTGCGTTCACCTTCAGTGCCTGGCTGCGTCTGGATCAGGCCAGTGGCGAACAACTAATTCTCGCTCGCCGTGAGGGCACCAACAGTCTGCTGGTCGGTGCCAATCAAGGTGTGCCGTTTGTAGAGATCGACGGCCAACGTGTCGTCGCCTCCCAAGCGCTGAATCCGGGCCAATGGCAACACGTCGCACTGACCGCTGAAGGCTCGAAAGTGACCTTGTTCATCAACGGTCGCGAAGCTGCCACGCTCGCTCAGGCGATGCCGGCCTTCAACTCGGTCATGGCCATCGGCGCTGACGTGCACGAAGGTCCGTTTCAGCCGTTTGTGGGCGCTATCGATGAATTGCGCCTGTCGAAGGTTTCACGCCCGGCAGCGCTGTTGCTGGCCGACGCCACCTCGCAAGGTGCCGAGTCGAAACTGGTCGCTTACGGTGTCGATGAAGAGCAATCCGGTTTCGGTTTCGGCAGCCTCGGCTTCCTGCTCAACGCGGTGCCCATCGACGCCTGGGTGATCATCGCCGTGCTGGTGCTGATGATGTTCCAGTCGTGGATCATCATGCTGCGCAAGAACCGCAGCCTCAGCCGCGTCAGCGCCGCCAACGAAGACTTCCGCGTGCAGTTCGCCAAAGTCGGTACGCGTCTGGAAATGTTCGCCGACGACGCGCAACTCGCCCAGCGCTTGCAGCATTCGTCGCTGTGGCGCCTGTACTTGGTAGCGGTGAAAGAGATCCGCACCCGCCGCGAGCAGGGCGCCGATACCTCCTCGGTGTCCGCCGCCACCATCGAAGCCATCCGCTGCTCCATGGACGGCGTGCGCACCCGCGAAAATCAGCAGCTCAGCTCGAAGCTCTCGACCCTGTCCAACGCCATCGCCGGCGGCCCGTACATCGGCCTGCTCGGCACCGTGCTGGGGATCATGGTGGTGTTCCTCGGCACAGCGATGGCCGGCGACGTCAACATCAACGCCATTGCTCCGGGTATGGCCGCAGCCTTGCTCGCCACCGCCATGGGCCTGTTCGTCGCGATCCCGGCGCTGTTTGGTTACAACCGCCTGATCACCCGCAACAAGGAAGTCAGCGCTGACATGCGCGTGTTCGTCGACGAGTTCATCACGCGGTTGGCGGAGATGCACGGCGAGAGCCAGTTCAGTGAGGCGTCGCATCGCGGCCATCACGCCAACCACTCCGTACCGGCCTGAGGAGCACTGACATGGCGTCCGTAAATGCCTCCCACGACGATGACGAAGATGCAGCGGTGGACAGCATCAACATCACCCCGCTGGTCGACGTGCTGATGGTGGTGCTGGTGATGTTCATCCTCACCGCCACCGCGCAGGTCTCGGGGATCCAGATCAACCTGCCCAAGGCCAGCGCCTCCGTGTCGCTATCCGAGGCCAAGACCAAAGCGATTTCGGTGAATGACGGCGGCCAGGTGTTCCTCGACGCTTACCCGGTGACCCTGGCCGAGCTGGAAGAGCGCCTGCGCATCGAGAAGGCGCAGAGCCCGGATTTCCCGGTGATCGTGCGCGGCGATGCGACGGTGCAGTACCAGAAAGTCATCGAAGTGCTGGACCTGTTGCGCCGGCTCGAACTGTCCCAGGTCGGTCTTGTGACCGGCAAACCGAGTCAGGGCTGAGTCATGACCGCACAACTCCCGATCGAGCCGCTGCCGGTGAAAAAACCAGCGCTGCGTTACGCGAAGTGGGGCGCCGGCTTGCTGATCGGCGCGCTCGCCGCGTGGTTCCTCTGGCAGTGGGCCAACGACATGAGTGGCATCCGCCGCGAAGCGCCGAAGGTGCCGACGATCATTCCGTTGCCGCCACCGCCACCTCCGCCGCCGGAAAAACCGCCGGAACCGGAAACCCCGGTGGAAGAAAAAGTCGTCGAGCCTGTGCCAACGCCGGAGCCGGAAGAGGTCAAGCCCGAGGAAGAAGCGCCGCCATCACCGGCGGACGATCTGGCCAACCCGATGCAAATGGACGGTGATGCGCAATCCGGTAACGACGCCTTCAACATCGGCGCGGGCAAGGGCGGTGGCATGGCCGGGGCCGGCGGTGGGCGTCTGGGCACGGGGACTTACAGCCAGTTTCTGGCGTTCACCTTCCAGCGTTTGCTGCGCGAGAACCCCGAGCTGCGCAACCTCGCGTTCTCGTTGCAGGCCGATGTGTGGCTGAGCAGCGTCGGCGAGATCACCCGGGTCGAGCTGATCAAGTCCAGCGGCAACCCAGAGATTGATACGCAAGTGCTGGCCGCGCTACGTGGCGCGCCGGCGCTGAGCGAACGGCCACCGGCCTCCATCACGTTGCCTGTGCGCCTGTCCCTGCAAGGGCGGCGTCCGGGTTAATTCATTTATTTACGCTTTGGCAAAAGGAGTTGTGTGCAGATGATTTCCAACGTGAATCGATTGTCCCTGGCGGTCGGCATGGTCATTGCGACCCTGGTCGGTCAGGCCGTGGCAGCGCCTGCGCCCTCGGAGAACGCCACGATCAATCTGATCCGCTTGCTGGTCGAGCAGGGCATTCTGAAACAGGACAAGGCCGACGCACTGATCGCTCAGGCGCAGAACGAAGCGGCGCAGGCCAAACAGGCTGCGGCATCCACCGCCGTGGCCGCCGGGCCAGTGGCGGCGCCGGGCGATGTCCGCGTGCAATATGTGCCGGCGGCGGTGCGCGACCAGATCCGCGATCAGGTCAAAGCCGAAGTCATGGCCACCGCCAAACAGGAAAACTGGGCTGCGCCCAACAGCTTCCCGGAATGGGCGGCGCGCATCAGTTTCGACGGCGACATTCGTCTGCGTGACGAATCACGCTACTACTCGGACAGCAACAGCAACGAGATCGTCGACTTCGCCAAGCTCAACAACAACGGCCCGTATGACGTAAACCCCAACAGCAGCACCAATCTGCCGCCGTTGCTCAACACCCGCGAAGACCGCACCAACCAGTTCCGCATCCGCGCACGCCTGGGCATGAAAGCGGAGATTTCGCCGCAATGGACCGCCGGCATTCGCATCGGTACCGGCTCGGACAACAACCCGGTGTCGACCACGCAAAGCCTCGGTGGTGGTTTCGCCAAAAAGGACATCTGGCTCGATCAGGGCTACCTGAACTGGAAGCCGACGGATGAGCTGACCCTGACCGGTGGGCGCTTCGCCAACCCGTTCATGTCCACCGACATGCTCTATTCCAACGACTTGAACTTCGACGGCGTGGCGGCGATTTTCGACCACAAACTCAACCGCGATTGGGGCGTGTTCGGCACCGTCGGTGCGTTCCCGGTGGACTACACCAACGACACCGCCAGCAGCAACGGTTTCGACAAGGAAGAGAGCGACAACAAGTGGCTGTACGGCGCGCAGATTGGCGCCAAATGGGCGATCAACAGCAACAATCGCTTGAAAGGCGCGCTGGCTTACTACCGCTTCGACGACATTCAGGGTCAGCGTTCCAGCCCTTGCGAACCGTGGGCCGGTGCACCGGGTTGCGACAGCGACGGCAGCCGTGCGGCGTTCATGCAGAAGGGCAACAGCGTGTTCCTGCTGCGCGACATCACGCCGAATCCGCTCAACCCGACTACCACGCCGCAGCCGCAGTTTGTTGGTCTCGCGTCCGAATTCAATCTGCTTGATCTGAACGTGGTGTGGGATGCCGACCTGCCGGAAGATTTCAAACTGCGCAGCCAGGGTAACTACATCCACAACCTCGCCTACGACGAAGGCGACATGCGCAAGCGTTCGGCCGGGCAGATCGTCAACAACCTCGACAGCAACGGCGACATCGAAAGCGGCGCCAATGCGTGGATGGTGCAATTCACCCTCGGCAGCGCGCTGGACCTGAAAAAGCAGGGCGACTGGAACATGTTCGCTGGCTACAAATACATCCAGCCAGATGCCTTGCCGGACGGCTTCAACGACTCCTCGTTCCACCTCGGCGGCACCAACGCCAAAGGTTATTTCATCGGCGGCAACTACGGTCTGGCGAAGAACGTTTACGCCACCGGTCGCTGGATGAGCACCGAAGCGGTGTACGGCGCGCCGTTCGACATCGACGTCTTGCAGCTTGAGATCAACACGCGCTTCTAAGGCGCCGGGAGAGGGTTATGAAAACGCGATTTGTGTTGCTCGGGCTCGGGCTGTTGATCGCCACTGGAGCCAGTGCCGAAGGCATGGAAGAACGCCTGCGCACGCAATTGCGCAGCACCACGCAACAGTTGCAGGCCCTGCAAAGTCAGCAGGCCCAGGCCAGCGCCGCGCAACTGGCGGCGCAGAATGAGGCCAAGGCTGCGCAGGCGCAAATCAAGCAATTGACCGCTGAATTGGCCAAAACCAAAGGCGTCGCCGAGCAACTGGCCGGGCAGCAGCAGAGCCTGCACAGCCAGGCGCAGGCACAAGTGGCGGCCAGCGCCGAGCAGACCGGCAAGTTCAAAAAGGCCTATGACGAGCTGTTGGTCATGGCCCGTGCCAAAGAGGCAGAACGGTCTAAGCTTCAAGCGCAATTGACTGAACGTGACACACAAGTGCAGCAATGTTCAGTCAAGAATCAGCAGATGTACGGCGTCGCCAAACAGATCCTCACTGCCTACGAAAACATCGATGTGGCCGAGGTAATGAAGATCCGCCAGCCCTTCGCGGGCAGCGCCCGGGTCAGGTTCGATGAACTGGCCCAGGGGTTCGGCGATGACCTGTACAAGACTCAATTCGACGCGCCGCAAGCTGCGCTCGCACATTGATTTAAAAGATTGATAAACAAGGAAGAAACAATGACTCAATTGATCAGCCACGTATCGCCAAAATCCCTGACCGAAGTCCTGCAAGCGGCCGGTTATCGCGTCAACGAAACCGAGCAGAACGGCATCGTCCAGTTGCTCAGCGCCAGTCAGGGCATCGGTTACGCCGTGCGTTTCGGCAACCCGGCGGTGGAGCAGGGCAGTTATGTTGATTTCACTTTCAGCTGTGCGCTGCGGGTGCAGGGTGAGTTGCCACAGGGTGTGGCCGAACGGTGGAACGCCAGCCGTCGTTTTGCCCGGCTGTCGTTGCAGGGCGAGTTTCTGGTGATGGAAATGGACGTGGTCGTTGCCGCAGGCGTGAGCAACGATCACCTGCGCGGCAACCTCGAATTGTGGGATCGCCTGTTGCAGGAGTTCATCGTTTATCTGCGTGACTTCACCCAGAACGGCAGCGCGCAGACCGCCAAAGTCGCCGTCGCCGAGCAAGAGGAAGTTGCGCTGTGAAAAAGCCTGCCATGGTGATCAGCGCTGCGGCAGTGGCGCTGTTGGTGGTGGCCGTGGCGCTGGTGGTGCGGCCGGGCAGTGACCCGGTCGCCGCCCAGCAGTCGTCGCCGTTGGCGGCGGTTGCTGGCGGGCCGGCGTTGGCGCGGTTGGGCAATCAGCAGGTGACGCCGGAGGAGTTGCAGGCGTTGCTCGCAACGGTTCCAGCCGAGACCCGCGAACAATTGCGCGGTAATCGCCAAGCGCTGGAGCGCTGGATTCGTACCCGTCTGGCCGAGAAAGCAGTGCTCGAACAGGCCGATGCACAAGGCTGGGCGCAGCGCCCGGACGTGGCGCGGCAAACCCGTGCAGCGACCGAGCAGATCGTCTTCCGGGATTACTTGCGTTCGGTCAGTCAGGTGCCGGCGGATTACCCGAGTACGGCTGAGTTGCAGCAGGCCTATGACGCAGGCAAAGCGAACTGGCAGACACCGGCGCTGTATCGGGTCAGTCAGATTTTCCTTGGGCTGAATGATCCGCAGACTCTGGAAACGGTGCGTAAGCAGGCGCTCGAACTGAGCAAAAAAGCCCAAGCGACGCCGGCAGAATTTGCTGCGCTGGCGACTCAGTATTCGCAGGATCGCGTCACCGCTGAGCGTGGCGGTGATACCGGCCTGCAACCGTTGCAGCAATTGGTGCCGGAGGTGCGTGGTGCAGTGGCGCGGCTCAAAGTTGGCGCAGTCTCTGATCCCGTCCAGAGCGCCGCCGGGTTCCATGTGATCAAACTCACCGAACAACAACCGGCGCGCACCGCAACCCTTGATGAGCTGCGTGATCAGCTAACCGAGGCCTTGCGTGCTCAACGTCAGGAACAGATCGCCCAAGCCTACCTGGACGGCATGCTCAACACCGCAACACTCAGCATCGACGGTGCCGAACTCAACAAAGTCCTAGAGGAAAAACACTAATCCCAGTTCCACCGCTACCCCTGTGGGAGCGAGCTTGCTCGCGAAAGCGTCAGTACATTCAACATATTTGCTGACTGACACTCCGCTTTCGAGAGCAAGCTCGCTCCCACAGGGATCTATGGTGCACTCAAGACAAATACAAAGATCGACAGGGAGTCATCGATGTCATTCACCGAACCCGCAGGACGACAGGGCAACCCCGATTACCATTGGCCGCACGACAAAAGCGAACCGTGGCTCTCGCACGCCGCGACGATTGACGCCGACGTCGCCCAATACTTCCTGGTCAGCGCCCGTTGCGGCTGCTTCATGCAAGCGGCGCGCAGCCTCAACGTGCGCTCGACCCTGCTGCGTAAACAACTCGCGCAGCTTGAGCAAGAACTTCAGCACACGCTGTTCAGCTTCCAGGGCAGCGCGCTAAGCCTGACCCGCGAAGGCCAGCAACTGCAGGCCAAACTGGTGGCGCTGGCCAACGAACGCAAACTCCCGGTGATCGAACAACCGCTGATCCGTCTCGCCGTCGCCGAATCGATCCTCCACGACATCCTCGGCCGCGACCTCATCGCACTGCTGCGCCGCAACGCCAGCGTACGCCTGGAAATCATCGCGCTGGACAGCGAACTGTCCCTGCGCGCCGTCAGCGCCGACATCGTCCTCTGGCTCGCCCACGGCGAAACCCCACACCCCGGCCCGACGTTCGCCACCAGCGAACCGCAAGCGCTGGCACGCCTCGACTACCTGCCGCACATCGCCAAACGCTACTCCCGCGTCACCGCCCGCCCGGACACGCCTGATGACCTCGCCGACTTCATGCTCGTGCAATGGCAGCATGATCGGCAGATCGACAGCTTTCGCCCTTGGAATGAACTGGTTGAACAGCGTCTGGCCGGGGTAGTGCAAATGCAGTCTTATGAATTGATGCTGGAGATGATTCGTTGCAGCGCGTGCATCGGGTTGTTGCCGGCGTATATGAGCCGGTTTGATCGAGGCCTGATCGCACTGCCCGGATTATTCGCCGAACCCATGCAATTGCAGGCGTGGCTGGCGGTCAACGCGGACTCACAAAATATCAGCGAAGTCCAAACCCTGACCGACCTCATCCACCACACCTTCAACGAACGCCACGAATGGTTCCAGCCCTGAATACAATTCCTGTGGGAGCGAGCCTGCTCGCGAAAGCAATCTGACATTCAACTTCTCTGTTGCCTGACACACCGCTTTCGCGAGCAAGGGAATCGTTATTCCTGGATCAGACGCGCAAACGAATCTGCCGCCCCAACACATCCATCACATCACAACCATCACGCAGCAACATCGCCGCCGCGTGCGCCAGTTGCTGCACGTCGGCGCCTTTTGCCGAGGAAATATCCAGACTGGCGAGGCTTTCCATCATTTGCGTCACTGCGAGAAAGCGGCTGGCGGCGCTGCTGTGCAATACGTCTAGCGGCGCTTCAGTGGAAACGAGGAGGACCGGAATGCTGTCCTCGTTGTGCGTCATCGAAATGTGCGCGTTCATACGTCACCCCGGGCCTGCGCGGCGTGCACACGAGCGATGGCGGCCAGCATCAGTGCGCGGGCATTGGCAAGCATTTGCTGGCTGGCCCAGCGCATCGAGCTGCTGTGTTCCGGGCGAGCGACGCTCGGGGCTTGGTGGGCGAGGGTTTCGGCGCAGTTGAGGTAGACGGCCGCGTGTTCGAGGGCGTCGAGGAGGGAGATGTCGGGTCGGACGTTGAAAGGGTGGTGAGCGACTTGGTCGCAGGGTTTGGACTTTGTGGTTGGATCGGTCATGGTGCAGCCTCTTGGAAGTCGGAGAACTGCCACTTCATCGCCGTCAAACGAATAGGTGGCAACTGTGTGCAGGTTGACGGACCGGTCCAAGACACCCGGCGCACCCGAAGATGCCCCGCACACAGTCACCATTGAGCAGCGCGTCGGACACAGGAGTGCGCGCGCACGTTGGAAAGCAATGTGCGTCTTGAATTGTTCAGGCCGTCAAACCCGATCACGAATGAGTCGTGACAGGCGCGAGGATAGGGAGTGAGGGCAGGTCAGTCAACCGCCGCATTCTTCCGGAGTTTGCCGGGCTTTCTTGTAGGAGAAAGGCTACTCGCGATGACGATTGATGAACTCCCAACGATGCTGAATATCGCAGCGCCCACGGCGACAAAATCATGAGGCGTCACCAGTTGATGTTCCACCAGCCAACGCTGTATTCAGTATCTGGAATATTTGACCGCGTCGGCCTGACCAGGCGCCTAGGTGAATTCCGCCAGATCCGACAGTGTGAACACCCTGGAAAACTGTGGGAGCTGGCTTACCAGCGATGAGGTCCGCTCGGAAACTCCCGCTGTATGCACCCAATCCAAATGCAGGATTGAGCCTGCTCGCGATAGCTCCCGATCGGCCACCGAAAACCTAACTGCACATGCGCGCCCTGATCTGCCGCCCGAACACATTCCTCACATCACAACCACCACGCAACAATATTTCCGCCGTATGCGCAGCTGCGTGTTCACAGGAGGTGAAGGAAATTGTATTTGTGGTTGGTTGAGTTGCTAAATATGTCTGGTAAATAAATCCGTCCCCTTTTCCGTAAATAAATCCGTCCCCTTTTCCTGCGCGTCCCCTTTTCCTGCGATGGCGCTCGCCCGGCCAGCCATCTTGCGACCTTTGGTGTGTCTGTCCGCGAACAACCTCATTTATGTTGCGAAGTCACGTGGGCACGAAGGCAATTGCTCTTGTCAGTTGTGGATGTGATCCAGTCGAGAACCAAAATGTGCCGTCGGAATGCATTGCCATCCAGTTGCCATAGTACGCCCTAGGAGGAACGGCAGATTCCACGCAACATTTTCCTCTTGGACGATCGACGGGGGTTCCCTCGAAAACATCGCCATATACATTTGTAAAGTTGGCCGAAAGTGGTTCCAGGTAAGAGTTATCAGGCAACCTTATACCGCCCTGGCTGTACACCCATCGTTGAGCATCCAAATCCCCCTGCGGGTCGCCAGAATACGTTGCCGAGCCTCTGATCACTTGAAAAACGTTTCTCACATCCACAGCAAACGACACCGTTGAACCAGACTGATCGCTCACACGAATCGTTGTTGCCCCATTTCTAAGTCCAGCGACTTTTCCGTCCAAAGTAACTGAGGCCACTGCTGGGTTGTCCGATTGGTAAATATAGGGTGGCGTACCTCCGGTGGCCTGCCGTGTGTCGACATTGCCAGGGACTTCCTTGCTACCCCAACCATAATTTTGAAGGAGCTTCACTGCGTGCAAGAGCATCTGTGAATCATCAATAGTCAATGCAACTGCGGCTTTGACAGTGTAGGTACGATCGGGAAACACCACCGCATCGGCTTCAATATTGCTCTTGTCCAGTGCCACTTTGTATTTGATGGTCAGCGTTGTGCCGTGCCCGAGTTGCTTGAGGTAACTGTTGGCCAGGGTTGCTGGCCAGAAACCCTGATTGATCCACGTCGAGTTGACCTGAGCCGGGAGGCCGTTCCACAGCGTCAGGTCGTGTGCCGAACCGTCAGCTTTTTTCCCCTCCAGGCGTAGCCAGCATTGTTGACCGGCTTCAATCAGAATATGAAGCAACGTATGAATGGTCGCGTTTTTAGTCCCCAACGCCAGCACATCCACAAAGTTGTTGGCATCCGCCTCGACAATTTTCGGCGCGATTAATGCTGTTGCCGGCAGTGGCAGAATGTTCAACAGCAGAGGCGGTGATTCGGTTGTATTGCCGTCGCGTTCAATGAAATAAGTGACAGTGACCTGTTGTCCCAGGCTGTAAGCCAGAACCGAGCGCGGCACGGCAATTTCCAGCCCTGCGCTGACCAGTCGTGGCGGGCTGGTGTAGGAACCTGCGGCGACAGCGGTAGCGCCTGTCCATTTCACTTTCAGCATGTCGCCGGGCAATAACGAGCCTTGCGGCACAAGAACGCGGACCTCCGGAATGGTCGGGCTGAACTGGTTACCGTTCATGCCTTGCACGGTGGGGGCCAGCAACGTCACGCGACCGAGGTGAATATCCAGGCGCTTTTCGCCTGACTTGACGACGTTGCCCAACTGGTCAAAAACCCTGAATTCCAGCACCGCACTCGGGTTGTCACCCGCCCGTTGAAAGGTGTCGGTAAACAGCGTCTGGTTGATTGCAGCCGGCGCGTCAGGCACATCGAAGCGAACGGTCGTATCGCCGATCAAGCACGCGATGACGTCATATTTGCGTCGGTTGCTGTAATTGAAACCGAGCGTCACCCCCTGCGCAGCACGCTCCGGCCCGACGCCATCGCGCAGCACATCCGGCGGAATCACCAGCTCCAGTGACTCCGGCAAGCGCAGGTGATAAAGCACCAACAGATCTCGCGACGACTCAATATTGCCGCCTACACGGGTGACCTTGTAATGCAGGCGATTCACACCCTGATTCAGCCGACCGTGCGCCAGGTACAAGCGCACGCGCAGTTGTTCTTCGCCTGGCGCAACGGTCTTGCCGGTCACGGGATTAGGGTCGTCGTTGACGTACAGGTCCACGCGATCATCCGCCGCCATGGTCCAGGAGAGGAGTTGCAGTTCCGTCCACGGATCGACCAGACATTCCAGACCCTGGGTCTGGTCGTCATAAAGCGCCTGAGGAATCCCCCCGTGCGCAACGCCATCCGGTTTCACCGGTGTGACCCAGCCCTGAATGATCACCGGATACAAGACAAACAACTCGTTGAACGTCGAAGACTGGATATCCATGAGGCGCTCCTGGCGTGACAGACAATCTGCCCAATCGGACAAGGCTCATCTCACACTAAGGCGGGGAAATGCGCACCTGTCAGATCTGACAGGTACGTGCGGGTTTCTGACGAGCGGTTGCTAAACGCGTCTCCGCTAGAGGCCTTTGTGGGAGCGAGCCTGCTCGCGAAAGCAATCTGACATTCAACATATCTATTGCCTGACACACCGCTTTCGCGAGCAGGCTCGCTCCCACATTTTGATATTCGCCAGACAGCGGTTGATCGGTTTAGAGTGGTCAGCCACACATCGATCCAGGAAGGATCCGCCATGCCCGACCACAACGCCGCCATTCACATCGAACGTTTCAGCGAGTCGCACATCGAGGCTGTCACTGCGCTCTACAACGAGCGGGCCGTCACCCGGCAGGTGTTGCAGATGCCGTTCCAGTCTGTCGACGTCTGGCGGCAACGGCTGCTGGCGGAGAATGAACGGGTGTTGAAGCTGGTCGCGCTGCATCAGGGCCAGGTCATCGGCCATCTGGGGCTGGAAAACTATTCGCGGATTCGCCGCAGCCACGCCGGCAGCGTCGGTATGGCAGTCGCCGGGGCGTGGCAGGGCAAAGGCGTGGGTTCGAAGCTGTTGACAGCAGCACTCGACGTCGCCGACAACTGGATGAATCTGCACCGCGTCGAACTCTCGGTTTACGCCGACAATGAAGCCGCCATCGCGCTCTACCGCAAATTCGGTTTCGAGACCGAAGGCCTGTTTCGCGATTACGCGGTGCGTGATGGGCAGTGGGTCGACACCCTGAGCATGGCCCGCCTGCGCAATCGCCCGAAAACCTGACTCATTTGCCTAGCGCGAAGGCCACCGCCGACTGCGCATGCAGTTCGGTGGTGTCGAGCAGGGGCAGGGTGCTGTGTTCGGGTTTGACCAACAGGCCGATTTCCGTGCAGCCGAGGATGATCGCCTGCGCGCCGCGAGCGGTGAGGGATTCAATGACCCGCTGATAGATTTGTCGCGACTGATCGCTGATCACGCCGACGCAGAGTTCGTCGTAGATGATCCGGTGCACGTCCTTGCGCTCGGCTTCATCCGGCACCAATACCGTCAAACCCTGAGCAATCAAACGCTGCTTGAGAAAGTCCTGCTCCATCGTGAATGCCGTGCCGAGCAAGCCGACGGTGCGGGCATCAATCTCCAGAGCCGCCTGCGCGGCCGGTTCGGCAATGTGCAGAAACGGAATGTTGATCGCCGCCTGAATCTGCTCGGCGACCTTGTGCATGGTGTTGGTACACAGCACCACACAATCAGCGCCGCCGGCTTCGAGCCTGCGCGCGGCGTCCACCAGAATCGCCGCCGCATCGTCCCAGCGCCCGGCGTGCTGGGCCTGTTCGACAGGGCCGAAGTCGACGCTGTACATCAGCAATTGTGCCGAGCGCAACGGGCCGAGGTGATCACGGACTTGCTGATTGATGAGTCGATAGTATTCGGCGCTGGATTCCCAGCTCATGCCGCCGATCAGGCCGATGGTGCGCATTGGATTTCCTCAGGCAAATGACAGTGTCGAGCGTTCAGGTCTGCCCGGAGTTTCCTTTTCTTCACACTTCGATGCCAGCAGCCAGTGACTGTACCGCTGATCTTTCACGCAAGTGTCATGGTGCTTTATCGGGGCGGGTGCAGGTTAAACGTACGCCGGGGCTGGTATCTGCCACTATCGACCTTTGCAGCTCCTTTCCGAGGAACACCGCTATGGACGACGTACAACAACTGGGCGAGATGCTTCGTCATTACGCCGAGAGCGAAGCGCACAAGAAGCAACTGTTCGAGACGCAATCGGCTGCCTGGGCCTCGCGGATTACTGCGCTGTTCGGCGATATTCAGCAATGGTTGGAGCCGGTGCAGGCGCCGAATCTGCTGGAGGTGAGTCGTGAGGCTTATGTTGCGTTCGGGCCGAGCACGCCGGTGGAGACATCGACCTTCAAGACCGAGAAACTGAGCATTGTGATTGCCGGCAAACCGGTGGAGTTTGTGCCGGATGTGATGGGTAGCGCAGGGCAGATTTCACTGGCGGTTATGGGATTGACGGCGGCGCGCTATGGCAGCATTTCGTTGGTTGGCCTGCCAAATGGCGAGTGGCAGTGGCGCAAGACCAATGGACTGAAGGATCCGGATACCTTTGTGTTTGATGCGAGCTTTCTGGCGCAGCAGTTGCAGAGCCTGATTCCGCGCGACCGTAGTTAAGATCAAGAGCTTACCCCCTCACCCCAGCCCTCTCCCCCAGGGGGGCGAGGGGGAAAGGGAGCCGATTGGGGGATGGCCAAAACCTGAGTTCGACTGGATATTTCAGGTCGGTGTAACCCGAACAAACAACTCGATCAATTCCCTCTCCCTCCGCGGACGAGGGGGGAAGGGAGCCGATCTTCGTTGGTTTTGAGATTGCATTCACCTTGGATATTTCAGGTCGACGTAACTCGAACAAACAACTCGGTCAGTTCCCTCTCCCTCTGGGAGAGGGCTAGGGTGAGGGCCGCCCACCTGACACCCCTCACATCTCCAGATTGACCCACCCCGGCTTCGCCACCTCCGGCGCCACCGCGTTCACGGTTTTACCGGTGGCCAGCTCAACCCGCCGCGCCACCTCGGGGTCATCGGCAAACGGCACCATGCTCGCCTCATCCAGACTGTCCGCCGTTTCCCGCCGCAAGCAGTACTCCACCGCCAGCCACAGAAACACCACGCCCAACACATCAAAGAAAATTTCCATCACGAGCGGCTCCCTGCCTCAGGCGATCTGTGCTTCGCGGTGGGCCAGCGCGACGTCGGCAACCCGCACCGTGCGCCAGACGTTGTAAGCCATCAGCAACATACCCGTGAGGAAGAACACCCCGCCGGCAAAGCGCACGATGAATCCCGGGTGACTGGCCTGCAGCGCTTCGACGAACGAGTAGGTCAGCGTGCCGTCCTCGTTGATCGCCCGCCACATCAGGCCCTGAGTGATGCCGTTGACCCACATCGAGGCGATGTACAACACCGTGCCGATGGTCGCTAGCCAGAAGTGCAGGTTGATCAGCGGCGTGCTGTACATCTGCTCGCGGCCAAAGACTTTCGGCACCATGTGATAGGTCGCGCCGAAGGTGATCATCGCCACCCAACCCAAGGCGCCAGCGTGCACGTGGCCGATGGTCCAGTCGGTGTAGTGGGAGAGGGCGTTGACGGTTTTGATCGCCATCATCGGTCCTTCAAACGTCGACATGCCGTAGAACGCCAGCGACAGTACGAGAAAGCGCAGGATCGGGTCGGTGCGCAACTTATGCCAGGCACCGGACAAGGTCATCATGCCGTTGATCATCCCGCCCCAGCTCGGCGCGAGCAGGATCAGGGACATGGCCATGCCCAGTGACTGCGCCCAGTCCGGCAGCGCGGTGTAGTGCAAATGGTGCGGGCCGGCCCAGATGTACAGGGTGATCAGCGCCCAGAAATGCACGATCGACAAACGATACGAATACACCGGCCGATTGACCTGCTTCGGCACGAAGTAATACATCATCCCGAGGAACCCGGTGGTCAGGAAGAAGCCCACTGCGTTATGCCCGTACCACCATTGCACCATCGCATCGGTGGCGCCGGAATACACCGGATAGGACTTGAACCAGTCCACCGGAATTGACAGGTGATTGACCACATGGAGCATGGCGATCACCAGAATGAACGCGCCGAAAAACCAGTTGCCGACGTAGATGTGTTTGGTCTTGCGCTGCACCACGGTGGTGAAAAACACGATGGCGTAGGCGACCCAGACAACAGCCATCCACACCGCGCCGGAGAATTCGATCTCGGCGTATTCCTTGGTGGTGGTGTAGCCCAGCGGCAGGGTGATCAGCATGATCACGATCACCGATTGCCAGCCCCAGAAGGTGAAAGCGGCGAGTTTGTCTGAATACAGCCGCACCTGACAGGTGCGCTGCACCGCGTAGTAACTGGCGGCGAATTGCGCGCTGCCGGCGAAACCGAAAATCACCAGGCTGGTGTGCAGCGGTCGCAGTCGGCCAAAGGTGGTCCATGGCAGGTCCAGATTCATCTCCGGCCACACCAGTTGCGAGGCGATGAAAACCCCCATCGCCATCCCCACCACACCCCAGAAAATCGTCGCAATGACGAATTGGCGGACGACCTTGTAGTTATAAGCCTGTCCGATTGTTGCTGTGCTCATGGTCAGTTCATCCACGGTTGCAAAGTCTTGCCAGGCCACCCGGTCTGGCATGAGCTGCACTGTAGAAACCCCTTCAGAAACAAAACAGGCTCAGGAATCTTTCATTTGTGCGGATCAGATTGAAGGGCTGACTGCGGCGTTCTGCCGCGCCCTGATATGGTTTTTATCGCCTCAGGTGAATCTGTAACGTGCTGCGCCGTAACGCCATAGTGCGTGCAAAATCTGTAGGAGTGAGCCTGCTCGCGATAGCGGTGTGTCAGTCAACATCTCAGTTGCCTGACACACCGCTATCGCGAGCAGGCTCACTCCTACAGGAATTGTGTGCGTCCTGATGAGGTGGCAGTGGCATGTATCAATACGATGATTACGACCGGGCGCTGGTGTTCGAGCGCGTTGCGCAGTTTCGCGATCAGGTCGAGCGCTTCATGGCCGGGGAATTGAGCGAAGAGGAGTTCCTGCCGCTGCGCCTGCAAAACGGCCTGTACATGCAGAAGCACGCCTACATGCTGCGGGTGGCGATTCCCTACGGCACGTTGAGCGCCGAGCAGATGCGCACCTTGGCGAGCATCGCCAGCGATTACGATCGCGGTTACGGCCACTTCACCACGCGGCAAAATATGCAGTTCAACTGGATCGAACTGGCCGAGGTGCCGGACATCCTCGAACGCCTGGCGCAGGTCAACATGCACGCGATCCAGACCTCCGGCAACTGCGTGCGCAACATCACTACCGAGGCGTTCGCCGGGGTCGCGGCGGACGAGTTGATCGACCCGCGCCCGCTGGCCGAGATTCTGCGGCAGTGGTCGACGATCAACCCGGAATTCCTGTTTCTGCCGCGCAAATTCAAGATCGCTATCTGCTCGGCGAAGCAAGATCGCGCGGCGATCATGATGCACGACATCGGCCTGTACCTTTACCCCGGCCGCGACGGGCAGATGTTGCTGCGGGTCATCGTCGGCGGTGGCCTGGGCCGCACGCCGATCCTCGGTTTGCAGATTCGCGAGGGCTTGCCGTGGCAGCATTTGCTGTCGTACGTCGAAGCGGTTCTGCGGGTGTACAACCGTCACGGCCGGCGTGACAACAAGTACAAGGCGCGGATCAAGATTCTGGTCAAGGCTCTGGGCATCGAGGCGTTTGCCAAGGAAGTCGAAGAGGAATGGCAACACCTCAAGGACGGCCCGGCACAACTGACCGAAGACGAATATCAGCGCGTTGCCAGTGCGTTCGTGCCGCCGGTTTATCACACCCTGGCCGACACCGATCTGGACTTCGGCACGCGCCTGGCCGAAAGCCCGGCGTTTGCCCGTTGGGTCGCGCGTAACGTGCAGCCGCACAAGGTGCCGGGTTACACCAGCGTGGTGCTGTCGACCAAGCCGGGTATGGCTTCGCCACCGGGGGATGTGACCGGCGCGCAGATGCTCGCCGTCGCCGACTGGTCGCAGCGTTTTGGTTTCGGCGAGATTCGTATTGCCCACGAGCAGAACATCGTCCTGCCCGATGTGCCGAAAACCGATCTCTACGCGCTGTGGCAACTGGCGTGCAAACACGATCTGGGCAGCGCCAACGTCGGCTTGCTGACCGACATCATTGCCTGCCCGGGTGGCGATTTCTGTGCCTTGGCCAACGCCAAATCGATCCCGATCGCTCAGGCGATTCAGGCACGTTTCGATAACCTCGATTATTTGCACGATCTGGGTGATATCAGCCTGAACATTTCTGGCTGCATGAACGCCTGCGGTCATCACCACATTGGCAATATCGGCATTCTGGGCGTCGATAAGAACGGCAGCGAGTGGTATCAGATCACCATCGGCGGTGCGCAGGGCAAGCAGAGTGCGCTGGGCAAAGTCATCGGCCCGTCGTTCAGCGCTGCCGAAGTACCGCAGGTTATCGAGCGGATCATCGGCACGTTTGTGCGCTATCGCGAGCACGAGGAATTGTTTGTCGATACCGTGGCGCGGATCGGCCTGGAGCCGTTCAAGGAGCGGGTCTATCCGAAGACGCTGGAGGCCGCGGTATGAATAATCTGTTGCGGCTGGAGCAGGGTGTAGCGCGGATTGTTACGGACGATCCATGGACGCTGGTGCGCGAGCCATCGACGCCAAGGCCAGATGGTTTGTTGATGCTGCCGCTGACGCATTGGCTGGAATCGCCGTCGACTCACGCCGTGTGGCTCGGCCCCGACGATGAGGTCGAAAGCCTGGTGCCGTGGCTGGGCTCATTGCCGCTGATCGCGCTGGACTTCCCGAGTTTTCGCGACGGCCGTGCTTACAGCCAGGCGTATCTGCTGCGCAGTCGTTTCGGCTGGGCAGGGGAGTTGCGCGCGATCGGCGACGTGTTGCGTGATCAGCTCAGCCATATGCGCCAGTGCGGGTTCGACAGTTTTGCGGTGCGCGAGGACAAATCTGCCGAGGATGCGCTGAAGGGGTTGGCCGGAATGAGCGTGCTGTATGGGCGTTCGGTGATCGAGCCGCGTCCGCTTTTTCGTCGGCGTTGACGGTTAAAAAAGATCGCAGCCTGCGGCAGCTCCTACAGTGGATCGCGTGTAGGAGCTGCCGCAGGTTCGGGCCGCGTTCGGACGATCTTTTGATCTTCGATGTACACCGGGGAAACCCCTAGAAACCTGATGAATCGGGCATTTTTCCTTGGGTCAGTGGTGGCCTTTTGGTAGAGTCGCCGTCGCCAGCGGGTTTTCGGCTGGACGATGGAACCGAAGAAGGGAGTCTGATCAGTGAGTCCGGGCAAAAAAATCCTCGGCCTCACAGCGTTGCTTTTGATGGTGACGCTGTGGGCCAGTTACTTTTATGTATTCAAGGAAAACCGCGACGGCCAGCTCGGCGGCGTCGGCGAAAGCAGCGCATGGTGTGGCACACCACCGACTACGGAAGCAGCGCTGCTGGGCAAGGATCAGTTGACCTTGCGGGTCACCAACAATCTGCGCGGCGAGTTCATGCTCAGTGGTTCGCTGGTGGTCTCGGAGCGCACTTTCAACCGTTACGACCTCAGCCGCAACGAACTGCGTTTGCGACTGGAACCGTTGCAGTGGTCCTACGGCGTCACGCCGATCTTCCTTGAGCAGGTCAAGGTACAGCCGCTGAGCCGCAACCTGTCGGCCACCAACAAAAGCGCCTACGCCGAACTTGAACCGCGCCCTATCGGCGTACAGGGTCAAGTCACCGAATTTCCCTTCGACACCTACCGTTACGGCTACAAACCGGTGCTTTATTACCTCAAAGGCAGCGAGCGCATTGATCTGCGCTTCAAGAACATCACCACACTGATGGAAATGTCGAACACCTTCACACCGATCCAGAAGTACAACCGTGTCGACTACATCAACGAGAAAACCTCGATGATTCGCGACGAGGATTACAAGGCTTACGGCCCGCACGAATGTGCCTTCAGCGTTGAGCGCAAGGGTTCGTTCAAGGTTGTGGTGTTGTTGCTGCTGTTGGTGTTGTGTCTGCCGTTGCTGCTGGTGTTTTACCGTAATGAGCCGGGGATCGACTTCCTTGCCACGCTGTTGGGCGCGTCGATCGTGCGGGTGCTGCTGATCGGGCCGGTGCAGGATTTTCAGTTGTACAACATCGACTTCCTGTTGGGCGCGGCGATTTTGCTGGTGGGCACGGTGTCGCTGATCAAGGCGATGCACATCAACAGTCGGCGGGAGATGGCGTTGCGCAGTGGCGAGACTTCGTCCTGGTAATGGGGTGAACCCTGAAAAGCCCCTCACCCTAACCCTCTCCCAGTGGGAGAGGGGACTGACCGAGTTGTCTGTCGTCCTGCACCGACGTGAAAGGCCGAGTCGATTATGGATTCAAAGCCAATCGTTCAAGTCGGCGGGACTCTTGAATATTCCCCAATCGGCCCCTCTACCTCTGGCAGAGGGGACTGACCGAGGTGTCTGGCGTCCTGCACCGACGTGAAAGACCGAGTCGATTATGGATTCAAAGCCAATCGTTCACGTCGGTGTATCTCTTGAATATCCCCCGGTCGGTCCCCTCTACCAGTGGGAGAGGGCTAGGGTGAGGGCAAGACAATCTCCAGCCAATCACTTAAGCGCCGGATCCCCCATGTTCATCTTCTTCCACCCCTGCAACAGCACCTGCGCCTTCGGTTCCTGCCCACTGTCGAGATACCACTGAATCAGTGACAACCGCGCATTGCGGTTCGCCGGTTGTACCTTGAGCAAACCCTCCAGCACCGCACACGCCTCATCGACCTTGCCGCTTTCATGCAGTGCCACCGCCAGCACATAACCGTACTGCGCGTTCTGTGGCTCCAGTTGCGCGGCTTTCTTCAGCGGCGACATGGCCTCGCCAGCCTGGCCGGCGCGGATCAGCGACAAGCCACGGGTGTGCTGCAACAGCGCCGCGTCCGGATGCTGCTTGAGGCTGTCATCCAACAGCGTCTGCGCTTCCTGACCGCGACTATTGGCCTCCAGCCACTGCGCCAGTGTCACCAGCGCCGGGTAGAAATCCGGGTCGCGTTTGAGTGCCGAGCGCAGCAGACCTTCAACTTCCGAACCACGGCCACTGGCCTGATACAGCATCGCCAGGTTCAGATTGGCCTCGGCACGCTCCAGCAGACTTTTCTGCACCGCTTCGTATTCGGCGATCGCGGCATCCCAATTGGCTTGCGCCGCGCCGAGACCGTTATTGCGCGCAACACTCAACAAGTCCCGAGCGGCAACGATGCGCACGGCTTTTACTGGATCAGCGAGCAGCGGCGACAACAGCGGCGCACGCTCGGGTGGCGGCAGGAATGCACTGATCGCTCGCACCGCACTTTCGCGCACTTGCGGCGCCGGGTTTTTCAGATCCTGTGTGGCCAGTTTCAACGCCTGTTCGCTCGGGTACAGCGGCAGCTCGGCGAGCAATGTGGCGCGTTGAATTGCCGGCAGGTTGCTGCGCTGCAACTGCTCATACAGCGCATCCGCGGCGCCCGGTTGGCCATTGCGGATCAACCACAGGCTTTCGTCATAACGCGGTGCCAACGGCGCGGTGGAAGCGCTCCACAACTTGAACTGCGCGGTGACCTTGTCGCCAGCCTTGCCCTGATGGCAGGTCAGGCAGGCGTCAGGTGTGCCGAGTTTTTGCGCCCGTTCCGGGTTGGGAATGCTGAAGCTGTGGTCGTGCCTGAAGTCATTGCCCATGTAGAACTTGCCGGGCATGTGACAATCCACGCACTGCGAACCGGGCTGCCCCGGGGTGTGGCGGGTGTGTTCGATGGAATCGTAGTTCTTCGCTTGCAGGCCTTTGCCGTCGACGCCGTCGACCGACGTCTTGCCAGCGGTGTTATGGCATTGCAGGCACACCGCATTGCCCGGGGCTTTCAGTTCGGTGCTGTGCGGGTTGTGGCAGTTGCTGCAACGCACGCCCTTGTCGAACATTTTGCTTTGCAGGAACGAGCCGTGTTCGAACACTTCATCCTTGATCTTGCCGTCCAGCGCATACAATTCGCGGGTGAGGGTACTCGGCAGGTAATCGTCCATCAGGCGCTTGCCGACGGTGTAGCCATCGCCCAGCGGCGCACGACGCGCATGGCAACGGGCGCAGGTTTCGATCTCGACGGTGGCGTTCTTGTCCTTGAGGTCGACGTCAAAGCCCTGATGGATCAGATCGCCTTTTTTCTGCGTCCATTCCAAGTGATTCGAGGCCGGACCGTGGCACGCCTGGCAACCGACCCCGAGGCTGTTCCACTGACTGTTGAAGGTGTTGCTCGCCGCATCGAAGTTGCGCTTGAAGCCGGTGGTGTGGCACTCGACGCACATGAAGTTGGCGTTCTGGCTCGGCTTGCTCCAGTGCAGCGGATTCTTGAAGTTGACGCCCTGGCCGGGGTAGAGATGAAACCAGCGATGTTTCTCGGTATCCCACGCCACACCGAGCGCCTGCAAGCGACCTTCGCCGACCTCGATCAGGTATTGCTGCAGCGGCGCGATGCCGAAGGTATAGGCGACTTTGAAGTCGGCATTCTTGCCGTCGATGCCGGGCGTATTGACCCAGAATTCATCGCCCTTGCGCGAGAAACGGGTGGTCTCGTTTTCGGCTTTGAAGGTGATGTTGTTGAAATCGCCGAGCATCGTTTCAGCGTTCGCCGGCTGCATCGCCAGCTGGTGATGCGAGCCTTGCCAGTCCTTGACCTGTTCGCTGTGGCAGCCCTGGCATTGTTGCTCATCGACCATGGTTGCCGGTTTGCTTGCCACAACGGGCTGCGGCTTTACGGGGGGCGGCACGCTTATTGGCGCAGGTTTTACGGGGGCGGGCGCAGGGCTGAACAGAAACCAGCCGATGCCCGCGACGGCGGCGAGCAGCACACCGATGGTGATCGGGAACACGTACTTGGAAATTGCAGAACGAGGCGAATCAGGGTCAGGTTGTGCTGTTTTATTTTTATGCTTGGGCATTGCGACTTCCGTAGTCCAGGTGCATTTGCCGTCTGGCGTGCGTTCAAGCTCGGTGCAGCTTTGCCGGATCATCCGCATCTGTCAAATGACGGTTGTGATCCGCCGCGCAGCCTTGCGTGAATATTGTGCTTTGTAATCGCAATTACTGAGGTTTTAGCTATACCTGTAATTCCCCCGGGCAAAGTTTTGGCCTTCTGACAGGAGTTACAGCATGAAGCTAGCAGTGATGATGGGCACTCTGTGCATTGCCACCGTCGCAATGGTGGGTTGTTCCAGCAAAACCGTCGACCCGAAAGAGTACTCAGGCTTCCTCAAAGACTACAGCCAGCTCAAGGAGGCCAAATCACCGTCCGGTGCCGAGGTCATGCGCTGGATCGATCCGAAGGTGGACTTCAAGAAATTCACCAGTGTGTACATCGAGCCGACCCAGCTGTACCCGAAACCGCAACCGACCGCGAAAATCTCCCAGCAGACCCTCAATGGCATCACTTCCTACTACGATCAGGCACTCAAGCGTGAAATCGGCAAAGACCTGCCGTTGGCGACCGGTCCTGGCCCGGGCGTGATTGTGGTGCGTGCGGCGATCACCGCCGTGAGCAGCAAGACCGAAGGCCTGCACGCGTATGAGGTGATTCCGATTGCCCTGGTGGCGGCAGCGGTCAGCACGGCCAGCGGTATTCGCGATCAGGAAACCACCCTGGCCACCGAAGCGGTGTTCCTCGATGGCGCGAGCAACAAGGTTATCTCGCAAGTGGTGCGCAAAGGCACCGGCAAGCCATTGGAAAATGATTCGCAGGCGATGAGCGCCAACGACGTCAAACCGGTGATCGATGGCTGGGCCTCGGACATGCGTCAGTCGTATCTGAAGCTCAAGGCTGCCAAATAAGTGCGCCCGGCCGGATTGTCCGCGAGGATTCTCCGGCCGGTGCAGCTCCTCAGAAGTTGGTGCGTGCCCGGCGGTTGTAGTGGCTGAGCAGGGCGTCGTAACCACGGGTGACGGCGTAGTAGTCTTCGCTCAAACGTTGCGGTTCGGCGTGGTCCTGCCAGTCCTTGTGCAGGGTGTTTAGCGCGTCGAGGTAGTGCTGCGCTGGCTCGCTGATGTATTCCCATAGTTCCTTTGCGTCATCATCCCTGGTGCGTAATCCGCGCTCGCGCAATCGCATGAAAGGCTCGCGGCGATCCCACGCCTGTTGCAGGCTGGCGGTGGTGTCCGCCACGGTTTGCGGTGTCAGCGTTCGTTGCTTCATCCCGTCTTCCAGTCGCTCCAGTGTCTCCCGGGCCTCAATCATGTACGCCAGCAGAGACCAGTGAATCTCCTTGCCCACGCGCGCTTCGAGGCGTTTCAGTTGTTCGCTGCGCTGAGCGATATCGAGTGTCACAAGGTCTTTTCTCAGGGCCGCCGACGTTTTGAGGTAGTCAGCAATGGCGCTCAGGTACCGCTCCCGGTAGCCCCCTGACGGATTCGGGAACACGGAAACGAAACTTGCACTTCTATCGAATCGTGAGGGCATCGATACCGTTGCCACGTCCTGCAGCGCTTGCGCATAGTCACGGGCGCGTTGCGAGAGTCCCGGCTGATAGCCCAGAAGGTCGAGCTTCAGGTTCATGTTGGAGAGACAGACATCCTTCTGGATATCCTGCACGATGCGCGCATCACTGTCCTCGAAGTCCCGTGGCTCGGGCACCCAATTGGCGGCGGAATAATCCTTTGGCGGTTTGGGATGTTTGTATTGCTCGTAGGCGACCTGCCAATGCACATCGACACGGTTGACGCAGGTGATGATCGGGCTCAGCGCGTTGGCCTGAGCAGTCACGGGCGCGTCGCGATTGTCCAGCCACAGGTCGAGTTGCAGGAACGGCGTCGTTGCCCCCGACAGCCCCATCACCAGCAGCGCGAGCAGCAGGCCACTGACAAACATCAGTCGTGAACTCATGGTTTTGCCTCCGCGCCATACCATTGCTCACGGGTGGCGGGTGCACCGCAGCCGGTCGCCGTGGCGGGCAGACGACTGCACAAGCGCTCGGCCCAGGGTTGCAGTCCCTGATTGCGAGTCACCGTGTCTTTGCTGGCGATCACATTGAGCACGCCGAGGGCGATCACCAGGGCAACAACGCCGAGGACCACCAGGCAAATCTTCAGCAGCGGATTGCGCTGTTCCCAGGACACGTGTGGCTGGACCTGGCGCCGGCGGACCAGACCGACCACCGCCAACGTCGTCGCATAGACCACCCCGCCGACAGGGCCGAATAGCCAAGTGAGTCCGGCGACCATCAGCGCACAGGGAATCAGGTCGCGAATTACACCGAATGGCGCCGCGATCCCCGGGCACAGCCGCGCGCTGAGCCAGTCATCCAGCAGCCAATAACGGTGCGCCAGATCGTGGGCCAGCCAATTGAGGCCGGCGGCGATTACGCCAAACACCACGATCGATACCATGAAAATATTGAACAACCCGGTGACGCGCAGCCCCAGCGGGATGAAGTGCGCAAAGGCACCGATCAGGCAAGCCAGCACCACGCCAAGGTACGTCGGCCATTCGCCACGGCTCAGCTCCCAGTCGCGCCAGAAAAACGCGGTGCCACCGGGTAGCTCGGCGCAGACTTTGGGATGATTGGCATACAGCGCCGAGCTCAATTGGCGGCATTGCAGCCAATCCTCTTCGCGCAGGCGCCGGGCCAATGCGCGGCGCTGGCTGAACGGGCCGGTGCCGAGCAACAGGCGTGCGGCGCGGTGTTCGGCAGTGGCGGGCGGCTCTTCGGCGAGTTGCCGCTGCCGGGCGATAAAAAGCGGGCTTTCATGGCGAGCGATCAGACGCTTCCATTCGTCTTGCGGGCAACGGTTGGCCGGGCCGGGATGCCAGCTCTGGCCCGCACAAACCTGTTCGAAAATATCAGAGGACCAGTATTCGCTGTCCAGCAGCAATCGACTGAGGAACAGGTTGAACCACAGCCGGTGTACTTCAGCGTCGAGCCAGAGGCATTGAGCACTCTGTGCGTAGGCCTGCAAAAAGGCCGCACTGTCCTCACGTTCGAGGGCATCACGCAGCGGTCGAGTCATGCGTTCACGCTGCTGATCGAGCAACAGCTCGATCGACTCTTCATCCAGCTCAAGCCGCTGCCAGGCGCCGAACCAGTGATACGTCTGAACCGCCCAATCGACCATCGGCGCCGACGTGTCAGGGTGTTCGATGCAATGCTGCAGCAGGGTTTCTTCGAGGATGTGCGCGCAACCCTGCTCAACGGCGAGGGCATGGCGCTGTTGCAGTTGCGCAAGGCTGGTGCCGTGCAGCGAGCGAATCGCCTGTTGCAAGGCATCGACTTCGACCACGGTCAGGCCGGTCAAGTCCCAGCTGTCGTCCTGCGCTTCGTTGTCCTCGTTGGCCTGCGCCCATTCCTTGTAATTCAGGGCTTGCTCATAGGCGTCACGCAGGCGCTGGAAGCCCTCGGCGTCTTCGTCCGGACGGGTCTGTTTGAGCAGGGCAGCGTATTGGCGTTTGATACTGCGCGTATCGGCGTCGGCCGTAAGGCCAAGCACGGTCCAGCAACTCATTGCGTGTACAACTCCATGAAAACCTTCGACGCGGTCCAGTGGTGGCACTTTGATTGTGCGCACCCTACCTGTTTCGCGTCGAAAAGTCCTCAGCCTCCTTTCATTTGCCGACGAACCAGCGGAAATACGGGTTGCCGCCATCGCCGCGCATCACCTCGCCGATATCCCGTGCCCAGGCATCGCGGTCGCCGTCATAGGCATGCAGGCTGGCGCGATAGAACTGCATCAAGCGCTGGCGATGGGTTTCCATACGTTCATTGAAACCGGCATCGGCATTCACCAGTGGCGGCGCCTGATACAGGTCCAACAGTGCCGGCAACACGCGCGTGATTTCCTTGCTGCGCACCCAGGGTGCGTACTCGATGCGCGGTTGATCGTCGGTCACCGCAGGCGCATCGGCAGCAAAGCGTTCAAGCCCGGCGCGATCCGTCACCCAGGTCGCGAGCAGGGCAGCGGCTGAGCCGATGCCGACATCCTGCAAGGTGCTGCGTACGCTGTCCTGCTGGAAGCGTGCGGTGATTTTTGCGGCGTCCAGTTCCATTGGCTGCATTGAGCCGACCAGCAACATCTCGTGGAACTCACTGGTCCACAGCGAGGCATACGGGAACACATCAAGGAAGCTGCGCACCAGCGAACGCGAGTCGTCGATGTTCTGCGTCGGTAATGGCAGCCACTGCGCGACGATGCCTTGGTTCTCCAGACGACTGGCTGCCAACTGGTAGAAGTCCCGCGAATACAGGTTGACCACGCCGGCCGCAGAAGGCGGTGGCGGTTCGAGGGTGATCAGGTCGTAGGTTTGTGCGCTGCGCAGCAGTTCCTGGCGCCCGTCGCGCAGACGCACATCGACGCCGGGATCGCTGGCGGCGTTGAAGTTGCCCTTGAACAGCGGCGCGGCTTTGACCACTGACGGCAGCAACTCGGCGACCACCCGATGTTCCAGCCCCGGGTAGCGCAGCAGGGCGCCAGCGGTGATGCCGGTGCCGAAACCGATCACCAGTGTCGAGCGTGGCTCACCGTTGTGAATCAACAGCGGCAGCAGGGCTTGCACGCGCATATAGCGCAGCGAGGGCATGGCATCGCCGGTGTTCGATACGCCTTGAATGTACAAACGGTGGAAGGTGTTCTCGCCGCGACCTTGAGCAACCACGGCAACGGTGCCACCGCGGCCTTCTTCGTAGAACGACAGGCTGCCATTGCGCGCACCGGGCAACAGGCTGGCGAGTTTGTCGACCGGGGTAAACACGGCAAACGCAACCGAGACCAGACCGAGGGCGACCACCGCCTGACGCCGGCCCTTCTTGACGTGATGACCTTTGCGTACGGCAAAATAGCCGATGCCGGCGGCGATAATCGCCAGCAGGCCCAAGGTGCGCACCAGCCCCAGCAGCGGGATCAACAGGAAGCCGCAGAGCATCACCCCGACAATCCCGCCGAGGGTATTGAACGCCACCACCGCACCGACATCACGGCCGATGCGCTCCTGACCGACACTCAGGCGCAAGGCCAGTGGGAATGCGGCCCCCAGCAACAGCGTCGGCACAAACACGATGCTTAACGCTGCCACCGCAAAGCGCGCGCTCATGCCGGCCAGTTCAGTGGCGCCCAGACTCAATAGCCAGATTTCCGCCTGACTCTGCGCGATCACCAGCCAGCGTCCGAGCAGGGCGATTTCCAGTAGCGCGACCAGCCCGGCACCGGCAATCAGCAAACCGAACACGCCCCACGGATCACGAATACGCTCGACCCGGCGCGCGAGCAGGGCGCTGCCGATAAACAGCCCGCTCAGATAGGTCGCCAGCACCACGGCAAATGCGTAGGTGCGGGTGCTCATGAACTGCACGATCGATTGCGACCAGACCACCTCATAACCGAGCGCCACGCCGCCAGCGATGGAATACAGCCACAGCGCGGTTCGATCCGGGGCTTTTTCTACGTGATGTTTGATGGTGGTGGTTACCGGCGCCGGATGTTGCCGGGCAAACCACAAAGCACCGACGGCGGCCAACAGATTGAGCATCGCCGCAAACAAGGCACTGCCACGTACGCCGAGGCTGGCGATCAAAACGAACGCGGCGAGCAGGGTGCCTACAATCGCGCCCAAGGTGTTCGCCGCATACAACTGGCCGCCGGCCTTGCCCGGGTCAGTGGCCAGCGAACGCACCAGCACCGGCAGCGTGCCGCCCATCAACACTGCCGGCAGGCCAACCAGTGCAAAAGGCAACAGCCACGCCAGCGGACCGAGGTGTTCCTGCAACCAGGCAAACGGACTGGCTGCCAGGCTCATGGCCACCGTCGCACCGACCGCCAATATCGCCACCAGCACTTCCAGCCCGGCATACAACAACACCGGTTGCTGCAAGCGATCGGCCCAGCGGCCGAACAGCCAGCCACCGATAGCCAGCCCGGCGAAGAATGCGCTGATTCCGGTTGTGATCGCGTAAACCTCGACGCCGACCACCAGCGACAGTTGTTTGATCCACAACACCTGAAAGACAAGTGCCGCCGCGCCGGAGATGCACAGCAGCAGAGCCGGGATGAGCAGGGCCTGGGAGGTGGCGTGCGAAGCGGGTATGGCCGATGGCTTGCTGGCGATACGTGAGGACATGCGGAGGCCTTAATTCAAAAGTCATTGAGACTGGCTGATCGTTCCCACGCTCTGCGCGGGAATGCCTCATTGGACGCTCTGCGTCCGCTTCGGCAAGGGACGCGGAGCGTCCCGGGCTGCGTCCCCACGCAGTGCGTGGGAACGATCAATAAGTCCGCCCGCCGGTGAGGGTGGGCGGCAGTCTTGCGGTGTTACTGCGCAGGCTGCGCTTTCATTTTTTCGGCAATTTTGGCGTCAACCGCAGCACGGATCTGGTCGATGCTGAAGCTGGCGGGTTTCTGGCTCGGTGGGTACTCGACGAAGGTCTGCAGGAACGCCGCCGATTTCATCACGGCCATTTCGGTCAGATAAACGTTTTTGGTGGTCCAGTCGTAGTACTGATCGGAAACGATGTCAGCACGTTCGTACGGGTCCATCCGCAGGTTGAAGATTTTCGGCACACGCAGGCACACGAACGGTTCGCTCCAGACCTTGAAACCGCCCGGGGCGCGTTGTTCGCAGAACACCGCTTTCCAGTTGCCATAGCGCATCGACACGAGCACGCCGTCATCGTTGAAGTAGTAGAACTCTTTACGCTCACTCTTAGGGCTTTGGCCGGTCAGGAAAGGCAATTGATTGTAACCGTCCAGATGCACCTTGAAGCTGGTACCGCCGGAGGTTGGCGCCCAGCCTTTGAGCAACTTGTTGGCGACATCGGTTTCACCAGCCGCTGCGAGCAAGGTCGGGAACCAGTCCAGGCCCGAGAACATCTCGTTGGTGACTTCACCCGGTTTGATCTTGCCCGGCCAGCGAACCATTGCCGGCACGCGATAAGCACCTTCCCAGTTGGAGTTTTTCTCGTTGCGGAACGGCGTGGTCGCCGCATCTGGCCAGGAGAACTGGTTAGGACCGTTGTCGGTGGTGTAGACAACGATGGTGTTGTCGGTGATTTTCAGGTCATCAAGGGTTTTCAGCAGTTTGCCGACGTCGGCGTCGTGCTCGAGCATGCCGTCCGCATATTCATTGCCGGGCATGCCACTCTGGCCCTTCATCGAATCACGCACGTGGGTGAACAAGTGCATGCGCGTGGTGTTCATCCAGACGAAGAACGGTTTGTCCGCCTTGGCCTGTTTCTCGATGAACGCTTGCGCAGCAGCGGTGGTTTCGTCGTCGATGGTTTCCATGCGCTTGGTGGTCAGCGCGCCGGTGTCTTCGATCTTGCCGTCGGCGAAGCTGTGGATCACGCCACGCGGAGACACAGCCTTGACGAACTCGGCGTCATCTTTCGGCCAGTACGGACGTTCAGGTTCTTCTTCCGCATTGAGGTGGTACAGGTTGCCGAAGAATTCGTCGAAACCGTGGTTGGTCGGCAGGTATTCGTCCTTGTCGCCCAAGTGGTTCTTGCCGAACTGGCCGGTCGCATAGCCCTGCGACTTGAGGGCCTGAGCAATGGTGATGTCACGTTTCTGCAGGCCCACCGGTGCACCGGGAATGCCGACTTTCGACAGACCGGTACGCAGCGGCGTCTGGCCGGTGATGAACGACGATCGTCCAGCCGTACAGCTGTTCTCCGCATAGTAATCGGTGAAAATCATGCCTTCTTTGGCGATGCGGTCGATGTTCGGGGTCTTGTAGCCCACCACCCCCATCGAATAGGCGCTGATATTGGTCTGGCCGATGTCATCGCCGAAGATCACCAGAATGTTGGGTTTTTCAGCCGCCGTGGCCGTAGCCGACAGCGCCATGACCGAAGTCGCCACCAAGGCGAGTTTCGGTAGCCATTTGCGTATGCGAGTCATCTGACTTGCTCCTTTTCGCGGGGGTCGTTTATTGCGACTAACGTTTATTGCAGTCCTGCATCACGCTTTCTTATTGCACCTGCCCGGTGACCGCAGGCTCGAACGGGTAGATCCGGCGCCACTCCGACGCCATGTCGACCACGGTCCAGCCACGGGAATTCGCTTCATCGAGGGCTTTGTCGAGCCGGCCGATATCGGATTTTCGGTCATAGGCCCACTCGCGCTTGGCGTCGGTGTGGTGCACCAGGCCCATGAAGCGTTTACCGGAACCGGCGGCGGTCCACTGCAGCATCTGCAGGTCGCCGTCGGAATTGCCGAAGGCGAGGATCGGCCGTTTGCCGATCACCGCATCTATGCTTTCCGGTTTGCCGGGGCCGTCGTCGTTGTGCGCCAGTTTCGCTGTGCGCACGATCGAGGCCTTGCCGTCCTTGTACTGAAATGACGTGATGAAGGTGGTGCCGATCACCTGTTCCGGCGGGATGCCGTAGACCTTCTCGGCGAAGGCGCGCATGAACCCGGTGTCGCCGCCGGAGACTATGTAGGTCTTGAAGTCCTGTTTGCGCAGGTAGTCGAGCATTTCCAGCATCGGCTGGAAGATCATCTCGGTGTACGGCTTGCCGGTTTTAGGATGGCGCGCCTGACTGAGCCAGGTCTTGGCGTAGTCATCGAAGGCGTCGGTAGTCATGCCGGTGTGGGTCGCCCCGACGATTTTCAGCAGCCCCTCCATGCCGGAAGCGGCCAGGGCCTTGTGATCGTTTTCCAGCACGGCCTTGAACGGCTGGGTGGTCTTCCATTCCGGATGTTGCGCGGCGGTGCGCTTGACCTCATCGAAGGCAAACAGCAATTCGAAATACGCTGGTTGTTCACTCCACAACGTGCCGTCGTTGTCGAACACGGCGATACGGTCGGCCGGTTTGACGAAGTCCTTGCTGGTCTGGTCGGTCACGGTCTGCACGAATTCGATAATGCTCTTCTTCGCCGGGCCGTCATTCCACGACGGCAGCGGCTCGTTGGCCTGAGCCAGCAGTGGCAGGACGAGGCCAAACAACAGGGCCAGTCCGAAACGTTGGCGTTGCCGTAGCGCAGTCGTCATGGGAAATCCTTCTCGTAAACGGGGTTGAGCGGGCGCAGGGCCGTGGCCGGTTTTGCATGTTGCTGTTCGGCCTGACTGTGAAGCGTAGTCAATGATTCGCGCAGTTGAACGAGTGTTTGCTCGGTACTTGGCTGACGACCGTAAAGCCCGCGTAACAGGCCTTGCAGGCGCGGGCCGGCATCGACCAGTTTCAGGCCCAGGCGACTGCGCCGCAGCCACAGGTACAGCGCCGTCAATTGCGCCGGACTGGTCTGCAGTTGGGTATTGATTTGTTGCCAGGCGAAATCAGCAGATTGCTGCCAGGCCCGTCGCTGCGCTTGCCGGCGTGCTTGCCACTGTTGCCAGGCGCGGTTGAACGCCGGGCGCAGCAGATAAGCGGCGGCAACGACAGCGGCAATCAGCGTTAGCCACAACAGCCAGCGGGTGGAGAAACGCAGATGATTCTGGCCCAGTTGCTTTAGGTCTTCGCTGATCGAAAACACCGGTTTGTAAGGCGTGCCGGCTGCTGCTTCGAACGTCACCGCCGGCACTTGTGCGGTGCGTGATTGGCGAGTGCTGGTGTCCCACCATTTCACCTCGATGGCCGGGAGGGTGTGTGCACCGGCCTTGTCGATGCGGTAGGTGACGCTGTCGATGCGTTGACCACCGAGGATGTCACCACGTCCGTCATCCAGCGAGGTGACTTGCGGGGTTTTGGCGTAGCGGCTCAGGCCGGGGATATCACTGAATGTCGGAATCGGCAGGGCCATGGCCAATGCGCCGTTCGCTTGCAGGGTCAGTTGGCGGGTGATGCTGTCGCCTACTTTTAAGGGTGTTGCCGAGTTTGTGATGGTCTGGGTGAAACGCAAACCGCTGGCCACCAGCGGTGTTTCCCCGGGTTTGAAGCCGGGCGGTTGGGCCGCGCTGAATTGCACCGGCTGGCTTTGCGCACTGATTTCTCCGGTGGCCTGACCGGGTGTAGCGCGCACGGTCAGCGCCGGGATGTCGAACCTGCGCGCGACGTTCGGGGTGATCAGGTAGCTGTAGCGCAAACCGCTGAAGGCCTGACCGTCGATGGTTTGATTAAGGTGCTGAGCCTGACCGTCCGGGGGCATGACCAGTGCGCCGTCGAGTTTCAGGTCGGGCAGGGTGGCGGCGCTGGTGAACCAGGTGTCGGTGAGGACATCGATTTGCAGTTCGACCAGACCGCCGAGCATGGCGCCTTCGGCGGGTTGCAGGTGGGCCTGGACTTTGAGGTGGGGTTCGGCAGCGAAAGCCTGGAGTGTGAACAGGCCACTGATGAGTAAGGTGCTGAGTGTTCGGGCGCCTTTGCTGGCCTTATCGCGAGCAGGCTCACTCCTACAGGGGATTGTTGGCGGACACAAAACCAATGTAGGAGTGAGCCTGCTCGCGATGGCCACGACTCGGTTCATGGTCTGGCCTCCTGCTGATCCTGCAAGCTGAACTTCTGCTTGAGAAACCTGGCTGGCGAGGTGGTCAGGTTCTGCAACCACAAGGCATCGGACGCGGCCTGCTCGGTCTCGACCTTTTTGCTCTGACCCTTGCCCGGCGCCTTGTCGAATTTCACCTCGTCAGGTTTGGTCTCCGGGGCGTTTTTCTCGGCGCTTTCGGTGTCCTTGAGCAACGCCTGCGCCAAGGCCAGATTGGCCGTCGCTTCCGGGAACTGCGGTTGCAGCTTCAAGGCCTGGGTATAGGCGGCGATGGCTTCATCGAACTTGAAGCGACGCACGTAAATGTTGCCCAGATAGAAATATGCCTGCGGCGTGTCGAGCCGCGCGAAGGTCGCCAAGGCGAGGTCGTAATCGGCCGCGTGATACGCCGCGACACCTTTCCAGTACGGGTCGACAAACAGCGCGGCAGCTTGCGGCAAGTGCTCGTGCTCAAAGGCCCAGCGGCCCTGTTGGTCGCGGGTGAAGAAGGCGTCGGTCAACGCATTGGCCTGCGCCGGGGCCGCTGGCCAGCCAAGGCCCACCGCCAGTGCCAACGCCGGCATCCAGTTGACGCTCCAGCCTTTTCGCACGCTGAACAAGGCCAGCAACAACAGCGGCCAGCACAGCCAGTAACCGGCGTCTTTCCAGTGCAATTCGCGCTGCTCGGCGCTGGCGCTCTGAAAGTGCTGTTGCGCGTGCAGTTCGATCCAGTCGAGGTCATCGTCATTGAGTGTCAGACTGCCCAGTGGTGCATCAAGGGCGGAAGCCAATTGTTTGAGCTCCGCTTGATTGAAACTGCCCAGCGTCGGGCGTCCGTTGGCATCGGTGCGCGGCTGGCCGTTGGCGTCGTGAATGACGCCGCCGTCCTCACTGCCGACCGCCAGCACCAGCACTTGCAATGGGCTGTCGCCCAAACGTTTATCGAGGCCGTCGAGTTCCGCTGTGTCAGCGCCGTCGGTGATCAGCAGCAGACTGCCGGGCGTTTTTTCGGCGCTGAGCAAGCGTTTAGCCTGATCGATCACCGCGCCAACATCTTTGCCCGGTTTGTCGATCAGCCCGCTACCCAAGGCTTGAGTGAAGGTGTCGAGCAGGGCCGGATCGTCAGTCGGTGGCAGCACCAGATGCGCGCTGCCAGCGTAGGCGATCAGTGCGGTGTGGGCGCCGGCGCGGCGCTGGATCAGGTCGTGCAGTTTGTGTTTCGCCGCTTCCAGTCGGCTCGGCTGCACATCGCTGGCGTCCATCGACGGCGACAGATCCACGGCGACAATCAGCGGCGCACGATTCTCCAGGAAATCCGGTCGATCCTGTTCCCAGGTCGGCCCGGCGGCCGCAACCGCACCGAGGATCAACAGTGCGCACAGCAGATGCACCGGGCGCAGGCGCTGATGGTCTTGAGGAGTGATGAGTAAGTGTGGCAACAAGTGCTCGGCGATATTGCCGCGCAGGCGTCGTTGCAGGTCGCGACCACGCCGCCAGAGCAGCGGCAGCACCGTGCCGAACAGCGCAAGCAGTAGCCAAAGGGGACGGAGGAAATGGAAGTCGCTGAGGTTGATCTCCATCTCAGGCCACCTGCCGCTGGCGGGCAAACGCCAGGCGCACCCGCAGTAGCGCGCCGAGGTGATACAGGGCCAACAGAGCAAACGCCGCGCCCAGCGGCCAGTAGAACAACTCGCGTTGTGGTTGATGGCTGAGGGTTTTCACCTGGTGCGGGGTGAGGCGATCGAGGGTGGCGTAAACCTGATCCAGTGCGTTGCGGTCCTCGGCGCGGAAGAACTGCCCGCCAGTGGTTTTAGCGATCTGCTCCAGCGCTGACAGATTGACCTTGGCCTCGCCGGACGCGCTGGGGTCGCCGATGCCGATGGTGTGAATGATCACGCCTTTGTTCGCGGCCATTTCAGCGGCGTGATCCGGGGTGATCGCGCTGCTGGTGTCGTTACCGTCGGTGAGCAGGATCAGCACCTTTTCCTGTTCATGAGCCTTGTCCAGCAGCTTCAGGCTCAAACCGATGGCATCACCGATCGCGGTATTCGGGCCGGCCATGCCGATGCCAGTGTCGGCCAGCAACAGTGAGAGGCTGGCGTGATCGAGGGTCAACGGTGCCTGCGGATAGGCGCCGCTACCGAATACGATCAGTCCGAGGCGGTCGTCCTTGCGCTTGTCGATGAAGCCTTGCACGACGTCTTTGACGGCGGCGAGGCGATTGATTTTTGCGCCGCTGGCGTTGGTGAAGTCTTCGGTTTCCATCGACTGTGAGAGGTCGATGGCGAGCATCAGGTCGCGCACCGGTTGTTGCCGTTCAATGGGTTTTTCAACGAACACCGGGCGCGCGGCGGCCAATAGAATCAAAGCCCAGACCAGAACGTTCAGCAGCAGTTGCCAGAGATTACGGCGACTGCCAACGATGCCCGGCGCCTCACCGACGGCCCGGCTCATCGCCGCAAAGAAAGGTACGCGCACGGCGCTGCGGGCCTCGTTGTACGCGGGCAGATAGCGGTAAGCCAGCCAGGGCATCGGCAGCAGGAGCAATAACCACGGGTAATCAAACTGCCACATGGTGATGCTCCATCCAGTATTGGCAGGTCTCGAATAGCGCCAGTCGTTGCGGCGCGGGGAGGGCGCGCAGGGTGTCCTCGGGGGCGTAGGCGAGTTGCGCGAGTTGGGTGCTGAAGTCGGCCGGGAGCGGTTTCTTACAGTGCCGTTGCAGAAAGCCTTGCCAATCCTCCCTCCCAAGCGCCGCAACCCCCTGTGGGAGCGAGCTTGCTCGCGAAAGCGGTGTGTCAGACACCACAGATGTTGAATGTGCCGGCCTCTTCGCGAGCAAGCTCGCTCCCACAGGGGTTGCATTCCACAAGAAAGGTTTGTGGGTGGGCATCGAGAGCGCCACGCGTTTGAGCAGTTCCGGCAATTCGCGCAAGGCATTGAGGTCATCGCTGCGACCACGCAATTGCGCCAGACGCGCCAGGCCTTCACGCCGATAAGTGTCTCTTCTCCATTGCCGATAACGGCGGATACCGATCAGCAACGCGGCCAATATCAAAAGGGCGAGCAACACCCACCAACCCCACGTCTGCGGCGCATAGCTGACCGGCGCCGGCAGGCCCAGCTCTTTAAGCTGTTCGATGCTGGGGATCTGCGGATTCACCGTTTTGCTCCGGCACTTTTACCCAGTTCGGCGCGCAGTTGTGCGTGGGCCTCTTCGGCGGTGCTGAACATCATCAACGGCACCTGACTGCGGCGCAGCAGGGTGGCGACGTCCTTTAGCCGGCCGCTGAGGAAATCCCCCAAGGGCTGGTGCACATTGCGTTTTTCTACCGCCAATTCGACCTGCAACTCGCCTTGAGTGATCAGCAGGCGGCCATTGTTCGGCAGCTTCATCGCCAAGGGGTCATAGACCTGCAACGCGATGACATCGTTGTGCGCTGACAGCTGTCGCATCAGTTGCAAGGTACGTTCGCCGGCCCCGGCAAAGTCGCTGACGATGCAGATCAAATGATCATGTCCGGCCAGCGCGAGGCAGCGTTGCAAGACCTTGTCCAGTTGGTCTTCGTCTTCGGCGTCGGGATTGGCCGCGCTCAGTGCCCGATTCTGTTCAGCGATGCGGTTAAGCAAGGCTTCCACACGTTTACGGCTGCGCAGCGGCGCAATGCTGTCGATTCGCTGATCGTTGAACACCAGCCCGCCGACCCGGTCGCCGGCGTTGAACACCATCCATGCCGCCAACGCTGCGAGTTCGGCGCCGAGGGCGGATTTGAAGCTGCGTTGTGAGCCGAAAAACATCGACATGCGCTGATCAACGACGATCAACGCCGGGCGGTCGCGCTCTTCAGTGAATGTGCGTACCACCGGTTTGCCGGTGCGCAACGAGGCGCGCCAGTCCAGGTGACGCAAGTCGTCGCCCGGCTGATAGCGGCGCAACTCATCGAAATTCAGGCCGCGTCCGCGCAAGCGTGAAGCATGGTTGCCGGCGAGGATGCTGCCCCGAGGCTGGCGCGCAAGAAAACTCAGGTCACGGGCCTTGAACTCCAGCGCCATCAATTGCGCGAGAGAGACGTAGACCAGACCCTCATCGTTCATGCCGGAATCGCCACTTTGTCGAGAATCCGATCAAGCACCTGATCGGCACTGACGCCGTCAGCCACGGCGTCGTAGCTCAATTGCAGGCGATGGCGCAGCACCGGATGCACCACCGCGCGCACGTTGTCCGGCGAAACAAAGTCCTGACCCTGCAACCACGCATCCGCGCGCGCGCAGCGGTCCAGGCCGATGCCGCCGCGCGGGCTGGCGCCGATAGCGATCCAGCGCGCCAGGTCTTCGTCGTAATCGGCGGGGTGGCGGGTGGCGTTGATCAGGTCGATCAGATAGCTGTCGATGGCCGGAGACACGTGTACCGCGCTGACTTCCTTGCGGGCGGCGAAGATCACGTCCTGCGCCAGGCTGAAACCCTTGGCGGACGTGGTGTTGGCGCCTTGGGCGAATTCTTCGTTGCGCAGCAGCCGCAGCACCTGACTTTCGTTCTCGGCACTCGGATAGTCGAGCAGCACCTTCATCAGAAAACGGTCCATCTGCGCTTCCGGCAGCGGATAAGTGCCTTCCTGTTCGATCGGGTTTTGCGTCGCCACCACGATGAACAGTTCCGGCAGCGCATGGCTGTTGCCGGCCACGGTGATCTGGCGTTCTTCCATGGCCTCAAGCAACGCCGCTTGTACCTTGGCCGGCGCGCGGTTGATCTCGTCGGCGAGAATCAGATTGCCGAACAGCGGACCCGGCTGGAAGCGGATTTCGTTCTTGCCTTCGACCTGATGCAGCACCTCGGCCCCGGTGATGTCCGACGGCAGTAGATCCGGGGTGAACTGGATGCGGCTCATCTTCGCGTCGAGGTGTTTGGCCAGTGCCTTGACCGTGCGGGTCTTGGCCAGCCCCGGCAGACTTTCCAGCAACAAGTGGCCGTTGGCCAACAGGCCGAGGAGGATCTGGCGGATCACCTGATCCTGACCGAGTACGGCTTCGGCGATGCTGGCTTGCAGGGCGTTGAGGTCGGTAAGCGCAGTCATGGGAGCAGTCCTTTGTGTCCGATCTAGAAAAAGGCCAGGGTCAGGTTGACGCTGAAGCCGTTGCCTTCAGGGCGATTTTTGGTGTCGAACTCCGGCACCCAGCGCGCACTGATATTGGCTTGGGCGTCGGCAAATTTACCGGTCCAGCCCACAACCGGACCGGCGCCTACAGAGCGTCCGCGATAGCCATTGAAGGTGTCGGCGGTCTGGCCTTTATCGTCGGTCAGTTGCTGGATGTAGCCGGCGGCGACACCGGCGTTCCAGCCGTTGCCAAAACCGTGGGTCCAGAGGGCATCGAGGCGGAAGATGTTGCCGTTGCGGTAATCAGTGGCGTCGTTTTCGGTATAGCGCTCGAACGCGCTCATCAGGCTGAATTCGCCACCCTTGCCATCCAGATGCGTGAACGCCACCGTTGGCATGAAGGTGTAATTGTTCTGTCCCGGGTTGGCCAGGCGATCCTTGTTATAGGCACCAGTGGGCACGTAGATCGGCAGCGAAAACGAGATGTGGTTCAGCTCATCGAAGTGGTAGCCGACGGCAATCGGCGTGATCAAGGCGTCGGCGAATTGCGTGCCGGAATCGCTGTCCCCCAGGGTGCGTCCGCGCGGGCCGGTGATGCTGGCTTTGATGTCGGTGTATTGCACCGGCACGCCGATCGCCGAAGCGTAATTCCACGGGCCTTTGCCGGTGTCCCAGACATGGGTGAAGTTGCCCATGGTGTAGGAGACTTTCATATCGATCCCGCCGCTGACTGCGCCGGAAATCGGAGCACCGTTACTGCCCTTGAGCGAACCGTCGTACCAGATGCTGGTCAGCGACATGACCCAGCCCGGTTCGGGCGGGACGATCCCGGCGTTGGAAAACACCTGCTGGCCGGTGATCGGTCGGCCGACGCCACCCTCAGCTGCGTAAAGCAGAGGACTACCGATCATGCACAGCGCCAACAGCGGGCGCACAACGTTGGGCTTGATCATCACCATCTCCGCTTATTGTTTTGAATTGATCGGGTTGAGCATCGGCGCCGCAGTGCCGATCCGGTTGCAGGGCGCCTCGACACCCGTGCGCTTGGCGATGCCGAGGGCTCCTTCAGGGCTGGCGCTGAAACTCTGGGCGCCAACGCCACAGCTGACAAACATGATCATCAGGCAGTAACCGGCGACTTTGAGGGCAGCTTGCATGGCGTTTTCCTTATTTGCCGAATGTCACGTTGATGCCGGTGTACACGACGAACTGCGGCAGCCCGTCGCCCTTGCGATCAACCGTCCACTGCGGTTCGACGAAGGTGTTGAGAATGTTGCTGCCGGACTTCCAGGCCTTGCCGACACCGAGGCCGATCGGGATGTAGTGCGTGTCGTTTTTCAGGTCGAACGTCCAGGTGCCGGTGGAGCGCAGGTACCAGCCTTTTTCCAGGTTATGGATGATGAACGGCTGCATCGTGGCGCTCTCGACGTGCTGACGATCGTTGTCGCCGGCAAACGAGCTTTGATATTGCACAAGGGCGCCGAGCAAACCGCGCGGCGAGGCGTCGATGGCTACGGCGGCAAGGCCACCTTGCCATTTGCCGGTACCGAGTTCGTCCTGTTCGGCGGTCGGTGCAGTGATCAGCGGGCCAATGCCCAACTGCACGCCGTCGGTTTTCAGAATGAAGATATCGAACAGGTTCAGATCGCCGATGCCGGTGCTGTAACCGTGGTGCGGATCGGGACGGGTGCTGATCGGCAGGGTGGCGCGGACCAGTTGTGGCACGCCGATGAAATCGTTCGGGGCGATCGGCAGGGTGCCGCGCAGCAACACGTCATTGCTGTGCGCATTGCTGTCGTAGAGTTTGGGGGTGTAGTAGTCCTGCAGATTCGCGCCCGGTGCGACGTTCAGCGGGTTGTTACTCTTGTTGGAGTCCTCGGCGTTATCCGCCTGCGCGCCACACGCAGCCGCCAGCGAACTAGCCAGAAAAAGAGTCTTCCCCACTCGATTGAACATCATCCCGGATTCCCTGGTGGCCTATGGACAACTCGGCACATCTCGGCCGTTACGGCGTAATCCCTTTCTTATCAAGCCTGTAGGACACGTCTGAATGACGCTAGCATCTAATCGGGAGTTAGCCAGCCGAATGGATTAATTCTTTGGTTTTGTGTACGGGTTCACAGCTTATT
Source organism: Pseudomonas fluorescens (assembly GCF_005938625.1). GTDB lineage: Bacteria > Pseudomonadota > Gammaproteobacteria > Pseudomonadales > Pseudomonadaceae > Aquipseudomonas > Aquipseudomonas fluorescens_BD. The sequence goes on from NZ_VCNJ01000049.1 coordinate 116,321, forward strand.
GTGTACTAACTATTCCATTGCTTACGGTGTAGGCGCTGTCGGGTGAAATGGGGCTGCTGCTACATATGCGTATTTCAATTCGGGATGTTTAAACGTTGTTTGGAATTTGCGGAACGTTCCCACAAGGTTTTCAGGTTGTCCGTCGGACGTCGGGTCTCTAGCCTGTGTTCGTCGCTGCCAAATCAGCGACCGGGACTGGAAACCCCGGGGGAAAACTGAACGCAACAGCACCGTTCATGACGTATGCTTGCGCACCTTTTTTGGTGCGTACTTTGTTATGGCGGCTGTGCGTGGGGGACCTTCGGGTCGTCCGGGTTTCTCTGTCCCCCGGGTTTCCAGCCTGCGTACAGCTGCCACCCATTCGACCGGAAGCCGAATGGACCAGCTCCACCGCTTGGATAGAGAAAACACCATGAAAAAACCAACACCCAACCCCCCAGAAGCAGACGCCGACACCACATCCCCCTACGCCTCGGTCGACAGCAAAAAACTCCACGAAGCGGCCGACCGCGCCCTCGACTACTACCTCAATCCCGCCGCCGGCATCATGTCCAGCGCCAACGAGCCGGAACCCATGTACCTCGCCAATCCCAGGTACAACACCGAATCTCTTCTAGCCAACGCCAGCGAAACCCTCGGTTCGGCTAGCGAAATGCTGATCAACTTCGCCGCGTCGCTGGAAACCTCGCAGCGCAAGACTGCTCTGGGTATTGCACAAGTTGTCATGCTGGGTGAACTGGCGGTGAATCAAGCCTTGGATCACGTCGAACTCAAGAACTGATCTCTGTTGAATGATCGTTCCCGAGCGAAGCGTGGGAACGATCAACATCAAAAGAACGCAGCCTTCGGCAACTCCTACACCGGATATCCGGTTTAGCTGTTTTTCTTTGCTTGTTCGCGGATACGCTCTTCCTGTTCCCGCGCTTCGGGGGTGAATTCGGCGCCGAAGTCTTCGGCAGAAAATATCTGGCGGATTTCAATATCAGAATCGCCCGGCATTGGATTAGGGCAGCGCTTGACCCATTCAATGGCTTCTTCTTTTGATTTCACTTCCCAGATCCAGTAACCCGCCACCAGTTCTTTGGTCTCGATGAACGGCCCGTCGATGACCGTGCGTTTGTCACCGGAGAAATGCACGCGAGCGCCTTTGCTGCTCGGATGGAGGCCATCGCAATCGATCAGGATGCCGGCCTTGACCAGTTCTTCGTTGAAATTGCCCATGGCGGTGATCAGCTCTTGAATGATCGTTCCCACGCTCTGCGTGGGAATGCAGCCCTTGACGCTCTGCGTCAAATTTGCAAGCTGGAACGCAGAGCGTCCCTTGAGGCATCCCTTTGCCGCGCGTTGGAATGGTCAACGAACAACCAAAAAAGACTCAACCCGATCGCATTTTTTATCCAGTCCGGAGGCGCCATGGATACCCTGTTTTCCACAACAAGATCGGGTAACATCCGCATGTCGTGATATTCAATGGAGAGAAACGATGGCAGGAAAGCCAGTCGCAAGGCTCGGAGATCCAGGGAGTCACGGTGGAAATATCACCACTGGATCAAGTCCTATTTTTGTTAACTCAACTCCCGTAGCTTTGGTAGGAGATATCTATTCCTGCCCAGTTCACGGCAGTAATCCCATAACAACGGGCGCTCCCCATGTTTTTGGGTTGGGAAAAGACGTTGCTCATGTTGGTTCCCAAACGGCATGCGGAGCGACGATTACTGCTGGATCACCTGACACCTTCGTCGGTGATTCTGGTAGTGCTCCCGCCAGCTTCTTCTCGCAGTTTCTGAAAGAAACGACTTTTGTCGAGTTTCAGTTGCTTAACGAAAGAGATGAACCTGTCCCCAACGAGGCGTATGAATTGACGCTTCCCGATGGAACTTTGATAACTGGCGTTCTCGACGAAAATGGCTTTGTGCATGTTGCAAATATTCCTAGGGGGAATTGCAGCATAAAGTTTCCGAAACTTGAAGATACGGAACATCTTTAATGGTTCAGTCTACTAAAGTTACCAGCACAACCCAGGCAGCAAAAAATACGGGCACATCAGGGAAAACCACAAAAACCAATCAGGTGGTCGTGTCCGGTGCGTATATGGAAGTGCTGGTGGGTGGTCCCTACACTCGCGATAAAGAAGAGCATCCTTTCGGGCACGCGGCTTTACATGTAGTGGTCGGTAGCAAAGACATTACTTATGACTTTGGTCGCTATGGGAAAACCTGGGGCACGTTCGATAGCGAGGGGGAAGGCGTGCTGAACGTCTGGACGTCCTTCAAAGCGTATATCTCTGGTGAAAACAGTTTGGGGCGTACAACAACAGGTTTTGTTTATTTTCTGGAAAATGCAAAAGCTGAGGCTGTGATCGCTCATTTCGACGGTATCGTCGCCCAGCAAAAAGAGCAGCGAAAAAAGACTGCGTCATCAGCACGGTATGTGTTGCCATCCAACTATCATCCGACTACGAATAACTGCACAACCGTGACCATTGCAGGAGCGAAGGTTTCGGGGAAGTCAATTGTGCAGAACCCTGCGAAATTTAATGAGATGCGAGGTCTCTCTTTCATCGAGAGACAGGCTGCGCGTACACAAAGTAGTCCGAAGGACGGGATTTTCATGCCGGCGGATTTACAAGCCATGCTCGAAGCGAATACCGAGGCCCCCTATGATAAGAAAAATGTTTACAAATAGGCGGATGGGCCTATGGCTGGTGGCAGTTTTATCCGTCAATGCGATTTTTTTGGCTTTTCTGATTTTTGGCGATATGGGGAAGGGGCACGATATGAAAATGATCAAAACGAAAGAACCATTACTGATTGAAGGTCCAAATGGCGACGAGAACTACTATGTCCTGCCTTTGGGTACCACGCTTTATCACGATAAAAGCTTTCCTGAAGGGCACGACCGTTATGTCGTGTATCTCAACCATAAAGGTGCAATTGCACACGAAGAAGTACCCATGAAGCCTGAGTATGGCGGCTCATTTATCGATCCGCTCTGGCTGGCCAATGTTAATGAGGAAACCTTGAAAGAAATTTTCAAACGTTTTCCGCTTTCCAAAGCAGATGTCGCCGCAGCTATCAAGGCCAATGAAATAACCAAGGATGATCTGGCCGACATCATCCGATCGATGCCCGACTGACCGATTCTGTAAATGTCGAGTGAAACGAGGCAGTGATCTTTTGACTTTGCTTTTCAAGATCAAAAGATCGCAGCCTTCGGCAGCTCCTACATGGGATTTCCGGTTCAGCTGTTTTTCTTGGCTTGTTCGCGGATACGCTCTTCCTGTTCCCGCGCTTCGGGGGTGAATTCGGCGCCGAAGTCTTCGGCAGAAAATATCTGGCGGATTTCAATATCAGAATCGCCTGACATTGGATTAGGGCAACGCTTGACCCATTCGATGGCTTCTTCTTTTGATTTCACTTCCCAGATCCAGTAACCCGCTACCAGCTCTTTGGTCTCGATGAACGGCCCGTCGATGACCGTGCGTTTCTCACCGGAGAAATGCACGCGAGCGCCTTTGCTGCTCGGGTGCAGGCCATCGCAATCGATCAGGATGCCGGCCTTGACCAGTTCTTCGTTGAAGTTGCCCATGGCGGTGATCAGTTCTTCGCTGGGCATGATGCCGGCTTCCGATTCGGCGTTGGCTTTTACAAGGATCATGAAGCGCATGGTGGTTACTCCGTGGATTGTGGGGATTCGTTGTTTAGTCGAACGAGCCAGCGGTGAATCGACAAGGTCTCTGAATAAAAGACCAGTAACGCCTCAAATCCAATTGTAGGAGTGAGCCTGCTCGCGATGGCGGTGTGTCATGTACGCAGATGTTGACTGACACAACGCCATCGCGAGCAGGCTCACTCCTACAAGGGAACGGCGATGGTTTTGTATACAATTTTTCAGGCAGGCACCCAACAATTTCCAAACAGGGCATAGGTCGTCGGACAATTTCGTGGTTAACTTCGGCCTCTTGCATGCTTTCCAATCAAAACATCAGAAGGACTCAAGTCATGGCTCAAGTCACCCTTAAAGGCAATCCGGTTCAAGTCAACGGCCAGTTGCCACAAGCCGGTTCCAAGGCGCCAGCCTTTTCTCTGGTTGCCGGCAATCTGTCCGACGTCACCCTGAAAGACTTCGCCGGCAAGCGCAAAGTGCTCAACATCTTCCCAAGCGTCGACACCCCGACCTGCGCCACCTCGGTGCGCAAGTTCAACGCTCAGGCCAACGACATCAGCAACACCGTGGTGCTGTGCATCTCCGCTGACCTGCCGTTCGCCCAAGCACGCTTCTGCGGCGCCGAAGGCCTGGAAAACGTACAGAACTTGTCGACCCTGCGCGGCACCGAGTTCATCGAGAACTACGGCGTGGCCATCGCTGACGGCCCGCTGAAAGGCCTGACCGCTCGCGCCGTTGTGGTTCTGGACGAAAACGACAACGTCCTGCACAGCGAACTGGTCAAGGAAATCGCTGAAGAGCCTAACTACGAAGCGGCGCTGTCCGTTCTCAAGTAAGCGCTTTTACAATTGTTAACGGCCTGGCCCTGTCCAGGCCGTTTTCATTTGTGTATCAGTGTTTTGCCTCACACCTTGAAACGTAAGTTGAAGGTAAATTGCCGGTAAAGCTGCTTTGCTATTTCCCCACCAGTGCTTATCGTTCAGCCTCCCGTAAAAGAAGCCCACGCGCCCAATGGTTAATGACTCCATGCAATCGTCCCCTCGTAACTCCCGTCGCTGGCTGATCAGCCTGCTTGTCTTGTTGGTGATCGCCGTCCTGTGCTGGAAATTCTGGCCCGCCGGTTCGGCCCACAAAGAGGGCGCTGACAAGGCGGCGGCCGGGCACACCGGGCGTTCGGGGATGATGCGGCCGGGCTTCGGTGGCGGCACCGGGCCGATTCCGGTGCGCGTGGCGCCGGCGGTCACCGGTGACTTCCCGCTGTATTACAAGGCGCTGGGCACGGTGACGGCGCTCAACACTATCAATGTGCGCAGCCGGGTGGGCGGTGAGCTGGTCAAGATCAATTTCGAAGAAGGTCAGATGGTCAAGGCCGGCGACCTGTTGGCGGAGATCGACCCGCGCCCATACCAGAACGCTTTGCTGCAGGCCGAAGGCACCTTGCTGCAGAATCAGGCACAACTGAAGAACGCTCAGGTCGACGTCGAGCGTTATCGCGGTCTGTACAAAGAGGACAGCATCGCCAAACAGACGCTGGACACCGCCGAAGCACTGGTCGGCCAGTATCTGGGCACGGTCAAGACCAACCAGGCCGCAGTCAACGACGCCAAGCTCAATCTCGAATTCACCAAAATCCGCGCGCCGATTGCCGGCCGTGTTGGTCTGCGCCAGGTTGACGTCGGTAACCTCGTCACCGCCAACGACACCACGTTCCTCGCGGTGATCACCCAGACGCAACCGATCAGCGTGGCGTTCACTTTGCCGGAAAACAGCCTCGAAACCGTGCTGGCCCGCTATCGCAGCGGCGCCAAACTGCCAGCCGAAGCCTGGGATCGCGGCGACACCAAGCTGCAAGCCACCGGTGTATTGCAAAGCCTCGACAACCAGATCGACGTTGCCACCGGCACCCTGAAGTTCAAGGCCCGCTACGAAAACCGCGATCAGGCGCTGTTCCCCAACCAGTTCGTCAACGTGCACTTGCTCGCTGACACGCTGAAAGGCGTGGTACTGGCACCGTCAGCAGCCATCCAGTTCGGCACCAACGGCACCTTCGTCTATGCGCTGGAAGGCGACAGGAAAGTCACCATTCGCCAGTTGAAGATTGGTGCCAGCGACGGCGAAAACACCGTCATCACCGAAGGTCTGACAGCCGGCGATCGCGTGGTGCTGGAAGGCACTGACCGCCTGAAGGAAGGCAGTGAAGTGGAAGTGGTCAACGACAGCAATCAAGTACCGACCACGCCGACTGAACACCTGCAAGGCAAGTCCGCCGCCAACGCACCGGATGCTGCCGTGACTGACAAGGCCAAGAAGGGCGCATGAACATTTCGCGGCTGTTCATCCTCCGACCGGTAGCCACCACCCTGAGCATGCTGGCCATTGTTCTGGCCGGTCTGATCGCTTACCGCCTGTTGCCGGTGTCGGCGCTGCCACAGGTCGATTACCCGACCATCCGCGTCATGACCCTGTATCCCGGCGCAAGTCCGGATGTGATGACCAGTGCAGTCACCGCGCCACTCGAACGCCAGTTCGGGCAGATGCCGGGCCTGACGCAAATGGCTTCGACCAGCTCCGGCGGCGCGTCGGTGTTGACCCTGCGTTTCAGCCTCGACATCAACATGGACGTCGCCGAACAGCAGGTGCAAGCCGCGATCAACGCCGCGACCAACCTGCTGCCGACCGATTTGCCGGCACCGCCGGTGTACAACAAGGTCAACCCGGCGGACACCCCGGTGCTGACCCTGGCGATCACCTCGAAAACCATGTTGCTGCCCAAACTCAATGACCTGGTCGATACGCGCATGGCGCAGAAAATCGCCCAGATCAGCGGCGTCGGCATGGTCAGCATTGCCGGCGGTCAGCGTCAGGCCGTGCGCATCAAGGTCAACCCGGAAGCGCTGGCGGCCAACAGTCTGAACCTGTCGGACGTGCGCACCTTGATCAGCGCTTCCAACGTCAACCAGCCGAAAGGCAACTTTGACGGTCCGACGCGGGTGTCGATGCTCGACGCCAACGACCAACTGACGTCGCCCAAGGATTACGCCAATCTGATCCTCGCCTACAAGAACGGCGCGCCGTTGCGGCTCAAGGACGTGGCGGAAATCGTCGATGGTGCCGAAAACGAACGCCTCGCCGCGTGGGCCAACCAGAATCAGGCGGTATTGCTGAACATCCAGCGTCAGCCGGGTGCCAACGTGATCGAGGTGGTCGACCGCATCAAAGCGCTGCTGCCGAGCATCACCGACAACCTGCCGGCCGGCCTCGAAGTGACGGTGCTGACGGATCGCACCCAGACCATTCGCGCCTCGGTCACTGACGTGCAGCACGAATTGCTCATCGCCATCGCTCTGGTGGTAATGGTGACGTTTCTGTTCCTGCGTCGTGCCAGTGCGACGATCATTCCATCGGTGGCCGTGCCGCTGTCGCTGATCGGCACCTTTGGCGTGATGTACCTCGCCGGCTTCTCGGTCAACAACCTGACCCTGATGGCCCTGACCATTGCCACCGGTTTCGTGGTCGACGACGCCATCGTCATGTTGGAAAACATTTCGCGCTTCATCGAAGAGGGCGACAGCCCGATGCAAGCGGCGCTCAAAGGCGCCAAACAGATCGGCTTCACCCTGATTTCCCTGACCCTGTCGCTGATCGCAGTACTGATTCCGCTGTTGTTCATGGCCGACGTGGTCGGGCGCCTGTTCCGCGAATTCGCCATCACGCTGGCCGTGGCCATCCTGATTTCGCTGGTGGTCTCGCTGACCCTGACGCCAATGATGTGCGCGCGTCTGCTCAAGCGTGAACCCGAAGAACACGAGCAGGGCCGTTTTTATCGGGCCAGTGGCGCGGTCATCGACTGGATGATCGCCGCTTACGGGCGCAAGTTGCAGTGGGTGCTCAAGCATCAGCCGCTGACGTTGCTGGTGGCCATCGGCACGCTGGCGTTGACCGTGTTCCTCTATATGGTCGTGCCGAAAGGCTTCTTCCCGGTCCAGGACACCGGGGTGATTCAGGGCATTTCCGAAGCGCCGCAGTCGATTTCCTTCGCAGCCATGGGCGAGCGCCAACAGGAACTGGCGAAAATCATTCTCGAAGATCCAGCGGTGCAAAGCCTGTCGTCCTACATCGGTGTCGACGGCGATAACGCCACACTCAACAGCGGGCGCTTGCTGATCAACCTCAAGCCTCATGGCGATCGCGATCTGAGTGCCACTGAAGTGATTGCGCGCCTGCAACCGCAACTCGACAAACTGGTCGGCATCCGCCTGTTCATGCAGCCGGTGCAGGACCTGACCATCGAAGACCGCGTCAGCCGCACTCAGTATCAGTTCAGCATGTCTTCGCCGGATTCCGAACTGCTCAGTCAGTGGAGCGGGCGATTGGTCGAGGCACTGGCGCAGCGTCCGGAACTGACCGACGTCGCCAGTGATTTGCAGGACAAGGGCTTGCAGGTCTATCTGGTGATCGACCGCGATGCGGCTTCACGCCTGGGCGTCTCGGTGGCGAACATCACCGATGCGCTCTACGACGCCTTCGGTCAGCGGCAGATCTCGACCATTTACACCCAGGCCAGCCAGTACCGCGTGGTGCTGCAGGCCCAGGCCGGTGAGAAAATCGGCCCGCAGGCGCTGGACCAGATTCACGTCAAGACCACCGATGACGCGCAAGTACGTCTGTCGAGTCTGGCCCACGTGGAAGAGCGTCAGGCGCAACTGGCGATCACCCACATTGGCCAGTTCCCGGCAGTGATGATGTCGTTCAACCTCGCACCCGGTGTGGCGCTTGGGCATGCGGTCGACATTATCGAACAGGTGCAGAAAGACATCGGCATGCCGGTCGGCGTGCAGACTCAATTCCAGGGTGCTGCCGAAGCCTTCCAGGCGTCGCTGTCGAGTACCTTGCTGCTGATTCTGGCGGCGGTGGTGACCATGTACATCGTGCTTGGCGTGCTGTACGAGAGCTACATCCACCCGATCACTATTCTGTCGACCTTGCCGTCGGCTGCGGTCGGCGCTTTGCTGGCGTTGTTGCTCAGTGGCAATGACCTGGGCATGATCGCGATCATAGGCATCATCCTGCTGATCGGTATCGTGAAAAAGAACGCGATCATGATGATCGACTTCGCCCTCGATGCTGAACGCACCCAAGGCATGGCACCGGAACAGGCGATCTATCAGGCCGCGCTGCTGCGCTTCCGGCCAATCCTCATGACCACGCTGGCAGCGCTGTTTGGTGCGGTGCCGTTGATGCTCGCCACCGGTTCCGGGGCTGAATTGCGCCAGCCGCTGGGTCTGGTGATGGTCGGCGGGCTGCTGGTGAGCCAAGTGCTGACGCTGTTCACCACGCCGGTAATCTACCTGTATTTCGACCGCCTCGGTCGGCGCTTTGGCAAGACTAATACCGATAGCGAAGAGGTGTCGGTATGACTGTCCGAACACATAACCCCTGTAGGAGTGAGCCTGCTCGCGATGAGGCCGGCACCTGCAACATCAACGTAAACAGACACACCGCTATCGCGAGCAGGCTCACTCCTACAGGGGATTGGTGTGACGTTGGGGATTGCGTTCGATGAACCTCTCCGGTCCTTTCATCAAGCGCCCGGTGGCGACGATGCTGCTGAGCCTGGCGATCATGTTGCTCGGCGGTGTCAGCTTCGGTCTGTTACCGGTTTCGCCGCTGCCGCAAATGGATTTCCCGGTGATCGTCGTGCAGGCGAGCCTGCCCGGTGCCAGCCCGGAGGTCATGGCCTCTACCGTGGCGACGCCGCTGGAGCGCTCGTTCGGCGCGATCGCTGGCGTCAACACCATGAGCAGCCGCTCCAGTCAGGGTTCGACCCGGGTCATTCTGCAATTTGATCTCGACCGCGACATCAACGGCGCCGCGCGGGAGGTGCAGGCGGCGATCAACGCCTCGCGCAACTTGTTGCCGAGCGGTATGCGCAGCATGCCGACCTATAAGAAGGTCAACCCGTCGCAGGCGCCGATCATGGTGTTGTCGCTGACTTCGGACGTGCTGGAAAAAGGCCAGCTCTACGATTTGGCTTCGACCATTTTGTCCCAGAGCCTTTCACAGGTGCAGGGCGTCGGTGAAGTGCAGATCGGCGGCAGTTCGCTGCCGGCGGTGCGTATCGAACTCGAACCGCAGGCGCTGAACCAGTACGGCGTGGCGCTCGACGATGTGCGCAAGACCATCGCCGATGCCAACGTGCGCCGGCCGAAGGGTTCGGTCGAAGACGGCCAACGGTTGTGGCAGATCCAGGCCAATGACCAGCTGGAAAAAGCCAAGGATTACGAATCGCTGATCATCCACTACGCCGACGGTGCCGCGTTGCGCCTCAAGGATGTGGCCAAGGTCAGTGACGGTGTCGAGGACCGTTACAACAGCGGTTTCTTCAACGATGACGCGGCGGTGCTGCTGGTGATCAACCGCCAGGCCGGCGCCAACATCATCGAGACGGTCAACGAGATCAAGGCGCAGTTGCCGGCCCTGCAAGCGGTGTTGCCCGCCAGCGTGAAGCTGAATCTGGCCATGGACCGCTCGCCGGTGATCAAGGCGACGCTGCACGAAGCAGAGATGACCCTGCTGATTGCCGTGGCGCTGGTGATTCTGGTGGTGTTCCTGTTCCTCGGTAACTTCCGTGCCTCGCTGATTCCGACATTGGCCGTGCCGGTGTCGCTGGTCGGCACCTTTGCGGTGATGTACCTCTATGGCTTCTCACTGAACAACCTGTCGCTGATGGCGCTGATTCTGGCCACCGGCCTGGTGGTGGACGACGCCATCGTGGTGCTGGAGAACATTTCCCGGCACATCGACGAAGGCGTCAAACCGATGCAGGCCGCGTACCTCGGGGCCAAGGAAGTCGGTTTTACCTTGCTGTCGATGAACGTCTCGCTGGTGGCGGTGTTCCTCTCGATCCTGTTTATGGGCGGGATCGTCGAGAGCCTGTTTCGCGAGTTCTCGATCACCTTGGCCGCAGCCATCGTCGTGTCGCTGGTGGTTTCGCTGACGTTGACGCCGATGCTTTGCGCCCGTTGGCTGAAACCGCACACACCCGGGCAGGAAAACCGCCTGCAACGCTGGAGCCGCCGCACCAACGACTGGATGGTCGGAAAGTACGCGACCAGCCTCGACTGGGTGTTGCGCCATCGGCGTCTGACGCTGCTCAGCTTGCTCATCACTGTTGGCGTCAACGTTGCGTTGTATGTCGTGGTGCCAAAAACCTTCATGCCCCAGCAGGACACCGGCCAGTTGATCGGTTTTGTGCGCGGTGACGACGGTCTGTCGTTCAGTGTGATGCAACCGAAAATGGAAATCTTCCGCCGCGCCGTGCTCAAGGACGAAGCGGTGGAAAGTGTCGCCGGTTTCATCGGTGGCACCAACGGTACCAACAACGCTTTCATGCTGGTGCGTCTGAAGCCGATCAAAGAGCGTCAACTCAACGCACAGAAAGTCATCGAGCGCCTGCGCAAGGAAATGCCCAAGGTGCCCGGTGCGCAACTGATGTTGATGGCGGATCAGGACCTGCAATTTGGCGGTGGTCGCGAGCAGACCACGTCGCAATACAGCTACATCCTGCAAAGTGGCGACCTCGGCTCACTGCGCGAGTGGTACCCGAAAGTTGTGGCGGCGCTGCGCGCGTTGCCTGAGCTGACCGCGATCGACGCGCGTGAAGGCAAGGGGGCCCAGCAAGTGACACTGATTGTCGACCGCGATCAGGCCAAGCGTTTGGGGATCGACATGAACATGGTCACCGCCGTGCTGAACAACGCCTACAGCCAGCGGCAGATTTCGACGATCTATGACAGCCTCAACCAGTATCAGGTGGTCATGGAGGTCAATCCGAAATACGCCCAGGACCCGGTGACGCTCAAGCAAGTGCAGGTGATCACCGCTGACGGTGCGCGGGTGCCGCTGTCGACGATCGCTCATTATGAGAGCAGCCTGGAAGATGACCGCGTCAGCCACGAAGGCCAGTTCGCCTCCGAAGACATTTCCTTCGACATGGCCGAAGGCGTGACGGTGGAGCAGGGCAGTGCCGCCATCGAGCGGGCGATTGCCAAACTCGGCCTGCCGGAAGACGTGATCGCGAAAATGGCCGGCACTGCTGACGCTTTTGCCGCGACGCAGAAGAGCCAGCCGTTCATGATTCTCGGGGCGTTGCTGGCGGTGTATCTGGTGTTGGGCGTGCTGTATGAAAGCTACATCCATCCGCTGACGATCCTGTCGACCCTACCGTCGGCCGGTGTCGGCGCGTTGCTGTCGATCTATGCGCTGGGCGGCGAGTTCAGCCTGATCTCGTTGCTCGGGTTGTTCCTGCTGATTGGCGTGGTGAAGAAAAACGCCATTCTGATGATCGACCTTGCGCTGCAACTGGAACGGCATCAGGGCCTGTCGCCACTGGAATCGATCCGCAGCGCCTGCCTGCAACGTCTGCGCCCGATTCTGATGACCACGCTGGCGGCGATTCTCGGTGCCTTGCCGTTGCTGCTCAGCCGGGCCGAAGGTGCGGAAATGCGCCAGCCGCTCGGTTTGACGATCATCGGCGGGCTGATTTTCAGCCAGGTGCTGACGCTTTACACCACCCCTGTGGTTTACCTCTATCTCGACAAGCTGCGCCATCGTTTCAACAAATGGCGTGGCGTGCGTACTGACGCCGCTCTGGAAACTCCGCTATGACTGACCGTTCGCTTTTCAATCTGGCCACTGTTCGAGGCTCGCGTCTGCTGAGCCTGTCGCTGTGTGTGGCGATGCTCAGTGCCTGCGCTGTCGGCCCGGATTACCAACGTCCGCAAACCGCTGAAATCGCTCAGTACAAGCAAGCCGAAGGCTGGACCCAGGCCAACCCGAGCGATTCGCTGGCCCGTGGTGCCTGGTGGGAACTGTATGGCGATCAGCAGCTCAACGGGTTGATCGAAAAGCTCAACAACGCCAACCAGACAGTCGCGCAATCGGAAGCCCAGTACCGTCAGGCCCAGGCCTTGGTGCGCAGTGCTCGCGGGGCGTTCTATCCCAGCGTTGACCTGAGCCTGGGCAAGACCCGCTCCAGCCAGGGCACCGGCAGCAGCAGTTCGAGTCTGAGCAGTTCGTCCAGCGGTATCCGCGACACCTATAACGCCGAACTGGGCGTCAGTTGGGAAGCGGACGTGTGGGGCAAGCTGCGCCGTGGACTGGAAGCCGATGAGGCCAGCGCCCAGGCCAGTTTTGCCGATCTGGCGGCGATGCGCCTGAGTCAGCAGTCGGAGCTGGTACAGAACTACCTGCAATTGCGGGTGATCGATCAGCAGAAACGTCTGCTCGAAGCCACGGTTGCCGCTTACGAACGCTCGCTGAAAATGACTCAGAACCAGTACCGCGCCGGGGTTTCCGGGCGCGATGCGGTAGCACAGGCGCAGACGCAACTGAAAAGCACCCAGGCCGATCTGGTCGACCTGATCTGGCAGCGTGCGCAGTTCGAAAATGCGATTGCCGTGCTGACCGGGCAAGCGCCGGCAGATTTCAATATTGCCGAAGTGCAGACCATTCCCAAGCTGCCGCAGGTGCCATTGAGCTTGCCTTCGCAGTTGCTGGAACGGCGCCCGGACATCGCCTCGGCGGAGCGTTCGGTGATAGCCGCCAACGCCAACATTGGCGTGGCCAAAGCCGCGTATTACCCGGACCTGAGCTTGAGTCTGAGCGGCGGCTACAGCAGCAGTACGTCGCAGAACCTGATCAGCCTGCCGAACCGTTTCTGGTCGGTCGGGCCGAAACTGTCGTTGCCGATTTTTGATGGCGGCATCCGTTCGGCCGAAGTCGACCGCACTGAAGCGGTTTACGACCAGACCGTGGCCAAGTACCGGCAAACCGTGCTCGACGGTTTCCGCGAAGTGGAAAACTATCTGGTGCAGTTGAAGGTGTATGAGGACGAAGCGGCGGTGCGCCAGGAAGCCCTCGATGCCGCCCGCGACTCATTGCGCCTGACGGAAAACCAGTACAAGGCCGGTCTGATTGCTTACATCGATGTTGTGGTGGTGCAAGCCACGGCGTTGAGCAACGAGCGCAGCGTGCTGAATATCCTGCAAAGCCGCTTGATCGCCAGCGTGCAATTGATCGCTGCGCTGGGCGGTGGCTGGGACGGGCAACTGGATGTCAGTGACGCCCAATAAATCAATCCATGGTCCAGAACCTGTGGGAGCGAGCTTGCTCGCGAAGGCGTCCGTGCAGTCACTGATTGTTGATCGTTCCCACGCTCCGCGTGGGAATGCAGTCCGGGACGCTCCGCGTCCCATCCAGAGCCGAACGCAGAGCATCCGCTGAGGCATTCCCACGCAGAGCGTGGGAACGATCGGGTAAAGCCGTGAGCGCCGCGCCAGAGCCTTGTCGGACGATCGAACAAGCGTTTCATCGGCTTGATGGCCAATTGCTTACTTTGTCAGTGCGTTCTTCGGTGCAATCAGTACAATCGCCGCATTTGCCCGACCGGGAACGGACGCAATCCGCGTTGGGTGGCCACGAGAATTCTCATGCTCATCGGTAGTTATTCCTCCACGCTGGTTTTCATTTCGTTGTGTGTGGCGATTCTCGCTTCGTACACTGCCCTCGACCTCACCGGTCGCATTGCCACGGCCAAGGGTCGTGCGGTGCATTTCTGGACGGCCGGAGGTGCATTTGCCATGGGTGTCGGCGTGTGGTCGATGCACTTCATTGGCATGCTGGCCTTCAAGTTGCCGATCGATCTGGGCTACGACATCACCCTGACCGCGCTGTCGCTGCTGATTGCCGTGTTGTCCTGCGGGTTCGCCTTGTGGCTGGTCAGCCAGCCGAAACTGCCGATTCTGCAGCTGGCGTTCGGTGCGCTGATCATGGGCACCGGGATCAGTGCCATGCATTACACCGGCATGGCGGCGATGCGCATGACCCCGGGTATCGACTACGACCCGACGCTGTTTGGCGCTTCGTTGCTGATTGCCGTCGGCGCCTCGGCGGCGGCACTGTGGATCGCTTTCCGCCTGCGTCAGCACTCGCCTTATGTGCGGCTGATCCGGGGCGGGGCGGCGATCATCATGGGCATCGCGATTGTCGGCATGCATTACACCGGCATGGCCGCCGCGCAGTTCCCTGACGGCAGTTTCTGTGGCGCCACCGTCAATGGCTTGAAGGGCAATGGCCTCGACAGCCTGGTGCTGATCACCACGTTGGCAGTGCTGTCGATTGCCTTGCTGACCTCGATTCTCGACGCACGCCTCGAAGCGCGCACGGCCGACCTGGCACACTCATTGACTGTGGCCAATCGCGAACTCACGCAACTGGCCCTGCACGACACCTTGACCGGCCTGCCGAACCGCATGTTGCTGGACGACCGCATCAATCAGGCAATGAAGAAGGTCCACGAGCAGGGCGGCTGTTTTGCCTTGATGTTCATCGATCTGGACGGCTTCAAACCGGTCAACGATGCGTTCGGTCACCACATGGGCGACCAGTTGTTGCGTGAAGT
This sequence comes from Pseudomonas fluorescens, assembly GCF_005938625.1. GTDB lineage: Bacteria > Pseudomonadota > Gammaproteobacteria > Pseudomonadales > Pseudomonadaceae > Aquipseudomonas > Aquipseudomonas fluorescens_BD. The sequence continues at coordinate 131,448 of NZ_VCNJ01000049.1, forward strand.
GGGGTTGCGTCTGCGTGAAGACTTGCGCGGCCCCGACACACTGGCGCGCATCGGTGGCGATGAATTCGTGTTGCTGGTGCGCCTGACCGAACCCAATGACGCACTGGGGTTGGCGGCACGTCAGGTCGGTCTGATCGCGCAATCCTTCCGCGTCGCCGAACATGACTTGCAGATCTCCGCCAGTGTCGGCATCGCCCTGTACCCGGGCAATGGCCAGAACGCGCAGGAACTGCTGATGAACGCTGACGCGGCGATGTACCACGCCAAGGGCGGCGGCAAAAATGGTTACAGCTTTTTCGACGCGTCGATGAACAACAACGCGCGCAAGCAGTTGCAGTTGTTGCAAGACCTGCGCGCGGCGCTGGAACACAGCCAGTTCAGTCTGTATTACCAGCCGAAGTTCGACGCCGCCAATGGCCGTCCGGTCGGCGCTGAAGCGCTGTTGCGCTGGCAGCATCCGATTCACGGCATGCTGATGCCGGACAAGTTCATCGAGCTGGCGGAGAAATCCGGGCTGATCATTCCGATCGGTGAATGGGTGCTCAATGAAGCCTGCCGGCAGATGCGCGAGTGGTACGTGCTCGGTTACACCGATTGGCGGATTGCGGTGAACCTGTCGGCGTTGCAGTTCTGCCACACCGGGCTGGTGCGCAGCGTAGCCAAGGCGCTGGCCACTCACCACTTGCCGGCGAACAGCCTGACTCTGGAAATCACTGAAACCACGGCCATGAGCGATGCCGATGCGAGCATGACGGTATTGCAGGAGTTGTCGGACATGGGCGTCGATCTGTCGATCGATGACTTCGGCACGGGTTATTCCAGCCTTATGTACCTCAAGCGTTTGCCGGCCAATGAGCTGAAGATCGACCGTGGTTTTGTGCGCGATCTTGAGCATGACAGTGATGATGCGGCGATTGTCTCGGCGATCGTTGCGTTGGGGCAGGCGCTTGGGTTGCGGATTGTTGCCGAGGGTGTCGAAACCGGCGTGCAGCAGGCGTTTCTGACTGAGCTGGGCTGTGATTCGTTGCAGGGTTATCTGCTGGGGTATCCGATGCCGGCGGACAAATTCATGCAGGATATTGCGCGGGGTGAGCAGTTAGCGGCGGTCTGATCGACTGCGTTATCGTTCTTCGCGAGCAGGCTCGCTCCCACATTGACTGTGTAAACAACACAGAACCCTGTGGGAGCGAGCTTGCTCGCGAAGGCGTCTGCCCAGACTCCACAGACTCCATGCAAAACCCGTCAATGGCGGTTATTCTTCCCCCCGACTGTTACGTGTGCATTTGGGGGAAAGGCCAGCATGGATAAAGTCATTGTGATCACCGGTGGCGGGCGCGGGATTGGCGCCGCTACGGCGTTGTTGGCTGCCGAGCAAGGCTATCGGATCTGCATCAACTATCAGCAAGACGAGCAGGCTGCGCAAAGTGTGCTGGAGCAAGTCCGTGCACTGGGCGCCCAAGCCATCGCCGTACGTGCCGACGTCAGCATCGAAGACGAAGTGATCGCGCTGTTCCATCGCGTCGATACTGAATTGGGCCGCGTCACCGCTCTGGTGAACAACGCTGGCACCGTCGGGCAAAAGTCGCGGGTCGATGAAATGTCCGAATTCCGCATTCTGAAAATCATGAAAACCAATGTCCTGGCGCCGATCCTCTGCGCCAAGCACGCAATCCTGCGCATGTCGCCCAAGCACGGCGGGCAGGGCGGCAGTATCGTCAACGTGTCGTCGGTAGCCTCGCGTCTTGGCTCGCCGAACGAATACGTCGATTACGCCGCGTCCAAAGGCGCGCTTGATACCTTCACTATCGGCTTGTCCAAGGAAGTGGCGGGCGAGGGGATTCGGGTGAACGCGGTGCGCCCGGGGTTTATCTATACCGATTTCCACGCGCTGAGCGGCGACCCGGATCGGGTCAGCAAGCTGGAGTCGGCGATTCCGATGGCCCGTGGGGGGCGGCCGGATGAGGTGGCGGAGGCGATTGTCTGGCTGTTGTCGGACAAGGCTTCTTATGCGACCGGGACGTTTGTTGATTTGGGTGGCGGGCGTTAATCGCCCGGATTTGTTTCGATAGCACCGCCCCCTTCGCGAGCAAGCTCGCTCCCACATTGGATGTGTGAATGGCACAGAACCCATGTGGGAGCGAGCTTGCTCGCGAAGAGGCCAAAATAAACACCATCTATCTGTCAGAACGACCGCACAATCCGCCCCAACGTCTCCATCGCTTTCTCCGAATCCTCGGTCCACGGGCTGCCATAGTTCAACCGAATACAATTCCTGAACCGCTGCGTCGGCGAGAAAATCGGCCCCGGGGCGATGCTGATGCCTTGCGCCAGTGCCATCTGAAACAACTTCAGCGAATCCATCTGCGGCGGTAATTCCAGCCACAGAAAGTAGCCGCCCGCCGGTTGGCTGACCCGCGTCTGTGCCGGGAAGTAACGGGCGATGGCCGCTAACATCGCGCTCTGCTGTTCTTCCAGTGCGTAGCGCAGTTTGCGCAGGTGCCGATCGTAGCCGCCGTGTTGCAGATAATCGGCAATCGCCGCTTGCGCCGGCATCGAGGCGCACAGCGAGGTCATCAATTTCAATCGTTCGATTTTCTGCGCGTAGCGCCCTGCGGCGACCCAGCCGATGCGATAACCGGGGGCCAGACTCTTGGCAAACGAACCGCAGTGCATCACCAGACCTTCGGTGTCGAAGGCCTTGGCCGGTTTCGGTGCCTGTTGGCCGTAATAAAGTTCGGCGTAAACGTCGTCCTCGATCAGCGGCACCTGATGACGACGCAACAGTTCGACCAATTCCTGTTTCTTCGCCTCGGGCATGGTTGCGCCCATCGGGTTCTGGAAACTGGTCATGCACCAGCAGGCCTTGATCGGGTGACGTTCGAGGGTTTGCGCGAGGACGCCGAGGTCGATGCCGTCGCGCGGGTGCACGGGGATTTCCACGGCTTTGAGTTTCAGCCGTTCCAGTACTTGCAGGCTGGCGTAGAAGGCCGGGGCCTCGATGGCCACCAGATCGCCGGGTTCGGTCACGGCTTGCAGGCACAGGTTCAGCGCTTCGAGCGCGCCGTTGGTGATCAGCAATTCTTCCATCGGCAGCATCAGGCCGCCGACCATGTAGCGCAGGGCGATTTGTCGACGCAGTTGCGGATTGCCCGGCGACATGTCGGTGACGACCATGCGCGGGTCCATCTCGCGGGCGGCGCTGGCCAGTGAGCGCGACAGGCGCTGTAGCGGGAACAGGGTGGGGCTGGGGAATGCCGAGCCGAACGGGACGGTGCTCGGGTCCTTGATCGACTCGAGGACCGAGAACACCAGTTCGCTGACGTCGACTTCGGTGGAGTCGTTGACGTGGCTACTGATCACCGGCTCGGAAAACGGGCTCGGCGCGTGGGTGTTGACGAAGTAGCCTGAGCGCGGCCGCGCACGGATCAGGCCGCGGCGTTCGAGCAGGTAATAGGCCTGGAACACTGTGGACGGGCTGACCCCGTAAGTCTGGCTGGCGTAGCGCACCGAAGGCACGCGCTGGCCGGGGCCAAGGACGCCGGAGCGGATCAGTTCAGCGATGTCGTCGGCGAATTTTTCGTAGCGTTTCATCGAGGAGCCTTGGTGCTGGTTGATGATGAGGTGTGTCAGGAGAACTGCCCCTCACCCTAACCCTCTCCCAGAGGGAGAGGGGACTGATTGGGGGATGCTTGTGAACTACACCGACCTGAAAGTGCTTTGTTGAATCCACAATCGACTCGGCCTGAAGTGCTTTGCTGAATCCACAATAGACTCGGCTTGAAAGTGCTTTGCTGAATCCATAATCGACTCGACCTGAAAGTGCTTTGCTGAATCCATAATCGACTCGGTCTGTCAGGTCGATGTATAGCGACAGACACCTCGGTCGGCCCCCTCTACCCCTGGGAGAGGGCTGGGGTGAGGGAGCGGATTCTAACGGCTCAACGATTCATCGGCGCAACAAACCTGCTCTTCGCCACGCTGTAAACCTCAGGCTCATCGCTGTCGGCAATCTTGAAGCTCAAGGTCTGCGAGCTGCTGGCCGGGCGCTCCGTGGTCATCGCCACCGACACCGGCACATCGACAATTTCCCCCGGCGCCAGGCTCAGTTCGGTCTTGCCTTGCAGCTGGAAGCCATCGCCATCCACCAGCGTCAGGTTGTAGTCCTGGCGTTGCTGGGTCTTGTTGATGACTTTCAGGCTATAGATGTTCTCAATCTGGCCCCGACCGTTTTCACGGAACAACCCGCGATCCTTGGTCACGTCCAGCGAGACCATCGGCCGCTCGACCAACGCCAGCGCCAATGCGCCGATCATCGCCACCAGCACCACGGTGTAACCGATCAAGCGAGGGCGCAGCAGGTGGGTTTTGCCACCCTGCAATTCGCGCTCGGAACTGTAGCGGATCAGGCCGCGCGGGTAGTTCATCTTGTCCATGATCGAGTCACAGGCGTCGATGCACGCGGCGCAGCCGATGCATTCCATCTGCAAGCCGTCGCGGATGTCGATGCCGGTCGGGCAGACCTGCACGCACAACTGGCAGTCAATGCAATCACCCAGGCCGGCCTCGAGCGGTTTTACGTCGCGTTTGCGCGGGCCACGGTTTTCGCCACGGGCGACGTCGTAGGAAATCGCCAGGGTGTCTTTGTCGAACATCACACTCTGGAAGCGTGCATACGGGCACATGTGCATGCACACCGCCTCGCGCAGCCAACCGGCGTTGATGTACGTGGCGGCGGTGAAAAACAGCACCCAGAACAGGCTGACACCGCCGATCTGCAGGGTCAGCAGTTCTTCGGCCAATGGCCGGATCGGCGTGAAGTAACCGACGAAGGTCAGGCCGGTCAGCACGCTGATCGCCAGCCACAAGGTGTGCTTGGCCGCGCGCCGGGCCAGTTTGTTCAGGCTCCACGGCGCGGCTTGCAATTTGATCCGCTGGTTGCGCTCGCCTTCGGTGATCTTCTCGCACCACATGAAGATCCACGTCCACGAACTCTGCGGGCAGGTGTAGCCGCACCAGACCCGGCCGGCGAATACGGTAATGGCGAACAGGCCGAACGCGGCGATGATCAGCAGTGCCGAGAGCAGAATGAAATCCTGCGGCCAGAACGTCGCGCCGAAGATGTGGAATTTGCTTTCGGAAAGATCCCAGAGCACCGCCTGACGTCCGCCCCAGTTGAGCCACACCGTGCCGAAAAACAACACGAACAGAAATCCCGCGCCACTCATGCGCAGGGTGCGGAACAGGCCGGTGAAGCTGCGGGTGTGGATCTGGTTGTCGCTGGATTTGGCCGTCGCCTTCATTGGGCGCGCGGGCACACTCTTGATAGTGGGAGTTGCTTCTACGGTTCGGACGGGGATTTGTTCGCTCATGGTTATTCGCTCATCAGCCTCCATCAGGCCAGAGCACTATGAGCGCCGATCTGTTTGCATAACAGACTCAGGTATTTCAATAAAAAGCGGATCAGATGAGGTTTTGCGCAACGCCTGCGACAACTTGAAGCAGCCCGCAGACAAAGGCGCAAACGCCTATCGCAGACGTTTGCGCGGGGTGTTGATCAAGGTCAGTCAAATCACCGAATCACTCTCGTCGGCTTTCAGGTGTTTGCGACCGTCCCTGGCACCGGCAACGGTGAGGGCGTCGGCTTCTGATTCGGTCACATAGACGCGGCGACCTTCGATTTCCACGAACGACATGGCCTTGTCGCTATCCGTGCGAACTTCCAGGGTGTCGCAAATGCGAATTTCCTCGCCATTCTCGACAGTGAAAAAACACACTTTTTGTTCGGGATTGGATTCATCGACTCGAAGAGGCATGGGAGCAGTCCTTTTTTCAGGGAGGTCTGCAAGGTTAGGGCGCACGCTGCGCTGATCGTTCTGCGCAACTGATTAATGGTCGCCGCTGTCCATCGTCTACGAGCCAATAACAAGGACTGCACGATGAACGCGTGGTGGCATGAAGTGTGGGCAACCCTGCAAGCGGAATTCGCCGACGTTGGCGATGCTTCGCAATTGACGCGGATTACCGTGCGCCTGCTGATGGCGGCGATTCTGGGCGGCATTCTCGGCTTCGAGCGTGAGCACAAGGGCAAGGCTGCAGGGGTGCGTACGCACATGCTGGTGGCGCTCGGCGCCGCGCTGTTTGTGCTGGTGCCGCAGACGTCAGGGGCGGAATCGGATGCGATGAGTCGCGTGGTGCAAGGGGTGATTGCCGGAATCGGCTTTCTTGGTGCCGGGACTATCCTGAAAAACAAGGAAGGCGATGAAGGTCACGTCAAAGGACTGACCACGGCTGCCGGGCTGTGGATGACCGCGGCCATTGGTGTGGCCGCCGGGTTGGGTAAGGAAGCGACGGCGCTGCTCAGTACCTTTTTGGCGCTGGGGATTTTCAGCGTGATGCCACGAATCGTGAAGCTTTTCGAAAAGGACGAAGAAAAGACTGATGACCACTGATCATTCCTGCGCCGGATGATCGATCCCACGCTCCGCGTGGGAATGTCTCAATGGACGCTCCGCGTCCGCTTTGGGACGCGGAGCGTCCCGGGCTGCATTCCCACGCGGAGCGTGGGAACGATCAATCAACGATCAATCAACGATCAATCAACGATCAATCAACGATCAATCACGATCAGTTAGACGATGACTGGCGGCATGGTCGTTGGTGGTTCTTCCTTGGGTGGTGGCGTGGTGCCGGGCGGTTCCTGCTCCGGAATCGGCTGCGGCTCGGTCTCGGGCAGGGTGGGTTTGTCGATGTTCGGATCAGGTGTTTCGGCCGGGATCGGGATGTTCATCGGTGGACCTCCGTGTGGCACATGGCGTGAGAAGTGCTTAAGTGGATTGACCACCCTGCACGTAATTCGATCCGCTTTTCTGACACGGTAATTTCATCTGAACTTTTCCCGGCGTCAGTCGCTCGGAACCTAAGTGAGTTCATTCCGGGCAGGCGCTCGATTGTGAACGCCGAACCGGCACAAGAGCGTCCTTTGGGCGTTAAGGAGAGATGCTCAATGACTGCTGAAAAACCCTCTGAACAAAGCTACAACCCGCACATGCCGCTGTCGCAGGCGCTGCTGCTGCCGCGCATTGTCATTGAAAACACCATGCCGACGCTCGATGGCGGGCAGTTTGCCGTGAAGTCGATTGCCGGCCGCGAAGTGGTGGTCACCAGCAAGGTATTTGCCGACGGTCACGACAAGCTCGCGGTGCGCATCCGCTGGCGCGAGGAAGGCCAGGAGACCTGGCAAAGCGAAGTCATGGCCGATCAGGGCAACAATGGCTGGCAAGGCCAGTTCCGCCCTGAACATCAGGGTCGTTTTCTCTATTGCATAGAAGCTTGGATCGATCACTTCGCCAGTTTCCAGTACGAACTGGAGAAAAAGCATACCGCCGCCGTACCCGTTTCGCTCGAGTTGCAAGAAGGCCGCACGATGGTGCAGCAGGCCGCTGAACGCAGCGAAGGCCTACTCAGTGAGCAGCTCGCGGCGTTGCACCACGAATTGTCCGGGTTGCTCGAAACCGAGCAGGTCGCACTGTTTCTGCACTCGCGCAGTGCGCAATTGATGGCTGAAGCCGATCACCGCGCCTACTTGAGCGTAAGCGCCGAATTCCCCATGGACGTCGAGCGTGAGCTGGCAGAATTTGCCAGTTGGTACGAATTGTTTCCGCGCTCGATGACCGACGATCCGCACCGTCACGGCACTTTTAACGATGTGCACTCACGTCTGCCAATGATTCAGGACATGGGTTTCGACGTGCTGTATTTCACGCCGATCCACCCGATTGGCCGCGCCCATCGCAAGGGCCGCAACAATTCCCTGACCGCCGGCCCCGATGATCCCGGCAGTCCATACGCCATCGGCAGTGAGGAGGGTGGCCACGAGGCGATTCACTCGCAACTGGGCACCCGTGAAGACTTCCGCCGACTGGTGGCCGCTGCCGCCGAGCATGGCCTGGAAATCGCCCTCGACTTCGCCATCCAGTGTTCTCAGGACCACCCGTGGCTCAAGCAGCATCCGGGCTGGTTCAACTGGCGCCCCGACGGCACGATCAAATACGCGGAGAACCCACCGAAAAAATATCAGGACATCGTCAACGTCGACTTCTATGCGCCGGACGCGATTCCAAGTTTGTGGGTTGAGCTGCGCGATATTGTCATTGGCTGGGTCGAGGAGGGCGTGAAGATCTTTCGCGTCGACAACCCGCACACCAAACCGCTGCCGTTCTGGCAATGGCTGATCGCCGATGTGCGCGCGCTGTACCCGGAAGTGATCTTCCTCGCCGAGGCCTTCACCACGCCAGCAATGATGGCGCGGCTAGGCAAGGTCGGATACACCCAGAGCTACACCTATTTCACCTGGCGCAACACCAAGGCTGAGCTGGCGACGTATTTCACTGAACTGAATGAATCGCCATGGCGCGAATGCTACCGGCCGAATTTCTTCGTCAATACGCCGGACATCAACCCGGCGTTCCTGCACGAATCCGGGCGTGCGGGGTTTCTGATCCGCGCGGCGCTGGCAACCATGGGTTCGGGCTTGTGGGGTATGTACTCGGGGTTCGAACTGTGCGAGTCGGCGCCAGTGCCGGGCAAAGAGGAATACCTCGACTCGGAGAAGTACGAAATCCGCGTCCGCGATTTCACGGCACCGGGCAACATCATTGCCGAGATCGCCCAGCTCAACCGCATTCGTCGGCAGAACCCGGCGTTGCACACGCACCTGGGGCTGAAGGTCTACAACGCCTGGAACGACAACATTCTGTACTTCGGCAAGCGCAGTTTCGACGGCAGCAATTTTATTCTGGTCGCGGTCAGTCTTGATCCGCACAACGTGCAGGAGGCGAACTTCGAACTGCCGTTGTGGGAAATGGGCCTGTCCGACGATGCGACGACCCACGGCGAAGACTTGATGAACGGGCATCGCTGGGACTGGCATGGCAAATACCAGTTCATGCGCCTGGACCCGGCTTATCAGCCGTTCGGCATCTGGCGAATCACCGCTACGTAATGATCGTACCCACGTCGAGGCGTCGAACCGTCTGCGTGGGAATGCATCCCGGGACGCTCCGCGTTCCAGAAACGGACGCAGAGCGTCCATGGCGGCATTCCCACGCAGAGCAGGGGAACGATCATCGTGGGGCGCTTTTAAAGCATTCAGCAGGAGTTTCACATGGCGAAGAAACCCAAGGCAGCCACCTTCATCAAAGACCCGCTCTGGTACAAGGACGCGGTGATCTATCAAGTTCACGTCAAATCGTTTTTCGACTCCAACAACGACGGGATCGGCGACTTTCCCGGCCTGATCGCCAAACTCGATTACATCGCCGACCTCGGCGTGAATACCATCTGGCTATTGCCGTTCTATCCCTCGCCACGTCGCGACGACGGCTATGACATTGCCGAATACCGTGGCGTACACAGCGATTACGGGACCATGGCCGACGCCAAGCGCTTTATTGCCGAGGCGCACAAGCGCGGTTTGCGAGTGATCACCGAGCTGGTCATCAACCACACCTCTGACCAGCACCCGTGGTTCCAGCGTGCGCGCAAGGCCAAACCCGGCTCGGCGGCGCGTGACTTCTATGTGTGGTCGGATGACGATCAGAAATACGACGGCACGCGGATCATTTTTCTCGACACGGAAAAATCCAACTGGACCTGGGATCCGGTCGCCGGCCAATACTTCTGGCATCGATTCTATTCGCACCAGCCCGACCTGAACTTCGACAACCCGCAAGTGATGAAAGCCGTGCTCTCGGTGATGCGCTACTGGCTGGACATGGGCATCGACGGTCTGCGCCTTGACGCGATCCCTTACCTGATCGAGCGCGACGGCACCAACAACGAAAACCTGCCCGAGACCCACGATGTTCTCAAGCAGATCCGCGCCGAGATCGACGCCAATTATCCCGACCGCATGCTGCTCGCCGAGGCCAACCAATGGCCGGAAGACACCCAGCTGTATTTCGGTGACACCGACGCGGCCGGCCTCAACGGTGACGAATGCCACATGGCGTTTCACTTCCCGCTGATGCCGCGCATGTACATGGCGCTGGCCCAGGAAGATCGCTTCCCGATCACCGACATTTTGCGCCAGACCCCGGAAATCCCCGCAAACTGCCAATGGGCGATTTTCCTGCGCAACCATGATGAGCTGACGCTGGAGATGGTCACCGACAAAGAACGTGACTATCTGTGGAATTACTACGCCGCTGATCGTCGCGCACGGATCAACCTCGGTATTCGCCGTCGCTTGGCACCGTTGATGGAGCGTGATCGCCGCCGCATCGAGTTGCTCAACAGTCTGCTGCTGTCGATGCCGGGGACGCCGACGTTGTATTACGGCGATGAAATCGGCATGGGCGACAACATCTACCTCGGCGACCGCGACGGTGTGCGCACGCCGATGCAATGGTCGATCGACCGCAACGGCGGCTTCTCTCGCGCCGATCCGGCGAGTCTGGTGCTGCCGCCGATCATGGACCCGCAGTACGGTTATCTGTCGGTCAACGTCGAAACCCAGTCGGGCGACCCGCATTCGCTGTTGAACTGGACCCGACGCTTGCTCGCGGTGCGCAAGCAGTCCAAGGCCTTCGGCCGTGGCACCTTGAAAATGCTCTCGCCGAACAACCGTCGCGTGCTGGCCTACACCCGCGAATTCACCGATGCCGACGGCAAACACGAAATCATCCTCTGTGTTGCCAACGTCTCGCGCAGTGCGCAAGCGGTGGAACTGGACCTGTCGGCTTACGTCGGCATGGTGCCGGTGGAAATGCTCGGCGGTAATGCGTTCCCGCCGATCGGCCAGTTGAATTTCCTCCTGACCCTGGCGCCGTACGGTTTCTACTGGTTCGCCTTGGCCACCGAAAACCAGATGCCGAGCTGGCACGTGGAACCCGCGCAGAGCCTGCCGGATTTCACCACGCTGGTGCTGAAAAAACGCATGGAAGAACTGCTCGAAGCGCCGTCGCGCACGACGCTGGAGCAGAGCATCCTGCCGAGCTGGCTGCAGAACCGGCGCTGGTTCGCCGGCAAGGATGCGGCCATCGACAAGGTGCATCTGGCCTACGGCGTGCGCTTCGGCGATGCGCAGCATCCGGTGCTGCTCAGCGAAATCGAGGTCACCAGCGGCGGGCAGACCAGTCGCTATCAACTGCCATTCGGCTTTATTGCCGAAGATCAGGTTGGCCCGGCATTGCCGCAGCAATTGGCCTTGTCGCGTGTACGCCGTGTACGACAGGTCGGTCTGATCACCGATGCGTTCAGCCTCGAAGCGTTTATTCGTGCGGTGCTGCAAGGCATGCAGAACAACACGGTATTGGAGTCGACCGACGGCGAAATACGCTTTGCGCCGACGCCGCAGCTGGAAAAACTCGGCCTCGGTGCCGAGTCGGAAGTGCGCTATCTGTCTGCCGAGCAATCGAACAGTTCGGTGGTGATCGGCAACAGCCTGGTGCTCAAGCTGATACGTAAAGTCGCTTCTGGCGTACACCCCGAACTGGAGATGAGCGCTTACCTGACCGAGGCCGGATTTGCCAATATCTCTCCGCTGCTCGGCTCGGTAATCCGTCGCGATGCCAAGGGCGAAGACAACTTGCTGATGATTGCCCAAGGCTATCTGAGCAATCAGGGCGACGCCTGGGAATGGACGCAGAACAACCTCGAACGGGCGCTGCGCGATGAGCTGGCCGATGCCATGTCCGAGCAGGAGCAGCATTACAACGCCCTCGGTGAGTTGAAGGATTTTGCCGGCATGCTCGGCCAGCGCTTGGGCGAAATGCACGAGGTGCTCGCCGCACCGACCGACAACGCCGACTTCGCGCCGCAGGTGTCGACGGCCAAGGACATGCAGGCGACGGGCAAGGATGTCGTGGCTCAGGTCGAGCACGCTTTGAAGCTGCTCAAGCAGCATCAGGGCGAACTCAGTGCAGCGGATCAGAAACTGGTCAAGCGATTGATCGACGAGAAAAAAACCATTCTTGCGCATGTGCAGGATCTGGCGAAAAAAGCCACGGGTGGTTTGCGCATTCGCGTTCACGGAGACCTGCATTTGGGCCAGGTGCTGGTGATCAAGGGCGATGCCTATCTGATCGACTTCGAGGGTGAACCGGCGCGGCCATTGAGCGAGCGGCGTGGCAAACACAGTCCTTACAAGGATGTCAGCGGTGTGCTGCGCTCCTTCGATTACGCAGCGGCGATGACGATCAACGTGCACAACGTTGACCACAGCGCCGAGTCTGAAACCGCACGGCGTCTGGTCGCCGAGCGCTATCTGCGTGAAGCCCGTGAGGCATTTGTGCAGGCATATCGCCGCGCGGCAGCTAGTCTTGATCATGCCTGGCAAGATCCTGAAGGTGCCGACGCCGCGCTGGCGTTGTTCGGTCTGGAGAAGGCGGCCTATGAAGTGGCCTATGAAGCCGAAAATCGCCCCACGTGGCTGCCCGTGCCGTTGCACGGTTTGTACGGGTTATTGACGGGGCTTAAACCCTTTTCCGATCTTGGTGGAGAGTAGTCATGAGTTTCTCGAACAAGGAACAGGGTCTGGTCAAAGAAGCATTATTGCCCTCGGCAAAAGATATCGATGCCTTGGTGCGTGCTGAACATCACGATCCTTTTTCCATTCTTGGCCCGCATGGCGATGGCGCTGGCGGGCAATTCATTCGCGCTTATCTGCCCGGTGCGTTGAGCGTTGTGGTGCTGGACAAGGACAGCGGTGAAGAACGCGGTGCGCTGGAGCAAACCGAAACGCCGGGGTTGTTTGTCGGCCATTTCGAGCAGGCGCGGCCGTACCAGTTGCGCACGCGTTGGGCCGGTGGCGAGCAGGTTGCAGAAGACCCGTATAGCTTCGGCCAGTTACTCGGTGAAATGGATTTGTATCTGTTCGCCGAAGGCAATCACCGTGACCTCAGCGCGTGCCTCGGCGCGCAGCTGAAAACCGTGGACGGAGTCGACGGCGTGCGTTTCGCCGTGTGGGCGCCGAATGCCCGACGCGTGTCGGTGGTTGGCGACTTCAACGTCTGGGACGGGCGTCGGCATCCAATGCGCTTGCGTCATCCGTCCGGGGTCTGGGAGTTGTTCATTCCGCGCCTGCAAGCGGGGGAGTTGTACAAATACGAAATTCTTGGCGCCCACGGGATTTTGCCGCTCAAGGCCGATCCGATGGCGCTGGCCACCAGTCTGCCGCCGGACACCGCGTCGAAAGTCGCCGAACCGCTGCAAATCGACTGGCAGGATCACGACTGGATGAACAGCCGCCGTGACCGCCACAAGCATTCGGCACCGCTGTCGATCTACGAACTGCATGCCGGTTCGTGGCAGTGCGAGCTGGATGATCTCGGCGAAGTCGCCCGCCAATACACCTGGCCCGAACTCGCTGAACGCTTGATTCCTTACGTCAAGGAACTGGGTTTCACCCACATCGAACTGATGCCGATCATGGAACACCCGTTCGGTGGTTCCTGGGGTTATCAGTTGCTCTCGCAATTTGCACCGAGCGCGCGGTATGGCTCGCCGGCGCAGTTCGCTGAATTTGTCGACGCCTGCCACCGGGCCGAGATCGGCGTGATTCTCGACTGGGTGCCGGCGCATTTCCCTACCGATACCCACGGTCTGGCGCAATTCGACGGCACCGCACTGTACGAGTACGGCAACCCGCTGGAAGGCTTCCATCAGGATTGGGACACGCTGATCTACAACCTCGGCCGCACCGAAGTGCACGGCTACATGCTTGCCTCCGGACTGCACTGGTTGAAGCATTTCCACGTCGACGGCCTGCGCGTCGACGCGGTGGCTTCGATGCTCTATCGCGACTATTCACGCAAGGCCGGCGAATGGGTGCCAAACCGCCACGGCGGCCGCGAGAATCTCGAAGCCATCGACTTCCTCCGGCACTTGAACGACGTGGTCGAACTGGAAGCGCCGGGCGCGCTGGTCATCGCCGAAGAATCCACCGCGTGGCCCGGCGTCAGCCAGAGCACGCAGCAGGGCGGACTCGGCTTTGCCTACAAATGGAACATGGGCTGGATGCACGATTCGCTGCATTACATTCAGCAGGATCCGGTGTACCGCGCACACCATCACAACGAGTTGAGTTTTGGTCTGGTGTACGCCTGGTCCGAGCGTTTCATCCTGCCGATCTCCCACGACGAAGTGGTGCACGGCAAGCATTCGCTGATCGACAAGATGCCCGGCGATCGCTGGCAGAAATTCGCCAACCTGCGCGCTTATCTGAGCTTCATGTGGACGCATCCGGGCAAAAAGCTGTTGTTCATGGGCTGCGAGTTTGGTCAGTGGCGCGAGTGGAATCACGATCAACAGCTCGATTGGTACCTGCTGCAGTATTCCGAGCACAAAGGCGTGCAGAAACTGGTGGGTGACCTGAATCGGCTGTACCGCGAAGAACCGGCGCTGCACGATCAGGACGACGCGCCGCAGGGGTTTCAGTGGTTGATCGGCGACGATGCGATCAACAGCGTTTATGCCTGGCTGCGCTGGAGCAAGGACGGTAAACCGGTGCTGGTGGTGGCCAACTTTACGCCAGTGCCACGTCAGGCTTATCGCGTCGGTGTACCGTTTGCCGGGCGCTGGACTGAACTGCTCAACAGCGATGCCGACACCTATGCCGGTTCCAATTATGGCAATGGTGGCGGGGCGTTTACCGAGGAAGTGCCGAGCCATGGCCAGTCATTGTCGCTGGAATTGAACCTGCCGCCGCTGGCGGTGTTGATCCTCAAACCTGAGGACTGATCCAAGGCACAGTAAAACCTGTGGGAGCGAGCTTGCTCGCGAAGGCGGTTTGTCAGTCAACGATGATGTTGAATGCTCAACCGCTTTCGCGAGCAAGCTCGCTCCCACAGGGGTCTTCGGTGACCTGACGCTCACCAGCGCATCCGCACCCCAAGGCTGCCAATGATCCCGTTCAGATCATTGTCATCGACATCACTGCTGTAATCCGCGCTCACATAAAGACTCACCGCCGGCGTCACCCGCGCCACCAGGCCCAGTCCCAATTCCACGGTCGATGACTTGCGGCTGCTGCTGATTTTGTCGACCTGATCCAGAGTCACCGTGTTGCCGGTGTACACCGTGTGCCAGAGGTTGGTGCGCACGTAAGGTTCAACCGGCAGACCGTTCAAGTCGTAACTGCCTTTCAAACGTGCGCCGACGCGACCGCTCCACGCGCTCAGATCCGTTGATGAGGCATTGCCGGAACCGGCGTATGGCGTGTCGAGGGTGATGCGCTGATTGATCAATTGCGCCTGCGGTTCGACCACCCAGTTTTCGCTCAAGCCAATCGGATAACCGCCTTCCACCGAGAACGTCATGGCGCTGCCTTCGGTGGCTTGTCGCGCGCCTTGTTCGTTGCGGCTGAAGCCGCTGACCCGACCGCCGCTGGCCGACAGATCAACATGCCAGCCCTGTGCGCCTTTGAGGCTGTAATAGGCGCCGAGACTTTGGCCTTGCAGGTTAAGGGTGTCGGTGGTCGGGTCGTCGAGGGCGCGGCTGGTGAGCAAGCCATTGCCGTTGGCCTGAATCTGGTTGAGCCCGCCAATCAGGCCGATAGTCTGGGTATGTCCGCCGCCGCTTTGCAGGGTCAGCACGGCCGGACCTTTGAACCCGCCGCTGCCGGGTGTGGCAAACCCCGAAGACAACACGTCGCTTTGCGCTTGCCGGGCAGCACGGCCGTAGAGCTGATCCCAGGCGTTGGGTGCGAGGTCTTCAGTGATCAGGTTGGCGCCACTCAGGTCCGGCCGTGGGCTGAAACGTTGCGGGCCGGGGGTGATGACGGTGGCAGGCAAGGTCATGACAGGCACATCCGCGCGATACCACGGGGTGGTTTCATCCGCCGCAGGACCGGCCTGCGCCTCCATGGATGAGCACAGCAAGATAGAGCTCGACACTGTGCAGAAAGTGATTTTGATCTCGTGTGGGCTGATGGAAATTTTCATGGAGGTCTACCTTGCAGGCGCATGCATTCTCTCTGTGTGGCGTCTCTCCTACCCCGAACGAGGGGCGACCGAATGGAGCGGGGCGAACCGTGGCCGCTCGATTTCGCGAGTGTCCGAAGGCTCGTCCCGGGTAGTGATTCCGGGGGTAGTAAGGTAGAGATAAGAAGAGCGGGGGCAACCCGTCAAGAAATTGAACGATGAGCGGTAGTGGTAAATCAGGCTTCGCAAGCGTTTGTTTTTCTGCACATAACTAAGTGGTTGTTTGTATGGAAAAACGCAGCGAAACCCCCGGTCCAGAGGTATTCAGTTACCGACAGATGGTCTGCCGGTAATTTTTAAACGCCGAATGAGCTGCCCCATTCCGTCCTGTATTGCTGTCACTATTACGGCTACAAGTGCACCTCTACAGCGAGCGGCAGATGATCTGACAAATGCGTCCACGGCTTGTTGCCGAGGATTTGCGGGTCATGGCTGCTGGCATTGCGCAGGTAGATCCGGTCCAGCCGCAGTAACGGAAAACGTGCCGGATAGGTCTTGGCCGGGCGCCCGTGATGACGCTCGAAGGCTTCGTGCAAATAATCGCGACGGGCGAGGGCAGCGTTGCCCTGCAACTGCCAGTCATTGAAGTCGCCGGCGATGATCACCGGGGCGTCCTCGGGTAGCGATTCGAGCAATTGGCAGAGCAGTTGCAACTGCAATTGCCGATGACTTTCGAGCAGACTCAAATGCACGCAGATCGCATGCACCTCGGCATGCCCCGGCACGTCCAGCACACAATGCAGCAGTCCACGGCGCTCGGGGCCAGTGATCGAGACGTCGAGGTTGCGGTATTCACGGATCGGATATTTCGACAGCAGCGCATTACCATGATGGCCGTCGGGGTAGACGGCATTGCGCCCGTAGGCGAAATCACTCCACATGCTGTCGGCAAGAAATTCGTATTGCGAGGTTTGCGGCCATTCGTTGTAACGGTTCGAATGCCGTTCGTGTTCGCCCACTACTTCCTGCAGAAACACCAGGTCAGCGGAGGTGCTGCGCACCGCTTCACGCAGTTCCGGCAGGATGAAGCGCCGGTTGAGCGCGGTGAAGCCTTTGTGGGTGTTGACCGTCAACACCCGGAGACGATGAATGACGGGCGCGTCGACAACATGACGCTTGGGATCGCTGGACACGTTCACTCCTCTGGATTGCGGGCCGCTTATTCATGCGACTGATGGGGAGGGGCGGCAGTTCCTTCTGGATAATTTCGATTGCACATCAAACCCTGGGGGAGCGAGCTTGCTCGCGAAGGCGTCGGTACAGTCGATACGAATATTGAATGTGACGGCCTCTTCGCGAGCAAGCTCGCTCCCACAGGGAATCAGGGATTCAGACAAACACGATTTCATAGGGCAAACGCATTCTTTCGAGAATCACCGGCGGCAGCATCGGTGCGATGCCGATCGCCGGTTCACCCTTGAGCTGGCTGGCGTAAGCATGAGTGGCGTGGCTCTTGCGCGCCACGGTCCACGTGTCGAGGCGCAGTTTGCGCGCGCGTTCCCAAGGGATCATTTGCTGGTCGCGCTCAGGCCAATGCCAGGCCCAGACCGGTACATCATGGAAGATCGCGCCGGCCTGTTCCGCTGCTTGCGCACTGGCCCGACCCACTGCTTCGTGGTCATCATTGCCATCGCCGCGCCAGGTGCTGAACACCACGTCGCCGGGGCGCAGGTAGCGGCTGATGAATTCGGTCACTTGCGCTTGCTGGTCGCATAGCGCGTTGTCAGTAAAGCCGCCACGCACCCATTTCAGGCTGTGCATCGGCAGGCCGAGGCGGCGCAAGGCTTCGACGCTTTCTTGTGGGCGAAACACGCTCAGGCGTTTTTCCGACCACTGCCGCGAACCCGGATGGCTGGCGCTGCCATCGGTGATCGAGAGCAATTGCAGCGGATGACCGAGGCTGGAGAGCAATTGCAGCAGACCGCCGCAAGTGACCACTTCATCACCCGGATGCGGTGCGATGACCACGGCGCGGGCACCGTCGGGCACCAGACTGCGGGTATTGATGACGGGGATGTTGTCCAGTTGCGCGGCGCTGTTCCAGATCTGCGCCGGCAGACTGCTGTCGCTGAGGGATAACGGTTTCATGGTATGACGTCCTTGTGTTGTCTCGCCCTCAGTCGTGCGCGTGACAGTGATTGTCAGACGCTACCGACCCGTGAAGGCTGGTTGATTGCCCTGCGACGCTCCGAACCCTGGATTGCCGCGCAGCAGAGTATTGCTCATGAAGTGAACTTCGTCGCGTCACAGATCAATCTGATCCGCTTTTTTTTGCTCTATCTGTGCCAGATTTCGCAGATAGTCACCAAAGCCACCGCGCGCACGGCTGTCGAATCGAGCACTGGTAAGCACTTGCGGGCGATGACTCCAGGCGATGTTGGCACCGTCCCGTTCCAGCTCCCGCACCAGTTGCACATCTTCGTCGCACGCCAGCGGTTTAAAGCCTCCGGCCCAGCGATAAGCGTCGGCGCTGATGCCCAGATTAGCGCCGTGAATGTGCCGATGGCCATCGCAGGCACGGTAATGCCGGTGGTAGCGGATTTGCGCCGCTGCATCGAACGACTCATGCCAGCGTTCGACGGTGACGGTACCGCAGACTGCATCTGCACCCAACCCCAGTTGTGCCACCAGCCAGTCGTCGGCCACGCGGCTGTCGGCGTCCGAACAGGAGATCCAGCGTGCCCCGCGTTCCAGCAACAGCTGTGCGCCGGCCGCCCGCGCCTGGCCAACGTTGCGCGCGTCGATGTGCAGGCTCAGCACCGGATAGCGACTGACAATCTGCGCCGAGCGGTCGGTGCAACTGTCGAGCACCACCAACACTTCAACCTTTTCGCCCGCCAGCAAACCGTGGCGGCTGGCACGCACGGCCGCGTTCAGGCATTCGTCGAGCAAATCTTCCTCGTTGTGGGCCGGGATCAGAATGCCGATCATCGCAAGCCCTCCAGCGCCGCTACCGAGCGCGGTTCGCGGCTCCACACCTCAAGGATGAAGTCCGCTTCCTGGTGCAAAACCAGGCGCGGCAGATGCAGTTTTTCGTGGATCAGGTCGTGCACCTGCCGCGCATTCAGCGGGCAGCCGTCGATGGGCGGACGCCAATGGCAGGCGAGGAACTGGCCGTCGGCAGTCAGGCAATCACTGGCCCGACGGATCACTTCTGTCAGATCCTGGCCATCGAGGTAGTAGCCGATCTCGCTAAATACGATCAGGTCGAATTTTTCCTCCGGCCAGTCGCCGGGAAGACGGTTTTGCCGCACTTCGGCGTGATCGAACAGGCTCAAACGGGTGCGCGCCAACGCCACTGCGGCACTGGCTGTGTCGCAGCACAGCAAGCGATCACAACGCGCGGCGAGTTCGGCGCTCAATTCGCCGTTGGCGCAGCCCGGTTCGAAGATTGCCCGATAGTGCGGACGCGGCAGGGCAGCGAGGGTGATCGCGCGTTTACGCTGTTCGTACCAGCGCTCGCGGAAGGCCCACGGGTCGTCGTTGCCGGCAAACAGGCCATCGAAATAGCGGTCTTCGACACTCATAGAAACACCACTTCGAAAGGCTGCAGCAGGCGATCGAGCACATAGGGCGCCAGTACCGGGCCGAGTCCGGCGTCAGGATCGCCCTCCAGTTGACTGGCGAAGGCGTGCACCGCGTGGCGCTTGCGCGCGACTTGCGCCGGCGTCAGGAGAATCTTGCGTGCTCGTTGCCATGGTACGAAAGCGTCTTCCGGGGTTGCCCAGTGCCACGTCCACACCGGCAGCTCATGGCAGCTTGCACCGATCCGGCGCGCAGCTTCGGTACTGGCGCGGCCGACAGCTTCGTGGTCGCAGTGACCGTCCTCGCTCCAGGTGGTGAAGAGCACGTCGTCGGGACGCAGATGACGCGCGATGAAATCGACCAGTTCATCTTCATGAGCGGCGACCTGCGTGTCGCTGAAACCACCGCGCAGCCACTTCATACGATGCATTGGCAAACCGAGTCGGCGCAGCGCTTCGGCAGACTCCTGCGGACGCACCACGCTCAGCCGTTCCACCGGCCAACGACTGGAACCGGGGTGACTGGCGCTGCCGTCGGTCACCGAAATCAATTGCAGAGGCCGGCCTGCGGCGGCGAGCAATTGCAGCAGGCCACCACAACCGAGCACTTCGTCGTCCGGGTGTGGCGCGATAATCACTGCCCGTGCGCCGGGAGGCACCAGGCTGAGGATGTCGATGCTATCCAGCTCCGCCAGATGCCGCGAAGCCTGCCACTGATGCAGACTCGTGCCTTGGCCGACAATCGGGTTGGTTTTCATAACGTCCATGCCTCGCCGCTTTGTTTGGCAATCAACTGACCGAGTGCAGCCAGATCACGTTCGGCATGACTCTGGCGCAGAAACACCGGCAGGTCAGCGCTGAGCCGGGCGAACTGTCGATCCTTGCAAAACGGCCCCGCGCCGAGGGCGCGACCGACCTCACGTATCACCTGTTCGGCCGATTGCTCGACCACCGCGCGGGCACGGCGAGCGAGCAATTCGGCGTCGTCCTCGGGATGGGCATCGATGTGCAAAGCGCTGAAGCGCAGTACATCGGCCGCTGCCTGCAAGGCGCTGTCGACCGCGCCGAGATGGGCGAGGGCGTGCGGTTCCGGGCGTTGCTCACATTGCGTGCGCAACGCCTCGGCAATTTGCCGCGCAGCACCGAACCAGCACGCGGCAATACCGATCCCGCCTTGCCAGAAACCCGGGCGTTGCAGATAGTCGCCGGGGTTGCCGATGGCCTGCGCTTCGGCGCCGTCGAACAGCACCTCCACGCTGCCAGTGGCGGCCATGCCCACCGCTTTCCAGCCTTGTTCGGTGACGGTGACGCCCGGTTGATCGAGGGCGACGGCGACCAGTTGTTGCTGGTCATCGCCATCCCACGCGGTGAGCAAGGCATGGCTGAGCACGGCGGCCCCGGAGCACCAAGCCTTGCGCCCGTGCAGCGCGACCATGTGCCCGGCGGGGCTGACCTTGACCCGCGCCTGTGGCGGTTCCGCCGCCCACATGCCCCACGTGCTGCCCGGCGTCGGCGTGCCGCCCAGTTGCTCGATGATCGCCAGTGCGTCGGTGTGGCCTTCGAACAGTTTGCACAAACCCAGATCATGCCCGCCGACTTCCGCCAATCGCTGAAAGCGTTCCAGCGTGTGGCCGCTGCCCGGCAACGGCAACCGATCCAGCCCGGCCTCGACCAGCGCCCGCAGGCAATTGCCGAGGGCTACGGTGTGCGGATAGTCCGCTGGGCGTCGGGCGAGATAACTGTGCAGGTCCATATCAATCTTCTTCATCACGTTGCAGTTCGAACAGCAGCAACGAGCGACCGGTCACCGAGTATTCGTGGCCGAAATCGAAGCGTTCCTGGCCACGGATCGACGGCTGGTTAGTGTCGATCATGCACGTCCAGAAGCTGCCTTCCGGTACTTCCGGCAAGGTGAAATTGACGATGTCGTGATGGGCGTTGACCACCAGCAGCAAGGTCGCATCCGCACCTTTGCGGCGAATCCCGGTTTCCTGCGCGCGGCCGTCGAGCAACATGCCCAGGCAGCGGTTGTGTGCATCGTGCCAATGTTCGGTGGTCATCTCGGTGGCGTCAGGTGCCAGCCAGGTGACGTCCTTGACGCCGATGTCCTCGTTGTACTCGCCGACCAGAAAACGGCCGCGACGCAGGATCGGATAGGTCAGGCGCAACTTGATCAGACGTTTGACGAACTTGAGCAGCGCCTTGCCGTCTTCGCTCAGGTCCCAGTTGACCCAACCGATGTCGCTGTCCTGGCAATAAGCGTTGTTGTTGCCGTCCTGGGTGCGGGCGAATTCATCGCCGGCGACGATCATCGGCGTGCCCTGGGCGAGCAGCAGGGTGGCGAAGAAATTGCGCATCTGCCGATGGCGCAGCGCGTTGATCTCGGGATCGTCGGTCGGGCCTTCGACGCCGTGGTTCCACGACAGATTGTTGTTACTGCCGTCCTGATTGTTCTCGTCGTTGGCTTCGTTATGCTTGTCGTTGTACGAGACCAGATCGTTGAGGGTGAAACCGTCGTGGGCGGTGATGAAGTTCACCGACGAATAGGGCCGCCGCCCGCGCTGGTTGAACATCTCGCCGGAAGCGGTCATGCGACTGGCGAAGTCGGCAACCTGACCGTCGTCACCTTTCCAGAAGGCGCGCACGGTGTCGCGGAACTTGTCGTTCCACTCGACCCAGCCCGGCGGGAAGTTGCCCACCTGGTAGCCACCGGGGCCGCAGTCCCACGGCTCGGCGATCATTTTCACCTGACGCAGCACCGGGTCCTGACGGCAGGCGACGAGGAAGCTGTGACGTTCGTCGAAACCGTCGTGATAACGGCCGAGAATGGTCGCCAGGTCGAAGCGGAAGCCGTCGACGTGCATTTCGCTGGCCCAGTAGCGCAACGAGTCGGTGACCATCTGCAGCACGCACGGGTGGCTCAGGTCGAGGGTGTTGCCGGTGCCGGAATCGTTGATGTAGAAGCGCTTGTCGTCGGGCATCAAGCGGTAGTACGAGGCGTTGTCGATGCCGCGCATCGACAGGGTCGGGCCTTGCTCGTTGCCCTCGGCGGTGTGGTTGTAGACCACGTCGAGGATCACTTCGAGATTGGCTTCGTGCAAGTGCGCAACCATCTCCTTGAACTCGGCGATTTTGCCGCTGGCCAGATAGCGCGGGTCCGGGGCGAAAAACGCAATGCTGTTGTAGCCCCAGTAATTGGTCATGCCTTTGTGCAGCAGATGCTGGTCGTTGACGAAGGCGTGAATCGGCAGCAATTCGACGGTGGACACGCCGAGCTTGCGAATGTGTTCGAGCACGTCATCGACCATCAGCCCGGCGAAAGTGCCGCGGACGTTCTCCGGCACCGACGGGTGACGCATGCTGATGCCGCGTACGTGGGTTTCGTAAATGATGGTTTTGTCCCACGGCACGCTGACGCGATGGTCGTTGCCCCAGGTATGCGCCGGGTCGATGACCTTGCATTTGGGCACGAACGGCGCGCTGTCGCGTTCATCGAAACTGAGGTCGGCGTCGGGGTGGCCAATGGTGTAGCCGAACAGCGCTTCCGACCATTTCAGTTCGCCGACCAGTTGCTTGGCGTACGGGTCGATGAGCAATTTGTTGTGGTTGAAGCGGTGACCGTTGGCCGGGTCGTACGGGCCGTAGACACGGTAGCCGTAGATCAGCCCCGGATGCGCATCGGGCAGGTAGCCGTGGTAAATCTCGTCGGTGTATTCCGGCAGTTCGATGCGTTCGAGTTCAACTTCGCCGGCATCGTCGAAGATGCACAATTCGACTTTGGTGGCGTTGGCGGAGAACAGGGCAAAGTTCACCCCCAGCCCATCCCAGGTCGCACCGAGCGGGAAGGGCAGGCCTTCACGGATTCTCGACGGCTCGGCGTGCGCGGTGGGCTCGGCTTTCTTTGGACGGGTCATGATTGCTCCTGCAAAAATCGGGATGGTTCGGTTAACACCAATCCCCTGTGGGAGCGAGCTTGCTCGCGAAGGCGGAGTGTCAGTCGACTTCAATGTTGAATGGCAGATCGCATTCGCGAGCAAGCTCGCTCCCACAAGGGATTTGTGTATTTCTTCAGGGCGAGTTAGCCCTCGGTGGCGAGCGAACCCGCCACACGTTCAGTCAGTTCAATAATCCGGTTAGAGCGTCAGATCGCCGAAGGCTTTCGCGGCGCTTTAGGCTTTTTCTCGGGGGCTTTTTCGCCCGGTGGAATCACTTTGGCGGCGCTGGCCGGTTTGGCTTTGGCCGCCGGTTTCGGTTTGGCGGCTGGGGCCTTGGCCTCAGTAGCCTTGCCAGCGTTTTTGCTGCCGGCCGCTTTCGGTGGCTTCTTCGGCGCCAGCGCCTCAGCTTCGGCCAGTTTGCGCGCCATCTCCCAGTGGCGCGCGTCCTGACCTTCCGGTTGGCCTTCCGATTCCCAGATTTGATAGGCGAATTCGCGGATGCGTTTATCGTCGGTACTCATCGCAATGCTCCTGAACTGAACTCATGCTTGTGTTAAGTGTTGGATAAAGAGATTGACCGGGACATCCCCCAGCGCGTCGCTGATATTCAGCTCCCTGTTTTTTGTGACTGCTGCGCTTGAAAAAAGTCCCTTCAGGTTTGTCGCAGAGGCGGCGAACGGTAAAACCACCCGCGTATCGCCCCAGCGCAGCGCATCGACCTGAGGTACAGCACCGTTTTCCAGCAGGGTTGCGCAACGGATCGGCACGATCACGATGGCCTGCTTCCCCTCGTGCTCACGGGCAAACGCGAGCACGTTGTGCGCCTGACTGCCGAGCACTTCCAGGGCCTGGTAGCTGCCCCGGCGAAACAGCTCGGCATGCTCGACACGCAGGTTCAGCACTTCGGCGATCAAGGCTTGCTTGATGCGCCCGTCACGCCAGTTCGCCAGCAACGCCACAGGTGGCAATGGCTCCTGCAAAGCGTGTTCACGTGCGGCGTAATCCACCGGCCGGCGATTGTCCGGATCGACCAGGCTGAAGTCCCAGAACTCATTGCCCTGATACAGATCCGGCACCCCCGGCACGGTCATGCGCAGCAAGGTTTGCGCCAAGCCGTTGAGGGCGCCGGCGGCGGCGATGCTGTTGACGGTCTTGCTCAGCGCCGCGCGCAGCAGTTCGCCTTCTTCACCGGTGAGGAGTTTTTCGGTGAACGCCTGTGCGGCGTTTTCATAGGCTTCGTTCGGCGCACTCCAGCTGCTTTGCAGCTTGGCCTCACGCAGGGCTTTCTGCTGCCACTGCCAGATACGTTTGGCGTAGTCGACGAACCCGGCCTGATCGTCATCGCGCAGTTGCAGCGGCCAACTGCCGAGCAACGCTTGATAGAGGATCAGCTCATCGCCGCTCGACGGCATCTGCTCGTCAACCCGAACGGGGCGGGCGAGGGCGCGCCACAACTCGATCTGCTCGGCGTACCAATGGCTGCGCTCACTGAGCACCGCCAGACGCGCGCGGGTGTCTTCACCGCGTTTGTGGTCGTGGGTGGCGGTGGCGAGCAAGTTGTCGGGGAACTCGTCAAGCCGTTGCTGATTGACTGCATGAAAGTCGCTGACCGGGGCGCTGAACTGCTCGGTGTTGTAGCCGACGTCGTTGCGCGACAGCAGCACCGCCGAGCGATACAGCGCGGTGTCTTCCACGGCTTTGGCCGCTGCCGGTGAGGTCAGTTGCTGAAAGCGTACGCAAGCATGCTTGAGAATCTTGCGTGAGCGCCCGCGCGGTTTGCGTCGCCATGGCGTGCCGCCGAGCCAGGCGGCGACGCAGTCGAGCACCGGCCAATCAGCTTCGCTCAGCGTTTGCCGGGCGCCGTCCATGGCCTGCTGGAAAAACACCTCGTCCTGCGCCGAGCGACCCATCGCGCTGATGTAAGTGCGGTACACCGGGAAGTGCACGATCAGCGCCTGCAATACCCGGCGGATGGCGCCAAGGGTCAAATCGCGGGTCATCAGGTCATCGCGAGCCACTTGCAGCAGGGCCTGGGCGACGCTTTCGCAATCACTGGCCAGCGAGCCGTTGAGGATCTGCTGACGCGCCAGTTGCGCTTCTTCGATGAACGCGGCGGGGCGTTCGGTACGCCGTTGCCAGAGATCACCGAGGACGTATTCGCCGTCCGGGTCGTGTTGCAGCAGCGACAACTGGTTCATGAATTCATAACCGGTGGTGCCGTCCACCGCCCAGTCGCGGTGCAGGGTTTCGCCGGCGCCGAGGATCTTCTCGACGTAGATCGGCAAGTGCCTGCCCGGAGCCAGCAGATCAACTCGCCGGCGCAGCTTGCGGCAATAACCACGCGGGTCGGCGAGGCCGTCGATGTGATCGATGCGCAAACCGTCGACGAGGCCTTCGGCGATCAACTGAAAGATTTTACCGTGGGTGGCTTCAAACACCGCCGGACGTTCGACACGCAAGCCGCCAAGTTCGTTGATGTCGAAAAAGCGCCGCCAGTTGATGTCATCCGCTGCGGTGCGCCAACTGGCGAGGCGATAGCTTTGGCGCTCGAGCAATTGATGCAGCGCCTGGAAGCCTGCTTCGGTCGTTGAGTCGAAATGCTGCAGGTTGCTTTGAATCGCTTCAAGCGTCTGCGGATCGTTCGCCAGTTCGCGCAGCTCTTCCTTCAGTGGCATCGCCAGCGAATGTGCATCGGTCTGATAACTGAGCGTGCTGAACCGGTCAGCGAGGGATTTCAGCGTCTCTTGATGTTTGAGGATCTCACCGTAATTACTTGGGCAGATCGGGAAATGATGATCGTAGTGCTCGACGTAAAAGCTGCCGGTGTTTGCCTTGAACAGCAGCTTCAGCGTGCCTTCCTGCAACGCCACGCCGTAATCACTGCCGAGAAATGGCAGCAGTAACTGACCCTCCATCAACGGATCGGGCGAGTGCCACTGAATATCGAAGAATTCGCCGTACGGACTGAGTCGCCCCCATTCCAGCAGGTCGAGCCACCACGGGTTGTCGCTGCCACCGACGGCCATGTGGTTGGAGACGATGTCGAGGATCAGCCCCATGTCGTGTTCGCGCAGGGTATTGACCAAGCGCCTTAACGCTGGCTCGCCACCGAGTTCCGGGTTGACTTGGGTCGGGTCGACCACGTCGTAACCGTGCATGGAACCGGCCCGCGCCGCGAGCAATGGCGAGGCGTAAATATGGCTGATGCCGAGCCGGGCAAAGTACGGCACCAGTGGCACGGCTTGTTCAAGGGTAAAGCCTTTATGAAATTGCAGGCGCAACGTCGCGCGCAGGGGCTGAATGAGCGCTTGATTCATTGGTCACGCTCGGCAGCCTGAAGACGCGCGCAGGCGAGTAACTCCAGACGTCGCGCCGCATCCGCGCCGTCGAGCAGCGCCTCACTGGTGCCGGGCAAACGCCTTGACCAGTTCGGATGAGTGTCGATGGTGCCCGGCAGATTCGCTTGTTCGTTGATGCCCAGCGCATCTTCCAGCGGCAACAGCACCAACGGCGCGCGGGTGTGGCCAAGGAAACGCACAGCGGCATCGACCACTTGATCGGCCTCGTGGGATTCCTCGCGGAAATTCTGCGGGTCCTGACTCAAGGCACTGCGCAGGCCTTCACGTTCACGCTGACGATGGTGGCGCCATTCGATTTCACCGTTGGCATCGACAAAACCCAACCGCGCATTCCAGTCGATGTCGCGGCCATGCCACCAGCCGTTGAGCGTCGGCAGATCGTGGGTGCTGGTGGTTGCCAGTGCGTTGTCCGGCCAGTCGAGGATTGGTTTGAAATGGGTGTTGTCCTGTTCGAACAAGAGCACGCGCATGCCGAGCATCGAGCGGGCGATGAGCTTTTCGCGCAAGCCATCGGGCACCGTGCCAAGGTCTTCGCCGAGGACGATCGCCTGATGACGATGGGATTCGAGGGTCAGCAAGCGCAGCAAGTCATCGACCGGGTAATACAGGTACGCACCATCGGCCGGCGCGGCGCCGTTGGGGATCACCCACAAACGTTGCAGGCCCATGACATGGTCGATGCGCAGTCCGCCAGCGTGGGCAAAGTTGGCGCGCAGCATGTCGATGAAGGCGCGAAAGCCATTGCGGATCAGGCCTTCGGGCGAGAACGCGGAAATGCCCCAGCCCTGGCCCGAGCGATTGAGAATGTCCGGCGGTGCGCCGACGGTCAGCGAGGCGAGCAATTCATCCTGAAAACTCCAGGCCTGACTGCCGGCGCCGTCGGCACCCACCGCCAGATCGGCGATCAGGCCAATGCCCATGCCGGCGCTGCGAGCGGCGGTTTGCGCACGTTCCAGGCAACGGTGGATCAGCCATTGGCAAAAAGCGAAATAGCCGATGCGCTCGGCGTACTCCTCGGCAAAGGCTTCCAGCGCCGCGCCGCGTGGGTCGTGCCAGTGTTCCGGCCATTGCCGCCAGTCGAGGTTTTCGCCACGGGCGGCGCGCATTTCCTGAATGGCTTCGAAACGGCAGTGATTTTCCAGTGCTTCGCCACCGGCGTGGCGGAAACTGGCGAAATCCGGGTGCAGCGGATGGTCACCGGCGATAAAACCTTCGTACAACGCTTGCAGGAGTTTTTGCTTGGCGTCGGCGGCGCTCGGCCAGTCGATCAGTGTCAGGTCTTCCAGTTGCGCGAACTGCTCGGCCAGGCCAGCCGCGTCAATAGCATCTCGCAAGGCGCGCTCACCGAGAATTGCCCCGGGTGCTGCGTAAAGAGAGTTGAGGAACAACCGACTGGATGGCGAATAAGGGCTATAGCGCCCGGTATCAGCGCTAAACATGGCGTGCAGCGGGCTGATCGCCAAGGCATCGGCGCCGCGTTCACCGGCCACGCGGACCAAGTCTTCCAGTGCTTGAGTGTCGCCGAAGCCACCGTCGCCAGCGCGGCGCAAGGCATACAGTTGCGCACTCAGGCCCCACACGCGGGGAATCGGATTATCCACCGCATCGCCGACGCTGAAGCAGCGCTCCGGCGCCACGGCCAGGGTGAAATACTGATCGCTGATGTGCACCTGTTGATAACCGACCGGGAT
Organism: Pseudomonas fluorescens; assembly: GCF_005938625.1. Lineage (GTDB taxonomy): Bacteria > Pseudomonadota > Gammaproteobacteria > Pseudomonadales > Pseudomonadaceae > Aquipseudomonas > Aquipseudomonas fluorescens_BD. The sequence continues at coordinate 159,937 of NZ_VCNJ01000049.1, forward strand.
CAGCCCGGGCAATATCGCTTCGGAATCAAGTTTCAGGTTCAGCCGCGAGCCGTCTTCAAGGTGGATTTCACACGGCGTTTCCGGGGCGAAGTACCGCGCCAGATCGACGCCGACACCGACATCGGCGGTCAACAGCGGCGGCAAGTGGCGGTCTTGTTGTACGGCTTGCAGTTCCAACAGGCTGGCGTCGATTTCCTGCGCCGTGCTGGCCGGGTGGCCGAGTCCGATGAGGACATTGCGCAGCACCGCCGGGGCGACTTTCTGCGGGCGGCCGTTGGCGTCGATCCAGTCGACGGCAAGGCCGGCGCGGCTTGCAAGGATTTCCAGTTGCGCATCGCTCATAGGCGCTCTCCATTCAGAGGTTGCAAAGGGGTTGCGGCCGTGAGGCTGACAAGCGCGCAATACGCGGGCAGTACGCCCGATTCCGATAGATCGACGGTGGGTGGCTGTTGAAACAACCACACGGCCTCCGTCTGTGGAGGGTTGACCACTGGCGTGTCGCTGAGGTTCAGGTCAATTCGCAGCTCGCTGCCATTGCCCAGACGCCAGCGTGCACTGACCGCGCCATAACCGAGCATATGGGCACCGAGCGCTTGCGTGCCGGACAGATGGGGAATGATGTATTGATGGCGAAATTGCAGCAGCTTCTGGTACAGCGCGAGGGTTTCCTGCTGTTTTTCGCTGCCATGGCCGATCAGCCTTGGCTGTGAGGCGTGGAAGGTTTTTTCGCCATTCGGATCGGGAATCTGCTCACGTTTGTGCGGATCGGCGAAGGCGCTGAACGCGGCGAATTCATTGCGTCGACCCTCACGCACCAGTTTCGCCAGTTCGCCGTGGTGACTGGTGAAAAACAGGAAAGGCTGCTCGGCGGCGAATTCATCGCCCATGAACATCAGCGGAATCATCGGTGATAGCAGCAACAACACAGTCGCTGCCTGCACGGCACGCGGATCGGCCAGATGATGCAGACGCTCGCCGAACGCGCGGTTGCCGATCTGATCGTGGTTCTGCAGGAACAGCACAAACGCTGTGGAAGGCAGGTGTTCGCTGGGCTCGCCGCGAGGTTCGCCGTGGCGGGTGATGTGACCCTGGAAGACAAACCCCTGACTGAGGCAGCGCACCAATTGTTCGGTGGGTTGCGCGGCGTAGTCGGCGTAATAGGCGTCGGTTTCGCCGGTGAGCAGCACGTGCAGGGCGTTATGGCCGTCGTCGTTCCACTGCGCGTCATAGTCGTATTCGAGCAGGCTCGACTGGTTGAGTTCGTTTTCCACGGTCAGCCAGACATGTCGACTCGGGTCGATCTGCGCGCGGATACGCTGGGCCATCTCGGTGAGAAAATCCGGGTCTTCGATGGCATGCACCGCATCCAGGCGCAAACCGTCGAAGCGGTATTCGAGCAGCCACATCAGGGCGTTTTCGATAAAAAACTCGCGCACTTCGTCGCGACGAAAATCGATCGCGGCGCCCCACGGCGTGTGTTTGTCCTCGCGGAAAAAGCCTTTGGCGTAACGATGCAGGTAATTGCCGTCCGGGCCGAAGTGGTTGTAGACCACATCGAGAATCACCGCCAGACCGTGGCCGTGGGCGCTGTCGATCAGGTGTTTGAGTTGTTCCGGGGTACCGTAGGAAGCTTGCGGTGCGTAGGGCAAAACACCGTCGTAGCCCCAATTGCGTTCGCCGGGGAACTGCGCCAGCGGCATCAGTTCGATGGCGGTGATGCCCAGGCCCGCGAGGCGCGCCAGATGTTGTTCGACTTCAGCGAAACCGCCGAGCGCACCGACGTGCAACTCGTAGATCACCGCTTCGCTCCACGGCCGACCGTGCCAGGCAGTGTGGCGCCATTGATAGGCCAGCGGATCGACCACCACGCTGTGGCGGTCAAGGTCGCCATCCTGCGCTCTGGAGGCCGGGTCGGGCACCTCCAGTTCGCCGTCGATGTTGTAGCGGTAACGCGTGCCCGCCGGACAGCGGGTCTTGATCACGAACCAGCCGTCTGTCTGAGGCAACATCGGCAGCGACTGGCCGTTTTCAAGCTCGACACTGACGTAAAACGCATCCGGCGCCCATAGCGCAAACTGCGTGTGTTCGGCGTCCAGCATGATCGCGCCGTGGGGCCAGGTTTCAGTAGACCGTAACGGCATCGTGGTGAACCTCCCTGGTTATTTGTGGTGAGCTTTACCCAGCGCCTTGGCGACCAGTTGTTCGTAGAGTTCGGCGTACGGTTCAACCGCTTTGCACCAGTTGAACGGCGCCGCCATTGCCCGGCAACGCATGGCATTGAGCAGTTCCGGAAAGGCGAACACCTTGAACGCGCGGCTCAGGGCTTCCTGATAGCTTTCAGCGGTGGATTCGTCGAAGAGAAAACCGGTGACGCCATTTTCAATAGTGTCGGCCAGCCCGCCGGTATTGCGCGCCACCGGCAGCGAGCCGAAACGCTGGGCGTACATCTGGCTCAAACCGCAAGGCTCGTAGCGCGAGGGCATCAGCAGGAAGTCGCTGCCGGCGAACATCCTGCGGGCGTCGGTTTCGTTGAAGCCGATGCGCACACCGATCTGGCCTGGGAAGCGCAGCGCCAGCTCGCGCATGGCTTGTTCTTCTTCCGGTTCGCCGCGACCGATGATTGCGATCTGGCCGCCGTTTTTTACGATGTACTCGGATACCGCGATCGTCAGGTCCAGACCTTTCTGATAGACCAGTCGCGACACCACGGCGAACAGCGGGCCTTCTGAGTCATTCAATTCAAATAGCTCACGCACGTGCGCGGCGTTGACCGCTTTGCCTTCCCAGTCACCAATGGCAAACGGCGCGAACAGGTGCGGATCGGTGGCGGCGTCCCAGCTCTCGTCGATGCCGTTGGGAATGCCGCTGAGCAAGCCTTGCTGGGTCTTGGCGGCGAGAAAACCGTCGAGGCCGCAGCCGAAATCCGGTGTGGTGATTTCCTGCGCGTAAGTGGCGCTGACCGTGGTGATATGACTCGAATAGGCCATGCCGGCCTTGAGGAACGACATCTTGCCGTAGAACTCCATGCCTTCCTGTTGCAGGGCATGGGTGGGAATCCCCAGTTCAGGGCAGGAACCGAGGCTGGTCACGCCTTGATACGCAAGGTTGTGAATGGTGAACAGGGTCGGCGTGCGCTGCCCGCGCCAGTGCATATAAGCCGGAGCCAGTCCGGCCGGCCAGTCGTGGGCGTGCACCAGATCCGGGCACCAGTGAATTTGTGCGAGGTTGGCGGCGATATCGGCAGCAGCCAGACCGAGACGGGCGAAACGAATGTGGTTGTCCGGCCAGTCGCGGCCGTTATTGGCGCCGTAGGGCGAGCCTTCGCGCTCGTAGAGCTCGGGGCAGATCAACACGTAGATCACCAAACCGTCCGGCATGTCCATACGCCCGATCTTGCACGGTGGCAGTGCGGCATGGCCGCCGAGTTCGCCGATGATGTGGATCGGGTTTTCGCTGTGCATCACTTGCGGGTAACCGGGGATCAACACGCGCACGTCGTGCAGATGGGCCATCGCCCGGGGCAGGGCGGCTGACACGTCACCCAGCCCACCGGTCTTGACCAGATCGGCGATTTCCGAGGTGACGAACAACACTTTTTTCTTGTTGGGGTTCTGGCTCGCTACCGGAGTCAGCGTTTTGGTGCCGGGGACGTTGATCTGTCGGCTGCCGGGAACACTGACGGTGCTCGATTCTCCAACCGCCTGCTGAGCACGCTCTCCCTGAATATCCAATGCCGCACTGATCATATGAATCTCCCGTCTCGTTGATCTGATTCTTGTCTTGAACAAGCGATGTCCATGGCCAAGTCCTGTGGCCGGGCGCAAACGCGCCACGCATCGGTGAGCAAACGCTACCCAACACGCGCAAGCAGAATGGGTGATCGGGCCGTTGCAAGGATTGCACCAGTCGCTTTGGCCCTGTCTTTCAGATGACCCGTCACGCGGAGCAAAAGTTTCGAGTTTTTTTGCGCAATGTGACGGGTCGGTTTTACCCCGCGAAAGTCAGTCTAGGCCAGATCCTAGAGCGGGCCAGAGCAAATGGGTAAATTGTTCGACAATCGGTTTGCCGTTAACGGAAATCGTGGTCTGGAAGGGTAAACGCACCGACGAAGTGCAGGTTTTTCTGTAGGGAAGGGCTAAAACGGTGACTGGGTAGTCACGATTTTGTGCTAGTGCTGAGCGCGACTGCACTGTTGTGGTGCGGTCAGTTTGTTGATGGGGAGACAGTGAATGCCCCTTCGCGAGCAAGCTCGCTCCGACAGGGGATCTTCAGTGGACGGGAAATCTGTTCCTGGCACAGATCCAATGTGGGAGCGAGCTTGCTCGCGAAGGCGCTGGTCGCTACACCAGCGCAATGATGGGAGTTCTCAGTTCAACAGGCGAACCGGCTCCCCGGCAGCCCATTGTTGAACATCCTCGATCATCTGCGAAAAGAACTGCTCATAGTTCTGCCGACTGACATAGCCCACATGCGGCGTCGCCAACACATTGTCGAGTGTGCGAAACGGGTGCATCGCCGGCAGTGGTTCCTGCTCGAACACATCCAGCGCTGCCCCGGCGATGTGCTGTTTCTGCAACGCCTTGATCAGCGCCGCTTCATCGACAATCGGCCCGCGCGCGGTGTTGACCAGCAGTGCGGTCGGCTTCATCCAGCCCAGCGCCTGCGCATCGACCAGGCCGCGACTGCGCTCGCTGAGGACCAGATGCACCGACAATACATCGGCCTGCTCGAACAGTGCCTGTTTGCTCACGTACGTAACGCCAACCTGTTCCGCCCGTTCGGCCGTGAGGTTTTCGCTCCAGGCGATCACCTTCATGCCGAACACCTGGCCGAACTGGGCGACGCGCTGGCCGATGCTGCCCAGACCGAGAATGCCAAGGGTCTTGCCATGCAAATCACCGCCCAGCCCTTGCTGCCACTGGCCGGCGCGCAGGGCGTTGGCTTCTTTCACCAGATTGCGTGTCGCCGCCATGATCAGCGCCCAGGTCAATTCCGGCGCGGCGTGCTTGTAACTGTCGGTGCCGCAGACCTTGATCCCGAGTTTTGCCGCCGCCTGCATGTCCAGCGCGGCATTGCGCATGCCGCCGGTGACCAGCAGTTCAAGGTTGGGCAGGCGCTTGAGCAGGTCTTCGTCGAACCGCGTGCGTTCGCGCATCACGCAAATCACCTGGTAGCGGCCCAGCCGCTCGGCCAGTGTCGCGTTGTCGGCGGGGTAATCATGCTCGAACGTCACTTCCCCGAGGCTATCGAGCACCGACCAGTCGACCACATCGCGGGCCACGTCCTGCCAGTCATCGATCACTGCAATCTGCACCGCCATCAGCCTTACCTCTTCAACGAACGGAATTGGATGTATTGAGCCAGTCGAGCAGGGCCTTGTGGAACTGCGCCGGTTCTTCCATTTGCGGGGCGTGGCCCATGCCGGGAAACTCCACCAGCGTCGACTGCGGGATCAGCTTGGCCACTTGTTTGCCGAGCACCTCATAGTGGCCGATTTTCGCTTTCACCTCAGGTGGCGCGAGATCCTTGCCGATGGCTGTGGTGTCGGAGGTGCCGATCAGCAGCAGGGTCGGCATCTTCAAGTCCTTGAACTCGTAGTACACCGGTTGGGTGAAAATCATGTCGTAGATCAGCGCCGAGTTCCACGCCACCTGGGTTTTGCCCGGGCCTTTGCTCAGGCCGGCGAGCATGTCCACCCAACGGTCGAATTCCGGTTTCCAGCGGCCGTCGTAATAGGTGGTGCGTTCGTAATCACGAATGCCTTGGGCGCTGACTTTCAACTCACGCTGATACCACTGATCCACGGTGCGATACGGTACGCCGAGGGCTTTCCAGTCTTCCAGACCGATCGGGTTGACCAGTGCCAACTGCTCGACCTGTTCCGGGAACAGCAAGGCATAACGAGTGGCGAGCATGCCGCCGGTGGAATGGCCGAGCAACGTGGCTTTCTGAATGCCCAGCGCTTTGAGCAACTGCTGAGTGTTGGTCGCCAGTTGCTGAAAGCTGTACTGATAGTTGTCAGGTTTGCTGGAGGTGCAGAAGCCGATCTGATCCGGCGCGATCACCCGGTAACCGGACTCGCTCAAGGCCTTGACCGAACTGTCCCAGGTGGCCGCGCAAAAATTCTTGCCGTGCATCAGCACCACGGTGCGGCCATTGGCCTTGCCGTGGGCGGCGACGTCCATGTAACCCATTTGCAGGGATTTGCCCTGAGACTGAAACGCAAAGTGTTTAAGCGTGTAGGGGTACTCGAAACCTTGCAGTTCCGGGCCGTATGCCGGGCCTTCCGGCGCGGCTTCGCCGGTCGTGACAGCCTGAGCTGACAGGGGCAAGGCGGCGCAGAGGAGCAGGGAGGGGAGCCAACGGGAAAACGTGACAGACATTAGGTCAAACTCCGTTTGAAATCGGCCGATGCTGGAACGGCTGGATTATGCCGACGTTAAACATAGGCAATGCGCGCGGCCGAGCGTTCAACCCAGCCAGCCCAGCGTCAGCATGGCCAGCACGCCGTAACGGGCGCCTTTGGCCAGGGTGACGATCAATAGAAAGCGCCCGAGTGGTTCGCGCATGACGCCAGCAATCAGCGTCAGCGGGTCGCCAATGATCGGCAACCAGCTCAGAAGCAATGACCAATGCCCGTAGCGCTCATAGTGTTTGCGCGCCTTGGCCATTTGCGCGGGGTTGACAGGAAACCAGCGTCGATCCTGAAAACGCTCGATGCCACGGCCCAGCCACCAGTTGACCAGCGAGCCGAGTACATTGCCCAGCGTTGCCACCGCAAGCAGGCCCCACAGCCAGTAACGCTCGCTGACGATCAAACCGACCAGCACTGCCTCGGACTGCAACGGCAACAAGGTGGCCGCACCGAACGCGGCAAAGAACAGCCCGAAGTAAGCGGCGCCGATCAATGGGCCGGGTAGTCCGCCACGACAACCTCAGCGCCGTCCTTTTTCAGGCCGATCACTTGATAAGCATCGCTCATGCCGTCCATTTCCATGCCCGGCGAACCCATCGGCATACCCGGTGCGGCGACGCCGAGCAGATCGTCACGCTTGCTCAGGGCCAGGACCTGCTCCGCCGGCACGTGGCCTTCGACGAATTTGCCGTTGATGATCGCGGTGTGGCACGACGCCAGACGCGGCGGTACGCCATGTTGTTGCTTGAAGCTGCTCATGTCGCTTTCGACGTGGTCTTCGACTTTGAAACCGTTGGCTTCGAGGTGGCTGATCCATTTTTTGCAGCAACCGCAATTGGCGTCGCGGTGCACTTCGATCGGGATCAGGTCGGCGGCTTGCGCCATGGAAGAAATGAACAGGGCGCTCAGGGCGACCAGACGCAGATGGGTTCGCATAACGGATTCTCGGCTCGGCTGACGATCAGAAAAGAACGCATTTTGAACGGTTTTTTCCGCCAGGCATCAACGCAATGTTTCCAGTTGTTGCAAGGCAGGCTGGCAGGATGATCGTAGATCAAGGCTGTCAGGTTGCTGAGCGCGAGATGACAAAGTTGTCAGGTGGCCACATCTGGCGATGGTATGGCCCTGTGGGAGCGAGCTTGCTCGCGAATGCGGTCATTCAGCCACTGAAGCAGCGACTGGCAGGTTACTTTCGCGAGCAAGCTCGCTCCCACAAGGGGTATCTGTCGGGCAGAAAACCCTTGTGGGAATCAGAGATCAGCGGACTTTGAAACGTCCCATGATCGCGCTGACGCGGCTATTGGCTTCAAGCAACTGATGGGTATTCAGTTCGCTGGCTTTGCCACTTTGCACCAGCTCATCCACCATGTGGCGGATCTGCACCATGCTGCGGTTGATCTCTTCGGTCACGGCGCTTTGCTGTTCGGCGGCGGTGGCGATCTGGGTGCTGAGGCTGTTGATGTGGCTGACCGAGCCGGCCATTTCGTCCAGACCGGAGTTGACCCGTGCAGTCGCGTCGGCAGCCGATTGGCAACTGGCCTGAGTGTTCTCCATGGCGCTGACCGACGAGCTCACGCCTTGCGTCAGACGCGTCAACATCTCGTTGATTTCCGAAGTGCTGGCCTGGGTGCGTGCGGCGAGGGCGCGGACTTCATCGGCGACTACGGCAAAACCGCGCCCCTGTTCACCAGCGCGCGCTGCTTCAATGGCGGCGTTGAGCGCCAGCAGGTTGGTCTGCCCGGCAATCGCACCGATCACCCCGAGAATCTCGGTGATGCGCTGGGCATCCTGTTGCATGTTTTCGACTTTGTGCGTCGCGCTGGCCACTTCATCGATCAGCGCCACGACACTGTTGGTGGCTTCGCCCACCACCACACGCGAACGGTCGGCGTTTTCGTTGGCGCGCTGGGTGAAAGCGGCGGTTTCAGCGGCATTCTGCGCCACGCTTTCTGCCGTCGAACTCATCTCGGTGATGGCGGTGACGGTCTGATCGGTTTCCGAGGCGTGGCGCAGCAGGATCTGGCTGGTGTGCGCCGAAGTGCGCTGCAGGTTGTCGAGGCTCGATGCCATGGCGCCGGTGGCCTGAGTGACTTCGCCGATCATGTTTTGCAAGTAGGCAATAAAGGTGTTGATTGAATGACCGATGGCGCCGAGTTCATCTTCGGCGCGAATGGTGATGCGGCGGGTCAGGTCGGCATCGCCGCTGGACAGCAAATCGATGTTGGCTTTCAAGGCTTTCATGCGCTGCACCAACTGGCGAATCGCATAGACCTGCAACAGCACCAGCAGGATCACCAGCGGAATCTGCAACAGACTCAAGGTGCTGAGGACGTCATCACGCTGGGCGGTGAGCATTTTCGTTGGCAGGGCGCTGGCGAGGAACCACGGCGTGCCTTCTATCGGGCGCATGAAGAAGGTGCTGGCTTCACCGTTGTTGTCGAACTCGATGCGTTGCGCCTGATCGCGGTTCTGCAACGCGGCTTTGACCTGGCTGGCGAAAGTCGACGTGCCGGCCAGTTCGCTGATGTTCTTCAGCACGATCGGGCCACTGATGCGCGAGCTGTTACTGATGATCTTGCCGTCGGCCTCAATGATCAGCATCTCGGCGTTGAGGTCTTTTTCCTTGCGCGCCACCAGATCGTTGAAGAAGCCGAGGGTCACGTCGATGGTCGAAACGCCCCAGGCGCTGCCGTTTTTCTGGATGGCCATGGCGCAGTTGGTACGCGGTTCGGCGCTGGCGTCATCTTTATACGCTGCCGCCCACGCGCATTGGCCGCGCGGTGTGGCCATGCCGCCCTTGTACCAGCTCTGGTCGTAATAGTTGGGGGCCGCGTCACTGTTCCAGAAGGTGTTCACGGCCAGTTTGCCCGACGCGTCGCGGTGCCAGAACGTACTGAATTTGTTGCGCCCGGCCTCACGCTGCCCCGGCAGCGGCCAGATCCCGCCACCGAATACCTTCAACTCACCGTACTGATCGACCAGGCCTGGCAGCACCGTGTCGATGGCGGCGCTGTCGAGCAGCGGGATGGTCTGGGTGATGCTGCGCTGTTGCGCCTGCACTTTGTTCAACTCGCCCTGAATCTGCTCGGCCACTTCGGCGATGCGGTTGAGGACTACCTGTTCTTCGGTATGGCGCAGTTTCGGGGCGACCAGTTGGCTGATGCCGACCACGGTCAACACCGACAACAGCAGGATGAACAGAACCAGAAACAGCGTGTAGCGAGCCTGAATAGTGCGGAATGCGGGCATGGAGACCGGTCCTTGAGCAGCGTTTCTTATTAGGGGGCGGGGTAAAACAGTGCGGGTATCCACAGCGTATCGTCGTTGTGGCGGGAAGCTTTAGGTACTCACGTCCTAAAAAGTGCAGGTGCCGATGACTGGTCAGTATCAGGATCGATACATAAACGCAGCTCAGCGCTTCCAAGTGCGCGTCACCACGATTTTCATTTCATTGGCATGACAGCTCTGGGGCAGGATTTGCGGGGGCGTTTGGCTTTTGTATCGAGAATGTACAAGAATTGTAAAAAAGTGCAGAAAGAGGTTGGTGCCATCAGTTCGCCCGTCGATACTCGCGCCCATTAATGGTGCCTGGCACGGATATTTTCATGGTCATTTCACAGGGAGTCTTCTCATGACGATCGGTATTGTCGGTGGTTGGGAGAGCAAGGCAGGGGTTCTGGTTCGTAACACCGGCGCAAAAAAACAGGTGGCCCAGAGTGTCAAGGTGCAGCAGATGCTGACCATGGTCGGCAACGATCCCAACGCACTGAATACTGCTGAAATGGACAAGCAAGGTTTGCGCAAGCAGATCAAGGGTTTTGATCCTGCGAATGTGTCGGTTAAACAACTGGGTAACCTGAGCGCGTTTCTGCGTGGCCGCGGGCTGATCTCCGAGATCACTTCGTTTACGTTGATGAACGCCGGTGACAAGTTCGACCGTTTCGGCGTGACGACCGATGTCGATGCGAAATTCAATGCGCTGGAATATTTCGCCACCCAACTCGATGCCATCCAGACCAACGGGCTCAATGGCAACGCCTACGGCAAGAACCTGATTCCCGAGTTCAAGAAAGCGATCTATGTTCTGCAGAACCTCAAGACCTACGGTGAAGGCAATGCCGCGAAACCGGTCGACGAGGGCGTCAAAGCCAAGGCTTGAGCCCAACCGGTGTAGCCCGTTCAACGCTTGAACGGGCTGGTCGAGGTAAAGACTTCTGGTTCAAGACAGCGGCGACGCCTCGCTGGCGCGCGGGGCGATGTGTTGTTGCGCCTGATCATGCAATCGCTGGATGTGCGGGCAATGCAACTCCAGCGTACGCGGCTGATATCCACGATGAAACAACGCCAGCCATCCCGCGCAACGTTCATTCGGGGCAATCCCGGTGAAGACGAAGCCCATCGCCGAGAGGCTTTCCACGGCGCTGGCGAAACCCGTTGCCAGCCTGAGTCTGATCGAGATCATCCAGTGTCCGGGCAGTTGTCGTAGCTGTTTAAGTAAAGGGCTATCGAGTTTTTTCAGCATCAAGTCATAACGCCCGAAAGAGTGCTCGACCTGCATCGGCGGCCCCACCCAAGGTGGTTCTTTTTCCTGCACCCCGTACACCTCGCACAAGTGTTCCATGAGTTCGCGACAGCTTTGCGGCCACGGCAACGGCGGGAGCGGGCGGCGGTAACCATCGACAGGGGTGTAGCCGATGACGATGGACTCCGGCAGTGCTTCGCCAAACGGCGAGGGCACATAGTCGAGCAACAACCCACTGCTGTAAAAGCCGAGCCGGTCAGCCATGCGTTGGGTATAGGCGTGCTGCGTCACCTGTTTGATGGTCACACCCTGGCAACCCAACGCTTGCGCATGGATCAACAACCGAATGCCCAACTGGGTGGCGATGTTCTGCCCGCGAGTCGATGGATGGACCACGCTCAATGCCAGTTCCGCTGTGTGCGATCCGCTGTTTCGGCACAACGTGGCGTGACCGAGGATTTTCTTGCCGGATTCCGCCACCAGGGAATGCCAGCGTCCATCGCCATGGTTCTGATTGATCATCAAAGGCAAATACACGTGTGGCTGCACGTAATGGTCGCCATAGATTTCCCGGAACAAACGGCTGACGGCTCCGGCGTCGGAGCGGCGATAACTGCGCAGCGTCACGTTGTCCATGGGCATTGCTCCGGGCGTGGGGTTGCGTAACTGCGCAGGTCGACGACGCGTTGGCGTTTGCCGGAGCGCGGATGGCGAGCGAGCTCTTCGGCTGTGCAATGGGTAATCTGCAACTCGATTAACCGATCCGCGCAGAGTTGCGTCATCAACGGGTATTGCTTGATCAATTCCCCGTGCAATATTGTGTTGGCGCAAGCAGTCAAGGGTTTCAGCGCATCGGGCACCCACTTCAGAAGCAAGATGTCGATGTTCGCCGATTGGCTGATGACCAGTTGCCAGTCGTTGCAGGTAGTGCGCTGGACGATTCTGTCGATGTCCTCCATCAGCAGGGTCAGGCTGCTCACCCGTACGCGCTGACTGCTCCCGCTACGACCCAACAAGGCAAACTTGCGCATGGCCGTCGTGGCCGGTTCTCGCCAGCAGGCGAGGTCGCCCACCGGGTAACGGATCAACGGCATAAGCCGGCGGGTGAGGTTGGTCACCACCAACCGCCCGCTACGATCGCATTCTTCAATCACTTCACCGGTGTGCTCATCAATAATCTCCAGCACGCTGTGACTGGCGAGCATGCGGTGTTCGCCCACGGCGCAATCGCGGCTTGTCGCGCCGATGAAGCCTGCGTCGACACTGGCGTAGCCGATGGAGGCGAACCGCGCATTGGGGAACACCCGGCGCAATATCTGCAGTTGCCCGGCGAACAGGCTTTCGCCGCCGTAGAGCACGGTCTCGACTTCGGCCAGACTTTGCGCCTGGCGCTCCAGCACGCTGGCGAATGTCAGCAATTGTGCAGGCACGCCGGCCAATACGTTGATCCGGTGCTGGCGGATGGCGTCAGCCAGCACACCAGGGTCGACGTCGCCGGTAAAAGGGTATTCGGTGACGCCCGCTGTTTCGTGCGCCAGTGCATCGTGGATAAAGATGAAACTGGCATACAGATCGCCGACAAAAAACAGATTTGCAACCCGGTCTCGCGGATTCAGTTGGCTCGCCAGATGGCGACCGAAGTCGCGTACAAGTGTCTGCCACTCCTCGCGGGTAAACACCGAAAGTCTACCGGCGCTGGTTGTTCCACCGGTCTTGAACACCAGTGCACGTTCAACCATTGAGGTCAGAACGGGCCAATGTTCCAGGTTCTCGCTATTTGCCCAGTATTGTTGTGGGTCGATCAGCGGAAGTTCATCCAGTGTTGTTACCTGTGGCGCAACGTTTTGCAAATGACTGGCGTAATAAGTTGAGTGCTGTCGGGCGAAGGCGAGCAACTTGTTCATTTCAAGTGTGATGTTCATGGTGTTCTCTTTAGTTGTTCAGGTACGGGACGATGCTGGCTCTTTAACGGCGAGCGTCGACCACGGGCGGTATCTTTCCGCTGTGTCTGTTTCTGTCGAACTGTTGCGGCTCGCAGGTTTGCGCTTGCACGGTGAGAAGCCCGGTTCGCACGAGGGTCGCCAGCGTCGCGTAGCCTTCCAGTCGGCGGAGGATGTCTGCGGCGGCACCGGGGCTGCGAATCAGCAGGCGTTCGAGGCCGTCAGGGGCGTGATCGAGGTGCAGCTGAAACGGTGCTTGCAGATGCATGGCGAGCTGGTTCAGGCAGATGAAATCGCTGCCGATACGCAGGAGCTTGCCGTGCCGCTGCAGCAGTTCGAAACGCGGGGAACTCAGCCCGCACGAGCAATCGCCGAGCAACCAGCGTCCGGTGTCGCCGACGTCATAACGCTGAACCTGCTGGCCCTCGCGGGCTTTGGCGGTGAACAGTAAGCGGCCAATTTCATCGCCAGCGACTGGCACGTCCTCTTCCAGTGCAACGATTTCCAGATGCTGGATCGCGTCCATCAGATGAAACACGCCATCGCCGGTCGCGGCGCAGGCGTGCCCGAAGGGTCCGGCATCGACACTGCCATACACCGCCGAGCGGATGCTGGCAACGCCACAGCGCTGCAACAGTTCGCGGCACTGATCACTGATGTGTTCACCGCCGAGAAAGACTTTTTCGATGGCGCCATAACGGCTCAGACGCTGATGTTCGTTGAGGAATAAACGATGCAGGGTGCTGGGCATGCCGATCAGTACCGTCACGCGCTGTTCGATGATGACTTGCGCAATATCGCTGTAGTCATCGTCGGCCGGAGCTCCCATTGGCAGGTGGTGGGCGCCCAATATTTCCAGCACTTTGGCAAAACTGAAGAAGCCGCCGTACAAACCGCCACTGAAAAACAGGTTCATCACCTTGTCTCGGCTCGGATCGAGACCTGCCGCAAACAATCCGTCGGCCGCTGCGCGCATTTGTCGTTGAAAATCGCGGTAGCTATAACCCGCCAGCGCCGGTGTGCCGCTGCTGCCGCCAGAGCGGAAAAACAGTTGCGCTGCCGCTGTTGTCGGTCGTGCGATAAACGTTTTTTTGTCGGTGATTGGCAAGCCTGTCAGCGTCGGCGCGCCAGTTGGCCGGTCGAGGGTCATGTGGATGGGCAACTGCGTCGGCGCAACGCTGACCGACACCCGCCGGCTCAGGCGCTGCAGGGCATAGACGCCATCGTGGGGTTCGCCATCGTAGCTGTCGTGAATGGAGTTGATTGGCGCAATTCGGCTGACACCTGCTGCAATCAGCGTACGCGACAGTTGTCCGATGTGCGTTTCGCCGCACGCCAGCGCACAACTCTGTAAAACGTTGCGCCAGGGCAGCAGGGTTTGTGTCAGTCGCGCCCGTGGCAGGGGCTTGAGCAACACCGTGCGAAACAGCGGCGAGGGTGCGAGTAACTGATCGTGGCTCCAGATCACCCGCCATCCCGGTGCGCTCCAGACCTGCGCCGTCACCCCGGAAAAACTCTCGCCCAGACGCGTCATCAGGGTGCAGGTGGTGATCTCGCTGGCCTCCTGAGCCGTCGGGATCAGCGCTGGCCATTGCCCGGCGCGGCGCTCGAACGCCTTGGCCAATTCGCTGCCGATTGCTTGCAGAACGGCGGGTTCGTCGCTGTCGACCAACAACCATTGCGGGCTTGAGCAGGCTTGCTGGTCCAGTCGGCAGACCTCATCGACCAACGCGTCCAGTGCCTGCGGCGAGGCGGCATCCGGCGTCAGGTAGGCGAAACTGATGCGGTGCCCCCAGTCGATCCAGCGACAACCGGGCGGTAGCTGTTGGCGGATCGCTTGCAGTGCCGCTTCGCCACCCCACGCCGAAACGCCGTTGGCCATGTTGCACAAACGACCGATTTGTTCCGTCGCCACTGGCAGCACAGCCACGTAATAGCGCAGTTGGCCGGTTGGGTCGCATTGCACCAGCGCGTGCAGCAAGCGCGCCGTCAGGCCCTGGTCGCTGCGGCTGGGACGTAACCAATTGATGTTGCCGGCCAACAGGCTTTCAATGATCGCGCAACACGCCAGTAGCGGTGCGTTGGCCGGTGTGATGTGGACCACCAGTCCCAGCGGACTCCAGCGCTCAAAGCGCGATTGCTGGTAATCGACACGTCGCAGCGATTGCGCCTGATCGCCGAGTTCGCGTTCAAGCTTTTGTTGCAGAGCATGAGGCTGACAGAAGCCGATCAGGGCCTGGCGTTGTTCTTCATCCAGCGGCAGTTCGGCGCTGTGCAATTGCTGGGCAAACTGTGCGGCGGCAGTCAGTACGGTGGCGCTGTCCAGCGGCGTACTCAGCTGTTGTGGCAAGGTCTGATGCAGCAGCGCCAGTGCGTTGTCGAGGTCGACGTCCGCGTGCAGTTCTCCGTTGATAAGGTACATGTCAGTGCCTCCCCAGTAATTCGGACGCGGCCATCGCGCAGCTTCTGCCGACCGTAGTGCTTGCGCGGCCATGCAGTTCGAACCAGTCACTGGCGAGGCCGCAGTCACAGCTCGAAGCGGGGTGCAATGTCGCCAGATCGCTCATCACCACGGCGTGCGCCGGGCTGGACGAAATATAGGGCGAGACGAACCCCAGCAAGCCTTGCTGGCCGTAGGGTTGAACGGAGAAGTTCTGCGGATTGCGTACGTAAGCCTTGGTGTAAACGGGCACATGAAAATGATGGTGGGCACATTCGATGTAAGGCACCGCGTGCTCGACCGCGCCGTAACCGTCGCGGCATCGTGACGTTGCGATACCCAGTTGTCGGGCGATGCGCCCATAAAGTTGTTGTTTTGGAATTTCCTCGCGGGCCTGTGTTTTCCAGCCGCCGCCGAAGAACACTAGCGAATCGGCCGGCAGTTTCAGCTCAGGCACACCTGTGGCCTGCATATGCTGCAAGGTCTGCCAAAGAAACGCCGGGAAACCGAAAATGCGCACGGGCAGGCCTTCCTCGGCGAACGATTGCAGGGCCGCGATGACCCCGAACACATCGAACTGGTGACCATCGCCGTTGCAGCGCAAGGCGTAGACAACTCGGTTGACGGGCGCAAAGCGGCAAAGGAACTGGTCGGTATAGGACGTTCCCAGTGTGATCGCACCTTGCGGTTCGTAGCTCAGCAGCAGGTAGTTGCACGGCGTATCCGGTGTGTTCCAGCCGTAATGGCTAAAGATCTGCTCGACCATGAACTGCGCGGCCGACAGGCTGCGTTGGTCATAGCGCATGCGGCTTTTTTGGCCACTGGTGCCGGAGGATGTCAGTTCCAGGGCATTCTCTCCGGTCGGGCTGAGCAACAATTGCTGTTTGAAAAAATTGGCCAGAATCGGCGGCAGTCGGGACCAGTCATCGAGGCTGTCCAGATCCTTCACATCGAGGCCGTTAGCGTTCAGCCAATGTTCGTAGCCGGGGGTGTGCTGGCAATGAAACCGACTGATTTCGGTCATGGCCTGGTCGAACAGGCCCGCAGGCACAGAATCCGGGCAATAGGGGTGTGGCAACGCGCAAAGCGCATCGCTGGCGGGGAAGTGGTTCATTCAATATTCCTTTATTGAGTGGCAGCGGAGTCGGGCGGTGTGGATTGCAACAATCCCTGCACCAGAGGCAGGCACATCAGGCCGCTGAAGGCCGCGCAGATTGCGAAAAGCTCGAGGCGGGCGCCACCGCCGATGGCGGCAATCAATGAGCCGCCGAGCCCCATCACCGCAATCGAAATCATGCCGGCCAGGGCCGAGACCAAGCCCTTGCTGTCGGCGCTGGCAAACAGCGCCAGCCGATACAGCGCAGCGTTGCTCATTCCCAGCCCGACCGCGTACAACGCCAGGCTGGCAACCACTGCGCCGAGTCCAGCACCGCACAGCGCGCAGGCAATCAATGCCACAAGCCCCAGGCAAAAAGGCCAGAGCGCCAAGCGGATCAGCCGGGATAAAGAGTGCGTAACCAGCAAGCGGTCGAGAATCAGATTGCCGGTGATAACGGCGGAAAAAACCGGAATCTGCCACAAGGCATATTCCAGTGGCGTTAGCCCGAGCAGCTGGATCAGCAGCAGCGGTGCCAGGCCGATCCAGGCGATCAGCGGCAGGCTCATGAACCCCAGTGCGAGACTGGCAGCGAGGAAGGCCCGATTACCCAAGAGGGCTCGGTAGCGTTGACCGGTCTGGCGCCAGGAACAACGTACGGCGGCCTGCACTTGCCCATCGCGGCGAGTGACCCCGACCGTTTCCGGCATGCAGACGAAAAGCCCCAGCCAGACCATTGATGCGGCAAAAGCCAATCCCAGAAACAGTTCGCGCCAGGACAGCCATTGCAACAACAGAATGCCCAGTAACGGCCCCACCAGCGGTGAGAGCAGGGCGATATTGCCGAGCAGCGCCATCAAGCGTACCGCATCAGCCTCGCAGAACACTTCCTGAAGGGCCGGATAACTGACCGCAACCACAAAACCCAGACCCATGCCTTGCAGCAGTCGCAGAAAATTGAAGGCTTCAATGCTTTGGGTGAAGAATGCCCCCGCGCAGGCCGCCGCAAACAATGCGCAGCCGATCAACAATACCCGCCGCCGCCCCCATTGATCGGACAGCGGCCCAATCAGCCATTGCAGGCAGACACCGCCGATCAGATAAAGATTGAAGGCGTTGGGCACATGACGCACATCGGCGTGAAGTTCTGTTGTCACGCTCAGCATGGCCGGCATGATCAAGTCGCTGGCCATATACGTCAGAAGTTCAAAAGCGCTTAACGCTAAACAGAAGCCGAGCACTTGTCGCGGCCCGATCCGTATAAGAGTTCTCTGCATAAACGTCCCTGTTAGTGAGTGGAGGAAAGTTGCCAGAGACTAGTGGCAGAGGCATGCGTGACCTATTGTTTTGCTGCGACATTAGATTTCAAATGCTTGCAACTTATTTAGCGAATCCGGTTTACGTACAGGGCAAGTTACAACTGCGCAGGAGAGTCGGGCGGCAAAAACAGAAAAGCCCGCAACAGGGCGGGCTTTGTTTGAAGTTGATCGGGCTTGTTGATTTCCTGCCGCCATCGGTTCATTGGCAAGCGGGCAGGGCGAACAATCCTGTTCTAGCGATGTTGGTAATAGCCAGGGCCACCTTGGTAGTAACGGTGGTGATCGTCATGCCAGCCGCCGTGGGGGAAGATGATGCAGCCACTCAGGGTCAGCAGGGCAAGAACGGGAATCAGCCAGGTGATTCGACGCAGCATTTTGAAAATTCCTCATGGTTACGCCGTCATGAAGCCAAAACTCTTCATCGGCTGTAACATGAGACCCCGATTGCAGCGGCGCATCCCCGTAGAACGGTATGTGCATGGCATGCAAGCGGATACAAACCGGATACATTTAAAAGTTTCAGGAAACCGCAATGACCCACAAGCAACGCTTGATTTATTCGATTCTGATCGCCGTGTCGGTCCTGGCGATCATGCTCGGCCTGTCCTGGCTGCAAAACGCCGGGATGATCTCGGAGAAGACGTTCCAGTTCGTCGCCATCGGTGTGGCGGTGATCGTGGTGGTGATCAACGGCGTGATGCGCCGCAAGGTCAAGCCCTGACGGCGATTGCCACACGCTTCAATCGTGGTTGAGGACGGCCGCAGCCTGTGGATGCAGGCTGTAGCTCTTGTCTTCATTGAAGGTGATCACACCTTCGGCGCACAGGCGCTTGAGCACTTCGCGGACACTGAGGAAGGACAGCGGAATATCCAGATCCAGCAATTGGCTGTGGACGCCGCGCACACCCAGACGCCGCTCGCTTTGTGCGGCGACCAGCAGGGCATCAATGACTTTCAGACGAATCAGGCTGGTGCGCAGCCCGAAACTTTTCAGCAGCAAGCGGATGCGTTCGTTACCGTGACGCTCGACGCGTTGCCCGAAATCGCTCGCGTGGGGGCTCATGGAAACTCCTTTGGGTGCCTGGCTACCGTCCGTTGGTAGTTGCGAGTTGTACATGCGATTACTCCTTTTCAGAGCCTGATCGGGAAAAGTTTTTTTGCTCTCTCTAAACAAGACGTTTCAGCACGACAAATCATGAAAGAAAAAATGTAGAAAATTTGTCGGGGGGTTGTCTTTTTCTTGTGATTCTGGGTTGAGATTGCGTTGGGCTTGGCGGCCTTTGGGCCGACCATGCTCTTGGGTTTTGGGTGTATATCCGTTTTTTTTGGGCGTTGCGGCTGGCGGTTTCGCTCTTACAGCGACTCACTTTTCCAGACGCCGAAAAGTAAGCAAAAGGCTGGGCCCCGGCGTTCGGCCCGCTCGCTGGGGCTCGGGGTTCCTTCGCTACGGGATTGATCCGGGGGCATCGTCTACGGTTTGCTTCGCTGCACCTCCTCTCGATGTGTTCGACTTCGTCGAACGGTCGCTGCGCTCCCACCCCCGGATCAACCCCTCCACTCAGCCTGCCAAAGGGGCCGGCACGGCAAGATCAAGAACTGCAGCCGAGCTAACGCTCATCCTGTTGAGTGGTGAGGGGCGGGGTGTTTGGCTTTTGATCTGGTTGTGTATTTGAGTGCGGCTCGGTATTTCATGTCG
>NZ_VCNJ01000050.1 GCF_005938625.1 Pseudomonas fluorescens
CACTGCTTTGAGGCTGAGGGATAGGGCGGCCATCAGGCGCTTCTGGGCCGCCATCACCGGAGTTCTTTCGAGGATTGAGCTGTGCCGTCTTTTTTGCGGGACATACCGGTATTCATCCGCGTACCAGTAGTCGTTGAGGCTCAAGCGGTACTGCTCACGCATCGCAGCCAGAAGTGCTTCGGCCTCTGCAGGTGGCAGCTGGGTGGTCAGAATTACGGCGTTTCCCATCTTGAAACCTCGATTTCGGGCGCAGCTCACCCAAACCCACGGAGTGCGGGGCAGGCGTTTGTGTGAGGGTTGGTGTTACGAGTTGGCTAAGCGAAAGCGGCCAAGGTCTGGCGCGTTGATGATTCGCTCATAGATGAGGCTGACCGGTACGGCCCATTGTCGGCCGGTGACGGGATCAACGATCACGGTATGCGTCGATGTGCTGCTTTGGATGTTCAGGCGTTGCTGATCGCTAACGGCGACCATGGTGGTGCCTGCCAGGTGAACGATTTTTTCAGCGACCTGCGTTTGCACGTCGTAGTCTGCAACCAGGTGTTGAACAGCCCGGCTGAACAGTTGCTGATCGTCGCTCAGGTGTTCGCAGTGGTGACGCTCAAGAAACGACAGCGCGGCGCTCTGCAGGACATCCTGGTATTCCGGTACCGCAGACAAACTGTTCATTGAGCTTTTCCTGCGCGGTAGAGAGCGATAGCAGCCAGCACTTCTGCGTGCCTTGCTGCTACGTGGAGGTTATGCGCGTCCATGATGAATTCGGCTTCTTCATCACTGATCGAACCGTCTTCAAGAGCGGCTGCAATCGCTTGATCAACACACCCTCGCTTTGCAGAAACCTGCACCGAGCGTGTGTAAAGTTCGACATTGTCGAGCGTTTCAGGATCGGCCACCGGTACGAACAGTCCCCCATACATCGAGGCGACGTAAGTGGGGAAGTGCTGAGTTCCACAGTCCTGCTCCAGGGTGAAAACTTGTGAGTCGTTGAGGGGACTGCAGCCAGCATTTTCGTAGGCATGGTTGTCGAATTTTTTGAGCTTCATACCCAAGCGCGCAGCAGCGGCTTCGCGTCCGCCTGTGTAACTGCGGATGATCTCGCTCATGACTTCTTTGCGGGTGTTTAGGATTAGGCTTTTCATCTTCTACTTTTCCCTGTTGAACGCTGGTACTACTGTTCGATGACGCCGTCTTTAATTCCCAACAGCACGGCGGCGCGATGTGCCTCCCCACGGCGACCTTTGATACGACCGTTCAATAGGTCGCTGACTAAGTTTTTGTTCAGTCCATGCTTGCGACTGAACTCCGCAATGCTGACGCCTTTTCGATCGAGAGCCGCCCGGGCTTGCTCATGTGTAACGGTGGCGGGCATAGTGTTCCCTCTGTTCGTTTGTGTTTGTTTGCGTTTGTCTGTGGTGATTCTTGGTCAAAAAAATGATCAAGTCAATAGTGGTGACTAAAAAAATGCTCATAGCGGATCGGGTCGGTGAACGCCTCAGGGAAGAGCGCGAGCGCTTGGGGTTAAATCAAACAGATTTTGGCGTCCTACTTGGGGTTAGTAGGGGAACGCAAAAGAACTATGAACTGGGTGCTAGCTCCCTAGATCTTCGATATGTGACTGCCCTTGAGGGACAGGGCATAGACGCGGCATATGTGCTTACGGGCCGGCGCTCCACTCCCTTGGGCCAACTTTTTAGCCCTTCGGAGGAACAATTGATCATGCAGTTCAGATCGATCTCTGATGACGATCAAAAAGCGATTCGTCGCTTCCTCGAAGCCATGGCCGACGACGCTGCCCGGCACCGGTCTTAACTCGAAACAAAGTCATACCTCCATTGAGGGAAATCCTCATTCCACGGCCGTATGCCACGCTCCATAAAGCCATCTCAGCTATGCACTTATGGAGTAGGAAGCATGTTGGATTGCAAGAAGAATGATCATGCGGCGTTCGAAAATACGTTCGATACATACGGACTCACCCGCTTCGAACGCCGTTTGATCGATCTATATCGCCGATTGAGTCAGGTCGAACAGCAGCACCTCCGCCGAGTTGCCGAGATACTGGCCGTCAATCCAAAGGAGCCGGTAGGGGGCTGAACCTCATCGGTTGAGTGATCCAGATCGCCGACGCTTCCGCGTTGGCGGTTTGCCGCTACGCCACCGCTTGCGATCCCAACTGTTCGAAAAGCTCCCGCTGCTTCGCCCTTGGCATCTCGCGCAAGCGATCGATCAGCATCCGTTCGAATGTCTGCGATGACGGGCTGAGCGTGTGCGAGAACGTCAGATTGGCCACCCATGTGTGCCCGCACTTTGCGTCCAGGCACTGGCAGTAAAGTTTTACAAAGGCTCTGGTTATCTCTTCCCGCGAGGCAATCCGGCCCTTGTGTCCGCAATTGCATACAACTCTCATTGTGTCCCTCCCCAGGGGCAGCTGATTGCCGCCATTTTGCCACAATCTGTAGTGGTATTGTCTCTGGTATCCGACTCATGTAGTGGTATCAACTGCATATTGTGCAAGTTTCCAGCTAAAGCGCCTGTCTTCGCGAAGCCTGTCATTCAGTTGGTTGAACAGCTGACAGATCGGCCGTATTTCGTTACTCGTGTACACCCGATCGATCTTTTCGATGTCCCCAAAACCGCCGGTGTTTTCCGGGATGATGCCGGCCAGTGCAGGGTTCATGCGCCAGGCGGCGATGACGTCGTTGCGGGTGATGTTCTTCACCTTTTCCAGCTCGTCTTTGGCCTGGAAGTCGCCCACGGGGATGATCTGGATCGCGTTCTCCTTGCCGTTGGGGATGTTGACGAACATCGAGCGGAAGTTGCCCACGCCCTTGCTGGCACTGATCTGTGCGCGCAGCTCGTCCTCGTCCTCTTCGGTCAGGTCAGGATCGTTGGTGTAGAAGATGTAACCGGCGTGCGCACCGTTGCTGTAGTACCGACGGCGGAAGAGGGTGGCCGCCTCATTGAGCAGCAGCGCCTGCAGACCGCCCAAGTAGTCCGGGATCCCGTAAATGTTCTGTTCCACGTCGTAGTCCAGGACGTGGGAGATCTCGTGTTGTTCGAACTCCATTTCCTTGTTGTCGGGCAGCAGCATCACGAAACCGCCGTCGACCTTTACCCGCATGTTGATCGCCGGAAGGTGCTGCAGCTCCAGCACTTCGCCGAATGCATTGGTGTCGTTGTAGAAATACGCTTCGCCAAACACCATGTAGTCCAGCCCGGCGCGCCCCATCGTCTCGGTGCTGCAGCCGGCCGAGGGGATGAATTCACGCAACAGCAGGTTGCGTTTGAATTTTGGAATGGCGCCGTGGTGCGCATTGGCGCGCAGCAGCTTCGCCAGACCAGCCCGTGACACCGGAGGTTTGTAGATCTTGCCGTCGTCGCTGGGGAACACGCCCACGTACTCGCCGATATTGCCGGACAGCACCTGTTCCGGCTCCCCGAACGTAAACGAGCGCATCGGTTGCTGCGTTGGTTGGGCTACGTGTTGCTTTCTGCGCTTGCGATTGGCCATGGCTGCTCTGGTTACTCGTGACGTAGCGGCTGCGACGCCGCTTGTTGGTGTTCAAAGGTTCGTTGGCCAGGGCGTGCATCACCGCCCAAGCAATGTCGGCGTGGCCGGTGGCGTCGGTACGCGAGGCGCTGTAGGTGATCTGGCCACTGTTGGTGGTGCCGCGCTTGATAGTCAGGAACGCCTGGGCGATGTCGGTCCATCCGGCATCCCACTCGATGCGGCTGCCTTGGATCGTGTCCTGGGCTTTGAGCACCAGTGCGTTTTTCGCCTCAAGGCTGTAATGAATCGGCGTCGCTTTTGCGTAGAAGTCGCGCACCAGATCGAACACGCCGTAACCCACGCCGGTGACATCGATGCCGATGTGCTGGACGTTAAAGCGCTCGGTCAGCTTCTTGACCTGTGCAGCCTGGTAGGTGAACGAGTGGCCACGCCAGCTGTGTTTCTCCAGAATGCGGAACTTCGCCCCGGGTTCGAGTGGCGGCGCGATGACCACACAGGTGGCGTCGTCGCGGGTGCGGCTTGGGTCGTAGCCCAGCCAGACCGGACTGTTGCCGAATGGCCGATCCAGATCCGGGTTGTAGTCTTCCCACAACGAGAGATCCGAGTAGCAGCGTTCCAGATCCTTGAGACTGAATGCGCTTTGGGTGCTGTCGATGAACTTGCAGTAGAACAGCTGCTGAAATTTGTCTTCGTCGTACTCCAGCTGCAACTGCTCCAGATCGAACAGATCGCAGCCGCCGGCGATCGCATCGTCCAGGGTGATCGTCTTGCGCCACTGGCCGTCCGGACACAGCGCGCCCTGGGTGTAAGCCGCTTCGCTCGGCCACACACCACCGGCTTTCTTGCCGCGTTTGCTGTTGCGAAATTCCTCGCCCGACCAGAATGGGTACGCCTGGTGCGACACGGCGCTGGGCGTCGAGAAATAGGTTTTGCGCCACTTCTTGTGGGTGCCCATGGCGCTGGCCACGGTGCTGAGTTTTTCGAAGTCGCGGATCCAGAAATATTCGTCCACATAGACGTGGCCGTGGTAGCCCTGGGCGGTGCTGCTGTTGGTGCTGAGAAAGCGCAGTTCGGCGCCGTTACTCAGTGTGATCGGATTACCCGTAAGCTCGATGCCGAACCACTGCTGGGCGAACTGGATGATGTAACTACGGAAGATCTCGGACTGCGATCGGCTGGCTGACAGGAACACCTGGTTGTCACCGCTCAACACGGCGTCCATGAACGCTTCGCCGGCGAAGTAGTAGGTCAGACCGACCTGACGGCTTTTGAGGATGTTCCGTACACGGCGGGTCAGCGGGTTCTGTTTCGCCTCGAACAGCTCTTTCTGGTAGCCGTACATTTTCGAGATGAACTTATCCAGGAAGTCCACTTCGGTCAGGCCGCTGATGTCGTTTTTTACCTTCTTTTCCCGCTTCTTGCCGCCGCCCTCGCCACGCTCACGACGTTGACCTGGCTGGCGTTCGCGAGGCTCCTCCGGACGGTCTGAAGGCGCCGCCGGCGCTGGTTTGGCCGCCAGTTTTTTCAACCGCTCAAGCAGGCTCGTCAGCCGCTCCAGTTCGTCCAGTTCGGCTTTCGTCAGCGGATCGATCTTTTCCAGGATCAGAGTGATTCGCCGGTTGACCGCGCTCAACGGTTCTTCATCCGTGAGCATCTCGTCCCAGCCGCCTTGGCGGATCCAGTAATAGACGATGCGGATGTTGGGCAGCTTCAAATGCGCCTGTATTTCCTTCACCGAACAGCGGCGCAGGTAGAGGCGTTTTGCGGCTTCTTTGACTTCGGTCGGGTAGTTCATGGGCCGCAGTCTATGCGGCGAAAACCCCGGAAACGCGGGGTTAAATTCCGCAAACCTCCTAGATCGTGAAAATAGGAGGAAAGTAAAAGCAAAGCGTTTGTTTGGTGTTCTTCGGCTCCCTATCGTGGCGGCTCAAACCACCGATTTAGCGCAGAAACGCCAATGCCCCGTTCCCTTGTTTCTTTCTGGAAACGTGTAGCCACCAGCGGCCCGACCGTCGATGGTCGCGAGATCCTTCCCCAGGAACTGCGCGACATCGCCGAGACCTACACGCCGACTTTGTACACCGCTGTTATCTGGTGTGAACACGAACGCTGGTTCGGATCCCACGGAACGGTTTTCGCTGTGCGCCTGGTCGAGGAGGGCGACGATCTGGAACCTGGCCAAGTCGCCCTTGAAGCGCAACTGAAGCCAAACGACAAGCTGCTGCGCCTGAATGACGCCGGCGAAAAGCTGTTCACCAGCATAGAGATCAAGCCGAATTTCCGGGGCCGTGGCAAAGCCTACATGACCGGTATCGCCGTCACCGACGAACCCGCCAGCGTCGGCACGCAAGAACTCTATTTCTCCAGCCGCACCAGCCGCGATGCGTACTACGCCGCCTCCCAAGAACTCGGCCCTCTGCGCGAAACCGAAGCGCAGGGCGAGATTGGCCGCCTTGTCGGCATGTTCACCCGCCTGTTCAAGCGTTTCGGCATTGATGACACCGCCGCCGAAACCACTCCGCAAACCCCAACCGAGAGCAAACCCCCAATGGATGAAGCTACCGCCACGGCTTTGAAAGCCCTGCTGGCCCAGCTGCTGGTCGTCGCCGCCGGCATTCAGGCCGTGATTGAGCCTGCGGCCGAAGACGCACCAGAACCCGATCAAGCCCCTATTGATGACGTAACTGACGCAGTGAACGACATCGTCACCACTGCCGAAGAAGAGCGCGAATTCAAGCGCAGCGGCGGCAGTTCCAACAAAGC
>NZ_VCNJ01000051.1 GCF_005938625.1 Pseudomonas fluorescens
CGAGGCGCGGGGTTGCACCCCCACTCAGACGCCGGATAGATGAAAGCAAGCCAAACACGACATCAAAAAACAGTATTGCAGAAAAGGGGGTAACCATAGATGTGGGAGCTGGCTTGCCCGCGAAGAGGCCCGCACAGACACAGCAAATCCCAGACAAAAATAAACCAGCCCATGAGCCGGTTTATCTGTTTCATCAGGCCGCTTTATCCAGCTGCGCCTGCCGCACCACTGCCGCCAATCGCTTGAGCCCTTCGTCCAGTCTAGCCGGGTCGATGTGGCTGAAGTTCAGACGCAAATGCCCGTGATGATTTTCCGGTTCCGGAAAGAACGGCTCCCCCGGCATAAACGCCACGTCATTAGCCAGCGCCTCATTCAATAGCGTTCGCGTGTCCAGCGGTTGCTTCAACGTCAGCCAGAAAAACAACCCACCCTGCGGCATGTTCCAGTCGGCCAGATCAGCAAAGTGGGTTTCCAGCGCCGCTTGAAAGGCATCCCGCCGCTGTCGATAGAAGCCGCGCAATTCGCTCAAGTGCTGCTGATATTTCTCAGTACCGATCCATTGCAGCGCCTGCCATTGACCGATGCGGTTGGTGTGCAGATCTGCCGATTGCTTGAGCTTGAGCAGATGCGGGAACAGATCGGGACTGGCGATCAGGTAGCCGACGCGCAAACCGGGCAGCAAGGTTTTCGACACGGTACCCGTGTAGATCCAACTCGCCGTCTTCAGACGCCCGGCAATCGGTTTCGCGCTGCCGCCATCGAACGTCAGTTCGCGGTAAGGCTCATCTTCGATCAGCGTGACGCCGAATTCGTCGAGCAAAGCCGCTACCGCTGCACGCTTTTCTTCGCTATAGCGCACGGCGGACGGGTTCTGGAACGTCGGAATCAGGTAGATGAAGGCCGGGTGATGTTGTTCCAGACGCTCGCGCAACTGCGCCAGATTCGGGCCGTCGGACTCCTGCGGCACGGTCAGGCAATCGGCGCCGAACAGCTGGAATATCTGTAGTGCGGCCAGATAAGTCGGTGCCTCCAGCAGAATTTCCGTGCCTTTGTCGATGTACAGTTTGGCCGCCAGATCGAGGGTTTGTTGAGAGCCGCTGACTACCAGCACCTGACTCGCCTGACATTCCAGTCCAAGCGCCCTCGCCTCCGCCGCCAGAGCCTCGCGCAATGCCGGCTCGCCTTCGCTCATGCCGTATTGGCCGAGCGACAGCGGCATGTCGGACCACTCGACCTTCGGCAACATGGCTTCAGCGGGCAAACCGCCAGCGAACGACATGACTTCCGGGCGCTGGGCGGCGGCGAGGATTTCACGGATCAGAGAACTCTTGAGGCGCGAGACACGTTCGGAAAAAGCCATGGAAGTCACCGGTAGCAAGGCATGGGAAAAATAAGTCAAACTGGTTGACTGAAATTACGACAGCTTGAGCGAGTACGTCAACATGCTTGACCTTAAAAACCCATCAAGTCAGCAACAGGCGATGGAAGCGTTCTTCTTCGGCTATCAGGCGTTCACTGCCAAGGCGGATGAAATGCTCGAGCGCCGTGGGCTGTCGCGGGTGCATCAGCGCATTGTGTTTTTCATCGCCCGATATCCGAATTTGAGCGTGAAGGAATTGCTGGGATTGCTCGGTGTGAGCAAACAGGCATTGAACATGCCGTTGCGGCAGTTGCAGGAAATGCATCTGGTCGACAGCGTCGCGTCGGAAGCTGACAAGCGTAAGCGCCTGCTGGAGTTGACGGCGGAAGGTGCAAAGTTTGAGCAGGCTTTGCGGCGTGAGCAGGTGAAGTTACTGGAGCGGGTGTTTGCCGAGGCTGGGGAAGCGGCGGTGAATGGCTGGTTGGCGGTGAATTTGGCGTTGGGGAATGCCCAGACAGTTATCGATTGATTGCTCGGGCCTCATCGCTGGCAAGCCAGCTCCCACAGGTTTTGTGTACGCCACAGATCAATGTGGGATCTGGCTTGCCAGCGATGGGGCCCTCAAGGGCGATATATCCCTATCGACGGAACTTTCGTAAACAAAACCAAAAACAATATTTGCTTTATTTGTACACAAAAGCATAATCCACAGCGTGCGAGTTCCTGACCGCATGGTCAACAAATTCGCGTATGCCTCAAAGGGCCGCTGCCACCCCTCATGGGTCCGGCCCTGGAAATAACAATAAAACTCTTGAGGAGTACTCGCTGTGGAAAGCCGCAAATCCGAAGCATCGACGCTGGACCTCTCGCCACCATTACGCAGTGGTCTGCTGGAACGTCTGTTCAAACTCAGCTTGCATGGCACCACGGTGAAGACCGAGCTGATTGCCGGTCTGACAACCTTCATCACCATGGCCTACATCATCTTCGTCAACCCGAACATCATGGCCGATGCCGGGATCGATCACGGTGCAGCCTTCGTCGCCACCTGTATCGCCGCTGCCTTGGGCTGCCTGTTGATGGGCCTCTACGCCAACTGGCCGGTGGGGCTGGCGCCGGGCATGGGCCTCAACGCCTTCTTCACTTACACCGTGGTCGGCACCATGGGCTACAACTGGGAAACTGCGCTGGGTGCGGTGTTTGTCTCCGGTGTGCTGTTCATGATCCTGACTTTCTCGCGGATTCGTGAGTGGCTGCTCAACAGCATTCCGGTCAGCCTGCGCTTTGCGATGGGGGCCGGCGTTGGTTTGTTCCTCGGCCTCATCGGTTTGAAAACTGCAGGCATCGTCGTCGATAGCCCGGCCACGCTGATCAAACTCGGCTCCCTGCGTGAACCTGGCCCGCTGCTCGCGGCCATCTGCTTCCTGATGATTGCGATCCTCAGCTATCACAAGGTATTCGGTGCAATTCTCATCAGCATCATCACCGTAACGCTGGCCGGTTGGGGCCTCGGTATCGTGCATTACGAAGGGATCATGTCGACCCCGCCGAGTCTGGCGCCGACCTTCATGGCGATGAATGTTGCCGGCGTGTTTAACGTCAGCATGATCAGCGTGGTACTCGCCTTCCTCTTTGTGCACATGTTCGACACCGCCGGCACCCTGATGGGCGTCGCCCAGCGCGCCAATCTGGTCAACGCTGACGGCCGCATCGAAAACCTCTCCCGTGCGATGAAAGCCGACAGTGCCTCCAGCGTGTTCGGCGCCGTGGTCGGTGTCCCTCCAGTAACAAGCTATGTGGAAAGTGCTGCTGGTGTGGCCGCTGGTGGTCGGACTGGTCTTACCGCAGTCACCGTAGGTGTGTTATTTATAGCGGCAATGTTTTTCGCACCGCTGGCCGGCATGATTCCCGCTTACGCCACCGCCGGTGCACTGATCTACGTTGCGATGCTGATGATGGGCGGCATGGCCCACATCGAATGGGACGAAGCCACTGACGCCATCCCGGCCATCGTCACCGCGATCATGATGCCACTGACCTTTTCGGTCGCCGACGGCATCGCGCTGGGCTTCATCACCTATGTGGCGTTGAAGGCCGGGACCGGCAAGTACAAGGAGATTTCCGTGAGCCTGTGGGTGCTCTGCGCGATCTTCATCGCCAAGTTCATCTTCCTGTAAGCGCTACGCGGTTCAAGCTTCAAAACAGCCTCACCCTGATGGGTGGGGCTTTGTGCATTTTTCAATACAACAAAAAGGAAGGAAGTGATGAGTCTGGAAACCTGGCTGCTGTTCAGCGGCGCTGCGCTGGTGGTGATTCTGATTCCGGGGCCACTGTCGCTGTTGATGATCAGCAACAGCCTGAATTATGGATTGCGCCGCTCGTATCCGGCATTTCTCGGCGGCGTATTCGCCTCGATCTGTTTGCTCAGTGCTTCGGCGCTGGGGCTGGGTGCCTTGTTGCTGGCATCGGAGCAATTGTTCAGTGCCCTGAAAATCGTCGGTGGTCTGTACTTGTTCTATCTGGCCTGGCAGAGCTGGCAGCAATCGCGTCAGCCATCGGTGGGCGCCGTCGTGCCGCAAGCGGCAGCCGTCCCACGCTTTCGCGCGTTGTTTGGGCGCGCGTTTGTACTGGGCGCCAGCAACCCGAAAGACATCCTGTTTTTCGCCGCCTTCCTGCCGCAGTTTCTCAGCGCCGAGCAGCCCTTCCTGCCACAGTTGCTGGTGATGATCGCCACCTGGACCCTGCTGGATCTGCTGTGCAAGCTGGCCTACGGTCTCGGTGCCCACGGCGCTGCACGTTACTTGCGCAGTGGCAAAGGGCAGAGCTGGTTTAACCGGATCAGTGCCGGGTTGTTCGGCGGCGCCGGCGCTGCATCGCTGCTCAGCAGCCACTGACCCACTTTTGATTTCCTATTCGGTTACAACCCGCCTGACGTGAAAGACCAAGTCAGGCGGCCCCCCTCCACGACCGATCAGCGTCGCGCACTTCAGCGTCCCACAACAGTCAATGCATGGTTTGATGTGCAATACACCGCAACAACCCATTGATATACATCCCGCGAATGCCCCCCGTACTATCTCTGTCTGTTTTTAACGACAACCTGCCAGAACAAGGAAGTTCAAATGGCCACCCTCATAAGTGAAGCCTCAATACAAACTGACCCGATCGTCATGACGGACATGAAGGTTGAGGCCAATCAACGTAATGCTTCTACCATCGACATAAGTGCTGATATCCATTCAGTTTCAGATCCGCGGATCAAAAGTAAAATCGAGCAGCTGAAAGTCACCGACTCGGTATTTGGCCCGTTACAATTTGGCGACATATCAATAACAAGAGTGTCCCTCGATGCGCTGGGCGCAACGATTGACGGCCACCCCTTGAACGGCCAAAACACTTTCTTCCGAATTCCCAAGCGATCATTCATCAACTCGTTACAATTCAACGCAAGCGATATCGAGCAGCACATAAAATTATCAAAAGGTGGCGATAATTACCTGTTGCCGACATTGCTTTTTGAAATGGCCAGCCGACGCCCGTTAACCGCTCCTCACATGATCAGGGAAAGCCTCGAAGCCGATACGGCTGCGGCCAACTATCGCAACAAACTGGTCAAGCTTTTAAGTTCCGCACAAAGACTCGACTTGCGCCATGCCTACCTGCCAAAAAACAACCCGCGATGGGTGGCAATGGCCATGAGCTATTCGACCCTGGGTTCAAGTGTAGGCATTCAGGGTTTCGGAATATTCATGGGATTGCGTGGAGTGGTCGACGCCATCAAGGCCAATAACAGTGCCGAAATTGCAATTAACAGCGTTGGCATAGCCTCTGAACTTGGCTCCATCGCCGTTGACGTGGCCGTGAGCAAAATCGCGACTGAAATGCTGACCGCCGGACAGCACGCCTTCAAGGATTTTGCCAAAACCAGATTCGCTCTGAGACTGGGTCGCTCCGGTGGTTTGATCGGCGGTGCGCTGACATTGCCATTCGATATCTTTACCGCCGTCAGGTCCTTCAGCGCTGCAAAAAATGTAACTGGCAAAGAAGCCATGGATCACTACGTCAGTGCCGGTCTGAGCATCACCAGTGCGGCCATGACTGTGA
This sequence comes from Pseudomonas fluorescens, assembly GCF_005938625.1. GTDB lineage: Bacteria > Pseudomonadota > Gammaproteobacteria > Pseudomonadales > Pseudomonadaceae > Aquipseudomonas > Aquipseudomonas fluorescens_BD. The sequence continues at coordinate 5,465 of NZ_VCNJ01000051.1, forward strand.
TTCTGGGCACTGCCGCGATGGCAGGTTTCTCGTTCGCAGGTCCTGTGGGGCTTGCGGCGGGTGCCATTCTGGCGATTGGCTCGCAGGTTTATGGCGCGGTACGCGTCGTCGATGACATTGACGACTACATCGAACTTACCCTCGACGAGCGTTGGCGCACTGGCTGGTTTTCGTTCTGCATGGCAGATATCGACCAAGACGTGCAGGATCGTTACAGCCAGGCAAAAACCAGACTGCAACACTCGACCCAATTGAGAGAAACAGCAAAAAGATTGTTGGCCGGCGCCTTGAAGGAAACGATCGAAGCCATCGTCCATGGTTCGTTCGAAGTACACATGAAACCTACCCAGGTATGGACACGTAACTGGTGGACCAAACAAGCCAGCTGGAAAACCGTCAACATCCCGCAGGTTGTGGGAGGCGATGACACCATCGATGCCCGCAATGGTGTCACCAAGGACACACCTGGCGCGGTGTTGGGAGCAGCCGCCGAGAACAAGGGGGTTCTGTGGTTGATCGGTGACGGACGTGACTCGATCAGGGGGGTTGAAAAAAAACCAAATACCTTCCATTACCGATCCGGAAGAAAGGAACTGACCGGTGGCGAACAAGACGACCGGTTCGTGTTCGAGAGTGCCGGGGACTCGCTTAAACAAGGCACCCGGATTTCTGGATTTTCGACATTAAAGGCAGGCGCAGGCAACGATACCTTGGTGTTGGGCGGCATTTACAGCGGAAAAGACAGAGCGGGATACGACGTCGATTTACTGGCACAAACGCTCCAGACGATCACGACCGATCCCGCTGTCGACGACGGGAAAAAACATACATTCCACAGTTTCCTGGAAGGTTTCGAAAACGTTGAAACCGTCAGAGGTGCCGACAGCGTCGTGACCGGCACACAGGCGAGCAACATCATCATTTCCCGTGGACAGGACACGATCAATGCCGGGCCGGGAAACGATCAGATCCACTTATGGCATACGGGGGCTGTTGCTGCGGGCGAAGCCGGTATCGACGAATACCTCATTGCCCACGAAGCAGGCCAGACTGTCGTCAATGAGGACGGTGAGCAAGAAAGCATCGTTGTATTGAAATGGCCGATGATGTTGATTGAAAGCTGGGGCATCACCAACAACTCACTCGTCATCACCTCAGCTTTCGACTTCCACGACAACCGCAAAAACGTGGTGATCTTTCGCGACATCTACCAACCAGACGAGCAAGCAGCGCGGCTTCTAAACAATAAGCTGACGATCATTACCAAAGACGGCTTTTTTCTAAAACCTGAACTGCCTGAAAAAATCGCAACCGACAAAAATCTCGACATCAAGGCTGTCATCATAAAACAGGGGCATCCGGTAAAGCCGACCATTCTTTACACCCCTGATTGCTGGATCATGCATCAGAACGATGCACGCTATTACCTCCCGCGATCCACACATGACAAGGTGTTTTATTCAGTTGAACGCGCTGACGCGGTGACCACGCTTTACCTGGACTATGCCAGTACCGAACTGACAAAAGTCGAGGCGCATTTCCTTGCAAGACAGTCGGATAAAGATCATGACTTGATGGCCGGATGCGATCTCACTTATCACCTTGGCGAAAAAACCATAACGCTCAAATATTTTGCCGGTGCACGAGGAGGCTCCGACCCCAAAAACATGACCAAGATCCTGCGGACCATGGCCATGCGCACCCATCATAAATACGTACTGATATTCAACGACGCTGTTGCTTTGAACGCAGGTCTCACACCAGAAACGGATGTCGCGCCTGCCGACAGTCACTACGAGGTTCATTCATTCAAACGCTGGACAACGCAGATGAAGCTGCCGTTGAAACTTCGAACAGGCCACTACCCTTATGACCTGCCGACAAACGAAGCCTACAAGCTAAGCGCAAAAAACGGATGCGCCATGCTCACTTCATACAGCGGCCAAACCGCCATGGAAAGCCTGGAAGGCGAAGGTTCAACCTACCTGGTTCATCTGGTTGCCAACATGACCATCAAGCTCTCGACCCCGGGTGCTCTGGCCGACGCCAAAGTCCGCCTGCCTTATTCCTCTACCTGGGAACTCGATGCGACAGCACTTGGCAAGGTTGAAATCAAACTGGAAAACAACCAGTTGCACGTCGGCACGTGCATTGTTCATCTGCCCCATTACGAAAGCGAAGACCTGATAGATCAGATACGCGTCATTACGGAGAAAGGCGTTGTCCATACCGTCGATCTCTCCTTCGACAGGGTTTACCTGGATGGCCTCGATGCGCGGTTCTTTGACGAGCCCGACTCGACAAAAGCCTTGCCGGAAGTCTTTGCGCCAATGGCCAATAAAGACATCAAAGTGAGAAACATCGCCCTTGCCGACAACAGGCCCGGCGCGCTGAATTACAGTTTTGCCGCACACGGCTGGATCCTGCGCAGCGACAAATCCCGTATCGAGTTTGCAGATCTGCAAGTGATCAACCGATGCAGCCATCAAGATCCTCGGATCTTTACGCCACCGCCATTGATCAATGTCCCTCCCGCATAACGGTTTCCGCCAAGACCGATAACCACGTGCGCACTCTGCAGTTGAAGTAACCGAACTTCTCTATCGCCTTCCCGGCCTGAATTTTCCGGGGTGTAGACGAGTGCGCCTGAACAATACGGCGAGGCACTGACGTGCACTCGGCGTCACCACTCAATGAGTAACTCCATATGGCAAAGCCTCCGAAGAAAATCTCTGTGACAGCAGCAGCTGATACAACGGTTACAACAAGACCGGTGCAATCAGGCTCTGGCAGCCGCATCACCACAAACGCGCCCGACACCCCACTGTCAGGTATCGATTCAACCACAGGGTCACCAGGACCGAGTACCACTCGCCAGCCTGCCATCATCGTCAACGAGATCCCCGATTCCTACAGTGCCGCGCGCAATGCAATTGCCTGGCCTGAGAATCGATTGAACGAACTGACGCCGAGCGCAGAAAACAACGGCTTGTTCACCGGCCCGGATCAGCGCACCTACGCGCAAATCGGCAGCGAAGGCCGGTTCGTCGTCGAGCGGGATTTGTACGGCAACTATTACGTTCCACTGACCTTTGCGCCCGGTGTTCCCGGCCCGGTGCTGACCAGAATGGAAGGCCAGGCCAGTTGGCACATCCAGCGACCCGGCTGGCAATCAACACAGACTCGGGCCGGTACTCCTGCCCTGGCACATGCGCTTTCCTACCTGGCACCTGATGACGCCAACACGTTGACCAAAGCAGAACTCTCAACGGCTGGCATCCGTTACAACAAGCGCAAACACACCTTCGTCGATACGGCTGAAGGCACGGTCATGGTCCGTAGAAACGAACAAGGGGAGTATCAATATAGCTCTGCGACGACCCGAGACGTGCTTGATGTCTACTTTGAACAGATTCCCGGTTCGACACTCTGGCGCCGAAAAACACCGGACTCGCCAGCCCATGAAACGCCCGTTGCAGGCCGACCTCGGCCAATCCTCGAACCGGACGAACCGCAACCCGGCCCAAGCAAACGAGCGCGGCTCGGTGCCCCCGAAGATCCAGCAAGACCCATAACCCTCCAGACCAACGCCCCCGCCGAGCAAACACCGTTTTTCTGGTTGTCCTGGGGGCATCTGAACAAACCGTCCACGGGGGAGTCCGTTCAGCTCGGCTGGTTCCATTATCCGATTGTGCCCACTGGCTCCAATCCCACGCCAAAAGTCTACTTTGTGCAGCATCCCGACTTTGCGCCAACACACTTCGAGGCGTTCGAACACATGCTGCTGACAGCGCCTGCCATGCAGCCTGTAGCAACGTTTCGCATCGGTAACGATCCGGGCGAAATACACCCCGGCAAACGTTTCTTCGATGAGCCGATCTCGCAATCCGTTGCCAATACCTTCCCCGATTTTTCCGACGCCACTGCTCGCAGCGTCGCCAGAAGACTGTTCGAACTCGCGGACAACTCACCGGTGATTACCGGCACCGGGCTGGTCAATATTCAGGCCGTCCTGCATCAGTGGAAACAAAGGCCGTTTCCCACCGCACCTGCTTACGCCGATCCGCTGAACATGCTGGCGATAGCGCCAGACATCGATGTCGGCGGTAAAAAAATCATCCCGATGCCGTCCCAGGTCGACAGTGAACTGCAACGGCTCACCTTCGATCCCAAGCGATTCCCCACGGAGTGGAATCACTACAAAACCTATCCGACGGACCTGAACCTCAGACGCCTGCTCGGTGCCCTGTTGGTGCGCAGTGGCTACGACGTTTTCCCCCTGACTCACGAACATCGTATGCCAACGCTGGTATTCAGGCGGGCCACCCATGACCAGGTTTACTTCATGAAACTGGGCGCAGTTGAACATGTCGGCCTGTCGCACACTCCCGGCAACGAGCTGGCAGACGCAAGCTTGCCCGACAGGATTGGCAACGATGCATTTGTTGCCCTGACAACAGCCACCGCACAAAACAAAGTGGTGTGGCTCATTGGCGGTGTCTTGAAGGTCGAGTCGAATCCGGATTCGGTATTCATTATCCGAGAGCGCTAAGTTCCCTCTCCAACTCTCGCCGGCTCTGCCGGTGAGAGCGGACTGGTTTCTCGAAATCCTCGTAACACCTCGCAGCACTTGCCCTCGGATCAATACATATATACCGCACGCCTTGGTGACCTTTTGCCGAACATCACTCCCTTGAAGCCAACGGGTCAGGCGAACGCGATGTCGCGCAAGCGCACATCGAGTCAGCTTGTTGATACGCCGGCCTACCACTGATCAGCGAATCATCGGAGCAATTCAATGGCAAAACCACCCAAGAAAATTCCTCGGGCCACATCACCGGAAACGTCCGTGACCTCGACCAATCCTGTGCTGAATCCACTCGGAGCACTTCCCGGTGAAACAGGGCATGCCGAGCCGAGCGGGACGACCGGCAATCCGCTGTCCGATGCCTATTCCCCACACGCGTCGCCAAACGCAGCCGCCGCCCGTCCCAGCGTCATCATCAGACCTGCACTGAGCCGGGAAAGCCAATTGGGCCTATCGCGCGCAGCGGAGTGGGTGAGGCAGCACTCCATCGAAGTGCAACCGTCCGCGCATGCCGGCACGTCCATGAGTGAAGCACCGCCGCAGCCGGTCTTCATCAACACCGAATCGGCAAGCCAACTCAAATTGCAGGTTAGTACCGCAGAGGGGTTTCGATACGACAAACACAAAAAGGCCTATGTCGAAATGCACGGCGGCATGGTCATGGTGGGCAAAACCCTGGACGGCTGGCGACAGACCCATGCCGGGGAATCGACTCCGACGGGGGAGCGGGTTGAACAGATTCCGGGCACCAGACTCTGGCGTGAACTTGACGCGACGCAACAAGGCCCGCACTCCGTCACCGATCCGGGGAGACGTCCCGGCCTGGACGAGCACGCTTATGCCGCGATCAATGCCAGCACGTTGGTCGAACAGCTTTTCTCCCGACAAAACGTCGCCCTGGACCTATCCGCAGGCCAATGGAAAAACTGGGGAAAAACCATCAAGCCCGACTCGGGCGAGTCGATAGAGATCGACGGGCAACATTACCCGATCATCGCTCAAGGTCTGCGAGCCGACACCGGGCTGGTCTACTTGCAACACCCCGGTTTTTCACCGGACAGCTATGACGCTTTCGAAAACATGTTACGCCATGAGCCCTCGCGACAGCCGAAATGGGCGCTGAAACACCAAGGCCAATGGAAGGTTCTGGACAACCATCCGCCGTTCGCAATGTCCGCCACCCAATATGTTTCCACCGCGTACAACTACCTGTCGGAACATTCGACCAACAACCTCGCCAGAGCGGTATTCGATCGAGTTTCTCTACCTCAGGGAGTGAACGCTCACGGACTTTCAGTGATGGCACTGACCTTTCGTCACTGGATCGATCGAGTCAATAACGAAGCCCCCATGCACGGTCTGTCGGACCCATTGGTGATGCTTGCAAAACTGCCGACACCGCCCGGCAGCCTGGCGGGTGGCGGATTACTCACCTTGCCTGCGCACGATTCAGTCGGGCTGCAGCGTCTGGATTTCAATCCGAAACGGTTTCCTCAGGAATGGGCCGTGTATGCAGCGGCGCCGACCGCAGGCAGTCTGCGCGCATTACTGGTGAGCGTCCTGCAGCACAACGGTTACAGCATCAACCCAACCACGCGCCGGCTCAGTGAAGGCGCCTTGATCTTTCACCGCTCAGGCGTTGCCGCAGTCTTCGTGCTGAAGCTGCCCCCCATCACTGGAAATCAGGTGCCTCGCACTACGCCCGCCGGACACGAGCTCACCGATCCGGCTTTTCAGAGCCGGCTCAGCACCGCGCAGAAACAGCAGTTGGACAGCCACCTGGCGCATACCGAAGTCATCTATCTGGTCGGGGGCCTGCAACAGATATCCCCCGACAACCCGACGCTCTTCATTGTGCGGGAGGGGTGACCGTCTCCGAGCGCTGAACGGATCACCCGCAGTTTTCCGGGAAGCATCCGCCCCCTCACCTTTGCATTTTCGAGATTGAATCAATGGTCAAACCACCCAAGCGCGCGGCGGGTGTTACTCCGCCCGAAATCCGTCCAAATACCGGTAGCACTGGCCCCAGACTTCCGGGCGAACACCAGGCAACCCTAGAGTCCTCTTCTGGTCTGCCGGGCGCCCCTGCACATCATCCGTCGGTCCAGGTCAACGAAATACCTGCCTCCCACTTGCTGTCAGTTGAGGCAGCTCTGCGATCAATCACCTGGCCTGCCGATCAAGTACACCTGTTACAGCGTCTGGATGCCGACAGCGGACTGTTCACCAGCCCGGATGGCAAGTTGTATGCCCATGTTGAAAACGAAGGGCATCTGCTGGTCGAGAGCCATCGCGATGGTCGCTACCAGATTCCCTTCAACTTCACCCCACATCTGCCCGGCCCGTTCCTGATCAAGACAGAACGTCAAACCCTCTGGACGTTCGAACGACCAAACTGGCTGGCGCACAATTCAGAGCGCGACAGACGCAATGCGGCCGCTGAAGGACTTCCTGCGGAACAGCCGATCTATCTCGCCCCCGACGCCGCCGCCCTGCTCTCTCCTGCCCTGCACACAGCGAGCGGAATCCGCTACGACAAACACCGCAAAACCTATGTCGACACAGCACAAGGAACCGTGATGGTGCGTAGGAACACCGCCGGTGAATATCAACAAACCTCCGCGACAGTCCGCGATGTTTCCGCCTTATTGTTCGAACAGATTCCCGGGACGCGGCTGTGGCGTCGCAAGAACGATGTCACGCATTCTGTCGCGCAGCGTTCGTCACCGGAAAAACGCCAGGCCCCGACCGACATGCCGCAACCAACGGCCGGCCCAAGCAAGCGACTGCACCTGGAAGAAAGCCCTGACGCTACCCAAGCGCTGACCGAGAGCTTGCTGTCCGCCAATCCCGACGCGATCAATTTGAGTTTCGGCTTATGGCGAAACTGGGGACAACGTGTCCGACCACAACTGGGCCAGCATATCGAGATCGACGGCCAGCATTACCGGGTGATGCAACAGGATTTGGGCGCCAACCCACGACTGGTTTATCTACAACATCCATTGTTCTCACCTGCCTTGTATGACGCTTTCGAATACATGCTGCGGGATAACCCGTCGTTGCAGCCTAAATGGGCGGTAAAAGGAACAAACCAGTGGACGGTACTCGACAGCGTGGTTCCCTTCGAGATGCCGATCACCCAGTACATCTGCAGAACCTTCAAATATTTGTCGGATCAATCGGTCAACTCACTCGCCCGGGCCATGTTCAATCAGGCAAATCGATCCGAAATCATCATTGCCCCCGGATTGGCGTTGCTCAACCAGGTGTTTCGTTACTGGGCAAACCGAGATATGCGCAGAGCACCGCAACGAGAACTTGTTGATCCGCTATTAATGCTGCGCCCGCTTGCCGGAGCCGAAGAAACCCTGGCGATTCCTTCCTCGCTGGGTGAAGGCTTGATGCGACTGGATTTTGATCCGGGACGCTTCCCCCGACACTGGAACGAGTACGCCGCTGCTCGCACTGTGCCCAATCTGCGAAGACTGTTCAGGCAGATTCTGGAAGATGACGGCTACGTGGTGAACAACTCGGCGGATTTCTCGGGTGAGAACGAACTGCTGTTTCACCGGGAAAAAATCGACCATGTGTTTGTGCTGAAACTGCCGCTTGTTATCAACGGAAGACTAAAGCGATTTGAACCTGAACAATTTCACCTCAGTGAAGTTGGCGTGCAGACCTCCGCGAATGAACAAAAGCCATTGTCGATGTACAGCCAGGAAAAAAAGCTCAGTTACTTGCTGGGTGGAACCCAGACAGATGTTCTGGGGCAAACAACGCTGTTTATTTTCAAAGACAAATAACCCATCCAGACAGTGGCCATGAATCGCCTAGAGACACTTCAATGACTAAATCCACGAAAATCACTGTTCGTCCTGTTTCACCTGACACGTCCACCCTGACCAGATCCGATACTGTCACTGGCAGCGGAAGAAACACCGGCAGTCCTGACACTTCTGCGCCAGACAGCCATCGACTGCCCGACACTTCCGGTCTGACCGAGAGGGGCGCCGACATCGTTGTCGAGCCGCGTGTGGTTGTGAATTACATCACCGATCCGGTGATCACCGAAGCCAATGCCAGGCTGGCAGAGATTTCCCTGCCAGGCTTGCAGACACACCTGTTACGGCCGCACGAATCCCTCGACGGTTTATACCTTGCCCCGGATGGCCAGACGTATGCCCATCTGGAAGAAGGCGGTTATTACCGGGCCGAACTCAACACCGACGGTGATTACCAGATCCCCTGGCCCGCAGCACCGGGGGTGACACCGCCGATTCTGAGGAAAATCGCAGGCCAGCCGCGCTGGCGCATCGAGGCACAGTGGTACGCGGCCGAGTCTGCACCGGGGAGTCTGTTCATGCCTCGACTGACCGCCGAAGATCCGGTAGCGATTTTCCATGTTGACCCAAACCTGGCCACTCTGCTCCCGGCCGTGCATGAATCCACGGACGGCATTCGGCAAGGACCACGCGGAAAAACCTACGTCGACCTCGCCGACGGAACCGTCATGATTCGTAAAAGCGCACAAGGCGAATACAAACTGGCCAGCGCAACGACAATGAACGTGCCCGATATAACCCTCGAACAGATTCCCGGACGATGGCTATGGCGCCGCAAACCGCTGGATGCCGCTGGTGCGCAACCCAATCGATCTCCAGCCCATGCCACGCCTGAAGAAACCGGTCCTGGGCCGAGCAAGCGTGCGCGACTGCCTGGCGAGAGTGACCCGCTTGCTCCACGTCGCCCCATTGAGGACTGGAAAACCTGGGGCACAGCTACGAAACCGTTAGCCGGTGACTTCATTGAAATCGATGGCAAACACTTTTCCATACTTGAACAGCCAACGCATGCGGTTGACGCCCTGGCCTTTATCAAACACCCGCAGTTTTCCGCGACACGCTTCGATACGTTCGAACAGATGCTACTGACGACGCCTGAGTTACAACCCAGGGGCGTGGTGAAGTTGGCGGACAGGTGGACGGGGCGAGGCGGTGAAACATGGAGAATGGTGGAGGGTCTGCCCTTTGGCAAATGCCTGACTCAATATGTCAGCGATCAGTTCGCCTATCTTTCTTACGCCTCCGCCAACAAAGCTGCACGCGAAATGTTCAATCGAGCCAATCACTCCGACGCAATAACAGGACCCGGACTCAATGCTTTGTTCGAGACGTTCAGGTATTGGGAAAACCGTTCGACGTATATGCACGAAAAGAGAGTTTTACGTCAGGACCTGAGCGATCCATTGATGCTTCTTTCCCCGCTGCCGACGGACGAAAACGGCTACATGCACATGCCACTGCTGGCCGCTGAGGGCCTACAGAGAATTGACTTCAATGCCCAGTTGTTTTCTGCATCGCAGTATCAAGTTGATCGCGCGTCAACACGAGATCTGGCGCTAGGTATTCTTAGAGGCCATGGCTACAACGTTTCAACCAGCTTTCGCAGTAACGCACAAGACGCGCTGCTGATCCAGAGAGCAGGTATTGATAGCGTATTCATTTTGTTCACGGATCGATTCGACAACGCCACCACGCTTGCAACTGATCCAACTATCTGGCTCAAAAGAAAAGCGCTGGTCAACAAGATTGATCCCGACGATAAAATCACCCTTCAAGATCATCACGCGACCAATAAAATAATCTATCTGGCCTGCACTAACATGCGCCTTGCGCCATCGTGGCAAGACAACCTGGTCATCACCCGGCTTCGCTGACCAAACTATCAACTTGCGCACCAACTTAATACCCATTGATACAGGACGCTTTGATTGAAGCGTCCGACTTTGGCATGAAAAAAATAAACGCAGCGCCTCGACGATTAATTTTACCGACATCTTTACGGAACAACGGCAATGACTAAACCGCCAAAGAAAGTTCATATTCCCGACTCACGCAAACCGACCCCGATCATTGAATCGGAATCGGATCACACAACAGCTCAGCGATACCCCGACAATCATGTCAACCGATCCTTGCCGGCTCCCGGTCCTTCGTCCGCACTTCAAATGCACGACCCGTCGCAAGTGGCCTCGCATTCCAGTTCTGTCCGGGTTTTCGAAATGGCTGATCAGGCACCCGGGGTGGACAAGGGAAGTGATGTTCCGAAAATGACGATTCAAATGCCCGCGCCCCTGTTGCCGGAACAATTGGCCATGCTTGCCAATGAACCGTACTCCCCTGAGGGGCTTCGCTACGACCAGCGCGCAAGGCCGTACGCCGACCTGCAAGAAGGTACGTTTCTGGTACGCAAGGACGGGCGGAAAAGCTACAAGATTTCCTCAATCAACACGACTTACGGCCTACCGATAGAACGCATCCAGCTTACAAATCTTTGGAAGAAAAGAGACGCCTCTACGACCCGGCCTGAAACCCAACTTAAAACCGTGTCTGTCACCAGGCCCGATTGGGAAAACTGGGGCAAGGACACTCTCCCCCAAGAAGCCGACTCCATAGAGATTGAAGGTCGTCACTTCGTCATCGTCCCGCAAAAACGCAACAGCTACACCAGTTTTGCCTACCTCAAGCATCCGGATTTTTCTCCGGGCAGTTACGAAGCATTCGAACAGATGCTGGGCAGCAATCTCGACCTGCAACCAAGGCGAGCTGAAAGATTCCGCCTTCGCTGGAGTGTTGTGGAGCCGCTTGCCTACCGAAAGAAGCTGGTTGAAACAGTCACCGAGTGCTTCTCGTACTTGAGTGATCAAACCTCGACCAATATTGCCCGCGCGGTATTTGACCGGGCCAACAATTTTGCTCCCGTCATGCAGGGAGAAGGCTTGGCAGTGCTGCACGACACCCTCAAGGTCTGGCTGACAAAAAGCGTCTCCCGCTCTGCGAGACGCGACCTTGCCGACCCTCTGGTGATGTTGCCGGAACTCCCCGCTCGATGGAGCGCAGATCTGACGCAACGGTCGATGTCCCTACCTTCTCCCCACTCAACTGCGTTACTGCGAATTGACTACGACCTTCGCAAAGTGGAAAACGAACTTTATGAATTGGATAGCCCGGAATTCAGCCTGCGCGGAATGTTTGCCGACATTCTGGAGGACAACGGCTATCAAGTGGATCGTGACAATCGTCTGTTCAGCGAGGATGCACTGCTCTTTCGCCGGGCGAAAGTGGATGCAGTTTTTATATTGAAGTTACCTTCTCACAACGAAAGCGCCCACCTGGAGCGGCCGCTCGAGCCTGGCGCAGAACTGCGTGATCCCGCACTCAGCGTACATATCGAGAATTCGCAATGGCGGCACATGCTCGTCCCGGGAAAAGCCGTCCATCTTGTGGGGGGCGTGCAGCGCGTTGAACCTGATCAGCGAATACTGTTTATCGTCAGGGAGGGCTAGAAGCTCGCGCAACACGCGATCATTTGAATAAAAAAAGCCCGCAGTGTGGGCGGGCGAAAGACCAAAGAAGCTATATGCGCAGTCGCTTCCCGGTGGGGGCAGCTGCTTGGGGGTCAGCTGCCCCGATACGTGGAATAGCTGTACGGCGAAATCAGCAACGGAACATGGTAGTGATCCTGTTCGGCAGAGATGCCGAAGCGCAACACAACCACGTCCAGAAATGCCGGTTCCGGCAACTGAACGCCACGGGCGCGATAGTAATCGCCGGCGTGGAACTGAACCTGATAAACCCCGGTACGATAATCATCGCCTTGCAGCAGCGGTGCATCGACCCGGCCATCGCTGTTGGTGACCGCACTGGCGACCAATTCCAGTTGCGAACCTTCAACGCGGTACAGCTCGACCTTGATCGAACTGCCCGGGCAACCGTGTGCAGCGTCCAAAACGTGTGTTGTCAAACGTCCCATTGATTCTGCGCGCCTGCCTGCATGGAGCAGTCAGACTTCGCGCCTCCCGAAGTCAGTTGAAAAGGAGACCGCACCAATTCGGAGCACGAAAAGCTGCGGCGAGCGACCGATTAAGACACTTTTCAAAAAAATTGTACACAATAAAAACGACATTTTTCACGTCGCCCCCGCCATTCGGGGGTTTCCTCGCGTTCTGCCAGCAACACGCCTATTCATTGAACCTCCTATCCATTAGCTGACTGGTCAGGCAGGTTTCTTGCAGGCTTACGCCAATAGCAGCAAAAGATGACAGTCGGTGAAAAATGCGAAAATTCAGGCTTACAAATTGCGAATAAAGTTGTATACAATCAGCCCATCGCTGTGACGCCAGCCTGCCAGGCCGCCACACCCATCTGTCAACGAACAAGAAGGAAGACTGCAGTGAGCGCTGACTACCCACGCGACCTGATCGGTTACGGCAGTAACCCTCCTCACCCACACTGGCCGGGCAATGCCCGCATCGCCCTGTCGTTCGTACTCAATTACGAAGAAGGCGGCGAGCGCAACATTCTGCACGGCGACAAAGAATCCGAAGCCTTCCTCTCCGAAATGGTTGCTGCTCAGCCGCTGCAAGGCGCGCGCAACATGAGCATGGAATCGCTTTACGAGTATGGCAGCCGTGCCGGTGTCTGGCGGATCCTGAAACTGTTCAAGGAATTCGACATTCCGCTGACTATCTTCGCCGTCGCCATGGCCGCTCAGCGCCACCCGGATGTGATCCGCGCGATGGTCGATGCCGGCCACGAAATCTGCAGCCACGGCTACCGCTGGATCGACTATCAGTACATGGACGAAGCGCAGGAACGCGAGCACATGCTCGAAGCGATCCGCATCCTCACCGAAATCACCGGCGAGCGCCCACTGGGCTGGTACACCGGCCGCACCGGCCCGAACACCCGTCGTCTGGTCATGGAAGAAGGTGGTTTCCTCTACGACTGCGACACCTACGATGACGACCTGCCCTACTGGGAACCGAACAACCCGACCGGCAAACCGCATCTGGTGATCCCGTACACCCTCGACACCAACGACATGCGCTTCACCCAGGTGCAGGGTTTCAACAAGGGTGACGATTTCTTCGAATACCTTAAAGATGCGTTTGACGTGCTTTACGCCGAAGGCGCTGAAGCACCGAAGATGCTCTCGATCGGTCTGCACTGCCGCCTGATCGGTCGTCCGGGTCGCATCGCCTCGCTCAAACGCTTTATCGAATACGCCAAAAGTCATGAACAGGTTTGGTTCAGCCGTCGCGTCGACATCGCGCGTCACTGGCACGAAACCCAGCCGTACCAAGGGGCCGCGAAATGAGCCGCTTTCAAACCCTGCAACCGTCGACCCTGAGCCGCGACGCTTTCGTCAAAGCCTTCGCCGACATCTACGAACATTCGCCATGGGTGGCCGAGAAGGCCTACGACCTGGGCGCGGACGCTTCGATCGACGAGATTGAAACCCTGCACCAGCGCATGAGCGACATCCTGTTGAGCGCCGATCACGCCAGTCAGCTGGCCCTGATCAACGCTCACCCGGACCTGGCCGGCAAAGCCGCCGTCCAGGGCCAACTGACCGAAGCCAGCACTAATGAACAAGCTGGCGCCGGTATTCACCAATGCACGGCCGAAGAGTTCCAGCGCTTCACCGAGCTGAACGACGCCTACAAAGCCAAGTTCAAGTTTCCCTTCATCATGGCGGTAAAAGGCAGCAACCGGCATCAGATCCTCGCGGCGTTCGAAACGCGCATTCACAACTCGGAAGACACCGAGTTCAAATGCGCGCTGGCGGAGATCAACAAGATCGCCCTGTTCCGTTTACTGACTCTTTAGCAAGCCTGGCCCGAGCATGTCAGACGCGGAGAATGCCCAGGGCCCTGCAAGCATCCCCAGCCACTTATTTAAAGGCAGACAAGAAGAATGAAAGCTTACGCCGTACCTTTCGAAAAATTCGTCAACCTGGCCGATGCCCGTCTGGGCACCAAAATCATCTCGGTCACCGATGACTGGTTCGCAGACGCCAATCGTCTGTTCCAACCGACCCCGGCCGTATGGAAGGAGGGCGTGTTCGATGACAACGGCAAGTGGATGGACGGCTGGGAATCGCGCCGCAAGCGCTTCGAAGGCTTCGACAGCGCAGTGATCCGTCTGGGCGTACCGGGCTCGATCAAAGGCGTGGACATCGACACTTCATTCTTCACCGGCAACTTCCCGCCATCGGCCTCGCTGGAAGCGTGCTTCCTGGCCTCGGGCGAGCCTGATGACAACACTCAGTGGACTGAAGTGCTGTCGGCCGTCGAGCTGCAGGGCAACAGCCACCACTACCACGAAATCAGCAACGACCAAGCGTTCAGCCACCTGCGCTTCAACATCTACCCGGACGGCGGTGTTGCCCGTCTGCGCGTGTACGGTGTGCCGCATCGCGACTGGTCGGCGGTTGGCGACAACGAGCAAGTCGATCTGGCAGCAGCCCTCAATGGTGGCCGCGCCCTCGCCTGCTCCGACGAACACTTCGGCCGCATGAGCAACATCCTCAACCCGGGCCGTGGCATCAACATGGGCGACGGCTGGGAAACTGCACGTCGTCGCACGCCGGGCAATGACTGGGTCATCGTCGCGCTGGGTCACCCGGGCGAGATCGAGAAGATCGTCGTCGACACCCTGCACTTCAAAGGCAACTACCCGGACACTTGCTCGATCCAGGGCGCGTTCGTCAAAGGTGGTACTGACAGCCAGATCGAAACCCAGTCGCTGTTCTGGCGCGAACTGCTGCCGAGCCAGAAGCTGGAAATGCACGCCGAACACACTTTCGTCGAGCAGATCAAAGCACTGGGCCCGATCACCCACATCCGCCTGAACGTGTTCCCGGATGGTGGTGTGAGTCGCCTGCGCGTTCTCGGCAAGGTCGCTAAATAACACCGTAATGATCGTTCCCACGCTCTGCGTGGGAACGCATCACTGGACGCTCTGCGTCCGTTCTGGATGTGACGCGGAGCGTCACGGGCTGCATTCCCACGCGGAGCGTGGGAACGATCACTCAACGAAAAGAAGAACAGCATGCGCACACTAACGATTGAACCGCTGACCAAAGAAGCCTTCGCCCCTTTCGGTGACGTGATCGAAACCGACGGCAGCGATCACTTCATGATCAACAACGGTTCGACCATGCGCTTCCATAAACTGGCGACGGTCGAAACCGCTCAGCCCGAGGACAACGCGATCATCAGCATCTTCCGCGCCGACGCGCAGGACATGCCGCTGACCGTTTGCATGCTGGAACGCCATCCGCTGGGCAGCCAGGCTTTCATACCGCTGCTCGGCAACCCCTTTCTGATCGTGGTCGCGCCAATTGGCGATGAACCTGTATCAGGCTTGGTCCGCGCCTTCGTCACCAACGGCAGGCAGGGCATTAATTACCATCGCGGCGTTTGGCACCATCCGGTGCTGACGATCGAAAAGCGGGATGACTTCCTGGTGGTTGATCGCAGTGGCACAGGCAATAACTGCGATGAGCATTTTTTCAAAGAGGATGAGCGTTTGATCCTCGCCCCCCACCAATAAGAGAAGGTCTGATCACTCGACAACAAGAGTGACAGGCGAGAGGTAAAGACTGTGGAAGCACATCTGTTGGAATGGCTGAACCTGAGCGTGCGCTGGGTTCACATGATTACTGGCGTGGCCTGGATCGGCGCGTCGTTCTACTTCGTCTGGCTGGAGAACAACCTCAACCGCGTCAACCCGAAAACCGGTCTGGCCGGTGACCTGTGGGCGATCCACGGTGGCGGTATCTATCACCTCGAAAAATACAAACTGGCTCCGCCGGCAATGCCGGAGAACCTGCACTGGTTCAAATGGGAAGCCTACTTCACCTGGATGTCGGGGATCGCGCTGCTGTGCGTGGTGTTCTACTCCAATCCAACGCTCTACCTGCTGGCTCCGGGCAGCACCCTGAGCGGCCCTGAAGGCGTGGCCATCGGTATCGGCTCGCTGTTCCTCGGCTGGTTCATCTACTCCTTCCTGTGCGATTCGGCCCTGGGCAAACGCCCTGCTCTGCTGGGCTTCATCCTGTTCGTGCTGATCATCGGCGCGGCGTATGGCTTCAGCAAAGTGTTCAGCGGTCGTGGTGCGTACCTGCACGTCGGCGCGATCATCGGCACCATCATGGTCGGTAACGTGTTCCGCATCATCATGCCGGCGCAACGTGCACTGGTCGCAGCGATTGCCGAGAACCGCACGCCGGATCCGGCGCTGCCAGCCAAAGGCTTGCTGCGTTCGCGTCACAACAACTACTTCACCTTGCCGGTGCTGTTCATCATGATCAGCAACCACTTCCCGAGCACCTATGGCAGCCAGTACAACTGGTTGATCCTGGCCGGGATCGCGGTGTTGGCGGTGTTGGTGCGTCACTACTTCAACACCCGTCACGACAGCCACAAGTTTGCCTGGACTCTGCCAGTGGCAGCGGTAGGCATGATCACCCTGGCGTACGTCACCGGCCCAACGCCGATGTCGACCGCTCCGGAAGTGGCCAAGGCTCCAGCAAAAATCGAGTACCAACCGTTGCCGGAAACGGCGCTGGGCGGTGGCGCGAAACCGGCTGAAGCGGCGGCACCTGCTGCACCCGCAGAAGCACCTGCTGCACCGGCACAGGCGTCGAATGCTGGCCCCGGTTTCGACAAAGTGCACACAGTGATCCAGGAACGCTGCGCTGTTTGCCACTCGGCCAAGCCAACCAGCCCGCTGTTCAGTGCGGCGCCTGCCGGTGTGATGTTCGACACCCCAGAGCAGATCCGTCAGAACGCGGCACGCATCCAGGCGCAAGCCATCACTACGCAGATCATGCCACTGGGCAACATCACTCAGATGACCCAGCAGGAACGTGACCTGATCGGTGCATGGATCGCTCAGGGAGCACAGACCAACTAAGCCGTAAAACTTCGCGAGCAAGCTCGCTCCCACAAGGACACCTTCAATCCCTGTGGGAGCGAGCTTGCTCGCGAATGGCCGCAACGCGGTCGACCTGATGCAAAGAAACAGCTGTGAGCAACCCGGCAGCTGTTCAATCACAAGAATAAAAAAGATCCGAGGTGTTGCATGTCCGAGCTGTCCAAAGCGCGCATCCCCGACGCACCCGCCATTCAGCGATTGCCCCTTTTGCAACTGATCCTGGTCGGTTTGCAACATGTTCTGCTGATGTACGGTGGTGCCATCGCGGTGCCGCTGATCATTGGACAGGCCGCTGGCCTGAGTCGTGAAGAAATTGCCTTCCTGATCAACGCCGACCTGCTGGTCGCCGGTGTCGCCACCATCGTCCAGTCCATGGGCATCGGCCCGATGGGCATCCGCATGCCGGTGATGATGGGCGCCAGTTTCGCTGCGGTCGGCAGCATGGTCGCCATGGCCGGCATGCCCGGTATCGGCCTGCAAGGCATCTTCGGTGCAACGATCGCCGCCGGTTTCTTCGGCATGCTCATCGCGCCGTTCATGTCCAAAGTCGTACGCTTCTTCCCGCCGCTGGTGACCGGCACGGTCATCACCTCGATCGGTTTGTCGCTGTTCCCCGTGGCCGTGAACTGGGCCGGTGGCGGCGCTGCTGCTGCTCAATTCGGTTCACCAATTTATCTGGCCATCGCCGCATTGGTGTTGGGCACTATTCTGCTGGTCCACCGCTTCATGCGCGGTTTCTGGGTCAACATTTCCGTACTGATCGGCATGTGCTTCGGCTACATCCTGTGCGGCGCGATCGGCATGGTCGACCTGAGTGGCATGGCCAACGCGCCGTGGGTTCAGTTCGTCACTCCACTGCATTTCGGCATGCCGAAATTCGAACTCGCACCGATCCTGTCGATGTGTCTGGTGGTGGTGATCATCTTTGTTGAATCCACCGGGATGTTCCTCGCGCTGGGCAAGATCACCGGCCAGGAAGTCTGCCCACGCATGCTGCGTCGCGGCTTGCTATGTGATGCCGGCGCCTCGTTTGTCGCTGGTTTCTTCAACACGTTTACCCACTCTTCTTTCGCGCAGAACATCGGCCTGGTGCAGATGACCGGCGTGCGCTGCCGTTCGGTGACCATCGTTGCCGGTGGTTTGCTGATCGTGTTGAGCCTGCTGCCGAAAGCGGCATTCCTGGTGGCGTCGATTCCTCCAGCGGTGTTGGGCGGCGCAGCGATTGCAATGTTCGGTATGGTCGCGGCCACCGGCATCAAGATTCTTCAGGAAGCCGACATCGGTGATCGTCGCAACCAGTTGCTGGTCGCGGTGAGCATCGGCATGGGCCTGATCCCGGTGGTGCGTCCGGAGTTCTTCGCACATCTGCCGCTGTGGATGAGCCCGATTACCCACAGTGGTATCGCCATGGCCACGCTCAGCGCGCTGACGCTGAACCTGCTGTTCAACATTCTCGGCGGCAAAGAGCGCGCAGCGATCAACGACTGCCATGCGCATTAACAGCATTAACGAAGTAACCCTGTGGGAGCGAGCTTCCTCGCGAAGAGGCCATGTCAGTCAACATCACTGTTGAATGACACACCGCTTTCGTCGGAACGCCGCCCGGAGCAAGCTCGCTCCCACAGGGACTGTGCAACACCCTGCCTCAAACAATAAAAACAAGAGGGAGCAACAGATGATTCGCACGCAAACCAACGTTCTGTTGAGTGGCGGCCTGCTGGCCGCGAGTCAAGCCATGGCCGGCGATCTCCTGCTGTGGCAGACCAACAGCCTCAGCTACCTGTACGGCAAGAATTTCGCGATCAACCCGTCGATCCAGCAGACGCTGACCTTCGAGCACGCCGACAAGTGGAAATACGGCGACAACTTCCTGTTCGTCGACAAGATCTTCTACAACGGCAAAGAAGACGCGAACAAAGGCCCGCACGCCTTCTACGGTGAATTCACCCCGCGTTTCTCGTTCGGCAAGATCTTCGACCAGAAGCTCGAATTTGGCCCGATCAAGGACTTGTTGCTGGCGATGACTTACGAATACGGCGAAGGCGACAGCGAGGCTTATCTGATCGGCCCCGGTTTCGACCTCAAGGTGCCCGGCTTCAACTACGTCACGCTGAACATCTTCCGCCGCCAGACCGAAGGCCCGCGCCCCGGCGACGGCGTCTGGCAGATCACCCCCGGCTGGTCCTACAGCTTTCCCCTGGGCAATTCCGACGTGCTGATCGACGGCTATCTCGATTGGGTGGTCGACAACGATGAAAACTCGCGCGGTACCTACCACGCCAACCTGCACATCAACCCGCAGATCAAATATGACCTGGGCAAAGCCTTGGGCTGGAGCCACAAGCAACTGTATGTCGGCACCGAATACAGTTATTGGAAAAATAAATACGGCGTCGAAAACACCCACAACTTCGACACCAATCAGAACACCGCCAGCCTGCTGGTCAAGGTGCACTTTTAAGATGGCCCGCAACCGTGCCCCATGCCTGTCGTCGGTGCTCTGTTGCGGGGCACTTGAGACCTGGCCGTTGAGTCAGTATTCTCCGCGGCCTCATGAATTCGGTCTAAAAAAAAGCCCGGATTTAATTCCTGACCGAAAAGCCAACTTATCCCGGCCCCGGTCAGTACCGAGGCATCCCGAAAACACACTCAATCGACTGTTTTTCAGCAGCCGAGCGGGTGTTTTTTTGCTTTTCGAAAGCCTTGGCTCGGCTCTTGCTAACAGCAACGAAGCTGACCGATCGGATGACTTTTGCAGCAACGAAAAAAGGCGCCACACCAGAGCGCCGATCTTAAAAAAATAAACGTGGAACACCTACTTTGGGAGCAACCGAATGAAACGTATGTGCACCAGCCTGATGCTCGCGGGATCGATGTTGGCCGGCGGCCAGGCCATGGCCGATGGTCTGCTGCAGTGGCAGAACAACAGCCTGACCTACCTCTACGGCAAAGACTTCAAGGTCAACCCGGCGATCCAGCAGACCGTCACCTTCGAGCACGCCGATGCCTGGAAGTATGGGGACAACTTCCTGTTCGTCGACAAGATCTTCTACAACGGTGACAAGGACTTCAACAACGGTCCGAACACCTACTACGGTGAATTCAGCCCGCGTATCTCGCTGGGTAAAGTGCTCGACCAGAAGATCGAATTCGGCCCGATCAAAGACGTCCTGCTGGCGATGACCTACGAGTTCGGCGAGGGTGACACCGAGTCCTACCTGATCGGTCCAGGCTTCGACCTGGCCATCCCGGGTTTCGACTACTTCCAGCTGAACTTCTACCAGCGCCACACCGAAGGCTCGCGCCCGGGTGACAACGTCTGGCAGATCACCCCGGTCTGGTCCTACACCATCCCGGTTGGCGATTCGAACGTGCTGATCGATGGTTACATGGACTGGGTCGTCGACAACGACGTCAACAACCGTGGCGAATACCACGCCAACCTGCACTTCAACCCACAGGTCAAATACGACTTGGGCAAGGCGCTGAATTTTGGCGAGAAGCAGTTGTACGTCGGTGTTGAGTACGACTACTGGAAAGACAAGTACGGGATCGACGACACCCGTGCGTTCACCACCAATCAGAACGTGACCAGCTTCCTGGTGAAGTTCCACTTCTGATCCGGCGGCGTCCGCAAGGACGCCTTCGCGAGCAAGCTCGCTCCCACAGTGGTTCTATGTCGAATGCAAATGCCGCATACGACGCCGAACCCTGTGGGAGCGAGCTTGCTCGCGAATGGGCTCAAGGAAGATTTCAGGCGGGAGCCACCGCCTCGCTAATACCCAAAAACCGGCACAACTCCTCACGCTTGGCCAACGCATCCCTTCGCCCCAGATCAATCAACTCGCTGCAATACCCCGCCTCGAACAGCAGATAACTCAACACCCCTGCCCCACTGGTCTTCGTCGCCCCCGGCCCACGCAGAAACAAGCGCAACGCCGCCGGCAATTCCTGACGGTGCCGCGCCGCGATCTCATCGATCGGCTGACTCGGCGAAATCACCAACACCTCCACCGGCGCCACCCCTAGCTCGCGAGTCGGCGTGCCGGCGGGCATCAGATGACTGAACTGGTTGAGACGCTGCAGCAACTCGATATCGCTCTCGAGGCTGTCAATGAACGTGCTGTTGAGCATGTGCCCGCCAATCTGCGCCAGCGTCGGCTGTTGCCCCGTGTAGGCACGCTCCAGCGGCTGCTGCGGATCAAACCCGCGCGGGTTGCCGCTGACGCCCACCACCAGCACCCGGCTCGCGCCCAAGTGCAATGCCGGGCTGATCGGCGCCGATTGCCGCACCGCGCCATCGCCAAAATATTCATCACCGATTTTCACCGGCGCGAACAACAACGGAATCGCCGAGCTGGCCAGCAGGTGATCCACCGACAGTTGCGTCGGTACGCCAATGCGCCGATGCCGCAGCCATGAATCAATCGTGCCGCCACCCTGATAGAACGTTACCGCTTGTCCGGATTCATAGCCGAACGCGGTCACCGCCACCGCATGCAATTGCTTGCGCGCGATCGATTCGGCGATGCCGGGCATGTGCAGTTTTTCATTGAGCAGGTCGCGCAAGGGCGAACTGTTGAGAAGCGCCACCGGCAGTTGCCGGCCCATCCCTAGCAGACTGTGGCTGACAAAACGGCTGGCCTGACGAATAACCCCCGGCCAGTCACTGCGCAACACGCGATGGCTGCGAAAGCCCTGCCAGAACAAGGTGAGCCGTTCGATGGCGGCACGAAAATCGGTAGCGCCACTGGCGAGACTGACGGCGTTGATCGCCCCGGCCGAAGTGCCGACGATCACCGGAAACGGATTGTCCGCGCCCAACGGCAGCAACTCGGCAATCGCCGCCAGCACCCCCACCTGATACGCCGCCCGAGCCCCGCCGCCGGAAAGAATCAAACCTGTGACCGGTTCAGCTGGGCTCATTGCAACACTCCATGGTGCTTAAAAAGATGGATGCATCAACCGCGTTTGGCGTACAGCTTCGGCTCGCCCGGTGGCCGGCTCTTGAAGCGTCGATGTGCCCACAGGTACTGCTCGGGGCAGGCGCGCAAGGCGCTCTCGACCCACTGATTGATGCGGATGCAGTCGGCTTCTTCGGTCTCGCCGGGAAAATCTTCCAGCGGCGGATGAATGACCAAGCGATAACCGCTGCCGTCGGCCAGACGTTCCTGAGTGAACGGCACCACCAGCGCCTTGCCCAGGCGGGCAAATTTCGTCGTCGCTGTCACGGTCGCCGCCTGAATGCCGAACAGCGGCACGAAGATGCTCTGTTTGGCGCCATAGTCCTGATCCGGTGCATACCAGATTGCGCGGCCGGAGCGCAGCAACTTGAGCATGCCGCGCACGTCGTCACGCTCCACCGCCAGCGAATCGAGGTTGTGCCGCTCACGGCCCTGACGCTGAACATAGTCAAACAACGGATTCTTGTGTTCGCGGTACATGCCGTCGATGGTGTGCTGCTGGCCGAGTAGCGCTGCGCCGATTTCCAGCGTGGTGAAATGCGCCGCCATCAGGATCACGCCTTTGCCTTCGCGCCGGGCCTTCTGCAAATGCTCCAGGCCCTCAACGTGGGCCAGCTTGGCCAGACGCTCGCGCGACCACCACCAGCTCATGGCCATTTCAAAAAAAGCGATGCCGGTGGAGGCGAAGTTTTCCTTGAGCAGGCGTTTGCGCTCGGCGGCGGATTTTTCCGGGAAGCACAGCTCAAGATTGCGCTTGGCGATGCGCCGCCGGTCGCCGGCCACGCGATACATCAAGGCGCCCAAAACTCGACCGATGGTCAGCAATGCCGGATACGGCAACTGCACGATCAGCCACAAAAGCCCCAGACCGCACCAGAGCGGCCAGAAGCGTGGCGATAAAAATGCTTTTCGAAAACGCGGGCGATCCATTAAAGCTTCCGTAAATACAGTGGCCGCGCATTCTACATCGTTCGACCCGGCTTGCGGCTCGCGGGCGTTCTCGTTATAAGTCTCGGCACTTTTAGTGACAAGCCGTTGTATGCCGACATGAGCCAAACCGAACCGTTAGACCAAGATCCCGTATTCCAGCTCAAGGGCAGCATGCTGGCCATTACTGTGCTGGAACTGGCCCGTAACGACCTCGAAAGCCTCGATCGGCAATTGGCCGCCAAAGTCGCCCAGGCGCCGAACTTCTTCAGCAACGCGCCGCTGGTTCTGGCGCTGGACAAACTGCCGCCGAGCGAAGGCGCCGTCGATCTGCCGGGCCTGATGCGCGTCTGCCGTCAACATGGCCTGCGCACCCTGGCGATTCGCGCCAGCCGCATCGAAGACATCGCCGCCGCCATTGCCATCGACATTCCCGTGCTGCCGCCGTCGGGCGCCCGCGAGCGGCCGCTGGAAACTCCGGAAGCCGAAGTCAAAAAGAAACCGGAAAAACCGCCGGAACCGACCATCAAACCGACCCGCGTCATCACCACGCCAGTACGTGGTGGCCAACAGATATATGCCCAAGGTGGCGATCTGGTCGTGGTGTCTTCGGTCAGTCCGGGGGCGGAACTTCTCGCCGATGGCAACATCCATGTATACGGCCCGATGCGCGGTCGGGCGCTGGCCGGCGTGAAGGGTGACACCAAGGCACGGATTTTCTGTCAGCAATTGAGCGCTGAACTGATCTCCATCGCCGGTCATTACAAGGTTTCCGAAGATTTGCGCCGCGACCCTATGTGGGGCTCGGGCGTACAGGTCAGCCTGTCGGGCGACGTGTTGAACATCATTCGGCTTTAACGGATACTGCCGCATTTTCCAAGCATCTCTAAAACGTAGCGAAAACGGCTCAAACGAAGTAGGAAAAAGGCTCAACGCCGAATTCCAGCCAAGGCTGTCCGACTGCAGTAGTTTTCAAGAGATGTTTTTCAGGGGCTAAAAAGTCCTTCTTCCTTAGGGGTGAAACACCTTGGCCAAGATTCTCGTGGTTACATCCGGCAAGGGTGGTGTGGGTAAGACCACCACCAGCGCCGCTATCGGTACCGGCCTCGCTCTGCGCGGCCACAAAACAGTGATCGTCGACTTCGACGTGGGCTTGCGTAACCTTGACCTGATCATGGGTTGCGAGCGCCGCGTGGTGTATGACTTCGTCAACGTGGTCAACGGCGAAGCCAACCTGCAACAGGCATTGATTAAAGACAAGCGTCTGGAAAACCTCTACGTACTGGCCGCCAGTCAGACCCGCGACAAAGACGCGCTGACTGTCGAAGGCGTGGAAAAAGTCCTGATGGAGCTCAAGGAACAATTCGAGTTCGTCGTCTGCGACTCCCCGGCCGGCATCGAGAAAGGTGCACACCTGGCCATGTACTTCGCTGACGAAGCGATCGTCGTGACCAACCCGGAAGTGTCCTCGGTACGAGATTCGGACCGCATGCTCGGCCTGCTGGCGAGCAAATCGCGTCGCGCCGAACGTGGCGAAGACCCGATCAAGGAACATCTGCTGATCACCCGCTACCACCCGGAGCGCGTTGAAAAGGGCGAAATGCTGGGCGTTGAAGACGTCAAGGAAATCCTCTCGGTAACGCTGCTTGGCGTGATTCCGGAATCCCAGGCCGTGCTCAAGGCATCCAACCAGGGCGTACCGGTGATTCTCGACGACCAGAGCGATGCCGGTCAGGCTTACAGCGATACCGTCGACCGTTTGCTGGGCAAAGAAAAAGCCCACCGTTTCCTCGATGTCGAGAAGAAGGGATTCTTCGAGCGCCTGTTTGGAGGTAGGTAATGAACCTTTTTGACTTCTTTCGTGCCAACAAAAAGCCAAGTACCGCCTCGGTAGCGAAAGAGCGTCTACAGATCATCGTGGCGCATGAGCGCGGCCAGCGCAGCACGCCGGATTACCTGCCAGCCTTGCAGAAGGAACTGGTCGACGTGATCCGCAAGTACGTCAACATCGGCAACGACGACGTACATGTTGCGCTGGAAAGCCAGGGCAGTTGCTCGATTCTGGAACTCAACATCACCCTGCCTGATCGCTGAGTCGATTTGGCAGTCGCTACGGCGGCTCGGACTATTGATGCTTGTGCAGGAGCTGCCGAAGGCTGCGATCTTTTGATCTTCAAAGTCAAAAGATCGCAGCCTTCGGCAGCTCCTACAGGGTTATCAGCAGTTCCGAGCCGCCGTTGGCATTTGTTACGAGGCTGTTTTAATGCCGCTGTCCAACATCCACATCATCCATCAGGACGCCGCCGTACTGGTGGTGCACAAACCGACATTACTGCTCTCGGTGCCCGGTCGCGCCGACGACAACAAGGATTGCCTGATTACCCGTCTGCAGGAAAACGGCTACCCGGAAGCGCGCATCGTCCATCGCCTGGACTGGGAAACCTCCGGCATCATTTTGCTCGCGCGTGACGCCGACACGCATCGCGAACTGTCGCGGCAGTTTCACGACCGCGAAACCGAAAAGGCCTACACCGCACTGGCCTGGGGTCAGCCGGAACTCGACAGTGGCAGCATCGATTTGCCCCTTCGCTACGACCCGCCAACCAAGCCGCGCCACGTGGTTGATCATGAATTCGGCAAGCATGCGCTGACTTTCTGGCGTGTGCTGGAGCGCTGCGGCGACTGGTGTCGCGTTGAGCTGACACCGATCACCGGCCGTTCGCATCAATTGCGCGTACACATGCTGTCGATCGGGCATCCGCTGCTCGGTGACGGGCTCTACGCCCACGAACAGGCACTGGCGGCATGGCCACGCCTGTGCCTGCACGCGAGCATGCTCAGTTTCACCCATCCGCAAACCGGCGAACGCCTGCGCTTCGAGTGTCCCGCCCCGTTCTGACAGCAACGCCGCCCCCCTGTGGGAGCGAGCTTGCTCGCGAAAGCAATTGATCAGTCGACATTAATGTTGAATGTGATACCGCTTTCGCGAGCAAGCTCGCTCCCACAGTTTTTTGCATGCATTTCAAGACCGCATGTCATGCCCCAAGCTTCAAGCCGATGCGTTAAACTCCCGCCCATTGCTGTCTGGAGTTTCTTATGCGCGAAGAGTTGAACCAAGGCCTGATCGACTTTCTCAAGGCCTCCCCTACCCCGTTCCACGCCACCGCCAGTCTGGTGCAGCGTCTGGAGGCCGCCGGTTACGTGCGCCTCGACGAGCGCGAGCCATGGACCACCGAGCCGAACGGCCGCTATTACGTCACCCGCAACGACTCCTCGATTGTCGCGATCAAAATGGGCCGCACTTCGCCGCTGCACGGCGGCATCCGCTTGGTCGGTGCGCACACCGACAGCCCGTGCCTGCGGGTCAAGCCGCAACCGGAACTGCAGCGTCAGGGCTTCTGGCAACTGGGCGTTGAAGTCTACGGCGGCGCACTGCTGGCACCTTGGTTCGACCGCGACCTGTCGCTGGCTGGCCGCGTGACCTTCCGCCGCGACGGCAAAGTCGAAAGCCAATTGATCGACTTCAAGGCACCGATCGCGATCATTCCGAACCTGGCCATTCACCTCAACCGTGAAGCCAATCAGGGCTGGGCGATCAACGCGCAGACCGAGCTGCCGCCGATCCTCGCGCAATTCGCCGGTGACGAGCGCGTTGACTTCCGTGCCGTGCTCACCGATCAACTGGCCCGCGAACATGGCCTGAATGCCGACGTCGTGCTCGATTACGAGCTGAGCTTCTACGACACGCAAAGTGCTGCAGTCATCGGCCTGAACGGCGACTTCATTGCCGGCGCACGCCTCGATAACCTGCTGTCGTGCTACGCCGGTCTGCAAGCCTTGCTCACCGCCGAAACCGACGAAACCTGCGTGCTGGTGTGCAACGACCACGAAGAAGTCGGCTCCTGCTCGGCCTGCGGTGCCGACGGCCCGATGCTCGAACAGACCCTGCGTCGTCTGCTGCCGGAAGGTGACGAGTTCGTCCGCACCATCCAGAAATCCCTGCTGGTGTCGGCCGACAACGCCCACGGCGTGCACCCCAACTACGCAGAAAAGCATGACGCCAACCACGGCCCGAAACTCAACGCCGGCCCGGTGATCAAGGTCAACAGCAACCAGCGCTACGCCACCAACAGCGAAACTGCAGGCTTCTTCCGCCATCTGTGCATGGCCGAAGAAGTGCCGGTGCAAAGCTTCGTGGTGCGTAGCGACATGGGCTGTGGCTCGACCATCGGCCCGATCACCGCCAGCCACCTGGGCGTGCGCACCGTCGATATCGGCCTGCCGACCTTCGCCATGCACTCGATCCGCGAACTGTGCGGCAGCCACGACCTGGCGCATCTGGTCAAAGTGCTGAGCGCGTTCTACGCCTGCCGCGAGTTGCCTTAAAAGCTTCGGCAAAATGCGATTCAATGTAGGAGCTGCCGAAGGCTGCGATCTTTTGATCTTAAAAACAAAATCAAAGGATCGCAGCCTTCGGCAGCTCCTACTCAGATCAATACCGGCCGGCAGAAACCGACCTAGACTTACATCATTCATTTCGACAAGGCAGTCTCCATGATCTCGATGTCTTCGTTCCACGCCATGCTCGTCCCGATCCTGACCGGGATGCTCCTGCTGGCGGTCGGCTTCAACTTCCGTGACAAGAACGCTGGTGTGTTCGCCATGTGGGTCGGCATGCTGATGATCCTCGCCACTGTGGTCTACAAGATCCTCGCCAAACTCAACGAATAAATCCGCGCCCGGCTCGCATTGCTTTAGTGGGCCTCGTACACTCCAGCGAATCCGCCCCTTGCGAGGTTGACCGCCTAGTGTTCGCTCGTCTTTTTGCTTTGCCCAGTCTGTTCCTTGTCTGCCTGATGACGCTGCTGCCGCTGGCGCCCGCCCACGCGGTCGGTTTGCCCGGCCTGCTCAACACCAACAAAGCGCAACCCGAAGCCCAGGAACCGCTCGGCCAGTCCCTCGACGAAGTCATCAAGTCGCTGGAAAACGACAAGCAACGCGCACAGTTGCTGACCGATCTGAAGAAGCTGCGCGACGCCACCAAAAAAGCCCAAACCAGTCCCGAAGAAGGCGTGCTTGGCCTGATCGGCGGCACTCTGTCCAACTTCGAAAAACAATTCACCGGCGCTGACAGCCCGCTCAATCGCTGGGGCAACGAGTTCGACCTGGCCAAGGACGAACTGAGCGCAATGATGCTGCCGGCCAACGAGTGGCTGCCAATCATCTTCGGCTTCGCCATGATCCTCGCAGTGTGGAGCCTGCTCGCTGCCGCGCTGATCTGGCTCGGCCATCGGGTGCGCATGCGCTTCGGCCTTACCGAGGAACTGCCGCAACATCCCAAGGCTCTCGACATGCTGCGCTTCGCTTTGCGCAAGCTCGGGCCGTGGCTGATTGCGTTGGTAATGACCGTTTACATGAGCTACGCCTTGCCGTCGTCACTGGGCAAAAGCCTGGCGATGGTGCTGGCCTATGCGCTGGTGGTCGGCACCTGTTTCTCGGCAATCTGCGTGATCGCGTTTTCCCTGCTCGACGGCCCGCACCGCCATCGCGCGCTTTACATCCTGCGTCATCAGGCGTTCCGGCCGTTGTGGCTGATCGGTAGCTTCGCCGCGTTCGGTGAAGCGCTGAATGATCCACGCCTGATCGAAAGCCTCGGCGTGCATCTGGCCCACACCGCCGCGACCATCGCCAATGTACTCGCGGCACTGTCGACCGGCCTCTTCATCCTGCGTTTCCGTCGACCGATCGCGCACTTGATCCGCAATCAGCCGCTGTCACGACGCCTGACCCGCCGGGCCCTCAGCGACACCATCGAAATCCTCGGCACCTTCTGGTACGTGCCGGCATTGGTACTGGTCGGCATCTCGCTGTTCGCCACGTTCGTTTCCGCCGGCGACACCAGCACCGCATTGCGCCAGTCACTGATCTGCACCGTGTTGCTGGTGATGTGCATGGTGATCAACGGCCTCGTCCGCCGGCACTCCTTGAAACCACAGCGTGGGCCAAAACGTCATGCGCTCTACTCCGAACGCCTGAAAAGCTTCTTCTACACCCTCGCGCACCTGGTGGTCTGGCTGGTCTTCATCGAACTCGGCCTGCGCGTGTGGGGCCAGTCGCTGATCGGTTTCGCCGAGGGCGAAGGGCACGACGTCAGCGTCAAACTGTTCAGCCTGATCGGCACACTGATTTTCTCCTGGCTGATCTGGATCCTCGCCGACACCGCCGTGCACCACGCCCTCACCCGCTCGCGCAAAGGTCTGGCAAATGCCCGCGCGCAAACGATGATGCCGCTAATCCGCAACGTGCTGTTCGTAGCGATTTTCATCATCGCGCTGATCGTCGCCCTGGCGAACATGGGCATGAACGTCACGCCACTGCTGGCCGGTGCCGGTGTGATCGGTCTGGCCATCGGTTTCGGTGCACAGTCGCTGGTCGCGGACTTGATCACCGGCCTGTTCATCATCATCGAAGACTCGCTGGCCATCGATGACTACGTCGACGTCGGCGGCCACCTCGGCACCGTCGAAGGCCTGACCATCCGCACCGTGCGCCTGCGCGACATCGACGGCATCGTCCACACCATCCCGTTCAGCGAAATCAAAAGCATCAAGAACTACTCAAGGGAATTCGGCTACGCAATCTTCCGCGTCGCGGTGCCGTACAACATGGAAATCGACGACGCGATCAAACTGATGCGCGAAGTCGGCCAGAAGATGCGCACCGACCCGCTGCAGCGGCGCAATATCTGGTCGCCGCTGGAGATTCAGGGGGTCGAGAGTTTCGAGTCCGGCAGCGCGATTCTGCGCGCACGGTTCAAGACCGCGCCGATCAAACAGTGGGAAGTTTCGCGGGCCTTCAACCTGTCGCTCAAACGTCACCTGGACGAAGCAGGACTCGACTTGGCAACGCCGCGCATGAGCGTGCAGGTGATCACACCGGGCGCGGAGTATAAAAAGGACAACTGAACCGAAGGGTGCCCCCTATGGCAGAAAACGCCAATAGGGGGTTACTTCTACTGATCTTTGAAACCAGGCTTACCGTTAGCGGAGCGCCATTTTTTCACCTCGATTACAACTTTCTCAGGCCCATCCTTACCTTCTTCCGGGTAGTAGATCAAATCTGAGCCAGAAGGATGCTCAGCTAGCTGCTTAAACTCAAGAATGGCAGCAATTTGCTGTTTCTCTGTACGAAATTCTGAGTTATAGATTTTTCTGACAAATTCAAGAAAACTCTCCTCACTCATTTCACGTATCGATTTCATATCAAACTCCTTTATGAACTTCGACGTGCGCTTTAGAAAATAGAGTTTTATTGATCTTTGAAACCAGATTTTCCATTGGCTTTGCGCCAATTCTTTATTTCCAAGACCACACGCTCCGGGCCTTCTTTTCCTGGCTCGGGGTAGTAAAGCAAATCAGACCCCGCAGGATGTTCGCTCAGCCTCTCATACTCCATCACAGCTGCAATTTGCTGTTTCTCAGTCGCATATTCGGACTGATATATTTTCCATACAAAATCCAAGAATTCCTTCTCGGACATATCACTAATCGAATTAGCCACTACACACCTCCTTTATGAACTTCAACATGTTGCCTTGGAGTCAGTACGAGCAAATTTTCCATATCATACAACCCCCCATCATTTGACAACGCAACGTTGTGATGCAACTCAAATTTCACTCTTTTTCCAACACGATTATCTCTTTTTACAAACGGCGATCGCCCGTTGCTCATTTCTTTTAAGCTACCTGGATCAAATCAGATCGCTAGTTCGGTATCAGCAACCAAAGTCTTCCAAAACGTCTCTCTAAAAACCCTGAAACTCTTGAACTCCTTCCCCCTCAACTGATCAGCAATCTGCGAAGGAATCGCCGCCCCCTCACCTTGCGCAGCCCCCTCCAGCCATCGGCCGACAACCGGCTCTCCATAACCGCTGACCACTCCCGCGTCATTCCGGCGATCCCGGAACATGACGTACTGCGGTGGCAGTCCCGATTCCGGCGGGAAGACTATTCACGGGAATTCGGCTACGCGATCTTCCGCGTTGCCGCGCCGTACAACATGGAAATCGATGACGCGTTAAAACTGATACGCGACGTCGGCCAGCCGATCAAACAGTGGGAAGTTTCCCGAGCCTTCACCTGTCGCTAAAACGTCACCTGGACGAGGCAGGGCTGGATCTGGCGACGCCGCGGATGAGTGTGCAGGTGATTACGCCTAGAGTGGAAATCAAAAAAAGGAAAGCTGAACAGAGATGGCCCCCTATTGGAAGATAAAACCAATAGGGGGCTTGTTTTTTTAGTTGTCTTTGAAACCGGGTTTACCGTTAGCGGAGCGCCAGTTTTTTACCTCCAAGACAACATTTTCAGGCCCATCCTTGCCTTCCTCTGGGTAGTAAATCAAATCGTGACCAGAAGGATGCTCAACTAGCCTGGAGAACTCAAGAATGGCAGTAATTTGCTGTTTCTCTGTAGCAAACCCGGAATTATATATTTTCTTGACAAACTCAAGAAAATCTTCCTCTCTCATATCCTGTATCGATTTCATTTCAAAGCCCTTTATGAATTTCAACATGTGCCTTCGGGGTAACGATATTTATGTTGTCAGCATTATATAAATCCCCTCCCTCTGCCAAGCCGACCTTGTGATGTAGTTCGTATTTCACTCTTGCCCCTGCTGTATCGCCAAATCTAACTATCGGGGCTTTGCCCTTTTTCATTTCGTTCAAACTTGTCGCATTAAACAAATCAGCCAACTTTCCATCATTGAAAACAGTCTTCCAGAACGTCTCTCTAAAAACCCTGAAACTCTTGAACTCTTTCCCCCTCAACTGATCGGCAATCTGCGAAGGAATCGCCGCGCCCTCGCCTTGCGCAGCCGCCTCCAGCCATCTACTCGGTACCGGCTCTCCATAGCCGCTGGCAACCCCCGGATCATTCCGGCGATCCCGGAACATGACGTACTGCGGTGGCAGTCCCGATTCCGGCGGGAAAACCAGAATGAAGTCGTCGAAGTGAATGTTGCCCGGGACAGGATAGGTATCGATCCGTCCTTCAATCGGGACGAGATTGCCGCCGAAGTATCGCGGTGGAGCTGATTCTTCGACGGGCAACTGCGTTGAACTGTCAGTCGGCGTTACTGAAGGCGTCCAGACCACGGTTGTTGGCGGAAGGTCAGTAAGCGTGGTGCCGTAGGTGTTTTCCCCGGGGTTATAACCGGCTGCAATCACTCGCACGCCGGAAGGGAGTCTTTTGCCGCCTACCGGAACAACGAGCAGTTCCGCCAGATTGCCTGTCAATGGCCGGGGACTTAAACGTACGGGTAAATCCAGCAACGCCCTTTCGCTTGCCAGCCTGTGCAGATCCGGTAAAGGCCCGGGAAGCAGGTCCGACAGCGGATGGCTGAGCAGAAAGCGTTCAGGCAACTCACCATTGCCCAGCGTCGGTGAGTAGATGAATGCACTCACACCCACCATCAGACCCGACGCCGTGCCTGCCGCGAGACCCGACAGGCCGGCAACTGCCGAGCGAATGACGGCAGCTAATCCCGCCATCAGATTGTCCGCAATCGCAACCGCACCGCTGGATGTCGCAAATACCAGTTGGGCGTGGCTGACATTGCCCTGAAGGCGTAAAAGGCTGCCATGACCGCGGCTACGTTGCTGCTCCTCAAGCAGGCGATTGGCCTCTTCGATGGCCTCCCGCCGATGCTGCTCCTCAGCAACCCTGCGCGCTTCGGCTTCAGCCTCAAGCGCCGCCTGTACCTCGGCACGCTTGCGCTCCAGTGCCTCAGCCGCCAGGCGGGCCTGTTCTTCTTCAAGTCGCCTGAGTTCATTGGCGGCGGCCTGCCGCGCCAGTTCTTCCGCCAGCCGTCGAGCCTGCTCTTGAGCGACGCGGGCCTGTTCCTGTGCAACCTGCCTGGCGTGTTCCGCCGCCAACCGCGCCTGCTCCTGGGCAATCCGCTCGGCTTCCTGCGCTTGCACCACAGCAATCATGCCTTTGACCGTGTCCGACTGGCTGTTCAACAAGTTGATGCCTTCGACCAGCAACTTGGCATTAAACAAGGCGCTATAGGCCTGCCGAACGCTGACACCGCTGCCTCGCCGATTTACCTGTGGTAACCGGCCACCGTTAAAAAAAGTTTCAATTTGGGCATGACTGAAACGTTGAATGGCAACGTCTCTCGCCACGAAAAACGCATTGAATTTTCGTGTCGTCAGCGACTCCCTGAATCGCATCTCCCGCGCCAGCGCATCCAAAGGAGGCAATACACTTTGATCACCTGCTGCCCGCACTTCTGCCAGTTCATATTCAATGACCTGAGCAATATTCCTGGAAGTATCTTTATAGATACTTTCCATATCGAGTATTTCACCCAAAGGCGCAAAGTTGATATTTTGCCCCGAACCGTCTCCCGCCCCTAAATAATGTAAATATTCATCTTGTTTATCCGGACGCACCACACTCGGCGGAAGCGTTATTCCATTACGCTGCATTTATAAACCCTCCATGGACAATAGTTTTGTCGCGTTGGCCGGTCACCTTCAAACAGCCAATAACGTGACCGGCACCTAGAGAAATTTATGAAAATAAATGTTGCGCAGTGCGGTACATATTTATCGTGCGCGGTTTTTCTGTCACGCCGGACGGAACTGATAAAGCAGTAGGAAGTTTCTCTACTACTCTTTTTCTTCAGCAACTTTGGAAGGTAGCGCAGCGCTTCAATCACCCAAGAGCACTTACCTGCTGGGCGTTTGTCACAGACAGGGAAGCCAAGAACAATAAACAAGGAGAATCCCGATGCAGCTGACACGCATTGCCCAAGCCGTTTTCATTACCCTGCTCGCTGGTCACGCCGGTGCTGCCACGCTGGACAGCACCCGCGAACAAATCGCCGCACAAGCCAAACAACTTGAACCGGAACTGCTGGAAACCCGCCGCGACATCCACGCCCACCCGGAACTCGGCAATACGGAAAAACGCACCGCCGAGCTGGTCGCCAAACAACTCAAGGCCATGGGTCTGGAAGTGAAAACCGGCGTCGCCCGCACCGGTGTGGTCGCCATCCTCAAAGGCGCCCTGCCCGGCCCTACCGTGGCCTTGCGCGCCGACATGGACGCACTGCCGGTCAAGGAAGTCTCAAATCTGCCGTTTGCCTCAAAAGCCAAAGGCACTTACCTCGACAAAGAAGTCGACGTCATGCACGCCTGCGGCCACGACGCCCACACCGCCATCCTGCTCAGCACGGCGAAAATTCTCACAGGCATGCGCGACACATTACCCGGCACCGTGGTGTTCTACTTCCAGCCCGCCGAAGAAGGCCCGAGCGACTTCATTCCCGACGGCAAAAACACCTGGGGTGCGAAAATGATGGTCGAGGAAGGCGTGATGAAATCACCAAAATCCGACGCGGTCTTTGGCCTGCACGTCTGGGCCGGCGTCCCCGCCGGTCAGATCGCCTACCGTCCGGGCGCCACCCTCGCCAGCTCCGACGACCTGCGCATCAAAATCCTCGGCAAACAGACCCACGCCGGCCGCCCCTGGGACGGCATCGACCCGATCACCGTCGGCGCACAAACCATCGTCGGCCTGCAAACCGTGGTCAGCCGTCGCACCGACATCTCGTCGTATCCGTCAGTGGTCAGCATCGGCACCATCAACGGCGGCAAGCGCTACAACATCATTCCCGAATCCGTGGACATGACCGGCACGATCCGCTCCTACGACTACGGCATCCGCCAGAAACTGCATGCCGACGTACGCCAGACCGTGGAAAAAATCGCCGAAAGCGGCGGTGCAAAAGCCGACGTGACCATCATCGAAAAATACGACCCGACGATTAACAACCCGGCGCTGACGGAAAAGATGCTACCGACGCTGAAGTGGGCCGCCAAGGATGATGTGGTGAATGCACCGCTGGTGGGGGGCGCGGAAGACTTCTCGTTCTACGCCAAGGAAGTACCGGGATTGTTTGTGTTTCTCGGCGTGACACCACGAGACCAAGACATGAGCAAGGCAGCGCCGAATCACAATCCCGGGTTCTTTGTGGATGAGTCGGCGCTGGTGGTGGGCGTGAGGACATTGGCCTCGTTGGCGACGGATTATCTGTATGCCAATGCGCGGGTCGACAAGTAGAGATGAGGTGACTGTGGGAGCGCTTTCGCGAGCAAGCTCGCTCCCACAGGGATTGAGTACATACGACAGAGATTGGTCGGCTGTCCGGGCGCTTTCGCGAGCAGGCTCGCTCCCACAG
>NZ_VCNJ01000052.1 GCF_005938625.1 Pseudomonas fluorescens
TCTATGGTCGTCAAGAAATTCGGGTACTGAGTCGTGACCAGATGGCCTCGCTTCAGCAAATTGGGTATGTGACAGTCAGGTGTTTTGTGAGCGTTTCGAACTTTCGGTTCATTGCGTCTTCACACACCGCAATCTGGTCTCTTTCGAGTTCGCAAATTGCTTGGGTGTTATATGGTCAAGCCTCACGGGCAATTAGTATTGGTTAGCTCAACGCCTCACAGCGCTTACACACCCAACCTATCAACGTCGTAGTCTTCGACGGCCCTTCAGGGAACTCAAGGTTCCAGTGAGATCTCATCTTGAGGCAAGTTTCCCGCTTAGATGCTTTCAGCGGTTATCTTTCCCGAACATAGCTACCCGGCAATGCCACTGGCGTGACAACCGGAACACCAGAGGTTCGTCCACTCCGGTCCTCTCGTACTAGGAGCAGCCCCTCTCAAATCTCAAACGTCCACGGCAGATAGGGACCGAACTGTCTCACGACGTTCTAAACCCAGCTCGCGTACCACTTTAAATGGCGAACAGCCATACCCTTGGGACCGGCTTCAGCCCCAGGATGTGATGAGCCGACATCGAGGTGCCAAACACCGCCGTCGATATGAACTCTTGGGCGGTATCAGCCTGTTATCCCCGGAGTACCTTTTATCCGTTGAGCGATGGCCCTTCCATACAGAACCACCGGATCACTAAGACCTACTTTCGTACCTGCTCGACGTGTCTGTCTCGCAGTCAAGCGCGCTTTTGCCTTTATACTCTACGACCGATTTCCGACCGGTCTGAGCGCACCTTCGTACTCCTCCGTTACTCTTTAGGAGGAGACCGCCCCAGTCAAACTACCCACCATACACTGTCCTCGATCCGGATAACGGACCTGAGTTAGAACCTCAAAGTTGCCAGGGTGGTATTTCAAGGATGGCTCCACGCGAACTGGCGTCCACGCTTCAAAGCCTCCCACCTATCCTACACAAGCAAATTCAAAGTCCAGTGCAAAGCTATAGTAAAGGTTCACGGGGTCTTTCCGTCTAGCCGCGGATACACTGCATCTTCACAGCGATTTCAATTTCACTGAGTCTCGGGTGGAGACAGCGCCGCCATCGTTACGCCATTCGTGCAGGTCGGAACTTACCCGACAAGGAATTTCGCTACCTTAGGACCGTTATAGTTACGGCCGCCGTTTACCGGGGCTTCGATCAAGAGCTTCGCGTTAGCTAACCCCATCAATTAACCTTCCGGCACCGGGCAGGCGTCACACCCTATACGTCCACTTTCGTGTTTGCAGAGTGCTGTGTTTTTAATAAACAGTCGCAGCGGCCTGGTATCTTCGACCGGCATGAGCTTACGGAGCAAGTCCTTCACCCTCACCGGCGCACCTTCTCCCGAAGTTACGGTGCCATTTTGCCTAGTTCCTTCACCCGAGTTCTCTCAAGCGCCTTGGTATTCTCTACCCAACCACCTGTGTCGGTTTGGGGTACGGTTCCTGGTTACCTGAAGCTTAGAAGCTTTTCTTGGAAGCATGGCATCAACCACTTCGTGTTCTAAAAGAACACTCGTCATCAGCTCTCGGCCTTAGAATCCCGGATTTACCTAAGATTCCAGCCTACCACCTTAAACTTGGACAACCAACGCCAAGCTGGCCTAGCCTTCTCCGTCCCTCCATCGCAATAACCAGAAGTACAGGAATATTAACCTGTTTTCCATCGACTACGCTTTTCAGCCTCGCCTTAGGGACCGACTAACCCTGCGTCGATTAACGTTGCGCAGGAAACCTTGGTCTTTCGGCGTGGGTGTTTTTCACACCCATTGTCGTTACTCATGTCAGCATTCGCACTTCTGATACCTCCAGCAAGCTTCTCAACTCACCTTCACAGGCTTACAGAACGCTCCTCTACCGCATCATCCGAAGATGATACCCGTAGCTTCGGTGTATGGTTTGAGCCCCGTTACATCTTCCGCGCAGGCCGACTCGACTAGTGAGCTATTACGCTTTCTTTAAAGGGTGGCTGCTTCTAAGCCAACCTCCTAGCTGTCTAAGCCTTCCCACATCGTTTCCCACTTAACCATAACTTTGGGACCTTAGCTGACGGTCTGGGTTGTTTCCCTTTTCACGACGGACGTTAGCACCCGCCGTGTGTCTCCCATGCTCGGCACTTGTAGGTATTCGGAGTTTGCATCGGTTTGGTAAGTCGGGATGACCCCCTAGCCGAAACAGTGCTCTACCCCCTACAGTGATACATGAGGCGCTACCTAAATAGCTTTCGAGGAGAACCAGCTATCTCCGAGCTTGATTAGCCTTTCACTCCGATCCACAGGTCATCCGCTAACTTTTCAACGGTAGTCGGTTCGGTCCTCCAGTTAGTGTTACCCAACCTTCAACCTGCCCATGGATAGATCGCCCGGTTTCGGGTCTATTCCCAGCGACTAGACGCCCTATTAAGACTCGCTTTCGCTACGCCTCCCCTATTCGGTTAAGCTCGCCACTGAAAATAAGTCGCTGACCCATTATACAAAAGGTACGCAGTCACAGAACAAAGTCTGCTCCCACTGCTTGTACGCATACGGTTTCAGGATCTATTTCACTCCCCTCTCCGGGGTTCTTTTCGCCTTTCCCTCACGGTACTAGTTCACTATCGGTCAGTCAGTAGTATTTAGCCTTGGAGGATGGTCCCCCCATATTCAGACAAAGTTTCTCGTGCTCCGTCCTACTCGATTTCATGACCAAGAGATTTTCGCGTACAGGGCTATCACCCACTATGGCCGCACTTTCCAGAGCGTTCCGCTAATCTCAAAGCCACTTAAGGGCTAGTCCCCGTTCGCTCGCCACTACTAAGGGAATCTCGGTTGATTTCTTTTCCTCAGGGTACTTAGATGTTTCAGTTCCCCTGGTTCGCCTCTTGCACCTATGTATTCAGTACAAGATAACCATCTTATGATGGCTGGGTTCCCCCATTCAGACATCTCCGGATCAAAGTCTGTTTGCCGACTCCCCGAAGCTTTTCGCAGGCTACCACGTCTTTCATCGCCTCTGACTGCCAAGGCATCCACCGTATGCGCTTCTTCACTTGACCATATAACCCCAAGCAATCTGGTTATACTGTGAAGACGACATTCGCCGAAAATTCGAATTTCTCAACTAAGAGAACTCACAAATTTTACCTTAGCCTGATCCGTTACCAGTGAAA
>NZ_VCNJ01000053.1 GCF_005938625.1 Pseudomonas fluorescens
CAAGTCCGTGTGGGCCCACCACTTTGAAAGCCACGTATTACGTGGCTTTCGTCGTTTCTGACATCTGAAAAAGTCGGTCAGATGAATTGCACAAAATGCGTTCCGTCCAAAATTCGTCCAATTTCAGTTTTGGACGGACGTTTACGCCACCTCAACGACTGCCGATTTCGCCTCCATGAGGCTGGCCATTGGATTCAGATTGACGACCTCGGCCAAGTGTCCAGGGCTGAAGTGAGCGTACTTTTGAGTCATGGCCAACGTCGCATGCCCAAGCACCTTTTGAAGCGTCAGGATATCCCCGCCGTTCATCATGTAATGGGATGCGAAGGTGTGTCGCAGGACGTGCGTCATCTGCCCATCGGGTAGCTCTAATCCGGTCGCCTCAACACTACGCCGAAAGGTGATGGCGCAAGGTCTGAACGGCAGCGCGGCTTTCAATCGTTCCTCAAGCCGTTTCGAGATTGGCACAGACCGGTTCTTGCTGGATTTCGTGCGGCTGTAATGCACCATCTGATTTCGCACCTGGCGCGGTTGAAGCGCTTCCGCTTCGCCCCACCTGGCACCGGTGGCCAGACACACCTCAGCGATCAGCCCGGCGTTTGAATCCCGTGTAGCCAGGTCACTCAACAGCACCTTAATTTGATCCGCCAGCAGGTAGGCCATCTCTGTTTCGTCAAACTTGAGTTTGCGCACCTTGTCCAACGGGTTGTCGGCGTCCCACTCGCCCAGCCTGGCCAGTTCGTTGAAGACAGCACGTAGGTACGTCAGCTCATGATTCAGCATATTCGCGCTGACGGGCTTCGGATCCGCATCGCCCTTTGAGTAGCCAGCGCCTGGTGTAGTCCTGGAGTGCTTACCTTCTGCGCGCTCGGCGCGGTACTGCGCAAAGTGAGCAGACGTAAACTTGTGCGCCTTCGGGTTCCCCATTCGATTGACCATGCTGATCAAAAGCGCCAGACGCTGTTTGCCGGTCTTCAGGTTTTGCCCATGGACGACGTACCAGCGATTAACCAGCTCAAGCATGCTTCTGGCGTCGTGCTTGGCAGGTTTGGCAACCCGCCCCGACGCAGCCTCTCCCATAACCTTACTGTGGTAATGGGTCGCTTCGTTTTTGGTAGGGAAAATTCTGCGGGTTCGATAGCCGTAGCTGCCATCGGGGCGACAATCAACCTCGTAGCGGCCATCCGGTAGTTTCTTTATCGGCACGGGTTTACACAGGGCTGATCTGCCCTGCCTCCGGGATGGTTTGGCCGGTCATCAGCCACATCGTGTATTTGGTGAACTGAGGGTGCTGAGTAATTTTCAGAAGCTCCGACGACGCGACTGTCTTACTTCTCCCGTACTCATACCCTTTCCAGGTGTTGATCCCGATACCTGAAAGCTCACACATCTCAGACTGGGTAAGCCGCTCCCGAGTACGTATAAGGCGCAGCTTTTCACCGAGGTTCACTGACCGATCACTGGGCTTATCTGGCCACAGTCAGGTGCCGTCTGATCCGTCACCAGCCAGAGCGCGTATTTCATGAACCGAGGATGGGTGGTGATTTTCAGCAACTCGCCTGAACTCACCTCCTTCCGTGCCCCGTATTCGTAGCCCTTCCATGTCCCAAGCTTGATCCCTGTCACTTCACAGATTTCCGACTGAGTCAGCCGCTCGGTTAAACGAATTTCCTTGAGCTTTTGCCCGAGTTCCATGTGCGCCCCTTGACCTTGCTCATTTGAGTACTTAATATCCTCATATGTGTACTTTTACTGCACATATGACGAAGGAGCTTATCAAATGCAGATCACCATAGACACGCCCTACACAACAGTTCGGGAGCTTGCGCGTCGGTCGGGACAATCCGAACGTGCGATCCGTAACGACATCGAGCGCGGCCGAATCCTTATCCGTGCCAAGGCCGAGGGATCCAAAGAAGCTCTGCTGATCAATATGGTCGCCCTGGCCATGGAAGCAGCAGAACAAGCCGAACGCGTGTCTGCCAAACCGACCTCTTCCAAGCGCTAAGGCCCGGTGATGAACGCAAGAACACGCATTACCTCCGATCAATTCGAAGAGATCTATCAGACTGACGTCGTCAAGGCGCTGGAGAACGATAGAGAGCTGGACTTCAAGGACGTCAGTGACAAGTACCTACAGAAAGGCACTTGTCCTAACTGCGGTCAGCAAAAGCTATTCATCAGTAGAGAAAAGCCCTATCGGTTGAAGTGCAACCGCGATAACGAGTGCCAGTTCGAACAGAACACACGGGAGCGTTACAGCTACCTTTTCGAAAACTTGAGCGAGCGTTTCCCGGCTACTGAAGCCAATCCCAATGCCACGGCAGACGCCTATCTAAAGCGCAACCGCGGTTTTGATGTAGCCAAACTCGTCGGCTGGTACACCCAAGCTAAACGCAAGATGAAGTCGGGCGTTTGGGCCGATACCGTGCGTTTTCCGCTGTGCAATGGTTATTGGGAAAGGATCATCGACGAGAGCATGGTTGCCGCCAACAAAGGCGACAAAGCCGGCATCAAGTTCGAAATGTCTTACCAGAACAGCGGCTGGACGCCACCAGGGCAAACCATTGAAAAGAGCGATCGGGTCTACGTCGTGGAAGGGATCTTCCACGCGATCGCGCTACACCTGGCCGGCAAAAAGGCGATCGCATCGATCAGTTGCGTGAACTTCCCTTGGGCGATCGTGGAAGCGAATAAAGGCAAGCTTGTGACATGGGTCATCGGCCTTGATGACGACAAAGCCGGTCACAAATACATTCCCAAGTATCTGAAGATGCTGCGCGGCATGACGGAAATAGCCTGGGTTGCTCTCGCCGGTGAACGCGATTGGGATGATGTATACCGGGATGGTGAACTGGACGACAAATTTCTGGACGACGCTTGTTATCGCGGCCGGCTGTTCACCGCTGAAAGTACAAACAAACTTGCCTACTTGCTGTACCTGCGCCGGCCAGCAGGGTTCTATCTGCTGGAGTTTCGTAACCAACTGTATTCGGCCCGGGTCAATCAAGCAGACCTGAGCAAGGATCTGGGCGAAGACAAGGTGGACGGCAACCGCGAGATCTTTTCCCGCAATGTGAAGATAGCGCAAATCTCCAACTGCATCCCCAGCCTGGATTACCTCGAAAAAGACATCATCACCGGCGAGCAACGCTACTACTTCGACTTCCGTTTTCCCGATCGCAGTCGGAGCGTTCAGGCACCACTACCATCGAGCGCCATTGCAGAGCCGCGTGGTTTCGTTCGGGCAATGCTCGACTTCACGCCAGGCGGAAACTTTGAGGGCGGCGCTCGTGAGCTGGCGATGCTCAAAGCCAAATGGCTGAACGATGAGCGGCGTCCGGTGCGCACTGTTCGCAGCCTGCCGTTCATTGGCTACGACGAAGACTCAGGCACCTACTGCTATCCCCAGTTCGGATTTCATGGCGGTAGAGAGCTGCAGGTCAACAGTCACGGCTTCATCGAAGTCCAAGGCGCCGGGGTGAAAACCGCCCTGGTAAACACAAAGTTCGAACGCGGTACCGACTTTGATCCGGAGTGGTTTCCCGACTTCCTGGCAGTTCATAGCCTGAATGGCCTTGCGGCATTGTCGTGGTGGACAGCGTCGCTGTTCGTTCAACAGATTGGCGTTCAGCAGGCGTCGTTCCCTTTCCTCGAGCTGACCGGCGAACCTGGCGCGGGCAAGTCCACCCTACTGCGATTCCTGTGGCGCCTGATCGGTCGCGACAATATGGAAGGGATCAAACCCAGTGGCACCGGTGCCAGCGCCGTGGGCCTTTCACGCGCCCTTTCCGAAGTCAGCAACTTACCGGTTGTCCTGATCGAATCCGATCGGACTTACACCGATGCTCAGGGCCGTTCGGTGACGGTGCAGTTCGCCTGGGATGAAATGAAGACGCTGTATGACTATCACGCCCCTGTACGTGTAACCGGCGCGAAGACTACCGGTAACGAGACGCGCACCAGCATCTGGCGCGGTGCCTTGGCCATCTCACAGAACGAAACCGTGGACGGCTCCGAGGCCATTCTTTCGCGCATCGTGCATATGCACTGCACCAAGGATCACCACTCGCTGGCCCTAAAGCCGATGGCCGATCGGTTGAAGATCATGAAAGCCAAGGAGCTGGGCGGCTTCCTGCGCCGTGTACTGGCTTTCGAAAAGCAATGGTTGGAACGCTACTTCGAGGCATTCCCGCGCTATGAGAAACGTCTTCAGTCCATCAACGCCCTGACGGAAGCGCGGATCGTCCAGAGCTTCGCGCAAGTCCTTGCAGCGGCCTACGCAACCCAAGCGCTGTTTCCCACCTGGACGGACAGAGACACAGAAAGCCTGGCTAAGCATCTGGAGGCCCGCGCCATCGATCGCCAACAGCGCTGCCGATCGGAGAACCCGACCGCCGCCAAGTTCTGGCAGATCTATCACTACTTGAATGAAGACGTGGTGACCATC
Source organism: Pseudomonas fluorescens (assembly GCF_005938625.1). Taxonomy (GTDB): domain Bacteria; phylum Pseudomonadota; class Gammaproteobacteria; order Pseudomonadales; family Pseudomonadaceae; genus Aquipseudomonas; species Aquipseudomonas fluorescens_BD. The sequence goes on from NZ_VCNJ01000053.1 coordinate 4,451, forward strand.
ATCGATGCCGAAGGCGAACGTGAAGAGATCCGCGAAACGCTCAACCACAGCATCGACAAAGAACTCATCGGCATCAACATCGAGCATTTCCAGCAGGCCTGTAGAAAGGCTGGCCAAGACGTCATTCCTGACACCCAGTTGCGCCGTGCATTGGCCGCCAGCAGCACCCACAAATTCATTGAGACGCGTAAAGCACGGTCACGACTGGAGAAGCGTTCTCTGTGGCTGTGGTTCTTCAGCAAGCGGGGGGAGGCCTCATGAAACGTATGGGTCAGCAGGTGTATCGGGTGTGCATGGGTAAGAGCTTGGCTTTTGTGCGAAGTCCCCTTGTTTGTCCGGAACATCCGGAACATTTCTATTCAATAGATATAAACATCAATAAATACAGTCATTTACTTACAAAAAAATGTTCCGGTCGCACTGGAACATTCCGGAACACACCGGAACGGATTGTGTTCCGGCATGTTCCGGCAATGTTCCGGTCAGCGTTTTTACCGGAACACGGCTGTAGCCCTTACAACACAAGGCTTACAGCCGATTCACAAAAAAACGTGTTCCGGAATGTTCCGGTAGTACCGGAACATTTTCGCTCAGCTACAGGCCCCGTAAATCAAGGGTTACAGCCAATCACTTTTTAAATGTTCCGGATGTTCCGGACTCCGAGCGGTCTTGCACGCGTTTTTTACTGGCGGACTCGACTCACCCTCCTGGATCAAGAGACCCAGGCTCATAAAGAAGGAGCGACACCATGCAAGTACAAGTCATCACCGGCGGCCAAGCCACGGGCAAAACCACCCGGTTACGCGCCATTCAAGCTGAACTGCAAAAGCAGGGGATCGAGGCGCCAATCCTCTTCGTCCAACAGTGGACTACCCCGTACTTCGTGAACCTGATCGCAGAGAAAGCAATGGCCGGGGCCAAGCAATTCCTGGCCGACGACTGCACCCAGTTCCAGATCAAAGCCGCGATGAATCTGCAAGCCCAGGGCATTCACTCCGGAATCCCATCTGACTTTGTGGTTCACCTGGTGCGCCAAGCGTAAGGAGGGGGTAGCAATGATTATTCGCTTCGTAGCCAACACCCTGCCCGGCGAGCTGCCATTACCGAGCAGCTACGTCGACCAGCGCTCACCGGAAGATCTGGCCGAGCTGGCAGCGGCCGCACATTGGAGGGATCACCCGGAGGACACGCCGACGTTCGTCACAGTCGTGCATATGCGCGACGTTGACGGGCATGACCTGGGATTGTTTGAAGTGCGCTGTGAACAACGCCCGGTATTCACGGCAAGCCAATTGCGGCAGGCGTGAGAGAGACGGTGTCGAGGAGTTCGCACCTCCCCGACACCAACCACCACAAGAGGAGCAACACCATGCAAGCACAGCACCCAAGTAGCAGCGGTAGCAAGGCTATCACACCGCCCGGCCAGCGCAGCAGCACGTTCATGCCCCCTCGCCCTTTGTTGGCGACGGCGATAATTGGAGCGGCCTTGATCGGCTACCTGGTACACAAAACGCCAGACGCTCGGCAGCGTCTCGAAAGCCTGGCCGAAATGGCTCAAACCCTGGGCGATCTGTCCGATCGCGATGCTGACGTGGTCGCTCGACTGCTCGCCAAACCAATAGCAGTACAACAGAAAGGAGTTAGCCCATGCTGATCGACGGTCAGTTTGTAGCAGTCAGTGAGGCGCAGTACAACGACGCCCGCAAACAGATGGAGTTGCCCGCCGACTTTCACCTAGTTGAGGCCACCGCCCTACTCCACCACAACACCGGGAACGGAATGGCGCGTATTCCATTGCCGGCGGGCTTGGTGGTCGCCGCGTTCGAAGATCCGCACGGACATCGGCGTTACGGCGTAGTCACGCTTACGACGCCCCGCAATAAGCCGTAATAATTTTAGCGGCTAAAATTGCACTGATACTCTGATTCACCTGGGCGCTTCGGCGCCCTTTTTTGTGCCTGAAAACAAAAGAAAGTTCTGCGCACGATTACTCCTTGACATACATGAAACCATAATTTCATGCAAACAAACCCAACTAAGACCAACAACACAAAAAGCCAAACATCAAAAGAACCGAGCAATAGTTTAGCTATACAAAACCTTCGCAAGACCTCAACAACTAAAAAACACCTACAAATGAACAGTGCAATGCTTATGTACGTAGATACTTACGTACGCATGAAAGTATAAATTCATGCAGTCATTAATGAAATTCCCACAAAGCACAATGTCACCAAAGCACCAAAAAACGAGGGCTTCACAGACGCAAACCCACGGTGTAGCTTGGGTTTATAGGGAACTAAGACGACGTTGAATCCGTTTAAAATATTATTTGACAATCTAATTTTTAAATACGTAAAGTGCCCGACATCTGACCCGCCCAGCATGGAGCCATAGAAATGGACGAGCGAACTATTATTCACACAAGAGACATCATCGAAGAGGTCGCAAAAGTATTAATGTCATTGAGCGTGTCAGTCGGGGCTAGACCACTGAGCGAAGAGGAAAGCGGCGGTGTGGTAGCGACCATGACTTGGAGTCACGGCCGACTACTGGAATGTTCTAGAGAACTGGGAGAAGTGTTTAATCAGAGAGGTAGCGAACTAAGCTGATCGAATAACTGACGCTGCTGAGCAGGCGGCATTTCACGTAGTCGGTCGAAAATCAACTGGTCGACCGATTGGGCCGAAGGACGCAAGGGGTGTGAATAGGTAAGGTTCATTACGAATGTATGCCCGCAACGTGGGTTGAGGCACTGGCAGTACAGCTTCGCATATTCCACATTCATGTTTTCGCGTGAATCAATCCGAGCCTTACCCGCACAATCCCTACAAATGATCCGCATTGCCCCCCTCCCCGATGGTGTACGTACGTACACTATTCTACGTGAAGCAACTTCAAGCCGCTGCGCCTGACTCAATAGGTTCACGCCATCCGATACGCCGATCAGGCCGCAGTGAATCATTCAACTGGTCGAACAACTGACAGATCGGTCGAATCTCATTGTTGGTGTAAACCCGATCAATCTTTTCAATGTCGCCGAACCCTCCGCTGTTCTCCGGAATGATCCCCGCCAGCGCGGGGTTCATCCGCCACGCGGCAATCACGTCGTTACGGGTGATGTTCTTCACCTTCTCCAACTCATCTTTCGCCTGGAAGTCCCCCACGGGGATGATTTGAATCGCCTTTTCGGTACCGCCCGGGATGTTCACGAACATCGACCTGAAGTTACCCACACCCTTGCTCGCACTGATCTGCGCGCGCAGCTCGTTTTCGTCGTCTTCGGTCAAGTTCGGATCGTTGGTGTAGAAGATATAACCCGCGTGGGCACCGTTGCTGTAATAGCGCCGGCGGAAAAGGGTCGCGGCCTCATTGAGCAACAATGCCTGCATACCGCCCAGGTAATCGGGAATGCCGTAGACGTCCTGCTCCACGTCGTAATTCATCACATGCTCGACGTCTTCCTGGTCGAATTCCACTTCCTTTCCGTCCGGCAGCAGCATCACAAAGCCGCCGTCTACTTTTACGCGCATGTTGATCGCTGCCAGGTGTTCCATTTCCAGGACTTCGCCGAACACGTTACGGTTCTTCAGGAAATAGGACTCGCCGAACACCATAAAATCCAGCCCTGCACGGCTCATAGTGCGGATGCTACACCCCGCCGAGGGAACGAACTCTCGCAACAGCAGGTTGCGCTTGAAACCCGGAATGGCGCCGTGGTGCGCGTTGGCGCGCAACAGCTTCGCCAGTCCTTGGCGTGACACCGGCGGCGTGTAAATACGGCCGTCGTGGCTGGCAAACGTGCCCAGGTATTGCCCGATGTTTTCGGTCAGCACCTGCTCGGGAGCGCCGAACGAAAAGGCCCGCGCTCGCCCGCGTGGTGGATTGACGGTTTGCTGGTTTCTTCGCTTGCCCATGTGTACCTGTTCCGCTGAGTGTGTAGGAGCTTCGGCGCTGCTTGTTGGTGTTGAGTGGTTCGTGGGCCAGCGCGTGCATGATTGCCCAGGCAATGTCCGCGTGGCCTGTCGCGTCGGTGCGGGAGGCGCTATAGGTGATCTGGCCGCTGCTGGTCGCACCGCGCTTGATGGTCAAGAAGGCCTGCGCGATGTCGTTCCAACCAGCGTCCCATTCGATTCGACTGCCTTGAATGGTGTCCTGGGCTTTCAGTACCAGGCTATTTTTGGTTTCAAGGCTGTAGTGAATTGAGGTCGCACGCGGGTAGAAGTCGCGCACCAGGTCAAACACCCCGTAGCCGATACCGGTGGTATCGATGCCGATGTGCTGGACGTTGAAACGCTCCGTGAGCTTTTTGATTTGCGCTGCCTGGAAGGTGAACGAATGCCCACGCCAGCTGTGTTTTTCCAGTATCCGGAACTTGGCGCCAGGCTCTAACGGTGGAGCTAGGACAACACAGGTCGCGTCGTCTCGCGTTCGACTCGGGTCGTAGCCGATCCATACCGGACTGTTTCCGTAGGGGCGATCGTCCTCGGGTTCGAAGTCCGTCCACAACGACAGATCCGAGTAGCACCGCTCCAGATCGGCCAGTGCGAATACTCCTTGGGTGCTGTCGATGAATTTGCAGTAGAACAGCTGCTGGAACTTGTCCGCGTCGTACTCAAGCTGCAATTGCTCCAGATCGAACAGATCGCAACCACCGGCGATTGCGTCCTCAATGGTGATGATCTTGCGCCACTGGCCATCGGGGCACAGCGCGCCGGCGGCAATTTCCTTTTCGCTTGGCCATGGATTCTTCGCAGCCTTGCGCTTGCTGTTGCGGAAAGTCTCACCAGTCCAGAACGGATAGGCCTGATGCGTTACTGCGCTCGGAGTAGAGAAATACGTCTTGCGCCACTTCTTATGCGTGCCCATAGCACTGGCCACAGTGCTGAGTTTTTCGAAGTCGCGAATCCAGAAATACTCGTCGATGTAGACGTGACCGTGGTGCCCCTGGGCAGTGCTGCTGTTGGTGCTGAGAAACCGCAGTTCGGCACCGTTGCTCAACACAATAGGATTGCCGGTCAGCTCCAATCCGAACCACTGCTGGGCGAACTGGATGATGTAGCTACGGAAAATCTCGGATTGCGATCGGCTGGCCGACAAGAACATTTGATTGTCCCCGGTCAGCACCGCGTCCATGAACGCTTCGCCAGCGAAATAGTAGGTCAAACCTACTTGCCGACTCTTCAGAATGTTGCGGATCCGGCGTGTCAGCGGGTTCTGTTTGGCTTCAAACAATTCCTTTTGATAGCCGTACATCTTGCTGATGAACTTATCCAGGAAGTCGACTTCGGTCAGACCGGAGACGTCGTTCTTCACTTTCTTTTCGCGCTTTTTACCGCCTCTGTCCCCACGCTCCCGGCGCCTGTCTTGGCGATCACCTTGGTCGTGTGCGGGCGCTTCACCTGAGATCGCCGGCGTCGGTTTGGTGGACTGTTTCAACAGTCGATCGCGTACGGTGGTCAGTCGGTCCAGTTCGTCCAACTCACCTTTGGTCAGCGTGGTCTGTTTTTCAAGGATCAACGTCAGACGCCGGCTGACCGCTGTCAGCGGTTCTTCATCCGAAAGCATCTCGTCCCAGCCGCCCTTGGCGATCCAGTAATAGACGATCCGGATATTCGGCAGCTTGAGCTGGGCCTGAATCTCTTTCGGCTTGCACCGACGCAAATAGAGACGTTTTGCGGCTTCTTTGACTTCGATTGAATAGAGCATGTCCGCAGTCTATGCGGCGAAAACACTGAAAACGCGGTGTTAAATTCCGCAAATCTTCTAGATCGTGAAAATAGGAGGAAAGCAAAAGCAAAGCGTTTGTTTGGTGGTCGTCGGCTCCCTATCGTGGCGGCTCAAATCACCGATTGAGCGCAGAAACGCCAATGCCCCGTTCCCTTGTTTCTTTCTGGAAACGTGTCGCCACCAGCGGCACCACCGCTGATAACCGCGAGATTCTGCCCCAAGAACTGCGCGACATCGCCGAGACCTACAAGCCTTCTTTTTACACGGCAGTGATCTGGTGCGAACACGAACGTGGTTATGGATCCCACGGGACGGTCTACGCGGTGCGCCTGGTGGAAGATGACGAGGATCTGGAACCTGGCCAAGTCGCGTTGGAGGTCCAACTCAAGCCCAACGATCAATTGTTGTGGCTGAACGACCAGGGCCAGAAGCTGTTCACCAGCATCGAGATCACTCCTAACTTCCGTGGCAAAGGCAAAGCCTATTTGACCGGTCTGGCTGTGACCGACTCCCCTGCCAGCACTGGCACCCAAGAGCTGTATTTCTCCCGCAAACAGGCCTACCCCACCGTTTATTACAGCGCCGCCCTCCCGCTGGGTTCATTTGACGAATCTGAACCCAAGGGCGAGCTGCAAAAACTCCTTTCGATGTTCTCCGGACTGTTCAAACGCTTCGGCATCGAAGAACCCCCAGCAACCCCGAACCCCCAATCAGAGAGCCAAACCCCAATGGATGAAGCCCAAGCCAAAGCGCTGGCCGCACTGGTCGAACAGCTGTTGCTCGTCGCTGCCGGCATTCAAACCTTGATCGAGCCAGACACGGCTGAAGTTGAAGCAGACCAGGACCAAATCGACGCGGTCGGCACCTCCGTGCAGGACATTCTCGACACCGCTGAAGAAGAGCGCGAGTACTCCCGTCGCCGCAAGGGCGCGACCGGCAACCTGGCGTTGGCCAAGGCCGTAGCCAACCTGGACAAAAAATTCACCGCGCTACTGGATACGCCGAAGGGCCGCAACGTGCCGCGCACCACCGGCGCGACCCAAAGCCAGAAACGGAGAACCTTGTAAATGGGCGCCTCTCTCAGCAGTCACGCCCAGGAACAGTTCGCGCTTCTGCAGGACGACATGGCCGAGTCGTACAACGTCCATGACGTGTCTCGACAGTTCGCGGTAGAACCGAGCATTGCCCAAGAGCTGAACGACAAAATCACCGAAAAATCCGACTTTCTCAGTCGCATCAACGTCGTTCCTGTCAATGAAATTAAGGGTCAAAAGGTCATGCTTGGCGTGACCGGCCCGGTGTCCAGCCGCACCAACACCAAAACCAAAGACCGCGAAGCCAAGGACTTCAGCGATGTGTCCGGCTTGGATTACGAGCTGTACCACACTGAATCCGACGTAGGTTTGCCATTCGCGAAGATCGACAGCTGGGCCAAGTTCCCGGACTTTGCAGAGCGTTACGGCGCGGCGGTGCAACGCCAGATCGCGCTGGATCGCATCATGATCGGCTGGCATGGCGTCGAAGCGGCGGCACAGACCGACCTTGCGGCTCATCCAATGCTGCAAGACGTCAACAAAGGCTGGCTGCAGTTGGCCCGAGAGCAGATCCCTGCTCAGGTGCTGAAGGAAGGCAAGACCGCCGGGAAGATCACACTCGGCGCCGGTGGCGACTACGCCAACCTTGACGCCCTGGTGCATGACGTCAAACAGATGATCGATCCGGTTTTCCGCGATGCTGGCGACCTGATCGCAATCATCGGCAGCGATCTGCTGGCCAATGACAAGGGCAAGCTGTACGCCAAGCAAGGTGACACGCCGACCGAAAAAGAGCGCATCGAGAACGCTCAGGTGATCGACACCTACGGCGGTTTGCCCTCCTTCGTGATCCCTCACTTTCCATCCACCGGCGTCGTCGTCACCAGTTGGGACAACCTGTCGATTTACTTTCAGGACAGCAGCTGGCGACGCCATCTGATCGAAAACCCAAAACGCTCTCGCGTTGAGGATTACAACGGCCGCAATGAGGGCTATGTGATCGAGCAACTGGAAAAGTTCGCGGCGATCGAAGCCAGCAATCTGGAGCTGCTGCCGTGAGTATCGCCCTTGCCCACAAGCGGCGTGTTCTCGCGGAGGGTCCGGGCACGGTGACCCGTGCGGAGCCATACAGCTCCAGCACGGCTCTGGCCAGTCCAGCCAATGCGCAGAAGCACCTCAAGCTGATGGAAAGCGCGCTGGCCGTTGATCTGGAGCGACTCAGCAACATCAACAACCACGAAACCCGCCGCTTGATTAAGCGTGACGAGTTGCTGCCCAAGTACATGGAGTACGTCGAGCGCTACCGCGACTCAGGACTGAATCACCCGAACCCGGTGTTAGTGCATGTCCTGGTCTGGCTCTTCGATACCGAGCAGTTCGAGTTGGGCTTGCAGGTCGCCATGTTCGCTATCCAGCAAGGCCAGGCAATGCCCGACGGATTCAAGCGTGACGTGCCGACGTTCGTGGGTGACGCAGTGATCGACTGGGCCGAGAACGAACAAAAGTGCGGGCGCAGCCCCGATCCATACCTGAGCGACATGTTGCCGTTCGTGGATGGTGAATGGGATCTGCCGGCACAAATCCCGGCGCGCTATCACAAGTTGCTCGGCATCCGCGCTATCGACGCCAAGGAATGGGAAACCGCCGTCCGCCACTTTGAGCGTGCCCAAGAACTGCATTCCGAAATTGGCGTGGGAACGCGCCTGAAAGGCGCTCGCAAGGCGCTGGAAAAACAACAGGCTCAAAGCGCCTCCGAATAACCCGACTACCCCCCCTGCGGGGAACTGTGGACGTGAGTCGGCCATTTATGGCCCGCCCCATGAGAAACAGTTTCCCCGCCCTATTTGAGTGCCCAGTAATGAGCTTTTCCGGGAAACCCACGACCTTTGTGGAACAGGCCATCGAGAACGACGGCTTTTGGCCGAACCTCTCCGTGTCCGAGTTTCAGAAGGGCTACCGCCTGCCGGCGGAGTACCTGGTAGACATGCTGGTCACCGACTTAAAGACCGCAATGATTGAGGTAAACCGCGATCTGACCAAGCGCAAAAGCGACTGGCAGAACGTCGGTGTCACCAACGTGGAAACGGCCGACCCTACGGTCCTGCCTGAACGCACATTTCACGCTGCGACGTACAAGCGCGCCGTTTACTGCCGTGCAAAAGCCAGCCTACTGACCCAATTCGCCACCGTGAACCGTCGCGAAAGCGCCGAAAACATCGGCAAGGAATTGCCCGAGCGCGGCGAAACCTTTCTGGAGTTCAGCCAGCAAGCCATCCGGGTTCTGCAAGGCCGTGGCCGTATAACGGCGGCTCTGCTATGACCAAGCTGCAAGGACTGACCGCGTATCTGTTGGAACGCCGCCTGGTCGAGCCTGAACAACTCGACAGCTGGACGGAGCAGGTCAAGCTATCGCTGATCTGGAAACCCGACGTCGACGGCATGCACTTCGCCGATATGCACTATCGCGCCGTGATTGTCCTGGAGCGTTTCGCCGACCATCCGGCGCGGCTGATGGCTCTGGTTGGGAGCTGGCTGGAAAACCACGACTCCAACCGCGACCACCATGAACTGCCTGCGCCGGAATTCCTTGTAGAGCCGCTGGATAACGATCTGTTCGACGTGGAAATCACGCTGGAGTTTGTCGAGCCGCAGTATCTGGCCGAAGACCCCGCCGGCGAGATCGACGCCTTCGGCAAGACCTGGGCTTTTGTCCCGTTTGATCTGTGGGTTGCAGAGCGCGGCGAGGTGGCCACCGATGGCCGGCCGTAGCACGTTCGAACTCGACATTCGCGGTCGCTTGGGCGTGCGCGAACAGCTGGCATTGCTGAGTCTACCGCCGCAAATGCGCCGCCGCTTGCTGAACCAGGTCACCAAGCGCGTACGGACGATGAGCCGCAAGCGCGTGCGCGAGCAGAAGAACGTGGACGGCACGCCCTTCGCCCCACGCAAGGGCGACAGCAAGGGCAAAAAGAAAATGGAAGCCGGCCTGGCCAAATTGATGGTGGTCACCCGGGTGTCCGCTGATGAAGCGGAACTGGGCTGGAAAAACGCCCTGACCCGATGGGTCGCCGCGCAGCAGCACAACGGTGCCAGCGAGCGCCGCACCGCCCAGCAGATGCGTCGATGGAACAAGACCCCACCGGGTTTGGCAGCAACCGACAAGCAAGCCAAGCGCTTGCGGCGGTTGGGCTTTCGTGTGCGCCAAGCCGGCAAAAAGACGCTGACCCGGCCGTCGGTGGCGTGGATTCAAGAGCATGTGAACTACGCCAAAGCCGGTTTGCTGATCCGGATCCTGGACGACCAGCGCAGCGAAAGCACCGGCGCGCAGAGCTGGGAAATCACGCTGCCGAAACGCCAGTTCATCGGCGCCGAAACCGAACGCGAAACCAATCTCCTGATTAACCAGGTGTTGCAA
>NZ_VCNJ01000054.1 GCF_005938625.1 Pseudomonas fluorescens
TTGGTGCCCCGAGGGGGCAACGGTCTGAATGCGACAGTAACGTACCATAAGCGGCGAACACCTGCGATGCCCGGCTATGCTGGTGATTGACCGTGTCGTGCGAAGACAGTGAGCGGCAGTTTCGTGCAAGTGCGTGGTAGCCTTTACGCCATTTTTACGCCAGGAGGGTGGAATGGCTTCGTACCGGAAACGAAGTGGTGGGTGGCGCGCTGAGGTCGCGAAGCAAGGTGTTCGTGACTCCCAGACGTTCGATACCAAAGCTGCGGCTGTTGCTTGGGCAACTGCTCGTGAAGCTGAAATCATTGCGCAGAGTGGTAAGTCTCGCACAAGCGTCTCTATGACGCTTTCGGAGGCACTGCGTAGGTACAAGCGCGATGTGTCACCAACCAAGGCAGGCCAGCGCTGGGAAGAGCTACGGCTTGATAAGTTCGACAGGGAACTGGAGTGGGTCGGAGAGTTGATGGATAGCATAACGTCCGAGCAGGTCGCTCAATGGCGGGATGCACGTTTGAAGGTGGTGAAGACCGCGACCGTTAGGCGTGAAATGACACTTCTGTCGTCCGTCTTTGAACTCGCCAGACGTGAATGGAAAACCTGCCTGGCCAACCCTGTCCGTGATGCGAAACGGCCAAGCAATGGTGCGCCCCGCGAACGTCGTGTTGCTCCCAACGAAATCAGCGCGCTGCTGAATCGACTTGGCTACGTCGAGGGGGAGCCGCCGGTGACGCTTCTGCAGGAGTTGGGATATGCGTTTCTCATCGCGATCGAAACCGCGATGAGGCAAGGCGAGATACTGGGTCTGACCGCGAAATGGGTGAACCTGCGCGAGCGCTTCGTCCATCTGCCAATGACAAAGAACGGCACCAGTCGGAATGTTCCGCTGAGCAAACGTGCGGGAGAGTTGTTGGAGCCGCTTTACAAGGGCAAGGGCGCTGGTGATCGGCTGTTCAGATTAGAGTCAGGATCGGCGGACGCTATGTTCCGGAGGATTCGCGACGAACTGGGAATAGATGGTCTGACGTTTCACGACACTCGGCATGAAGCCATTACGCGGCTCGCTCGTAAGGTCGACGTGCTGGATTTGGCGCGTATTACCGGCCACAAGGATCTCAAGTCTTTGATGATCTATTACAACGCCACTGCGTCAGAACTGGCGCAGCGTCTGGGATAAAAAAAGCCTGCGGAGTACGCAGGCTTTTTTATTCACGCTGTTTGCCTTGCTCGCCTCGTCGCGGGCAACCGGGCGCGATGTTGCCGCAACCAGGTAATCACCTCTACCGCGAACCATCTTTTCGCGGCTTTCAATCCAGTGGCGCAAGGTTGAACGCTCGTAGGGAAGCCAGGTTGAACTACAACCCGACGCTCGACCGTGTAGGTGGATAGCTTTAGATACGCGGCGATATCCTGGGCTGTCCATAGTTCATGCTCCGCCGCAACGGCGGGGCGCTGCAATTGCCGAATCAGTTCGTGTATTGAACTGAGTAGATCCGGCGATTCCATGGGCAAATCAGCGGACATAGCGGCGCTCCTTCGCTAATCTCGCGGCCATTCTTTCAGCCATGTAGTTGTCCCATTCCTCTGTTTTACTTTGCTGCCGTTGCTTACTACAGCGGTTATGTCGGGGAATGGATCGAGCAAAGCCACAAATGTCGCAGACGCTGGGCAGGTCAAGCCGCTTGCTGGCCAGCGCTGGGCGTGTGCGAATAGGATTGTTTGGTTTAGACATGCTTTTGGCCCTGCAGCTGCTGGGTGGAGGTGTTGTGATTTGCGAGTACGTTTGCGACAACAAGCGCTTCAACGTCGGTTAGATCGCCCTGCGCCTTGGCCATGCTGGCCAGCGACTCCAGGCGAATGCGCGCATCAGTGGTTTTTTGCACCTGGTATTCAAAAATCGCAGTACCGACGATTCGGATCGTCATCAGGTGGCGTATGGCCAAGGCGCTTTGATCGCACGATGTGTTAGCCTTCGGATCGCTGCTTTGGTGCTTTGCTTGCATAGTGTTGCCCTCAGTAGCGGGTATCGAGGGAGCGCAATCCCTCGATACCCTTCATTTACCGGCGCTGCCGGCATCTTTCCGGGTTGATCGGTTTAAGCCGATCGCACCAGGTGAATCACCAAACTTTCAAACTCCCCTTCTTCGTCCCAGGACTGCCATTCCAGAACGCCCCGGATCTGCGCGTCTGTGCAGTTCAAAACGAGAATTTCTCGCTCGCCACGGTTGGCTCGAACCTCTAACGCATCTACCAGCCCGCAAATCGCATACGCTTCGGCGAAGATGGTTCGACTTCCAGACCCGAACTCGGCCAATTTCAGCCGGTGTATCTCGGCGGTTGCGTGGTCTTGCTCTTGGTTGTTGATCACTTGAATTTGCATGGCATTGCCCTCACGCCTTGAAGTGCCAGCAGCGAACCGTCTGCGGGATAGGGGTCAGAGGAGTCCGCGCCTGCAGAGCAGCCCTGATGCTGCTTTCGGTGGGCTTACTCGCCTCAAGCAACTTGTGGGTGCGACCGTCTTTGAGCATTCGTCTTAACGTGGCCAAGTCCGGAATGCGTTGACGGTGTTCGTGGGCGACTTCTGCGAACTGGTTGAGGTTGATCGCGATGACGCCGGCGTTCTTGCTGTGGTTGACCAGCGGGGCGCCCGGGAGGGATTCCAGGTAGTCATAGACCTGCCAGAAGTCGTTCAGCTCTTGCGGATCGGTGGTGATCGCCGCCTGCCGTTCGTTGGCCATGCCCTTGATGTATTGCTGGGTTTCTCGAACCATCTGTTCAGGCAGTTGGAGTACCAATTGAATGCAGTCGAACAAGGCGAGCAGCATGCTGTGATTACGGATGATGCGATCCGACGTCAGCTTTTTGCTGGCCCAGAGTTCGGTCCGGTACTTTGGGTATGCCTCGGCGAAGCGCTTCATGACCTGCGACTCTGCCTTCATCGCTTTGACTATGAAGTGGCTGACGTCTTCGACTTGCGTCTGAACGAGCGAGTCTGCAGCTGCACGGCTGTCTTCGGTGATGTTGGGCTTAGGGAAATACAGTTTGGTGATCCGGCTCAGAATCGCTTCATGCCCGGACACGCCCGCGTTCTGCGCAATAACGATCGACGCACGGAAAGGCGGTTCGTAGGTGTCGTTGCTGTTGTTCTTCACGCCCCGGGTGCGCAGCAGCCCCCCACCGTAGTAGTCCTTGAATTCATCCCATTCAAACGATTTTGCGTTATCGGCATCTGTGTTGCGGTCTGCTTCGAGCAGTACCAGCGGAATGTTGGAAACCTGACCCATTGCACGGCTGCGGCCGGAGGTGGAACCCTTTGCAGGGTCGAAGCCTTCATAGAGACGCCCGAACAGTTTCCATAGAAATTTGATCAAGGTCGTTTTGCCGGAATCAGGCTCGCCCGACATTTCCAGGAACGGGAAGCTCTCGTAGTCGGCGCGGATCTGCTCGGCGAATAGCGAGCCAAACCAGTAGGTCAGGGCAACGAGTCCCTTCTCGCCAAAGCAAAGCCAAAGTTTCGGTAGCCAGTCATCGCGATAGGCCTTAGCGGTGGGCGCCATGGCAATCTTGATGGACTTCATCAGGCATTTGACCCGTGACTGACCGAATTCGAAGTAGTCTTCTTCGTTGGCCTTGTAGACGTTCCCACCTTGGATGGCGATATCGTTAAAGATGTAGGCCTTATGCTCTTTGCTGTACCCGATGTAATCGATAGTTTCGACCGTTTGCAGCCCTTCCGTCTGGCGGATGACGATCTGGTCTAGGTATTTTTGTGTGCCAAGCCAGGTCGCGCCGGCGAACATCAAGCGCGCCTTGAATTCACTGCTCGACGAAATTTGTTTGGGGGTGAACGTAAATTTTTCAGGTGCGTTGTCACTCGGGGTCTCAACCTGAAAATAGAACCAGGCGTCACCGGTGACGTCGTTCACTTGCTTGTAAAGCGCCTCAAATTTGCAGTTGGCAATCTGTTTCAGCGCGCAGACAGACTCCAGAACCTTGTGCCGTGCTTGGCGATCGTTCAACAGTTGGTCGTCGTGATCGTCACTGTTGATAAGGGCGCGTTGTTCATCTTCCAGCTTGGACAGGTCAAATTTTGCCCAATACATACGGTCGGCGAAATCGAAATGGAATTCCGACGTTGCGTCTTCCCAGGTGTACATCAAGATCGCTTTCTCACGGGGTGAAGCCGCCAGAAGCAAATCACCTTCGTGGCGCGCAATTTGGAGGTCGCGCTGACGTCGTTGTTCGCGCTTGTCGGAGTCTTCAAAGCCCCAACGTTGATGCAGGTCGTTCCAGTCGAGCTTATGCCGGCGGCGTTGTGGTATCAGCGCTGCACTGCAGCTATAGCCCAGCTCGCGAGACAACTTCGCCCAACGCTGTAGGTAGCCGCGCGCCGTCGGTTCGTTATCCAAAGCCCAGACCAGTCGAGGCAGGTTGCCTTTACGTTGCTCTGCCAGTTGCTCCAGCGCGTGAGCGGGGTAACTGACGCTCGACATTGCAGAGACTGCCGGGATGCCGTTCTGCAGGAGAGCGATGGCGTCAAAGATCCCTTCGACAATCCATAGCTCTTCTACGGTGGCCAGGTCGACGGAGGGCGGGCACCACCAGTAACCGAGGGCGCTATATTTGGGTTTGAACCGAGCCTTCATTTTGCCGAAGCGGGATGGGCGATCGATCAAACGTTCCCAATACCCCTCGTTCGGCAGCGGAAAACGGATCGTTGCGCTGGAATGCCCTGTCTCGTGATTGACGTAGTTTTCTTGCGTGAACCAACCGGTCAGTGACCCAACGTCAAAGCCCCGGGCGAACTCAAGGTACGCCCGAGCTGTCACGGTTGGATCGTTGTCTGTCGCCGGCGCACGCTTGCTCCAGTCCTCGAAAAGATCTTCGTACAGATTTTTGACATGCTCGATGTGACCGCAGCGTTCAGGGCGACCGCAGCGGATCTGCCAGGGGTTGTCGTATCGAGCGTAGAGTTCTTTCTTTTTACACTTGGGACAGGTGCCCCCCCGCATGTATTTCGTGCCGGCGCGAAGTTTCAGGTCGAAATCGAATTGCAGGCGTTCGATGACCGTATCTCTGAGGTCGTCTTTCATCATCATGATTATTTCTTCGCTGCTTTGAGGCTGAGGCTAAGGCTGTGAGTGAGGGCGCCGATCAGACTTTTCTGGGCGGCCATCACCGGGCTGTTGGCAAGGATCGATCCGTGGCGGAGGCCATCGGGGATTAGGCGGTATTGGTCTGCGTACCAAAGATCATTGAGGCTGAAACGGTACTGTTCTCGCAGGTTGGCCAAGAGCGCTTTAGCCTGGTCGGGCGTCAGTTTCGTGTTGATGTTCATGGCGTTTTCCATCGTCAAACCTCAATTTCGGACGCAGCTCACCCAAACCCACGGGCATGGGGGATCGGGGATTTATTGGTTAGGTGTTACAGAGTGGTGACGCGGAAACGCCCGTTGTCCGGTGCGCTGAGGATGCGTTCGTAAATTAGGCTGACGGGAATGGCCCAAACCTCACCGGTGCCTGTGTCAGTGATAACTGTGTGGGTCGGTGTGCTGGTCATGACATCGAGGCGCTGCCGATCGCTGGCTACAGACAAATCGCTGTAGGCCAGGTGAACAATTTTTTCGGCTGTCGGAGTCAGTACGTCGAAGTCTGCAACCAAGTGCTGCACAGCTCGATTGATCAGTTGCTGATCGTCGCTCAGGTGTTCGCACCGGTGCCGTTCAAGAAACACCGACGCCGCAGCTTTGAGCATGTCCTGATATTCCTGTACTGCAGGCGGATTGTTCATTGAGATTTCCCTGCGCGGTAAAGAGCAATTGCAGCAAGCACTTCGGCATGCCGTGCCGCAACATGGAGGTTGTGAGCGTCCAGAATCAGCTCGGCTTCTTGTTCGCTAATTGAACCGTCTTCCAACGCCTTGGCGATCGCCTGGTCTACGCAACCTCGCTTTGCTGCGACCTGCAGCGAGCGAGCGTAAAGCTCTACGTTATCCAGAGTTTCAGGATCAGCTACTGGCACGAACAACCCGCCGTACATTGATGCGACGTAGTTGGGGAAGTGGTGGGTTCCACAGTCTTGCTCGAGCATGAAAACTTGAGAGTCACTGAGAGGACTGCAGCCGGCGTTTTCGTAGGCATGGTTGTCGAACTTTTTGAGCTTCAGTCCCAAGCGTGCAGCGGCGGCTTCGCGTCCGCCGGTATAGCTGCGAATGATCTCGCTCATAACTTCTTTGCGGGTATCTAGGATCGGGCTTTTCATCTTCTACTTTTCCCTGTTGAACGCCGGTACTACTGTTCAATTACGCCGTCTTTGATGCCGAGCAGAACGGCGGCGCGATGTGCCTCCCCTCGGCGACCTTTTTTACGACCGTTCAAAAGGTCGCTGACCAAATTCTTATTCAAGGCGTGTAGACGGCTGAACTCGGCGATACTCATTCCTTTTCGATCCAGAGCCTCCCGGGCTTGCTCGGTTGTAAGGGTGGCGGGCATAGTGTTCGCTCGTGTGCGTTCGTGTGGATTGGTGTTTGTGCGACGCCGATTATGACCAGTTTATTTGTCCTGTAAAGGGGCTAAAGTTTGAAAAAATTGTCTTTGGGTGAATTCTCGGATGTAAGCGCGGGTGATTTCCTGCGCGAAGAAAGAAACCGTTTGGGGTTGAAACAAGAGGAAATGGCCCAGATTGGCGGCGTTACTAGAAACACCCAAGGCAGCTATGAGCGGAACGAACGACGCCCTGATACTGGCTATCTCCGCGCTCTGCATGCCGTTGGTCTTGATATTCTTTACGTTGTTACAGGGGTTCGCACAGAGGCTCAGGTCGGAGAACTGAGCGAGGATGAAAAGGTATTGGTGGGCCGATATCGCACCCTTCCCCCCGATGACAAAAAATCTGTTCGTCGCTTCCTTCAAGCAATCGCTGATGACGTTGCAAAAAGCTCAAATTTGGGTTGAAACACCCCGTATAAGTCGTTCTTTCCCCAGCGCTTGAAAGCTTCGAACCTTCCGATAACTTCGATTCAGCAATTCACTTTATGGAGTAGTGAGAATGTTGGATCGGGCAAATGTCGATCAAACTTATGTACAAGTTGTGCCGTCCGAATGGCACGCGCTTTCTAGTATTGAACAGCGCCTGGTGGCGCTGTATCGACAGTTGAGCGAGGAAGATCGAAAGCAATTACGACGCCTTACCGAGGCGCTCGCATCAATTCCTGATGACGCTCTTAGTGGATTTTGAATAGGTTGACCGCGCTAATAGGGTGATTGATCGCCGACGCATTCAGCGTTGGCGGTTTGCCCTTACGCCACCGCCTGCGATCCCAGCTGCTCGAACAGCTCCCGCTGTTTCGCCCTGGGCATATCCCGCAAATGGTCGAACAACATCCTTTCGAAAGACTGGGCGGACGGGCTCAACGTGTGCGAGAACGTTAGATTCGCGACCCATGTGTGCCCGCATTTTGCGTCCAGGCACTGGCAGTACAACTTCGCAAACTCCGTCGATAGCTTCTCCCGCGAAGCGATCCGCCCTCTGTGTCCGCATTTACATTCAACTCTCATTGTGTCCCTCCCCAGGGAAGCCAATCGCTATCAGTTTGCCATAATGCGTAGTGGCAATCTCTTAGCTAGGCAACTGATGCAGTGGAATCATCTGTGGTTTTCGGGTCTATCCAGTTGATTCGCCTATCTGGCCTCAAGGTGTCGTTGATTTGGTTGAACAGCTGGCAGATCGGCCTGATTTCGTTGCTGGTGTAGACCCGGTCAATCTTTTCGATGTCGCCAAAACCACCGCTGTTTTCGGGAATGATGCCGGCGAGCGCGGGGTTCATCCGCCAGGCTGCAATCACGTCGTTGCGGGTGATGTTCTTCACCTTCTCCAGCTCGTCTTTGGCTTGGAAGTCGCCCACGGGGATGATCTGGATCGCGTTCTCTTTGCCGTTCGGGATGTTGACGAACATCGATCGGAAGTTGCCCACGCCCTTGCTGGAGCTGATCTGCGCCCGCAGGCTGTCTTCGTCCTCCTCGGTCAGGTCCGGGTCGTTGGTGTAGAAGATGTAACCCGCGTGGGCGCCGTTGCTGTAGTAGCGCCGGCGGAAGAGGGTGGCCGCTTCGTTGAGCAGCAGCGCCTGCATGCCGCCCAGGTAGTCCGGCACTCCGTAGATGTTCTGTTCCACGTCATAGTCGAGCACGTGCTCAATCTCTTCCTGGTCAAAGTCCATGAACTTGTTGTCGGGCAGCAGCATCCGGAAGCCACCGTCGACCTTGATTCGCATGTTGATCGCTGCCAGGTGCTGCAGCTCGAGGACTTGGCCGAAGGCGTTGGTGTCGCGGTAGAAGAACGCTTCGCCAAACACCATGTAATCCAGCCCCGCGCAGCCCATTGTTCGAGCGCTGCAGCCTGCCGAGGGGATCAGCTCACGCAGCAGCAGGTTGCGCTTGAACTTCGGGATTGCGCCGTGGTGCGCGTTGGCGCGTAACAGTTTGGCCAGGCCCGGCCGCGACACTGGCGGCTTGTAGATCTCGCCGTCGTCGCTGAGAAATATGCCCAGGTACTCGCCGATGTTGCCCGACAGCACCTGCTCGGGTTCGCCGAACGTAAACGCCCGCATGGGCTGTTGCTGTTGCGCCTGCTGGTTGACCGGGCGATTTCTGCGTCGATGCTTGGGCATTGTTTCCACTCGTGACGTAGCGGCTACGACGCCGCTTGTTGGTGTTCAAAGGTTCGTTGGCCAGGGCGTGCATGACCGCCCACGCGATATCGGCGTGGCCGGTCGCGTCGGTGCGCGAAGCGCTATAGGTGACTTGGCCGCTGTTGGTGGTGCCGCGCTTGATGGTCAGGAACGCCTGGGCGATGTCGGTCCATCCGGCATCCCATTCGATGCGGCTGCCTTGGATCGTGTCCTGGGCTTTGAGCACCAGGGCGTTTTTCGCCTCGAGGCTGTAATGAATCGGTGTCGCTTTGGCGTAGAAGTCGCGCACAAGGTCGAACACGCCGTAACCCACGCCGGTGACATCGATGCCGATGTGCTGGACGTTGAAACGCTCGGTCAGCTTCTTGACCTGTGCGGCCTGGTAGGTGAACGAGTGACCACGCCAGCTGTGCTTCTCCAAGATCCGGAACTTCGCGCCAGGCTCAAGCGGCGGGGCGATGACAACGCATGTTGCATCGTCGCGAGTCCGGCTCGGGTCGTAACCCAGCCAGACCGGGCTGTTGCCGAACGGTCGCTCCTCGTCGGGCTTGTAGTCCTCCCACAACGATAGGTCGGAGTAGCAGCGCTCCAGATCCTTAAGGCCGAACGCGCTCTGCGTGCTGTCGATGAACTTGCAGTAGAAGAGCTGCTGAAACTTGTCTTCGTCGTACTCCAGCTGCAGCTGCTCGAGGTCGAACAGATCGCAGCCGCCGTCGATCGCATCCTGAATCGTAATGGTCTTGCGCCATTGGCCGTCCGGACACAACGCACCTTGGGTGTATGTCGCCTCGATCGGCCAGGTGCCGCCGGCTTTTTTCCCGCGCTTGCTGTTGCGGAACTCTTCACCGGTCCAGAACGGGTAGGCCTGATGCGACACTGCGCTGGGCGTCGAGAAATACGTCTTTCGCCATTTTTTGTGGGTGCCCATGGCGCTGGCCACGGTGCTGAGTTTTTCGAAGTCGCGGATCCAGAAATATTCGTCGACGTAGACGTGACCGTGGTAGCCCTGGGCGGTGCTGCTGTTGGTGCTGAGAAAGCGCAGTTCGGCGCCGTTGCTCAGCACGATCGGGTTGCCGGTCAGCTCAATGTCGAACCACTGCTTGGCGAACTGGATGATGTAACTGCGGAAGATCTCGGACTGCGATCGGCTGGCCGACAGAAAGACCTGGTTGTCGCCACTCAATACCGCGTCCATGAACGCTTCGCCGGCGAAGTAGTAGGTCAGGCCCACCTGCCGACTCTTGAGGATGTTGCGGATTCGGCAAGTCAGCGGGTTTTGCTTGGCCGCGAACAGCTCCTGCTGGTAGCGGTACATTTTGCTGATGAACTTATCCAGGAAGTCGACTTCGGTCAGACCGCTGATGTCGTTCTTGGCCTTCTTCTCTTTCTTCTTGCCGCTGCCTTCACCACGGCCGGAACGTTCGCCACGCGGCCGCTGGCGAGGTTCCGAGGCATCGCCCGCATCGTCTCCGATCGATGCCGCCGCCGGTGCCGGTTTGGCCGCTTGCTTTAGCAGTCGTTCGCGCACGACGGTCAGCCGGTCGAGTTCGTTTAGATCGTCCTTGGAAAGGCTGCCGACCTTATCCAGCAACAAGGTGATACGCCGGCCAACAGCAGTCAGCGGTTCCTCGTCCGACAGCATGTCCTCCCAACCACCCTGGCGGATCCAGTAATAGACGATCCGGATGTTGGGCAGGTTGAGTTGCGCCTGAATTTCCTTGGCCTTACAGCGGCGCAGAAACAGGCGTTTGGCGGCTTCTTTAACTTCGGTCGAGTAGTACATGGGCCGCAGTCTATGCGGCGAAAACGGTGAAAACGCGGTGTTAAATTCCGTGATCCTCCTAGTTTTCGAATCTAGGAGAAACGCGCAATTGAACCGTTTGTTAGAGAGCGATTCGCTCCATATCTTGGCGGCTCAAATCACCGATTGAGCGCAGTTATCGCCCATGCCCCGTTCCCTTGTTTCGTTCTGGAAACGTGTCGCCACCAGCGGCACCACCGCCGATGGTCGCGAGATCCTTCCCCAGGAACTGCGCGATATCGCCGAAACCTACAAGCCGTCCAAGTACACGGCTGTGATTTGGTGTGACCACGAGCGCTGGAGTGGTTCCCACGGCACTGTTTACGCCGTGCGTCTGGTGGAAGAGGGCGACGATCTGGAAGAGGGGCAAATTGCCCTGGAAGCCCAGCTCAAGCCCAACGATCGACTGCTGTACCTGAATGACCAGGGCCAGAAGCTGTTCACCAGCATCGAGATCACCCCGAACTTCGCCGGCAGTGGCAAAGCGTACCTGACCGGCCTGGGCGTGACTGATGAACCCGCCAGCCTGGGCACGCAGGAACTCTATTTTTCGAAGAAAACCCACAAGGACGCTTTCTACGCCGCGTCCGTGGAATTGGGTTCCTTTGAAGAGGAACCCCAGGGCGAAGTGGGCAAGCTGATTGGCTTGCTCACCGGCCTGTTCAAGCGCTTTGCAGCGGACGCCCCGCCCGCCGAACCCACCACCCCAACCGAGAGCAAACCCCCAATGGATGAAGCTACAGCAACGGCCCTTAAAGCCCTGCTGGCTCAATTGCTGATTGTCGCTGCTGGCATTCAGGCTGTGATTGAGCCCGTCGCGGAAGAGGCTCCTGAGCCTGAAGCCGCACCGATCGATGACGTGCAAGCGGCGGTCGACGGCATCGTGACCACTGCCGAAGAGGAGCGTGAGTTCGGCCGCAAGGGCGGCGCCACGAACAAAGCCCTGCTCGCCAGCATGGCAGCATTGCAGAAGCAATTCTCTGCGCTGCAGAACACCCCGACCGGCCGCCAGCTGCCACGCAACCCCGGTCCAGTGACCACTGCCAAAAAGCGGGTGCTCTGACATGGGTCAGCCATTGAGCGCCAAGGGCGCCAAGCAATATGCCGCGCTGCAGGAAGCGATCGCCGAAACCTACGGTGTTGAGCGCGCCAGCAAGTCTTTCAGCGTTGAACCGTCGATCGCGCAAGAGCTGAACGATTCGATCACCGCCAAGGCCGATTTCCTGGAGCGCATCAACGTCGTTCCGGTCAGCGAGATCAAAGGCGAAAAAGTGTTCATTGGTGTCAACGGTCCAGTGACCGGCCGCACCAACACCAAGACCACCGATCGCGAGGCCAAGGATGCTTCGGCGCTGGAAAACACCACCTACGAACTGAGCGACACGCAGTCCGACGTAGGTTTGCCATACGCGAAGATCGACGCCTGGGCGAAGTTTCCGGACTTCCAGGATCGCTATTCAGGCGCGGTGCAGAAGCGTATCGCCCAGGACCGCATCGTGATCGGCTTCCACGGTACGCACGCGGCAACTCAAACCGATCTGGCTGCGAATCCAAAGCTGCAGGACGTGAACAAGGGCTGGCTGCAACAACTGCGTGAGCAAGCCCCGCAGCAGGTGCTCAAGGAAGGCGCTGCTGCAGGCAAGGTGACACTCGGCGCCGGTGGCGACTACGCCAACCTCGATGCCCTGGTGCACGACACCAAGCAGATGGTCGACGAGATCCTGCGCGAAGACGGCGACCTGGTGGCGATCATCGGTTCCGATCTGTTGGCGGCTGACAAGGCCAAGCTGTACACCAAACAGGGCGACACCCCGACCGAAAAAGAGCGCATCGAAAACCTGCAGGTCATCGCGACTTACGGCGGTCTGCCTTCGTTCAGCGTGCCGAACTTCCCGGTCAATGCCGTGTTGGTCACCAGCTGGGACAACCTGTCGATCTACTTCCAGGACTCCAGCTGGCGCAAGCAGGCCGTCGACAACCCGAAGCGCTCCCGCGTCGAGGACTACAACAGCCGCAACGAAGGTTACGTGATCGAGCAGTTGGAAAAGATCGCGCTGACCGAGAACGTGGAGCTGCTGGCGTGAGCCTGGCCCTGGCGCACAAGCGCCGCACCTTGGCCATGGGCGTGACCGCTGTCGCGGCAGCGCAGTCGAGCGCGGCAATGCCGTACACCCCGGCCGACGCGCTGAGCAGTCCGGCTAATGCTCGCAAGAACCTGATGCTGCAGGAAGCGTCGTTGGATCAGGATCTGGCGCGCCTGAGCGCGATGAAGGGAGCTTTGGCAGGACGCCAATTGCTCAAGCGCGACGAGCTGCTGCCCAAGTACCAGGAATACGTGCAGCGCTACTGCGAGTCGGGACTGAACTTCACCAATCGCGTTGCGGTGCAGGTGATGGTGTGGCTGTTCGATACCGCCCAGTTCGAAGACGCACTGGAGCTTGCCGATTTTCTGATGGAGCAGGGCCAAAAGATGCCGGAGCGATTCAATCGCCGAGACATCCAGACCTTTGTTGCGGATGCAATCGCCGATTGGGCGTACGACGAATACAACGCGGGCCGCAGTCCTGAGCCTTACCTGTCCGACCTGTTGCCCCGCGTTGACGGTGAATGGGACCTGCCTGAGCAGATCCCTAGCAAATACCACAAGTTGATCGGCATGCGCGCTATGGAGGCTGAGCAGTGGGAAATCGCGCTCAAGCATTTGGAACGCTCCACCGAGCTGTACCCGAAAGCCGGCAACGACACCCGCATCAAAAAGGTCCGCAAGGCCTTGGAAAAACAAGCGGCCGCTAACCCGGCTTCCGAATAACCGACTACCCCCCCAGCGGGGACCTGTGGAAGTGAGCCGCCCATTTATGGACCGTCCCACTGAAAACAGGCTCCCCGCCCTATTCGAGCGGCCAGCAATGAGCTTTTCCGGGAAACCCACCACCTTTGTGGAACAAGCGATCGAGAACGACGGCTTTTGGCCGGACCTCTCCGTGACCGAGTTTCAGAAGGGTTACCGCCTGCCGGCGGAGCACCTGGTAGAGATGCTGGTCATCAACCTGGCTACGGCCATGACCGAGGTCAACAGGGACCTCGCCAAGTTAAAAGCGCGCTGGCAGGGCGCTGGAGTGTCACGCGTTGAGTCTGCAGACACCACCGTCCTGCCGGAGCGCACCTATCAAGCTGAGACGTACAAACGCGCCGTGTATTGCCGTGCGAAGGCCAACTTGCTGCCGGAGTTCGCCTCTATCATCCGTCGCGAAAGTGCCGAGAACTTGGGCAAGGAAGCCCCCGAGCGCAAGGAAACGTTTCTTGAGTTCAGCCAGCAAGCCATCCGGGTTCTGCAAGGCCGTGGCCGTATAACGGCGGCGCTGCTATGACCAAGCTGCAAGGACTGACCGCGTATCTGTTGGAACGCCGCCTGGTCGAGCCTGAACAACTCGACAGCTGGACGGAGCAGGTAAAGCTTTCGCTGATCTGGAAACCCGACGTCGAAGG
>NZ_VCNJ01000055.1 GCF_005938625.1 Pseudomonas fluorescens
CGGTCGCTGCGCTCCCACCCCGGATCAATCCCGGAACGAAGCCTTCCGACGTCGCCCGTGGAGCAAGATCAAGAGCAGGCGAGCTGACACTCGGCCTATTGAGTGGTGAAGAGCGCGGGTGTTCGGCTTTTGATTTGCGTTGTTGCTGCCCCTCATCGGAACGCCGCCCGCCCAGCCCTCTCCCGAGGGAGAGGGAGCCGATTTGTGGGCTTTTCAGAATCTGAGTTCAACGCGGTATCGCACGTCGGCGTACCTTCCCCAAACACCTCGGTCAAGTCCCCTCGCCCTCCGGGAGAGGGCTAGGGTGAGGGGCTTTTGATCTGTTTCAGAATCTGAGTTCAACGCGATATCGCACGTCGGCGTACCTATCGCAAACACCTCGGTCAGTCCCCTCTCCCTCCGGGAGAGGGCTAGGGTGAGGGGCTCTTGATCTGGTTTTTGATCTTGCTTCGGCTTTTGATCTTTTGCCCCTTCGGCAGGCCGAGCGGAGGTGTTCATCCGGGGGTTAGGCGCGCAGCGCCGTGCGGCGCAGCCGCACACATCGAGAGGAGGTGCAGCGAAGCAAACCGTAGGCGATGCCCCCGGATGGACACCGTAGCGAGGGAACACTGAGCCTCAGCGAGGTGCCGTACGCCGGGGCAAAGCCTTTTGGGTTACCTTTTCGGCGTTTGGAAAAGGTGACTCGCTGTAAGAGCGAAACCGCCAGCGGCAACACCCGCAGCAACGGATATGCCCCCAATCCAATCCCAATTCCAATCCCAATCCCAATCCCAATCCCAATCCCAACCCCCAAAACCCCAAACACAAAAAAAGGCGCGATCCTCTCGAATCGCGCCTTTCTCATGTCCCGCTATCTATCAGCTACCCAGCGCCTTCGAAGCCAGCCAGAACAACCCGGCCGACAGCGCAACCGTCGCCGGCAAGGTCAACACCCAAGCCAACAGAATGGTACGAACCGTGCCACCTTGCAGGCCGCTCTTGTTGGCGACCATGGTGCCCGCCACGCCCGAAGACAGAACGTGAGTGGTCGACACCGGCAGGCTAAAGATGTTGGCCATACCGATCAGACTGGCGGTGGTGATCTGCGCCGACATGCCCTGGGAATAGGTCATGCCTTGCTTGCCGATCTTCTCGCCGATGGTCAGCACCACGCGTTTCCAGCCAACCATGGTGCCCAGGCCCAGGGCCAGTGCAACCGCCAGAATCACCCAGAACGGGGCGTACTCGGTGGTGGTGGTCAGGTCTTTGCGCAGCTTGTCGAGGTCAGCCTTTTCACGCGGTTCCAGGCCAGGCAACTTGCCAACCTTTTTCGCGGTGTCGTCCAGGCACAGCAGGTAACGACGCACTTCGATGCGGCTTTCCGACGACAGCGAGTGGTAGTCCGCTACGCCTTTAAGCGTGTGCAGCAGGGCGCTGATGGTCGGTTCGGTCTGCTGCGGGTTGCAGCGGAATTTCTCCGGCAGGTCGCCTTCAACACTCTTGCCCAAGGCCAGGAATTCACCCAGCGAATCGGCGTTGCGCTGGTAGAACTGGCTCAGGTGCAGGGTCGCATCGCGAGTACGTTCGATCTGATAGGTGGTGCTGTTCAGGTCGAGAACGAACTGCGCCGGGACGATACCGATCAGCACCAGCATGATCAGGCCGATGCCTTTCTGGCCATCGTTGGAACCGTGCACGAAGCTTACGGCCATGGCCGAGATCACCAGAACGAGGCGGTTCCAGAACGGTGGATGCTTCTTGTCGTCGATCTTGCGGCGCTGTTCCGGTGTCTTGTGCATCTTCGACAGCGGACGCCACCACTTCAGGCCGATCAGGATCAACGCGGCGATCAGGAAGCCAGCCATTGGCGAGAACACCAGCGAGGCGCCGATGTCGATCGCTTTCTGCCAGTTCACGCCGTCAGCCAACGGAATGTCGTTGATCAGGGCATTGGCCAGGCCAACACCGAGGATCGAGCCGATCAGGGTGTGCGAGCTGGATGCCGGGATACCGAAGTACCAGGTGCCCAAATTCCAGGCGATTGCCGCGGCGAGCAACGAGAACACCATCGCCAGACCATGGCCGGTGTTCACATTGATCAGCAGCTCAACCGGCAGCAAATGGACAATGGCATACGCCACGCCAACGCCGCCCAGTAGCACGCCGAGGAAATTGAACACACCGGAAAAGAACACCGCCAGGTGGGGCGGCATGGCTTTGGTGTAGATAACAGTGGCTACCGCGTTAGCGGTGTCATGAAATCCATTGATGAACTCGAAGGCGAGGACAAACGTCAGGGCGAGCAAGAGGCTCACAAGCACCCAAGCATCCAGTCCGCTGAATAAATCGATCATGAAGGTTTTCTGACCCGGTCGTAAGGGGGCGCGATTATGCCAGAAAAGACTGGAAATCGATCCCCTACCTGCTCATCGGTTACACACTTCTTCGATTTAATTTGTTGCAGCGCATGAAAACCTAGCGTTGCGTAGGGTTTTTCAAGTCATTGATTTATTTGATAAAAGCTTTATTTTTCAGGTGTTTTGACCGGCGTGGAGAGGTCTCAAACGCTTGTCTGAAATATCTGTGAAACCTGTAGGACGCCCGTCCTCAGTCTGCCTGGCCGGGTGATGGCCGCTGCCCGCGGGTAGCGGGCGCGCAAGGCATCGTCGTTTCACCGCGCTTGTAACCGGTGCGGACGCAAACCTTCAAAAAATGCAAAAACCGTGGCTCAAGGCTCTTCGGCTTTGAGTTCCTTTTCGATCTTTTCGATTTCTTGCTTGAAGACCTGATCCTGAACGGTAGGGCGTTTACGCCACGCTTTGCGTTCCGGTTCTGGCTGAGCGGCGTAGGTGGTGACTTCCCCGCCGTAAACTTCCTTGTAACGTTGTTCCTGGCGCTCAAGTTCCGCGCGCAGTTCGTCTTTCGTCACAGTGCTACCTGTATGAGTTGAGTGAAGTGTCTGGTGAAACGCACTGCAACGAATCGATTGAACGAAGCCACCGAGAGTTCAACGCCCAGACAGGCACTGGTTTATCGGTGGGGCGATCAAGACTTCCGTGTTACAGGCGGCTACGGCACCAGATAAAAACTGACGCAGCATCAGTTTCCTGTTTCAGCGAGCGCAGGCGTTGCATGAGTGATGCGCGTCGGGCGCTGGCCGGGCTGTTGGCAATGGACATCGCCTCAGCGGGTGACGGCCTCGGCGATTAAAAACGAGGTGCCACTGAGGTGCATTATAGCGGTCGATTCGGGAATGACTATCTTTGCCAAGTTAAAAACGGTTCCGGATGTGTGATTGTTTTGTGACTCGCAACTTTTGTCGCTAGTTGAAGTGGGCGTTGGCCCTTATTTGCCTCGCGATCAGTTTTTGGCGTCATTTAGTCGAACAACTTAGGCTCTGATTCAAATAACGGCCGAAGTTGCGCGGACCCCGGAAAGGGGTTGAGGCGACCTGCACAGCTGATTGCGATTATCGGTCGGCGGTTCGATAATCGCCCAATCTTGCAAGCCCGACGCTTGTGCATTGGTCGGCAAGCCGCTTGTATAGCCCATTGATCCGTGCCGTATAGAAGGACAAGAAATGAACGATCAAATGCGCAACTCTTTCACCTCCGTGGCGCCGCCGATCGTCGCCTCGCCGGCCAAACGCATCCAGGCGCTGACCGGTGATCCGGACTTCATGACCTCGCTGGCTCGAGGCTTGGCGGTGGTGCAAGCGTTTCAGGAGCGCAAGCGCCATCTGACCATCGCCCAGATCAGCCACCGCACGGAAATTCCCCGCGCCGCCGTGCGCCGTTGCCTGCATACCTTGATCAAACTCGGCTACGCCACCACGGATGGTCGCACCTACTCATTGCTGCCCAAAGTGCTGACCCTCGGCCACGCTTATCTTTCGTCGACGCCGTTGGCAGTGTCCGCTCAGCCGTACCTCGACCGCATGAGTGAGCAACTGCATGAAGCCTGCAACATGGCCACGCTTGAAGGCGACGACATTCTCTACATCGCGCGTTCGGCGACCACCCAGCGGCTGATTTCGGTGGATCTTTCGGTGGGTGGTCGTTTGCCGGCGTATTGCACGTCGATGGGGCGGATCCTGTTGGCGGCACTGGACGACACGTCCTTGCGTGAATACCTCGACCACGCCGAACTGGTTGCCAAGACCAGCCGTACCATCCATACACCCGATGCGTTGCTCGAATGCCTGCAGGAAGTGCGGCAGCAAGGCTGGTGCATCGTCGATCAGGAACTGGAACAAGGCCTGCGCTCAATTGCCGTGCCGGTCTACGACGCCTCCGGCCAGGTCGTGGCGGCGCTCAACGTCAGCACTCACGCTGGTCGAGTCAGCCGTACCGAGCTGGAGCAGCGCTTCCTGCCGGGCCTGCTCAGTGCCAGTCGCGACCTCAGTGCGCAGTTATTCGCCTGATGAAGCTGTTCGATAAACGCACAGTGTTGCGTTTATCGAATTGACGCTAAAACCCTCGGATCATTAATGTCGCGGCAGCGTCATCCGGCGCTGATGTGAATGAGCCCGCCGGACTGTCGACTCCCATAATAATGACAAGAGGCAACTCACCATGCGCACGCTCTCCGACTGTCTCCGCTCCATCCGCTGTTGCCGGATTTACCGCAACGCCTGATCCAGACCTTCTATTCTTGTGACCGTGCCGCGTTTTGGCCGGCCGCCGTTCGACTGCGTTTTTTGCGTGGAATAAAAATAATGAACCAGCCTCAGTCCGCTGTAGGTCAATGCCTCGACGTGCAGACCTTCATCAATGCCCAACCGATCTCGCGCTATCAATGGCGGGTGGTGATTCTGTGTTTCCTGATTGTCTTTCTCGATGGCCTCGACACGGCGGCGATGGGTTTTATTGCCCCGGCGTTGTCGCAGGACTGGGGCATCGACCGCGCCAGCCTTGGCCCGGTGATGAGTGCGGCGCTGATCGGCATGGTTTTCGGCGCACTGGGTTCTGGCCCGTTGGCTGACCGCTTCGGGCGAAAAGTCGTACTGGTGGGCGCCGTGGTTCTGTTCGGTGCCTTCAGTCTGGCGTCGGCGTACAGCACTAATGTTGAACAACTGCTGGTGCTGCGCTTCCTGACCGGCCTGGGTCTGGGCGCCGGAATGCCCAACGCCACCACACTGCTTTCCGAATACACCCCGGAGCGCAAGAAATCACTGTTGGTGACCAGCATGTTCTGCGGTTTCAACCTCGGCATGGCTGGCGGCGGGTTTATTTCCGCCAAGCTGATTCCGGCGTTCGGCTGGCACAGCCTGCTGCTGATCGGCGGGATTCTGCCGTTGATTCTCGCCGTGGTGCTGCTGTTCTGGTTGCCGGAATCGGCGCGCTACCTGGTCGTGCGTAACCGTGGCACCGACAAAGTGCGCAAGACACTGGCACCGATTGATCCGGTCACTGTTGCCCAAGCCTCGAGTTTCAGCGTGCCGGAACAGAAAACCGTCAAGGCGCGCAACGTGTTTGCGGTGATCTTCTCCGGCACTTACAGCACTGGCACCTTGCTGCTGTGGCTGACCTATTTCATGGGCCTGGTGATCGTCTACCTGCTGACCAGTTGGCTGCCGACGCTGATGCGTGACAGCGGCGCGAGCATGGAGCAAGCCGCGTTTATCGGTGCGTTGTTCCAGTTTGGCGGTGTATTGAGCGCGGTGGCTGTGGGATGGGCGATGGACCGCTTCAATCCGCACAAGGTCATCGGCATTTTCTACCTGTTGGCCGGGGTGTTTGCCTACGCGGTGGGGCAGAGCCTGGGCAACATCACCTTGCTGGCGACCTTGGTGCTGGTGGCCGGGATGTGCGTGAACGGTGCGCAATCGGCGATGCCATCACTGGCGGCGCGGTTTTATCCGACCCAGGGGCGGGCGACCGGGGTCTCGTGGATGTTGGGGATTGGCCGCTTTGGCGCAATTCTCGGGGCGTGGATGGGCGCGACGTTGTTGGGGTTGGGCTGGAATTTTGAGCAGGTGTTGACGGCGTTGGTGATTCCGGCGGCGTTGGCCACTACTGCGGTGGTGATTAAAGGCATGGTCAGTCATGCGGATGCGACCTGATTATCAGCGCCTCATCGTTCCCACGCTCTGCGTGGGAATGTCTCAAGGGACGCTCCGCGTACCAGCTTTTGAAAGGGACGCGGAGCGTCCCGGGCTGCATTCCCACGCGGAGCGTGGGAACGATCAGCACTAAACGATAGGCTGACAACAATCTGTTCGATAAACGAACACTCAGTCGATTATCGGATTGTTTGGCCATTTCCCCAGGCTTAATCTGCAGTGACTCCGGCGCTGAACCTCGCGCCTTTTTTATCACTGGCGATTCATTACAAAAACAGGAGCCTGCTCCATGGCTGAGATCCTTTCGCTGCACGACGCGGTGAAGCAATTCGTCAACGACGGTGACACCGTCGCACTCGAAGGCTTCACTCACTTGATCCCTACGGCCGCAGGTCATGAAATCATTCGTCAGGGCAAGAAAGATCTGACGCTGGTGCGGATGACGCCTGACCTGATCTACGACCAACTGATCGGCGCCGGTTGCGCACGCAAACTGATTTTCTCCTGGGGCGGTAACCCGGGTGTGGGTTCGCTGCACCGTCTGCGTGACGCGGTCGAGAAGCAATGGCCGCACGCTCTCGAAATCGAAGAGCACAGCCACGCCGACCTGGCCAATGCCTACGTCGCTGGCGCTTCCGGCCTGCCATTCGCGGTGCTGCGCGCTTACGCCGGCTCCGACCTGCCGAAGGTCAATCCGCTGATCAAATCCGTAACTTGCCCGTTCACCGGTGAAGTGCTGGCGGCGGTGCCGTCGGTGCGTCCGGACGTGACCGTGATCCACGCACAGAAAGCCGACCGCCAGGGCAACGTGCTGCTGTGGGGCATCCTCGGCGTACAGAAAGAAGCCGCGCTGGCCGCCAAGCGCTGCATCGTCACCGTGGAAGAAATCGTCGACAACCTCAATGCTCCGATGAACTCTTGCGTATTGCCGACCTGGGCCTTGAGCGCGGTCTGCCATGTACCCGGCGGTGCGCATCCGTCCTACGCTCACGGTTACAACGAGCGCGACAATCGTTTCTATCAGGCGTGGGATCCGATCGCCCGCGACCGTGAGACGTTTACCGCGTGGATCAACGAATACATCCATGGCTGCGCTGACTTCAGCGCGTTCCAGGCCAAGTTGGCCGCTGCTTCGGAGGCCAAGTAATGACTTACACCACCAATGAAATGATGACCGTCGCTGCGGCCCGTCGCCTGAAGAACGGCTCGGTGTGCTTCGTCGGTATCGGCCTGCCGTCGAAAGCCGCCAACCTTGCGCGCCTGACCTCGTCGCCTGATGTGGTGCTGATCTACGAATCGGGTCCGATTGGTGCCAAGCCAAGCGTGCTGCCACTGTCGATCGGTGACGGCGAGCTGGCGGAAACCGCTGACACTGTCGTACCGACCGGTGAGATTTTTCGCTATTGGCTGCAGGGCGGGCGCATCGACGTCGGTTTTCTCGGCGCCGCGCAGGTCGACCGTTTCGGCAACATCAACACCACCGTGGTTGGCGATTACTTCTCGCCGAAAGTGCGTCTGCCGGGTGCCGGTGGCGCGCCGGAAATCGCCGGTTCGGCGAAAAGCGTGTTGATCATCCTTAAACAGTCGGCGCGTTCGTTTGTCGACAAGCTCGATTTCATCACCTCGGTCGGTCACGGCGAGGGCGGCGATTCGCGCAAACGTCTGGGCCTGCCGGGCGCCGGACCGGTCGGGATCATCACTGACCTGTGCATCATGGAGCCGGAAGAGGGCACCCACGAATTCGTGGTCACCGCGCTGCACCCGGGTGTGACCCGCGAGCAAGTGGTCGCGGCCACTGGTTGGGCGATTCGGTTTGCCGAGCAGGTTGAAACCACTGCTGAACCGACTGAAGTCGAACTGACCGCGCTGCGCGACCTCGAAGCGCGCACCGCCGCCGCCCACGGTCAGGCACCGGGAGAAGCATGATGCGTGACGTTTATATCTGCGACGCGATTCGCACGCCGATCGGCCGTTTCGGCGGCGGACTGTCCGCGGTTCGCGCCGATGACCTGGCCGCTGTGCCGATCAAAGCCCTGATGGAGCGCAATCCCTCGGTGGACTGGAACGCCATCGACGAAGTGTTCCTCGGCTGCGCCAACCAGGCCGGTGAAGACAACCGCAACGTTGCGCGTATGGCGCTGCTGCTGGCAGGCCTGCCGGAAACCGTACCGGGCGTGACCCTTAATCGTCTCTGCGCTTCGGGCATGGACGCGATCGGCACGGCATTCCGGGCGATTGCCAGCGGTGAGATGGAGCTGACGATTGCCGGTGGCGTCGAGTCGATGTCCCGCGCACCGTTCGTGATGGGCAAGGCTGACGCGGCTTTTTCGCGCAACATGAAACTGGAAGACACCACCATCGGCTGGCGTTTCATCAACCCGTTGATGAAGGCGCAATACGGCGTCGATGCGATGCCGCAGACTGCCGATAACGTCGCCGATGACTATAAAGTCTCCCGCGAAGATCAGGACGCGTTCGCGCTGCGCAGCCAGCAACGTACCGCCGCCGCGCAGGCCGCCGGCTACTTCGCCGAAGAAATCGTCGAAGTGCGGATCGCCCACAAGAAGGGTGAAACCGTGGTCGGCCAGGATGAACATCCGCGCGCCGACACTACGATTGAAGCGCTGACCAAGTTGAAACCGGTCAACGGCCCGGACAAAACCGTCACCGCCGGCAATGCTTCCGGCGTCAACGACGGTGCTGCCGCACTGATTCTGGCTTCCGCCGAAGCAGTGAAAAAACATGGCCTGACCGCGCGCGCCAAAGTGCTCGGCATGGCCAGCGCCGGTGTGGCGCCGCGCGTGATGGGCATCGGCCCGGTACCGGCGGTGCGCAAATTGATCGAGCGCCTGGGCGTCGCGGTCAGCGATTTCGACGTGATCGAACTCAACGAAGCGTTTGCCAGCCAAGGTTTGGCGGTGCTGCGTGAACTGGGGCTGGCGGATGACGCCGCGCAGGTCAACCCGAACGGCGGGGCGATTGCCCTCGGTCACCCGTTGGGCATGAGCGGTGCGCGTCTGGTGCTGACCGCGCTGCATCAGCTGGAAAAGACCGGTGGCAAGAAAGGTCTGGCGACTATGTGCGTCGGTGTCGGCCAAGGTCTGGCCCTGGCCATCGAACGCGTCTGACGCAAGCCGTGACGAAAAAGAACAGAGGAAAGCGACATGTCTGACAAGCCTGGTTACCGTCGTCCGCAGGAAGGCACTCAGCCTGAGTACCTGCACCCGACGTATCAATCCACCAACCTGCGCTCGCCGTCGAAGCCGTTGGTGTTTCTGCCGCATTCGCTGTCGGAAATCACCGGGCCGACCATCGGCGCCGAACGTGTAAGCGACACCGATAACGACCTGACCGCCCAGCATGCAGGCGAGCCGCAAGGCGAACGCATCATCATTCACGGCCGCGTGCTCGACGAAAACGGTCTGCCGGTGCCGGGAATTCTGGTGGAGATCTGGCAGGCCAACGCTGCCGGCCGCTACAACCACAAGCGCGACGTGCACGACGCGCCGCTGGACCCGAACTTCACCGGCACCGGCCGCACCGTCACCGACGCCGATGGCTGGTATCAGTTCCAGACCATCAAGCCCGGCGCTTATCCGTGGGGTAACCACCACAATGCCTGGCGCCCGGCGCATATCCACTTTTCGCTGTTCGGGCCGAGCATCCTTACCCGACTGGTCACGCAAATGTACTTTCCGGGCGATCCGCTGCTGGCGTACGACCCGATCTACAACTGCGTGCCGGACACCTCGGCCAAGGAACGCCTGATCGCCAGTTTCGATCTGGAAAAAACCATTCCGTCCTACGCCCTCGGTTATCGCTGGGACATCGTGCTGCGCGGGCGTGAAGCCACGCCGATGGAGAAATAAGATGACGCTGACTGCGACCACGTCCCACACCGTCGGGCCGTATTACCACATCGGCCTGACCTGGCTGAACCGTGAAGACCTCACCGTCCAGCAGACCCTCGGCGAGCGCGTGGCGATCACCGGGCAAGTGGTGGATGGCAACGGCGATGTCGTTAACGACGCCATGCTCGAAGTCTGGCAGGCCAACGCCGCCGGTAAGTACGACCACCCGGAAGACGAGCAGGACAAACCGCTCGATCCGAGTTTTGAAGGCTTTGGCCGGGTGCCGGTGGATGCTGAAGGGCGGTTTCGTTTCACCACGATCAAACCAGGCACGGTTGAAGGGCTGAAGGGCTCGACTCAGGCGCCGCACCTGGTGGTGCTGGTGTTCGCCCGTGGCTTGGTCAAGCACTTGCTGACGCGTATCTACTTTGAAGGTGAGCCGGCGAACGTTGATGATCCGTTGCTCGAATGTGTGCCGGCCGAGCGCCGCACGACCTTGCTGGCGAAAAAGGATGCGTCGGGTGTTTACCAGTGGAATGTGATTCTGCAGGGCACCGATGCCGAGACCGTGTTCTTCGATTATTAAGATCGAAAGATCGCCGCCTGCGGCAGCTCCTAAATGATCGTTCCCACGCTCTGCGTGGGAATGCCGCTAGGGACGCTCCACGTCCACTGTGACGCGGAGCGTCACCGGATGCGTTACTACGCGGAGCGTGGGAACGATCGATATAGGATGTGGAACGGGACTGTTGCAAAGTATGTCTAGACTCTCACTGTCCCTATCGAGTGAAAAACAATGACAACCACCACCTCCCATTACACCGGTGAAGAGCGCAGCAAGCGCATCTTTGCCATTGTCGGCGCCTCGTCCGGCAACCTCGTCGAATGGTTCGACTTCTACGTCTATGCCTTTTGCGCGATCTATTTCGCCCCGGCGTTTTTCCCCTCCGATAACCCGACGGTGCAACTGGTCAACACCGCTGGCGTGTTCGCTGCCGGCTTCCTGATGCGCCCGATTGGCGGCTGGATTTTTGGCCGGGTGGCGGACAAGCACGGGCGCAAGAACTCGATGCTCATCTCGATTCTGATGATGTGCTTCGGCTCGTTGCTGATCGCCTGTTTGCCGACCTATAAAGACATCGGCGTCTGGGCGCCAGTCCTGCTGTTGTTCGCACGCTTGCTGCAAGGCCTGTCGGTCGGTGGTGAGTACGGCACCACTGCGACTTACATGAGCGAAGTCGCCCTCAAGGGCCAGCGCGGATTTTTCGCCTCGTTCCAGTACGTGACGCTGATCGGCGGGCAACTGCTGGCCGTGTCGCTGGTGGTGGTTCTGCAGCAATTCCTCACCGAAGAAGACCTGCGTGCCTACGGCTGGCGGATTCCGTTTGTGGTCGGTGCGGTGGCGGCGCTGATTTCATTGTTCCTGCGTCGTTCGCTGAAAGAGACCACCAACAAGGAAACCCGTGCGCACAAGGACGCCGGTAGCATCAGCGCACTGTTCCGCGATCACAAAGCCGCGTTCATCACCGTGCTGGGTTATACCGCCGGTGGCTCGCTGATTTTCTACACCTTCACCACGTACATGCAGAAGTATCTGGTGAACACCGCCGGCATGCATGCCAAGACCGCCAGCTACATCATGACCGGCGCGCTGTTCCTGTATATGTGCATGCAGCCGCTGTTCGGCATGCTCGCTGACAAGATCGGTCGACGTAATTCGATGCTTTGGTTCGGCGCACTCGGTACGCTGTTCACCGTGCCGATTCTGTTGAGCCTGAAAAGCGTCAGCAGCCCGTTCCTGGCGTTTGTGCTGATCACCGTAGCGCTGGCGATTGTCAGTTTCTACACCTCGATCAGCGGCCTGGTGAAAGCCGAAATGTTCCCGCCTGAGGTGCGCGCCCTTGGCGTTGGTCTGGCCTACGCGGTGGCGAATGCGATCTTCGGCGGTTCGGCGGAATTCGTTGCGCTGAGCCTGAAGAACATCGGCATGGAAAACTCTTTCTACTGGTACGTGACGGCGATGATGGCGATCGCGTTCCTGTTCAGTCTGCGCTTGCCTAAACAAGCGGCGTATTTGCACCACGATCTCTAACCCGAAGCGCGCGGGCCACCTCGGCCCGCGCCGGCAAGGACTGTTTATGACTCAGCGACCGGGCAATCAATTGTTCGATGCCTATTTCACTGCCCGCGATATGCGTGAAGTGTTCTGCGATGAGGGCCGCGTGCAGGCGATGCTTGATTTCGAAGCGGCGCTGGCCCGGGCCGAGGCGCGGGTTGGTTTGATTCCGGCGTCTGCCGTGGCACCGATTGCGGCGGCTTGCAGCGCTGGTTTGTATGACTTCGCGGCGTTGGGCGAGGCGATTGCCACGGCTGGCAATTCGGCGATTCCGCTGGTCAAGGCGTTGGGTAAACAGATTGCCGCGACCGATGCCGAGGCTGAGCGCTATGTGCATTTGGGCGCGACCAGTCAGGACGTGATGGATTCCGGGCTGGTGCTGCAATTGCGTCAGGCGCTGGAGTTGATTGAAAGCGATCTGGCGCAACTGGCTGACTCTCTCGCTGTTCAAGCACAACGCCATGCTGCAACGCCGTTGGCCGGACGCACGTGGCTGCAACACGCGACGCCGGTGACCCTCGGCATGAAAATCGCCGGATGGCTGGGCGCTGTGACTCGCAGTCGTCAGCGCTTGCGCGAACTCAAGCCGCGTTTGCTGGTGCTGCAATTCGGTGGCGCATCCGGAACCCTCGCCGCGTTGGGCGAACAGGCCTTGCCGATTGCTGAAGCGCTGGCCGAAGAACTGCAACTGACTTTGCCGGAACAACCGTGGCACACCCAACGCGATCGCGTAGTGGAGTTCGGTGCGGTGCTCGGTTTGATCGCTGGCAGCCTCGGCAAATTCGGCCGCGACATCAGCCTGTTGATGCAGACCGAAGCCGCCGAGGTTTTCGAGCCATCGGCGCCGGGCAAGGGCGGTTCGTCGACCATGCCGCACAAACGCAATCCGGTGGGCGCTGCGGTGTTGATCGGCGCGGCAACGCGTGTGCCGGGTCTGGTCTCGACGCTGTTCAGCGCGATGCCACAAGAACACGAACGCAGCCTCGGTCTGTGGCATGCCGAATGGGAAACCTTGCCGGAGATTTGCTGCCTGGTGTCGGGTTCGCTGCAACAGGCTCGGTTGTTGGCGCAAGGGCTGGAAGTCGACGCCGAACGCATGGCGCGCAACCTCGAATTGACCCAAGGGCTGGTGCTGGCCGAAGCGGTGAGCATCGTGCTTGCGCAACGGGTCGGCCGCGACACTGCGCATCACTTGCTTGAGCAATGCTGCAAACGCGCGGTGGCCGAACAGCGCCATTTGCGCGCCGTACTCGGTGACGAACCGAAGGTCACCGCTGAGCTGAGCAGCGCTGAACTCGATCATCTTTTGAACCCCGCTCATTACCTCGGTCAGGCGAAAACCTGGGTCGAGCGCGCGGTGGCCGAACACAACGCATTGTCTGACTGAAAGGAGAGGGCTGTGGCTTTCGTTCAACTCGCCGATGGCGAACTGCACTATCAAATTGAAGGCCCGGTCGATGCGCCGGTGCTGGTGTTGTCCAATTCGTTGGGCACTGATCTGCACATGTGGGACGTACAGATGCCGGCCTTCACCGAGCACTTTCGCGTGCTGCGTTTCGACACCCGTGGTCACGGAAAATCGCTGGTGACGCCGGGGCCGTACAGCATCGAGCAACTCGGTCACGATGTGCTCGGCCTGCTGGATGCACTGCACATTGAGCGTGCGCATTTCTGCGGATTGTCGATGGGTGGCCTGATCGGCCAGTGGCTGGGGATCAATGCTGGTCATCGTCTGCACAAGCTGATCGTCTGCAACACGGCGGCAAAAATCGGCGATCCGTCGGTGTGGAATCCACGCATCGAAACCGTACTGCGCGATGGCGCGGCGGCGATGGTTGCCCTGCGTGATGCATCGATTGCCCGCTGGTTTACCCCAGACTTTTCGACAGCACATCCGGCGGCGGCCAAGCAGATTACCGACATGCTCGCGGCCACTTCGCCTGAGGGTTATGCGGCCAACTGCGCAGCGGTGCGTGATGCTGATTTCCGCGAGCAACTGGCGTCGATCAATGTGCCGTTGCTGGTGATTGCCGGCACTGAAGATGCGGTGACGCCGCCATCCGGTGGGCATTTTATTCAAGAGCACGTGCGTGGCGCCGAGTACGCCGAGTTCTATGCGGCGCACCTTTCCAACGTGCAGGCTGGTGCGGATTTCAGTGATCGCGTGTTGGCGTTTTTGCAGGCTAAGTGAGGAAGTTTTTGTGGACGAGAAACAACGTTACGACGACGGCATGCAAGTGCGCCGCGCGGTGCTGGGCGATGCGCATGTTGATCGCAGCCTGACCACGCTGACCGAGTTCAACTCGGAGTTTCAGGAGATGATCACCCGACATGCCTGGGGCGATATCTGGACGCGTCCGGGCTTGCCTCGGCACACGCGCAGTTTGATCACCATCGCGATGTTGATCGGCATGAACCGCGAAGGCGAGCTGAAACTGCATCTGCGCGCGGCAGCCAATAACGGGGTGAGCCGGGGCGAGATCAAGGAAGTGATCATGCAGAGCGCGATCTACTGCGGGATTCCGGCGGCGAATGCTACGTTTCATCTGGCTGAATCGGTGTGGGATGAGCTAGGTATCGAATCCCGCGAGTGACGGTTGAAACCGAAAAAGATCGCAGCCTTCGGCAGCTCCTACATTTGGAGTGCGTTCCCCTGTAGGAGCTGCCGAAGGCTGCGATCTTTTGCTCTTCAAACCGTGGCAACGATGAATATCCGCTTGAACGCAAACAACGTATGCCCATCCCCCTCCTGTGGATAATGCTTATGCACGCGCATCAGATAGTGATAGATAAACCGCGCCTGTTCCGCTGAATCCAGCGCCTGCATCACCGGTCGCAGCGCCGAGACCTTCACCCAGTCGTACACCGGCGACTTGCCGTCGACCACCTGCAACTGCTCGGTCTCCCAGATATCCAGCGACGTGGTCATGGGCGCGAGCAAACGGTAGTAATCCTCCAGCGCCAACAACGGCCGCGACGCCATGCGCTGACGCAGTTCAGGTGTGCCCAATGGCGTGCCGCCCGGGCCGGCGTTTTCGAGGGTGTCGAGCATCAGCCGATACCACAGGGCATCGCGCCAGTCCGGCATGTGCGCCGCCAGACAGCCGCCGGGGTTGAGGTGAGCAAGCAGGCGTGGGAGCAACGTTTCATGGCCATCGATGAAGTGCAGCACGGCGGCGGCCAACAGCAGATCTGCCGGCTGCTCGGGTTGCCAGTCGAGCAGATCGCAATGTTTCCACAACGCTCTGAACGGCAGGCAGCGCGCTTCAGCGAGCATCTGTGCCGAGCTGTCGATCCCTTGCAACTGCGCGCGCGGCCAGCGTCTGGCCAATAACTGCGTGGCAATGCCGGTGCCGCAGCCCAGGTCATAAATGCGTTGCGGGTTTTGCAGTTCGACACGGTCGAGCAATTCATTGACCGGGCGTTGCCTGAGACGAGAGAACTGCTGGTACGCCTTGGCGTCCCAGTCGGGTGTTGCTTTGACGCGAGAGATCATGAGGTAGTCCTCCGGTGATCGGCGGTGTCTTCCGATGACAACCTGGTTCACAACTTGAGGACCGACTACGACGACGGAAGTGGAAAGGGTGAAGCACCTGAGTCTTTCAGGTTTTGTCACTTTACCCCCCGGCCAGTAAAGTGCCACTTCTCCTGACCAATGGCGAGAATTCCAATGTAAGAGCTGCCGAAGGCTGCGATCTCTTGATCTTAAAAACAAGATCAAGAGATCGCAGCCTTCGGCAGCTCCTACAGGGTTGGATCGGTGTTTAGAGGAGGCTGATCGGGTAGCTGACGATCAGGCGGTTTTCGTCGAATTCGTTGTTGCTGAAGTCCCGGCGCATGGTTGAGTTGCGCCACCGAACGTTCAGATCCTTCAGCGCGCCGCTCTGCACGGTATAACCCAGTTCCGATTCGCGGCCCCATTCCTTGCCATCGGTGATCGTGCCGGTGTGCACGTTGTCGCCGCTGATATAGCGGTTCATCAGCGTCAGGCCCGGAACACCCATGGCGGCGAAGTTGTAGTCGTGACGCAACTGCCAGGAGCGTTCCTGTGCATTGTCATAACTGGCGTTGTAGCTGTCGTTGGCCAGCGTGCCGCCGCTGGTGCCGTTGACCCGCATCCAGGCGCTGTCGCCGGTGAGTTT
The DNA here is from genome assembly GCF_005938625.1 of Pseudomonas fluorescens. Taxonomy (GTDB): domain Bacteria; phylum Pseudomonadota; class Gammaproteobacteria; order Pseudomonadales; family Pseudomonadaceae; genus Aquipseudomonas; species Aquipseudomonas fluorescens_BD. The sequence goes on from NZ_VCNJ01000055.1 coordinate 16,153, forward strand.
CTGCAGGCCGACGTAGAAAGTGTTGCCGCCGTACTTCGCCGAGAACATGCCCGACCAGGTTTTATTGTCGAGATCGCCGGCGCGGGCGCTGCCATCGTCCTTGCCATAGAAAAAGCCGAGGTTGGCGCCGAGGGTCCAGTCGCCCAGTGGCTGGCTGTGGATCAGGTTCACATATTGCTGGCTGTAGATGTCCTTGAGTTCGGCGTTCCACAAACCGATCTGCGTGCGTTTTTCGTTGAAAACGTATTCACCGCCCTGAAAGTTGAAGCGATCAGAAGTGAACGCCGCTTTGCCGCTCATCGACATGTCGCTCATGCTGCTGTCGTCGCGCGGGCTGTTGGCGCGGAACTGACCGCCGTAGAGGGTCAGGCCGTCGATTTCCTTCGAGGTGATCTGCCCGCCACGAAAGGTTTGCGGCAGCGAGCGACCGTCGTCCGAACGCAGGATCGGCAGCACCGGCATCCACTCGCCGACCTTCACTTCGGTCTGCGAAAGTCTGGCTTTGAAGGCGACATTGGTGCGACCGAAATTGTCGGCCGGGCGGCCGTCGTGATCCAGCGGCAGCAACTGCGTGCCACCCGTACCTTTGCCGCCATCGAGCTTCACCGAATACAGGCCCAGCACATCCATGCCGAAGCCGACGGTGCCCTGAGTGAAGCCGGACTTGGCGTCGAGGATGAAGTTCTGCGTCCACTCTTCGGCCTTGCCCTGAGCTTTGGTCGGATTGGTGAAGTTGCGGTTGATGTAGAAGTTGCGCAGGTTCAGGTTGACCTTGGCCCCTTCGATGAAACCGGCCTCTTCAGCCGCAGCGGGCATCGCCGCGCTGGCTAGAGCCAGGGCGATCAGGCCGGGAAATGCGTAAGGCGCAGGGGAAGCTGTCATGGGCTCGGGTCTCTCTTGTTTTTTTAAGACGAACGGGTGCGCTGCCACCGGTTTTCGGGGTGCAGACATGAAAAGTGTTCAGGGGTGAAACGACGGCAATCAGCCGGACGGGGCAGGGCGCGGGAGCATGGTATCTAACCTGTTGTTATTGGTTTTGTGGAGCGAATGGTGCGGGGGGCGGATGTTCGGATTCAATTGGGTAAAGCGGGTTTTGGGCGATTATCGAACAGCATTGAAGATCAAAAGATCGTAGCCTTCGGCAGCTCCTACAGGGATATGCATTCCAAATGTAGGAGCTGCCGAAGGCTGCGATCTTTTGATTCTCAGGCAACAAAAAGCCCACCAATCGGTGGGCTCCTTGTATTCAAACGATGATCAGAACAACTTCATCTTCGGTGCTTCTTCTTTCAGCGGTTCGTTCTGCGCGGTCTGCGCATTCCAGCCACCGCCCAGGGCCTTGTACAGGTTGACCGCACTGGTCAGCTGCGCGAGGCGGTCGGTGATCAGCGCTTGTTGCGCGCTGAACAGCTGACGCTGGGCATCGAGGAAGGTCAGGTTGCTGTCGACGCCGATGCGGTAGCGACGCTCGGCCAAGCGGTAGTAATCCTGGTTGGCCTGAACGAAGTCACGCTGCGCTTGCAGCTGCTCGGTGTAGGTCTGACGTGCGGCGAGGCCGTCGGCGACTTCCTGGAAGGCCGTTTGAATGGACTTCTCGTAGTTCGCCACGCCAATGTCCTTCTGGATCTTGGCGGCGTCGAGGCTGGCGCGCAGGCTGCCGGCGTTGAAAATCGGCAGGTTGATCTGCGGCTGGAACAGCCACGTCCCCGAACCACCCTTGAACAGACCGGACAGATCCGGACTCAGGCTGCCCGCGTTGGCGGTCAGGCTGATACTCGGGAAGAACGCTGCACGGGCCGCGCCGATGTTGGCGTTGGCCGCTTTCAGGTTGTATTCGGCTTGCAGGATGTCCGGACGACGTTGCAGCAGATCCGAAGGCAGACCGGCCGGTACGTCGCTGAGCAGGTCATCCGCCAGCGGTTTGGCCGCTTGCAGGTTGGCCGGGATACCGGTGCCGAGCAGCAGGGTCAGGCTGTTTTCGTCCTGCGCCACCTGGCGGGTGTAACGCGCCAGCTGTGCCCGGGCGTTTTCCACGGATGTGCGCGACTGCGCCAGATCCAGCGCCGAAGCGACACCGACTTCGTTGCTGCGGCTGGTCAGCTTGTAGCTTTCTTCAAAGGCACCGAGGGTGTCTTGCGTCAGCTTGAGCAGTTCCTTGTCCGCTTGCCAGGTCAGGTAAGCATTGGCAACGCTGGCAACCAGACTGATCTGGGTGCTGCGGCGTGCTTCTTCAGTGGCGAAGTATTGTTGCAAGGCTTGTTCGCTCAGGCTGCGAACGCGACCGAACAGGTCGAGTTCGTAGGCGCTGATGCCAACGGTAGCGGAGTAGGAGCTGGTGATGCCCGCTTCGCCGGTCTGCGACGCACGCGCCGGAACCCGCTGACGGCTGCCGCTGGCATTGGCCGAAACCGCCGGGAACAGGTCGGCACGCTGGATGCGGTATTGAGCCGCGTAAGCATCGATATTCAGCGCCGCGACACGCAGGTCGCGGTTGTTTTCCAGGGATACCTGAATCAGCTGTTGCAGCGCCGGGTCATGGAAAAACTGCTTCCAGCCTTGCTCGGCAGCGGCCTGCGCCGGAGCCTGGGCCGGCGAATACGCCGGCCCCTGTGGGTACTGACCTGCGACCGGAGCCTCAGGCTGCTGATAGTCAGGTATCAGCGAGCAACCGCTCAGCACGAAGGCGGCGACTGCGATGGAGAGTAGCGACTTGCTCATTGGCCAGCCTCTTTAGGAGTTTCAGTAGCTTCATCCTCGTCAGCGATCTTACGCTGGCCGATGGACGAAACCGTAACGAAGAACAGTGGGACCCAGAAGATCGCCAGGATCGTGGCCGTGAGCATACCGCCAATCACGCCCGTACCGATCGCATGTTGACTGCCTGAACCGGCGCCGGTGGAGATCGCCAACGGTACAACACCGAGAACGAAGGCCAGCGAGGTCATGATGATCGGTCGCAGACGCATGCGGCACGCTTCGATCGCTGCGTCACGCAGGCTGCGTCCCTGTTCATGCAGTTCCTTGGCGAACTCGACGATCAGAATGGCGTTTTTAGCTGCCAGACCGATGGTCGTCAACAGACCTACCTGGAAGTACACGTCGTTGGACAGACCGCGCAGGCTGGTGGCCAGCAGCGCACCGATGATCCCCAGCGGTACCACGAGCATAACCGCGATCGGAATCGACCAGCTCTCGTACAGCGCCGCCAGACACAGGAACACCATCAGCAGCGACAGAGCGTACAGCGCTGGCGCTTGCGAACCCGACAGACGTTCCTCATAGGACAGACCGGTCCAGGAGATACCGACACCGGCCGGCAGCTTCTTGGCAATCGCTTCGACTTCGGCCATCGCTTCACCGGTGGAGTAACCCGGCGCCGGAGAACCGAGGATCTCCATCGCTTCTACACCGTTGTAACGCGCCAGTTTCGGCGAGCCGTAGATCCACTCGCCCTTGGCGAACGCGGAGAACGGCACCATGGTCCCGGCACTGTTGCGCACGTACCACTTCTTCAAGTCTTCAGGGCTCATGCGAGCACCGGCCTGACCTTGCACGTAGACCTTCTTCACTCGACCACGGTCGATGAAGTCGTTGACGTAGCTACTACCGAAGGAGATCGACAGGGTGCTGTTGATGTCGGCAATGCTCACGCCGAGCGCCTGGGCCTTCTGATCGTCGATTTCCAGGTGGTATTGCGGCTCATCGTTCAAGCCGTTCGGACGCACCTGATAGAGCACCTTGCTCTGCGCCGCCAGACCGAGGAACTGGTTACGCGCTTCCATCAGTTTTTCGTGACCGATACCGGCGCGGTCCTGCAGGAACACGTCGAAACCGGTGGCGTTACCCAATTCCAGTACCGCTGGCGGGGCGAAAGCAAACACCATCGCGTCGCGGAAGCTGAAGAAGTGTTGCTGCGCACGTTGGGCGAGGGCGAACACGCTGTTGCTCGCGTCACGCTCATCCCACGGTTTGAGCATGATGAACGCCAGACCCGAACTCTGACCGCGACCGGCGAAGTTGAAGCCGTTTACGGTGAAGACCGAGGCGACCGCGCCGGATTCTTTCTCCAGCAGGTAGGAACGCATTTCGTCGATCACGACTTGAGTACGTTCGGCACTGGAACCGGCCGGGGTTTGCACCTGAGCGAACAGTACGCCCTGGTCTTCTTCCGGCAGGAACGCTGTCGGAATGCGGGTAAACAGCCAGATCATGCCGACGACGATCAGCACGTACGCCAGCAGATACGGGGCTTTGCGCGACAGCATGTTGCCGACACCGCGCTCGTAGCTTCTGACACCACGATCGAAACTGCGGTTGAACCAACCGAAGAAACCGGTTTTCGGCGTGCCGTGCTCGCCTTTCGGAATCGCCTTGAGCATGGTTGCGCAGAGCGCCGGGGTGAAAATCAGCGCGACCAGTACCGACAGGGCCATGGCCGAGACGATGGTGATCGAGAACTGCTTGTAGATCACACCGGTGGAACCGCTGAAGAACGCCATAGGCAGCAATACCGCCGACAGCACCAGCGCGATACCGACCAGTGCGCCCTGGATCTGGCCCATGGACTTCTTGGTCGCTTCCTTCGGTGACAAGCCTTCTTCGCTCATCACCCGCTCGACGTTTTCCACCACCACGATGGCGTCGTCCACCAGCAAACCGATGGCCAGCACCATACCGAACATGGTCAGGGTGTTGATGCTGAAACCGAAGGCCGCGAGGATGCCGAACGTACCCAGCAATACCACCGGCACAGTCATCGTAGTGATGACGGTGGCGCGGAAGTTCTGCAGGAACAGGAACATCACCAGGAACACCAGCACGATCGCTTCGACCAGGGTTTCAACCACACCTTTGATCGACTCGGTCACCACTGGCGTGGTGTCGTACGGGAACACCACTTCCATGCCTTGCGGGAAGAATGGCTTGAGCTCGTCAATCGTCTTGCGCAGGGCTTTGGCGGTGTCGAGGGCGTTGGCGCCGTTAGCCAGTTTCACCGCCAGACCGGAAGACGGTTTGCCGTTGAACTGAGCAGAAATGGTCGAGTTCTCACCACCCAGACCGACGTCGGCAACATCACCGACGCGCACTTGCGAGCCGTCCTGGTTAACCTTCAGCAGAATCGCCTTGAACTGCTCGGCGGTCTGCAGACGGGTCTTGCCGATGATCGTGGCGTTCAGTTGCTGGCCTGGCAGCGCCGGCAAACCACCGAGCTGACCGGACGACACCTGGACGTTCTGCGCCGAAATCGCGGAGCTGACGTCAGCCGGGGTCAGGTTGTACTTGTTCAACTTGGCCGGATCGAGCCAGATGCGCATCGCGTACTGGGCACCGAAGACCTGGAAGTCACCGACACCGGCGGTCCGCGAAATCGGATCCTGCATGTTCGACACGATGTAGTTGGACAAGTCGTCCTTGGTCATGCTGCCGTCACGCGATACCACACCGATGACCAAGAGGAAGTTTTTCACTGCCTTGGTCACGCGGATACCTTGTTGCTGCACTTCCTGCGGCAACAGCGGGGTCGCGAGGTTCAGCTTGTTCTGAACCTGCACCTGCGCGGTGTCGGAGTTGGTGCCTTGCTCGAAAGTCGCGGTGATGGTCATGCTGCCGTCGGAGTTACTTTCCGAGGACACATAACGCAGGTTGTCGATACCGTTGAGCTGCTGCTCGATCACCTGGACCACGGTGTCCTGCACGGTTTGCGCCGAAGCGCCCGGGTAGGTCACGGAGATCGCAATGGCCGGCGGCGCAATGCTCGGGTACTGGTTGATCGGCAATTTCAGGATCGAAAGTGCCCCGACCAGCATGATCACCAGGGCAATTACCCAGGCGAAAATCGGACGGTCGATGAAGAATTTTGACATGGATTACTCCCCTTTGCCGCCGGCGGCTTTGTCAGCTGCCTGAGCGGGGGCCGGGTTCTTGTTGCCTACGTTAGTGGCTTCGGACGGGTTCACCTGTACACCCGGACGCACGTATTGCAGTCCTTCGGTGATCAAGCGATCGCCAGCCTTCAGGCCGTCTTCGATCAGCCACTGGCTGCCGACGGTGCGGCTGGCCTTGAGCTGACGCAGTTCGACCTTGTTATCGGCGCCGACGACCAGTGCAGTCGGGGTGCCTTTGAGGTCGCGGGTCACGCCTTGTTGCGGCGCCAGAATGGCCGCAGCGTTGACACCGGCCTGCAACTGGGCGCGAACGAACATGCCTGGCAGCAGGGTGTGATCCGGGTTCGGGAACACCGCGCGCAGGGTTACGGAACCGGTAGTCGGGTCGACCGTGACTTCGGAGAATTCCAGCTTACCGTCGAGCTTGTACTGGCTGCCGTCTTCAAGGGTCAGTTTGACCGCTGCGGCGGTATCGCCGGACTTCTGCAGGCGACCGCTTTCCAGCTCGCGGCGCAGTTCCAGCAGTTCAACCGAGGACTGGGTCACGTCGACGTAAATCGGGTCCAGTTGCTGGATCGTTGCCATCGCGTCGGCTTGACCATTGCTGACCAGTGCGCCTTCGGTGACCGAAGAACGGCCGATGCGGCCGGAGATCGGCGCGTACACCTTGGTGTATTTCACGTTGATCTGCGCGCTCTGCAGCGACGCTTCCGATTCCATGCGGTTGGACACGGCGGTGTCGTATTCCTGACGGCTCACGGCCTGCTCATCGACCAATTGCTTGTAGCGGTCGGAGATCGACTTGGTCGAACGCAGGCTGGCTTCGGCGCTTTTCAGGGTCGCCTCATAGACCGCCGGATCGATCTGATACAGCTGCTGGCCGGCTTTGACATCGCCGCCTTCCTTGAACAGACGCTTGAGAATGATGCCGTTGACCTGCGGTCGAACTTCAGCGATGCGGAACGCACTGGTGCGGCCCGGCAGTTCGGAGGTGAGGGTAAATGCTTGTGGTTGCAGGGTGACGACGCCGACCTGAGGCGGTGGAGCGGCCGGTGCCGCTTCTTCCTTTTTACATCCGCTGAGCAGCGATGCCAGGGCGACGGCAGTGACCAGAGCGGTAACAGCTGGCTTGAATTGCATGAAGATCCTCGGGTCAGGCGCGCAAAGAGCGCACAAGAAGTGTGTAAGGGTAAAAAAAGGATACCGGGTGGATAAGTAGCTTGCTAAGGAATATACTTACGTTCATGGTTGTTTGTAAATACCTTTGCCGCGTACCCAGCTCGTTACAAAAGTCGGTGCAAGGTTTGAAATTGTAGGCCGGGGAGCCGATCCGCGAGAGATCGCCCCCTCTTTATTCAGCGGATATTCAGCCATCCCTGAAACATCCTGTTTGAGGTTTTACTGTCATGGTCCGTCGTACCAAAGAGGAAGCTCAAGAAACCCGTAGCCAGATTCTGGAAGCGGCGGAGAAAGCCTTTTATGAAAGGGGCGTCGCCCGTACGACGCTGGCCGATATTGCGACAATGGCCGGTGTTACGCGCGGCGCTATTTACTGGCATTTCAGTAACAAGGCCGATCTGGTCCAGGCCATGCTCGATTCGCTGCGTGAGCCGCTGGATGAATTGGCCAGGGCCAGTGAAAGTGAAGATGAACTCGATCCGCTGGGCTGCATGCGCCAACTGCTGATTCATTTGTTTCATCAAGTTGCGCTGGACCCGAAAACCCGGCGTATCAACGAAATTCTGTTTCATAAGTGCGAGTTCACCGATGAAATGTGCGATTTGCGCCAGCAGCGCCGGGACGTCAGTCTCGATTGCAATGAGCGCATCGCTCTGACGTTGCGTAATGCGGTCAATCGCGGCCAGTTGCCGGAAGATCTCGACACTGCCCGCGCGGCCATCAGTATTCACAGCTATATCGATGGCCTTCTGTATGGATGGCTGCTGGCGCCGGACAGCTTTGAGCTGCATGCCGAGGCTGAGCGTTGGGTCGATACAGGGTTGGATATGCTGCGCCTGAGCCCCAGCCTGCGCAAATGAAACAAAATGCGTAATTGGCACAGCTTATGTCAATTGGCCTGCCTTTATATAGCTTCGCAGCGGGGGAGTCTAAACGTAGCGAGCTACGCATTTTGTAGGGGATTTGTGTCTTCTGTGTGAACGAGTGTTGGCCGCTTGCCCTCACCCTAACCCTGTCCCAGAGGTAGAGGGGACTGACCGGGGTGATCTTTCGAGATACGCCGGCGTGAAAAATCCAGCCGAACTCCGAATTTGAAACTACACAAATCGGCTCCCTCTCCCCTGGGAGAGGGCTGGGCGGGCGGTGTTCCGATGAGGGGCTACGTACTCAGCCGCGCAACCATTTTCCAGGCGAACACAAAAAAAGCCCCCGACTCTCACAAGTCGGGGGCTTTCGCGTTTGTGCGTGATGCCTTACAGCGCTGGATAGTCGATATAACCGACCGGCCCTTTACCGTAGAACAACTCCGGACGCGCCTCATTCAACGGCGCATCCGCCTTCAAACGAGCCGGCAGATCCGGATTGGCAATGAACGGCACACCAAACGCCACAGCGTCAGCCTTGCCGCTGGCCAGCCACTCGTTGGCGCTGTCCTTGGTAAAGCGTTCGTTAGCAATGTACGGGCCACCGAAAGCTTCTTTCAGTTGCGGGCCGAGGCTGTCGGCGCCTTCTTTCTCACGGGAGCAGATGAACGCGATGCCGCGCTTGCCCAGTTCACGTGCGACGTAGGTGAAGGTTTCCGCCAGGTTGTCATCGCCCATGTCATGGGAGTCGGCACGCGGTGCCAGGTGCACACCCACGCGACCAGCTCCCCAGACTTCGATCGCGGCGTCAGTCACTTCCAGCAGCAGACGTGCACGGTTTTCCAGCGAGCCACCGTAGTTGTCGGTGCGCTGGTTGGTGCTGCTTTGCAGGAACTGGTCGAGCAGGTAACCGTTGGCGCCGTGGATTTCCACGCCGTCGAAACCGGCGGCTTTGGCGTTTTCGGCACCGGTGCGGTAGGCGTCGACGATGTCGGCGATTTCAGCGGTTTCCAGTGCACGCGGAGTCGGGTAGTCGGCCAATGGGCGCACCAGGCTGACGTGACCTTTTGGCTGGATCGCGCTCGGTGCCACCGGTGCTTCACCGTTGAGGTACGACGGGTGCGAGACGCGACCGACGTGCCACAGTTGCAGGAAGATCTTGCCGCCAGCGCCGTGAATGGCTTTGGTGACGTTGGCCCAGCCACGCACTTGATCGTTGGACCAGATACCCGGGGTGTCCGGGTAGCCAACGCCCATTGGCGTCACCGAAGTGGCTTCGCTGAGGATCAGGCCAGCGGACGCACGTTGTACGTAGTACTCGGCCATCAGCGCGTTTGGTACACGACCTTCGTCAGCGCGGCAGCGGGTCAGTGGGGCCATGATGATGCGGTTGGCCAGCTCGATGTCGCCCAGTTTGATCGGATCAAAAATAGTTGCCATGTCTACAACCCTCGTAAGTGGAAAGTGATCAGTTAGTTGCCGGGGCCAGATCGGCATTGCCGTTCTGACGGAAAGTAATCAGCGTCACCAGCAGCGCAAGCACGGCCAGCGCGGCGGCGGCGAGCGGAACGCTGGTCAGGCCGTAGCCGTGGGCGATGACGCTGCCGCCGACCCAGGCGCCGAGTGCGTTACCGACGTTGAAAGCGCCGATGTTCAGAGTCGACACCAGGTTCGGTGCGGCTTTGCCGAAGGTCACCACGTTGACTTGCAGCGCCGGTACGGCGGCGAAACACGCGGTGGCCCAGAGGAACAGGGTGATTTCAGTCGGGATCAGCGCGACGCTGGTCCAGGTCAGTACGGTGGAGACCACGGCCATGGCGACGAACACGCCGATCAGCGTGGCGGCCATGCCTTTGTCGGCGAGTTTGCCGCCGATGATGTTGCCGACGGTCAGGCCCAGGCCAATCAGCATCAGCGTCCAGGTCACGCCACGCGGCGACACACCGGTGACTTCGCCGAGCAGCGGGGCAACGTAGGTGAACAGGGTGAAGACGGAAGCGGCGAATAGCGCGGTCATGCTCAGCGACAGCCAGATCCCGGCCCCTTTGAGGGCGGCGAGTTCGGCACGCATGTCGAGTTTTTCCTCATCGCGCTTGGCCGGCAGGAAGCGGATCAGGCCGATCAGCGCAATCACACCGATGACGGTGACGGCCCAGAAGGTCGAGCGCCAGCCGTATTGCTGACCCAGCGCAGTGCCCAGCGGTACACCAAGGACGTTGGCCAGGGTCAGACCTGTGAACATCAGGGCCACCGCCGAAGCACGCTTGTTGGCCGGCACCAGATTGGCCGCCACTACCGAACCGATACCGAAGAACGCACCGTGACACAGAGCGGTGATCACACGGGCAAACATCAGCACGTTGTAGTCACTGGCAATCGCACAGAGCAGGTTGCCGACAATAAAGATGCCCATCAACGCGACCAGCGCTGCTTTACGCGGCAGTCTGGCGGTGGCCATTGCCATGAACGGCGCACCGATCGCCACACCGAGGGCGTAACCGGTCACCAGCCAGCCGGCGCCGGGGATCGACACACCGAGGTCGGCCGCCACATTGGGCAGCAGGCCCATGATGACGAATTCGGTGGTGCCGATGGCGAAGGCGCTCAAGGCGAGGATGAGTAGCGAAAGGGGCATGCTTGTTTCCTTGTCGGCTGACTGACGTTAAGGGTCAGAGCTCTTTACTGAGGGTGCTGAGGAACGCCTGGATCACGTCCTCGTTACGTTTGAAAAAGTGCCACTGACCGGCCTTCTGGCTGCTGATCAGACCGGCGCGTTGCAATGTCGCGAGGTGTGCCGAAACGGTCGACTGCGACAGGCCGCAGCGTTGATCGATCTGCCCGGCACAGATGCCGTACTCGTGGTTGTGCAACTGTTCCGGAAATTCGTTCTTCGGGTCTTTCAGCCAGTTGAGGATGTCTCGCCGTACTGGGTGCGCCAGGGCTTTTATTATTTCGTCGAGGTCGAGGTTCATGGCAGGGTGCTCACAATGTTTACAACGCTATATCGCGATGTGGCGAAATATAAATCGTTAGATCGCGATACACCAATATGATTTTGATCTGACGTCAGCATAAATTGGTATATCGCGTTATAACGATACATGGGTGTATGGCTTATGGGCCGCAGTGCTAAGCTGCGCCCATGAACTATCTCGCACATTTACACCTCGGTGGCCAGCGCCCCGGGCAACTGCTCGGCAGTCTGTATGGCGATTTCGTCAAAGGCCGGCTGCAAGGGCAGTTTGCGCCGGAGGTGGAAGCGGCCATTCAGCTGCATCGGCGGATTGACGTGTTCACTGACCGCCATCCGTTGGTGGACATCGCGCTGGGGCGGTTTTCCGATACGCGGCGGCGATATGCCGGGATCGTTCTCGATGTGTTTTTCGATCATTGCCTGGCGCGGGACTGGCGTTTGTATGCCGATCAGCCGCTGGAGGTATTCACCGCGGATGTGTATCGGGTGCTGACCCACGAACGGCAACTGCCCGAGCGACTGGCGAAGATCGCCCCGCACATGGTCGCTAACGACTGGCTGGGTTCGTATCAGGAATTTGAAGTGCTGGAGCAGGTGTTGCGCGGGATCTCGCGGCGACTGAGCCGGCCGGAGGAGCTGGCGGGGGCGATGCAGGAATTGCGGCGGTTGTATGAGCCGTTGAGCGAAGACTTCCGGCTTTTCTACCCAAAACTTCAGGACTTCGCACAATCCCCCCATACACAGAAAATCTAATGTAGGAGTGAGCCTGCTCGCGATAGCGGTGTGTCAGTCGACATTAGTATTGACTGACACACCGCTATCGCGAGCAGGCTCACTCCTACAGGGGATTTGTGTTTTCAGGCGGCAATCAATTCGCCGGCGCGACGCGGTTCAGCCGGTTTCGCCACCTCACCAAACAACGCCTTCTGCACCGCCTGCTGCGCCTCGAACGCCAATGCCGCACGCTCACGACCCTGACAGGCAATCGGCTTGAGCAGGTGCACTTCAACGTCGCCGCAATCGTTGCTGAACAGGCGCATCAGGTGCGAGAGCAGATCGTCGTCACCAATAAACGGCGCCAGCGCATCGATTTCGCCATCGCGCAGATAACGGATCGCCACCGGTTGCAGCATCACTTCGGAATCAATCGCCGCCGCCAGTAAGCGACCATGAAAGGTACGCAGCGAACGACCATCGGTGGTGGTGCCTTCCGGAAACATCAGCAACGCATGATCGGTCTGCAAGTGACGGGTCATCTGCTTGCGGATCAACTGGCTGTCGCCCGAACCGCGACGAATGAACAGGCTGCCAGCCTTCGCCGCGAGCCAACCGGCCACCGGCCAGGTACGCACTTCGGCCTTGGACAGAAACGACAGCGGCGTGAGCATCCCCAGCAGCGGAATGTCCGTCCATGAAACGTGGTTGCTGACCCACAGCATCGGTTGCTTGGGCAACTCACCGTGCACGGTTACGCGAAAGGGCAGGGCGTTGCTCAGGCGAGCCATGAAGAAGCGCGACCAGCGCTGACGCCGCTCCATCGAATGTGCCAAACCAATTCGTTCGAATACGCCGAATACGCTGGCCATGGTCAAGCCCAGCGACACCACCAGCAGCACCCGCGCGATCCGCGCGTACACGCGCAGCCGGCTCATCACACGGCCGCCTTGAAGTGCTTGGCGTAGCGCGGGCAGAGTTCGTCGCGCTTGAGCAGGATAAACACGTCGGCGACCTGGAAGTCTTCATCCCAGCACGGCTCGCCGCAGATCTTCGCGCCCAGGCGCATATAGGCCTTGAGCAGTGGCGGCATTTCGGCGATCACGTTCGATGGAATATCCAGCGTCGGCAGCGGTTTTTTCGGCTCGGCGCGCAGGTGTTCGGTGCACAGATAACGTTCGCGCAGACGCTGCATGATCGCGTGGGCCTGAATGCCGCCGTCCTGCATCGGGATGCTCGCGCAGCCCATCAAGTAGCTGTAACCGCCCTGATTTAACACTTCGGCCAACTCGCCCCACAACACCGCGATGGTGCCGCCGTTGCGGTAAGCCGGGTCGACGCAGGTGCGGCCGATTTCGAGGATCGGGCCTTGCAGATGCGCGAGGCCATGCAGGCTGAATTCTTCTTCGCTGTAGAACTTGCCGAGGCTGCTGGCGGCGGTGTGATCGAGCAGGCGGGTGGTAGCGACCAAACGGCCGGTGTTCAAATCACGCACGCCGATGTGGCTGCAGTGAACATCATAATCATCCATGTCCAGACCCAGTTCCGCGCCTTTCAGTTTGGCGTTGAACTCGCCGCTGAAGACGTTGAAGCGCAGGGCCTGGGCTTGCTGCAAGGCCTCGGCGCCGATCAGGCGTTCGGCTTGCAGGCGGCGTTCATTGCCGGTGTCGCTGATGCGGGCGATCTGAGTCATGTGAATCTCCGTACGGGCCTTTAACCCGTCGTGGGTTGCAGCCGATCGACTTTCTTTATGCAGCCGTGTTGTGCAAAGTCAGGCTATGTAGCCCCGGTGTCATCGCCATGAACGTTCGGTGATGCTTATATGACAGCCCACAAGGAGCCTCTTATGCCCTGGCCAGATCTGCTGCACAGCCGTGAACGATTGCCCGCCGTTGCTGACCTGGCCGAGGGTTTTGCGACGTTGTTGCAGCAGTTGGGCAACGTCACACCGTTCGAGTTGGCGGTCACGGGCGGGCGGCGGATGGCGACGCCGGGGTTGGCGTTTCTGGTCGGATACCAAGCGGCATTGCGCATGTTGTGGCCGAGTGCGCCGCTGAGCCTCGGCGCTTTGTGTGCGACCGAACAGCGCAGTTTGCGTCCGGCGGACATGCAGACGCGGCTGAGCGATTTGCGCCTGAGTGGGCGCAAGGATTTCGTCACTGCCGGCGATGCGGCGGACTGGTTGCTGATTGCTGCGCGCAGTGAAGAGCCCGGTGAAACGCCGCGTTTGAGTCTGGCGGTGGTCTATCCCGGCGAGCCCGGGGTGACCGTGAAAAAACTGCCAGCGCTGCCGTTGATGCCAGACATCAGCCATGGGCGGCTGCAGCTTGATAACGCGTTGTGCGAGTTGTTGGCCGGCGATGGTTGGGACGCCTACGTCAAACCGTTTCGTACGCTTGAGGACGTCTATGTATTGAGCGCGATGACCGCTTGGCTGTATGGCGTCGGGCAGGACAGTGACTGGCCGCAGGCGCTGCAATTGCGTTTGCTGGCATTGTTGGCCGGGTGCGCGGAGGCGAGCCGGCAACCGCCGAATAATCCTGCCGGGCATGTGTTGCTGGGTGGATTATTTGCGCAGTTTGCGGCGCTGGAGGGGGAGGTGAGTCAGGCGTTGGCTGACGGCCCGGCAGAATGGGCGCAGATGTGGCAGCGCGATCAAGGCGTGATGCAGTTGGCTGCGGGGGCTCGGGCCAAGCGTCTAGCCAAGGCTTTGGCGGTGAATTGATCGGCCCCTTCGCGAGCTTGCTCGCGAAAGCGATCTCATCATCACCACACATCTGTCATCAACCCCGACTAATCTCAGCAGGTTCTCCCCAAGAGCCCTTCTCATGTGCAAAGGCCTGTTGCTGTTTCTGCTGCTGATCAGCTTCACCGTTCACGCCGAACAATGGCCGGGTGAAGAATGGCCAACCGGCCCGAAGGTCACCGATCCAGAGGCACTGGAAAATTACGCCTTCCCACCCCGCGATGACGCTACTCGCCAAGGCATCCGCACCGATGCCCTGCTGATCATCCGCGACGGCCAGATCATCTACGAACGCTACGCCGGCCCGACCACCGAGCAAACCCCGCACCTGACCTGGTCGATCAGCAAAAGCCTGATGGCCACCGTGCTCGGTGTGGCGTATGGCGAAGGCCTGTTCAAACTCGAAGACCCGGCTGTGCAGTTCTACCCGCCACTGGAAAAACACCCCGCGATAAAAATCGCCGATCTGCTGCACTGGGCCTCCGGCATCGATTGGCAGGAAGACTACGAATATGCGCCGCTGAAGTCCTCGGTGGTGGCGATGCTTTACACCCGTGGTCATCACGACATGGCCGCGTTCACCGCCGACCACAGTAGCTACGCCGCTCCTGGGCAGGCCTTCCGCTATTCCAGCGGCGACAGCAACCTGCTTGCGGCAGCGTTGAAAACTATCGTCGGCCCGCAGCGTTATGCGGATTATCCGTGGACGGCGTTGTTCGAACCATTGGGCATCCGCCACGCCGTGTGGGAAACCGATGCCAGCGGCACGTTTGTCGCTTCTTCTTATGTTTATCTCACTGCGCGGGATCTGGCGCGAGTCGGGTTGCTGATGGCCCGCGACGGTCGTTGGGAGGAGCGGCAAGTGCTGCCCAAAGATTGGCTCGCGTTCAACCTTGAACCCTTCGCCGGATACAAGGCTCATCAGGACGAAGCCGTGCCCGGCGGCCAATGGTGGCTCAATCGTCCCGTCGGTGGCGCCGCATCACCGTGGCCCGATGCACCGCCGGACACCTTCGCTGCCTTGGGCCGCTGGGGCCAGGCGCTGTACGTGATTCCCAGCGAGAAACTGCTGATCGTGCGTTACGCCGATGACCGCGATGGCAGCTACCGCCATAACGAACTGCTCAAACGCGTGCTGAAGGCGGTGCGGCCATGAAGCGCTTTTTGTTGTTGCTGCTTGTTTTGCTGCTCGGCTGGATCGGCTACGAGCGCGAAAACCTGTGGGCCTTCCCCGACATCATCAGCGCATACACCGCCAAGGAATATTGTTCGTGCCGGTATGTGATGAACAACGATGCCGAGTATTGCCGTGGTTATGTGAAGCAGTGGCTGCCGACCAGCGCATTTACCGATGACCCCGCCAGCAAAACCATCACGGTCAGCGGCATGGGCCGCAGCAACAGCGCCCAGTGGTTGAGCGAACGCCAAGGCTGTCGTTTACAGCCTTAAAAGATCGCAGCCTTCGGCAGCTCCTACAGGATCGGGTCCACCCTGTAGGAGCTGCCGAAGGCTGCGATCTTTTGATCTTGATGTTGCAATAACGGCATAGGCGGTTAAGGTTCGTGCAGGTTTATCGGCCCCACGAGAGTTCAATGTTCAACCGCTCCCTCTGTGCAACCCTGTCCAGCCTGTTGCTCGCCGCCGTCGCGCTGCCGGCGCAGGCCAACTGGTATCTTGACGGCGAGTCGTCGCGGCTGTCGTTCGTCAGCACAAAAAACGCCAATGTCTCCGAAGTGCAGCGCTTTCTGGTGCTGCATGGCAAGGTCGACCCTAACGGTCGCGCCGAAGTCGAAGTCGAGCTGGATTCGATCAACAGCGGCATCCCGCTGCGTGATGAGCGCATGCGTAAGGAGCTGTTCCAGATCGAGCAATTCCCCGAAGCGACCATCACCACCCAGATCGATCTGCGCCCGATCAACGATCTGGCCCCCGGTGCGCAACTGGAATTGCGCCTGCCGCTGACCGTCAACCTGCATGGCAAGCAACACGAATACCCGGCCGAGCTGCTGGCGACGCGTCTCGATGACCGGCGCTTTCAAGTTGTCACTCTGGAACCGCTGGTGATAAACGCCGAGGATTTTGATCTGGCGCCGGGGCTGGAAAGCCTGCGCAAACTCGCCGACCTGTCGGCGATCAGTCTGTCGGTGCCGGTGGGTGCGGTGCTGATCTTCACGGCGCGCTGACATGCGCGGCGCAGTGTTCCCATGGCGTGACGGCAACCGTTTCGAGCTGTTGATCGACGGCCCGCAATTCTTTCCGCGCATGCTGGAGCAGATCGCTGGCGCTCAAGAGCAGATCGAGCTTGAGCTGTATCTGGTCGAGGCGGGCGCCTGTGCCGAAACCATCGTCCAGGCGCTGGTACTGGCGGCCGAGCGTGGGGTGCGCGTGCGCTGCCTGTTCGACGATTACGGCAGCCTCGCGTTCACCCTCAATCTGCGCCAGCGTCTGACTCACGCTGGGGTCGAACTGCGTTTCTACAATCGGCTGAACTGGCGGCGCTGGGTCGGCAATTTTTACCGCGATCACCGCAAATTGCTGCTGGTTGATCAGCGTCTGGCCGTGGTCGGAGGCACCGGCGTCACCGATGAATTCTGGACCCCGGGCCATGACACCAGCGAGTGGCATGAAGTGATGGTCGAGATCAGCGGCCCGTTGGTCATCGACTGGCAATTGCTCTTCGACCGTCAGTGGATCGCCAACCGCTATCGCCGCGCCTGGCGCCCGGCCGCGCATTTCGGTCTGCCACGATTACCGCGCGTACCGGACAAGGGCGAGGGCATGGGCCGTGTGGCGTATGCCGACGCCCGCCAACATCGCGACATTCTGCAATCGCTGTTTCGCGCTTTGAACAGCGGGAAAAAACGCATCTGGATGGCCACGCCGTACTTCCTGCCGACCTGGAAAATCCGCCGCTCCCTGCGCAAGGCTGCGGCGCGCGGTGTCGACGTGCGGCTGCTGCTGACCGGGCCGCGTACCGATCACCCGTCGGTGCGTTACGCCGGGCATCGCTACTACCCGCGCCTGCTCAAGGCCGGTGTGCAGATCTTCGAATACCAGCCGTGTTTCCTGCACCTGAAAATGGTGCTGGTGGACGATTGGGTGAGCATCGGATCGTGCAACTTCGACCACTGGAACCTGCGCTTCAATCTGGAGGCGAATCTGGAGGCGCTGGATCCGTCGTTGACGGCAGCGGTAGAGGCGAGTTTTGTGAAGGACTTCGGGCTGAGTCAGCAAGTGAGTCTGGAAGAGTGGCAGCGCCGGCCGTTGTGGCGGCGGGTCAAGCAGCGGATCTGGGGATGGGTGGATCGGGTGGTGGTCAATATCCTCGACCGCCGCGGCTAGTCAGTCCCCTTAAACCACTGTGGGAGCGAGCTTGCTCGCGAATGCGGCCTGACAGTCAACATCAATGTTGAATGTGATGGCCTCTTCGCGAGCAAGCTCGCTCCCACAGAGTTTTGCGGTGTTGTTGCGGTTACAGCAGTTCAAAGCTCTGCTGCGTCACGTCCTGCGAATCCAGGCCGATCTGCACGTTGAACTTGCCTGGCTCCGCCGCATATTTGAGCTGGGCGTTGTAGAACTTCAGGTCATCCTCGCTGATGGTGAAGTGCACGACTTTCTGTTCGCCGGCCTTGAGCATGATTTTCTGGAAGTTCTTCAGTTCTTTCACCGGGCGAATCATCGAGCCGGTGACGTCCTGAATATACAACTGCACCACGGTTTCGCCGTCACGCTTGCCGGTGTTTTTCACCATGACGCTGGCGTCGAGCTTGCCGGTGGCGTTCAGGGTGGTCGACGACAGCGCCATGTCGCTCAGGGCGAATTGCGTGTAGCTCAGGCCATAACCGAACGGGAACAGCGGCCCGGTGGTGTCATCGAAATACTGCGAGGTGTAGTTGCCCGGTTTGCCCGGCGTGAACGGCCGGCCAATGCTCAGGTGGTTGTAGTAGGTCGGGATCTGACCCACGGAGCGCGGGAAGGTCACCGGCAATTTGCCCGACGGGTTGTAGTCGCCGAACAGTACGTCAGCGATGGCGTTGCCGCCCTCGGTGCCGCTGAACCAGGTTTCCAGAATCGCGTCAGCCGACTGGTTCTCTTCGAGAATGGTCAGCGGACGGCCGTTCATCAACACCAGTACTAGCGGTTTGCCGGTGGCTTTCAGGGCACGGATCAACTCGCGCTGGTTTTCCGGGATGTTCAGGTCGGTGCGGCTGGAGGATTCGTGGGACATGCCACGGGACTCACCCACCGCAGCCACGATCACGTCAGCGTCCTTGGCGGCTTTTACCGCTTCGTCGATCAGCACGTTGGCCGGGCGCGGGTCATCGACCACTTCCGGCGCATCGAAGTTGAGGAAGTTCAGGTAGTCCAGCACCTTCTTGTCGCTGGTGATGTTGGCGCCACGGGCGTAGATCAGGTTCGCCTTGTCGCCGATCATCGAGCTCATGCCGTCGAACAGGGTCACCGATTGCGCGGGCTTACCCGCTGCTGCCCAACTGCCCATCATGTCGATCGGCGCTTTGGCCAACGGGCCGACCAGCATGACTTTTGCGTCTTTCTTCAGCGGCAGGGTTTCGTTCTGGTTCTTCAGCAGCACCAGGCTGCGGCGCGCGACCTCACGGGCCTCGGCGCGGTGCAGACGGCTTTCGGCGTAGGTGTCGGCCGGATCATCTTCAGCCTTGCCGATACGCAGGTACGGGTCCTTGAACAGGCCCATATCGTACTTGGCTGCGAGGACTTCGCGCACGGCGTTGTCGATGTCTTTCTGTTCGATCTCGCCGGACTTGAGCAGCCCCGGCAGCTCTTTGCCGTAGAGGGTGTCGTTCATGCTCATGTCGATGCCGGCCTTGATCGCCAGCTTCGCTGCTTCACGACCGTCGCGGGCGACGCCGTGCTTGATCAGTTCGAAAATCGCACCGTGGTCGCTGACCGCCAGGCCCTTGAAGCCCCAGTCGCGACGCAGTAGATCGTTCATCAGCCAGGTGTTGGCGGTGGCCGGAATGCCGTTGATCGAGTTCAACGCAACCATCACACCACCGGCGCCGGCATCAATCGCGGCGCGGTACGGCGGCAGGTAATCCTGATACATCTTCACCGGACTCATGTCGACGGTGTTGTAGTCGCGACCGCCCTCGACCGCGCCGTACAGGGCGAAGTGCTTGACGCTGGCCATGATGCTGTCAGCCGCGCTCGGGGTGGCGCCCTGATAGGCGCGAACCATGACGCCGGCGATGCGCGAGGTCAGGTAGGTGTCTTCACCGAAACCTTCGGAGCTGCGGCCCCAGCGCGGGTCGCGGGAAATATCGACCATCGGCGCGAAGGTGATGTCGAGGCTGTCGGCAGCAGCTTCTTTGGCGGCAACGCGGCCGGACTGGCCGATGGCGTCCATGTCCCAGCTCGAGGCGAGGGCCAGCGGAATCGGGAAAATCGTACGGTGACCGTGGATCACGTCGTACGCAAAAAACATCGGAATCTTCAGGCGGCTGCGCATGGCCGCGTCCTGCATCGGACGGTTTTCCGGACGGGTGATCGAGTTGAACGTGCCGCCGATGTTGCCGGCAGCGATCTCTTTGCGGATCAGCTCGCGAGGCATTTCCGGGCCGATGCTGATCAGGCGCAACTGGCCGATCTTTTCATCGAGGGTCATCTGGTTCATCAGGTTGCTGATGAACGCGTCCTTGTTTTCCAGGGGTACCGGGGTCGTGGCGGCCAATACTTGATGACTGGCCAGGCTGACGAACAGACCCAGCAAACACAGCTTCTTCATGAATATTTTTCTCAAGGGCCCAAGCGGCAATGCAACGCCGGCCAGCCAAAATTTAGGGAGCGACTATTGTTGTTCGGGTACAGGCTCAAAGAAACAGAGCCAAAACGGCAGCCGACACTTGGCAGCATGATCACGCAGGGCACTTTTTAGCCCATTGCCCCGTCGTAATCCAGCGACGCGGCCGATTATGCCCCAAGAGCCCGCTGAGAATGTTTCGCGCTCGGTTTTTATAATGATATGTGCCAAGGAGCATCACTGCGATGAATGCAAGTCCAACCTATCGCTCGCGTTTACAGGTCGCCACGCTGCTGGTGCTGGCCATGTTGCTGACCGCGTGCGGCATCAACAATATCCCGACCCTCGACGAACAGGCCAAGGCCGCGTGGGGCCAGGTGCAGAATCAGTACCAGCGCCGCGCGGACCTGATCCCCAATCTGGTGGAAACGGTAAAGGGTTATGCCAAGCATGAAGAGGAAACCCTGACGGCAGTGATCGAGGCTCGGGCGAAAGCCACGTCGATCCAGGTCGATGCCAGCACCCTCGACAACCCGGAAAAACTAAAGCAGTTCCAGCAGGCGCAGGATCAACTGACCGGTGCGTTGAGCCGCTTGATGGTGGTCTCAGAGCGCTACCCGGATCTGAAAGCCAACCAGAACTTCCTCGCCCTGCAATCGCAACTCGAGGGCACGGAAAACCGCATCGCCGTGGCGCGCCGCGATTTCATTCTGGCGGTGCAGAAGTACAACACCGAGATCCGCACCTTCCCCGGCCGTCTCTGGCACAGCGTGATGTACAGCGATTTGCCGATCCGCGAAACCTTCGAAGCCACCACGCCGGATGCCGATAAGGCACCCCAGGTCAAATTCTGAGAACACACCTGTGTAGGAGCTGCCGAAGGCTGCGATCTTTTGACGTTGGTTGGTAAAAAAACAAGATCAAAAGATCGCAGCCTTCGGCAGCTCCTACAAGGGAACGCTGGGGGTATGCATGCGTGTGTTGAAAATGGGCCTGGTGCTGATGCTGTGGCTGTTCGCCTTCAGCGCCCGGGCCGAGTTGACGTTCCCGGCGCTGAGCGGGCGCGTGGTGGACGAAGCGCAGATGATCGAGCCGTCGCTGCGTGCGCAACTGAGCCAGCAGTTGCAGGCCCACGAGCAGGCCACCGGCGAGCAACTGGTCGTGGTTACCGTGCCGGATTTGCAAGGCACAACCATTGAGGACTTCGGCGTTCAGCTCGGTCGACATTGGGCCATCGGTCAAAAGGACAAGAACAACGGTGCGCTGCTGATCGTTGCCCGTGACGAGCGCAAACTGCGTATCGAAGTCGGTTATGGCCTCGAAGACCGGCTGACCGACGCGCAAACGTCGGTGATCATCCATCAAGTCATAACCCCCGCGTTCAAGGCCGGCAACTTCAGCAAAGGCATCAGCGATGGCGTGGCGGCGATGCTGGTGGTGCTGGGCGGAAATCCGCTCGACGAGCCATCGACGGTGTATGAATCCAGCGGTGATCCGTCCGATGATTTCATCTCGCGGCATCCGGCATTGTTCGTGTTTTTGGTGATGTTGTTCATCCTGACGGTGTTTGTCTGCCAGATGCTCGGTATCCTGCCTGCCGGCCGGGGTGGCTCCGGAGGAGGGGGCGGCTTCGGCGGTGGTGGCGGATTTGGCGGTGGCGGTGGAGGCGGGGGCTTCAGCGGCGGCGGGGGCAGTTTCGGCGGCGGTGGTTCGTCCGGCGGCTGGTGATATCAGAAGAATAATGAGCAGGCACTTTCCAACATGGCACTACTGACCGAACACGAACAACGCAAAGTCGCCGAGGCGATTGCCCGGGTCGAGCGCGATACCGACGCCGAACTGGTCACGGTGCTGGCGGCGCGCGCCGATGACTATGCGTACATCCCGTTGTTGTGGGCGAGCCTCCTGGCACTGGTGGTGCCGGGCGTCGTGCACTACCTGACTGGCTGGCTGACCCTGCGCAGTCTGCTGCTGGTGCAGTGGGGTGCGTTTATCGTGCTGTGCCTGCTGTTTCGTTTGCCGAAAATCACCACTCATTTGATACCGCGTCGCGTGCGGCACTGGCGCGCCTCGAACCTGGCGCGGCGACAGTTTCTTGAGCAGAACCTGCATCACACGGTGGGTAGCACCGGCATGCTGATTTTTGTCTGCGAGGCGGAGCGGTATGTGGAGATTCTGGTGGATGAAGGGATTTCCAAGCGGCTGGATAACAAGAGTTGGGATGCGATTGTGGCGGCGTTTACCGAGCAGGTCAGGCAGGGGCGCACGTTGGAGGGGTTTGTGACGTGTATCGAGGCGTGTGGGGAATTGCTGAAGGTTCATGTGCCGGTGACGCAGGTGAGGAATGAGTTGCCGAATCGGTTGATTGTGCTGGGGTAAGACAAACCCTCACTGTAGAGACCGGT